>NZ_JAHLJC010000004.1:0-630840 GCF_020496255.1 Pseudonocardia sp. ICBG1142 | reverse complement strand
CCTCGTCACTCGCGTGGCTGACGACCACAGTGGCTGCCGGGGACGGTCGCGGCGGCGTATGCGGCGATGATCCCGGCCGGGTCGGCCTCGTCCGGGACGAAGTGCAGCACCGAGACGAGCAGCACCGCCACCGGCTGCGTCAGGTCGAGGTGGCTGCGGGTCAGGGGGTCGTCGAGGACCCGTCGCGGGTCGGTCAGGTCGGCGGCGAGGACGGCCGTCGACGGGTCGTCATCGAGCAGCGCACGGCTGTGCGCGACGGCGATCGGGTCGTTGTCGACGTAGAGCACCCGGGCGTCGTCGCAGGCGGTCGCCGCGACCTCGTGCACGTTGCCGACGGTCGGGATGCCCGAGCCGAGGTCGAGGAACTGGCGGATCCCCTGCGCGCACAGGTGGTGCACGGCCCGGCGCAGGAACGCCCGGTTGGCCTGCGCGACGGCCGCCATCTCGGGCAGCGCGTCGAGCACCCGGTCGGCGAAGGCACGGTCGACCTCGAAGTTGTGCGACCCGCCCAGGTAGTAGTCGTAGACCCGGGCGACGCTCGGGCTGGTCATGTCCACCTCGTCGGGCGCCCATTCCGGTCGGTCCACGCGTGCTCCCCGTTGCTCGTCTCGACGGTGCCGACGGCGGTCCGGGGCCGTCGGTGGCCGACCCTACTGGCGTGGAGCCCGGATCGGACCCGTCCGTGTGACCCCTGCGGTCAGCCGGTCGCGATCGGTGCGACGACGGCGCCGGTGAGTGCCACCAGGTCCGCCGGGGCGAGCTCGATCTCCAGGCCGCGCCTGCCCCCGGAGCAGAACACCGTCGGGTGCTCCTGCGCGGAGACGTCCAGGACCGTCGGCAACCGCCGACGCTGGCCCAGCGGGGAGATGCCGCCCGCGACGTAGCCGGTGGTCCGCTCGGCGTCGGCGACGTCGGCCATGACGGCCTTCTTCCCGCCCGCGGCGGCGGCCAGCGCCTTGAGGTCCAGCTGGGCCGACACCGGCACGATCCCGACGGTCATGGTCCCGTCGACGAGTGCGACGAGGGTCTTGAACACCCGTCGCGGGTCCTGCCCCATGACGGCGGCGGCCTCCTCGCCGTAGCCCGCGCCGTCGTGGTGGGTGTAGGTGTGCAGCTCGTGCGCCACCCCACGCTTGCTCAGCAGTGCCGTCGCCGGGGTGCCCCTGCCCGCCATCGTCGGTGTCCTCCCGTCCTCGTCCCGGGGTCCCGACCCGGGGGTGACGGAGAACCTACGGGAATGCGATCCGGCGCCGCACCGTTGTTGCGGGGGTGACGACATCAGTGATGGAGAGGCCCGGGGCCGCGCCGCCGGACGGCCGCGAGCGGCCGGGGTGCGTACCCTCCGACGCGTCCGTCGTGCCGGTGACCCGCACCGGCGCGCGACTCGTGTCACTGGAGAGGGAACCTTTGTCAGTACAGCCGGATGAGCCGGACCAGCCGGAGACGGGTGCGGCAGGGACCGATCCCGCGGAGCTCGCCGCCATGGTCGGTGTGGCCGACGAGGACGGCAACCGCGCGCCCGAGGACGAGAGCGTCTCCGACCGCACGGCCCGCTTCGAGCGCGACGCGATGCCGCTGCTCGACCAGCTCTACGGTGCGGCGCTGCGCATGACCCGGAACCCGGCCGACGCCGAGGACCTGGTGCAGGAGACGTTCCTGAAGGCGTACTCGGCGTTCGGGTCGTTCCGCCGCGGCACCAACCTCAAGGCGTGGCTGTACCGGATCCTGACCAACACCTACATCAACGGGTACCGGAAGCGGCAGCGTCAGCCCCTGCAGTCGCCGACCGACGACGAGATCACCGACTACCAGCTGGCCCAGGCCGGTGAGCACAGCTCGACCGGTCTGCGCTCGGCCGAGGTGGAGGCGCTCGACGCGCTGCCCGACAGCGACGTCAAGGAGGCCCTGCAGGGCCTGCCGGAGGACTTCCGCATGGCGGTCTACCTCGCCGACGTCGAGGGGTTCGCCTACAAGGAGATCGCCGAGATCATGGGCACCCCGATCGGCACCGTGATGTCGCGGCTGCACCGCGGCCGGCGCCAGCTGCGGGACATGCTGACCGACGTCGCCCGTGAGCGCGGCTTCGTCCGCGACGGGGGCGCCGGCGCGACCGGGGACCGGGAGGTGACGGCATCGTGAGCGCCGCCGAGGGCTCGGGCGCACCGCTCGAGCGCAACCCCATGATCCAGGACCCGCCCGCGAACACCGGGTGCAGCGAGGTGCTGGCGGAGGTGTGGCTGTTCCTCGACCACGAGTGCGACCAGGAGCGGCGACGCCTGCTCCAGCAGCACCTGGACGAGTGCGGGCCCTGCCTGGCCGAGTACGGCATCGACGAGAAGCTGAAGGCGCTGCTGGCCCGCAAGTGCGGCGGTGAGGCGGCCCCGGCCGGGCTCAAGGACCGGCTGCGGTCCCAGATCCGCTCCGCGGTGCTCGAGCAGGCCCAGGTGACCGTGGAGAGCGGCCCGGAGGGCACCAGCGTCTCCGTGTCGCACCAGCGCACCGAGTACCGCAGCGGCTGACCGGCCACACGCGAGAGGGCGGGCACTCCCATCGGGGTGCCCGCCCTCTCGCGTCGGTGTCGCCGAGCTCAGCAGTTCGGCTTCTTGCCGTGGTTGGCGCCCTTCTTGGCACGGTCACGGCGCTTGCGTGCACGCTTGGACATCTCGACCCTCCTTCCCGTCCGGGTCACGGTTCCGCGGTGGTGCCGCGGGAGCTTGGTAGGGGCGATTCTCGCATGTGATGGGATGGGCGATCGTGACCACGCTGAGCGAGCTGCTCGCCGAGCACACGACGATGGACGGCGAGACCGCCGATCACCTCCAGCGCGTGGTCGGTGAGTGGCAGTTGTTGGCCGACATGTCCTTCGCCGACTTCCTGCTGTGGGTGCCGCTGGACGACCTCCACGCGGGGACCGGCGGTGCCTCCCGGGCGGCGACCGCGCAGTTCCTGTGCGTCGCCCAGGCCCGGCCCACCACCGCGCCGACCGCCCACCCGGACGACGTCGTCGGACGCCGGGCGGTGCCGGTGGAGGTCGGCCAGCTGCGCCGGGCGGTGCTGGAGGGCCGGATCTGCCGCGACGACGACCCGCGCTGGCACCTGGAGGTGCCGGTGCGGCGGGAGACCATCCCGGTGCGGTTCAAGGGCCGCACGGTGGCGGTGCTGTCCCGCGACACCAACCTGTCCACCCCGCGCGTCCCGAGCCCGCTGGAGATCGCCTACCTCGGCAGCGCCTCGGACCTGTGCCAGATGATCGTGGACGGGACGTTCCCGCCGCAGTCGGGTCCGCCCGGCTCGGCCGAGGGCAGCCCGCGTGCGGGGGACGGCCTGGTCCGCCTCGACGTGCACGGCAACGTGGCCTACGCCAGCCCGAACGCGCTGTCGGCGTACCACCGCATGGGCCACGCCAGCGACGTCGCCGGGGCCGACCTCGCGACGGTCACCAAGGCGCTGGTGCTGGACCCGTTCGACGCGAAGGACGTCGCGGGCCGGATCAACGAGGCACTCGACGGCGTCCCGTCCACCCGGATGGAGATCAAGGGCCGTCGGGCGACGATGCTCGTGCGCGCACTGCCGCTGCGCCCCCGCGGCGACGCGGCGGGCGCGCTGGTGCTGGTCCGGGACGTGACCGACCTGCGCCGCCGGGACGCGGCGTTGATGAGCAAGGACGCCACCATCCGCGAGATCCACCACCGGGTGAAGAACAACCTGCAGACGGTCGCGGCGCTGCTGCGGATGCAGGCCCGGCGCAGCGAGCACCCGGAGGCCGGTCGCGCGCTGGAGGAGTCGGTCCGCCGGGTCACCTCCATCGCGCACGTGCACGAGGCCCTGGCCTACTCCGTCGCCGAGGTCGTCGAGCTCGACGAGCTGCTGCCGAAGGTGCTGCCCGCCATCCGCGACGGCGCGACGACCGAGTCCCGTGCCCGGGTACGCGTCGACCCCGGTTTCGGGGCGCTGCCCGCGGCGAAGGCGACCCCGCTGGTGCTGGTCCTGGCCGAGCTGACGCACAACGCGCTGGCGCACGCCTACGACCCCGGTACGGCGGGGGAGGTGGTCGTCAGCCCGGTGCGCTCGGCGAGCCGGCTGGAGGTGTCGGTGGCCGACGACGGCCACGGGATGCCGGCCGACTTGGACTTCGAGAAGTCCAAGGGGCTGGGGCTGCAGATCGTGCGGACCCTGCTGACCTCCGAGCTGGAGGCGACGATCGAGGTGCGGGCCCGGGAGGGCGGCGGCACGGTGGCCGTGGTCCGGGTACCGCTCGGCGGCTCCTGAGGACAGGGGATGGGAGGGCGGCGGGGCAACGGTTCCGCCGCCCGTCGTCCCCGGGCGGTCGCTGCGGTGCGGCGGACGACCGATCCCGGTCACTCCCGGTGACCCGGGGCGTGGGAGAGGGCCCGGAGGGCACCGGATACGCTCGTCCCGTGACCGTTGATCCCGGTGCCGTGGTCGCGCCGGTACCGTGGTCGACCGTCACACCGGGGTGGCAGATCACCCCGAACGCACCTCGGGCCCGTGGCCGGTGGCGTCCGGCTACGGGCCCGAGGTCGGGGAGCTACTTCTTCTACTTCTCGGAGCTACTGCCCGAGGCGCGCGAAGCGACTGTTCCCGGGACAGCTGTTCTTGCCGTGGTCCGGGCGAGTGCCCGGAGGCGGCTGCCTACGCGGTGCGAGCGCGCGGACGGGTGCTGCGCCGTTTCAGGGCGCGCCGCTCGTCCTCGCTCATGCCGCCCCAGACACCCGCGTCCTGGCCGGACTCGAGGGCCCACTGCAGGCACGACTCGGTGACCGGGCAACGCCGGCACACGCTCTTGGCCTCCGCGATCTGCATCAGGGCGGGGCCGCTGGTGCCGACCGGGAAGAACAGCTCCGGGTCCTCGTCGCGGCAGATCGCGTCGTGACGCCAGTCCATGATCACTTTCTCCTCTGGTGCGCGATCGGGGTCGCGCCGATCGTCTGTGCGCTGATGTTACGTGCATGTTTCGCAGCTTGTGATACTTTCACGAGCCACCACGGTCCTCAATGGGGAACTGCTCGCGGGATACGTGAGCGCCCTCATAGGGAACGCACGCAGACAGACCTGTGCCCGGGACTTCGAGCCGCCCTGGGCCGGTTCCACGATCCAGTGTCCCTGTCCCACGCGGAATCGGCCACCCGAAAACGGTGTCGACCCGGACACCCTCTGAGTGAGGGGCCCGGCCCGGTGGGACGGAACCTCCACGAGCGGCGCTGCTCGTGGCCTCGCTTGCGTAGGACCACCTTGGATCACGGGTTTGGCCTGGTGTAAGCCCCAACGGGACCGACGGTCCGCTCACATCGGTGAATGGCGGGGTAGCTCACTCCAGCGTGTGAGAGCGCCCGCACGATGAGCGACGAACCGTCCGTCTCACACGACGACGCGTAACGCTCCGGGCACGCTCAGGAATTCCACGTCGGTGCGCATTCCGAGGTGGTCGCCGTCGAGCTGGAGCGCGAGGGGCTGTTCCGAAGTGATCCGCACCCGGCCGACCGCGTCGTGCCGGACGATGTGCCGCCCGTGAGGGTCGCCGTCGGCGGCCAGGATCTGGCGCAGGGTCGAGGCGATCGTCCGCGGGCTCAGCCCGGTGAGGGCGAACAGCCCCAGCCCGCTGCCGAACGACGAGCGGGGGTTGGTCCGCACCGCGCGGCCGGACAGGAAGGTCCACGGGTCGGTGTTGGAGACGAACGCCAGCCGCACCCCGGTCAGCGGCGCCGCGTCGGGCAGCTCCACCGTCATCGACGGCGGCCGGCGCAGCTGCGCGAGGTACTGGGCGATCGCGGTCAGCGCGTAGCGGCCGGGGCTGGCCTCGTGGCCCTGCGCGCGGGCGCGCTCCACCGCGGCCACGACCTCGGCGTCCCAGCCCATGCCGGCGTTGAAGGTGAACCAGCGGTCGTCGGCCCAGCCCAGGCCGACCAGCCGTCGTCGTCGCCGGGCCAGCGCGGTGAGCACGTGCCCGGTCGCCTCGACCGGGTCGCGCGGCATGTCCAGGGCGCGGGCGAAGACGTTCGCCGAGCCGCCGGGGACCACTGCGAGCATCGCCGTGGCGTCCGGGTCCGGCCGCGGGGCGCCGCTGCCCGAGCCGGTCTGCGCGGCCAGGAGCCCGTTGACGACCTCGTTGACCGTGCCGTCGCCCCCGAGCGCCACGACGAGCTCGACGCCGTCCGCCACGGCCGCCGCGGTCGCCTCGGCCGCGTGGCCCCGGTAGCGGGTCTGCAGGACGTCGAGCTTCAGCTCGCTGGCCAGGGCCTTGGTCAGCACGTCCCGGCCGGCGGCGGTGGTGGACGTGGCCTGAGGGTTGACCACGAGCAGCGCGCGCACGGGCCGACTGTATCGACCGCGCACCGGGCGGTCCGTCGGCCGCCCGGCGGTGGCCGTCACGCCGGGCGGCCTATCCTCGCGAGGTGGCCGATGACCGTGACGCCCGCCCCGCGACGCGGGAGCGACCGCCGGAGAACGTGCGGGTGGCGGGGGTGCTCGTCGCGGCGCAGGGGCTCGTCGGCGCCGTCCTCGCGGTCGTGCTCGGCGTGCGCGCCCTGGAGGCCGGTGGCGCACGCCTCTACTACGGGCTCGCCGAGGCCGGGATCTTCGTGCTCATGGCGGCCGCCGTGGCCGGTGTCGGCTACGGGCTGGTCCGCGGGGTGCACGGCTGCCGCACGCCGGCGATCGTCGTGCAACTCCTGTTGTTCCCGGTCATCTACTACGCGCTGGGCCCCAGCCGGCAGCTGGTGTGGGGCATCGTCTGCGGCCTGTTCGTGCTGTTCACGTTCCTGATGCTGATCAGCGAGCAGTCCCGCCGCTGGTCGATGGGCGACGAGTACCCCGAGGACTAGCGCCCGGCCCGCCCGGCCAGCGCGACGAGTGGGTCGCCGGTGAGCCGGTAGGTGGTCCATCCCTCGTTCGGCACCGCGCCGACGGAGCGGTAGAAGCCGATGGCCGGGGTGTTCCAGTCCAGCACGTTCCACTCCAGGCGCTTCCAGCCGCGCCGGGCCACCTCGGCGGCCAGCTCGGCGAGCAGGGCCGCGCCGTGCCCGCCGCCGCGGGCGGCGGGGGTCACGTAGAGGTCCTCCAGGTGGATCCCGGCGACGCCCTCCCAGGTGGAGAAGGTCCGGAACCAGATGGCCGTGCCGACGACCGCGCCGTCGGCGCCGGTGGCGACCAGGGCCCCGGCCGACGGGTCGGGGCCGAACAGCGCGGCGTGCAGCTGCTCCTCGGTCAGCCCGCACTCGTCCGCGGCCTTCTCGTAGTCGGCCAGCTCGTGCACGAGCCGGACCATCACCGGCACGTCGTCGGGGGTGGCCGTCCGGACGCTCACTGGTCCTCCGCGGGGGTGGGGCGCTGGTTGACGTGGTCGAGGCGGGGGACCCCGCGCTCGAACCCCAGCACGCTGACCCCGGCCGGGTCCATGCGGAAGTGCACCCCGCCACTCGCGGGCAACCCGATCCAGCGCGCCGTCAGCACCCGCGAGAAGTGGCCGTGCCCCACGAGCACGACGTCGCCGTCGCCGAGCAGGGCGCGTGCGTCGGCGAGCACGGCGTCGGCGCGGGCCGCGACGTCGTCGGGGGTCTCACCGCCGGGCCACGGCCCGTCCCAGATCGTCCAGCCCGGCAGGGACTCGCGGATCTGCGGCGTGGTCCGGCCCTCGTTGTCGCCGTAGTCCCACTCGACGAGCCGGTCGTCGACCGCGTCCACCCGCAGCCCGGCCAGCTCGGCGGTGTCCCGCGCGCGCGAGCGCGGGGAACAGAGGACCCGGGCGGGCGGGGCGTCGTGGCGGACCAGGGCCAGCGCGGTGCGCACCCGGCGGGCGGCGACCCGGCCCTGGTCGGTCAGCGGGACGTCGGTGCGGCCGGTGTGCTTCCCGGTGCGCGACCACTCGGTCTCGCCGTGGCGCAGCAGGAGGATCCGTCCCTCGGGATCGGCGTCGGTGCTCACGTGCGGCGACGCTAGTCGCGGACGCTGCGGGACGCTCGCGGTGATCACGTCACCCGGTCGGGTCGGATCGCTCCCCGACCGGGGAGTCCGCCGGGCGCGCCGTACCCGCAGGGTGGCCGGTTCGGCTGAGATCCGTGGCGGACCACGAGCCGAGGAGCGTCATGTCGTCGCAGTTCTCCCACCGCCCCGCGCGGCGGCGCATCGCCGGGATCGCCGCCGCGGCCGGCCTCGCGGTCGCCGTCGCGCTGACCGCGCCCGCCGCCGCGGGCACCGCGGTGGCCGCGCCGTCCGCCCCGGCGGTGCAGGCGGGCGCGATCGGCCCCGGCGTGCAGATCGCCACCCCGGTCACCGGCGGGGCCGAGCTGTGCACCGCCAACTTCCTCTACACCCCGGCCGCCGCGCAGGACGGACACCGGGACGGGGCCGACGGCGCCGAGCACCAGGCAGCGCCCGCCGGGGCGCTCTACCTGGGCGCGGCCGCGCACTGCATGGCGGGCGAGGACGCGATGTCCTCGGTGGACGGCTGCAGCGAGCCGGTCATGCCGGAGGGCATCGAGGTCGGCATCCGCGGCCGCGACGGCAGGAACTACACCGGACGGGTCGCCTACAACTCCTGGGCGGTCATGCAGGACCGCGGGGAGAGCGACCCGCAGCTGTGCCTCTACAACGACCTGTCGCTGATCCGCCTCGACCCGGCGGCCGTCGCCGTCGCCGACCCCACGGTCCCCGGCTTCGGCGGCCCGACCGGGCTCGACACCGACGGCACCGAACAGGGGGAGAAGGTCTACAGCTACCAGCCCAACCAGCTCGTGGCGACGCCGTACAAGCAGGGGCTGAGCCTCGGGCAGCCGGAGGGGCCGCGCACCCACGTCGTCTCCACCACGCCGCCGGGGGTCCCGGGCGACTCGGGCTCGGGCTACCTCGACGCGCGCGGCCGTGCGTTCGGGCTGCTGTCGAGCCTGATGCTGCCGACCAACACCAACGGGGTCACCGACATCGCCCGCGCGCTGGCCTACGCCGAGCGCTACGGCGTCGTCGGCGCGCTGGAGGTCGTCCCCGGGCGGGTCCCGTTCACCCCGGGCGTGCTGCCGCTGACCGAGCTGCCCACCGGCCCGTCGCTGCCCGCGCTGCCGCTGCCCGACCTCACCCCGGCCCCGCTGCGCTGACCTGCTGCGCCGACCCGGTGCACCGCCGGGGACCGGCGCCGGACGCCCGTCGGTGTGCGGGTGGCCACTCCGGACGTGCCGGGTGGCCGGTTCCCGGCGCGCGCCCGGTTAGACTCGCCGCCAGATCCGACAGCTCGTCCCGGCGCGGCGCCCCTATCCCGGCGTGGCGGGCGGGATGGCCGTCCGGCACCGCGAGCAGGTCGACGTCAACCCGCGACGCCCGGTGCGACGGCAGGCGCGTCCGTGCGCCGCTCTCGTACCGCACCACCCGTGGAGTTCTCCCATGACGCTCGCCCAGGACCCGACCACGCGCTCCGCCCCCGACCGGCACGAGGTGTTCGGCGCGCACGAGGGCGGCAAGCTCGCCACCGGCCTGACCGCGCCGCTGGCCGACGAGCGCGACCTGTCCATCGCCTACACCCCCGGCGTCGCCGACGTCTGCCGCGCCATCGCCGACGACGCCTCGCTGGCCGCCCGCTACACCTGGGCGCACCGGCTGGTCGCCGTCGTCAGCGACGGCACCGCGGTGCTCGGCCTCGGTGACATCGGGCCGCGCGCGTCGCTGCCGGTGATGGAGGGCAAGTCGGCGCTGTTCAAGTCCTTCGCCGGGCTCGACTCGATCCCGCTGGTCCTCGACACCACCGACGTCGACGAGATCGTGGAGACCCTGGTGCGGCTGCGACCGACCTTCGGTGCGGTCAACCTCGAGGACGTCGCCGCGCCGCGCTGCTTCGAGCTGGAGCGGCGCCTGGTCGAGGCGCTGGACTGCCCGGTCATGCACGACGACCAGCACGGCACCGCCGTGGTGCTGCTCGCCGCCGTCGACGGCGCCTGCCGGGTGCAGGACCGCTCGCTGTCGGACCTGCGCATCGTGATCTCGGGGGCCGGTGCTGCCGGCATCGCCTGCGCCCGCATCCTGCTGACCGCGGGCGCCTCGGACGTCGTCCTGCTGGACTCGCGCGGGGTCGTCGACGCCGGACGTGGCGGGGAGAAGGCCGCCCTGGCCGCCGTCACCAACCCGCGCGGGGTCACCGGCGGGGTCGCCGAGGCACTGGCCGGTGCGGACGTGTTCGTCGGGCTCTCCAGCGCCACGCTGCCCGAGGAGCTGCTGGCCACGATGGCCCCGGAGGGCATGGTCTTCGCGCTGTCCAACCCCGATCCCGAGGTGCACCCGGAGGTCGCGGCCCGGCACGCCGCGATCGTCGCGACCGGCCGCAGCGACTTCCCGAACCAGATCAACAACGTGCTGGCCTTCCCGGGGATCTTCCGCGGTGCCCTCGACGCGCACGCCCGCCGCATCACCGACGACATGAAGATCGCGGCCGCGCGGGCCATCGCCGACGTCGTGGCCGACGAGCTGTCCCCGCAGAAGATCGTGCCGGGCCCGTTCGACCCGCGGGTGGCCCCGGCCGTCGCCGCGGCGGTGGCCCGCGCCGCGGCGACGCCCGTCTGACCGCCGGCCGTCGGGCGTCCATAACCCCGGTTACGAAACGTGTGCAATCGGGGTCTGCGCCGAACGGCACGGTGCGCTGTGAGCGGTCGACCACGCACGGTCGGATCGGTTGCCACCGCTCGCCGAGCGCGCCACACCCTTCACCCTCCGACGACTACCTGTCACCACCCGTGAGTGACGGGCGGAGCAGCGGCATTGGGCCGAACGGCCTCATCACTCGCTGTATCGGGTGGCTCGATCGGTCTACCCGCCCGGATCGCCCGGCACGGTGGCTCGTTGTTCCCGACGGAGCTGCCGAACGGAACGGAGGCGGGCGTGTCGGAGCAGGAGTCGCGGGCGGGACACCGTCCGGGTGCATCGGTCGGAGAACCGGCCGGTGGACGCGCGGAGCAGGCACCGGGTGTCCGCCGGGACCGGGATCGTGACCCCGGCCTGGCCGGTGACCTCGCCCGGGCCTTCGCCGGTCCCGGCGGCACCCCGGCGGGTCGCACCCGGCCCGGTCCCGACGACGAGCAGCTCCTCGCCCCGGCGGAGGCCCTGAACGCCGCGGCCGCGCCGGACGCCGAGATCTCCGGCGCGGGCTTCGGGGAGCCGCCGTTCGGCATGGCCCGGCGGCTCCCCGGTGCACCGCGCCCGCCCGGTGCGGCCCCGTCGGACACCGCCGCGGGTCCCGGTCCGGGGACCGCCGGGTCCACGGGCACCGACGGCGCCGACCACTCCGCGGTGCAGCTCCCGCCCTCGCCCGCGCTGGTCTGCGACGCCGGGGGCGTCGTCGTCCACACCAACGCCGCGCTCCGTCGCCTCGCCGGCTCCGCCGACCCGACAGGCATGCGGCTCCCGCAGCTGCTCGTCGGCCCGGACTCCGACGCCCGCCTGGTCCGCGCCGACCGCCGGCTGGCCCGGGTCAAGGTCGTCCGCTGGAACCAGCCCGGCGACCGCACCGTCGTGCTGCTCACCCCGTTCCCCGACGCCGCGCCCGCGCCGTCGGACGAGGCACCCGCGCTCGACCTCGAGCGCGCCACCCGCTCCGGCACCTGGACCTTCGACCTGCAGGCCGGGACGCTGACCCGCAGCGAGGGGCTCGTCGAGCTCTACCGCGCGCTGGGCGTGCGCCCCGACGGCCCGGACGGCCCCATCGAGGGCGAGCAGGTCGAGCGGGTCTGCCGGATGCTGCGCCGCGGCCCGGAGGCCGCGCCGGAGCCCACCACCGCGCACAGTTCCGAGATCCGCCCCGAGGGCGGCGCGGTGCTGTCGTGCCGCACCCGGATCGACCGCACGCCCGGCGGCGCACCGCTGCGCCTGATCGGGACCGTGCAGGACGTCTCCGACCGGCGCCGCGCCGAGTCCCGCGCGCAGCGTTCCGGGCAGCGGTTCGCCGACCTCGTCGCCGCGATCACCACCGGCGTCGCGATGCTCGACGGGCGTGGCCGGATCGTCGACGCCAACCCGGCGCTGTGCCAGCTGCTCGACGCCGATCTGGAGACCCTGCGCGGGGTCCCGGCACGCAGCCTGTCCGCCGAGCCCGGGTCCGACCGGCGCGGGGGGCTGCCGGACTGGCTGCGCGACCCGTCGCACCCCGAGCCGACCTACCGGATCGAGTCGCTGCCGCTGCTGCGGGCCGACGGCACCAGGGTCGACTGCGAGGTCGTGGTCAACGCCGCCCCCTCCGACGACGGCCGCCCGTTCTGGCTGCTCGTCGTCACCGACGTGGGGGAGCGCCGCCGCGCCGCCGACGTGCTGCGCGAGGCCGACACCGTCGACCCGCTGACCCGGCTGCCCAACCGGGCCGGGCTGCTGGAGCTCGCCGACCGGCTGCTGGCCGGTCCGGACGCCGACCGGGTCGCCGTCGTCTGCGGTGACGTCGACGACTTCTCCCGCGTCAACACCGGCCTCGGCCACGACGCCGGTGACCTGCTGCTCATCGAGCTGGCGGGGCGGCTGCAGCGCGAGCTGCCGTACCACTGCACGGCCGGGCGGCTGTCGGCCGACGAGTTCGCGGTGGTCTGCGCCGACGTCGACGAGGTCGGCGGACCGCAGGCGCTCGCCGCCGTCGTCGCCGAGCTGCTGCGTGGGGAGGTCACCGTGGCCGGGAGGCCGATCACGCTGACCGCCTCGGTCGGCGTCGCCGGGCGGGATGCCGCGCTGACCGGCCCGCACGCCGACGCCCGCGGCCCCCGCGGCGACGACCTGCTGCGCTCGGCCGAGGTCGCGGTGCGCGAGGCCAAGCAGCGCGGACGCGGCACGGTCGCCGTCGCCGACCGCGGCGCCGTCGCGCCGGCGCGCCGCCAGCTGGAGCTGGAGGCCGAGCTGCGCGCCGCGATCGAGGGCGACGCGCTGCGCCTGGAGTACCAGCCGGTCGTCGCGCCGGACGGCACCGTGCTGTCCGCCGAGTCGCTGCTGCGCTGGTCGCACCCGGTGCACGGCGAGGTCTCGCCCGGTGAGTTCCTGCCGGTCGCCCAGCGCGGCGGCCTGCAGCGCGAGCTGGACCTGTGGGTGCTGCGCTCCGCGGTCACCGAGGCCGCGACCTGGCCCCGGACCGGTCAGGCCGTCGCCGTCGCGGTGAACCTGGCCGGGCTGCTGCCCGCCGACCCGTCGTTCCTGGCCGACGTCACCGCGATCGTGGAGGGTGCCGGGCTGCCGTGGAACCAGCTGGTGCTCGAGCTCGTCGAGACCAGCCTGGTCGCGCTGCCGCGCCCCGCGCTGGACGCGATGAGCGAGCTCGTGCACCGCGGTGTCCGCTTCGCCGTCGACGACTTCGGCACCGGCTACTCGTCGCTGGCCCGGCTCAAGGAGCTCCCGGCGCAGACGGTCAAGGTCGACCGGGCCTTCGTCACCGGGGTCGGCACCGACCCGGCCGACTTCGCGCTCGCCCGCGCCGTCGTCGAGGTCGCCCGCGCGATGGGCCGCAAGACCGTCGCCGAGGGCGTCGAGACCGCCGAGCAGTTCCACGTGCTGCGCGGGCTCGGTGTGGACGCGTTCCAGGGCTGGCTGTTCGCCCGCTCGCTGCGCCCCGCCGACCTGCACCGCGTGCTGCGCGGCGGCGGCCTGCCGACCCCGGCGACGAGTAGCCACCCCGCCCGAGGGGACCCCGGACCTCTGGTGAGCCGGTCGCGCCCGCCCACCGCGGGCGCGACCGCCGTTGTCACCGCACGAACGCGCTCTGCCCGGTGATCGCCTTCCCGACGATCAGCGTGTTCATCTCCCGGGTGCCCTCGAAGGAGAACATCGCCTCGGCGTCGGCGAAGTACTTCGCGATCCGGTTCTCCAGCACCACCCCGTTGCCGCCGACGAGCTGGCGGCCCATCGCCACGGTCTCGCGCATCCGGGTCGCGCAGAACTCCTTCACCAGCGACGAGTGCGCGTCCGAGCCCCGGCCCTGGTCGAGCAGCTGGGCGTTGCGCACCGCCATGCCCAGTGAGGCGCTCACGTTGCCGAGCATCCGCACCAGCAGGTCCTGCATCAGCTGGAACCCGCCGATCGGTCGGCCGAACTGCTCGCGCTGCGCGGCGTAGGACAGCGCCAGCTCGTAGGCGGCCATCTGCACCCCGACCGCACCCCAGGCGGCGTTGGCCCGGGTGCGCTGCAGGACCAGCCCGGCGTCGCGGAACGTGCCCGAGCCGCCGGAGAGCCGGTGCGACTCCGGCACCCGGACCTGGTCGAGCAGGATGTCGGCGTTCTGCACGATCCGCAGCGACTGCTTGCCCTCGATCTTCGTGATCGTCATGCCCTCGGACGGCGACGGCACGACGAAGCCGCGCACCGCGCCGTCGGCGTCCGGGTCGGTGTCCCGGGCCCACACGATGATCAGGTCGGCGAAGGTGGCGTTGCCGATCCAGCGCTTCTCGCCGTCGAGGACCCACTCCGCGTCGGGCCCGGACCCGTCCCGGGTGGCGGTGGTCTCCATGCCACCGGCCACGTCGGACCCGCCGTGCGGCTCGGTCAGCCCGAACGCGCCGATGGAGTCCATCCGGGCCATCGCGGGCAGCCAGCGCCGGCGCTGCTCGGGGGTGCCACCGGCGTGGATCGAGCCCATCGCGAGGCCGGTGTGGACCCCGTAGAAGCTGTTGACCGATGGGTCGACCCGCGAGATCTCCGCATGTAGGAACCCGAGGAACAGCCGCGACGCAGGAGGGTCGGCATAACCGGCCCCCGCCAGGTCCAGCCCGGCGAAGCCCTTCACCAGCTGCATCGGGAACTCGGCACGGTCCCACGCGTCCAGCACGACCGGGGCGACCTCGGCCCGCAGGAATTCCCGCACCCGGCGCAGGTCGGCGCGCTCGGCGTCGGTGAGCAGGTCGGCGTAGTGGAACCAGTCCGCGACGTGCGGGTGGTCCGGGTCGAGGTCCAGCTCGGGACGCGGCAGACGCGTGGGCTCCTTCGGCATGGCCCCACTGTTGCGCCGCGGCGCACCGGCCGCACGGCAGGACGGGCCGGCCCGGGCGCCTATCGGAGCGCGCGCAGCAGCGCGGCACCGGATCCGGGGTCCCCGACCGGGCTGAGCACGACGTGGTCGGCGCCCGCGGCCCGGTGCTCGGCCATCCGCGCGACGATGTCGTCGCGGTCGCCGCGGGCGGCGACGGCGTCGAGCAGCCGGTCGGCGCGGGTGTCGATCTCGGCGTCGGTGAACCCCATCCCGCGGGCGGCGGCGCGGTAGCCGGGCACGTCGAGGAGGAACCCGGCCAGCTCGCGCAGCCCCGTCCGGTCGGTCCCGAGCACGGTCGGCAGCATCACCGCGAGCAGCCGGCCCGTACCGAGCGCCGCCCGCGCCCGGGCGGTGTGCTCCGGGGTGACCAGCAGCGTCACCGCCCCGGCGCAGCGGGTACGGGCGAGGTCGAGCTTGCGTGGTCCGAGCGCGGCCAGCAGCCGCTGCGACGCGGGCAGCCCGAGTGCGTCGAGCTCGTCGAGGTGACGGTGCAGTGCGTCCAGTGCCCCCGGCTGCTGGGGCGCCCCCAACCCGGTGAGGTAGCGCCCGGGATGACGGCGGCCCGCGTCGGCGTGCACCGCGGCGACGGTCGACGCCGGGTACACCCCGGTCGGGACGATGCCGGGCACCACGACGGCGTCCCGGGTGCCGTCGAGCAGCGCGGTCAGCCGCTCGAGCCGGTCGATCGCGCCCCCGGCGAGCCACAGGGTGCGGGCTCCGGCGTCCTCCAGGGCCGCGGCATCGGCGGGAGCGGGTCCGGTGGCGATGCCGAGCGGGCCCAGGGCGGTGGTCGGGGTCATGTCCGCAGCGTCGGTGCTGAACCGGGCTGCAGGTCAAGCGCGGCGGGGTGTCGTGACCTGCGGCCGACCGCTCGCCCGTCGCGCACGACCGGGTTAGTGTGCTGCGACCAAGCGGGGAGCAGGGGTCCCGCGCGACGGCAGGGGGAACCGCCGATGATCGAGTTCCGGGGCGTCACGAAGCGCTTCCCGGACGGGACGGTCGCGGTCGACGAGCTCGACCTCGTGGCCGAGCAGGGGCGGATCACGGTCTTCGTGGGCCCGTCCGGCTGCGGCAAGACGACCTCCCTCCGCATGATCAACAGGATGATCGAGCCGACCTCGGGCGAGCTGCGCGTCGACGGGCGCGACGTGCTGTCCGCCGACCCCGCCGAGCTGCGCCGGGGCATCGGCTACGTCATCCAGCAGGCCGGGTTGTTTCCGCACCGCACCATCGTCGACAACATCGCGACCGTGCCGATGCTCGTCGGGAGCAGCAAGAAGGCCGCGCGGGACCGGGCGATGGAGCTGATGGAGATCGTCGGCCTGGACACCGCGATGGCCAGGCGCTACCCGGCGCAGCTGTCCGGCGGCCAGCAGCAGCGGGTCGGCGTGGCCCGTGCGCTCGCCGCCGACCCGCCCGTGCTGCTGATGGACGAGCCGTTCTCCGCGGTGGACCCGATCGTCCGGGAGAGCCTGCAGGAGGAGCTGCTGCGCCTGCAGTCCGAGCTCGGCAAGACCATCGTGTTCGTCACCCACGACATCGACGAGGCCATCAAGCTCGGCGACAAGGTCGCGGTGTTCCGGGTCGGCGGCAGACTGGCCCAGTACGACGAGCCGGGCGTGCTGCTGTCCCGCCCGGTCGACGGCTTCGTCGACAACTTCGTCGGCCGCGACCGCGGATACCGGGGCCTGGGCTTCCTGTCCTCGGACACCATCCCGCTCGGGTCGCTGCCGATGCTCTCGGTCGGCGATCCCCTCCCCGACGACGGCTGGGCGGTCGTCGTCGACGAGTCCGCCCGGCCGCTGGGCTGGGTCGAGGCCGGTGCGGGACGGGTGACCGAGGAGGCCATCGTCCCGGGCGGGTCGCTCTACGCCGTCGAGTCCGGCTCGCTGCGCGGCGCGCTCGACGCGGCGCTGTCCTCACCGTCCGGGCAGGGGGTCGCCGTCGATGCCGACGGCCGCGTCGCCGGCTCGGTCACCGCCGACTCGGTGCTCGAGGCCCTGCCCGCGGCCCGCGACTCGCACAACGCCGCCTGAGGCCGCCGTGACCTGGGTGTTCGCCAACCTCGACTCCGTGCTCGACGCGCTCGCCGAGCACGTCGTGTACGCCCTGATCCCGGTGCTGCTCGGGCTGCTGTTCGCGATCCCGCTGGGCTGGGTCGCCAACCGCAACGGCACCCTGCGCACCGTCATGACCAACGCCGCCGGGCTGCTCTACACGGTGCCGTCGCTGGCGCTGTTCGTGTTCATGCCGCCGCTGCTCGGCACCCAGATCCTCGACCCGGTCAACGTGGTCGTCGCGCTGACGGTCTACACCGTCGCGCTGCTCGTACGGACGGTGTCCGACGCGCTGTCCGCGGTGCCCGGCAACGTCGTCGACGCCGCGAACGCGATGGGCTACACGCCGCTGCGCCGCTTCGTCGGCGTCGAGCTGCCGCTGGCCGTGCCGGTGATCGTGGCCGGGCTGCGGGTCGCCGCGGTGTCCACGATCAGCCTGGTCACCGTCGGTGCGGTGATCGGCTTCGGTGGGCTCGGCCTGCTGTTCACCGAGGGCTTCAACCGCAGCAACGACGCCCAGATCGTCGCGGGCATCGTGCTCGTGCTGCTCCTGGCCCTCGTCGTCGACTCGGCCCTGCTGCTCGCCGGCAGGCTGCTCACCCCCTGGCAGCGGGCCCGGACCGGGAAGGCGGGGACATGACCTACTTCGGCTGGCTGTTCGACGGCGCGAACTGGACGGGGCCGACCGGCATCCTCGCCCGGCTCGCCGAGCACCTCGGCTACACCGCCCTGACCCTGCTGGTCGCGGTCGTGATCGCGGTGCCGCTGGGCGCCTGGATCGGGCACACCGGGCGCGGCGGGTTCGTCGTCGTCGGGCTGGCCAACGGCCTGCGCGCGCTGCCGACCCTCGGCCTGCTCGTGCTGCTGGCGACGCTCACCGGGCTCTCCCTGGTCGGCCCGATCATCACCCTCATCGTGCTGGCGGTGCCGGCGGTGCTGGCCGGCACCTACGCCGGCATCCGCAACGTCGACCCGGCGGTGGTCGACGCCGCCACCGGGATGGGCATGCGCGGGTCCGAGGTGCTCTGGAAGGTCGAGCTCCCCAACGCGCTGCCGTTGATCATCGGCGGGCTGCGCAGCGCCACCCTGCAGGTCATCGCCACCGCGACGATCGCCGCCTACGTGTCCCTCGGCGGGCTCGGCCGGTTCATCATCGACGGCCTCGGCCAGCGCGACTTCGGCATGATGATCGGCGGCTCGATCCTGGTCGCGGTGCTCGCGATCCTCGCCGACCTGATCCTGGGCGGGCTGCAGAAGCTGATCGTGTCACCCGGCCTGCAGGCCACCGGCCGGACCGCGCCGCGCCGGCTGCGCGCGGTGCCCACCCGCCCCGAACCCGTCCGCGAAGCGGCTTGAACCACCCCGCACGTCCCGAGAGGACACCCACCATGAGACGCACCCGCCTCCTGACCGCCGTCGCCGCGACGGTGACCGCCGCGTTCGCGCTGACCGCCTGCGGCGGGGGCTCCGACCCCCTCGCCGGGGGCGGGCAGTCCGGCAGCGGTGACCAGAACACCGTCGTCGTCGGCGCCGCGAACTTCACCGAGAGCCAGATCCTGTCCTCGGTGTTCGCCCAGGCGCTGCAGGCCAAGGGCGTCACCGTCGAGACCCGGCCGCCGATCGGGTCCCGCGAGGCCTACGTGCCCGCGCTCAAGGACGGCTCCATCGACCTCATCCCGGACTACAGCGGCACGCTGCTGCAGTACCTGGACAAGAGCGCTGCGCAGACCCAGCCGGACGAGGTCTACACCGCGCTGCAGTCCACCCTGAACACCGCGGCGCCGACGCTGACCGTCCTGAACCGGGCCGAGGCCGAGAACAAGGACGCCGTCGTCGTCACCCGGGAGACCGCACAGCGGCTGAACGCGACCTCCATCGCCGACATCGCGCCGCGCTGCGGTGAGCTCGTGTTCGGCGGCCCGCCGGAGTTCCAGACCCGGCCCGACGGCATCCCCGGCCTCCAGAAGACCTACAACTGCTCGTTCAAGTCCTACCGCTCGCTCGATGCCGGCGGGACTTTGACGGTCACGGCGCTCAAGAACGGCGACGTCCAGGCCGCCGACCTGTTCACCACTGATCCGGCGATCACGGCGAACGATTTTGTGGTACTTGACGATCCAAAGAGCAACTTCGCCGCGCAGAATGTGGTCCCGTTGATCAATAAGGCAAAGGTGACTCCGCAGGTAGCTGATGCGCTGAACGCTGTGACGGCGAAATTGACAACGCAGGAGCTGATCGGAATGGGGACGGCCGCGGGCGCTTCCAATAAACCGTCGGTGGAGTCTGTCGCCCGAGAGTGGCTCAAGCGACAGGGCCTCGTCTGATTGAGCTTCTTGTTGCGGGAGTGACGACACGGTACTACTGATCACTCTTTCGGGGGAAAACTGATTCCTTCGACTTGCCTCGAGTGGTAAGGTAGTTTGGTATTCAGTCCAAAGCTATTGGGGGGGCAATGAGTCGTTTGATGAGATTCTTCATCGCATTCGCGGTGGTGGTAATGTCGGTTGTTGGTGCCCCCTTGGTCCTTGCGCCCGCGGCTGAGGCGGCGCCGTGGGGAGCTTGCGGCACGAGCACTCCAGAATCCAAGCTGGTGCGGCAGTTTGCAGTGAACGCCCGCAGTAATTACTATCTTCGATGCGGAAATGCCAACGTGGGCTACCGGCACATCGCGGCCAGACATAGGCTGGATTTCGAGAGGCTTGCTGCCGGGACGTACATGAACTGGCGAGATGTCGCAGATCTTGCGATGGAGTCGATCGCGAGGGATCCTGATGTTGCCCGTCCCGCGGGAGACGGGAAGGGCTGCTTGAATAGGGTGATCTTCCTGAAGAATATTCGCACCAATCAGGTTGTTCGTCAGCAGAATATCAGAATGTTCGTGGTCCTCTCCACTGGAGATATTATAACGGCTTACCCTGACGTGAGGAACTGTCCATGATGACGGACGGGTTCAGTGCTGCGGTGGTTGCGGGTCTAGAATCTGACGGATTCGAGGTGGAGTCGGGCGGTGAGCTGGGAGTTCTGAGCGTTAAAGGCCGAGACGGTAATGCGTATCGTCAGCCTGTGCAGCTCGTTGTCCACGAGTCGGACGTCTCCGAGTACTGCAATGATATGGTGCGCGACGACTCATATCCCTCCTCGATTGAGGAGGCATCGGGCTTGGCGGCGCTGCACATTCAGGAGGAGCTGGGTGTAGGCCACCTTGGAGATCGCAATATGGTGCGTCGGCTCGGCTTTCGCCGGATCGGTAGTACTGTTGAGCTGTTCGTCGATTCTGAGCGCTTGGATGCCGAATCGAATCAGTCTTCAAGCGTCAACACGTGGGTGACGGAACGTCCATGAGTGGACTGGGGCAGAGGCAGACTGTTGGCCCCACTTAAGTGGGGTACGGGTGAATGTCATCAGTCTGCACCGCTACCCCGTGAAGTCGATGCTGGGGGAGGATCTCGCCGCCCTGGAGCTCGACGGGCACGGCGTCGTCGGCGACCGGGCACTCGCCCTGACCGACCCGGACACCGGACGGGTCGCGACGGCCAAACAGCCCCGGTACTGGCGACGCCTGCTGACGTGCACCTCCGCGGGTGTCGGCGACGACGTGCGGGTCACCCTGCCCGACGGCCGCACCGTCGACGCCGGGCAGGCCGCCGGGCCGCTCGCGGAGCTGCTCGGGCGGCCGGTCGTCGTCGCACAGCAGCGGGCCGACGGTGCCGTCGCCGAGCGCCCGGACCCGGAGGACGTACTGGTCCACGGCCTGGACGCCGAGGTCGACGCGCCGATCCTGGAGATCGCCCAGGGCGCTCCCGGCGGGCGGTTCGTCGACCACTCGCCGGTGCACCTGATCACCACCGCGACGCTGGACGCGCTCGGGGTCGAGGCGCTGCGCTACCGGCCCAACGTGGTCGTCGCGACGCCGCCGGGCACCGAGCCGTTCGTGGAGAACGACTGGTTGGGGCGCCGGCTCACCCTGGGCGACGTCGTACTGGTCCCGACGCTGCGCTGTTCCGTGCCGACGCTGGAGCACGGCGACCTGCCCCGCGCCCCGCACGCCCTGCGCGGCCCGGCCGAGGCCAACCGTGTCGAGGTCGAGGGCTTCGGGGTGCTGCCGTGCGCGGGTCTCTACGCCCGCGTCGAGCACACCGGCACGCTGCGCGTCGGCGACCGCGTCGAGGTGACCTGACCCCGGTCAGGTCAGGCGGCCGTAGACGTCGGTGACGAGCAGGACCGCGAACAGCAGCGACGAGATCCCCAGGATCGCGTTGGACAGCCACCGCGAGCGCGCCTCGCGGGCCACCATCGTCGTGTTCAGCAGCAGGAGCAGCGTGACCGCCAGGAACGGCATGAAGAACGAGCCCAGCACGCCGTAGACCAGCGTCAGCGCGAACGGCCGCCCGATGAGCAGCAGCGCCATCGGCGGGAACGTCAGCCACAGCAGGTACCCGCGGAAGGGCAGCGAGCGCTCGGCGCGGGCCGCCTCGTAGGCCCCCGGCCGCCCGGGGCCGTCGCCGCGCTCGGCGGTCGCCTCCTCGCCGGGCACGACGGCGTTGACCTCGTCCGGCCCGATCGCGGCTTTCTTCCCGTGCGGGAGCCGGATCGCCCGCACCCAGTCGGTGAACAGCAGCGACACGCCGTTCCAGACGCCGAGCAGTGAGGTGAAGGTGACCGACAGGAAGCCGACAAGGAACAGGATCCGCACCGGCTCGCCGTAGAGGGCCCCGAGCCGGTCGGCGAGGGTGAGCAGGCCACTGTCGGACTCGGTGAGGTTCTCCCCGAGCAGGATCGTCGACCCGACGACGAGCATCGAGACGACGAAGATGCCGGTCATGATGTAGCCGGTCGCGTTGTCGAGCCGCATCATCGACAGCCACTTCGGGCCCTTCCAGCCCTTCGCGAACAGCCAGTAGCCGTAGGCGGCCATGGTGATCGTGCCGCCGACGCCGCCGATCAGCCCGAGCACGTAGACCGTGGACCCCTCCGGCAGCCGCGGCACCAGGCCGTTCAGCAGCGCGGGGACGTCCGGGCCGACCAGGATCGCGACGAACACGACCGTCGCGAACTTGATCAGCACGAGCACCGTCATGAACTTCTCGAAGGCGTGGTAGCGCTGCACCCACACCAGCACCAGCCCGACGACGCCCGCGCTCGCCGCCCACCCGCCGACCGGCAGTCCGCCGAACAGCGCGTTGAGGGGCAGACCGACCGCCGACATCGCGGTGGCGCCGTAGACGAAGCCCCACACCACGATGTAGACGCCGAAGAAGCCGGTGGCCCAGTAGCCCAGCCGCCGCCAGCCGTCGAGCATGGTGGCACCGGAGCCGAGGTGCCAGCGGCCGACGGCCTCGCCGAGCGCGAGCTTGACCAGCGTCCCGACGACGGCGGCCCACAGCAGCACCGTCCCGAACGACGCTCCCGCCACCATCGTCGCGACGAGGTCGCCCGCACCGACGCCGGTCGCCGCGGCGAGCAGCCCCGGCCCGATCGAGCGGATCTTCCGTGCACCGGTGGGAGGTTCCAGGAAGTCCGTCTGCGGAGCGGGGGAGGCCATCGTCACAGTCTCCGATCACGGCGTCGTGGGTGGTGTGCCGTGCACGCTAGGCGAGCGCGCCGGGCGGTTCCAGCGCGGGAGGGTCACGAACGGACGAACCGGACCCCCCGAACGCGGGCCGGGGTGGGGTAGCCGGCGCACCCGGCGTTGCAGCGGCCACAGGTGCGGCGCACCATGAACGGGTACCGGGACCGGCCGATAGATTGGCCGCGGCGTCGGCCGGGTCACGGTCGTCGCACGCGCACGCACGGAGGGTGGGCATGGCGAACATCGACGAGATCCGGGCCGGGATCGGGCGGGCCAACCAGCAGGCCACCGAGAGCCTCGGCGCACTGCGGCACGCCCGCCAGGCCATCGAGGAGGCCGGCGCCGCGTTCTCGCAGAACATCTACGGCACCGCCCAGAACGACGCCGACGACGCCCGCGCCCGCTTCGCCGCCGCGTCGGAGAAGATCGACGAGGTCGAGCAGGCCCTGCACATCGCCATGCAGTCCGCCGACGACGTCGCCTCGCGGCTCTGACCGCGCCCGCCCGCCCCTGATGGCCCGTCGTCCGAACCGCCGCGAGCGGATCCGGTTCGCCTTCGACGGGTTCCACCGGGCGGCGTCGCGGGCACTGGGCGCGGCGGAGGGACGCCGCGACCGGGCCGCGACCCGGCACGCCGAGGTCATGGCGGAGCTGTGGCTGCGCGAGACCGGCTACGACGCCGCGCGCCGCGACCCGGGGCTCTCCCGGTTGTTCGACAACCCACGGCTCGACGGCGTCCTCGCCCGGGTCGCCGAGGACCGGGCGCACGTGTTCGACCGCTGGCAGGGCGACTCCCCGCAGACGCTGTCGGAGATCGTCGCCGACGCCACCCCGGGTGCCGCCGGTGACGACCCGACCGACTGGAAGCCGGTCGCGGGCGCCGTGGAGCCGACCGGTCCGGTGCCGGAGATGTGGGTGCTCGGCACCGGCTCGGTGGAGGGCGGCGCCCCGTTCCGGGTCGCGGTCCCGCTGCTCGACGGCGCGCACCTGCAGGTGGTGTCGACGCCGCGCTCCCGCGACCGGGCCGAGGCGATGGTCGAGCAGCTGGTCCTGCGCACCGTGCGGTACTTCCGGCCCGGCGCGGTGAACGTGCACGTCTGGGACGTCGGCCAGCTCGCCGGCGCGCTGCCCGGGCTGTACCCGCTGACCCGCACCGGGCTGCTGACCGTGCACGACCCGACCCGGCTGGGGCGGCTGCTGGACCAGCTCGCCGACCGGATCCGCCGGGTGCAGACCCGGGTGCTCGCCGACGGCGCCACCTCGCTGCGCGAGCTCGCCGACCGCACGGGGGAGCGCCCGGAGGCGTGGCTGGTGGCGGTGCTCGTCGGCAACGGCCGCGAGCTGCCCGAGGCCGAGCTGCGCCAGCTGCAGCGGGTCGCGCGCGGCGGGGTCGCGGCGGGGGTGCAGCTGGTGCTGCTCGACGTCCCGGCGGCGCTGCCGCGTCCGGTGGAGACCGTCGACTTCGGGGACCCGCCGGGCGTCGACCCCGCCGACGACCGGCAGCCGGTCCCGGTGCGGACGTCGGTGACCGGGCCGCACGTGCTCGTCGAGCCGGACCCACCGGTGCCTGCCGACGCCGTCACCGCGGTGTGCGAGGCGATCGCCGCCGGGCACGAGCAGTGGCGCGGACGGCTGGGCGCGTTCAAGGACATGCTGCCCCGGCGGCGTGGCGAGGGCCGCTCGCACGACGGGCTGAAGGTCGTCGTCGGGCACGAGGACGGCATCCCCGCCGAACTGAGCCTCGACGACCACTCCCCGCACGCACTCGTCGGCGGGCCGAGCGGGTCGGGCAAGACGAACCTGCTGCTGGCCTGGATCGCCGGCCTCGCCGCGCACTACGGCCCCGACGAGGTCGAGCTGTACCTGCTCGACTTCAAGGAGGGGGTGTCGTTCACCCCGTTCGCCCCGGCCCCCGACGGGCACCGCGCCGACAGGCTCCCGCAGGCCCGCCTGATCGGCGTCAACATCAACACCGACCGGGAGTTCGGGCTCGCGCTGCTGCGCCACCTCTCCGAGGTCATGCGCAGCCGCGCCGAGGCCGCCCGCCGGCACGGCGCGACCAAGCTGGCCGAGCTGCGGGCCGAGCGTCCGGACCTGCGGCTGCCGCGGATCGTCGCGGTCATCGACGAGTTCCAGTTCCTGTTCACCGGCCGGGACGCGGTCAGCGCCGAGGCGACCGCGCTGCTGGAGGACGTCGCCCGGCGCGGCCGCTCGCAGGGCGTGCACCTGGTTCTGGCCAGCCAGGACGTCTCCGGCATCGACGCGCTGTGGGGCCGTTCGGCGATCTTCGAGCAGTTCGTGCTGCGGATCGCGCTGCCCCGCGCGCGGCGGATCCTTGCCCAGGACAACGAGGCGGCGCTGGCGCTCCCGCGCTGGCACGCGATCGTCAATCACGACTCGGGCGTCGCGCACGGCAACCGGGTGGTCCGGCTGCCCGAGGCGGGCGGCCCGGTGGTCCGCGACGTCCAGGTGACCGCGTTCGCCGACTTCCCGGACACCCAGGAGCCGGTCGTCTTCGACGGTGCCCGCGCCCCCGGGTACGACGCGCTGGCCGCCCGGCTGCCCGCCGACGGTGTGCCCCGCGCGCTGGTCGGGCAGTTCGTCGACGTGCACGGCAGCCCCGCGGCCGCCGAGCTGTCCGACGGTCCCGGCCGCAACCTCGGGGTGATCGGGCCCGACGCCCGCGTCGCCGTCCCGCTGCTGTGCTCGGCCGTCCGCTCGGTGGCTGCGTCGCTGCCCGACCCGGCCAGCGCACAGGTCGTGCTCGTGCCGCTGGCCCCGGACGCGGCGGCCGCCGCGGACGGGCTCGCCCCGGACCTGCCCGGCACGGTGGAGAAGGTCTCCGCCGACGGGTTCGCCGCCCGCGTGGCCGAGCTGGCCGCGACGGTCCGCGCCCGGGCGGCGACGGGCGGCGGAGGGCATGCACCCCTGCTGGTCGTGATGTTCGGCGCCGATGCCGCGGAGTCGATGCTGGACCGCGCCGGCACCGAGGACCTGCGGGCGCTGCTGCGTCACGGCCCGGGTGTCGGGGTGCACGTGCTGGGCTGGTGGCAGGGCGCGCAACGGTTGAAGACGCTGCTGGCCCCGCCGGGTGCGGCGATCGACGACCTGGGTGCCTGGGTGGCGACCGGCGTGCAGGGCACCGACCTGGTGGCGCTGCTGGGCGGGCAGCCGCTCGACTGGACGCCGACGCCGGGGCGCGCGCTGTTCCTCGACCGCTCCCGGCACGGACGCCCACAGCTGGTCATCCTGACCGACGCCGGGGGCGGCGGCTCGGACACCTTCTCCGGTGGCGGCAGCTCGGACACCCTCGCCGGACGCGGTGGCTCGGGCACTCTCGCGGGTGGCGGCGGCTCGGGGACTCTCGCCGGAGGTGGGGCGTGAGTGCGGTGGAGCGTTACCGGGCGGTGGTGTCCGAGCTGGCCGGCGCCGTCGTCGACCTGCGGGAACACGACGCCCGGCGGGCCGAGGAGCTGCGCCGCGAGCTGCGTGGCACCGAGCGGGAGCTGCGCGAGGCCGCGGACCGGCTCACCCTGGCCCGCGGCATGTTCGAGCTGCGCTGGGAGGCCGCGTTGCAGCTGATGTGGGCGGCCGAGGAGCCGGGGCGGCCCCGGCCACGACCCGACCTGCGGGCCGACCCGGACGAGCACGCCGCGCTGGAGGAGGCCGCCGACGAGGCTCTGCGCGAGCTGCGCTCCTCGGGCGACCGGCGGCTGTTCCGCCTGCGCCGCGACGACGACTGACCCCGTCCCGCGCCTCGCACCGGGCCCGCGCCGCACCGGGCGGTCAGCCCAGCGGGACGACGCCCAGCAGCAGCGCGACCCCCAGCATCACCAGCGAGCAGACCGCGGCCCGCCAGATCACCTTGCGGTGGTGGTCGGCCAGGTTGACCTTCGCCAGCGAGACGAGCAGCAGCAGCGCCGGGACCAGCGGGCTGGTCATGTGCACCGGCTGGCCGATGATCGAGGCGCGGGCCATCTCCACCGGGGCGATGCCGTAGTGGCCTGCGGCCTCGGTGAGGATCGGCAGGATGCCGAAGTAGAACGCGTCGTTGGTGATGAAGAACGTCAGCGGCATGCTCAGCACCCCGGTGATCACCGCGAACCAGGAGCCGACCGACGGCGGCACGGCCGAGACGATCCCGTTCGCCATCGCCGTCACCATGCCGGTGCCCGACAGCACCCCGACCAGGACCGCGGCGGCGAACACCATGGACACGACGCCGACGATGGACTTGGCGTGCGAGGTCACCGCACGGAGCTGGTCCTCGGGCTTCGGGAAGTTCACGACCAGGGCGATCGCGGCGGCCGCGACGAACACCAGCGACAGCGGCAGGACGTCCATGCCCAGCAGCACCAGCAGCGCGACCGTGAGCCCCAGGTTGAACCAGATCAGCTTCGGCCGCAGGGTCGGGCGGTTCGGGTCGAGGGTGCCCCCGAGGTAGTCGGAGGCGCCACCGGCGGAGCCCGACGCCGGGCGGTCGGCACCGTGCGTGCCGTCGGTGCCGGTGCCCCCGCCGACCAGGGCGGGCTCGCGCACCGCCACCATCTCGTCGGCGACGACCGACAGCGTGCGGCCCGAGGCGAGCAGCCGCTTGCGCTCGGAACGACCGAGCTGCCAGGCCAGCAGCAGCACCGTGGCGATGCCGGCCACCATGCCCGGGACCATCGGGTTGAACAGCTCCGAGGGGGACACGTTCAGCACCGTCGCGGCGCGGATCGTCGGGCCGCCCCAGGGCAGGATGTTGAGCACGCCGTTCGCGAGGTTGGCGACGACGGTCAGCACCACCGGGCTCAGCCCGAGCCGCAGGTAGATCGGCAGCAGCGCGGACACCGTGATGATGAAGGTGGTCGAGCCGTCGCCGTCGAGGGAGACGACCCCGGCCAGCACCGCGGTCAGCACGACCAGGCGCACCGGGTCGTTCTTCACCGTGCGCAGCACGAAGCGGATCAGCGGGTCGAACAGCCCGACGTCGATCATCGTGCCGAAGAAGATGAT
Organism: Pseudonocardia sp. ICBG1142; assembly: GCF_020496255.1. Lineage (NCBI taxonomy): Bacteria > Bacillati > Actinomycetota > Actinomycetes > Pseudonocardiales > Pseudonocardiaceae > Pseudonocardia > Pseudonocardia sp. ICBG1142. The sequence goes on along the minus strand of NZ_JAHLJC010000004.1, from coordinate 603,233 downwards.
CGCGAAGAACAGCAGCACGGCCGTCGGCGCGAAGTCCTTGAAGGCGGACGAGATCGAGTCGACGACGCCGTCCTCACCCGGTTCGGACAGGCCGGTGCCGGTCACCACGAGGGCGAAGGTCAGCGGGACGAGGACCAGCGCCAGTGTCGGCGCGAGCCGCTTCGACAGGATCAGGTACATGAAGACCGCGATCATCGCGGACCCGAGAACGATGAGCATCGGTGCTCCTCTTCGACGGACGTGTCGAGGAGCAACGCTAGGTCCGGACCCCGGCCCCGGTCCCGCTTGCGGACACAGCCCACGTAGTGGTCGCTGCGTGCCCTGTGGTCGTTGTGGTCACGGGGTCACTCGTCGTCGGCGTCGTCCCGGGCGAGAAAGCTCGACAGCCGCTCGACGGCCGTCTCGAACTGCGGGTTCGCGTCGACGAAGGCGCGGAGCCGGTCGGCCAGCCACTCGACGCTGACCTGCTCGTCGCCGCGCCGGTCGACGAGCTCCTCGATGCCGCGGTCGGTGAAGTACATGCCGGCGAGGATACGGCGGGCACTGCTTGACCCGGACGCGACGGCATCGTTTCCGATGGGTCTCCCACCGCCTCGTGAGGAGACCCCATGTCCACCGCGCCACCCGCGGCGACCGTCGCGCCGACCCCGGTCGGCGACCGTGCGCTCGCCCCCGACCTCGCCCGGGGGGCGATGCTGCTGCTGATCGCACTGGCCCACGCCCCATGGTTCGCCTACACCTCGGAGCTGGGGGCCACGCTGCTGCACGCCGCGGACGGCGGGCCGGCCGACCGGATCGCCCAGATCGTGACGATCACCGCCGTCGACGGCCGTGCCTGGACGCTGTTCGGGTTCCTGTTCGCCTACGGCATCGGGCAGCTCTACGCCCGCCGCATCGCCGGTGGCGGCACCGATGCGCAGGCACGACGGCTGCTGCGCACCCGGCACTGGTGGATGCTCGCGTTCGGCCTGCTCCACGCGGCACTGCTGTGGCAGGGCGACATCCTCGGCACCTACGGCCTCCTCGGCCTGGTGCTGGTCCCGCTGTTCCTGCACCGCAGCGACCGCACCCTGCGGACCGTGGCCGGCGTGCTGGTCGGACTGGCCGTCGTCGTCCCCACGGTGACCGGCGTGCTCGCACAGTTCGCCGGCGGCGGCACGCCCACGGCCGTCGCGCAGCAGGTGGCCCTGTCCACGCCGGGCTGGCTCGCCACCCTGCCGTTGCGGCTCGGACTGTGGGTCGCGGCGCTCCCCGGGGCGTTCCTGACCCTGGTGATGCCCGCCGCGGTGCTGCTCGGGCTGCTCGCCGCGCGGCACCGCGTCCTGGAGGAGCCGGGCCGGTACCTGCCCCTGCTCCGCCGCACCGCCGTCGTGGGCATCGCCGTCGGCTGGTCGGCGGGGCTCGTCCAGGCGCTCGTGCACGTCGGCGTCGTCGTCCTGCCGGACCCGGGCGCGTTCGCCGGTCTGCACATCGCCACCGGGATCTTCGCCGCCCTCGGCTACGTCGCGGTGTTCGGCCTCGTCGCGCACCGGCTCGGCACCCGTCCGGTGGCGCCGCTGCCGGTCCGGGCCCTCGTCGCGCTCGGCCGCCGGTCGCTGAGCGGCTACCTGGCGCAGTCGCTGCTGTTCGTGCCGCTGCTCGCCGCCTGGGGCCTCGGGCTGGGTGCCCACCTCTCGGGCTGGTCGGCGTCGCTGGTCGCGGTGGGGGTGTGGCTGCTCACCGTCGTCGTCGCGTACCGGCTCGACCGGGCCGGTGTCCGGGGGCCCGCCGAGACCCTGCTGCGACGGCTGACCTACCGCTCGGCCGCCCGTCGGTGACCCCGCTCCGGGGGTGGCGGCGCGGTGGCCGCGCCGTGACCGTCGGCGTGCGGTGGCACCGCGGACGGAGGATCCCACCGGCCCGCGGGAACCCCACCGAGGGGCCGCACTAGCGTCCGGTGCGGCCGCACCCGTGGCCCGCCGCCCCCGACGCACCGGAGTACCGATGTCCCGTACCGAGCCCCTCGCCCGCACCCTGCACGACGTCGGACTGGCCGCCTGGTTCGGCGGGTCGCTGATGGGCGTCACCGGACTGAACGGCACGCTCGACGCCGTCGGCGACCCGGCCGAGCGCGAGCGGCTCGCCGGGGCCGGCTGGGGCCGGTGGGGCCGGATCGGCAGTGCCGCGATGGCCACCCACCTGCTGGGGGGCGCGGGCCTGCTGGTGCGCGACGTGGCCCGTGCCCGGCGCGAACCCGCCGCCGCCACCGCCGCGGTCTCCCGGGCCGCGCTCACCGGCGCCGCGCTCGCCGCGACCGCCTACGCGGGTGCCCTGGGACGGCGTGCCGGGTCGGACGCCCCGGCCGGTGCCGGTCCGGCCGCGCCGGAGCCTGCCCTGGCGCGCCGGATCCGGGCGGTCGAGTGGGCCGTGCCCGCGTTGACCGGCGCCGCGGTCGTCGTCGGTGCCGTGCGCGGACGCTGACCCCGCACAGCACGACGGCCGGGCGGGGGGAGTCCCCGGCCCGGCCGTCGTCGTCGCGTGTGCCCTAGCGGGCGAACGCCTTCTCGATCAGCTCGGCCTGCTCGACCTCGTGCACCTTCGACGAGCCGGCGGCCGGGGCCGCCATCCGCCGCCGGGACACCCGGGTGAAGTTGCCCTGCAGCTGCGGGAGCTTCTGCGGCAGCTCCAGGCCGTAGTACGGCCACGAGCCCTGGTTGGCCGGCTCCTCCTGGACCCAGCGGATGTCACCGGCGGCCTCGGGGTAGCGCTCGAGGACGGCGGCGATTTCCTCGGCCGGCATCGGGTAGAGCCGCTCGACCCGGACCAGCGCGGCCTCGTCGACCGACTCGTCGCCGTTCTTGCGGCGCTTGTCGCGTGCCGCGGCCAGCTCCCAGTAGATCTTGCCGGAGCAGAAGAGCACCCGCTTCACGCCGGAGACGCGCTCGCCCTTGCCGGCGTGCTCGGGGTCGTCGATGACCGGGCGGAACCGGCCCTCGGTGAAGTCCGACAGCGGGCTGACGACCTGCTTGGCGCGCAGCATCCACTTCGGCGTGAACACCACCAGCGGCCGGCGCACCCCGTCCAGGGTGTGCTGGCGCAGCAAGTGGAAGTAGTTCGCCGGCTCCGAGGGCAGCGCGACGGTCATCGAGCCCTCGGCGCACAGCTGCAGGAAGCGCTCGATACGCCCGGAGCTGTGGTCGGGGCCCTGGCCCTCCAGGCCGTGCGGCAGCAGCAGCGCGACGTCGGAGAGCTGGCCCCACTTGGCCTCACCGGAGGAGATGAACTCGTCGATGATCGACTGGGCGCCGTTGACGAAGTCGCCGAACTGGCCCTCCCACATCACGAGCGCGTCCGGGTTGGCGACCGAGTAGCCGTACTCGAAGCCGACCGCGGCGAACTCCGACAGCGCCGAGTCGTAGGGCAGGAACCGGCCCTGACCCTCGGCCAGGTTGCGCAGCGGGAAGTACTCGGCGCCGGTGTGCCGGTCGATCAGGACCGAGTGCCGCTGCACGAAGGTGCCGCGACGGGAGTCCTGACCGGACAGCCGGACCAGCCGGCCGTCCATCGCCAGCGAGCCGAGGGCGAGCAGCTCGGCGAAGGCCCAGTCGACGTCGCCCTCGCGGGACATCTTCTCGCGCTTGCGCAGCACGGGCTCGACCCGCTTGTGCACCGCGAACCCCTCGGGGAGGTTGGTGTGCACGTCGCCGATCCGGTGGACGACCTCGAGCGGGACCGAGGTGTCGAGGTCGGACGGGACGAGCTGCTCCGACTCGATCGACGGCGAGATCACCGGCGGGGTCTTCTCGAGCTCGCGCACCTCGTTGAAGACGTGCTCGAGCTGGTTGGAGAAGTCCTTGAGCGCCTGCTCGGCCTCCTCCATGGTGATGTCACCACGGCCGATCAGCGACTCGGTGTAGATCTTCCGGACGCTGCGCTTGGCGTCGATGATGTCGTACATCGACGGCTGGGTCATCGAGGGGTCGTCGCCCTCGTTGTGGCCCCGGCGCCGGTAGCAGATCATGTCGATCACGACGTCGTTGTTCCAGCGCTGGCGGTACTCGACGGCCAGCTTGGCGACCCAGACGCAGGCCTCCGGGTCGTCGCCGTTCACGTGGAACACCGGCGCGCCGATCATCTTCGCCACGTCGGTGCAGTACTGCGAGGAGCGCGAGTGCTCCGGCGCGGTGGTGAACCCGACCTGGTTGTTGACCACGACGTGCACGGTGCCGCCGGTGCGGTACCCGCGCAGCAGCGCGAGGTTCAGCGTCTCGGCGACGACACCCTGGCCGGCGAACGCCGCGTCGCCGTGCATGAGCACCGGCAGCACGGTGAAGCCGCCGTCGCCCTTGTCGAGCAGGTCCTGCTTGGCGCGGACGATGCCCTCCAGCACCGGGTCCACGGCCTCCAGGTGCGACGGGTTCGCGGTCAGCGAGACGGCGGTCTCGCCGTCGCCGAACATCCGGAAGTACTTGCCCTCGGCGCCGAGGTGGTACTTCACGTCGCCGGAACCGTGCGCCTGGCCCGGGTCGAGGTTGCCCTCGAACTCGCGGAAGATCTGGCTGATCGGCTTGCCGACGATGTTGGCCAGCAGGTTGAGCCGGCCGCGGTGCGGCATGCCGATGACGACCTCGTCGAGCTCGCGCTCGGCGGCCTTGTCCAGCACGGCGTCGAGCAGCGGGATGACGGTCTCGCCGCCCTCCAGCGAGAACCGCTTCTGCCCGACGTACTTGGTCTGCAGGAAGGTCTCGAAGGCCTCGGCCGCGTTCAGCCGGGACAGGATGTACTTCTGCTCCGAGGAGTCCGGCTTGACGTGCGGGACCTCGATGCGCTCCTCGAGCCACTTGCGCTGCTCGGGGTCGGCGATGTGCATGTACTCCGTGCCGATGGTGCGGCAGTAGGAGTTGCGCAGCAGGCCGAGCACGTCGCGCAGCTTCATGTGGCTCTGCCCGCCGAACCCGCCGACCGCGAAGTCGCGGTCGAGGTCCCACAGGGTCAGGCCGTGGCTGAGGACGTCGAGGTCGGGGTGGCGGCGCTGGCGGTAGTTCAGCGGGTCCGTGTCGGCCATCAGGTGGCCGCGGGTCCGGTAGGACTCGATCAGCTCCAGCACGCGGGCGGTCTTGTCGACCTCGCCCTCGGGGAAGTCCTGCACCCAGCGGACCGGCTCGTACGGCACCCGCAGCGAGGCGAAGACGTCGTCGTAGAAGCCGTCCTCGCCGAGGAGCAGCTGGTGGATCCGGCGCAGGAAGTCGCCGGACTCGGCGCCCTGGATGATCCGGTGGTCGTAGGTCGAGGTCAGGGTGATGATCTTGGAGATGCCGAGCTCGACGAGCCGCTCCTCCGACGCACCCTGGAACGCGGCCGGGTACTCCATCGCGCCGACGCCGATGATCGCGCCCTGGCCCACGGTCAGCCGCGGCACCGAGTGGTTGGTGCCCAGCGTGCCCGGGTTGGTGAGGCTGATCGTGGTGCCGGAGAAGTCCTCGGCGGTCAGCTTGCCCTCGCGGGCCTTGCGGACCATGCCCTCGTAGGCCTGCCAGAACTGCGCGAACGACAAGTTCTCGCAGCCCTTGATGGACACGACGATCAGCGTGCGGCTGCCGTCCTTGCCCGCCATGTCCATGGCCAGGCCGAGGTTCACGTGCTCCGGCGTCGCGACCGAGGCCTTGCCGTCGGTCTCGACGAAGTGCCGGTTCATGTTCGGGAAGTCGGCCAGGGCCCGGACCAGCGCGTAGCCGATCAGGTGCGTGAACGACAGCTTCCCGCCGCGGGTGCGCTTGAGGTGGTTGTTGATGACGATGCGGTTGTCGGCCAGCAGCTTGGCCGGGACCGCACGGACGCTGGTCGCGGTCGGCAGCGTGAGGGACGACGTCATGTTCTTGGCGATGGCGTTCGCGGCACCGCGCAGCGGGGTGGTGGTCGCGCCACCCCCGTCCTGCGCCGGCTTCGCGGCCTTGGAGCCGCTGCCCGCGGCCGGCTTGGCCGACGACCCGTTCGACGACGCCGGTGCCGGGGCGCTCGCGGTGCGCAGGCGCTCCTCGGCGGGCGGCGGCTCGGCCTTCGGGGTGACCGGCGGCGGGACGTCGCGAGAGGTGGCGGTGCCGTTGCCCCCGGCCTTCCCGCCGTTCGTCACGGCCTTCTGGGCCGGAGCGTCGCCGGAGCCGGCCGCGCCGGTCCCCTTGCTGCTCACGGTGCCGTTCCCGGTGCCGTGCCCACTGCCCTGGTCGTCCTCGGTGCCCGCGCCGCGGGTGACACCACCCGAGGAGGTCGGGGCGGAGCCGTTGCCGGAGGAGGTGTCGTCGGACTCCTCGGTCCCGACGGACGACGAGGAGGAGGCCTTCTCACCGCCCTTGCCGTAGTCGGCGAAGAACTCGTGCCAGGCCGGGTCCACGGCCGACGGGTCCTCCTGGAAGCGCTGGTACATCTCCTCGACGAGCCACTCGTTCGGACCGAAGTCGCTCGCCTGATGGGAGGTACTGCTCGATGACACTCTGCGTCAACCGCCTTGATAGCTGCTCGATTTTTCGCGACCGGCTACCAGGTTAGTCCCCTTGGCGCGAGACCGGGCAGTGTGCCGGGTCCCACTTCGTGATCGTTTCGTGATCGACCGCCCGCGGACGGCGAGCGGCACGATTCAGAAGCCGGGCGGGGAGCCGAGCACGGCGACCACGGAGGTCTGCGTGGTCGTCTCGGCGACGACGGTGCCGACCGGCGGGCCCACGCGGGCCGGGCGCCGGACGGTGTCGCGCTCGCCGGCGTACTGCCCGTCGACGGGGGAGATCAGCAGCTCGGTGCGGACCGGACCGTCGTCGTGGACGAGGGTGGGGTGCCGCTCGCCGTCGAGGTTGTCGGTCTCGCCGAGGGAGACGGCGGGCATCCGGCGCAGCGCGGCGTAGAGCACCGCGCGCAGCTCGGCGGGGACCCGGCAGGTCCGCAGCGCGCTCACGGCGCTCGGGAACGGGCCGGTGTAGCCGCGGCCGGGCGGGCTGTCGGCGATCAGCCGGTCCAGCATCGCCGCCGGGTCGCGGGGCAGGCCGGCGAGGAACGCCTCGGTCGGGTTGGCCCACGAGCCGACCTTCGCGGCGGGCCGGTGGCCGTGGAGCTCGGCGTAGAAGTCGCCGTGCGGGGCGCGGAAGCGGCCGGTGGGCCACTGGTCGGCGATGTCGAAGCCGTCCTCGATCGCCGCCGCGCCGTCACCGCACAACCAGTGCACGCGGCCGGTCAGCTCGCGGTCGAGCAGCCAGTCCTGGGCCGGGTCGAGCGGGGTCCACTGCTGGAGCAGGTGCTCGCTGTAGTGGACACAGAGCTCGTCGCGGGCGAAGCAGGTCCCCATCCACCAGGCGTGCGTCGCCGTGTGCCGGTACTGACCGGGGGAGATCGGCTCGTCGGAGGTCCGGATGGCGAGCTCCAGCAAGTCGGTCTCCTCGTCATGTCGCGAGTCCTGTCGCGGGTGCCCCGCCGGGGGTTGCCCGGAGCACCGTGAACCGTGGATGACGTCACACATTCTCTACGCCCCGCCTACGAGCCGTGACAGGACCCCCCGGTACTGGGCCGAACGGCGCAATGTCGCAGGTCCCTCCGTCGGGGGGCGGCGTGGCGCTCACGCGGCCGCGCCGCGGCCGGACGGCCGGAGCCCGCGGTGGCGTCCGGCGCGACGGGGGACGGGCCCTGGCCCGCGCAGGCGGTGCGGCCCGGAGGGCCCGGCGAACCGGGCTCCGGCCACGACCGCGTCGCGCTCGTCGGGGGTGAGGTCCTGACCAACGGTGCTGTCGACCACGTCACCCAGATGAGCACGCCCGCGCGGGCCCGGCAAGCCGGGACCCGGGACGTCGACCCAGGACATCGACCCAGGACGTCGACCTACGACATCCAGGTCTTGAGCTTCTCGAACGTGTGGTTCACGTCGTTGGTCATCGGGTTCACGTGCAGGTGGGTGATCCCGTTCTCGCGCAGGGCGGCGATCCGCTCGCGGACGTGCCCCTCGGGGCCGATCAGGGTGACCTTGTCGATGAAGTCGGCGGGGAGGGCGGCCATGGCCTCCTCCTTCTTCCCGTCCAGGTAGAGGTCCTGCACGGTCTTCGCCTCGTCGACGTAGCCCTGCTTGGCGAACACGGTGTTGTAGAAGTTCTTCCCGCGGGCCCCCATGCCGCCGATGTAGAGCGCGTAGAGGCCGCGGGCGGCCTGGCGGGCGGGCTCGAAGAACTCCTCCTCGAGCGCGACGATCCCGCCGCCGGTGATCTGCAGCGGACCCAGCTCGGGGGCGCGCTTGGCGTAGCCGGCCTGCAGCGCGGGCCCGAAGACCTCCTGGATCTTCTCCGGTAGCACGACGTGCGGGAGCCAGCCGTTCGCCAGCTCCGCGGTCATCTCCAGGTTCTTCTCGCCCAGTGCGGCCACCCAGACCGGGATGTCGGCGCGCTTCGGGTGGTTGATGATCTTCAGCGGCTTGCCGAGGCCGGTGCCGCCGGGCAGCGGGATCGGGTAGAGCCCGTCGTTGGTGAGCTTCTCCTCCCGCTTCCAGACCTTGCGGCAGATCTCGATGATCTCGCGCGTGCGCCCGACCGGCTTGTCGTAGGCGACCCCGTGGAATCCCTCGATGACCTGCGGGCCGGATGCGCCGAGGCCCAGGTTGAACCGACCGTCGGACAGGGCGTCGAGGCCGGCCGCGGTCATCGCGGTCAGGGTGGGGGTGCGCGAGTAGATCGGCAGGATCGCCGACCCGATCTCGAGACGCTCGGTGCGGGCGGCGAGGTAACCGAGCAGGGAGACGGCGTCGAACGAGTACGCCTCGGCGGCCCAGACGACATCGAGGCCGGCGCGTTCCATGTCGGTGACGGCGTCCGCGTTGCGGATCGGGTCGTCGCCGTAGGGGAGGACGGTGGAGAGCTTCACTCCCCGTTCAGTACTCACAAGTTACTCGTCGGTCAAGTCCGGACCGGGGCGGAACCCGAATCCGAACAGGGGGGTTAACCGCACTGCCCGCGGGGTAGGGGTGCCGCGACAGTGGGACGCATGACGCTCGAGGCCGCACCACCCCGCAGCACGTCCGAGAAGCGGACACCCGCGCCGATCGTGGACGGGCAGCGCCCGCCCGGCGCGATGTTCCTGGTCGGACTGTTCGTGATCCTCCCGACGCTCGCGCTGTTCGCCGCCGTCCCGCTCGCCTGGGGCTGGGGTCTCGGGTGGGTCGACGTCGCGCTGTTCGTCGTCTTCTACGCCGTCAGCGGCCTGGGTGTGACCGTCGGTTTCCACCGCTACTTCACCCACGGCTCGTTCAAGGCGAACCGTCCGCTGCGGATCGCCCTGGCGATCGCCGGCAGCATCTCGCTGCAGGGCAGCGTGCTCGACTGGGTCGGCGACCACCGCCGCCACCACGCGTTCTCCGACAAGGAGGGCGACCCGCACTCGCCGTGGCTCTACGGCACCGGCGCCTCGGCGCTGGTCAAGGGCTTCTGGCACTCGCACCTGGGCTGGCTGTTCAACCGCGACCTCACCAACATGAAGCGGTTCGCCCCGGACCTGCTCGCCGACCGCGACATGATGCGCGTCGAGAAGGCGTTCCCGCTGATCGTCGTCTTCAGCCTGGCGGGCCCGGCGCTCATCGGCGGTCTGGTGACCATGTCCTGGTGGGGCGCGTTCACCGCGTTCTTCTGGGCCGGTCTGGTCCGCGTCGCGGTGCTGCACCACGTCACCTGGTCGATCAACTCGATCTGCCACATCTGGGGCGAGCGCCCCTTCGCCTCCCGTGACAAGTCCGCCAACGTCTGGTGGCTGGCGGTCCTGTCCTTCGGCGAGTCCTGGCACAACCTGCACCACGCCGACCCGACCTGCGCCCGGCACGGTGTGAAGAAGGGCCAGATCGACATCTCGGCCGCCGTCATCCGCGGCTTCGAGAAGCTCGGCTGGGCGACCGCCGTCCGCTGGCCCACCACGCGCCGCCTCGAGAAGCTCTCGCAGAAGCCGGTGCCCGCTGCGGCCTGACCCGTCCGCGTCATACGCCCGACGCCCCCCGGTGCCCCGTGCACCGGGGGGCGTCGTCGTGTCCGGGGGCTAGCGGCGACGCCGGGCCGGTCGCCGCTTCGCCGCCGTCGACGCGGGGCGGCGCGCCGGTGCGGCCGGGGGCTCGCTGCGCCGGGTCCGGGTGCTGTGTGCCGAGCGGCCGCGCACGATCCCGATGAACTCCTCCATCAGATCGCTGTTCTCGGCGTCCGGCCAGGTCAGCGCGACGCCGGAGCCCGGCGCGTCGACCAGCGGCCGGTAGGTGAGGTCCCGGCGGTGGTGCAGCCGGGCCAGCGACTGCGGGACGATCAGCAGCCCGACCCCCGCCGCGACGATCTCGACCGCCTCGGCCGTCGTCGGCGGGGTGTACTCCGCGGCCCGGCCGGGCGGCCCGTCGGGCCAGTCGAGGGTGTCGTCGCCGGTGCGCAGGACGATCTCGTCGGTCAGGTCGGCGACGGTCACCTCGTCGGCCGCGGTCACCACGTGCTCCTTCGGGACCACCACCACGGTCGTCTCGGTGTAGAGCGGGATCGCGTGCAGTCCGGTCCGGTCGATCGGCAGCCGGGCGACGGCCGCGTCCACCGTGCCCGCGCGGACCAGGTCCGCGGCCTCGGCCGGGCTCACCGTGTGCAGCTCCAGGGGGACCCCGGGGCGGCGCTCGGCCCACATCCGGGTCCACTTGCCGGGGGTGACGCCCGGGACGTAGCCGAGGTGGAAGGACGTGGCGGTCACCGGTCGAGGCTAGCCGCATAGCCTGGTGACATGACGCGCCAGAGGTCCGCCCAGACGATGAAGCCCGCGACCGCGGCGAAGAAGCTCGGTGTGCTCCTCGACGCCACCCCCGCCGAGTTCCGCGAGGGCGTCGTCTCCCGTGACGAGCTCGACGCGCTGCAGGCCGACCCGCCGGAGTGGCTGCGCGAGCTGCGCGCCACCGGGCCGCACCCGCGCCCGGTCGTCGCCGACCGGCTCGGGGTGTCGATCTCGGGACTGGCCCGCGCCGGGATCACCGAGCCGCTGACCACCGAGCAGATCGCCGCGATCAAGGCCGAGGAGCCCGAGTGGCTGGCCCGTGAGCGCGCCACCCGCGCCGAGAGCCAGCGCGAGGCCGCCCGGCTGAAGGCCGAGCAGCAGAAGAACTAGCACGAGGACCGGAACCGTCCTCGTCCGCCGCCAGGCTCGGGGCATGACGAGCTACCTGCTGGTTCCCGGGTTCTGGATCGACGCGACGGCATGGAGCGCGGTCGCGGACGACCTGCGCGCCCGCGGGCACGACGTCACCGCGCTCGACCTCGGTCACGAGCCCGGGGCCACCGCCCGGACCCGCGTCGACGACGTGCTCGCCGCGCTGGGCGGCGCGGGCGAGCCGGTCGTGCTCGTCGGTCACAGCGGCGCGGGCCCGGTCTGCGCGGCGGCGGCCGAGCGGGCCCGGGACCGGGTCGCGCACCTGGTGTTCGTCGACACCGGACCGCTGCCCGACGGGGTCGCGCAGATCGACTTCACCCCGCCCGACGCGCAGGCCGCGACCCGGGCGACCCTCGCCGAGCACGGTGCACTGCCGATGCCGTCCCGCGCCGAGCTCGACGCCGCGGGCAGCAGCACCGCAGGCATCCCCGACACCGTCTTCGACGACGTCCGTGCCCGCTCGACGGCCGAGCCGCCCGGGGTGGTGCTCACCGGCGCCCGTCGCGGAACGCCCGACCCCTCGCTGCCGAAGACCGTCGTGGCCTGCAGCTTCACCCCCGCCGACGCCCGCGAGCTGATCGACGCCGGGGTGCCCGGGTTCGCGGAGATGGACGGTCCGGTGTGGACGTTCACGGCGCTGCCGACGGGGCACTGGCCGATGCTCTCCGCGCCGTCGGGGCTCGCGGGGGTGCTCGACGGGCTGGGGTGATCCCGCCCGTCGCGCATTCCGGGCGCGCCCCCGCTCTGCCGTCCCGTCCCGGCCCGCCGCCCGGCTCGCCGGTCGGCCCATCGCCCGGCCCATCGCCCGGCCCATCGCCCGGCCCGCCGCCCGCCCCGCTGCCCGGCCCGCCGGTCGCCGAGATGCAGCTCAGCGGGCCGTGGAGATCGACAGCTCCCGCTGAGATGCATCTCGACGACCCTCTGATGCCGCGATGCAGGTCAGGGCTGTGCGCACGTGCGCCGGGGCAGCCCTCGGCTGCATCGCGGCGCGGTCGAGTCGTATCAACACTCCTTGCTCAAAGTATCTTGATAAAGGTATGTTGACTTCCGTGCCGAAGGAGCCCTACACCCTCACCGACCCCGCGCGGCTGCGCGCGCTGTCCCATCCGCTGCGGGTGGAGCTGCTGGAGGTGGTCGGGCTCGAACGGACCGCGACGGCCACCCGGTGCGCCGAGCTCACCGGCGAGAGCGTGGCCAGCTGCGCGTACCACCTGGGGATCCTCGCCAAGTACGGCTTCGTCGAGCCGGCCGAGGGCGGCCGCGGCCGGGAGAAGCCCTGGAAGCTCGTCCGCTACGGCCAGTCCTGGGGTGTCGAGGACGGCATGGAGCCGGAGACCGCGATGGCGGCGGAGACGCTGTCGGAGGTCTACGTCGACCGGGTCGCCGAGAAGATGAAGCGGTGGTTCCGGCGCGCCGGGGCCGAGGCGCCCGAGTGGCGCGAGGGTGCCGGGTTCTCGGCGGGCTCCACCTGGATGACCGCTGAGGAGCTCGGCGCGCTGCACGACGAGCTGATCGCCGTCTCGCGACGGTTCGAGCAGCGGCAGCACGACCCGTCGGCCTGTCCGCCGGGGGCACGTCCGGTCGAGTTCTTCTTCGGCACGTGGCTCCCGCGACCGCCGCACGAGATCACCCCGTCCGAACCGCCGGGAGGCGGGTCGTGATCGAGGACCACTGGGCCCGGCTCGCGCGGGCGCGGATGGCGGACCTGCACCGCGAGGCCGATGCTCACCGTCTCGGTCGCGGCCGCCCCCGTCCGCGGGTGCGGGACTCCCTGCACTCCGCCTACGCCCGCCTGTGGTGGGCCGTCCGCCCGCGTGCCGGGACCTGGGCCCCACGGCTGCTGCAGCACTGACGCCCGGTCCACGGGACGCCCGTCGACCGGCACCGCCGGCGCCGACCCGCCGAGATGCAGCTCAGCGGGAGTTGTGGATCTCCCCAGCCCGCTGAGCTGCATCTCGGTGTCCGGAATGCGTCGAGATGCAGCGCAGGGTCCGTGCGGGGGCGCGCACCGCAGCCCTCAGCCGCATCTCGACGGAGGTGTCCGGCCCGGGGCCCGGACATGGCGACGCCCGGGCCGGTGACCCGGCCCGGGCGTCGTGACGTGCTGCTACGCGACGATCAGACGTCGTAGCGGTCGGCCATCATGACCTTGTCCCAGGCGGCGACGAAGTCGCGGACGAACTTCTCCTTCGCGTCGTCGGAGGCGTAGACCTCGGCGACGGCGCGCAGCTCGGAGTTCGACCCGAAGACCAGGTCGGCGCGGGTGCCGGTCCACTTGACGTTCCCGGAGGCGTCGACGGCCTCGAAGGAGTCGTCGTCGCCGGCCACCGAGCGCCACTGGACGTCGCCGGCCAGCAGGTTGGTGAAGAAGTCGTTGGACAGCGTGCCGACCCGGTCGGTGAACACGCCGGCCGTCGACCCGCCGGTGTTGGCGCCCAGCACGCGCAGGCCGCCGACCAGCACGGTCATCTCCGGGGCGGAGACGCCGAGCAGGTTCGCGCGGTCGACGAGCAGGAACTCGCCGGGCAGGGTGTGGCCCTTGCCGCGGTAGTTGCGGAAGCCGTCGGCGGTGGGCTCCAGGTAGGAGAACGACTCGACGTCGGTCTTCTCCTGGGTGGCGTCGGTCCGGCCCGGGACGAACGGCACGGTGATGTCGTGCCCGCCGTCCTTGGCGGCCTTCTCCAGGGCGGCGGCACCGGCCAGCACGACGAGGTCGGCGAAGGAGATCTTCTTGCCGCCGGTCAGGGAGCCGTTGATCTCGGACTGGAGCGACTCCAGCGCCGAGACGACCTGGCGCAGCGTGTCGGGGTCGTTGACCTCCCACTGCAGCTGCGGCTCCAGGCGGATGCGGCCGCCGTTGGCGCCACCGCGCTTGTCGGACTGGCGGAACGACGAGGCCGCGGCCCAGGCGGTCTTGATCAGGTCGGTGACCGACAGGCCGGACTCGAGGACCTTCGCCTTGATCGACGCGACGTCGTCGGCGTCCACCAGCGGGTGGTCGACGGCCGGGACCGGGTCCTGCCACAGGAGCTCCTCCTGCGGCACCCAGGCGCCGATGTAGCGCTCCTTCGGGCCCATGTCGCGGTGGGTCAGCTTGTACCAGGCGCGACGGTAGGTGTCCTCGAACTCGGACGGGTTGTCCAGCCAGCGACGGGTGATCTCGCCGTAGACCGGGTCCACGCGCAGTGCGACGTCGGTGACCAGCATCCGCGGCTTGCGGTTCGGGTAGCCGGGCTCGGGGTCCGGGATGACCTCCGGGCCGTCCTTGGCGACGAACTGCTTGGCGCCGGCCGGCGACTCCTCCAGCTCCCACTCGTAGGCGTAGAGGTGCTTGAGGTAGTCGTGGCTCCACCGGTTCGGGGTGCGGGTCCAGATGACCTCGAGCCCGGAGGTGATGGCGTCGCGGCCCTTGCCCTTGCCGTAGTTCTGCTTCCAGCCCAGGCCCTGCTCGGTGATGTCGGCGGCCTCCGGCTCGGGGCCGACGTTGCCGTTCTCGTCCGGGTTCGCGGCGCCGTGGGTCTTGCCGAGGCTGTGCCCGCCGATGATGAGCGCGGCGGTCTCCTCGTCGTTCATCGCCATCCGGCCGAAGGTCTCGCGGATGTCGCGCGCGGCGGCGATCGGGTCACCGCTGGCGTCCGGGCCCTCCGGGTTGACGTAGATCAGGCCCATGTGCGACGCGCCGAGCGGCTTCTCCAGCTCTCGGTGCGCGATGTCCTTGTTGCCGCCGTAGCGCGCCTCGTTGCCCAGCCAGACGTTCTCCGAGCCCCAGTAGACGTCCTCCTCGGGCTCCCACACGTCGGCGCGGCCACCGGCGAAGCCGAACATCGGGAAGCCGGAGATCTCGTGGGCGCGGTTGCCCGCGAAGACCATGAGGTCGGCCCAGGAGACCTTGCGGCCCCACTTCTGCTTGACCGGCCAGAGCAGCCGGCGGGCCTTGTCCAGGTTGGCGTTGTCCGGCCAGCTGTTCAGCGGGGCGAAGCGCTGCATGCCGGCGCCCGCGCCGCCGCGGCCGTCGTAGGTCCGGTAGGTGCCCGCGGAGTGCCAGGCCATCCGGATGAAGAACCCGGCGTAGCTGCCGTGGTCGGCCGGCCACCAGTCCTGCGAGGTGGTGATG
Organism: Pseudonocardia sp. ICBG1142; assembly: GCF_020496255.1. Lineage (NCBI taxonomy): Bacteria > Bacillati > Actinomycetota > Actinomycetes > Pseudonocardiales > Pseudonocardiaceae > Pseudonocardia > Pseudonocardia sp. ICBG1142. The sequence goes on along the minus strand of NZ_JAHLJC010000004.1, from coordinate 587,965 downwards.
ACGGCGTCGACGTCGCGCGCGAGCTCGTCGAGGTCGACGGTCGCGAACTCCTTCGCGTAGTCGAAGTCCGGCTCCATCGGGTCCGACGCGGGGGCGTGCTTGCGGAGGATCTTCAGGTTGAGCTGGTTGGGCCACCAGCTCTGGTTGCCGCCACCCTCGGTGGGGTGCGCGATGCGACCGGCGGCGACGGGGCAACCGCCGTCCTGCTCGCGGTTCATCTCGCTCTCGACGGTGGGGTGCTCGTCAGACACGGGACATCCTCTCGGGATCAGTGGATGAGCAGTCGGGGCACCGTCCCCAGTAGACGACCTCGGCCTCGTCGATCACGAAGCCGCTGTCGTCGGAGGCGGTGAGACAGGGTGCGGAGCCGACGGCGCAGTCGACGTCGGCGATGGCGCCACAGGATCGGCAGACCACGTGGTGGTGGTTGTCGCCGACCCGCGCCTCGTACCGCGCGACGGAGCCGGTGGGCTGGATCCGACGAACCAGCCCTGAGGAGTGCAGCGCACGCAGCACGTCGTAGACGGCCTGGTGCGACACCTCCCCGAGGTCCTCCCGCACGACACGGATGATCGACTCCGTGTCCGCGTGCTGGTGGGAGTGGACCGCCTGCAGCACGGCCAGGCGAGGACGCGTCACGCGCAGCGACGCTCCACGCAACATGCCCTCGTAGTCCGATGCGTTCGACACGGCGGCGAGCCTGCCCGCTTTTCTTGAGTCAGTCAAGTTTCGGCGTGTCTCAGTATGAGACCGGCGCCACATCACCTGGAACGGTGGCCGGAGGTCCTTCTCGACGATCTTGCCGGTCGGGCTGCGGGGGAGCCCCGACAGGGCGTCGACGGTCGTCGGACATGTGAACGACGCGCGGTGGGCGCGCGCATGAACCGGCAGGTCCTCGGGGTCGATGCGGGCGCCGGGGGAGGGTGCGACGCAGGCCTTCGGCACCTCGCCCCGGCGGTCGTCGGGCACTCCGATGACGGCGACGTCGCCGACGCCGGCCGGGCGTCCGTGTCGTCACGATCCGCGCGCCCCGGGCCGGCGCGACGAACGCGTCGCTGGTCCCGTCGACGTGGAACAGCGGCATCGCGCCCTGTGTGACGTCGGACGGGGCCCGCCGTGGGCTCGGGCGTCAGTGGCGGGCGGCGGGGAAGGCGGGCCGCAGGTCGAGGGGGTTGATGTAGTCGCGGTAGCGCGCGACCAGATCGCCGTCGAAGGTGACCACTGCGACGTAGGAGATCGCGGCCGGGGTCCCGTCGGCGAAGTGGCCGGTCGAGGACCACTCGGCGGTCAGGGTGTCGCCGCCCTCGTGGATCCGCAGGTCGTGCATGCCGCCGTCGAGGGTCAGGAGATCGGGCACGGTGCGCATCCAGGCCTCGATGGCCTCCCGGCCCTCGACGCGTGTGGGCATCCCCTCCGGGGCGAACGGGAACTCGTGCACGGCGTCCTCGCGGTACATGGCCATGAACGTCTCGACGTCCTCCCGGTGGAAGGCCTCGAGGCCGGTGGTCAGCAGTCGGACCCGGTCGCTGGTGGAGGTGGACATCGCATCTCTCCGTTCCTTCAACGGAACGGTGCCGTTCCGTTTTGGTGTCCGAGGCTAGGTCGACGATCGACGGAACGCAAGCGTTCCGTCGGCGGCTAGGATGTCGGCGTGACGCTCCGACGAACCACCGGCGGCGGATCGGTGCTCCGCCCCCGTGTCACCGAGGCGATCGTGTCCGCGGCCTTCGCCGAGCTGGCCGCGTCCGGGTACGCCCGCCTGTCGATGGAGGCGGTCGCCCGGCGTGCGGGTGTGGGCAAGGCGGCGCTGTACCGCCGCTGGTCGTCGAAGGAGCAGATGCTGGCCGACCTGGTCCGCCAGGCCGTCGCCGACACCTTGCCGCCCGCCCCGGCGACCGGGGCGTTCCGCAGCGACCTGCGTGAGCTGCTCGGTGCCCTGCGCGACCAGGTGGCCACCCCGGTGGTGGCAGCGGTGGTCCCGACGCTGCTCGCCGAGCTCCGCCACACCCCGGCGCTGGCCGAGGTGCTGCAGACGGACGTGGCCGGTCCGCGGCGGGAGGTCGGCGTGCAGATGCTCCGCGCGGCGATCGCGCGGGGGGACCTGCCGCCGTCGGCGGACGTCGATCTCGCGGTCGACCTCCTGATCGCCCCGCTGCTGTTCCGGGTGCTGGTCACGGGGGCGGCGTGCGACGACCCGTACCTGGACACGCTCGCCGCGGCGGTCGAGGCGGCGGTCCGCGCCACCGTGTAGCGGTCGGGGCCCCGACGGGCACGGTCCGGCCGGTCCCGCGCCGCCCGGAACGGTGCGGGGCCCGCCTCCCGCCGCGATCCCGGGCTGGGCGAGGATTGGCGCAGGCGATGCCCCGGTGCGAACCCCGGGGCGCGACGCGAGACGGACGGAGACCGGAGTGCAGGAGACCGCGTCCACGGACCCGGCGACGGCGGCCGGGAGCGGGCGGATCGTCGTCGAGGGGCTCGGCAAGAGGTTCGGCCCGGTCGAGGCCGTGCACGACCTGTCGTTCACCGTCGAGCCCGGCTCGGTGACCGGGTTCCTCGGGCCCAACGGCTCCGGCAAGACGACGACGCTGCGGATGATCCTCGGCCTGGTCGTGCCCAGCACCGGGCGCGCGCTCGTCGACGGGGTCCCGTTCTCCGCGCTGGTCTCGCCCGGCCGCGTCGTCGGCGCGGTGCTGGAGGTGCAGGGGGTGCATCCGCGACGCACCGCCCGCGCACACCTGCGCGCCGCGGCCGCCGCGATCGGCGTGCCCGACACCCGGGTCGACGAGGTGCTCACCCTGGTGGGCCTGGCCGCCGCCGCGGACCGCTCGGCGGGTGGATTCTCGCTCGGCATGAACCAGCGGCTGGCACTGGCGGTGGCACTGCTCGGCGACCCGCGCATCCTCGTGCTCGACGAGCCGGGCAACGGCCTGGACCCCGACGGCATCGCCTGGCTGCGCTCGTTCCTGCAGGCCTTCGCCGCGTCGGGGCGCAGCGTGCTCGTCTCCTCCCACCAGCTGGCCGAGATGGAGCTGACCGCGCAGCGGCTGGTCGTCATCGACCGTGGTGCCTGCCGCTTCGACGGCACCGTCGCCGAGCTGCGCGCCGGCCACGGCTCGCGCGTGCTCGTGCGCGCCGCGGACCCGGCCCGGCTGGCCGAGGCGCTCGCGACGGACGGGATCACCGAGATCGACCGCGTCGACGACGGCGTGCTGGCCGTCGGCGGGGCCGACGCGGTCCGCGTCGGGGACCTGGCGCTCGCCGCGGGCGTCGCCGTGTACGGGATGAGCGAGGAGCGGGCCGGGCTGGAACAGATGTTCCTGCGCCTGCTCGCCGGTGAGGAGCAGCGCTGATGGCGACCGTGAGCCTCGACCGCTTCCGCGCGGTGCTGACCGCGGAGGTCCGCAAGACCCTGTCCACCCGGGTGTGGTGGCTGCTGTTCCTCCCGGTGCTGCTGCTCGCGCTCGCCCAGAGCCTGCTCGGCAGCATCCTGCAGCTGCTCGTGCCGCAGGCCACCGAGACCTCCTCGATCCTGATGCTCGCGGGGCTGGCGTCGGCCCTGACCATGACCGCGATCGTCGGCGCCGCCTTCGGGACCCTGCTGGGCACCGGCGACTTCCGGCACCGCACGGTCACGCTGGCCTACCTGACCGGGTCCCGGGGCCAGGTGCTCGCGGCCAAGGCGGTGATCGCCGCCGTCGTCGCCGGGCTGTACGCACTGGCCCTCGTCGTGGTCGGCCCGCTGCTCGGCGGTGCGACGCTCGGCGGCCAGCAGCTCCCCGACCTCGGCCGGCTCGCCGGGCTGGGCGCGATCGGGATCCTGGTGTGCGCGCTGTGGGGGGTGCTCGGCGTCGCCGTCGGAACCCTGGTCACCAACCAGGCAGGGGCGATCGCGCTCACCGTCGGCTACCTGCTGATCGGGGAGAACCTGATCGCCGGGGCGCTGCGCGCGGGCGACGGGTCCTCGCTCGGCGACCCGTCGGTGTTCGCCCGGCTGACCCCGTTCCTGCCCGGCAACGCCGGTGACCTCGCGGTCTGGGAGCCGGTCGTGAGCTCGGCCGGGCTGGGCGCGCAGTCCCGGTTCGTCCTGGAGTTCCTGGCCGGGGTCAGCGCCCCGCCGCCCGGCTGGGTCGGGCTGCTGGTCCTGGCGGCCTGGACGGCCGCGGGGATCGCGCTGGCCGCCGTCGTCGGGGCACGGCGGGACATCACCTGAGACCTGCCGGCGGCCCCCGGTCCGACGCCGCCGCAGGCGCGGGACGCCGGTCCTGAGCCGCCTCCCGCCGTGAGTACCGCCGGGTACCTCGTCGATCAGTGCATGACCGTTGTCCGCCCGGCCTCCGGCAGCGCTCATGCACTGATCGACAGCGGAGCGCCGGGTCCGTGGTGGGTGGTGCGGAGGAGCTGCCGTCGCCGACGGCGGGGACCCCGTGTCGGGCGGCGTCGACGGGCCGGTTGTCGGGGGTCGGGCATAGCCTGGCGACGTGCCCACTCCCCACCCCTCCGCAGGCCCCGGCTGGATCCGCAGACTGGCCGCGGCCTGCATGCGGCACCGCCGCGTCACGGTCGGTGCGCTGGTCGCGTCCATGCTCGGCGTCGGGCTGGAGGCGATCGGCCCGCTGCTGATCCGCGAGGGCGTGAACGGCGCGATCGGCGGGGACACCGGCGTGCTCGCGCCGGTCGTCGGTGGGCTCCTGGTGCTGGGCGTGCTGAAGTTCGTCGGCGCGTTCGTGCGCCGCTATCTCGGCGGCAAGATGGCGCTGAACGTGCAGCACGACCTGCGGCGCGCGGTGTTCGGCGCGGTGCAGCGGATGGACGGGGTCCGCCAGGACCGGCTGCGCACCGGCCAGGTCGCCTCGCGGGCCATCTCCGACCTGCAGCTGGTGCAGGGCTTCCTGTCGATGGTTCCGCTGTCGGCGGGCACCGTCGTGCTGGTGGTCGTCGCGGTCGTCGCGATGCTGTACCTGTCTCCGCTGCTCACGGTGGTCGCGCTGGTCCTGCTGCCACTGGCGTTCCTGGCCACCAACAGCATCCGGCGCAGGCTGTTCCCGGCCACCTGGTCCGCGCAGCAGCGGGCCGCCGAGATCGCCCAGCAGGTCGAGGAGACCGTCACCGGCGTGCGCGTGGTGAAGGGCTTCGGGCAGGAGGCCCGCGAGACCGCCACGTTGGAGGGCCGGGCCCGCCGGCTCTACGGCGAGCGGCTGCGGGCCGCCGGGCTGACCGCGCGGCTCAACCCGATGCTGCTGGCGCTGCCCGGCCTGGGGCAGGTCGCGGTGATCGGCATCGGTGGCTGGATGGCCGCCCGGGGCACGATCGACCTCGGCACGTTCCTGGCGTTCACCACCTACGTCGGCATGCTCGTCGGGCCCGCCCGGCTGATCGGCGCGCTCGTGGTCACCGCGCAGCTGACCCGGGCCGGCGCCGAGCGCGTCTTCGAGATCGTCGACTCCGCACCGGGGATCGTGGACCCGGAACGTCCGGCCTCGCTCCCCGAGGGCCCCCTGACCGTCGAGCTGGAGGACGTCCGGTTCGGCTACGAGCCCGCGGGCTCCGGCCCGGACGGCCACGCCGCCCCCGACCCGGTCCTGGACGGGCTCTCCCTGCGCGTCGAGCCCGGTGAGACCCTCGCCCTGGTCGGCCCGCCCGGCTCGGGCAAGTCGACGGTGGCGCTGCTGCTGCCCCGGTTCTACGACCCGCAGGCCGGGCGTCTCGCCATCGGCGGGGTGGACCTGCGCGACCTGCGGCTGCACGACCTGCGCGCCGAGCTGGGGGTGGTGTTCGAGGAGGCGTTCCTGTTCTCCGACACCATCCGCAACAACATCGCCTACGGCCGACCCGACGCCGACGAGGACGAGATCCGCGCCGCCGCCGAGGCGGCGCAGGTCGCGTCGTTCGTCGAGGACCTGCCCGACGGCTACGACACCGAGGTCGGCGAGCGCGGCCTGACCCTGTCCGGTGGCCAGCGACAGCGGATCGCACTGGCCCGGGCGATGCTCACCCGGCCGCGGGTGCTCGTGCTCGACGACGCGACCTCCGCGGTCGACACCGCCACCGAGGCCGCGATCCACGAGACCCTGCACGAGCTGACCGCCGAGCGGACCACGCTGCTGGTCGCGCACCGGCGGTCCACCCTGGCGCTGGCCGACCGGATCGCGGTGCTGGACAAGGGGCGGGTGGTCGACACCGGCACCGAGGACGAGCTGCGCAGCCGGTGCGCGCTGTTCCGGGAGCTGCTGGCCACCGGCCCCGCCGACGAGCTGGGCGGTGGCACCCGCGCGGCCACCGTCGCCCCGGTCGGCGACGAGCCCGCGGACGACACCGGCGGGGCGGGCCCCGGCGACACGGTGGCGGCGTCCGTGGCCGCCGGCCCGGCCGTCACCCCGGAGCTGTGGCCGCGGGTCAGCATCGAGCAGGACCCGGACCGCGCCCTGACCCGCGACGGCGGAGGCGGCGCGGCCGGCTGGGCGGGCGGGATCAGCGCGACCCCCGAGCTGCTCGAGTCCGTCGCGAAGCTGCCCCCGGCGACCGAGACGCCCCGGCTGCACGACGACGACGACCCGACGGCCCCCGACCCCGCGTTCCGGCTGTCCTCGCTGCTGCGGCCGGTGCGCTGGCTGCTGGTGCTCGGCGTCGCGCTGATGACCGCGGACGCGCTGGCGACCCTGGCCCTGCCGAGCATCGCCCGGATCGCCGTCGACGACGGCATCGCCGACGGCGCCACCCGGGTCCTGCTGCTGGCGGCGCTGGCCGGGCTGCTGATCGTCGTGCTGGACGCGGTGGTCGTCGGGTTCCAGACGCTGGTCACCGCCCGGGCCGGGGAGAGCCTGCTCTACCTGCTGCGGCTGCGCAGCTACGCGCACCTGCAGCGGCTCGGCCTCGACTTCTACGAGCGGGAGCTGTCCGGCCGGATCATGACCCGGATGACCACCGACGTGGACGCGTTGTCCACGTTCCTGCAGACCGGGCTGGCGCAGGCCGTCGTCAGCCTCCTGACGATCGGCGGGGTCGCGACCGCCCTGGTGCTCACCGACCCGGAGCTCGCGCTGTACGCGCTGGGCTGGCTGCTGCCGCTGCTCGCGGTCGGCACCGTGGTGTTCCGCCGGTTCTCCTCCCGCGCCTACGCCGAGGCCCGCGAGCGGGTCAGCGTGGTCAACGCCGACCTGCAGGAGAACGTGTCCGGGGTCCGCATCGCGCAGGCCTACGTCCGCGAGGAGCTGAGCTACGACCGCTTCGGCGAGCGTTCCGACGCCTACCGCCGGTCGCGGCTGCGCGCGCAGCGCTACATCGCCACCTACTTCCCGTTCGTGGGGTTGCTGTCCGACATCGCGACGGCGGTGGTGCTGTTCGTCGGCGGCACCCGGATCGTCGGCGGGGACATCACCCCGGGTGTGCTCACCGCGTTCCTGCTGTACCTGACCCTGTTCTTCGGCCCGGTGCAGCAGCTGTCGCAGGTGTTCGACGGCTACCAGCAGGCCCGGGTCGGTCTGAACCGGATCTCGGAGCTGCTGCGCACGCCCACCTCGGTCCCGGACGAGCCGCAGCGGCCGGTGCCGGTGCCGTCGCGGCTGCGCGGCGAGGTCGAGCTCGACCACGTGACGTTCCGCTACCCGGGGGTCGACGCCCCCGCCCTCGACGACGTGTCGCTGCGCGTCGGCGCGGGTGAGACCGTCGCGCTGGTGGGCGCAACCGGCGCCGGGAAGTCGACGCTGATCAAGCTGATCGCCCGGTTCTACGACACCGGCGAGGGCCAGGTCCGCGTCGACGGCGTCGACGTGCGCCGCTTCCCGCTGGCCGGGTACCGGTCCCGGCTCGGGGTGGTCCCGCAGGAGGCGCACCTGTTCACCGGTGACGTCGCCTCCAACATCGCCTACGGCCGCCCGGACGCCCCGCCGGAGCGGATCGAGGCCGCGGCCCGCGCGGTCGGGGCGCTGGGCCTGGTGCGGTCACTGCCCCAGGGGTTCCACACCCCCGTCGGCGAGCGGGGGCAGGGCCTGTCGGCGGGACAGCGGCAGCTCGTCGCGTTGGCGAGGGCCGAGCTGGTCGACCCGGACGTGCTGATCTTCGACGAGGCGACCGCGGCGCTGGACCCGGCCACCGAGGCCACCGTGCTGGCGGCGGGGGAGCGAGTGGCGTCGCGGCGGACCGCGTTCGTCGTCGCCCACCGGCTGCAGACCGCCCGGCGGTCGGACCGGATCGTGGTGCTGTCCGGCGGCCGGATCGCCGAGGAGGGCACCCACGACGAGCTGGTCCGCGCGGGCGGTCGGTACGCGGCCCTGTGGCGCGCGGGGGAGCTGGAGCCGGAGCCGGACAGCCCGCTGGCCGCACGGACCTGACCCGGGTCGGCCGGCCACCGGGTCGACCGGGCCGGGTCAGTCCCGCAGGTGCTCGGCCCGCGCGGCGACGGCGGCGCGGCGCGGGTCGTCCCGGTCGAGCAGGTCCAGCAGCAGCTCGTGCGCCTCCAGGTCGTCGGTCCCCAGCGGGTGCACGACGAAGCGGTGCAGGAGCGCGACGTCGTCCGAGGCGAGCACCGCGTGCCGCAGCCCGACCAGGAGCTCGTCACGCAGCTCGCGCACGGCGGGCGCGTCGGAACGGGGCAGCAGCTCGCCGTGGCAGGAGTCGAGCGCCTCGGACACCCGGCCGTCCCGCAGCGCGTCCCGGACCCGCAGGAAGTCGGCCTGGGGCCCGGTCGCGAGCCGGTACGGACGGGTGAGCAGCAGCTCCGCCCCCAGCGACGACCGCAGGCGGTGGATCTCGCCGCGCAGGGTGGTCGGATTGCCGTCCTCGCCGTAGAGCATCAGGGTCAGCTGCTCGCCGGAGAGCCCGTCGGGGTGCAGCGCCAGCGCCGTGAGGATCTCGGCCGGGCGCAGGGTGGCCGCGAACTCCTCGCCGTCGAGGGTGACGCGCGGCCCGCCCCCGCCGGTGAAACGCAGCTCCAGCGGGCGTGCCGTCTCGGGCGGCACCGCCGCGACCACACGCCCGCGCCGTCGCGACGGCGGCACCAGCAGGTAGCCCTCGGCCAGCTTCTCGACGGCCATCTCCCGGCCGTCGCCGAGCTGCACCCGGTCGACGCCGTCGTCGAGCCGGATCCGCTCGGGGAACAGGCCGTAGGGCTCGCTGGCGATGACCCGGCCGCTCGGGGACAGCAGGGCGCCCTCGGAGCCGCGCAACGCCGTCAGGTGGGGCATGTTCTTGACCCGCAGCCGCTCGTCGGCGATCGCCAGCCGCACCCGCAGCTGGTTCTCCGCGAGGTGCGCGGTCGCCGTCACCAGCTGCACCAGCGCGGGATGCACGGTGTGCAGCGGGCCGGAGATGTCGATGGCGCCGATGGTGTCGCCGGTGTCCGGGTCGTGCACGGGGGCCGCGACGCAGGTCCAGTCGTGGTAGGTCCGGACGAGGTGCTCGGCGGAGTGGATCCGGACCGGCTGGTCGACGGCCAGCGCGGTCCCCATCGCGTTGGTGCCGATGGTCTCCTCGGCCCAGCGGGTGCCCTCGACGAGCCCGACGTCGTCGGCGGAGCGCAGCAGGCCGTGTGCGCCGTCGCGCCACAGGACGGTGCCGTCGGCGTCGGTCACGAGCATCACGTGCATCGCCTCGTCGGCGATGCTCACGAGCGTGGAGCGGAGCAGCGGCATCACCGCGTGCAGCGGGTGGCCGGTCCGGACCTCCTTCAGCTCGTCGGCGAGGTAGACGAGCGGGGGGAGCCTGCCCTCCGGGTCGACGTGCGCAGCCAGGCTCCGCTGCCAGGAGTCGGACACGACCGGTCGCGGTGCGCCGGCCGAGCCGCCGGCGCCGAGCCCGTCGTCGTAGATGCGCCGCAGGCGGTTCGCGTCGGCCACCAGCTCGTCGGGGGAGGTGCCGCCCTCGGCTCCGCTCACGTCGCCTCCCGCCACGGCCGGGGCACACCCGGTGCCCTGCTCCCACGTGATGCCCCGCGCCGACGCGGGTCGATCCGTCCCGGCGTTCGTCCCCCGGGGTGGCGAGCATACCCGCTGTTCGGGGGCCCGACCTCCACACGACCGGGCCGGGATGCGACGTCGCCGGATCGCGCGCAACGTGGGGGCAACGTGGCGCTCCTTACGGTTTGCCGCATCGGGACGCCGGGTGGTGCCCGGCGATGACGCAACAGACCCACCGGAGGACAGCGATGACGCTCGAAGCCGTTCGTGAGGCCACCGATCTGCGTGCCGGCCGCGGGGCCGACGGCGTGGATGTGATCCGTCGCGCGGCCCGGGTACTCGTCGTCGACTCCGAGCCGATCGTCCGGCACGGGCTGCGGGCACTGCTGACCGCCGAACCCGACCTGGCCCCGGCCGGCGAGGCAGCCTCCCCGCGCGACGCCCTGATGGCCGCCGAGCGGACCCGCCCCGACGTGATCGTCGTCGACATCGAGTTCGCCCGCGACGAGCGGCCCGGCCTGGACCTGGTGCGTGCGCTGATGGAGCGCTGCCGCGGGGTGAGGATCCTCGTGCTGACCGGCTGCCGGGACCGCGACGCGATGATGCGCACCGTGCGACTGGGGGTGCACGGCTACCTGCGCAAGGGTGCCGACACCGCCGAGATCGTGCGGGCGCTGCGCACGGTCCTGCGCGGCGAGGGCGTCTTCGACCCGGGCACCGCGAGCGCCGGCCCGCTGCAGGTGCTGCGGGACAACGACCCGGCGCCGTCGCCCGCGCCGGACCTCTGCAAGACCTCGCTGCTGACCGACCGCGAGAACCAGGTGCTGCGGCTGCTCGCCGTCGGCCTGTCCAACCGCGAGATCGGGACCCGGCTGCGGATCTCCGAGGCCACCGTGAAGTTCCACGTGCGGAACCTGCGCGACAAGCTCGAGGTCCGGCGCCGCACCGAGATCGTCTACACCGCCGCCCGCCAGGGCATCGTCTGATCCCGCCGGGCCGGGGCGGAGGACACGTACCCGCCCCGGCCCGTGCCCCTGCTCCACGGAGTGACACGACCGGCGCGGTCACCCATCGGGTGGCCGCGCCGGTCGCGTCGCGTGGTCGACGTCATCCCATCCGGGGATGCGTTCACCCGGCGGCCACCTTCTCCTCACCTCACGGGAGAACAGGGGTGTTGGGATGCGGAGGAAAGGGACGGTTCCGAACGGACCGGACCGCACCGCGCCATCCCACCACGACCCCAGGAGGACGACCGTGGCTCACACCTGCCCCGGCGACGCCCCCCAGGCTGGCCCCCGCCGTGCCCTCCCGCTCCTCGACCGCATGCGGCACGACCGCCAGGGACTCACCTGCCGCTACCGGTGCGGCGACGCCTGCTCCCGGCCCGAGCCCAACCCGTCGTCGAACGCCTACTTCGGCGACGTCATGCAGGCCGTGCTCGACAGGCGCGGGATGCTCCGCGCCGGTGCGGTGATCGGCCTGGGCGCCGGGGCCGGTGTGGCGCTGGCCGGCACGGCCTCCGCGGCGGAGCCCGCCCCGGCCGCGCCTGCCCATCCGCTCGGTGCCGACGTGGCCGCGCCGCAGCAGGCCCGGCCCCCGCGCGGTCTGCAGTACGAGACCGTCGCGCCGAACCTCGACGACGCGATCCGCGTGCCGACCGACTACGCGAGCAACGTCGTGATCCGCTGGGGCGACCCGATGTTCCCGGACGCGCCGGAGTTCGACTTCGAGAAGCAGACCGCCGCGGCGCAGGCCCGCCAGTTCGGCTACAACAACGACTTCTGCGGCATCCTGCCGATCGACGGCCCGGGTCGCCGCTACGTCATGTTCTCCAACCACGAGTACACCCTCGAGCCGCTGATGTTCCGCGGGTACGACGAGGACGCCCCCACCCCCGAGCAGATCCGGATCGGTATCGCCGCGCACGGCGGCGGCGTCGTCGAGGTGACCCGCGACCTGCGCACCGGCGAGCTGCGCTACGACCGCAACGGGAAGCTCAACCGGCGGATCACCGCCGACACCGAGATGGTGCTCGACGGCCCGGCCGCCGGTGCCGAGGTGCTGCGCACCAAGGCCGACCCGACCGGACGCAGCGTCAAGGGCATGATCGGCAACTGCGCCGGCGGCACCACCCCGTGGGGCACCTTCCTGTCCGGCGAGGAGAACTTCGACGGCTACTTCGCCTCCGGCCCGGTCACCGACGAGCGTGCGAAGCGCTACGGGATCTCCGAGGGCAGCTCGTCGCGCAAGTGGGAGCGCGTCGACCCGCGCTGGGACCTCGCGCAGGAGCCGAACGAGGCCAACCGGTTCGGCTACATCGTCGAGATCGATCCGCACGACCCGCGTTCGAAGCCGGTCAAGCACACCGCGCTCGGCCGCTTCAAGCACGAGGGCGCCACCGTCGCCCTCACCCGCGACGGCCGCCCCGTCGTCTACATGGGCGACGACGAGCGCTTCGACTACGTCTACAAGTTCGTGTCGGACAAGCGGATGCGTCGCGGCAACAGCCGGGCCGCCCGCGAGCACAACGCCACCCTGCTGTCCTCGGGCACGCTCTACGTCGCGACCTTCACCGGGGACAGCCCGGCCGCGGAGATCACCGGCACCGGGGCGCTGCCGCGCGACGGCCGCTTCGACGGCTCCGGGCAGTGGAAGCCGCTGGCGTCGACCACGAAGTCCTACGTGGACGGCATGAGCGTCGCCGACGTCTTCGTGTTCACCCGGCTCGCCGCGGACAAGGTCGGCGCGACGAAGATGGACCGTCCGGAGGACGTGGAGCCCAACCCGCGCACCGGGAAGGTCTACATCGCCTGCACCAACAACTCCGACCGCGGCAAGGCGGGTGCCAAGGCCGGTCCGGACGAGGCGAACCCGCGCAACGCCAACAAGCACGGCCACGTCATCGAGCTGACCGAGACGCGCGACGACCCGGCGGCGACGACGTTCGCCTGGAACATCCTGCTGGTCTGCGGGGACCCCGACGACCCGTCGACCTACTTCGGCGGGTTCGACAAGTCCCAGGTCAGCCCGATCACCTCGCCGGACAACGTGGCGTTCGACCCCTACGGCAACCTGTGGGTCTCGACCGACTCCACCCAGGCGCTGAAGATCAACGACGGCCTCTACGGCGTCGTGCTGGAGGGGCCGCAGCGCGGCTCGACCCGGCTGTTCGCCAGCGTCCCGGTCGGCTCGGAGTGCTGCGGGCCGGTCGTCACCGAGAACTTCGTGCTCGTGTCGGTGCAGCACCCGGGCGACCTCGACGGTGCCTCCCCGGAGAAGCCCGCCTCGCACTGGCCCGACGGCGGTGCCGCGCAGCCCCGCCCGGCCGTCGCCGCGATCCGGCACCTGAAGGGCGGCCGCCCGGCGAAGATCGGCGTCTGACACCCAGTGCCACCCGGTCCGTGCTCCGCGCGGACCGGGTGGCGCGGGGTCAGGCGCAGCGGCCGAGGTCCGGCTCGCCGGACCCGGCGCGCTCGTCGAACGAGATGTGCACGTGGTCGTAGTGGTTCGCGGTGTCGTCGCCGCGGTCCTCCATCGTCGACCACCCGGAGCCGTCGTTCATGCGCTGCTCCCAGATGACGTACTTCACGCCGAGCTCGTCGGCGTTGGCCAGCGCGCAGTCGGCGATGCGGTCGCCCTTCTGCCCGCGCACCATGATGTCCAGCGCGTGCCCGGTGGGGTGGTCGGAGGCGTTCGCCCGCTGCGCGACGCCGATCAGGTCGGTCTCGCCGTAGGCGCAGCCGAGGAACTCCGCGGCGTCGGAGACCCACTCCTTCACTCGGCCCAGATCGCCGAGGTCGAGCCCGCACGACGGGTCGTTCAGCCCGCGCGCGGCGAGCTCCGCAGCGGCCCTGGCCCGTTCGGCGGCCTCCTGCACCAGGCCCTGGGCCTTGCGGGCCGCGGCGAGGCTCGCGTCGGCGGCCGGGTCGAGCAGGCCCGCGTCGCGGACGATCTCGGCGCCGAGGACCGGGGTGTCCCGCGCGGCGGCCGCGGCCTCGGCGAACGGTGCGCCGGGGCCGTCGGACACCTCCTGCGCGGCCAGGCGCAGGTCGGCCCGGGTCGGCCCGAGGTCGAGCCCGGTCACGGGCGTGACGACGGCGAGCGTGCCGCTCGCGACGGCGGCCGCGGTGGCGACGTGACGCAGGCCGGGCCGTGGCCCGGCCTGCGCCCGATGTCGGTGTCGGTGTCGGGGCACTTCCTGGTGCGGCGGCACGGTCTCTCCTCCGGCACGCGGACCGGCCGGGCTGCGGGGGAGCGTCGGGATCGGGGGATCCCGGCCCGTCGGGGGATACCGGACCGCGTGTTCAGTGACCGGACGGTAGCGAATGTCCCGCGATGTCCGATCTTCACGGTCCGTTCGTGGCGGCGACCGCACCCGGCCGTGCGGCGAGTGGCACGCACCGGATGCACCGGACGTCTTTACCCGACCGGACGTTCGGTGCAAAAGTAGCGCGTCCGGGACACCGCCGTCCCGGGGCAGGGGAGGACGCATGACCGAGCAGCAGGCCGCGCCCGGCACGGGCCCGACGAGTGCCGCCGACACGACCGGCTCCGCGCCCGCGCAGGTGCGCCGGGTCGCCGCGACGAGCGCGATCGGCACGACGATCGAGTGGTACGACTTCTTCATCTACGCCACGGCCGCGGCCCTGGTGTTCAACAGCCAGTTCTTCAGCACGATGTCCGCGGCCTCGGGCACCCTGGCCGCGTTCGCGACCCTCGGCGTCGGCCTGGTGGCACGTCCGCTCGGCGGCATCGTGTGGGGGCACTTCGGTGACCGTCTCGGCCGCAAGAAGATGCTGGTCCTCTCGCTGCTGCTGATGGGCGTGGCCACCGTCGGGGTCGGCCTGCTGCCCACCTACGGCCAGATCGGCGTCGCGGCGCCGGTGCTGCTCGTCGTGCTGCGGCTGCTGCAGGGTCTCTCGGCAGGCGGTGAGTGGGGCGGCGCCGCGCTCATGGCGGTCGAGCACGCCCCGCCCGGCCGGCGCGGGCGCTACGGCTCGTTCCCGCAGATCGGGGTGCCCGCCGGGCTGATCCTGGCCCAGCTGGTGTCCCTCGTCGTGTCCAACCTGACCACCGCCGAGCAGTTCGCCGCGTGGGGCTGGCGGATCCCGTTCCTGCTGTCGATCCTGCTGGTCGTCGTCGGGCTCGTGATCCGGATGCGGGTCGAGGAGAGCCCGGTGTTCGCACTGCTGCGGACCCACCGCGGCCGCAGCCGGGCCCCGATCCTGGAGGTGTTCCGGCAGCGTCCGCGCGAGCTGGTGCTGGCCTCGGTCAGCTTCGTCGCCAACAACGCGATCGGCTACATCTTCCTGGCCTACCTGCTCTCCTACGGCACCCAGGTGCTGGAGGTCCCGCGGAACACCATGATCGTCGTCGTGATCATCGGCTCGCTGAGCTGGCTGGTCAGCATCGTCGCCGGCGCGGTCTGGTCGGACCGGGTCGGCCGCAAGCGTGCCTACCTGGCGGGCTCGGTGCTGCTCGTGGTGTGGCCGGTGCCGTTCTTCCTGCTGCTCGACACCACCGGGTTCGCCGCGATGGTCGTCGCGGTCGTCGTCCTCACGGTGGGCCTGGGCCTGTCCTACGGCCCGCAGTCCGCGTTGTTCGCGGAGATGTTCGAGGCCCGCTTCCGCTACAGCGGCGCGTCCTTCTCCTACGCCGTCGGTGCGGTGCTGGGCGGCGGGTTCGCGCCGCTGATCGCCGCCGCGCTGCAGCAGGGCTACGGGACGTCGATGGCGGTCGCGGCCTACATGGTCGTCGTCGCGGTCGTCTCGCTGGTCGCGGTGCTGCTCATCCGCGAGACGCACCGCCCGGACGCACCCGCCCGGCTCTCCTGACGACGACGGCGCCCCGGACGCGGTGTCCGGGGCGCCGGAGGGGCCTAGAGCGAACGGTGCCGGCCGTTGCCGAGCGGGGCCGGGGCGCCGGCCGAGGACGAGAGGTCCCTGGCCCGGCGACGCCCGGCCACGGTGCCCTCGACCGCCCGCTCGTCGACGGCGCTGGTTGCGGGGCCGGTGCTGGTTCCGGTGCCGGGGGAGGACATCGAGCGGGCCTGCTCGGCCAGCTCGCGGGTCACGCAGGGCCAGGTGGCACTGACCCCCGTCGCGTCCCGGCACTCACGGCAGAAGCCCTGCGTGTCGGGGGTGTGTTCCGCCAGGGTCCGCTCCAGCAGATCCGGCATCTCGGACAGGATGTTCGCGAGTGCCACGACTCACCTCCAGGTCGAATGCGAGCGACAGTAGTGGTCGGGTTCACCCGGGCCCGGCGGGGCGGGGAGCCGCCCACCGCGGACCGGCGATCCACTCAGGATCGTCCGTCACCGCTGCTCGCACCGGGTGCCGGCGGACGGGGCGGAGCGGCTCGGTCGCCCGGTCGCCGGGTGCGACGCCGTCCCGTCGGCACAGTGGAGGCCCGTCCGCTCGGTGAACCGTGTCACCGATCGGCAGTCGGTGCCGACGACACGACGACACGCACCACCGCTGCGCCGGACGCGCACTCGGAGCACTCGTCGTCACCGCGTCCGGACCAGTGGACCGCCCCCGTCCGTACCCGTCACGTTGGGACGTCCGCATTGCGCACCGATACGGTCGGGCGCCTCCGAACGGTTCGGGAGCGCAAGGGGGACAGCACGATGCACGACGACGCGACGGCCGGGTCGCCGCTCCGCCGGGACCTCGCCCACCGCCACATCCAGCTCATCGACATCGGCGGCGCGATCGGCACCGGGTTGTTCCTGGGGGCGGGCAAGACGATCTCGCTCGCGGGGCCGTCGGTGATCCTGGTCTACGCGATCATCGGCTTCTTCCTGTTCTTCGTGCTGCGCGCGATGGGCGAGGTGCTGCTGTCGGACCTGCGCTACAAGTCCTTCAGCGACGTCGCCGCCGACCTGCTCGGCCCGTGGGCCGGGTTCTTCACCGGCTGGACCTACTGGTTCTGCTGGGTGGTCACCGGCATCGCCGACGTCGTCGCGATCTCCGGCTACGTCGCCTACTGGTGGGCCGACGTCCCGCTCTGGATCCCCGCGCTGGCCTGCATCCTGGTGCTCTTCGCGCTGAACCTGCCGACGGTGCGCGCCTTCGGCGAGGCCGAGTTCTGGTTCGCTCTGGTCAAGATCGTCGCGATCCTCGCGCTCGTCGTCGTCGGGCTGGCGATGGTCCTCGGCGGGTTCCGCGCCCCGGACGGCACGACCGCGGCGTTCGCCAACCTCTGGAACGACGGCGGCTTCTTCCCGACCGGTGTGACGGGCTTCGTGGCCGGCTTCCAGCTCGCCGTGTTCGCCTTCGTCGGGGTCGAGCTCGTCGGCACCACCGCCGCCGAGGCGCGTGACCCGGAGCGCACGCTGCCGCGGGCGATCAACACGATCCCGGTGCGGATCCTGCTGTTCTACGTCGGCGCCCTCGTCGTCATCTGCGCGGTCACCCCGTGGAGCCGGATCGCTGCCGACGAGAGCCCGTTCGTCGCGATGTTCGGCCTCGCCGGGCTCGCCGCGGCGGCAGGCGTCGTCAACTTCGTGGTGCTCACCAGCGCCCTGTCCAGCGCCAACTCCGGCATCTACTCGACGTCGCGGATGGTCTACGGCCTCGCCGGTGACGGCGCCGCGCCCCCGCGGTTCGCCCGGCTGTCCGCGCGCCGGGTCCCGGTGAACGCGCTCGCGTTCTCGTGCGCGTTCCTGCTGGTGGGGGTGGCGCTGCTGTACTCGGGGCAGTCCGTGGTGGGGGCGTTCACCGTCGTCACGACGATCTCGTCGGTCTGCTTCGTGTTCGTGTGGACGATGATCCTGGTGAGCTACCTGGAGCACCGCAGGCGCCGCCCGCAGCGCCACGCGGCGTCGAGGTTCCCGATGCCGGGTGGGGTGCCGATGGTCGTCGCGGTGCTGGCGTTCTTCGTGTTCGTGCTGTGGGCGCTGACCCAGCAGGACGACACCCTGGTCGCCCTGCTGGTGACGCCGATCTGGTTCGCCGTGCTCGCCGTCGCCTACCTGGTGCTGCGCCGCAGCCCGGCGCACGCCCGGGCCAGGGCCGCGCACCGGGAGAAGGTGGCCGCCGAGCTCGCCGAGCGGGACCGGATCGCCGCCTAGCCCTCCGGGACCTCGCGCTCGATCTCGTCCAACCAGATCGTCGCCGACAGGTCCGAGGGCGCCCGCCAGTCACCGCGCGGCGACAGCGCACCCCCGGCGGACACCTTGGGGCCGTTCGGCAGCGCCGAGCGCTTGAACTGGGCGAACTGGAAGAAGCGCCGGGCGAACACCTGCAGCCACCGGCGGATCTCCGCCGGGGAGTACTCGGGCCGCTCGTCGTCGGGGAAGCCGGGCGGCCAGGCGCCCGCGGTCGCGTCGGACCAGGCGTGCCCGGCCAGGAACGCGATCTTCGACGGCCGGTAGCCGTGGCGCAGCGTGTACCAGAGCGTGAAGTCCTGCAGCGCGTACGGCCCGACGGTGGCCTGGCTGGACTGCACCTCGGTGGTCCCGTCCGACGGCACCAGCTCCGGGGTGATCTCGGTGTCGAGCACCGACTGCAGCACGGTGGAGACCTCGGCCGGGAACTGCTCGGAGGAGATCACCCAGCGGATGAGGTGCTGCATCAGCGTCTTCGGGACGCCGCCGTTGACGTTGTAGTGCGACATCTGGTCGCCGACGCCGTAGGTGGACCAGCCGAGCGCGATCTCCGACAGGTCCCCGGTGCCGAGCACGATCCCGCCGCGCTGGTTCGCCAGCCGGAACAGGTAGTCGGTGCGCAGCCCGGCCTGGACGTTCTCGAACGTGACGTCGTAGACCGGCTCGCCGCGACCGAAGGGATGGTCGATCTCCGACAGCATCGTCCGCGCGGTGCCGGTGATGTCGATCGTGTCGAAGGTGACGCCGAGGGCCTCGGACAGCGCGACGGCGTTGCTGCGGGTGTGGTCCGAGGTCGCGAAGCCGGGCATGGTGAAGGCCAGGATGTCGGTGCGCGGGCGCCCGAGGCGGTCCATCGCCCGGGCCGCGACGATCAGCGCGTGGGTGGAGTCGAGCCCGCCGGACACCCCGATCACGACCTTCGGCTGGCCGATCGCGCGCAGCCGCTGCTCCAGCCCGGCGACCTGGATCGAGTACGCCTCGAAGCAGTCCTGCTCCAGCCGTGCCGGGTCCGCTGGCACGAACGGGAAGCGCTCCACGGTGCGGCGCAGCCCGATGTCGTGACCGGGCGGGTCCAGCCGGAACCCGATGGTGCGGAAGACGTCGGTGCGGGCGGCGTGGGTGCGGCGGTTGTCGTCGAACGTGCCCTGGCGGCGCCGCTCGGCGGCGATCAGGTCGAGGTCGACGTCGGCGACGGCGTGCCGCGCCCCCTGCGGGAAGCGCCCGGACTCCGCGAGGAGCACGCCGTTCTCGTAGATCATGGTCTGGCCGTCCCACGAGACGTCCGTGGTGGACTCGCCCTCGCCCGCTGCGGCGTAGACGTAGGCGGCCAGGCAGCGCGCCGACGCCGAGCGCGACAGCAGGTGCCGGGTGTCGGCCCGGCCGACGGTGATCGGCGAGCCGGACAGGTTCGCCAGCACCGTCGCCCCGGCCAGCGCCGCCTCCGACGACGGCGGGATCGGCACCCAGTAGTCCTCGCAGATCTCGGCGTGCAGCACCAGGCCGGGCAGGTCCTCGGCGGCGAAGAGCAGGTCCGTGCCGAACGGCACGTCGACACCGGACGCGCCGCCCAGCCGGATCGTCGCGCCGCGGACGTCGTCGCCGGCGGCGGTCTGGCGGCGCTCGTAGAACTCGCGGTAGGTCGGCAGGTAGGACTTGGGGGCGACGCCGAGGATCCGGCCCCGGTGGATCACGACGGCGCAGTTGTAGAGGCGGTGGCGGTACCGCAACGGTGCCCCGACCACGAGGACCGGCAGCAGGTCCGCCGTCGCCGCGACGAGCGAGACCAGCTCGGTCTCGACGGTGTCCAGCAGGGTGTCCTGCATCAGGACGTCCTCGATGGAGTAGCCCGAGAGCGTCAGCTCGGGGAACACCACCAGGCCGACGCCGTCGTCGGCGCAGGTCCGGGCGGTCTCCAGCACGGTGGCGACGTTCGCGGCCGGGTCGGCCATCGTGGTGTGCAGGGTCGCCGCGGCGGTGCGCAGGAAGCGGTGGCGGTAGACGGAGCGGAAGTCCACGTCGTCATTCTGACCGGTGGGTGGTCAGCCCCGTCGACCCGCCAGCATCCGCGCCGCCCCGCAGGCGATCCCGGTGGCGACGAGCAGCCCCAGCAGCACCGCCCAGCCGGCCCCGACCGAGCCGCCGGCCAGCACGACCCCGAGCGACCCCAGCCACGCCAGCGGCACCAGCAACCACAGCGCCAGGCCGTGCAGCACCGCCGGGATCTCCCCGACGCCGGCCGCGATCACGATCCACACCACCCCGGCGAGCAGCCCACCGACCAGCAGCAGGGTGCCGACTCCCTCCCAGACCACGCGTGTCTCCTTCCTAGGGGTCGGGGACCGGCAGCACGCGCTGCGGCACACCGGGCCCGTCGTCGATCGTGACACCCGCCGGCGTCGCGGGCGGGGTGAGCGGCCCCAGCAGGTGCGCACCCAGCCAGTCCACCAGGTCCGGCAGCTGGGCGCGGACGGCGTTCTGGTTGTGTCCGCCGCCCGGGTACACCCGGGTGTCGACGGTCACCGGCGGCGCCGCGGCGGCCCGGATCCGGTCCGCCGCCGCCCGTTCCTCGGGCTCGTCGGAACCCGCGGTGACCAGCATCGCCAGTGGTGCGGGCCGCTCGCGCAGCAGTGCGACGACGTCGTTCGCGGCCGCCAGGTCGGGCCGGCCGGCGAACAGCTCCCCGGTGACGACGTCGTCGGGGGTGCGGTCGTAGCCGCTCTGGCTGACCGCGAGCGCGTAGGTGCGCGGGTGGCGCAGCGCCAGGTTCATCGCGCAGTACCCACCCGAGGACCAGCCGGCCAGCGCCCAGGCGCCGCGGTCGGTGCGCACCCGCAGGTGCCGGGTGGTCCAGCCGACGAGGTCGGTGGTCAGGTAGGTGTCGTCGGCCGCGCCGTGCTGGGCGTCGACGCACTCCTGGTCGTGGCCGAACCGGGGTTCGCCGTTGATGTCGGGGATCAACAGTACGACCGGCGGGATGCGGTGCGCGGCGATCGCGGCGTCGAGGACCTCGGGGACCCGGAACAGCGCGGCGACCTCGCGGGGCTCGCCGGGGAACCCGGGCAGCCACTCGACGACCGGGAAGCGGGCCTGCGGGTGCTCGGTGTAGCCGGGCGGGAGGTAGACGTCGGCGTCGCGGTCGATGCCGGAGGCGTCCCCGTGCAGGGTCATGTGCAGCGTGGAGCCCAGTCCCTGCGCGGACCGGGCGGCGACCAACGGCATCGCCGCGTCGAGGCCGGCACCGTCCGGGCCGATGTCGGCGACCGACCCCTCGCCCGGGTCGGGGGAGGACCCGATCAGCGAGCCGACGGTGGGGAAGAAGCCGCCGAGCAGGTTCGCCCCGGCCCCGGCGGCCGCGAGCACGGCCACGGCCGAGACGATCACGAGCAGCGTCCGCGCGACCCGGCGCAGCCGGTGCCACAGCCCTCCGGTGAGGACGAGCGCCAGTAGCGCCGTGACGGCCGGCACCACCGCCGCGGCGACGACGTCGAGGCGCAGCTCGGAGGCGTGGATCACGACACCGTCCCCACGTGGTCCCGGCTCACCGGCGCAGCAGCCGCAGCAGCGTCGGCGGGCGGCCGCCGAAGCCCTCGGCCTCGAGCACGACGAACAGCACCCGCGGCAGGTCGCGGACGGCGGGGAACAGCACGTAGCGCGGGTACCAGGTGGGACGGAACTTCGCGTTGAACCGGTAGAGCGAGTCGATCTGCCACCAGCGCGAGGCGATCCGCAGCACCCGGGCCCAGCCGCGGGCGACCGGTCCGGCGCCGATCCGCTCGCCGCGCTCCAGGGCGGAGCGGAACATCGCGAAGTTCAGCGACACCCGCTTCACACCGTGGTCCTTCGCGGCCGCCATCAGCTCGGCGATCATCAGCTCGTTGACGCCGTTGTCGGCGTCGGCGGAGCGGATCATGAGGTCCAGCGAGAGCCCGTCGCGGCCCCAGGGGACCAGCTGCAGCATCCCGGTCGGCTCGCCGTCGCGGAACGCGGTGACGATCACCGCGTCCGGGTCGGAGGGGTCCGCGACCCGCGAGGACGCCATCGAGAAGCCACGCTCGTCCTCCGCGCCGCGCCAGCGGTGCGCGCGCTCGGCGATCCGGGTCCGCTCGGCCTCGTCGACGTCGCGCAGCCGCGTCACCTCGACGGTGTGCCCGCTGCGCTGCATCCGGTTGACGGTCTGGCGGACCCCGCGCATGGGGCGCCCGTCGAGGCTGAACGTCGCCGTCTCCAGCACCGCCTCGTCGCCCAGCTCCAGGGCGTCGAGACCGGCCTTGGCCCAGGCGGTCGCGCCGCGCTCGGAACAGCCCAGCACCGCGGGCGACCAGCCGTACCGGGTGCAGATGTCGAGGAAGGCCTCGATGGCGCCGGGCCACGCGCCGACGTCGCCGACGGGGTCGCCCGAGGCCAGCGCGACCCCGGCGAGCACCCGGTAGGACACCGCGGACTTCCCGCCGTGGGCGAACACCGCGGCCTTGTCACGGCGCAGGGCGAAGTAGCCCAGCGAGTCGCCGTCGCGCTGGTCGAGCAGGGCGCGCAGACGCTCCTCGTCCTCGGGGGCGAGCGACGGGCGCGGCTCCGGTGAGCGCAGCAGGTGGTACCCGGCGACGACGAGCGCCACCACCCCGAAGGTCAGCCCGATCGCCGAGGTCAGGTCGTCGAGCCACACGGCACGCTGCTCGAACTGGACCGGGCCGGTCACCCCGATCAGCGACAGCGCCGCGTGCGCGGCCTGCGCGGCGATCGACGGGTCGCCGACGAGCCGGCGCGGGTTGAGCGCGAGCAGCACCCAGACGATGAGGAAGCCGGACAGCCCGAACTGCAGCAGCGACCGGACCGACCGGCCCAGCCCGCCCGGGTCCTGCCGGGCGACGAAGTAGCGGCGCGTGGCGATCAGCGCCGCCAGCAGCGCGACGACGAGCACCGCGGGCCCGATGCCGCGCCGCTGGTCCAGCACGTGCAGCAGGTTGACCACGACGAGGAACGTCGTCGTCGCGGTCGCCACCCACCACGCGCGCTGCTTGCGCCGGCGCAGCCCGGTGGCCAGCAGCAGCAGGCCGACCCCGGCGAGTGCGGTCACGACCAGCGACGCCAGCCCCAGCCCCGCGGGCAGTCCCAGGGTGCTGCGCAGCTCGCCGCCGAGGATGCGCCGCGGCGCGGGCAGTACCGCCGCGACGACGGTCAGCGCACCGACGATCCGTGCCGCCCACACCACGGCGCGCACGACGGCGGCCTCGGACAGCCGTCGTCTGCGGGCCTCCGGGTCCGGCGTCGGGGCCGCTCCGCGGGTGGAGCGGACGTCCCCGCGCTCGTCCGTGGTGTCGCCGGGCGGACCGGAGCCCTCAGAGCCCGTCACGCGTTCCTCCTGTCGATCCCGTCCCCGGTGGCGATCCACCGGCGGCGTCCGAGCGGGCCACCGGACCCGGCAGCCGGGCGCCGAGCGCGTCCAGCTCCGCGGCGACGACGTCGGCCGCCGGGGTCCCCGGCGCCGCGGTCACCGACCCCGACGCTAGCGCCGGGCCCGGCTGCGGCGCGCCCGGCACCGGGTCATCCTGCGTCGCCGCGGTACGCACGACGACCAGGTCCAACGGATCGGGCGAACCGGACGCGGGGTCCGGGCAGCCGTCGCCGCCGGGAGGCCCGGCCGCTGTCGCGACGTCGGCACGCTCGGCGAGCGCCCGGCCCAGTGGGCACCCCGGCGCGTCGGGCGGTCCGGCGAGGGCCCACGCGGCCCGGTCGGTCCGCAGCGCCGGGGAGCCGGCCGCGACCGCGGAGGCACGCAGCCGGGCCGCCGGCACCCGGTCGGTCCACAGCACCACCACGGCCGGCATCAGTCCCGCGGTGACCGCGGCGTCGACGGCGGCGTCGACCGCGGCCGACCCGTCACGGGGCCCGGTCCACACCAGGACGGGGTGGGCGAGGTGGTCGTCGTAGCCGGGCGGGAGGTGCACGGGCACCTCGACGCCGTCGACGGTCAGCACGGTGTCCCGGCCGGGGCCGGTCACCGGCGGGGCGGGCGGCGCCGGCAGGCCGCCGCGGTCCGGTCCGGCGGCCAGTGAGGCGGGCGTCGGGTAGAAGCCGAACCAGGCGTTCGTCGCGACCGCGAGGGCGAGCACGATGAGCGCGACCACGGCCGGCAGGGCGGCTGCCCGCACCGCGGGTCGCCACCGGCCCCACCGGAGCACGAGCAGGACGAGGGCGAGCACGGCCGCGCCCGCGACGGCAGTGACGGTGACGGCCGACCCGAGCGGGAGCAGTGCGGTCCCGGCGAGCACCTCACCACGATTCCACGGCGGTCCCGGGGCCCCGGCGGCGGGACGATCCGTCCCCGTCGTCGGGAACGTCCTAGATCAAGTCCAGAACAGACTGTCCCAAACATGCCGTCCGGGGTCGCCCGTGACGGGAACGTGATGCACCCAGCGTTGTCCCGCAGACGATCCCGTGGGGCCAGCTGGATGACGGACGTCACACGGACGACGGGGAACGGGGTCCCCGCCGCATGCCGGGGCCGTTTCGGGCCGACCCCACCGGTGTTCGACAGCAATCGCACCGAGCCACGGAGGACAGCAGCATGATCACGAAGGACATGACCCGGGAGCTCATCGGTCGCCAGGTCGTCGACAACCACGGCGAGAAGGTCGGCAAGATCGGCCAGATCTACCTGGACGAGCGGAGCGGGGAGCCGACCTGGGCCACGGTCAACACCGGGCTGTTCGGCACCAAGGAGAGCTTCGTGCCGCTGCAGAACGCCGACGTGCACGACCGCGACGTCGCGCTGGGTGTGGAGAAGCAGGCCGTCAAGGACTGCCCGCACGTGGGCCGCTCCGACGAGCGCCTGACCGGGTCGGAGGAGGACGAGCTCTACCGTCACTACGGCATCGGCCAGGGCCGCGCCGACGCCCGCCACGCCACCGGTGAGCGCACCGACCGCACCGGCCGCGACCGCACCGCCCGCACCGGTGACGACGCGATGGTCCGGCACGAGGAGAACCTGCGCGTCGGCACCGAGACCGAGGAGACCGGTCGCGTCGCGCTGCGCAAGTACGTGGTGACCGAGGACCAGACCGTCACCGTCCCGGTGTCGCACGAGGAGGTCCGCCTCGAGCGCGAGCCGATCGACGGCACCGAGGCGACGGCCCGTCCGGGCGCCATGGGCGAGGCCGAGCACGAGGTGACCCTGCACCGCGAGCGCCCGGTCGTCGACAAGACCACCGAGGCCGTCGAGAAGGTCCGCCTGGGCACCCGCACCGTCACCGAGGACGAGAAGGTCTCCGACACCGTGCGCAAGGAGCGCATCGAGGTCGACGACCCGCAGCACGCCCTGCCCCGCGACGAGCGCCGCAGCTGAGCGACGCACCGCGCCACCGGCGCGTCACCGGAGCCCGCACCCGGGCCCGGTGACGCGCCGGACCCATGTCCGGGCCGCGCGGGTACGGCACCGACGGTGCCCCGCGGGCATCAGGACGGGGTGCTGCTCCTGCTCGGATCCGGTGCGGGCGCCGGGACCGGGGAGGCGAGCAGCGCGAAAGCCGTCCGGAGCGCGCCGGACGCCTCGGCGACCGCCTGCCGGGGCCGCGTCCCGATCCCGAGCGAGGTCGCGAAGCCGTGCACCAGGTCCGGGTGGCGGCGCAGCGTGGCCGGGACGCCCGCCTCCCGCATCCGGGCGACCAGGTGCTCGCCCTCGTCGCGCAGCGGGTCGAACCCGGCGGTCGCGACGTAGGCCGGTGGCATCCCGGTCAGGTCGCCCTCGGCGATCCGCAGCCGTGGGTCGTCGCGCAGCGCCTCGGGGACGTACCAGCCGGCCATCGCCTCGATCGCCTCGCCGGTGAGCAGGAACCCGTCGCCGAACAGCTCGCGCGAGCGGGTGTGCCCCTCGAGTTCGGTGACGGGGAAGAACGCCAGGCAGAACACCGGACGCCCGGCCGGGTCGGCGCCGTCGCGGCTGGTCTCGCGGGCCACCGTGAGCGCCAGGCTCGCCCCGGCGGAGTCCCCGCCGACCGCGATCCGGCCCGGGGCCGCCCCGAACTCCTCCGGATGGGCCGCGACGTGCGCGAAGGCGGCCAGACAGTCGTCGACGGCGGCCGGGAAGGGGTGCTCGGGCGCCAACCGGTAGTCCACCGAGAGCACCCGGGCGCCGGACTCGGCGGCCAGCGTCGCGCACAGCTCGTCGTGGGTGTCCAGGTCGCCCGCGACGAAGCCGCCGCCGTGCACGTAGACGAGCAGTGCGCCGTCGAGCACGTCCGGTCCGGGCGGGGGCACGTACAGCCGCGCCCGCAGGTCGGCGACCGCGCCGGGGACCGTCCGGTCCTCGCGTCGCACCCCCGGCTCGGCGGGCCCGGCGACGACGCGGTCGACGAACGACTGGCCCGCCCGCATCTGCTCCGGCGGCGGGACGGGCTGCGGCCGGCGGGGGGTGAGCAGCCGCAGCAGCAGCTGGATGTCGAGGTCGAGCTGCTGGCCGTCGCGGCGGACGGGCGGGCCCGCGATCACCCGCTTCACCGGCTTCGGCAGGGCCAGTACACCGCGCAGGGCTCCCCGTGCCACCCGCACCCGACGATCCACGGCGACCTCCCGCATCCACTCGATCTCTGCCCTCGATTGTGGCACCGGGTGCCGTTGCGTGCCGCTGTGCGCGGCACGCATCACCCGCCGGTCGTCGCCGGATCGCAACCTCCGCCGTCCGTTCCTCCGCCGCCGGATGCTCGTTCAGTCCAGTGGAGATCATCTACGGAGGGGACGTGCATGAGGACGAGGCTGCGTGCGACGGTCGTGGCGGGGGTGGTGGCGGTCGTCGCGGCGGTGGTCGCGGTGCCGCAGGCGATGGCCTCGCCGGACGGACCGGGAGCCGACGGGGAACCGGGTGACGTCGTGTCCGCGGAGCGGGTCCTCACCCCGACGGTGCCCGCCGCGACGGCGACCCGGATCCTCTACCGCAGCCTCGACACCGACGACCGCCCGGTCACGGTGAGCGGCATCGTCCTCACCCCGCTCGTCCCGGCGCCCGGGCCGACCCGGGTCATCGGCTTCGCCGCGGGGACCCAGGGGCTCGCCGACCGCTGCGCGCCGTCGCGGCAGCTGCAGGCCGGCGCCGAGTACGAGGCCACGGCGATCGGTGCGCTGCTGAGCAGCGGCTACACCGTGGCCGTCACCGACTACGAGGGCCTGGGCACGCCCGGCGAGCACACCTACGTCAACCGGGCCGCCCAGGCGCACGCCCTGCTCGACGTCGCGCGTGCGGCCCAGCGTGCCGGCGTCGGCGTGCCGGAGGACGCCCCGACCGCGCTCTACGGCTACTCCCAGGGTGGCGGGGCGTCGGCGGCCGCGGTCGAGCTGGCCCCGGAGTACGCCCCCGAGCTGAACCTCGTCGGCGCCTACGCGGGCGCGCCCCCGGCGGACCTGCGCGCCACCGGCCGCCTGCTCGACGGCGGCCCCTTCGTCTCGCTGCTCGGCTACGCCGTCTCCGGGTTCGACGCCGCCTACCCCGACCTCGGGGTGCAGGACCTGCTCAACGACCGCGGCCGTCAGGTCATCGCCGAGCTGCGTGAGCAGTGCACCCAGGACTCCGTGCTGCGCTACCCGGGCCTGCGCTCGGAGAGCCTGTCCGTCGACGGCCGGCCGATCTCGGCGTTCCTCGACGAGGAGCCCTTCGCGAGCCGGGTGGACGAGCAGCTGATCGGGCGCCGTACGCCCGAGGCCCCGGTGCTCATCGTGCACAGCCTCACCGACGACATCGTGCCGTTCGAGCAGTCCCGCGAGCTGGCGCAGCGGTGGTGCGCACAGGGCGCCGACGTCGAGTTCCAGCCGACGCCGGCCCCCGGGCACGTCGGCGGCTACCCCGCCGGGTCGCCCAGCGCGCTGGCGTTCCTGAAGGCCCGCTTCGACGGGCAGCCGACGCACTCCACCTGCGACTGACCTGTTCGGACGGTCCACGAGCGACCCACCCGGGCGTGCGGCCACCCGGGCCTGACGCGACCATTGCGTCGTGAACTGGTCCGGGTGGTACCTCGTCCTCGTGCTCGTGGCGGCGATCGTCGTGCTGATCGTCCTGATCAACTCGCGGGTCCGGTTCAGCCCGTTCGTGGCCCTGCTGGTGGTGGCGCTCGGCGTCGGGCTCGCGGGCGGCGAGGACCCGGCCACGATCGCCGACTCGATCACGACGGGGGCCGGGGACATCCTCGGCGACGTCGGCCTCACCCTCGCCCTGGGCACGATGTTGGGGCGGCTGCTCGCCGAGTCCGGCGCGACCGGACGGATCGCCGACGCCGTGGTGTCGCGCTCCACTCCGCGCAGCCTGCCGTGGCTGGTGTGCGCGGCCGCCTTCGTCATCGGCGTGCCGATGTTCTTCGAGGTCGGGCTGATCGTGCTGCTGCCGTTGCTGTTCAGCGGCGCGCGCCGCCTGGAGCTGGAGGGGGCCGCGCCGTCGCCGTACGCGAGTGTGGCGATCCCCGCGATCGCGACGCTCGCGACCCTGCACGGAATGGTGCCGCCGCACCCCGGGCCGCTGATCGCCGTCGACGGGCTGGGTGCCGACCTCGGGCGCACCATCGTCGTCGGGCTGCTGTGTGCGGTCCCGGCGATCGTGGTGGGCGGGCCGCTCTACGCACGTCTCATGGCTCCGCGGTTGCCGGTCCGTCCCGACGCCGAGCTGGTCGCGCAGTTCACCGAGACCGGCACCGAGACCAAGACCCCGGCCGGGGTCGGGCCGGACGGCCGCCGCGGGGAGGAGCCCGCCCCGGTTCCGTTGCCGATCGCGCTCGTCGCCGTCGCGGTGCCGGTGGTGCTGATGCTGGCCCGCACGGTGGCCGAGGTCGCCCTGCCGGACGGTGCCTCGTTCCGCCAGGTCACGACCCTGCTCGGCCAGCCGATCGTCGCGATGCTGGCCGGGTTCCTCTACGCGTTGTTCGCGCTCGGACTGCTGCGGGGTCGCCCGGCCGAAGAGCTGCGGACCTCGCTCGCCGACGCGGTGAAGTCGGTGACCGGAATCCTGCTCATCATCGGCGGTGGCGGGGCGTTCAACCAGGTCCTCAAGGACTCCGGCATCAGCGACGCCGTCGGTGCCGCCGCGTCCGGGCTGCCGGTCAGCCCGCTGCTGCTGGCGTGGCTGCTCGCGTTGCTGCTGTCCACCTCCACCGGCTCGGCGACCGTCGGCATCGTCGCGGCCACCGGTGTGGTCGCGCCGCTGCTCGCCGGGGCGGGCCCCTGGTACGTGGCGTTGGCCGTGGTCGCCGTCGGCGCCGGGTCGGTCGGCCTGAACTACGTCAACCACGCCGGGTTCTGGCTGGTCAAGGAGTCGTTCGGGATGACGGTGGGGCAGGCGACGCGCTCGCACACCGCCGTGCAGACCGTGGTGAGCGTGGTCGGGCTGGTGATGGTGCTGCTGCTGTCGCTGGTGCTGCCCGCCGGGGCATGACCGTGGCGGGAGCTCCTCCCGCCACGGTCAACGTATAACGCACCCGGGGACTTGCGGCAAGACCCCCGGGCCGCGCCAGACTCTGCGCCTGGCGCCGTGACCTGCGGCGTCGTGGCGACACGGGGGTGGACGTGCACGGGGTGCTGCAGTGGGACGAGGTCGGCCGGGAACTGGTGGACCTCGTCGGGGGGAAGGCCGCGCATCTGGGGGAGCTGACCCGGACGGCGGGGGTCGCGGTCCCGAGCGGCTGGTGCGTGACCACCGATGCCTACCGGGCCGTCGTGGGGAGTGCGCCCGGGTTCGACGCGTTGCTGGACCGCTTGGCCGGTCTCCCCGCCGGTGACGACGACGGACTCGCCGCGGTCGCCGCCGAGATCCGCGGCCTGGTGGCCTCCCGGCCGGTCCCCGACGACGTCGCCGCGGCGGTCACCGCGGCCGTCGACCGGGCCCCGGCGGGGACGGCGTGGGCGGTGCGCTCCAGCGCGACCGCCGAGGACCTGCCGACGGCGTCGTTCGCCGGGCAGCAGGACTCCTACCTCAACGTGGTGGGCGCCGACGCCGTGCTCGACCGGGTGCGGGACTGCTGGGCGTCGCTGTTCACCGACCGGGCGGTGGCCTACCGCCGTAGCCGGGGACTGGACCACCGGGCCGTCGCGATGGCGGTGGTGGTGCAGGAGATGGTGGTCCCGGACGTCTCCGGGGTGCTGTTCACCGCCGACCCGGTGACCTCGGACCGGACCGTGAGCGTCGTCGAGGCGGTGCCCGGGCTGGGGGAGGCGCTGGTGTCCGGCCTGGTCGCGGCGGACTCGTGGACGGTCCGCGACACCGGCGGGACCGCCGAGGTCGTCGACGCACGGACGGCACCGCGGACGGTCGCGGTGCGGCCGGCGCCGGGCGGCGGTACCCGTACCGAGCAGCTCGACCCCGACGGCGGGCCGCTGCTCACCGAGGACCAGGTGCTGGCCCTGGTCCGGCTCGGCCGGACCATCGAGGCCGGGTTCGGGAGCCCGCAGGACGTCGAGTGGTGCCTGTCCGGCGGCCGGTTCCAGGTCGTCCAGAGCCGCCCGATCACCACGTTGTTCCCGGTGCCCGACACCGACGACGACCGCTTCCACGTCTACCTGTCGGTCGGCTACCAGCAGATGATGACCGATGCGATGCGCCCGCTCGGGCTGTCGGTGTGGCAGATGACGACGCCGCGCCCGATGGCCGAGGCGGGCGGGCGGCTGTTCGTCGACGTCACCGACGCCCTGGGCACCCCCTCCGGACGTGCCGGCCTGCTCGCGGTGATGGGCCGGTCGGACCCGCTGATGGCCGACGCGCTGCGCACCGTGCTCGACCGCGGCGTGGTCGAGCACGGTGCGGACCCGGCGGTGCCCGCGCCGGTGCACGGTGCGCCGACCACGGAGCCGCTCGACCCGGACCCCGCACCGGTCGCCGAGCTGGTGGCCGAGGGCAGGGCCTCGGTGGCGGAGGCGGCCCGCCGGATCCGGGGCCGCGTCGGGCCGGAGCTGTTCACCGCGATCCGCGAGGACATCCCCGAGCTGCGGGCGCGGCTGAGCAACCCGCGCAGCACCCGGGTGTTCATGACCGCGATGGACGCGGCGTACTGGATCGACGAGCACGTCGGCGAGTGGCTGGGGGAGCGGCCGTCGGACGTGCTGACCCGGTCGGTGCCCGACAACGTGACCTCGCAGATGGGGCTCGCGCTGCTCGGCGTCGCCGACGCGATCCGCCCGTACCCGGAGGCGGTGGCGCTGCTGCGCCGGGCCGGCGACGACGTGCTGGAGCGGCTGCCGTCGGTCGAGGGCGGCACGGTGGCCCGGGACGCGATCCTCGGCTGGCTCGACGCCTACGGGGCCCGCTGTGTCGGCGAGATCGACATCACCCGGCCGCGGTGGCACGAGCGGCCGGCCGCGCTCGTGCCGTTGATCCTCGGTCACGTCGACGGCGAGGAGCCCGGTGCCGGGCGCCGCCGGTTCGACGAGGGCCGCCGCGAGGCCGAGGCGACCCGCGACGACCTGCTGGCCCGGCTGCGCGCAGGCGTCGACGGCGAAGCCCGCGCCGCGGCGACGGCGCTGATGATCGAACGGTTGCGGACCTTCATCGGCTACCGCGAGTTCCCGAAGTTCGGCATGGTCTCCCGCTACGCGATCTACCGGGCCGCGCTGCTCGCCGAGGCCGACCGGCTCGTCGCCGCGGGGGTGCTCGACGACCGCACCGACGCCTACTACCTGCGGTTCGACGAGCTGGAGCAGGTCTCGCGGACCGGGCCCGCCGACCTCGCGCTGGTGCGCACCCGGCGGGCGGAGTTCGCCGTGCACGAGACGCTGGCCCCGCCGCGGGTGCTCACCTCGGACGGCGAGTGCCTCCAGGGTTCCTACCACCGCGACGACGTGCCGCCCGGAGCGCTCGCCGGGCTCGCGGTGTCGGCCGGGACGGTCGAGGGCCGCGCCCGCGTCGTCGCCGACCTGTCCGGCGCCGCACTCGAACCCGGGGACGTGCTGGTCACCGCCTACACCGATCCCAGCTGGTCACCGGCGTTCGTGACGATCGCCGGGCTGGTCACCGAGGTCGGTGGGCGGATGACCCACGGTGCCGTCGTCGCCCGCGAGTACGGTCTGCCCGCGGTGGTCGGGGTGGAGCACGCGACCCGGCTGATCCCGGACGGCCGGCGGGTCCGGGTGGACGGCGGAAGCGGGCTGGTCGAGATCCTCGACTGAGGCATGTCGAGAACGGGGCCGGGGGCATCCGCGTCGCGCTGACCGGTCGCCCCCGGTCCCTTGACAGCGGCCGCCCCGCCCAGCACCCTCGTGCATCGTGAACCTGTCAGACAGCCGGACAGTCGGACAGCACGGTCCCCGTCGCGTCAGCGCGATGGAGGTCGTGCTGTCCCACCTGCGCGCCACCATCGAGCGGGGCGAGTACCAGGTCGGCGACAAGCTGCCCGCCGAGGCGGCGCTGAGCGCGGAGTTCGAGGTCAGCCGGTCGGTGGTCCGCGAGGCGCTCCGGGGTCTGCAGGCGCTCGGGCTGACCGAGTCGCGGACCGGGCGGGGCACCTTCGTCGTCGCGACCGGTCCGACCGACGACCCGACCTTCGGTGCCTACAGCGCCCGTGACCTCGTCGAGGTCCGCCGGCACGTCGAGATCCCGGTCGCGGGCTACGCCGCCCTGCGGCACGAGGACGCCGACCTCGACGAGCTGTGGCACCTGGTCGGGCGGATGGACGCCGAGACCGACGACGCCACCTGGGTCGCGCTGGACTCGCTGTTCCACATCACGATCGCGCGGGCCTCGCGGAACCCGGCGTTCACCAAGGTCATCGAGGAGATCCGGGAGGCGCTGGCCGCGCAGTCGTCGTTCCTCAACAAGCTGGGCGACCGGCGCGAGCAGTCCAACGTCGAGCACCGGCGGATCGTCGCCGCGATCGCGGAGCGCTCCCAGGAGCGCGCCGCCGCCGAGATGACCGCGCACCTGGGCCACGTCGAACGGACGCTGGCCGGGATCGTCCGCGAGGGCGGCGCGACCCGATGAGCGGGGCCACCCGGACCACGGGCCACGGCACCCCGGCCGGAGAGGACGACACGGAATGACCCAGCTGGCCGTCCCACCCAGGATCGGGGTACCGGCCCACGAGCCGCTGGTGCACCTGCTGCGTGACGGCATGGTCGAGGGGGTGCACCACGGCTCGGTCGTGGTCCTCGCCCCGGACGGCTCGACGCTGTTCGCCGCGGGGGACCCGGACGTCGCGTTCTATCCTCGCTCGACGGCGAAGCCGCTGCAGGCGGCGGCGATGGCCCGGCTCGGGCTGCGGCCGGGGCCCGCCGGGTTCGCGATCGCCGCCGCGAGCCACTCCGGCGAGCAGGCCCACCTCGGCGCCGTCCGGGCGCTGCTCGGCCCGATCGGCGTCGACGCGCTGCGCAACCCCGCCGACCTGCCCTACGACCCCGAGGAGCGGGACGCCTGGCTCGCCGCGGGCCGGTCCGCGTCGCAGCTGGCGCAGAACTGCTCCGGCAAGCACGCCGCGATGCTGCGGACCTGTGTGTTGCGCGACTGGCCGACCGAGGGCTACCTGGACCCGCGGCACCCGTTGCAGACGGCGATCCGGGAGACCGTCGAGGACCTCACCGGCGCTGCGGTCGCCAGGACCGCCGTCGACGGCTGCGGCGCACCGCTGTTCGCCATCTCGCTGCGGGGGCTGGCCGGCGCGCTGGCCCGGCTCGTGACGGCCGACCCGGAGACCCCGGACGGCCTGGTCGCGGCCGGGATGCGTCGGCACCCCGAGCTCGTCGGCGGGTCCCGGCGTCCGGTCACCGCGCTGATGCGTGCCGTACCGGGGCTGCTCGCCAAGGACGGCTTCGAGGCCGTCACCGTCGCCGCGCTGCCCGACGGCACCTCGGTCGCCGTGAAGATCGCCGACGGCGGGCTGCGTGCGCTGCGCCCCGTCGTCACCGCCGCGCTCGCCCGGTGCGGCGTCCACCTCCCGCCGGGGCGGACCGATCTGCGGGTCACCGGCCCCCTGGCGGCCCTGGGTCGTGACGACGCCGGGCGGCATGCACAGGAGTAGTGCGGTCACCGAAATCGATTGCGGTCAGCGCAACCGGTGGCGCACGCTGGAGCGGTGAACAGACGGGACCGAACCGACGACATCATCGACATCATCCTTCCGGTCCCTCCGGCCGCCCCGCCGGACGCGGACGATCCGGCACGAGCAGGGCAGGAGGCCGTGCGCGAGGAGGTCGTCCGGCAGCGGGAGGTCCTCCAGCGCTACCTCCGCGTCGCCGACGGCGGCGGCGAGCCTCCGCACGGGGACGTCCTGCTGAACGAGATCGATCGTGCGCGCACCGAGATGCGGGAGGCCGAGGACCGGATGCGGATGCTCATCGCCTACGGCCGCGAGTTCGTCACGCCACGGCCCTACCCGCTCAAGACGCTCGCGGCGGCGGCCGGGATGTCGATCTCCGGCACCCGCGGCGCGTACACCTCCGACGAGACCGTCGCCGTCGCGGAACGGATCGGGCGTCGCCCGGCCGGCGACGGTCACGACCCTGCGCCGCACCCTCCCGCGTGAGCACGACGCGGACGTGGCCCCGGCGAGCACGTCGCTGCGGGGCCGTCCGCACCACCGGATTGCCGATTCGCAAGATTTCTTGCAGCTCGGGTAGGTGGGCGCCGATGCTGCGGAGGTGAACCTCCTCCGAGCAGTCCTCCGCGGCAGGGGCGGTGGGCAGGGCCCACGACGTCATGGCGTGGTCGTCGCCCTCACCGTGCTGGTCCTCGCGGCCGGCTGCGGGACCGGCGGCGTCCCGGACACCGGCCCGGCACCGGTGCCGCCCGGTGCGACCGGGTTCGACGCCGCCACCCGGGACGACCCCGAGTTCGATGGCACGTTCCGGCACGGGTTCGCCGACGTCGACGGGGTGCGGATGCACTACGTCGCCGGCGGGACCGGCCCGCCCGTGGTGCTCCTGCACGGATGGCCGCAGTCCTGGTACGCGTGGTGGCCGATCATGCCCGCCCTCGCCGAGCACCACACCGTCTACGCGGTCGACCTGCCGGGACTCGGGGACAGCGAGGGTGTCCCCACCGGCTACGACAAGGCCACCCTCGCCCGGTACGTGCACGGACTGGTCGCCGATCACCTGGGTGTGCGCGAGGTCCGCCTCGTCGGGCACGACCTGGGTGCCGGGGTCGGGTTCCGGTACGCGGCCCAGTACCCGGACGAGGTCCTGCGCTACGCCCACCTCGACTACCCACTGCCGGGGCCCGCGCTCAGCGCCGCGAGGTACCGCACGTTCAGCTGGCACATCGCCTTCCACGCCAAGCGGGTCGTGCCCGAGGCCGTCGTCGCCGACGACGTGCGCGAGTACCTGAGCCTGTTCTACGCCCAGGTCGCGCTCGACGGGGAGAGCTTCGGCGGCAGCCGCACGGCGCCGCCGTTCGACGAGCGGGAGATCGACGAGTTCACCCGGACCTACAGCCGACCCCAGGTCCTGAGCGGCGGCTTCGAGCTCTACCGGGCGCTCGACCGGGACGAGCGTGACAACACCGCGGCCGCCCCCGTCCCGACGCCGACGATGCTGATGACCGCCCAGGGGCTGCTGGAGTCGACGAGACCGTCCGTCGAGTTGTGCCTGCCGAACCTGGTCCGCGCGGTGGAGGTGCCCGGCAGCGGGCACTGGCTGCCCGAGGAGAACCCGGGGTTCGTCCTCGCTGAGCTGCTCACCTTCCTGTCGTGACGGCCACCCGTCCGACCTCATGCCCACACCTTCCGGAGGAACGACCGATGGACCCCATGCCGACCGCGTCCGATCCCGAGACCTTCTGGGACGAGCTGTACCGCCGCCACGACGGGGCAGAGGCCCGCGTCAACCCCCTGCTCGCCGAGGTCGCCGGCCCGCTGGCACCGGGAACGGCGCTCGACCTCGGATGCGGCGCCGGGGGCGACACGATCTGGCTCGCCCGACGCGGCTGGCACGTCACGGCGGTGGACATCTCCGCCACCGCCGTCGACGGGCTCGGGCGCCGCGCCCGAGCCCACGGGCTCGCCGAGCGGATCCGCGCCGAGCGCCACGACCTCGCGACGACGTTCCCGGACGGGACGTTCGACCTGGTCTCGGCCCAGTACCTGCACACCCCGTTCACGCTGGACCGCGATGCGGTGCTGCGGACCGCCGCCCACGCACTGCGCCCGGACGGGCTGCTCCTCGTCGTCGACCACGGGTCCGTCGCACCCTGGTCGTGGAACCAGGACCCCGGCACCCACCACCCCAGCGCCGCGGAGATCGCCGCCGGGATCGGTCTCGACGCCGACGGGTGGACCGTCGAGCGCGCCGACGAGCCCACGCGCCTCGCGAGCGGCCCCGACGGCCGCACCGCCACGGTCGTCGACACCGTCCTGGTCCTGCGCCGCGCCGGCGACGCCCGCACCCGCCGGAGCTGACCGTGCCCCGCCACCACGACACCGCCCTCCCGCGCGACGCCGCGGACGAGAAGAGCGTCCTGACCGGGTTCCTGGGACACCTCCGCGGCGCGGCCGCCGCCAAGGCCGACGGGGTCGGGGACCCCGCCGCCCGCGAGCCCGGCGTCCCCTCGGGGACCAGCCTGCTCGGCCTGCTCACGCACCTGACGCACGTCGAACGCCACTACTTCCTCGGCGAGGCCGTCCGCGACTGGCCCGCGACCTTCCGGCCGCGCGACGAGGACACCGCCGAGCAGGTCGTGGCCGCCTACCGGGAGGCCGTCGCCCGCGCCGACGCGGTCATCGACACCTGGTCCGACCTGGACCGGGCGGCGCCGGTGCCCGCGGGACGGAGGTCGGCCCCGTCGCGGCGCTGGCTGCTCGTGCACATGATCGAGGAGACCGGACGCCACGCCGGGCACGCCGACATCCTCCGCGAACGCATCGACGGCCGTACCGGGCGCTGAGGCCCGCTGCGCACGTCAGACGGTCGGTTGTGACGGCGTGGTGCCGCCCGTCAGCGGACGGTCGCGGTGTGGTCCGTCGCGAGGATCGCGTGGGTGAGGCCGGGGAACCGCTCGTCGAGCATGGTGTGCCGGAGGGCGGGGAACCGGGCGGTGCCTTCGCTGCGGCACTCGGTGACCCCGGCGGTGAAGAGCTGCTTGAGGTGGTACGAGCAGGTCGACGCAGGCAGGCCCACCTGATCGGCGATCTGGCCGGTCATCCGGCGCTGTCCGTCGGCGATGAGTCGCACGATCTCCAGGCGCACCGGGTCGCCCAGGGCTCGCAGCACGGACGCGAGCTCGACGTCGTCGGCAGGTACGGGGCGCAGATCGCGCTCGATGGCGGCCACCTCGACATGCTAGCTTCTGCAGTGTTTCCAAGTTCTTGGAAATATCGAAGAAGAGTCGACCGGGTGGTCTGTGCGTCGCTGCCGGCCCCGTCGAGAGGTGGCGTCGCAGTGAAGGCGATCGGCATGTGCGAGTTCGGTGGGCCCGAGGTCCTGCAGCTCATGGACCTGCCCGAGCCGCACGCCGGCGCCGGCGAGGTACGCATCCGCGTCCACGCCGCCGCGGTCAGTCCTACGGACGTCCTGCTGCGCACCGGTGGCCATGCCGTGCGCATGCCCGGTCGTCGACCGCCGTTCGTACCCGGGATGGACGTCGCCGGTGTGATCGACCAGGTCGGCCCGCAGCTCGACGGGCGGCTCTCTGTCGGGCAACGGGTCGTCGCGATGCCCCTGTTCACCGGCCCGCGCGGCGGAGGCTACGCCGAACACGTCGTCGTCTCGGCCGAGTCGGTCGTGGCAGCGCCTGCGGGAGTCGACTTCGCGGCTGCCTCCACGCTGCTGATGAACGCGATGACCGCCCGCATCGCCCTCGACGCACTCGAATCGCAGCCGGGAGACTCCGTCGCCGTGACCGGCGCCGCCGGGGCAGTGGGGGGATACGCGGTCGAGCTGGCCAAGGCCGACGGCTTGGTCGTGATCGCGGACGCGTCGAGCGTCGACACGGAACTCGTGCGCGGGTTCGGCGCCGATCACGTCGTGCAACGCGGCAACGATGTCGCAGCCCGCATCCGCGAACTCGTTCCCGGTGGGGTCCCCGGCCTCGTGGACGGCTCCGTGCAGACCACCGAGATCACGCCCGCCCTCGCCGACGGCGGAACCCTCGTCGAGCTCCAGGGCTGGAGCGGGCCCGTCGAACGCGACATCACGGTCCGCCCGATCATGGTTGCGCCCGGGGGCATCACCGACACCGTCGGGCTCGACCGGCTCGCACGCCAGGCCGAGGACGGCGTCCTCTCACTGCGGGTGGCGGAGGTCCTGCCGGCGGCGCAGGCGCACCGGGCGCACCGCATGCTCGAGGCCGGTGGCGTCCGCGGCCGGCTGGTCCTCGACTTCTCCTGAGGCTCGATCGCGACCTGCGGCTCTACGTGGCCGGACTGTTCCTCGGTGCTCTCGGCTGATCGGACGTTCCCCGGCATCGGACGTGGTGTCGGCCGCTCCCGCGGTCGCCGCCTCGGAGCCTCGACGGCGGACGCCCCGCCGCCACCCTCTCGGAGGTAGCGCCGGCCAGCCGGTCGCTGTTGGTCTGACTCTGTCCCCGCAGGACAAGCTCACTGGTCAGTTTTGTCCACGGGTTCCATCGGAGTGGTGAGTGATTGACGGCACTGTGACCCGCACAACGTCGAGGTGCCGGGACCGGCAGACCCGCGAGTTGCGACAGTCATCCGAGTTCAAGGAGGAACTTCCATGGCCGACGTCCTGGCCGAGGGCTTCAACGTCTTCGACACCGGCAAGTCCCCGAGCGGAACCGTCAAGTACCTGCAGTCCCCGGCGGACGTCATCTCCCTCATCCAGTCCGGGAAGCTCGCCGAGCACATCCTGCTCGTGCAGGGTGGGACGACCACGTTCCTCGCACCGGCGCTCAGCATGGGCGCGATCGGCGTGATCACCATGTCCGGCGCCCCGGAGTCGCACCTGGGGATCCTGTCGCGCGAGTTCCAGACGCCCTGCGTGATGACCGCCCACCTCACCGACAGCGAGTCGCGCTACGTCGTCGGCAGCACCGACCCCTCGCACTTCGACGAGATCGCCACGGCCCTCGACGGGCGCAAGGTCCGGCTCGACTGCACCGACAACGAGGTCGGCCGGGTCGTCGCCGACGACTGACCGCAGCCACCCCTTCCACGACGCCGGCGAACCGCGACAGAGGAGCACAGCGCAGTGACCACGACCGAGGGCAAGAAGGCGACCTACAAGCACCGGTACGAGGAGGGCGACGACGGCCTCCGGTTCCAGGACCTCACCTACACCGGCAACTTCGTCGGCCTTGATCCCGTCACCGACGGGATCAAGGAGGCTTATTCAGGCCCCGTGAAATAACGATCTAGCCCGGCGTGTCGGGTTGGGCGACAGCCCGTCCATCGCGAAGATTGGTTTGCCGAATCAATCCGAGATGAACGGGCTGCCGCAGTATGTACTATACCACTGGTTTCCGGCGTGATGAAATTCAGGATCTTGTCGCTATAGTGTATGAGCAGGATCAGCGGGACGCGACGGAGGCACGTTTGTCTTGGCCGCCGGTTCTGGGGTTGTTCTGGTCGGTGGTGATCACGTTGGCGTATCTGCGCGGGAATCGT
The DNA here is from genome assembly GCF_020496255.1 of Pseudonocardia sp. ICBG1142. Classification (NCBI taxonomy): domain Bacteria; kingdom Bacillati; phylum Actinomycetota; class Actinomycetes; order Pseudonocardiales; family Pseudonocardiaceae; genus Pseudonocardia; species Pseudonocardia sp. ICBG1142. The sequence goes on along the minus strand of NZ_JAHLJC010000004.1, from coordinate 548,456 downwards.
GTGCAGTGGGAGTTGGCGGAAACCTATGGGGTGTCGCAGTCGACGGTTAGTCGAGCGATCACGGGGGTGACACCGTTGCTGGCACAGGCGCTGCGGAGTGTCGTTCCGACGGCAGAGGAGCTTCGTGCCGATCGGCAGTACATCATCGATGGAACCTTGCTGCCCTGCTGGTCATGGGCCGCGGTGCCGGGTCTGTGGTCGGGCAAGCATCGCACCACCGGCGTCGTCGTCCAGGTCGCAGCCACCCTGGAAGGGCAGCTGTCGTGGATCTCCGACCCGACCCCAGGCTCCCGACACGACCTATATTGCCTCGACCAATCCGGCGCCCTCGACCACCTCGCCACATACCCCCCGATCGGCGATAAAGGATACATCGGGCGCGGCATGCTCACCCCGTTCAAAAAACCACCCGGCCGGGAACTTCTCAACTGGCAAAAAACATTCAACAAGAGCCTCAACCACACACGCGCCACCATCGAACGAGTCATCGCCCATATCAAAACGTGGAAAGTTCTCCACACAGACTACCGGCGGCCCTACGCCACATTTAAAACGACAATCTCGGCAGTCATCGGACTCATCTTCTACACACTTACCTGACGGAGCCTGAATAAGCCTCCTGGACGACGCCCGAGGTGACCGTGAAAGTGTGGAAGCCGTTCACGGTCAGGTTGAAAACCGCGATGTTTGGTCGGATTCCCAGCTGGGATACGGAAGTAACTCGATGGCCGGATGCAAGATCGCCTGCGCGTACTTCGCCAGCGCTAACCCACCCGCGTTCGTCAATCCAGATTGGGTGCTCTTGCGTAGCGATAATGGGTCGGACTGCTCCCGCTGCAGCGAGTGACACTAGATTCTTTTCACCGTGACCGGAGATCACGTTTACCACGGGCTCGACTGTGCTCGCTCCGGTCACTGGGTCTGAGGATGCAACCAGGTCGCCAATCTGTACCGCAGAGATCGGGAGAGTGGTTCCGTCAGCCATCAGAACTCGTGTTTCTGGGCTGAATGAGTTGGGGAGTCGGCAGCTTCGAGCGGCAGGCCGGAATCGCCGCGCTGCGCCTGAACCGACTTTTCGTCCCCACTTAGCGGAAGCTTTGACAACCCGGAGGTCGATGCGGACCGCAGCGCCGCCGCCGACGAAGTTCGCAGCCCCTACAAGGGCCATCTCGCCGGCCTTGCGCCAGTTTCCAGTGGCCGCGTAGGCACCAGCGGCTACACCTGCGCCGATAACGCCGATGGGGCCCGGGATCCAGGACGCGAGTTCGCCGACCTGCGCAGCCACGCGGGCGACAGAGCGGAAAGCGGATCGCCAGCTCCATCTGCCGTCGAGGTCGGTGCAGTTGACAGGGTCGCCGCTGCAGTAGTCGTAGGCGGTAGCGTTGCCCCCGGGCTCGGGATCGACCTGGAAGAAGCGCCCCGAAGCTGGGTCGTAGACGCGTGCGCCCATGAGAACGGTGTCGCCGAGGGTTTCGCTCGAGCGCTGCTTCCCGCCGAGCCAGCTGTAGCGGGCTGTTACAGCTGCCGGGGTGTCGCTGGAGGGTGTCCCAAACTCGTCGCTGTCGAGGACCGTCGCTGCGCCACTGGTGCCGGCCGAGTCAACCGGCAGGGTGGTCATCACGTCGCCGTGCAGAGAAAGAAGTTGGAGAGTGATATTGCCATCGATCCCGGTTGTTGCGGCGAGGTCGCCATCGGGGCCTTCGATATTGCGGGTGAGATTCTCGGGCTGGGTGATGTCTTCAGCGATCCACCTCGGCTCGTCATTGTCTGCGCCGTAGTGGTTGATCTTGGAGGCTTATTCAGGGTGATCATGAAGCGAGGTGCTTCCTCAGGTCAGCGCCTCAACGCAGCAGCCTGTTGAACGTCCCTGAATAAGCCTCTTGGTGTAGTTATTCAGCCAGGCGCCGTTGACGTTGCGTTCGCTGGTGATCTGGCGGAAACGGTGTCCGGGGTCGAGTGACCAGGACATCCGCTGGTCGCCCTGCTGCTGCCTGGCAACGAGGTCGTTGGTGTAGTAGCTGCTGGCCAGCCCGGATGGAGTATCCGTGATGCGGCCGAAGGCGTCGTAGATGTAACCGGCGTCAGTGATGCGGTCAGCGGAGTCGTAAGTGTGTGTCTCAGATTGCGCGGTGTCCCCGGAGGCCGGGCACGCACCGGCAGAGGATCCGATGCGAGTTGTCTTTCCGGTTCGGTTGGATCGGCGGTCGTAAGTATAGTCGCGAATCGTGCAGGCACTCGTCGAGAGTGAGGCCTGAGTGGCGCTGGTCAGTCGCCCCCAGCGGTCGTAGGTGAAGGTCTTGTTTGAGCCGGGGCCTGTGAGGGAGATGGTCTCTCCACGCAGGTTCTCGACACTGTTCGACGACGCGACGATCATGGCGTCGCTGGAGCGAACGTAGGTTCGTCCAGTGACATCTCCCGCGGGGTCTTGCGTGCTCAGCATCCGGATGCCGCCCGGAAGACCTTGTTCGAGGAGCTGCCCGTCGGGGCCATAGCGGGCGGTGAAGGTTCCGGCAACGCTGTCTGTCATCGACGTCAGCAGGCCACGAGGGTCGACGGTGCGGTCGTAAGTGAACTCCTGTGTGGTGCCGATGCTGTCGGTGACCTTGGCGGGCTTTCCGAACTTGTCGAACTCAGTGGTCGTGGTGGCGCCGTCGGCGTCGGTGTAGCTGCGGACCCGGCCGAGCAGGTCGTAACCCCGGGTGATGGTCGATCCGTCGGGCAACGACGTGGTGGTTGCGTCGCCGGTGACAGGGTCGTAGGAGGTGGTCACCTTGCCGATGGGAGTGCCGATATCGCCCGTGAGTTCCACGGCGGTGATGCGATCGGCAGCGTCGAAGGTAGTGATGGTGGTGCGGGTCTTGCCCGCGACGGTCTCGGAGATCCGGTCGGCTTCGCCGAAGCGGTTGTAGGACTCGACCCGCTTGGAGGGCAGGGTGCTGGTCATCCGTGCAGCGTCGTGCCCGGTGACCGCACCTCCCACGGTGGAGAGGCAGGGTGAGCCCGCCCACTCGGGCCGGTTACCGCAGGCGGTATCGGCGGAGTTGGCGCCGGCGCTGTAGAAGACGGCCTTGGTGGTTCCGGCGTCGGTGCCGGTGGCGTCGATCTTGCGGGACTCGACGGCGCGGCCGCGGTCGTCGAGCTTGACCTGGGTGGTCAGGGGCGCTCCGGTGGGGCCTTCGGCGTCGAGGATGGTGCTGGTCGCGGCGCGCATGGCCCAGCCGGAGACGCCGCCGAGGGTGGCGTCGTAGCCGGTCTTGGTGACGCGGACGTCCTGGAGGCCGGTCATGCCGACGACCTGGGCGCCGCTGCGTTGGGTGGTGATCAGGTGGTAGTTGGTGCCGTCGGGTTTGCCTTCGTCGTAGGTGTTCACGATCTGGGCGCGTGCGTTGACGAGTTCGTCGGGGTCGGCGTTGAAAGCCAGGCGCTGGAGCGGGGCGAGGGTGGCGAGTAGGTCGGTGCCGTCACCGGAGTAGGTGCTCTGGGTGTCGAGCCAGGTCGCGCGGGTGCGGGTGTCGTACTGGGCGAGGCCGAGGTCGGCGAGCTTGGTGTCGGAGTCGGGTAGCTGCCCGAGCGCGAGCGCCCGGTTGGAGGCTTCGAGGACGCGGGTGGTGTTGCCGAAGCGGTCGTACTCGGTGGTGTCGATGTAGCCGCCGGGTGTGGCGGTGTTGACCTCCCGTGCCGCGGCGTTGAGGTAGTGGACGGTGGCGGCGCCGTAGCCGTCGGGGCCCGGGGTCGTGGGTGTTGCGGTCGGGTCGTCGACGGGGTCCTCGGGTCCGAACACCGCGGTGGCGTCGGTGGGCACGTCGGCCTGGGACCAGGCCGCCGTGGAGGGGCCGTCGAGGTCATACGGGCCGCCGGCACCGCGGGTGAGAGGGACGTTGTAGACGATGGTGGTGGCGATCTCGTCGTCGAGCTGGTCGGCCGTGCCGGGGACGAGGCTGGGGCGGCGGACCTTGAGCAGCCGGCCCGGGTTGGTGTCGGGGACCGGCGAGATCCCGAGGGTGCCGGCGGCGCCGTAGTCGTAGTTCCACGGCAGCTCACCGGTGGAGGATGCCGAGGTGACGCGGCCGTCGGCGTCGTAGCTGTAGACGGTCTTGATGGGCTGCGGCAGGCGTGGGTCCCATGCTTCGCGTAGCCGGCCGAACTCGTCGTAGTTGTAGCGGGCGACGTCGATCTTCTCCATCGCCCCGTTGGCGGGGTTGGTGGTCCATGCGGCGACGGAGCGGATCTGTCCGGCGGTGTCGCCGAGCTGCCCGGGCGCGGCGGTGGTGGCGGTGGCGTAGGAGTACTCGAGTGCTTCGCAGCCTCGGGCGGGGGTGGTGGTGGCGCAGTCGCCGATGCCGGTCTCGGTGGGTGCGATGACGCGGCGGACGCGCACGACGTCGTCGACGGTCTCGTAGACGTAGCGGGTGGTGGCGGCCTGGATCGGCGGCGCGGTGGAGGAGACCAGGTAGGGCCCGGTGTTCGCGGCGCGGTCGAAGGTGGTCAGGGTGCCGTCGGTGTCAGCGAGGACGAAGGTGGTGCCCTGCTGGGTGAGGGTGAGGTCCTCTGCGCCGGGTTCAGGGAAGTAGGTCCCGTTCGCGGCGCGGGTGAACCACAGTTTCCCCCCGTCGACGCCGTCGATCTGTACGACGTTGTCGAGGTCGACGGTCAGCCGGGAGTAGGCGATGTCGGCGGCTTCGACGGAGGTGCCACCGAGCCACTGGGGCCCGAAGGGGGCGACGAGTTCGCGCACGGACAGGTCGTCGACCAGGATCGACTTGCCGGAGCCGGGTGCTTGGCCGTTGTAGAGGCGGATGAACGCCTCGGTGGCGCCTGCGGGGATCGGGGCGTCGGCTTTGAGTTCGACCCAGGCGTCGGTGACGGTCGGTTTCGGGGTGGAGATTGCCTGGTAGGCGCCGGCGGCGTTCTTGATGACCAGGGTGATGGTCTGGCCGCGTGGGTCGGGCGGGTTGATGCCGGTGGCGGCGGGGACATACATCCAGCCCGAGACGCGGTAGAGGCGTCCGGCGCGCATCCCGAGGCGCATCGCGCCGGCGTCGGCCTCGATCGCGGCGAAGGTGTCGGTGCCGGTCCCGGTGGCGGGTGGGGTGATCTGCAGGGACTCGGTGCTCTCGTGGCCGCGGTCGGTCACCCGGGCCAGCGTCGAGGCGGTGGGCACGAACCCGGCGGTGTCGGTGCTGATCTTCTGCTGGTTGACGGTGAGGCGTTCGCGCTGGGGTTGGTAACCGGCGCGGGGGTCGCGCGAGGAGGCGGAGCGGGTGACTGACAGGCCGAACTCTTCGGCGTCGGTGGAGGACTGGCTCAGGTCACCGGTGAGCAGGTTCAGCGATGCTCCGCCGATGTCTTCGGCTTCGGCGCCGTCGGCGTCGGGGTCGACGATCGCGGTCTGCCACGCCGTGGAGTACGGGTTGGTGCCTTGGGCGTCGTTGGCGAGGATGGCCTTGACCTGCACGACGCCGGTGACCGAGCCGAGGGTGTCTGTCGCGGTCCAGACCGCGAGCCCGCCCGGGGCGGGTCCGCCGAGGGAGGCGACCGGGACGAAGCCGGGGTCCATCGGTGCGCCGTCGCCGCGGCGTAGGTGCGGGGTGGGGATGTCGGCCTCGATCGCTGCGCCGGGGCCGCGACGCCACAGGAACTTCACGTGGGTGAGCTCGGGCGGGGCCTGGACTTGAATCGGGAGGCGGGACACGGTGCGCTGGGACTCGGTGGGTTGCAGAAGCCCGGCGCGGCCGACGTTGAACCGCCACGCGACGACTGCGGACAGGTTCCCGGCGCGGTCCTTGCTGCGCACGTTGAGCACGTGCGACCCGTCGGTCGGCGGGGTGATCGATGCGGTCGCGACGCCGGAGCTGTTCGCGGCGACCTCGGTGGCCGGGGTGGTGTCCAGGCCGTAGACGAACCCGGTCACATCCGGGGAGTTCGAGGGGCGGGTGAAGGTGAACGACCCGGCCTGTCCGGCGCCCTTGTTCCAGCTGCCGTCGGCGGGGTAGTCGCTGGAGGTGACCAGCGGTGCGCCGGGGGCGGTGGTGTCGACGGTGAAGTTCAGCCACTGGACCGTCGCACCTGCGTAGGGGCTGAGGACCATCTTCCAGGTCTGGCAGTTGTTGGAGACCCGTTCCCAGATGACCAGCCTGGTGCCGTTGGTGGTCGAGCAGCTCTGGTCGAGGACCTTGAGGCTTATTCAGGCTCCGTCAGGTAAGTGTGTAGAAGATGAGTCCGATGACTGCCGAGATTGTCGTTTTAAATGTGGCGTAGGGCCGCCGGTAGTCTGTGTGGAGAACTTTCCACGTTTTGATATGGGCGATGACTCGTTCGATGGTGGCGCGTGTGTGGTTGAGGCTCTTGTTGAATGTTTTTTGCCAGTCGAGAAGTTCCCGGCCGGGTGGTTTTTTGAACGGGGTGAGCATGCCGCGCCCGATGTATCCTTTATCGCCGATCGGGGGGTATGCGGCGAGGTGGTCGAGGGCGCCGGATTGGTCGAGGCAATATAGGTCGTGTCGGGAGCCTGGGGTCGGGTCGGAGATCCACGACAGCTGCCCTTCCAGGGTGGCTGCGACCTGGACGACGACGCCGGTGGTGCGATGCTTGCCCGACCACAGACCCGGCACCGCGGCCCATGACCAGCAGGGCAGCAAGGTTCCATCGATGATGTACTGCCGATCGGCACGAAGCTCCTCTGCCGTCGGAACGACACTCCGCAGCGCCTGTGCCAGCAACGGTGTCACCCCCGTGATCGCTCGACTAACCGTCGACTGCGACACCCCATAGGTTTCCGCCAACTCCCACTGCACACGATTCCCGCGCAGATACGCCAACGTGATCACCACCGACCAGAACAACCCCAGAACCGGCGGCCAAGACAAACGTGCCTCCGTCGCGTCCCGCTGATCCTGCTCATACACTATAGCGACAAGATCCTGAATTTCATCACGCCGGAAACCAGTGGTATAGTACATACTGCGGCAGCCCGTTCATCTCGGATTGATTCGGCAAACCAATATTCGCGATGGACGGGCTGTCGCCCAACCCGACACGCCGGGCTAGATCGTTATTTCACGGGGCCTGAATAAGCCTCCTTGTTCGCGTTCTTCACGGCGAACTTGTAGATGCCGTTGGTGGCGCCCTGGCGCTCGATGCGCCATTTCTGGCAGTCGCCGTTCACCTGGTCGTAGGTGGAGATCGGGTTGCCGTTGGCGGTGGCGCAGTTGGTGTTGTCGATGACCTGTCCGGAATGGCGGACCCGGAACTGGTAGAAGCCGTCGCCGGTGCCCCAGGGGAAGAATTTCTGGCATTCGGCGCCGTTGCCGGGCCATTGGTTGATGGGGGAGCCGTTGGTCTTCGCGCAGCCGCCGACGTCGGCGAACTGGCCGGATCTCTCCGAGCGCAGGGCGACCCAGCCGTCGTCGGCGATGTTGCGGGACCCGTCGATCGTGGTCGCCCGGAACCGGTAGGTTTTGCCCTCCTGCAGCAGCCCTGCTGGGACCTTCCACTGGGCGACGCTGCCCGAGGGCACCCCGGAGCGCCAGTAGTCGGTGATCAGGGTGTCGCCCTCGTAGATGTAGAAGGCGGCGGTGACCGCGTCGCCGTCGGGGTCGACCGGGGTGAACGACAGCGTCGGGGTCAGCGAGCGGGTGTAGACCGCGCTGTTGGTGCCGCCGCGGTCGGAGACGTTCAGGCCGGTGGCGGGCTTGGGGCGGGTGTTGTAGGTGACCGTCAGGTGCGGGGTCGCGCCGCCCTCGGCGCTGGAGAACTTCTTCCACCCCAGGGTGTCGGACTCGTTCTCGGCCTTGAGGACCATCGACCCGGTCGCGACGTTGATCGAGGCCCAGTAGTCCAGCAGGCGGGTCACGTCGGTCTGGGTCCAGGTCGGGCCGCAGGCGTTGTTGCCGCGGGTCACGTTCGACACGGCCCAGCGGGTGTAGGGGTTGGGCTGGTTCGACCAGCGGGTCCCGGTCCCGGCCAGCGCGGTGTCCCAGACCTCCCAGTTGCGGGGCTGACAGCCCGAGGAGTGGATCGCGTACAGGTTCAGGTTGGACTGCAGGACCTTGTTCCCGCGGAAACGGGAGACGTCGAAGTGCAGGTAGGAGCGGGCTTTGGTGGTGCCGCCGTCGTAGGTGCCCAGGCGGAGCTCGGTCTGCCCGGACTGGTCGGTGTTGGCGATGTTGGACTGGGTGAAGGTGTCGAAGTTCGTCCAGATGGTGATGCCCGGGTCGATCGTCACCGGGTACTGGCGGGCCGGGTCGGCGAGGAACGCGGCGTCCGCGGTCACCGTCGCGGCGACCACTCCGGTTCCGGGGGCTCCCTGACCGGGGGCGCTGGGCTGGGAGCGCTGCTGCTCGGTCTGGGGCGGTGCGCGCCCCGAGGGCTTGTCCAGCTCGAGGGTGCCGATCTTCTTCACCGTCGCGGGGCTGCCGGAGGCCTCGTCGACGCGGGCGTCCCACATCATCGGGCCGGGGAGCGCGCCGATCACGCTGCCGTCGTCGTCGATGATCTGGGTGTTGCCGTCGGCGTCCGCGCGGGTCTGCACGCCCTTCGCCCGGATCGGCAGGGTGAAGCTCAGGTCCCCTGCCGCGGGGCGGGACTTCACCACGAAGAACTGCTCGAACCCGGTTCGGGTCGCCTTCACCTGCAGGTCCACCCCGGGGCGCACCTCCGGGTAGGTCGCCACGTTCCCGGTCAGTACCGGGGCCGGGAGCTTCCCGGGATACTGGACCGCGACCTCACCGGCTGCGCCGGTCACCGCCGCCAGGTCCTGGGCCTTCCCGTCCTGCCCACCAGCACCGGCGAGCACCAGGCCGCGGGGGTGCGCCCCGGGGCGGACCTTGCCGTCCGCGCCGGCCACCAGATCCAGGTTCAGCGGCACCCAGCCGCCCTCACGCTGCACACGGATCGGGCCCGCGTTGAGCTCGGTGGTCTGCGAACCGTCTGGGTTCGCCCACGTCGTCTCGGTCTCGGTGCGCTCGGACAGCGCCTCGATCCGCCGGTTCTGCAGCCGTGCGGTCACCCGCGCCGAGTCCACGTCCGCAGCCTCGGCAGGGCCCAGTCGCTGCGCAGCCGTCACTTCCGGAGCTGGCGCCGCCGAGGCTTCCGACGGGTCCAGCACGATGACCACACCAATGGCCACGATGAACGCCAGAAACGTCGACATGATCCGCATGCCGGGATGCCACCCCGACTCGTCACTGCCGATCGCCAGGAAGAACGAGAAACGTGAAGGACGAACCGGATCCACTGTAGCCACCCAGAAAGCCGGACCACGGAATCCAATTCCGGATCGACCAGCAGGACACGTTCACCGAGCAACGGAAGCTAAGCCGGAGAACAGGGAGGCTTATTCAGGGTGATCATGAAGTGCGGTGTTTCTCCAGGTCGGGACCGCAGCGAGGTAGCCCGCCAGGCGGCCCTGAATAAGCCTCAGGGTGAAGCGCACTCACCCCAAGGGCTACGAACAGGACCGAAATCGACGACCCCACCAGTCACCTCAGTCCCAAGTGGACGTGCGCAACCCCCGATCGTGTCGTTTGGACGATCGCGAGGCGGTAACCCTCGACGCCGCCAAGGACTGTGTGACAACGCAACTGTCGCGTTCGGACACTGCGGGCACCGACTGCGCGGCAGCGCGACCGGGATGTGTGGGTGCCGGCGGGGAGTCCGAGCACGCGTCCTCGGCTGCCCACACGGGCGGGCCGCACGGTGGCTGACGAGCTCCGGGACGTCCGTCGAGCGCTCAGTGACAACGACTCCGGCCGCCCGCTCGCGGTCGGCGCTACCCCACCAGACGGGCCACCGTCGCCGCCCCGGCGATGACGGCCGGTAGCCCGAACATGGCCGCCAGACCCCCGGGGCTCAGCTGTTCACGGACGTGGAACATGTAGTCCCCCCACCCCTCGGCCTGCTCGGTCCCGCGGATCACGATCCAGGACGGCCGCCACCAGCAGATGACGAGCCAGTCGACGATCACCAGGTCGATCAGGCAGAACGCGAAGAACGTCGCGAACGCCATCCCGTAGGCCTGCAGGAAGCCCTCCGCCCGCACACCGTCGATCCAGGTCCAGGTCGTGACGAACACGGATCCGAGCAGCGTGACCAGGAAGATCGTCGAGAGGACGATCCCGCGTCGGCGCTCCGCGGGGGTGAACTCGGGCAACAACGCCTTCACGTCGTCCGGGACGTCCCCGGCGAGCGCCGCGAACCCCCATCTGGCGGTGACGAACAGCGCTGCCGTGGGGATCAGCAGCAGCGGCAGTCCGACTCCGACGACATGGTTCCACCACATGACGACTCCTCACTCGGTCGACTCGGTACGACTCCTCTCCGCCAGTCCGGGACCGATGAGCATGCCGGACGCGAGTGGTCGGACGGGTGTTCCGTGCGACACGGCCGGCCCCGCACCGTGGCTGCCGACGGCGCAGTGCACCGTGCCCTCACGGGGCAAGGCCCGGGCTCTGCCGGGACATCGCCCGGCAGTGGGTCGACCTGCGCGCCCAGTCCGGTGCGGAGCACGTGTCTCGGTGGCCACCCGGCAGCGGGTCAGTCGGTGACCACTCCGCCCGAGTCGCCGCCGGGACCACCGACCGCCGGTCGTCGGCGGCTCCGGTAGGCGGCGACGCTGGCGCGGTGGGCGCAGGTCCGTGTGCAGTACTGCTTCGAGCCGTTGCGGGAGAGGTCCACGAACGTGGCCCGGCACGACGCCCCGGCGCAGACCCCCAGGCGGTCGGGGCCGAGCGTGGTGATCACGGCCGCGAGCGCCCCGAGGGTGACGGCGGCCAGGTGGGCCGCAGGGCGGTCGGCGTCGGCGACGACGTCGGCCCACCATCCGTCCTCGTCCCGGCGGATCGTGGGGACGACGCGGTGGTGACGTAGTCCGGCGTTGACGATCTCCGCGGCGCGGTCGGCGTCGGCGCCGGCCGTCTCGAGCACGGTGCGCACCGTCGCGCGCACCGCCCGGACCTCCGTGAGGTCGGCGTCGGTGAGCGGAGGCGACGTATCGCGCTCAACGGCCGGCAGATGGTCGACGAGGAAGGTCCGCAGCTGCGGCAGGGTCTCGAGATCGTCCTCGCCACGGACCGGCCGCCAGGTGTTGGCCAGGTCCACCGCCGTGGCCACCCTGGCCGGGGTGTAACACGCATTCCGCATTCGACGTATCTCCCGGCGCCTTCTATCGTGACACTCGTAGCGGCTCTAGCGTGTCACAGGAAGGGGGCGACGTGGCTGTCGAACGGTTCGAGGTCACCGTCACCGACGCCGAGATCGCCGATCTGCGCGACCGGCTGCGTCGGACACGCTGGCCCGAGCGCGAGCCGGTGGCGGACCGGTCGCAGGGCCTGCCGCTCGCCGAGGCGCAGGAGCTGTGCCGCAGCTGGGCCGAGGACTACGACTTCGGGTTCGCCGAGCGGGTGAACGCCTTCCCGCAGTTCCGCACGACGATCGACGGCCTCGGCATCCACTTCCTGCACGTCCGTTCGCCCGAGCCGACCGCGTTCCCGCTGGTCCTCACGCACGGATGGCCGGGATCGGTGCTCGAGTTCCTCGATGTGCTGGGCCCGCTGACCGACCCGCGCGCGCACGGCGGGGACCCGGCCGACGCGTTCCACGTCGTCGCGCCGTCGCTGCCCGGCTACGGATGGAGCGACAAACCCGCGACGACCGGCTGGGGTGTCGAGCGCACGGCCCGTGCCTGGGACGCGGTGATGGTCTCGCTGGGCTATCCGCGCTACGGAGCCCAGGGCGGTGACTGGGGCTCGGCGGTGTCCGGCGCGTTGGGCGAGGTGGCCCCCGACCGGGTCGCCGGCGTCCACGTCAACCTCGGCTCGGTCGCGCTGGGCGGGTTCGACGACCCGACGCCGGCGGAGCGCGCCGCCGCGGAGGCCGAGCAGGAGTTCGCCCGCTCCGGTCGGGGCTACTCGGCGCTGCAGTCGACCCGCCCGCAGACGATCGGCTACGCCCTCACCGACTCTCCCGCAGGTCAGGCCGCCTGGATCGCCGAGAAGTACCTGGCCTGGACCGACGGGACGAGCGCGGTGCCACGACGGGCGCTCCTCGACGAGATCTCGGTCTACTGGTTCACCGCCTCGGCCACCTCGTCGGCGCGCCTGTACTGGGAGAGCTTCGCCCGGTTCCGCGGCCCGGTGCACGCACCGTCCGGACTGTCGGTCTACCCGCACGACATCACCCGCCCCTCGCGACGGGAGGCCGAGCGACGGTTCACTGACCTGCGCTGGTTCGCCGAGCTCCCGCACGGCGGCCACTTCGCGGCGCTGGAACAGCCGGCGTCGTTCGTCGAGCAGGTGCGCGGCTTCTTCCGTCTCGTCCGGTGAGCGGTGCTGCGCGGCGTGGCCTCCCGGCCTCGGGCGGCCGGTGCGGGCCGGTCGTCCCGGTGGTCACCGGTTCCTGAACTCGCGTGGTGAGACGCCGAACCGCCGGTGGAACACCCGGCTGAAGTGCGCCGGATCGGGCAGTCCGCACCGACGCCCGATCGTGGCGACGGACTCGCGGCGACTCCCCGGGGAGGTGAGCGCCCGCACCGCCGCCTGCAATCGCTCCTCCCGGATGAGAGCGGCGACCGTGTGCTCCTCACCGGCGAAGACCCGGTGCAGATGGCTCACGGAGATGCCGCACGCCGCGGCGATCGTCGCGGGGGACAGGTCCGGGTCCCGGAAGTGACGCCGGACGAGGGCACGGACGAGGGCGACGGGGACCCGGGAGGGCTCGCCGGCCGGGGCGGTGGGGACCAGGCGGGAGACCGCGGCCAGCAGCGGCTCCTGCAGGGCCAGGGCGTCCTCCGGGTCGGCCCAGGTCCGGTCGGGCAGGACGAGGGAGTCCACGAGGTGGCGCACCGCCCCGGCCAGACCGTCGCGGGCGGACCCGGGCCGGACCGTGCAGGTGGTGTCCACTCCGTCGGGCAGCCCCAGGAGGCCCTTGGGCATGAGCAGGATCGTGTAGTCGAGGGAGCCCCGGGTGCGGAACTCGAAGGGTCGGGCACTGTCGTAGAGCAGGAAGTCCCCGGGCGTGAGCGTCGCCGTCCGCCCGTCCTGCTCGACGACCGTCGTGCCGCGGTTGACGAAGAGGAGGTTGAGCTCCTCGGGGTCGCCACCCCGCCGGATGTCGCTGTCCCGGCGCCGGAACGTGTGCTCCGTCCCGGCGATGCGTCGGACCCTGGTGTCGCCGATCTCGCGGAACCGGATCCGCCCCTGCACCTGCTGGCTCGCCGGGACGACCAGGAGCGGCACGAAGCGGTCGCACACGCACTCGTGCCAGTACTCCAGTCGCTCGCGGGCGGGAACGACCCTGGTGTCGACCTCCACACCGACCAGTGGACCACCGGGCGCGCCGGTGGGGGTTGCAGCGGCGTGACATGTCTTGTCAATGCGTCGCCTCACGTTGACGCATCGAGAGTCGAGGTCGGAGGGTCGCGCCATGACCGACGCAGCAGACCCCACCACCACGACCCCCACCACCGACGACCGGCCGCTCTACGACCGCCTGGGCGGCTTGCCGGTCGTCACCTTCCTGGCCAAGACGCTCGTGCAGCGGGCCATGCTCAACCCCACCATCGGCCACATCTGGAACCACAAGACCCAGTCCGAGGTGCAGGAGGAGATCACCAGCTTCGTGGAGTTCCTCGGGGAGCACTGGGGCGGCCCGCACACCTACACCGGCCGCGACATGGCCACCGCGCACCGCGGGATGGGCGTCACGGAGGAGTACTGGACCGCGCTCTTCGACGAGATCGTCACGCCCGCCTACGCCGAGTTCGGCCTCCCCGAGCGCGAGGCGAAGGAGATCGACGAGTTCCTCCGCTCGTTCAAGGACGTCGTCGTCGGCAGCCCCACGTTCAAGGACGTCCTCGTCGCGAACCCCGAGATGGACGTGTTGGCCGACATGGAGAGCGTGGGCGTGCACTGGCCTGCTTCCCGCGCCGCGGGCTGACGAGGCACCGGGAGCACTGCATGGGTGAGCACCACAGGGGTGAGAACGGACGCGACGGCGACCCGACGGCGTGGCGGATCGACGTGTCACGGGGCTGCATCTCCGCGGGTCTGTGCCTGGCGATCGCGCCGGACCACTTCGAGTTCGTGGGGGTCCGGGCCCGGCCCACCGGCGAACCGCTCGACGAGGAGGGCGCCGCGGCGGTCCTCGACGCCGCGGACCGGTGCCCGGCCGCCGCCATCACGGTGGTCACCGGGTCGTCCCCGGCCTGAGCCGTCCGGCGCGCGCAGGGACCGACCTCCGCGGGCCGGCACGATGCCCGCGACCACCTGGTCCGCACCGGCGACCCGGCCGCGCAGTGGGAGGGGCGGGCGTGCCCGGGGACGCCCCGCCCGCCCCTCCGTGCGCCGGCGGACGCCCCTGCCACCACGTCGGACGGGGCGGCGCCCGGCTGCTTCTTCTTGTGATCACCAAGGATTCTTGTGATCACTAAGGAAAGTCCGGGCGGTCGTCCTCGACGATCGGAGGTGTTCGGCCTGTCCAACCGAGAGGGACGACGCGTGAACACCAACCCTGTCCTCGTCATGCCCGGAACGGTGCCCGCGCCGCGCGGCGGGATCCTGCACGATCTGCACGCCCGGCACGACGGCGTACGCGAGGTACTCGCCCGGATCGACGAGGCCGCCCGCGGCCTGGACCTCCCCGCGGTGTCGCCACGGCTCGTCGAGGGCGGCGAGGTGGCTCCCGGGCGGGGCCCCGACCTGCAGTACGTGGAGATCTTCGCGGTCAGCATCGCCACCCACCGCGCGCTGGTCGGGACGGGTGTCGAGCCGGCGGCCCTCGTCGGCCAGAGCGTGGGGGAGCTGTGGGCGCTCGCCGCGGCCGGGTACATCTCGGTCGAGGACACGGTCCGGCTCGCGGTGGCCCGGTCCCGCGCCCTCACCCGGCAGGACTGGCAGGGCACGATGATCGCCGTCGGGGTGGACGGCCGCCGGGCCGAGCACCTCGCCGGCCTCTTCGGACACCCCGATCTGGTGCTGGCCTGTGAGAACGCGCCGCACCAGAGTGTGCTGAGCGGGCCGACCGCGCTCACCGCCGACATCGAACGGGTGGCCGCGGCGGCGGGCTGGCCCACGAACCGGCTCGACGTGCCCCACCCCACGCACTCGCCCGCACTGGCCCGGTCGGCCAGGGAGCTCCGCGCCGATGCGCCCCGTGTGCCCTACGGCGGTGGCCGGGTGCGGGTGTGCTCGCCGTGGCTGGGCCGTGACGTCGCCGACGACGATCCCGTGGAGCTCATGGCCGGTGCCCTCACCGCCCGCGTGCGCATCCTGGACACGATCCGCGAGCTGCACGCCTCCGGCGCGGACGTGTTCGTCGAGTGCGGCGAGCGTGCGGTCGTCGCGAAGATGATCCAGGCGAGCGTTCCGGGCGTGCGGTGCACCGTGCCGTTGGCCGAGCGCGACGCCCCCGCCGTCCTGGCCGGGCTCACGACCGGCACCCCGTCACGGAACGGCGCGCACCCGGGTGTCCCGGTCGTCGTGCGCCCCGAGTCGACCGTCGCCGTACCCACCCCCGCGACGGACCCGCCGGCCGCGGTCCGGCCACCGTCGCCGGCCGCGGTGGCCACACCGGCGGCGCGCCCCGAGCCGGTCGAACCCGCCCCGGCCCCCTCCGCCCCGGCCCTCTCCGGCGGAGCCCCCTCCGCCGGGGCCCGCGACTACGACGCCGTCCTGGCGCAGTTGCGTGACCTCTACGGCGGCTACCTCGGCTACCCGCCGGACCTCCTCGGCGAGGACGACAGCCTGGAGGCCGACCTCGGCGTCGAGTCCCTCAAGCAGGTCGCACTGCTGGGTCAGGTCGCGGACCTGTTCAACCTGCCCGACCTGCGCTCGAACGCCTCGTTGCTGGGCTTCGGCTCACTGCGGCGCATCGCACCCGCCGTCGTGGCCGGCGGAGCGGTCGGCGAGGCTGCGTGAACGGGCACGAGGGCTCCCCGGACGACCTGACGGGGCGGATCGCGCTGGTCACCGGCGCGGCACGCAGTCTGGGTGCCGACATCGTGCGGAGCCTGGCCCGCCGGGGCGCGCACGTGATCGTCAACTACTTCCACTCGGTCGAGGCGGCCCGGGAGCTGGAGGCGGAGCTGTGTGCCGCAGGCCGTTCCTGCGAGTTCATCCGCGCCTCGGTGGCCAAGACCGCCGAGGTGGACCGGATGTTCGACCTCGTCCGGGAGCGGCACGGTGGCCTCGACATCCTGGTGAACAACGCCGCGGCCGGCGCCTTCCTCCCGCTGCTCGACGTCGACGACGTCTACTGGGAACGGGCCTGGCGCACCAACGTCATGGGGCCCTACCACTGCGCGCGGCGGGCGGCCGAGCTGATGGACGGCCGTCCGGGCGCGGCGGTGCTGTGCCTGTCCGCCGTGGGGTCCCACCTGCCGGTGCCCGGCTACGGGCCCGGGGGCGTGACGAAGGCGGCCGCCGAGTCGCTGGTCCGCTACCTGGCGCTGGAGCTGGCCCCGCGGGGGATCCGGGTGAACACGGTCCTGCTGGGCTCGGTGGCGAGCGACATCGTGAGATCACTCGCCGACCCGGACACGATCGGTGACCGCTCCGACGACGAGCGGCTGCTCCGACGCACGATCTCGACGCCGGACGCGGCCGACCTGATCTGCCACTTCCTGCACCCGCACGCCGGGTTCGTCACCGGGCAGACCCTCGTCGCCGGCGGCGGCATCGGCCTCACCGGGATGCAGACGCTCCAGCTGCACAGCAACCTCGCCGCGCACGCCGCTCCCGTCCGGGGGACGTCGCCCGCACCCGCCGGACCGCCGAGCGGGGACCCCGAGCCGGCGGAGACCGTGGCCGGGTCCCCCTCCGAGGAGCCCCGCACCGACACCGACACCGTCGCTGCCGACGACGACGCCGTCGCCGTCGTCGGGATCGGGGTGGCGCTGCCCGGCGCGAACGACCGGCGCGAGCTGTGGGACCGGCTGCGCGAGGCCACGCTGCAGGCGAGCGAACCGACCGGCTTCGCGCTCGAGCACTTCCACGCCTCCGACCCCACGGTGCCCGACCGCTTCCACGCCCGCCGGGCCGGCTATCTCAGCGGCTTCGTCCCGGATCCGCGCTCGCTCAGCGAGCCACACGGACTGCGCGACCACCCCGGGGTGGCACCGACCGCGCGCTGGTTGCGGCACTGCGCCGTCCAGGCACTCGACGGGGTGCGCCGCGGAGCGGGTGACCGGTGGCTCGCCGTCACCACGGGAGCGCACGACCACATCGGGCTCGGCGACCGGGCCCCGGTGCTGGGGGCGCAGTACGCGAGCATGCTCCGCGGGGCCACGGCAGCCGACCCGGACGGTGACTGGCTCGGTGAGATGGCCGAGCACGCGGTGCTCGCCCACTACTCCGGCAGCGGTGCCGACCCGCTCATGCACCAGCCCGCGTCCGTCTCACGGATGGCACTCGGCGGGCTCGTGCCCGACGACGCCCGCCACCTCACGCTCGATGCAGCCTGCGCCAGCGGCCTCTACGTGCTCGACGCCGCCGTGAAGGCACTGCGGGAGGGCTCCTGCGACGTGGCGCTCGCCGGCGGCACCTCGGTGGCCGAGCCGACCCTGCTGACCCTGTTCTGCAAGGCCCAGGGCATCACCCCCAGCGTCCGGGTGCGCCCATTCGACCGGGACGCGGACGGGACGCTGCTCGCCGAGGGTGCGGTGGCGCTCGTGCTGAAGACCCACGCGAGGGCCGTCGCGGACGGCGACGAGATCCTGGGGCTGGTGCTCGGCACCGGCCTGGCCGCCGACGGCCGGGGCAAGGGCATCCACGCCCCGGCCGAACGCGGTCAGGAACTGGCGATCTCCCGCGCCTGGTCCGACGCCGGTGTCGGAGCGGACGACCTCGACTGGGTCGTGGCCCACGGCACCGGCACACCGACCGGTGACGAGGTCGAGGTCCGAGCCCTGCTGGCGCGGCTCGGGCAGGGCCCGCGCACCTGCCTGCTCAGCTCCAACAAGCAGGTCTTCGGCCACACCGGTGTGCTCGCGGGGCTCGTCTCGGTGGCGCACGCGCTCACCGCGATCGAGCACGGGGCGATCCCGGCCCAGACGGACCGGATCGTCCCGCACGCGCTGCTGGACGGGGAGGAACGGCTCGGGGTGCCCGTCACCGAGGTCGACTGGCGGCCCTCGGACCGGCCACGTGTCGTCGGCGTCTCGTCGTTCGGGCTCGGTGGCGCCGACGCGCACGCCGTGCTGGCCGACCGCGTCCCGACCCCGCGGCCCGCCAGGGCGATCCCGGAGGACCTCGTCGTCGTCGGCTGGAACACACACCTGCCCGGCTCCGACCGCGACGCGACCGCTGCCTGGCTGGCGGGTACCGGGCCCGGTCCCTCGGCGGGGTTCGGCGACCCGTACCCCGCCTCGTCGCCGCGCGAGGTGCGGATCCCGCCGCGCACCACCGCGCACATGGACCCGAGCCACCTGATGATGCTGCAGGCGGTGGACCCGCTGCTGGCGCAGCTGGGCGACGCGGCCGCGGACCTGCGTCCCGACACCGCGCTGCTGATCGGGTCGGCGCTGCCCAGCAGGCACGCCACCCGGATGGCCGTGCGGGTGCACGCCGCCGAGTGCGCCGACGCGCTCGGGCTGCTGCCCGACCCCGACATGGTCGCGACGCTGCGTGAGCGGCTCGCCGCCGCCGTCGACGCGTCCGCTCCCGACATCAGCGAGGACGACTTCACCGGTGCCGTCTCCTGCATCGCGGCCGGCCGGGTGACCAACTACGACGACCTGCAGGGATTCGGCGTCGCCGTCTACGACCACCGGGATTCCGGCACCGCCGCACTCGACCTCGCGATGCGTCAGCTCCGCCACGGGGCCTGCGAGCTGGCGCTGGTGGGGGCCGTGAGTGTGGCACCGGTCCGGGGCTGGGACGGACATCTCGGTCCGCTCGTACCGGACGGGGCGACGATCGCGGAGGGCGCCGCCGTCGTGGCACTGGCCCGGCGCTCGACCGCCGAGCACCACGGTCTGCCGATCCTGGGAACGGTCGCGACGGCCGGTCCGGCGGCGGTGCCGCCCGCGCCCCCGGCGCCCGGTCGCACCTACCTCGCCGTCGACGCGCTGTTCGCGCTGCTGCACGGTGTCGTCACCGGCCGCGGGACGATCGTCGGCGCGAGCGACCCGGCCACACCGGGCCTGCGCTTCACCGGTGTACGGCCCGCCGACGCACCGGAACCCGACATCGGTGCCCGGGGCACGGTGGACCTCGTCGACATACCCGTCCCGACCGGGGCGACCCCGCCGCACCCGGTCCCGCCGGGCACCGTCGTCGTCACCGACTCCACGGACGTCGTGGCCGCGCTGGAGGGCTGCGTCGACGTCGCCGTGTGGACGACCGACGCCGTCGCCGCGGAGGACGCGGCCGGCGCGCTCGCGGAGCTCCCGTTCGTCCCGGCCCACGTGCGGGTACTGACGCGGTTCACCGACCGCGGTGACGCCCCCACCGACGCCCTGCGCGCCGAGACGCTGCAGGACCTGCTCCTGACCACGACCCAGGCCCTGCTCCCGGCCCTGCGCAACGGCGGAACCGTCGGCGCCGCGCTGCTCGACGCCCTGCCCGGCGACCGTCCGCACCCGCTCGCCGGTCTGTTCACCGGGTTCGTCCGCTCGGTCCGCGCCGAGATCACCCAGTGCGGGGGAGCCGCGCTGCTCACCGCGGCGCCCGACGCGCTGACCGCGCTGCACCAGCTGGCCCGCGCGAGCGGCGACGCCGGTCCGCTGCACACGGTCGCGGCCCGCGGGGACGGGAGCTGGGCCCGGATGGACGTCTGCCCGGACGGCGTGCCCGCCGGCCCGGGCGGGACCCCGCTGGCCCCGGGCTCGGTCGTCGTCGCGTTCGGCGGCGCGCGCGGGATCACGCCGGAGCTGCTGCACGCGCTCGCCGTCCGCGTCGAGCGGCCGCACGTCTACCTGATCGGCCGCACCCCGGTCCCGGACGGCCCGCCCACCGAGCCGGCACCTCAGGCGGAGTTCATCGCCGAGCAGCGACGCCTGCATCCCGAGCTGAGCCTGCGCGAACTCAAGGCGCGGTACGACCGTCTCGACGCCGCCCGGGAGGTACGGGCGACACTGCGGCGGCTCGCCGAGGTCTGCGGTCCCGACCGCGTGCACCACCGCGTCTGCGACGTGCTCGACGGCGAGGCCACCACCGCCGTCCTCGACGAGATCCACGACCGGCACGGCCGCGTCGACCTCGTGGTGAACGCCGTGCTCGACCTGCGTCCCCGCGCGCTGCACGCCAAGGCGCTCGCCGACTTCCGGGCCGTGCGGGCCACGAAGGCCACCGGCTACCGCAACCTGAAGCACGCCCTCGCCGGACGACCACCGACGATCCTCGCCACCTTCAGCACCCTCGCCACGGTCGCGCCGGCGCCCGGCGACGTCGACTACTGCGCGGTGAACTCCTACCTCGAGTACGCCACGGCCGCCGCCAACCGGGGCCTGCCCACGGGGCACCGGGAGATCGCGATCCTCTGGAGCGGCTGGAAGGACGTCGGCGTGGCCAGCGGCGTCGCCATGGAGGAGACGCTGCGGCGCAACAACATGGACGCCTACATCACGCCGGCCCAGGGGTGCGCGCAGTTCCTCTCGTCGCTGGCCCACCCGCCGGCGAACGGACTGACGTTCTTCCTGCGCGGGCCGGAACGGGCCATGCTCGCCCGCCGGGGCATCGGACCGGACGCCCCGCCGATGCCGCCCCCCGACGTCCCGCCCCCCGACGTACCGGGTCCGGAACCGGCCTCGCCGCTCCTCGACGGCATCACGATGGAGGGCCGGTCCTGGGTGGTCGCGACGAAGACGTGGGACCCCCGCACGCTCGACGAGCGGGACGGGCGGTGGATGCGCCACCACCGGGTCAACGGCGCCGTCGTGCTCCCCGGCACGTTCGCGCTCGAGGCCGCCGCGGCCGCCGCGACCCGGCTTCGACCGGACATGGTCGTCACCGGTTTCCGTGACCTCGCCTGCCACGCCTCGGTGACGGTGCGGCCCGACGGTCCTCCCCGCACCGTCACGGTCTCCGCGCGGGTGACGACCGAGGATCCCGCGGGCGCCCGGGTGTCGGTCCGGGTCACGACGAACCGGGTCAGCGCGACCGGCAAGGTGCTCCGGTTCGGCGACCTCTGCTACGAGGCGGACGTCCTGCTCGCCCCGGTCCGCCCCCACCTCGGCCCGGCGCCGGACCTGCGGGCGCACACCCCCGTCCCGGGGTTCCGGATGCCGATCTACGACGGACATCCCGTACTGGCGCTGAGCGGGCCGTTCGCCGGGACCTCGGCCCACGCCCACGGGCCGGGCGGGACGAGTGCACTGTTCTCGTTCGACCACGCGGGGTTCTCGGCCGAGCTCGGCGGGACGACGGTGCCCTCGATCCTGATCGACGCGCTCGCCCACCTGCTGCTCGTGCCGCGGGACGGGGCCGAGGGCGAACCACCGGTGCCGGGCCCCCTCGCCGGTATCGCCGAGGTCGATCTGGGGTGTGCCGGCAACGACTGCGACCTCGCCGCTCGCCACCCGGTCGTCCGGCTCGGCAACGACACCGCGTCCGGAGTGCTCACCGCGGCCGCCGACGACCGGGTGCTGGTCCGGGTCCGCGGCGTCACCGCCTTCTCGAGCAGCGAACCGGGGCGCCTGGTCCGTCCGGGAGCCGACGACCACCGGCCCGTCCCCGCCTGAGGAGGCACTCGTGCTCTGGTCCGACGTGAACATCGCGGGCAGCGGGTCGTGGATCCCGCCCATCCGGCCGCGGGCAGGTGCCCGGCCGGACACCCCCTCGGCGGCCGACGCCAACGGGTTCGGCTCCGCCGCCGTGGCCACGGGCGACACGGCCGTCGGGATGGCGGCACGCGCAGCGCTGAAGGCGCTGCGGCACGCCGGTGCCGTCGGCTCCGACCTGAGCCTGCTCGTGCACGCGAGCTTCCAGGACGTCGACCACTACACCCCCTCGCCCTACCTGCTGCGCGCCCTGGGCACCACGGTGGCGACGGGGATGGAGATCGGCGCCGCGAGTGACGGCGGTGCGGCCGCGCTGGTCACGGCGGCCGAGCACCTCACCGCACGGCCGGACGCACGGGCGGCGATGGTCACCGCGGGGTCCCGCTTCCCCGCCGAACGCTGGGACTTCGTCCACGAGATCGGCTACCTCGCCGGTGACGCGGGCGGGGCCGCGGTGCTCACCCGCGCGCCGGGCCGGGCCCGGCTGGTGGCGACCGCCCACGCCGCGGTGCCCCGTCTGGAGGAGATGAGCAGGGCCGCGGCCGGCGTGGCGGGCGGGGCGACGGGCCGGCGCATGGCGGTCGAGGAGACGGGGCTCGCCCCGCACGTCACCTCCCTGCAGGAGGCCACGCGCTCCTGCGTCGAGCAGGTGCTGGACGAGGCCGGTCTCGCACCGGCGGACGTCGCGCACATCGCCGTCGTCGCGATCGGGTCGGCGGTGCTGGACGTCCTGCTGTCGGGGCCACCGTTGCACGCCCGTGCGGCCGACACGAGCTGGACGTTCGGACGCCACGTCGCCCATGCCGGACCGTGCGACCTGCTGCTGGCCGTCGACCGGCTGCTCCGCGGCGGGACGGTCGTGCCCGGCGACCGCGTGCTCGTGGTGAGCTTCGGCCTCGGGTTCCGCTGGACCGCCGCGGTCCTGGAGATCACCGCGCCCGTCCCCGGACGGACCGCGGCATGACCGCCCCGATCCCCGAGTTCCCCCTGCCGCGTGCGGCCGGCTGCCCGTTCGACCCGCCGCCGGAGCTGCTCGGACTGCACGCGCGCGGGCCGGTCGGCCGGGTCCGCATCTGGGACGGCAGCACGCCGTGGTTCGTCACCGGACACGCGCTGCAGCGCGAGCTGCTCAGCGACCCGCGGGTCAGCGCCGACCCCACCCACGACGGCTATCCGCACGTCAC
Organism: Pseudonocardia sp. ICBG1142; assembly: GCF_020496255.1. Classification (NCBI taxonomy): domain Bacteria; kingdom Bacillati; phylum Actinomycetota; class Actinomycetes; order Pseudonocardiales; family Pseudonocardiaceae; genus Pseudonocardia; species Pseudonocardia sp. ICBG1142. The sequence goes on along the minus strand of NZ_JAHLJC010000004.1, from coordinate 525,560 downwards.
GGCAGGGATCAAGGCACGCCACGCCGACGCGCGCTCCTTCATCACCATGGACGATCCGGAGCACCGGCGGCTGCGCCGGATGCTGACCAGCCCGTTCGCCGTACGGCGGGTCGAGGCCCTCCGGCCCACGATCCGGCGGATCGTCGACGAGCGGATCGACGCGATCCTCGACGGACCGCGTCCCGTCGACCTCGTCACGGCCTTCGCACTGTCCGTGCCGACGATGGTGATCTGCGAGTTGCTCGGGGTGCCCTACGCCGACCACGAGTTCTTCCAGCGGTCGAGCCACGTGCTCATCCACCGGTACTCGACGGTGGAGCAGGTGCTCGCGGCGCAGCGCGGGCTGGTCGGGTACCTGGAGGACCTGATCGCGCGGCGGCTCACCGACCCGGCCGAGGACATCCTGTCGCGGATGGCGGCCCGGCACGTCGCCACTGGGGAGCTGACCTCGTCCGAGCTGGCGTCGATGCTCCTGCTGATCCTCGTCGCCGGTCACGAGACCACGGCCAACATGATCGCGCTGGGTACGCTCGCGCTGCTCGGCCACCCCGAGCAGCTCGCGGCGTTGCGCACCACCGAGGACCCCGCGCTGGTGGTGGGCGCGACCGAGGAGCTCCTGCGGTACCTGCCCATCGTGCACTCCGCGCGGCGCCGGGTGGCGCTGGCCGACATCGAGCTCCCCGACGGGACCACGGTCCGCGCCGGCGACGGCATCGTGCTGCCCAACGACGTCGGCAACCGCGACCCCGAGGCCTTCCCCGACGCCGAGCGGCTCGACATCCGCCGCGACGCCCGGCACCACGTCGCGTTCGGCTTCGGCCCGCACCAGTGCCTGGGGCAGCCGCTCGTGCGGGTCGAGCTGCAGGTCGTCTACGGCACGCTCTACCGCCGCATCCCCACCCTGCGCCTCGCCGTCGAGCCGTCCGAGGTGCGGTTCAAGCACGACGGCCTGATCTACGGCGTCCACGACCTGCCCGTCACGTGGTGACCGGACCCTCCGAGACAACGAGGTGACCATGCCCCGCCCCCCGTCGATCCCGCTCGCACCCGGCGCGCTGCCGGTGCTGGGCCACGCGGTGCCGCTGCTGCGGGACGCGCTCGCGTTCACCTCGTCGCTGCCCGCGCTCGGGCCGCTGGCGCGGATCCGTCTGGGCCCCTTCTCGGTCGTGATGGCCTGCGACCCGGACGTGACCCGCCAGGTCCTGCTCGACGACCGCACCTACGACAAGGAGGGCCCGGTGATCGAGCGGATCCGCGAGGTCGCCGGCAACGGCCTGTCGACCTGTCCGCACAGCAGCCACCGCCGGCAGCGGCGGTTGTGCCAGCCCTCGTTCCAGAACGACCGGTTCCCCGGCTACGCCGAGGTGTTCGCCGCGACGGCCGAGGCGAGCAGCAGCGCGTGGCACACCGGGCAGCACCTCGACGTCACCCGCGAGATGATGACTCTCACCGCCCGCGCGACCATGGAGACGATCTTCAGTGGTGAGCTGCCCGCGGATGTGGTCGACCGGAGCATCGACGACACGACGACGCTCGTGCGGGGTGTGTTCCGGCGGATGCTCACGCCGCCGCTGCTGAGCCGGCTGCCCATCCCGTTCAACCGCCGGTTCGACGAGGCCCGCGCGCGGCTCCTCGACGTCGTCGCGACGATCGTGGCGAACCGCCGCGCCGACCCCACCGATCACGGCGACCTCATGTCCTCGCTGCTGGGGGCGGTGGACGACGGCGCGACCCTCACCGATGCCGAGCTGGCCGACCAGGTGCTCACGTTCTTCATCGGCGGCACCGAGACCGCCGCGAACACGCTCGCGTGGGCGCTGCACCTGCTGGCCACCCACCCCGACGTGCAGGAGCAGGTCACGGCGGAGGCGCGGGCAGCGGACGGAGTCCGGCCGCCGCCGCTCGACGGTGTCACCGGCCGGGTCCTCACCGAGACCCTGCGGCTGTTCCCGCCCGCGTGGCTGTTCACCCGCACCCTGACCGCGGACACCGAGCTGGGCGGGGTCGAGCTGCCGCGCGGGACCGTGGTGGCCGTCAGCCCGTACCTGATCCAGCACCGCGGCGACCTCTACCGCGATCCCGATCGGTTCGATCCCGGCCGGTGGGTCGGCCGGGCTCCCGACCGCAGTGCCTACCTCCCCTTCGGCGCCGGGGCCCGCAAGTGCATCGGCGACCGCTTCGCACTGACCGAGATGGTCACCGCGTTGCACGCGGTCCTCCGGCGCTGGCGCGTCGAGCCGCTCTCACCGGAGCCGTTCCGGCCCGCGGTGGAGGCCACCATCACCGCACGCGGCCTGACCCTGCGGGTCGTGGCACGGGACGCCGCACCGGCGGTCGGCGAGCCCTCGGCAGGGGCCGGGTGCCCGGCATGACGGCGGGCTACGGAGCGGGTCACCTCGACCACGACGAGCCGCTGGAGCTGCGCAGACTCCGGGCCCACGAGGAGTTCGCCGACGCAGGTTCCCGACGGGCCCTCGACGGACTGGACCCGATGCCCGGCTGGCGGTGCCTGGAGCTCGGCGGGGGGACCGGGTCGGTGGGGCGCTGGCTGGCCCGGCGCTGTGCGCCGGGCGAGGTGGTGGTCACCGATCTCGACACCACCCTGCTCCCGACCGACATCGCGAACCTGACGCCGTTGCGGCACGACGTCCTGCACGACGACTTCCCGGCCGCCTCGTTCGACCTCGTGCACGCCCGCGCCCTGCTGGAGCACCTGCCCGACCGGGCCGCCGCGCTGGCCAGGATGGTGGGGTGGACCGCGCCGGGCGGGTGGGTCTGCGTCGACGCCACGCTCCGCATCACGCCGCCCGGCGGCAGCCGCACCGCCTTCCACCGCTGCCTGGAGGGGCTCTCCCGGCTCGCGTCCGGCCGGATGGGCGCCGACATCGGGTGGGCCACCGGCCTGCCGCTGATGCTCGCCGAAGCCGGGCTGGTGGAGGTCGGCGTGCTCTGCACCCCCGGCGTCGTGGGGTCGACCGGCAACGCCACCAGCCTCGTGCGTGTCTCGCTGGCGCAGTTCGGCCCGCTGCTGCGCGAGCACGATCTCGTCTCCGACGACGACATCTCCGACTGCCTCGCCCTGCTCGACGACCCGGGGCATGCCGACCTGCCGTTCCTGCTGATCTCCGCCTGGGGCCGGCGGCCCCGCCCGTGAGCACCCCCACCACCACGGAGGACCTGCGATGTCCGGTCTCACCCGCTACGTCCACGACGACTCCGGTCCCGCCCGCGCCGATGCGCTGACCGCAACCGCCACCGCGACCGCGCTGCCCTATCCCGACGGCTGGTTCTGCCTCGCCTTCTCCGACGAGCTCCCGCCCGGTGGCGTCCTCACCCGCACGCTGATGGGGGAGGAGGTGGTGCTCTACCGCACCCGCGGGGGAGTGCTGCGGGCCGTGCGGCCCTACTGCCCGCACCTGGGAGCACATCTGGGGGCGGGCGGCGCGGTCGAGGGCGAGACCATCGTCTGCCCGTTCCACCGGTTCGCCTTCGACACGAGCGGGACCTGCGTGGCGACCGGCTACGGGCTGCAGCCGCCGAAGGCCGCGCTGACGCGGTACGACGTGTGCGAGGTGAACAGCTCCGTCTACGTGTGGCGGCATGCGCTGGGAGAGCCGCCGACCTGGGAGGTGCCCGCCCTGCACGGCCCGCGGCCCAGCGTCTTCCGGCACACCACGGTCGACCTCGCGGGCCATCCGCAGATGATCGTCGAGAACGCGTTCGACTTCGGGCACCTCACCCAGCTGCACGGCCTGAGCGGGCTCACCATCGACGCCGATCCGGTGATCGGGGAGCCCACCTGCACGATCCCGGTGACCGCGGGCGGGCGGGCGTTGGTCCCCAGCGCGTCCTACGAGCTGACCGTCGTCGGCCTCTCGACGTTGGCGGCCGTGGCGCGGCTCGGCCCGCTCGGTGACATGTACGTCCTGCTGCACGCGACCCCCACGGCGCCGGGCAGGCTCCACCTGCGCCTGGGCGCCACCGTGGCGCTGGAGAAGGTCCCGTTCGTACCCGACGTCCTGGGCCGGCTGATCACCGACCCGCTCTCGCAGCTGTTCAGCCGCCTGGCGCACCACATCACCCTCCGGGACGCCGCTCCCGACTTCCCGGTGTGGAATCACCAGATCTACGTCGAGCACCCGAAGCTCGCCCCCGGTGACGGGCCCGTCGGCCGCTACCGGCGGTGGGCCAGGCAATTCTACTCCGCTCCGACCGGCGGGGACGTTCCGGTGGCCCCGCCCCGGACCTGACCCGGCCGACCGGCCCGGCGCCCGCCTGCGGTCGGGGCGGCTCGGCCTCGACGGGCCGGTCGGTGTCCCCTCCTGCGACGGGCGGGGTCGGCCGTCACGGGCGGAACAGCGGGCCCGCCGGGGCCGGGGGACGACGTCGAGCGGGGAGCCGCCTCAGCCCCGTGCCCGGTCCGTGGCGGCCAGCGAGCCGAGCAGCCGCAGGGCGTCGCCGGAGGGACCCGGCTCACCGTGGTAGACGACGAGCTGCTGGCCTGGGGCCGAGCGGACGTCGAAGGTCTGCACGGTCAGGGTCAGCGGCCCCACCCGGGGATGCCGGAGGCGCTTGCGCTCCAGCGACTTGCCCCGCGCGTCGTGCGCCGCCCACAGCGTCGCGAACTCCGGGCCGCTCGAGAGCAGCCGGTGCAGGACCGCCCTGATCCGCGGGCCCTCCGGGTCGCGACCGTGGTGGAGCCGGAACCCCGCGACGGTGTTCGCCGCGACGGCGTCCCGGTCGACGTAGAAGCTGCGGGCGGCCGGGTCGCAGAACACGATCTCCATCAGGTTCCGCGAGAACGGCCAGCCGCCGAAGAGCGCATCGGCGATCTCGTTGGTCGCCAGGACGTCGTAGGCCCGGTTGTGGACCAGCGCCGGGTTGTCCGGCCACGCGTCCATCAGCTGCCGCAGCGCGGGGTCCACCCGGTCCGTCGCGACGGCCGTGGCCTTCCTGGGTGTGGACCCACCGAGGGCGAACAGGTGCGAGCGCTCGTCGGCGTCGAGCTGCAGGACCGTCGACAGCGACTCGAGGACCTCCGCCGACGGGCGGCGCTCGCGCCCCTGCTCCAGACGGACGTAGTAGTCCACGCTCATCCCGGCGAGCATCGCGACCTCCTCCCGGCGCAGCCCCGGGACCCGGCGCAGCCCCGCCGAGGGCAGACCGACCGCGTCCGGGGTGATCCGGGCGCGCCGGGTGGCGAGGTACGCGCCGAGCTCCGAAGCCATGGCGCACACGGTAGGAGGTCCGCCGCGGCCGTGGGTGGGTGTGGCACACCCCCGGACGACCGGGGCCTGCCGGTGCGGGCGTGCACCGGCGACGGTGGGCCCATGACTACACAGAAGATCATCTTGGTGACGGGGGCCAGCAGCGGGATCGGGGAGGCGGTGGTGCGCCGGCTCGCGGGCGAGGGGCACGTCGTCGTGGCCGGGGCGCGCCGTACGGACCGGCTCGTCGCGCTGGCCGACAGCGCGGAGGGCGCTGTGGAGGCCGTGCGCGTCGACGTGACCGACCGCGACGACGTCCGGGCGTTCGTCGACTCCGCCCGGGAACGACACGGCCGGGTGGACGTCCTGGTGAACAACGCGGGCGTGATGCCGCTGTCCCGGCTCGACGCCCTGCTCGTCGACGAGTGGGACCGGATGGTCGACGTGAACCTGCGCGGTCTGCTGCACGGCATCGCCGCGGCCCTGCCGGTGTTCACCGAGCAGGGTGGCGGGCACTTCGTCACGACCGCGAGCATCGGCGCGCACCAGGTCGTCCCGACGGCGGCGGTGTACTCGGGCACGAAGTACGCGGCGTGGGCGATCACCGAGGGCCTCCGCCTGGAGAGCGACCCCTCGATCCGCGTGACCACCCTGACCCCCGGCGTGGTCACGTCCGAGCTCGCGGACTCGATCTCCGATCCGGACGCAGCGGGCGGGATGCGCACCTACCGCGCCCACGCGATCGACCCCGATGCCATCGCCCGCGCGGTGTCCTTCGCCCTCGCCCAGCCCGAGGACGTCGACGTCAACGAGATCGTGGTGCGGCCCGCCCGTCAGCGCTGACCGCTCGCCCCGGCGCGGGCCCGCGCCGGCCCGGTGCCGCCCGCGCCGGGACCGGGTCCGGGTTCCCCCGCCGAGCACATCGGAGGGGCTGCGAGCTTCTTCCCGGCGCTACGCTGCCGCCCACGTCAGCCGTGCCTCGCCGGGGTACCGGTCCGGCCTGTGACGTAGTCGTGACTGCACGCGCCCGCTTCCGGCATTACCTTCCGAAAGACCCACGACCGGTGCGAGCGACGAAGCACGCGCAAGATCGAGGAGAGTGCATGAGCGACAGCCCTGAGCCGTCGGGACCGGTGATGCGGATCGGTGTGGCCGCGGAGTCCGAGCCCGAGACGCGCGTGGCGATGAGCCCCGAGACCGTCGCGAAGGTGGTCGGTCTCGGCTACGCCGTCACCGTCGAGTCCGGGGCCGGTGCCCGGGCCGGGTTCACCGACGAGGCCTACGCCGAGGCGGGCGCCGACGTCGCCGCCGGTCCCGTCTGGGACGCCGACGTCGTGGTGCGCATCAACGCCCCGCAGCCCGACGAGATCGGCAAGCTGCGCGAGGGCTCCGTGCTGATCGCGATGCTCGCGCCGCGCTTCGAGGAGGAACGCACGGCCGCGCTCGCCGCCCAGGGCGTCACCGCCCTGTCGATGGACGCGGTGCCCCGGATCTCGCGGGCCCAGTCGATGGACGTGCTGTCGTCGATGGCGAACATCGCGGGCTACCGGGCGGTGATCGAGGCGGCCCACGTGTTCGGCCGGTTCTTGACCGGTCAGGTCACCGCCGCGGGCAAGGTCCCGCCGGCGAAGGTGCTCGTGGCCGGGGCGGGCGTCGCCGGGCTCGCCGCCATCGCCGCCGCCAACAGCCTGGGCGCGGTGGTCCGGGCGACCGACCCGCGCTCCGAGGTCGCCGACCAGGTGCGGTCGCTCGGCGGGGAGTACCTGGCCGTCGAGGTGGAGCAGGAGGCGTCCACCGACGGCTACGCCAAGGCGACCTCGGCGGACTACGACAAGCGCGCGGCCGAGATCTACTCCGAGCAGGCCGCGGACTGCGACATCATCATCACCACCGCTCTCATCCCGGGGCGGCCCGCGCCGAAGCTGATCACCGCCGCGGACGTGGCGTCGATGCGCCCGGGCAGCGTGGTCGTCGACATGGCGGCCTCGCAGGGCGGCAACGTGGAGGGGTCGGTGGCCGGCGAGGCCGTCGTCACCGACCACGGCGTGACGATCATCGGCTACACCGACCTCGCCGCCCGGTTGCCCGCGCAGGCGTCGCAGCTCTACGGCACGAACGTGCTGAACCTGCTCAAGCTGATGACCCCGGAGAAGGACGGGCGGCTCGCGCTCGACCTGGACGACACGGTGGTCCGTGGCATCACGATCGCGCACGCGGGTGAGACGCTCTGGCCCCCGCCCGAGGTGAAGGTGAGTGCGGCGCCCGCGGCCCAGCCGGCCGCCGAGCCCGTGGCGACGGAGCCGGAGAAGCCACGGTCCCCCTACGCCGGGCTCGCCGCCGGCGTCGTCGGCGCGGTGGCGCTGTTCGCGGTCACGGCACTGGCCCCGGCCGAGGTCGCAGGGCACCTCACGGTGTTCGTGCTGGCGATCGTCATCGGCTTCTACGTCATCGGCAACGTGCACCACGCGCTGCACACACCGCTGATGTCGGTCACGAACGCGATCTCCGGGATCATCGTCGTCGGCGCGATCCTGCAGATCGGCACCGGCGGCGACGCCCTGGTCATCGGGCTCGCCGCGGTCGCGGTGCTGCTCGCCGCCATCAACATCGTCGGTGGCTTCGCGGTGACGCGCCGCATGCTGCAGATGTTCACGAGGAGCTGAGCCGTGCAGACGTGGACCACTGCGGCGTACCTGATCGCCGCCATCCTTTTCGTGATCAGCCTCGCCGGGCTGTCGAGGCACGACACCGCCAAGTCCGGTGTGCTGTTCGGCATCACCGGCATGACCATCGCCCTGGTCGCCACCGCCGTCGTCGCGCTGGGGCAGGCGTCCGGGCTCGGCGTCGCGCTGCTGCTCGCGGCCGTCGTCGTCGGTGCGGCGATCGGGCTCTGGCGGGCACGCGTCGTCGAGATGACGGGCATGCCCGAGCTCATCGCGCTCATGCACAGCTTCGTCGGCCTCGCCGCGGTGCTGGTCGGCTGGAACGGCTTCCTGGAGGTCGAGGCCGGGCACCTGGTGCTGGAGGGGCCGCTGCTGGGCATCCACCACGCCGAGGTCGCGGTCGGGGTGTTCATCGGTGCGGTGACCTTCACCGGCTCGGTGATCGCCTACCTGAAGCTGTCGGCGAAGATCAAGTCGGCGCCGCTGATGCTGCCCGGCAAGAACGTCCTCAACCTCGGCGCGCTCGTCGCGTTCGCGGTGCTGACGGTGTTCTTCGTCATCACGCCGCAGATGTGGATCCTGGCCGTGCTCACGGTGTTGGCGCTGCTGCTCGGTCTGCACCTGGTCGCCTCGATCGGCGGCGGTGACATGCCGGTCGTGGTGTCGATGCTGAACTCCTACTCCGGATGGGCCGCCGCGGCGGCGGGCTTCCTGCTCGGCAACGACCTGCTGATCATCACCGGCGCGCTCGTCGGGTCCTCCGGTGCCTACCTGTCCTACATCATGTGCAAGGCGATGAACCGGTCGTTCATCTCGGTCATCGCCGGCGGCTTCGGGGCCACCTCCTCGGCGGCCGCGGCGGTGGAGGGCGAGCACCGCGAGATCGACGCCGACGGCGTCGCCGAGCTGCTCGCGAACGCCGAGAGCGTCGTGATCACGCCCGGCTACGGCATGGCGGTCGCCCAGGCCCAGTACCCGGTGGCGGAGCTGACCCGGTCACTGCGCGACGCCGGCGTGAACGTGCGCTTCGGTGTCCACCCGGTCGCGGGACGGCTCCCCGGCCACATGAACGTGCTGCTCGCCGAGGCCCAGGTGCCCTACGACATCGTCCTGGAGATGGACGAGATCAACGACGACCTCGCCGAGACCGACGTCGTGCTGGTGATCGGCGCCAACGACACGGTGAACCCGGCCGCGTCGGAGGACCCGGGCTCGCCGATCGCCGGGATGCCGGTGCTGCGGGTGTGGGACGCCAAGGACGTGATCGTCTTCAAGCGGTCGATGGCCACCGGCTACGCGGGCGTCCAGAACCCGCTCTTCTTCCGGGACAACACCCAGATGCTGTTCGGCGACGCCAAGGAGCGCGTGCAGGACATCCTGGCCTCGATCAAGAGCCTCGCGAGGACGGGCTGACCGTCGGGCGTCTTCACCCGGGCGGGGCGCAGGTGTTACCGAGCCGACTCCTGCGCTCCGCTTGCCCGGAACGTCCGGTGGGCACCCTGTGACCATGAGTGAGAGCAGCACGCAGCACGCGAACGAGACCTGGCCCCACCCCGAGAGCGAGCAGGCCCGACACGACGGGCGCTACACCCCGGTCGCCCGCGGGGGCCACCGCGGCCACCGGTCCGACGACCCGTCGACCGCCATGTGGGACTGATCTGACCCCACCGCCCGGTCCGCGACGGATCGGGCTCGATGAGAACCGGTCGCCGTCACCCGCCCTCGGGCGTGGGGTGCGGCGACCCTGTCGTTGCGGGGCCCGTCGTTGCGGGGCCCGTCGTGGGCCCGGGCGTCTCAGGACGCGGGGGTGCACAGCCCCGGGCAGCGGCCGATCCGGCCCCGGAACGTGACGGTGGTCCCGTCAGGACCCGGCTCCACCCGCACGTCCTCCGCGACCGCCTCGATCATCCCGATGCCCCGTCCACGGTGGCCGGGGTCGGTGGGCGGGTCGCGCCAGCACCCGCGGTCGCTGACCTCCATCCGCACCCGGTACCCCTCGGCCTCGCCGTGCAGCAGGACCGTCGCGGCGCCCTCCGAGCCTGCGTCCTCCGAGCCGGCGGCCCCGTAGGCGTGCTCGATGCAGTTGGACACGGCCTCGTTCACCGCGAGGACGAGGTCCTGCACGGTCGGGCACTGCTCGTCGGTCCCGCACAGCGACGCGAGCCACCTGCCGGTCTCCCGGCGGGAGCGACCTGCCGACGCGGGTTCGACGGGCAGCTCGACACGCAGAGTCGGGGGCATGGGGCAGCAGTACCCACCAGGTCGCCGTGCAACTCATCGGAGTGACCGCCGATCGAAAATGTCGACCAGGTCACGCGAAGTTCGACGTGCGGGCCCGCGGCCTACCGTCGATCGGTGATGGCAGTCGATCGTTGCCGGCCGCGGAGACGGCATGGCTGAGCCGAGTACGGATGCGGACACCCGCCCCGACGAGTACACCCACCTCGTCGAGCCTCTCCGTGCCTTCGCGGCCGCCGGCCCCGGGGACCCGGAACGGGAGCGGCTGCGCTCCGAGCTGGCACAGGGCTTCCACCCGGTGGTCCGGCACATCGCCGGGCGCTACCGGCACCGCGGCGAGCCCGTCGAGGACCTGGAGCAGGTCGGCGCGATCGGTCTGCTCAACGCGCTGGACCGGTTCGACCCGGACCAGGGCACCCCGTTCCTGGCCTACGCCGTCCCCACGATCACCGGGGAGATTCGCCGGTACTTCCGCGACCGCACCTGGTCGATGCGGGTGCCGCGGCGGCTCAAGGACATCCAGAGCCGCATGACCCGCGCCCAGGAGGAGCTGGCCTCGCGGCACGGCCGCGCCCCGAAGGTCTCCGAGCTCGCCGAGCACCTCGACATCAGCCGGGAGGAGGTCATCGAGGGGCTGCAGGCCCAGGACTCCTACCGGTCGGACTCGCTCGACAAGCTCGTCGGCGACACCGACAACCCGCTCGGCGAGATCGTCGGGGGCATCGACGCCGGGATGGACGCGGTCGAGGCCCGCGAGTCGCTGCGCCCGGCCCTGCGCAAGCTCCCCGAGCGGGAGCGGACCATCCTCATGCTGCGGTTCTTCGGCAACCAGACCCAGACCCAGATCGCCGCCCAGGTGGGGCTGTCGCAGATGCACGTGTCGCGGCTGCTCGCCCGGGCCCTGGTGACCCTGCGCGGTCATCTCGCCGACGACCAGGACCAGCACGACGGGGTCCCCGAGGCGGGCTGACCGCCCTCCCGCTACGACGGTCGGGTGCCCGTGATGGTCCGACCGGGGCAGCCGGACCGGTCGTCGTTGCCTCGCCGTCACCTGGGCGTTTCCCCACCGGTCTCCGGGGGCACCCTGTCGTGTTCCGCGCACGCCGCCGCCCGTTCACCGGGTCGCGGTGTCGCGCATCCGACGATGTCGGCGAGACCGTCGTCCCGCGACCCTCACCCGCACCTCGGCGCCCGGCCGGTGTCCCCGTCGGCCGGTCCCGCGTCGTGCCGTCGGTCGCGAGGACAGGAGAGGACCCGGGTATGGCCGTGCAGGAGAAGAAGTCCGTGACCGAGAAGGGCACGAAGAGCAAGAAGGGCAAGAAGAGCGGCCGGGAGGCCGTCGAGGCCGCGAAGGCCGAGACGAAGAAGGCCCGCCGCGCGGAGGAGAAGGCCGCCGAGAAGGCCGTCCGCGCCGCCCGCAAGGCCGAGAAGAAGGCCCGCGAGCAGGCGAAGGCCGCGCGTGCTGCGCAGAAGAAGGCGGCGGCTGCCGAGAAGAAGGCCGCCGCGAAGGCGAAGGCCGCGCGGCTGGAGAAGGTCGCCCAGCGCGACGCCGCCGCGAAGGCGGAGAAGAAGGCCCGGAAGCTGGCGAAGGAGCGGGTCGTCGCCGGGCAGCCGGGCAGCGGTGTCGGTACGCCCGAGACCACGCCCGCCGAGCGGGAGCAGCGCCGTCGTGAGGCCGAGCAGGCGGCCGGCCGGCTCGCCGCCGCGGCCGAGCACAAGGCCACCGCCGAGCGCCCCGCCGAGGTGCACCACACCAACGGCGCGCGCGTCTGACCACCGCACTCCGCAGCACCGTCGACGCCCGGACCCGGCCGGGTCCGGGCGTCGACGTATGTCAGGCACTGCACACCTGTCCGGATATTCAGGCTTGCACGAGCTAACGGCGGGGCCGTAGCGTTCGTCCGTGCACATCGCCGAGGGCTATCTCCCGCCGCTGCACGCGGCGGCCTGGACCGTCGTCGCCGCGCCGTTCGTCGTGCACGGCGCCCGGGCCGTGGTACAGCGCGTGCGGGAGGATCCGGACACCAAGCTGCTGCTCGCCGCGGCCGGCGCGTTCACCTTCGTCCTGTCCGCGCTCAAGATCCCGTCGGTGACCGGGTCGTCGTCGCACCCGACCGGCACCGGGCTGGGCGCGGTGCTGTTCCGACCACCGGTGATGGCGCTGCTCGGGACGGTGGTGCTGTTCTTCCAGGCCGTCCTGCTCGCCCACGGCGGGCTGACCACGCTCGGCGCCAACGCGTTCTCCATGGCGATCGCCGGGCCGTGGATCGCCTACGGCGCCTACGTCGTGGTCCGCAAGTTCGGGGGGTCGCTGGGGCCCGCGGTGTTCGCCGCGGCCTTCCTCGGTGACCTCGGCACCTACACGATCACCAGCGCGCAGCTGGCGCTCGCGTTCCCCGACCCCACCTCCGGGTTCGGCGGAGCCTTCGTCACCTTCGCCTCGATCTTCTCGATCACGCAGATCCCGCTGGCCGTGGCCGAGGGGCTGCTGACCGTGCTCGTCGTGCGGCTGCTCGTGCGCATCACCCCGGACGAGCTGCGCCGCCTCGGCGTGCTGCGTCTGGCCACGAGCACGGCCACGACGACGAGCACGACCACCGACACCGGTGGCGCCGCCCCGGCCGCGACCGCGCAGGGCCCGGAGAAGGAGGCGTCGGCGTGAGTCGCTCGACCGTCGTGAACATCCTGCTGGTCGTCGCCGTCGTCGCGTTGTTCGCGGTGCCGGTGCTGTTCGTGCCCGGCGAGTACGCCGGGTCCGACGGCCAGGCGGGCGAGGCCATCGAGGCCACCGGCTACCAGCCGTGGTTCAGCCCGGTGTGGGAGCCGCCGTCGGGCGAGATCGAGTCCGGGATCTTCGCGATGCAGGCCGCGGCCGGCGCGGGCGTGCTCGGCTACTGCATCGGCGTCGCCCGCACGCGCAGCCGGGAGAAGGCCGCCCGGCAGACCTGATGCTGCTGATCGACGAGACCGCCCACGCCAACCGCTGGCGGTCCCGGCACCCGGGGGAGAAGGCGTTCCTCGCCCTGGGGCTCCTGCTGCTCGCGGTCGTCCTCCCGCCGTGGCCCGGTGCCGTGCTGACCGGCGGCGCGGCGCTGGCGCTGCTCCTGGGTGGGGCCCGGGTGCCGTGGCGGACCGCGCTGCGGCTGCTCGCCCTGCCGCTCGGGTTCGTCGTCGTGGGGGCGCTGCCGCTGCTGGTGACCGTGGGCGGGGACCCGTGGCTCGCACTCGCACCGGGTGGACCGGCCCGGGCGGCCGCGCTCGTCGGACGCTCGCTGGCGGCGGTGTCCTGTCTGATCCTCTTTGCCGCGACGACGCCGCTCGCGGACACCCTGCCGCGGCTGCGGTGGGTGCCACCCGCCGTCCTGGAGATCACCCTGCTCGTCTACCGGATGCTGTTCCTGCTGCTGGACTCGCTCACCGCGGTCCGGGAGGCCCAGTCCCTCCGGATGGGGTTCCGGACGCGGCGGACCACTTTCCGGTCGCTGGCCGCGCAGGGGAGCGCGGTGTTCGTCCGGGCCTTCGACCGTGCCCGCCGCCTCGAGGCGGGCCTCGCCTCCCGCGGCTACGACGGATCGCTGCGCGTCCGGGTGCCCGCCCGCACCGTCTCGCCCGCCTTCGTCGCGGCGAGTGCGGCGCTGCTCGTCGCCGTCCCGCTGACGGCACTGGTGGTCCTCCCGTGACCGCGGTCCTGGAGGCCCGCGGACTGGTCTTCGCCTACCCGGACGGGCCGGTCGTGCTCGACGGGGCGGACCTCGCCGTCGACCCGGGGCGCAGGCTCGCCGTGCTCGGACCCAACGGCGGCGGCAAGACCACCCTGTTCCGGCTGCTGCTCGGGCTGCTCGCCCCGGCGGCCGGGGAGGTACTGCTCGACGGTGAGCCGGTCCGGCGCACCCGCCGCGGGCTGGCGCGGCTGCGCGAGTCCGCCCAGCTCGTCCTGCAGGACCCCGACGACCAGCTGTTCTCCGCCGACGTCGCGCAGGACGTGTCGTTCGGGCCGCTCAACCTCGGTCTCGACGGGGCCGAGGTCGACGCCCGGGTGCACGACGCGCTGGCCGCCGTCGGCATCGCCGACCTCGCCGACCGGCCGACGCACCGGCTGTCGTTCGGACAGCGCAAGCGGGTCGCGATCGCCGGTGCCCTCGCCGTCCGGCCCCAGGTGCTGGTGCTCGACGAGCCGACCGCGGGCCTGGACCCGGCCGGGGTGGAGGAGCTCGTCGTCGTGCTGGAGGACCTGCAGCGCGCCGGGACCGCGGTCGTGCTGTCCACCCACGACGTCGACCTCGCCCACCGCTGGGCCGACGACGTCGCCGTTGTCGCGCGGGGGCGGGTGCGGCGCGGTCCGGCGGCCGAGATCCTCGGCGACGCCGCGCTGCTCGCGGACGCGCGGCTCGGCCCGGCCTGGGCGCCGGCCGTCGCGCGGCTGCTCGCGCTGGTGGGCCTCCCGGGGACGACCCCCGCCACGGCGGCGGAGCTGCACGAGGTCCTGTCGGGACTTGCGGCCAGGGAGACACCGGCGGGAGGGTGAGGTCCATGACCGTCCCGGAACCCGCACCCGTCCCGGTGGACGAGATCGACCTGACGCTGCCCAACCCGGCGCGGATCTACGACTACATGCTCGGCGGCGGCCACAACTTCGCCACCGACCGGGAGTTCGCCGAGCGCCTGCTCGTCGCGCTGCCCGACACGCGGGAGCTCGCGCTCGCCAACCGGGCCTTCCTCGGCCGGGCCGTGCGGGCCTGTCTCGACCGGGGGGTGCGCCAGTTCCTCGACCTCGGCTCCGGCATCCCCACCGCCGAGCCGGTGCACGAGATCGCCCACCGTGCCGACCCGACGGCGCGCGTCGCCTACGTCGACGTCGAGCCGGTGTCGGTCGCGATGAGCCGCCAGCTCCTGACCGGTGTGGAGGGGGCCTCGATCACCGCGGCCGACCTCACCGACGTCGAGGCCGTGCTCGCCGCCCCGGGCGTGGCGGGCCTGCTCGACCCGGCCGAGCCGGTCGCCGTGCTCGCGGTCTCGGTGCTGCACTTCGTCGGCGACGACGACCTGCTCGGCGCCCTGTTCGACCGCTACGCGACGGCGTTCGGACCCGGCAGCATGCTCGTCGTCTCGCACGGCAGCACCGATGTCGACGACCCGCGCATCGCCGAACGGATGCGCACCGTCGAGCGGTTCACCCAGGACACCGCGCAGCCGGCCCGGTCCCGGGACCGGGCCCTGCTGCGCAGGCTGCTCGTCGACCGGCCCGGGCACCGGCTGGAGCTGCTGGAGCCGGGCATGGTCGACGTCGCCGACTGGCGGGCCGAGGCCGGGCGGTCGCCCGCCGGGCCCGCCGGGATGTACGCGGTCGTCGGTGAGGTCGTCCCGCGACGGTAGGGCGGGGTCAGTCCCGGTAGACGCCCTGGCGCTTCTCCATGAACGCGGTGACGGCCTCGGTCAGGTCGGCCGACACGAGCTGCCCGCCGTTCCAGGTGGCGATCTGGTCGAGCCCGTCGGCGACGGAGTGGTCACGGGCGTAGGTGATCGCGTACTTCGTGCCGCGCAGCGCCAGCGGGGACTTCGCCGCCAGCGACGCGGCGAGCTCGGCGACACCGTTCTCCAGCGCCTCGGCGTCGTCGTACACGCCGTTGACCAGGCGCAGCTCCTTCGCCTCGGTGCCGGACACCGGGCGGCAGGTGTAGGCCAGCTCGCGGGTGACGCCCTCGCCGACGATGCGCGGCAGCCGCTGCAGGACGCCGACGTCGGCGGCCAGGCCCATGTCGACCTCCTTCAGCACGAACGACGCGTCGGCGGTCGCGTAGCGCAGGTCGCAGGCGACGGCCAGGTCCAGGCCCGCGCCGAGGCAGACGCCGTGGATCGCGGCGATCACCGGTGTGCGGCAGCGCTCGATCGCGGTCAGGCAGTCCTGCAGGTCGAGAATCGTGCGGCGCAGCGCGTCGGCGCCGTGACCCACCGAGTCACCCGAGGCCTTCTCGCGCAGCCCGCCCAGCATCGACACGTCGATGCCCGAACAGAAGTGCCGCCCGTTGCCGCTGATCACCACGACCCGCACGGCGGGGTCGGCGTCCAGCTCGCGCACCGCGTCACGCAGCCCGAACCACATCGGCTCGTGCAGCGCGTTCGCCGCCTTCGGGCGGTCCAGGCGCAGCCGCGCGACCCCGTCCGTCACCTCGACCGCGATCCCCGTCGGCTCGCCCATCGGTCCCACCCTCCACGTGTCCAGCCCGGTCACCGGGAGGTTACCCCGGAGTAGGACGGCGGTGTCCTAGGCTCGTCCGGTGCCCGACCTGACCAGCACCGCCAACCCGCGCGTCAAGAACCTGGTCCGGCTGCGCACCCGTCGCCACCGCGACGCGGCGGGCGTCACCGTGATCGAGGGGCACGACGAGCTGGCGCTCGCGCTCGACGCCGGCGTCGAGCCGAGCGAGGTGTACTGGGCGCCGGACCTGGTGCGGTCCGACGCGCTGCTGCCCCGGATGCCGTCGGCGCGGGTGTTCTCGGTGAGCCGGGAGGTGTTCGCCCGGATCGCCTACCGCGAGTCCCCGGACGGCTGGCTCGCCGTCGCACCGGCCCCCGGCCGCCCGCTCGACGAGCTGGACCTCGGGCCGGACCCGCTCGTGCTGGTCGCCGAGGGCGTCGAGAAGCCCGGCAACGTCGGGGCGATGCTGCGCACCGCCGAGGCGTGCGGGGTGGACGCGGTGGTCATCGCGACGCCGGAGCGGGGCGGCACCGACTTCGCCAACCCCAACGTGGTGCGCGCGTCCAAGGGGACGGTGTTCGCGGTGCCGGTCGCGTCCGCGTCGACCCCCGAGGTCCTCGACTGGCTCGACCGGCGCGGCATCGCCACCCTCGTCACAACCCCGGCGGGGACGACCGGGCTCGCCGCCACCGACCTGACCGGGCCGAGCGCGCTGGTCATCGGGACCGAGGCGACCGGGGTGACCGACGCGTGGCTCGACCGGGCCGACGCCACGGTGGTCATCCCGATGCGTGGGCGGGTCAACTCGCTCAACGCCTCGATCGCCGCGGCCGTGGTGCTCTACGAGGCGGTCCGTCAGCGCGGCTGACCGGCGAGCTCGGCGCGCAGCCGCTTCTTGTCGGTCTTGCCGATCCCGGTCAGCGGGATCCGTTCGACGAACTCCACGGTGCGCGGCACGTACATCGCACCGGCGCGGTCGGCGACCAGCTCGGTCAGCTCGTCCGCGCTCGGGGACGGGGAGTCGGTGACGACGGCGGCGTGCACGGTCTCGGTGCCGTCGTCGTCGGGCACGCCGAAGACCGCGGCGTGCCGGACGGCCGGGTGCTCCATGAGCAGGTCCTCCAGCTCGGAGGTGTACACGTGCCCGCCCACGACGACGATCATGTCCTTCACGCGGTCGAGCAGGTGCAGGTAGCCGTCGGCGTCCTGGCGGGCGACGTCACCGGTGCGGACCCAGCCGTCGACGACCGTCGCGGCGCTCAGCTCCGGCTGCTTCCAGTAGCCGTCCATCTCCATGCCGGTGTGCACCCACAGCTCGCCGCGCTCGCCCGGGGCGACGGGCCGGCCGTCGGCGTCGGTGATGGCGATCGTGGTGGTGGGGATCGGCCGCCCGACGGTGCCGAGCAGGTCGGGGTTCCGGTGCTCCTCGGCGGTGAGCACGCTGATCCCGCCGGCCTCGGTCTGGCCGTAGAACTGGGTGAACACCGGGCCGATCCGGCGCAGCGCCTCGGCGATGCGGCGCGGGTTGGCGGGGGCACCGCCGTAGACCAGCGACCGCAGCGACGACAGGTCGGTCCGGTCCAGGTCGGGGTGGTCGAGGAGGCGGTAGATCAGCGGCGGCAGCAGGAAGGTGTGGGTGATCCGCTCCCGCTCGATCGCGGCGAGGAACGCACCCGGCTCGAAGGAGTCCTGCAGCACGACGGTGCCGCCCTCGGCCAGCGTGCGGTCGGCCATCGAGCCGCCGACGTGGGCGACCGGGGTGGCGACGAGCAGCCGCCCGCCGGTGGCGCCCGCGCCGAAGTTGCCGGCCCGGCGGCGCATCTCGGCGCCGCGCCGGTGGTGGTCGAAGGTGTAGGTGATGCCCTTCGGGTGCCCGGTGGTGCCGCCGGTGTGGCGGATCTGCTCGACGTCGTGCGGGAGGGCCCGGCCCCGGACCGGCTCGGCCGACGCGGTCGCGGCGAGCTCCAGCAGGTCGGTGCCGCCGTCGTGGGCACCCAGCCAGAGGACCTCGACGCCGTCGACGAGAGCCAGGACCGCCTCGGCGGACGCGGCGGCGTCGGCGTCGGCGAGCACCAGCGGCGCCTCGACGTCGGCGACGATCCGGGCCGTGGCGGCGGCCGACAGGCCCTCGTGCGGCTGGGTGATCCCGGCACCGAGCAGGGTCACCGCGAGCCGCGCGACGACGGCCTCGGGGGTGTTGCCCGCCAGCAGCGCGACGACCGATCCCCGCTCGACCCGCTCGTCGAGGACGTGGGCGAGCCGGTGCACCGTGTCCACCAGCTCGCCGGCGCGGATCCGGCGGTCGCGGTGCACCAGCGCCTCGCGGTCGCGGTCGGTGGCGAGGGCGTCGAGCAGCTCCTCGACGTCGCTGTACAGGCCCCCGCCGTCCGGGACAGCGCCGTCCAGGACGTCCTCGTGCAGACCGGTGGTCATCGCGGGTCTCCTCCCGTCGGGATCGTTGTTTAACGCAACGATCAACTCGGAGGCAGGCTTCCCAGAGGTGATCCGATCGACACCTCTCGTTTACACCGGAGTGCTCAGGCGGCCAGGGCGAGCTCCGCGCGCCGCTCGGCGCGCTCCATCCGCACCGCCTGCCACAGGGCGACCAGGCCCAGCAGCGGCAGCACCGTCGCGACGGCGGCGGGCGAGGTCCAGCCCCACCCGGCGGCCAGGACGAGTCCGCCCAGTGCGGCACCGAGGGCGTTCGCCACGTTGAACGCCGCGTGGTGCAGCGCCGCGCCCAGCGTCGGGCCCTCGCGGCCGGCGTCCATCAGCCGGGTCGCGAGCGCCGGGGTGGTCGCGGTGGTGGTGAAGGCCAGGGAGAACAGCGCCAGCAGCGCGAACACCGGCGAGGACGCGGTGAGCGCGAACAGGGCCATCGACACCGTGGCGGCGCCGAGCCCGGCCGCGATCGTGCGCACCGGCGCCGCCTCGGCGAGCCGGCCGCCGACCTGGTTGCCCAGCGTCATGCCGAGGCCGAACACGGCGAGCGCGAGCGGCACGGCCGCGGCGGCCAGGCCGGACACCTCGGTGAGCACCGGGGTGATGTAGCTGTACACCGCGAACGACCCGCCGAACCCGGTCGCGATGACCGCCATGGTGATCCACACCTGGCCGCGGCGCAGCGCGGAGAGCTCGCCGAGGATCGAGCCCCGGCGCTCCTCGCGGACGTCGGGGACCAGGCGCCACACGGCCAGCATCGTGACCACCGCGACGACGCCGACGGTCAGGTAGGCGGCCGGCCAGCCCGCCGCCTGCCCGAGCCAGGTCGCCCCGGGCACACCGACGATGTTGGCGATCATCAGCCCGCTCATGACGGTGGCGATGGCGCGCGGGCGCCGCTCCCGCGGCACCAGCGAGGCCGCGAGCACCGACGCGGTGCCGAAGTAGGCGCCGTGCGGCAGTCCGGCCAGGAACCGGGTCACGACGAAGGTGCCGAAGGTCGGGGCGAACGCCGACGCCACGTTGGCCACCGCCAGCGCGCCCGCCAGGGCGAGGAGCAGGTGCTTGCGCGGCCACCGTGCGCCGAGCACGGCGAGGACCGGCGCGCCGACGACGACGCCGATCGCGTAGGCACTGATGGCGGTTCCGGCCTGCGGCACGGTGGCGCCGAGGTCGGCGGCGAAGGCGGGCAGGAGACCCATCGAGGCGAACTCGGTGGTGCCGATGGCCAGGCCGCCGAGGGCCATCGCGGCGAGCGCGAGCCCGGTGGTGGGAGACTGGGGCGAGGTGAGAGCCTTTTTCATCGTGACACGAGGATAAATCGTGGCAGGCCGGAGGTGTCAACGACGATGACCGCGATGTCAGCGGGTTCACGTTCCGGGCCCGTCGCCGATCCGGGCGAACGCCCCGGACGGGCCGAGACCGACCGCTGGCGTGCCACCGCCGAGGTGCTGGCCGAGGTCCGGCGCGAGCCCGGCCTGACCCGTGTCGAGCTCGCCCGGCGGCTGCGCCTGGCCAGCGGTTCGGCCACCGAGATCGCGGCCCGGCTGCGTGACCTGGGCTGGGTCACCGAGGAGCGCGCCCCCTGCGGTGGGCGCGGGCGGCCGACCACCACCCTGACGCCCAACCCGGACGGGCCGGGCGTCGTCGCCGTCGACGTGCGGTTCGAGGGATGGCGGGCCGGACTCGCCGGGCTGGACGGCGTGCCGTTCGCGGTGCGGTCGGGCCCGCACCGGCGTCGCGACCCGGACTCCGTCGCCACGGAGCTGGACGGGGTGGTCGGTGAGCTGGTCGCGCAGGCACCCGGACCGGTGGTGGCGGTCGGGGTCGGTGTGGCCGCGACGGTCGTCGACGAGCACTTCGCCGAGACCGGTGGCGGCCAGGGCTGGAGCCCGCTGGACGTGCGCCGGATCGGCGCCGGGCCGGGCCTGCCCGTGCTGGTCGGCAACGACGCCAACCTCGCGGGCATCGCCGAGGTCCGCGACGGTGCCGCGGCCGGTGCGGGCACGGCGCTGTTCCTCACCGTCGAGGTGGGCATCGGCGGCGCGTTGCTGCTCGACGGGCGCGCCCAGGCCGGTGCCCGCGGCGCGGCGGGGGAGCTGGGACACCTGCCGTTCGGCGACCCGGCGGCCCGCTGCGCCTGCGGCGCGCGGGGCTGCTGGACCACCGGCGTCGACGGCCGGGCGCTGGCCAGGATGCTGGGCGAGCCCGAGCCGGACGCCCCGTACAGCTACGCCCGCGCCGTGCTCGACCGTGCCGCGGCCGGCGAGCCCGGCCCGGCGGCCGCGGTGACGAGCGCGTCGGCGTCGCTGGCCCGTGGGACCGCCGGGCTGGTCAACGCGCACGACCCGGAGGTCGTCGTGCTGGCCGGGCTCGGCCCCGCCCTGCGGGCCGCGGCGCCCGAGGCGTTCGCCGTCGCCTACGACGACGGGCTGATGGCCTTCCGTCGCGCCCTCGCGCCGCCGGTGCACGACGACGCGCACGGCGAGGACGGCGTGCTCCGGGGCGCCGCCGCGATCGCGCTGGACCACGCGGTCTCGGCCCCCGGGCTCGCCGCCCGCGCCGGCTGACGCACCCCGCTCAGGGGCGCGGGATCGAGCGCAGGTTGCTGCGCGCCAGCTCGACCATCCTCCCGACGCCGCCGTCGAGCACCGTGCGGGTCGCGGCGAGGGCGAACCCGCGGACCTGCGCGGCGGTGATGTGCGGCGGGATGGACAGCGCGTTCGGGTCGGTGCGCACGTCGACCAGTGCCGGGCCGCGGTGGTCCAGCGCCCGGCGCAGCGCGGCGCGCACGTCCGACGGGTCGTCGACGGCCTCGGCGTACAGGCCGGCGGCGCGGGCGATCCCGGCCAGGTCGGCCGGGCCGTGGTCGGTCTGGAACGACGGGTAGCCCGCGACCATCATCTCCAGCCGGATCATGCCCAGCGACCCGTTGTTGAACGCGACGACGGTCAGCGGCAGGTCGTGCTCGGCCGCGGTCAGCAGCTCGCCGAGCAGCATGGTCAGCCCGCCGTCGCCGGACAGGGACACGACCTGGCGGTCCGGGTACGCGAACTGCGCACCGATCGCGTGCGGCAGGGCGTTGGCCATCGTCCCGTGCCGGTAGGAGCCGATGATCCGGCGCCGGCCGTTGGGGGACAGGTAGCGCGCCGCCCACACGTTGCACATGCCGGTGTCGACGGTGGCGATCGCGTCCTCGGCCATCTCCTCGTCGAGGACCGCCGCGACGTGCTCGGGGTGGATCGGGCGCAGGTCGGAGACCTTGCGCGTGTAGGCGCCGACGACCTTCTCCAGCGCCTCCGCGTGCTTGCGCAGCATCCGGTCGAGGAAGGAGCGGTCGGTCTTCTCCGCGATCCGCGGCAGCAGCGCGTCCAGGGTGGACGCGGCGTCGCCGTGCACGCCCAGCTCCAGCAGGGTGCGACGCCCGAGGCGTGCGGGGTCGACGTCGATCTGCACGGTTCCGCGCTGGGGCAGGAACGAGTCGTAGGGGAAGTCGGTGCCGATCAGGATCAGCAGGTCGGCCTCGTGCGTCGCCTCGTAGCAGGCGCCGTAGCCGAGGAGTCCGGACATGCCCACGTCGTAGGGGTTGTCGTACTGGATCCACTCCTTGCCGCGCAGCGAGTGGCCGATCGGCGCCTTCACCCTGTCGGCGAGTGCGAGCACCTGCTCGCGGGCGCGCTCGATGCCGGCCCCGACGAACAGCGTCACGGTGTCCGCGGCGTCGACGAGCCGGGCCAGCTCGGCCACCTGCTCCTCGGACGGTCGCACGACGCCGGTGGGCGGGGACAGGTGCGAGGAGCCGGTGTCGCTCGGGGCGTCGAGCGCGCTGACGTCGCCCGGCAGGACCAGCACCGACACGTCGGACTCGGCGAGCGCGGTCTGCATCGCGATCCGCTGCATCCGGGGCATCTGCTCGGGCCGCGAGATCAGCTCGCAGTACGCCGAGCACTCGGTGAACAGCCGTTCCGGGTGGGTCTCCTGGAAGTAGCCGGTGCCGATCTGGACCGACGGGATGTGCGAGGCGATCGCCAGCACCGGCGCACCGGTGCGGTGGGCGTCCATCAGGCCCTGGATCAGATGCGTGTTGCCGGGGCCGCAGCTGCCGGCGCAGACCGCGAGCCGCCCGGTGAGCTGGGCCTCCGCCGCGGCCGCGAGCGCCGCGGCCTCCTCGTTGTGCACGTGCACCCACCGGATGCGGCCGTCGCGGCGGATCGCGTCCGCGATCGGGTTGAGGCTGTCGCCCACCAGGCCGTAGATCCGTTCGACGCCGGCCTGGTGCAGCAGCTCGATCATCTGGTCGGCCACGGTGCGGCCCATGTCGTCCTCCTCGCGCTCGGGTGCGAGAGCCGTGTTCCCCCTCCGGCGCCGGGCCGAACCGTTCCGGCGTGTGACGGTCCCCGCGTACCGCCCGGCGCACGGCAGGTCACGAATCGGGCATCGGAATCGATTCCCGCGCTGCGGAACCATCCGGACGTGAGTACTTTCCCCTCACATTCCTGGGAGGGGACGCGAAATGATCATTCTTGGTCTGATCCTGCTGCTGGTGGGCTATTTCACCGGTATCTCCATTCTCTACTACCTCGGCGGCCTGCTGGTGATCGTCGGTGTGGTCCTGCTGATCCTGGGGGCGATCGGACGGCCGGTGGGAGGGCGCAAGGCCTGGTTCTGACCGGGCTGGCCGGACTCGGCCACGGGAATCCGCGGACCGGGTGACGGCCGGCGTCGTTGCATTCTCCGCGGGGGTGCGTCTCCGGAAGACCGGAAACGCACCCCCGCGGTGTGTCGTGGCGAAAGGATCACCGGGGCAGGGGGCGGATTCCGGGAATGTCGCGGGCGTCGGGGGGTCGCGACCGCTGCGGTCGTAGGCTCGCGGCTGTGATCGGCAGACGCGGTACCGCACTGGCCGGGGCCGTCCTGGCCCTGGGACTGCTGGCCGGGTGCGGCGACCAGCCCCTCCCGCTGACCGAGGGCCCGCCCGGCGCGTCCCCGGCCGACGGGCTCATCCGGATCGTCGAGCTGTCCGCGCAGCGCGCCCGGATCTCGGACCAGGTGGCCGCGGCGAAGTTCGGCACCGGAACGGCCGTCACCGACCCGGCACGGGAGGCGGCCGTCGTCGCCGAGACCCGGGCCGACGCGACCCGCGACGGCGCCGACCCCGACTGGGCGGCCCGGATCGTCGCCGACCAGATCGCGGCGAGCACTCAGGTGCAGAACGACCTGATCCGGCAGTGGACCGACCGGCCCGACACCCGTCCCGCGCAGCGGCCCGAGCTGGCCCGGGTGCGGCCGCAGCTGGACCGGATCGGCGACGAGCTGGTGGCCGCGCTGAAGCTGGCCGGCCCGGCCCGGGCGAACGAGGAGTGCCCGTCGACCCTGGCCCAGGCCGCGGTCGAACAGGCCCGTGGGCTCGACGAGGTCCACCGCAACGCCCTCGGGCGGTCGCTGAAGTCGGTCTGCGACGGCGCCCCCGGCTGATCCGTCCCGTGTGACGGTGCCGTTTCCGCTCGTCGCAAGGTATTGCGTATCCGGATAGTACGTGCTCGGATTAATCGGACGAGACACGGAGGTGCGCGATGGACCAGAACCTGTTCAACGACATCTGCCTGCAGCAGCTGACGCTGTCGGGCGTGCACGAGGGGGAGACGGTCGTCGTCCTCACCCGGGGCGCGGAACGGACCGAGTACGCCGACGCCTTCCTCTGGGCGATCCAGAAGCTGGGTGCGACCGGCTACCACATGCGGCTGCCGTCGCCGGCGAGCGCGGGCGGCGCCTGGGCGGTCGGCGACTCCGGCCTGGGCAACATCCCGCTGGCCGTGGACGCGCTCAAGGCCGCGGACATGGTCGTGGACTGCACGTTCCTGCTGTTCAGCAAGGAGCAGTTCGCGATCCAGGACGCGGGCACCCGCATCCTCACCGCGGTCGAGCCGCCCGAGCTGCTGGCCCGGCTGATGCCGACCACCGAGCTGCGCGAGCGCGTCGAGACCGGCGCGGAGCTGCTGGCCAAGGCGTCGACCATGCGGATCACCAGCCCGCACGGCACCGACGTCACCTACCGGCTCGGCATGTACCCGACGATGAGCGAGTACGGCTACACCGACACCTCAGGCCGCTGGGACCACTGGCCGGCCGCCTTCGTGTTCACCGGCGGTGCCGACGACGGCGTCGACGGGAAGATCGTCCTCGCCCCCGGCGACGTGCTGCTGCCGTTCAACACCTACGTGCAGACCCCCGTCGAGATCACCATCGAGGAGGGCTTCATCCGCGACATCCGCGGTGGCGCTGGCTCCTCCGGGCTCGACGCGGACCTGCTGCGCTCCTACATCGAGAGCTTCGACGACCCGCGAGGCTACGGCATGAGCCACGTCGGCTGGGGTCTCGACGAGCGCGCCCACTGGCACGGCCTGACCCAGTTCGGCGGTGGCATGGGCATGGAGCTGCGCAGCTTCTACGGCAACGTCATGTTCTCGATCGGCCCGAACAACGAGCTCGGCGGCCCGAACGACACCGCCTGCCACTTCGACATCCCGATGCGCGGCAACTCGCTGTTCCTCGACGACGAGCTGATCGTCGACGCCGGGGAGCTGACCGTCCCGGAGATGCGCCCGGTGGGGAAGCGATGACCGACCACCACGTGGGGATGATCGTCCCCAGCTCGAACCTCACGATGGAGACCGAGCTCCCGCGGATGCTGCGCGCCCGCGAGGACGTGCTGCCCGACGACCGGTTCGTCTTCCACGCGGCGCGGGCCCGGATGCAGCACGTGACGCCCGAGCAGCTGCGTGCGATGAACTCCCAGGCCCGGCGGGCCGCGGCCGAGCTGGCCGACGCCCGCCCGGACGTCGTCGCGACCGCCTGTCTGGTGGCGATCATGGCGCAGGGCCCCGGCTACCACTGCACCGCCGAGGACGACATCACCGCCGCGCTGCGGGTCGAGGGCTCCGAGGCGCCCGTCGTCTCCAGTGCGGGGGCGCTGCTGTCCGGGATCGCCGCGCTCGGGGCGCAGCGGGTCGCGATCATCACGCCGTACCTGGAGCCGCTGACGAAGGCGGTCGTGGACTACCTCGAGGACGCGGGGGTGCGGGTCGTCGACTCGCTGTCGCTGGAGGTGCCCGACAACCTCGCCGTCGCCCGGCTCGACCCGGCCGACCTGCGCGAGCACTGGCGCAGGCTGGACCTGACCGGTGCCGACGCGCTGGTGCTCAGCGCGTGCGTGCAGATGCCGTCGCTGCCGTCGATCGAGGCGGTGCAGGAGGAAGTGGGGATCCCGGTGCTGTCCGCGGCCACTGCGACGGCGCACCGCATCCTCACCGAGCTCGGGCTGGAGCCGCGGGTGCCCGGGGCGGGGGCGCGGCTCGCCGGCTGAGCCCCGTGGGGCCGGGACCCGCGTGCCGCACCGGCACGCGGGTCTTCGTCGTGTCCGCGGCCCGACCGCCTCCGTGATCGCCGGGTGTGGAGCGCAGGGGTCGCCGGGCTGGCGTCCGCACTCCACGCCCGGCGATCACGACGTCGGGACCGGTGCCGACGTGGGGGTGGACGGGGGCGCCTTGCTGCTGTACATGTTTGTACATGTCTGAACAGGGTGGCCGCTCCAAGAGGGCGCGCCTCGTCGAGGACCTCGCCGGGCGGATCCGCTCCGGCCGGTTGCCGAACGGTGAACAGCTCCCGGGGGAGAACCAGCTCGCCCGCACCTACGCCGTCTCCCGCGGCACGGTCCGCAGCGCGCTGGCCGAGCTCGCGCGGCGCGACCTCATCACCACCGAGACCGGTGTCGGCTCGTTCGTCACCTTCGACGGGTCGCCCCTGGACCAGCGGCTCGGCTGGGCGCAGGCGTTCGCCGCGTCCGGCGCGGCCGTCCGCACCGAGCTGCTCGGCATCGCCGCGGGCGGCGACCCCGGTCCCACCGGGTACGAGGGGCCGCTGGTCACCGTGCGCCGGCTGCGGCGGGCCGGGTCCGTCCCGGTCTCGCTGGAGACCGCCTCGCTGCCCGCCACCGGTGACCTCGCCCGGCTCCCGGAGACCGGTCTCGTCGACGGCTCGATCACCGCCACCCTCGCCGCGGCGGGCCTGCTCGGCGTCGCGGGGGAGCAGTGGATCTCGGTCGCCCCGCTCGACACCGCCGACGCCGTCACCCTCGAACGCGAGCCCGGCGAGCTGTTCCTGCGCGCCGTCCGGGCGACCCGCGACGCCCGCGGCGGGCTCGTCGAGCACGTCGTCAGCCTGCTGGATCCGCAGCGCTTCCGGTTCCACCTCGCGTTCGGGGAGCAGCGGTGAGCGACCCGCACGACCGCGCCATGGGCGCGCTGCTCGGCCTCGCCGTCGGCGACGCCCTCGGGATGCCCACCCAGTCGCTGTCCCGGGCCGCGATCACCGAGCGCTACGGCGTCGTCGACCGGCTCCTCGACGGCGCCGACGACCAGCCGATCGCCCCGAAGCTCCCGGCGGGCACCGTCACCGACGACACCGAGCAGGCGCTGCTGCTCGCCCGGATCCTGCTCGACCACGGCGGCCATGTCCCGGCCCGGGTGTTCGCCGGTGCCCTGGAGGCGTGGGAGCAGGACATGATCCGGCGCGGGTCGCTGGACCTGCTCGGCCCGTCCACCCGCCGGGCCCTGACCCGGCTCGCGGACGGTGAGCCGCCGGAGCTCGCGGGCCGCGACGGCGTCACCAACGGCGCCGCGATGCGCGTCGCGCCGGTCGGCATCGCGCACACCGGTCCGCGGCTCCTCGACGCCGTGGTGGAGTCCGCGGTCGTCACCCACCACACCGCACCCGGGATCGCCGCCGCCGCCGCGGTGGCCGCCGCGGTGTCGGCCGGGGTGTCCGGCGCGGGGCTCCCTGCCGCGCTGGACGCCGCGCTCGACGCCGCCCGGGCCGGTGCGCGACGTGGCGGCTGGGCGGCGGGCGCCGACGTCGCCGCCCGCCTCGACGTCGCGTTCCGGGTCCTGCCCGGGCTCGACCGCGCCGCGCTCGCCGACACCGTCGTCGACGTCGTCGGCACCTCGGTCACCGCGACCGAGTCCGTCGTCGCGGCCCTCGGGCTCGCCGCCGCCCTCGGCGACGATCCCCGGGCCGCGCTGGTCACCGCCGCCTCGCTGGGCGGTGACACCGACACCGTCGCCGCGATCTGCGGCGCGGTCCTCGGAGCGGTGCACGGCGCCGCCGCACTGCCCGCCGACCTCGTCGGCACCGTTCGCCGGGTCAACGCCGCCCTGCTCGATCCCCTCGACGACGTGGTCGAGGGGCTGCTCCGCCTCCGCCTTCCATCCTGACAGGAGGCCGACATGGCCACCAGCACGACCGACACCGGCACCGCCGGGACCGGCACGCTCGAGACCCGCGGCATCGAACCCGTCCCGGTCGCCGAACGGCACGGCCGCCCGGGGCAGCTCTTCTGGGTCTGGTTCGCCGCGAACATCTCCATCCTCGGTCTCCCGCTCGGCGCGACGCTGGTCGCCTCCGGGCTGAACATCACCCAGGCGGTGATCGCCGCGGTGCTCGGCAGCGTCGGGTCGTTCGCGATCGTCGGCGCCGTCTCGATCGCCGGGCGGCGCGGCGGGGCCCCCGGGCTGACGCTGTCGCGTGCGGTGTTCGGCGCCCGCGGCAACATCGGCCCGACCCTGGTCTCGCTGCTGTCGCGGCTGGGCTGGGAGACGGTCAACACCACCACGGCCGCGTTCGCGCTGCTGTCGCTGGTCACGATCGTCGCGGGCACCAGCCCGTCGGCGAAGGACCACCCGGTGATCACGATCGTCTGCATCGCGGTGTTCGTGCTGTGCACGGTGCTCGTCGCCGGGCTGGGGCACGCGGTGCTCGTCGCGGTGCAGCGCTGGGCGACCTGGGTGTTCGGCGCGCTGAACATCGTCGTCGGCGGGTTCCTGGTCGCCACCGTCGACTGGGCCGCGGTCGCCGCGGCCGCCCCCGCGCCGTCGGGTGCGGTCGTCGCCGCGGTCGGGGTGATCGCGGCGGGCACCGGCATCGGCTGGGCCAACGCCTCGGCCGACATGTCCCGCTACCAGTCCCCGTCGATGCGGGCCGGCTCCCTGGTCGCCTCGGCCGCGGCCGGTGCGGGCATCCCGCTGGTGCTGCTGATCTCGCTGGGCAGCCTGCTCGCCGCCGGTGACCCGACCCTGGCCACCGCCGAGGACCCGGTCGCCGCGATCCGCGACCTGCTCCCCGCGTGGATGGCGATCCCGTACCTGGTCGCCGCGTTCGGCGGGCTGCTGCTGTCCAACCACCTGTCGGTCTACTCGGCCGGGCTGACCACGCTGACCCTGGGCGTGCGGCTGCCGCGGGTGTACGCCGTCGTCGTCGTCGACGTGCTCGTGACCTTCGTCGGCGCGATCTACTTCATGCTGATCGCCGACGGCTTCTACCCGCCGTTCATCGCCTTCATCAGCGCCCTCGCCGTGCCGATCACCGCCTGGGTCGGGGTGTTCGCCGTCGACATGCTGCGTCGCCGTCACTACGACCCGGTGGCCCTGATGGACACCTCGCACAGCAGCGGCTACTGGTACCGCGGCGGGATCGAGCCGCGGGCGGCGGCGGCCTGGGCGCTGGCGATCGTCGTCGGTTACCTGTTCGCCACCGTCGGGCCGTCGTCGGAGCCGTGGTTCACCGGGCCGCTCGCCGGCACCTGGTTCGGCGAGAACGGGCTGGCCTGGGTGATCACCTTCGTCGTCGCGGCCGGGGTGTACGCCGCGCTGGGCGGGGCCCGGGAGCAGCGGTGACCGGCCGGCTCGTCCACTCCGGACAGGTCCTGGTCGACCTGGTCATGCAGGTTCCCGCGCTGCCCCCGCCGGGCGGTGACGTGCTCGCCACCGGCACCACGATGCTGCCCGGCGGCGGGTTCAACGTCGTCGCCGCGGCCGCCCGGGCCGGGGCCGAGGTCCTCTACGCCGGCGGGCACGGCACCGGTCCGCACGGCGACCTGGTGCGGGCCGCGCTGGCCGCGGAGGGTGTCACGGTGACCGCGCCGCCCGACCCCGGTGGCGACACCGGGATCTGCGTGACCCTGGTCGACCCCTCCGGGGAGCGGACCTTCGTCACCGGCAGCGGGGTCGAGACCGCGCTCCCCGCCGGGCTCCCCGCGACCACCGCCGACGACGTGCTCTACGTGTCCGGCTACAGCCTGCTCGTCCCGGACAAGGCCGGGGCGCTGCTCGCCGCGGCCGAGGAGTCGTCGGCGACGGTCCTGCTCGATCCGGGGCCGCTGGTCACGGACGTGCCGGACACGCTGTGGGAGCGGATGCTCGCCGCGACCGGGGTACTGAGCACCAACGCCCGGGAGGCGCGGCTGCTGACCGGGGAGCCGACCCCGGCGCGTGCCGCCGGGGCGCTGGCCCGGCAACTGCGCGACGACGCGGCCGTGGTCGTCCGCGACGGAGCCGCGGGCTGCGTGGTCGTCCGCGACGGGACGGTGGAGGCCGTCCCGGCGCCGGTGGTGGACGCCGTCGACACCAACGGCGCCGGGGACGCGCACTGCGGTGTCCTGGCCGCGGAGCTGCTGCGCGGCACCGCGTGGTCCGAGGCGGTCGCCCGGGCCGGTGCGGCCGCGGCACTCGCGGTCACCCGGCACGGGCCGGCCACGGCGCCGACCCGGGCGGAGCTGGACGCGTTCCTCACCGGGGCTGCCGCGGGGTGAGGGTGTGCGCCGTTGGTAGAGCTGCGCTCCGTCGGGCAGGGCGCGCCCGTCGGTACGGTGCGGCCGCCGGGCGGCGCGGCGGCGTCGTCGCTCCATGATCGGCACGAGTGGAGCGCCGAGGCCGGTGGACTGCGCTCCGGACTCCACTCCTGGCGATCATGGACGGCGCAGGGCCCTCAGGTTCCGGCGCCCGCCGCCGTCGCCATGCCCTGGACGGTCTCCTGGACCGCGCGGAACGCCGGGCCGCAGACGGTGGCGTCGCCTTCGGCGAGGGTGCCCGGGTCGGCCTGGCAGCCCTTCGCGGCGAAGTCGTCCAGCGCCTTCCCGACGAGGTCGGCCTGCGTGGCCGCGGCGGGTGCGTCCTGCCGGACCTGGGGCAGCACGTTGCGGATCTCGGTGGTGAACCGGCCGCAGCGCGGGAAGACCTTCGCCGCGTCGCCCGACCAGCAGGGGTCCTGGGCGTAGAAGCGGAACTTGGTCCGCAGCGCCTCCAGCCCGGGGGCGCCGACCCGCTCCGAGGCGGTCTGTCCCGGCCAGGGCTCGGTGTCCTGCGCCGACGAGCTGGCGGGACGGTCGGCGGAGCAGCCTGCCAGGAGCAGGGCGGCCACCAGCAGGACGGCCGCCCGCAGCAGGGACGTGATCGGGCGCGGGCACGGTTGCACACCGAGACGGTAGGCCCGCGCCGATCGCCCCGGGAGCCGGGGCGGCGTTGGGCGGGGCGGGGTCAGCCCCGGAGGAGCCCGGTGAGCGTCGTGCGCAGCAGCCCCAGCGCCGCGGCCGGGTTGTCCCAGAACACCATGTGCCCGGCGTCCGGGACGGCGACGAGCCGGGCGTCCGGCTGGGCGGCGGCGAGCTCGGCGACCCCGGACGCGGGCACGACGGGAGAGTCCGCGCCGTACAGCAGCGTCACCGGCGCCGGGACGCTCGGCCAGACGTCGAAGAAGTCCTCGGACTCGAACCCGGCGTGCGTCGCGGCGATCGCGGCCTCGTCGCAGGAGGACAGCCAGCGCGCGCGCAGCTCCTGCTCGCGGCGGGGCCAGCGCGGCCAGGACCGCGCGACCCCGTCGGCGTCGGTGCCGTGCTGCGCCTTGTGCAGCTGGCCCAGGAACGCCTCCAGCGTCGTCGGGTACGGCGAGCGGCCGGGTCCCGACAGCGGCGGGTCGACGAGGACGGCGCCGCCGACCGGCCGTCGCGTCGCGGCGACGGCGGCGATCCGGGCGCCCATCGAGTGCCCGAACAGGATGGTGTCGGGGCCGAGCTCCAGCGCGTCGAGCACGGCCAGCGCGTCACCGGCGTAGTCGTCGAGGGTCCAGGAGCCGCCGGTGTCGGACAGCCCGCGACCGCGGACGTCGAGCACCACCGGGCGGCACAGGTCGACGAGCTCGCGGGCGACGAAGTCCATCGTCACCGCGGGGCTGGTGATGCCGGGCAGGACCAGCACGGCGACGCCGTCGCCGCCGTAGTCCAGGGCGTGCAGCGCCAGGTCGCCGTGCCGCACCCAGCGGGACACGGCGGGGACGTCGGCGAGGTCGGCGAGCGCGTCCTGGCGGACCTGCCGGAGACGGGTGGACGTGACGGTCACAGGAGTCCCTTCAGGTAGGCGAGCGCGTCGTCGAGACCGATCACGTCGCCGTACTTGGCGTGGATGTCGAACAGGTTCGCCTCGTGCGGCCCGGCCGCGCGGTCGCCGACGCACTCACGCGGCACCAGCACGCCGAAACCGGACTGGACGGCGTCGACGGCGGTCGCGCGGACACAGCCCGAGGTGGTGGCCCCGCACACCAGCACGGTGTCCACACCGGAGGACTGCAGCAGGGTCGCGAGCCCGGTGTCGAAGAACGCCGAGGCACCCTTCTTGGTCAGGGTGTGGTCGGTGCCGCGGACGTCGAGCCGGGGGTCGAAGCCGACGGCGGCCGAACCCTCGACGAGCGAGCGCATGCCGGGCGCCTTCACCAGCCAGGGCAGGGTGTCGAGCTCGGCGGGGGTGTAGGCGATCGTCGTCCACACCACCGGGGCGTCGAGGGTGCGGGCCGCCCCGACCAGGGTCGACGTCGCCGCGACGACCTCGGACAGCTCGCTGCCGGTGGGCAGCGCGGGATCGGTGAACCCGACCGTCAGGTCCACGACGACGACCGCGGGCCGGGTCCCGCGCCGCGCGGCCGCGCCGAACCCGGCCGTGGCATAGGTCGCGTCGGTGCCGGCCCCGTGCAGACCGGTGGCGTGCGGGCTCATGCGGACGCTCCGTCCAGTGCGGACTGCGGTGCGGACTGCGGTGCGGACTGCGGTGCGGACTGCGGTGCGGAACGGGGTGCGGAGTCCAGTGCGGACTGCAGCGCGGCGCGGCGCCGGCCCGCGCAGTCCTCCACGGCGTCGACGATGGTCTGGTAGCCGGTGCACCGGCACAGGTTCGACGCCACGACCTCGCGGATCTGCTCACGATCCGCGTCGGGGGACTCGGCGAGGTAGCCCTCGGCCAGCATCAGGAACCCGGGGGTGCAGAAGCCGCACTGCAGCCCGTGGTGCTCACCGAAGCACTGCTGCAGGTCCGACAGCCCGCCGTCGGGCCCGGACAGCGACTCGACCGTACGGATCGCCGCGTTCTCCACCTGCACGGCGAACAGCAGGCAGGCGCGGGCGGGCGCGTCGTCGACGAGCACGGTGCACGCCCCGCAGATCCCGTGCTCGCAGCCGACGTGGGTGCCGGTCAGCCCCAGGTCGTGGCGGAGCACGTCGGCCAGCGTGCGGCGCGGCGGGATCGCCAGCTCGTGACGCTCGCCGTTGACGGTCAGCTCGACCAGCTGGACGTCGGTCACGATGCCTCCTGGTTCAGGGCCGCGAAGAGGGCGGCGCGGGGGATCGGGGTGGAGTCCAGCTCGACGCCGGTCGTGCGCAGCGCGTCGTTGACGGCGTTGAGCACGGCCGCGGGGGCGCCGATCGTGCCGCCCTCGCCCGCGCCCTTCGCGCCGTCGGCGGTGAACGCGCACGGCGTCTCGAGGTGCTCGATGCGCACGTCGGGGATCTCGGCGGCGGTCGGGACCTTGTACTCCATGAAGCTCGGCGCGAGCGGCTGGCCGAGCTCGTCGTAGACGACCTGCTCGAACAGCGCCCCGGCGATGCCCTGGGCGATGCCGCCGCGGGCCTGCCCCTCGACGACGCGCGGGTGGATGGCGACGCCGCAGTCCTCGACGCAGACGTAGCGCAGGATCTCCACGCCGCCGGTGCCCGGGTCCAGCGCGACGACGCAGCCGTGCGTGGCGTTGGAGAACGTGCCGTCGCCGCCGACGTCGAAGCTCGCCGTCGCGGTCAGGCCCGGCCCGACCTCCTTGGGAAGCAGGTGCGCGCGCAGGTAGGCGACGTCGGCCAGCTCGGCGTAGGAGAACGTGCGGTCCCCGGCGCGCACCCCGCCGCGGCCGTCGAGCCGGGCCGAGTCCACGTCGGTCCCGGCCAGGTGTGCGGCCAGGGCACGGAGCTGGTCGCCCAGCTTCACCGCCGCCGCGGCCGCCGCGGACCCGCCGATCGTCACCGAGCGGGACGCGAACGAGCCCCAGCCGTAGGTGATCCGGTCGGTGTCGCCCTGGACGATCGTGACCTTGTCGTAGGGCAGGCCGAGCCGGTCGGCGACGATCTGGGCGAAGGTCGTCTCGTGGCTCTGGCCGTGCGAGAGCGTGCCGGTGGTGACGGTGACCGTGCCGTCCAGGTCCATCGTGATCTGGGACAGGTCGAACCCGGGGACGACCTGCATCTTCCGCGCCGCGAACGCGCCGGAGCCGTAGCCGGTGCGCTCGGAGAAGCAGGAGTAGCCGATGCCGAGGACCCGGCCGTCGGACAGGCTGCGCCCGGGCCAGCCCTCGTCGCGCAGCACCTGCTCGCACAGGTCGAGGGACTCCCGGTAGGACCCCGGGTCGTAGGTGATCGCGTTGACCCCGCGGTAGGGGAACTCGGTGATCAGGTTGCGGCGGCGGACCTCCAGGGCGTCGAGCCCGAGCTCGCGGGCGGCGCGCTCCATCAGCCGCTCCATCACCATCACGTACTGCGGCCGGGACACCCCGCGGTACGGCGCGGTCGGCGCCTTGTTCGTGGTGACCGCGCGGCCGCGCACCCGGTAGGCGGGCACCCGGTAGACGCCGGGCATCTCCGCCGAGGCCATCAGCGGCTCGATGCCCGCGGTGAACGGGTAGCAGGAGTAGGCGCCCATGTCGCAGACGACGTCGGACTCCAGGGCGAGGATCTCCCCGTCGGCGGTGAACGCGGCGCGGGCGGTGTAGTGCTGCTCGCGGGCCAGGAAGCTCGCGGTCAGCGCCTCGCGCCGGTCCTCGATCCACTTCACCGGACGGCGGAGCCGCTTCGCGGCGGCCGCGGCGACGATCTCCTCCCGGCCGACGACGCACTTCTGCCCGAACCCGCCGCCCATGTCCGGCACCAGGACCCGGACCTGTCTCTCGTCGAGCCCGGCACAGCGGGCCAGGACCGTGCGGACCTGGTGCGGGACCTGGGTGCAGGTGCGCACGACCAGCTGCTCGTCGCGGTCGTCCCAGTCGGCGACGACGCCGCGGGTCTCCAGCGGGAGCGCGTTCTGCCGACCGGTCCGTGCCTCGACCGAGACGACCGTGTGCGCGTCGGCGAACACGTCGTCGATGCCCTCGGTCGCGAACAGCGACACGTCCACGAGCACGTTGCCGGGGGCCTCGTCGTGCACCGGTGGGCCGGCCGCGGCCAGCGCGGCGGCCTCGGTGACCACCGGGTCGAGCGGGTCGAGCTCGACGACGGCGGCCTCCACCCCGTCCTCGGCGGCGTAGGGGTCGGTGGCGAGCACGATCGCGAGGGGCTCGCCGACGTAGCGGACCTTCTCCCCGGCCAGCACCGGCATCGAGGTCGGGACGAACTCCTCGATCGGCCGGTCGAGCAACGCGGTGATGTCGCGCAGGGCGAGGTCGGCGGCGGCGAACGCGGCGACGACGCCGGGGACCGCACGGACCTCGGACAGGTCGACGTCGACCACCCTGGCGTGTGCCTCGGTGCTGCGCACGAACGCGGCGTGCAGCATCCGGGGCAGGGTGATGTCGTCGACGAACCGGCCGCGGCCGGTGAGCAGCCGCGGGTCCTCCCGGCGCGGGACGGACGCGCCGACCCAGCTGCCGTCGCGGCGGAATCCGGGCTCAGCCACCGGCGGCCTCCTCCCGTGCCCGGGCGACGAGGGTGCGGACCAGGCCGCGGCGGTACGCCGCGGGGATCCCGGCCTCGTCGCGCAGCTCCAGCCCGTCGGCGATCTCCGACGGCGTCCCGGCCGGGCCGACCAGCACCGGGACGGCGCCGACCCCACCGAGCACGACCTCCTCGGTGTCCAGGTCCACCCCCGCCGCGACGACGGCGAAGTCGCCACGCCGGTCGGCGTACTCGGTGAGCGCCGCCCGCGGCGCGGGCCGGGGGAACACGACCTCGACGATCACCTCGTCGGGGGCCAGGGCGGTGGTGAACGGGCCGAGGAAGAACTCCCGCGCCCGGATCTCGCGGCGCCCGCCCGGCCCCTCGGCGACGACCACGGCGTCGAGGAGCACGGCCAGCAGACACCACTCGGCGGTGGCGTCGCCGTGCGCGATCGACCCCCCGACGGTGCCGCGGGTGCGGATCGGCAGGTGCCCGACCCAGCGCATCGCGGCCGACAGGACCGCGAAGTCCGGCCCGAGGTCGGCCCGCTCGACGGCCCGGTGCGTGGTGAGTGCGCCGATCCGGAGTGCACCGCCGGTGCGGTGGATGCCGGCCAGACCCGGCACGTGCGTGAGGTCGATCAGGTGCCCGGGGCGGGCCATCCGGTAGTTCATCATCGCGACCAGGCTCTGCCCGCCGGCGAGCAGCTTGGGCTCGTCGTCGGCCAGCTCGGTCAGCAGGTCGACCGCCCCGCGCACCGACGACGCCCGGTGGTAGGTGAACGCGGCGGGCTTCACGCCTTCTCCACCCGCTCCACGGCCGGCGCGTCGAGGGTCTGCTCGTCGCCGGTGATGCGGTCCAGCTCGCGACCCCGGGTCTCGGGGGCGCCCAGCGCCATGAACGTCACCGCAGCCACCACCAGCAGCGCCATCAGCGTGAAGGTCAGCGGCAGGCCCAGCACCGGCCACAGCAGGCTGCCGAAGATCAGCGGGACGAAGCCGGTCACCGCCCGGCTCGACGACGACGCCCAGCCGAAGCCCGAGGCCCGCAGCTCGGTGGGGTAGAGCTCGGAGACGTAGGCGTACATGACCGGGATGACGACCAGGGCGAAGAACCCGAACACCGCGATCATCGCGACCGCAGCCGTGGACGAGCCCATGACCAGCGAGAACACGACCAGCGACAGTGCGGCGCACGGTCCCGCGACGCCGATGACCCACTTGCGGCCGACGACCTCGACCAGCAGCACCGAGGTGATGACCTCGAGGATGCCGACCGCGTTCATGACCGTGGTGGAGGCGAACGCGGCCACCTCGCCCATGCCCTGGGCCCGCAGGATCGACGGCATCCAGGACAGCGCGGCGTAGTAGACGACCATGACGGTGATGAACAGCGACCAGGCGACGCCGGTGATGCGCGGGTTGAACGACCACACCATGCGTAGCTGCTCGGCCAGCGCGCCGAGACCGCGGCGGCGCGAGGTGGTCGGCTCCGGCGCGGCGGCGGTGATCGTGTACTGCTCGACGGGGGCGCCGGTGCGGCGGACCATGTCGTCGATGACGGCGCGGGCCTCGGCCTCGCGGCCGGTCCGGGCCAGGTAGAGCGGGGACTCCGGGACGCCGCGGCGGACCCAGACCAGCAGCAGCGCGGGCAGCACCATCAGCGCGAGCATCCAGCGCCAGTTGCCCTCGACGGGCACCAGCAGGGTCGCCGACAGCCCGGCGAGGGTGGCGCCGATCGGCCACCAGCCGTCCATCGCGGCGAGCACCTTGCCCCGGTAGCGCCGGGGTGAGAACTCGCTGACGATCGCGTAGTCGACCGGGATGCAGCCGCCGAGCCCGATGCCGGCCAGGAAGCGCAGTGCCAGGAAGACCTCCCAGCTGGGGGAGAAGGCGCCCAGTACGGAGAACAGGGCGAAGATCAGCAGCGTGATGCTGAAGACCCGCTTGCGGCCCATCCGGTCGGCGATCGTGCCGAACGCGACGGCGCCGACGGCCATGCCGATGAGGTTGGCCGTCGCGACGAGGCCGCGCTGGCCGGTCGAGAGGTCGAACTCGACGCCGAGCAGTGGGGTGAGGAAGCCGTTGAGGGCGACGTCCCAGGCGTCGAACATGTAGCCGAGGCCGCCGATGAGGAAGATCTTCCCCTGGACGCCCCAGCGCCAGGGCAGGTCCTGGACGACCTGGTCTCCGGTACGCATGTCGGTGCTCCTCTATCGGGCGAAGGGGTAGGTGACGGACTCGTCGTCCGGATCGTTCAACGGGGAACCCCGCCACAGCCAGTCGTAGGACACGTCGGACTCGCCCTGGAAGCGGCGCAGCTTCTCGTCGCGTTCACGCTGCTCGGGGCCGTCGGGCAGGCAGGGCCCCGGCAAAGTCGTGATGGGTGGGTCCTGAGCTGCGGTGATGTGGGGGGTGGGGGTGGGTGCGGACACAGGCTTGGCGTGATCATGAGGGTGTCGAATCCTTGCTCACGTCAGGAAGCCTGTGTCCGCAGTGTCAGTGTCTCCGATCGTTGCTGCTCTGGAAGGCCTGGAGGTCGGTCCTGACGCGGGGAGAGCCGCGCCGGTCGGTGAGGCGGCGGGGTTGTCGCTGGTGGAGGCCCTGTCGCGAGTGCCGGACCCGCGGAAACCACGCGGTGTCCGCCACGGTGTCCTCGCGGTGTTGCTACTGGGGGCGTGCGCGGTGTTGGCGGGGGCCCGGTCGTTCACCGCGATCGCCGAGTACGCCCATGACGTCGGCCGCGCCGTGCTGGACGTGCTCGGGGTGGGCGCGGTCGCTCCGCACGAGTCGACCATCCGCCGGGTCCTGCAACGGGTCGACGCCTCGGCGCTGGAGGCGGCGTTGCAGTCCTGGGTGTTGCCCCAGCTCAGCGCCCAGCCGGCGGCGGAGGGCACACCCCGGCGAGAACAGCGTCGCGTGCTGGCCTTGGACGGCAAGACCCTGCGCGGCGCCCGCGTCCGTGCCGCCGACGGCAGGGTCTGGCTCCCGCATCTGGTGTCGGTGCTCGACCAGACCAGCGGTGGCGTGCTCGGCCAGGTTCAGGTCGCAGAGAAGGGCAGCGAGATCACCGCGTTCACCGCGCTGCTCGACCCCCTCGACCTCGACGATGTACTGGTCACCGCGGACGCTCTGCACACCCAGCGAGCCCACGCCGACTACCTACACCGCCGCGGCGGGCACTACCTGATGACGATCAAAGCGAACCAGCCCACGCTGCTGGCACGGGTACGGGCGCTGCCCTGGACCCAGATCGGCGTCGCTGATCGTCAACGCGGGCGTGGGCACGGCCGCGTCGAGACCCGCACGATCAGCGTGGTCAGCCTGCACCCCTGTCCCGACCTGGGCGCAGAGTTCTTCCCCCACGCATCCCAGGCGATCAAGCTGGTGCGCCGGCGTCGCCCACTGCGGCCTGGCGGGAAGTGGAGAACCGAGACCGCCTACGCGATCACCAGCCTGACCAGCACCGACGCCGATCCAGGACTGCTCGCCCGCTGGATCCGTGGGCACTGGTCGATCGAGAATCGCCTGCACTGGGTCCGTGATGTCTGCTTCGACGAAGACCGCGCCACCGCCCACACCGGTCACGCCCCGCAGGTCATGTCGGCGTTGCGGAACCTCGCGATCACCGCGCTACGCCTGCACGGCGTCAGCAACATCGCCGCAGCACTCCGCCACCACGCCCGCGACCCCCATCGACCACTGACCACCTACAAGATCATCTAGCGACTTTGCCGGGGCCCTGGTCGGGCAGGTGGTAGAAGTCCATGTTCTGCAGCGAGGCATCCTGGACGACGCCCGCGTGCTTGGCGCGGCGCTGCACGTACCGCGCGAGCGCGGTGTCGATCCCGCCGCGGCCGGCCGCGCCGAGCTCCTCGGCCAGCACGGCGGCGTCCTCCATCGCCTGCGAGGCGCCCTGGGCCTGGTAGGGGAGCATCGCGTGGCAGGCGTCGCCGAGCAGGGCGACCCGGCCGTCGAGCCAGACCGGGTCGCGGCGGCGCCGGTACAGCGCCCACACCGAGACGTCGTCCTTGGCCTTGGACAGCATCGCCGGGACGCGGTCGTCCCAGTCGGCGAAGTCGGCGACGAGGTCCTCGGCGGTGGCGGGGGCGCTCCAGTCGCGCTCGACCTGCTCGGTGCAGGGCACGATCGCGACGACGTTGAGGTACTCGCCGCGGCGGATCATGTAGTGCACCAGGTGCTTGCCGGGGCCGTACCAGATCGTGGAGTGGTAGCGGTCGAGCAGGAACCGGGTCGCCGGGTCCGCGGCGATCAGCTCGCCGGGGATCAGGGCGCGGTAGGCCATCTCGCCGGAGAAGGCGAGGGTGTCGTCGAACCCGGCGAGGTCGCGCACCCCGGACCGGATGCCGTCGGCGCCGACCAGCACGTCGCCGGCGACCCGCAGCCCGCGCGCGGTGACCGCCACCGGGCGGCCCGGGTCGCTGCGGTCGAGCTCGACGACCTTCGCGTCGGTGTGCACGGTCACGGCGGGGCCGGGGCCGTCCGGGTCGAGGCAGGCATCGAGCAGGACCCGGTGCAGGTCGGCGCGGTGGTAGTGCCAGTACGGCGCACTGTAGGCCTCGACGACCTGCTGCCCGAGCGGGAGCTGGGCGATGATCGAGCCGTCGGCCCAGCGCCGCCGCACCTGGTCCTGCGGGGCGGTGTGGATCCGCTCCAGCGACCGGCGCAGCCCCAGGCCGAACAGGATGCGGCTGGCGTTGGGGGCGGTCTGGATCCCGGCGCCGACCTCGCCGAGCTGCGGCGCGGCCTCGAGCACGGTGGCCCGGAAGCCCTGGCGGCGCAGGGCCAGTGCGGCGGTCAGCCCGCCGAGGCCGCCGCCCGTGACCGTGATCTCCAGGGACTGGCTGGGTGCCACGACTACCTCCTCGCATCCGGCGGACCTGTGACGTGGCCCGCACGAGAAGTAATCCGAGCACGTACTATCCGGATACGCAAGGTTCTCGCGGGAACGACCCGGAAGGGAAACGGGGGTGTAACCGGGCGGGCGGGTTCAGTCGTCGCCGGGCAGCGACGTCCGCTCCGCGACCGCCTCCCAGTGGGCGCCGAGGGTGTTGAGCAGGCCGGCGATCTCCGAGCGCCGGTCCTGCGGGACCGCGGCCAGCAGCTCCGCGTCCAGGCGCCGCGTCCGGCGGGTGACCTCGGCGAGGGCGGCCGCGCCGTCGTCGGTGAGGGAGAGGATCTTGCGCCGGGCGTCGCGGGGGGACTCGGTGCGCTCGATGAGTCCTCGGCGCTCCATCCGGCGGCAGACGTCGGCCATCGTGGAGGTGTCCAGGGCGACGGCGCCGGCCAGCGAGCTCTGGTCGGACTCGGGGTAGGCGCGGATCGCCGACAGCACCGCGAACTGCGGGCCGGTCAGCACCGGGTCGACGTGGCGGCTCCAGGCGGCGAGGTACGCCTGGTACATGCGGCGCGCGCCGTAGCCGGGGGCGGCGACCAGGTCGGCCGGCGGAGCGGTCGCGACGGCCGGACGGCGGTGTTCCCCGCGGTCCGTTCCGCGGCGCAACGGCTCGCCCATGATGCCTCCGTGCTCGTCCGGGCCGGTGCCCTCGTCCGGGACGGATCCTACGTGTCCGGACGATCACCCCGGGTGCCCGGGCCGGGGCTCAGCGCGGACGCAGGCCGTCGACGAGCAGGTCCAGCAGTCGTCCGGCCTGCTCGCGTCCCTGCGGGTCGGCGACGGCCATGCAGATCCCGCTGGTGCCGACGAGCACGTCCGCGGCGTCGACGTCGTCGCGCAGGGTGCCGTCGGCGACGCCGGCCTGCTGGAGCAGGCGGACGGCCTCGACCATCCGCTCGCGACTCTGGGCGAACGGGTTGTGCCCGCAG
The DNA here is from genome assembly GCF_020496255.1 of Pseudonocardia sp. ICBG1142. Lineage (NCBI taxonomy): Bacteria > Bacillati > Actinomycetota > Actinomycetes > Pseudonocardiales > Pseudonocardiaceae > Pseudonocardia > Pseudonocardia sp. ICBG1142. Next base: position 484,182 of record NZ_JAHLJC010000004.1, on the reverse strand, counting down.
GCGACGAGGGCGTGCAGCGAGTCCGCGAGGTGCTTCTTGGTGATCACGTAGTCGACGAAGCGGTCCATCCAGGCCCGCAGTGCCTGGTCCGCGGGCAGCTCGGTGCGCAGCTGTTCGGCCGCGGCGCAGAGCCGGTCGAGCTCGTTGCGGTAGACCGCCTCGACCAGGGAGTCCCGGTTCGGGAAGTGCCGGTAGAGCGTGCCGATGCCGACACCGGCGTCCTTCGCGATGCCGTCGAGGGTCGTGGCGGGGCCGCCGCGGCTCTCCGCGGTGAACGCGCGCACGGCCGCGGCCAGCAGTAGCTCACGGTTGCGCGCGGCGTCCGCGCGCAGGCCGGAACGTGTGCTGGTGCCCATGACGGTGCCTCCTCGGGTGGACTGACGATCCCACGATACGTCTTGCGATCCGGAGGATGCTCCGGATAGAGTCCCGAGTCATACGGAGGATCCTCCGCTTACTTGTCCCCGGGGACACGGCGACGCAACGACGACGTCACCGACCGCGTACCCGGTGCTCAGAAGGGATCACGCCATGCTGTTCCGCTCCACGACCGACCGATCCCGTCCCGTCTCCACCATCACCTCGACCACCTCGACGGCGGCCGCTGTCCTCCCGGTCGCACCGGCCGCGGCCACCGCCGCCGACGTCCTCGCCGGCGTTGACCTCACCGGGCGGCGCGCCGTCGTCACCGGTGCCACCACCGGGGTCGGCCTCGCCACCGCCCGCGCACTGGCCGCCGCCGGGGCCGAGGTCACCCTCGCCGTGCGCGACGCCGAGGCCGGGGCCGTCGCCCGCGACGGCATCGTCGCCGACACCGGCAACGAGCGCGTCGCCGTCGGCGAGCTCGACCTGTCCGACCAGCGCTCGGTCGCCCGCTTCGTGCGGCTGTGGGACGGCCCGCTGCACATGCTCGTGCACGCCGCCGCCGTCGCCGGTGCCCCGCTGACCCGCACCGTCGACGACTGGGAGCTGCACCTGGCCGTCAACCACCTCGGGCCGGCGTCGCTCACCTCGGGGCTGCACTGGGCGCTCACCGCGGTCGACGGCGCCCGGGTGGTCACCGTGACCTCCGCCGCCCACCGGGACGCGGCCTTCGACCCGGAGGACCCGCACTTCTCCGACCAGCGCTACGACGCCCACCTCGCCCACGCCCGGTCCCGGAGTGCGGCGCTGCTGCACGCGGTCGAGGCCGCGCGTTGCTGGTCGGGCGACGGGATCGCGGTGAACGCCGCCGACCCCGGCCCGGTGGGGGTCGACCCCGAGCAGGGGGCCGCGACGGTCGTACTGGCCGCGGCGTCACCGCTGGTCGGTGGGATCAGCGGGCGCTACTTCGCCGGGCTCGCGGAGGCGGGACCGGTCGGGCCGGGAGTGGAGGGCGGGGTCGCCACCCACGCGCTCGACCCGGTCGTCGCACGGCGGGTGTGGCGCTGGACCGAGCGCACGCTGCGCGAGGTCTGGTTCGCCGGGCTGCCCATCGTCGCCTGAGCCGCCGACGGCCGGGCCGGGCGGGTGCCCGGCCCGGCCGTCGTGGGCGGACCGGCCGGCGACGCGGCTCAGTGGTGCGGCTCAGTGCCGCAGCTCAGTGGCGCAGCCACACCGCGGTGTCGGAGGGGACCTCGCCGCGCGCGGTGAGCGGGCCGCTGGCCAGCATCACCTCGGCGTCCTCGGGCAGCGACACCGGCGCGGAGGAGACGTTCACCAGGCAGGTGAAGCCGCCGTCGCCGGCGTCCGAGGTACGGGTCAGGGCCAGCGTGCCCTCCGGCGACTCCTGCCAGGCCAGGGTGCCGCCGCCGAGCGCGGGGTGGGCGCGGCGGATGGCCAGCGCGTCGCGGTAGAGGTGCAGCACCGAGTCCGGGTCGGCCTCCTGGGCGTCCGCGGCGTGCCGGGCGAAGACCGCGGGCTGGGGCAGCCACGGTTCGCCGGACGGGCCGAAGCCGAAGCCCGGCGCGTCCGCGACCCACGGCAGCGGGACGCGGCAGCCGTCGCGTCCGCGCAGGGTGTGCCCGGACAGCTCCCAGGTCGGGTCGTCGAGCCGGTCGGTCGGGATGTCCTCGACCTCGGGCAGCCCGAACTCCTCGCCCTGGTAGAGGTACGCGGTGCCGGGCAGCGCGAGCATCAGCAGCGTCGCCGCGCGGGCCCGGCGCAGCCCGAGCTCCGGGTCGGCAGGCAGGGCGATCACGTCGTCGAGGTTCCAGCCGCGCCCGGCCTCGGGCTTGCGGGCCAGCCGGCTGGGGTGCCGGCAGACGTCGTGGTTGGACAGCACCCAGGTCGCCGGTGCGCCGACCCGGGTGTTCTCGGCGATCGCGTCGTCGATGTTGGCGCGCAGGTCGTCGGCCAGCCAGGCGGCGGTGAGGAAGTTGAAGCTGAACGCGGTCTGCAGCTCGTCCGGGCGCAGGTAGCGGGCCAGCCGCTGCGGGTCCGGCCCCCAGGCCTCGGCGACGAACACCCGCGGCGGGTCGTAGGTGTCGCCGATCCGGCGCCACGACCGGAAGATGTCGTGCACGCCGTCGCGGTCGAGGTAGGGGTGGCTGCCGTCCTGGACGTCGTTGACGCCCTCGACGATGTCGGGCAGCCCGGGCTCCTTCACCATCGAGTTCGCGACGTCGACGCGGAACCCGTCCACACCCCGGTCGAACCAGAAGCGCAGTGTCTCCTCGAAATCGGCGCGGATCTCCGGGTGCTCCCAGTTCACGTCCGGCTGCCGGATGTCGAACAGGTGCAGGTACCACTGCTCCGGGGTCCCATCGGGGGAGACGACCCGCTCCCACGCGGACCCGCCGAACATCGACTGCCAGTTGTTCGGCGGCAGCGCGCCGTCGGTGCCGCGGCCGTCGCGGAAGATGTAGCGCTCGCGCTCCGGCGAGCCGGGGCCGGCGGCCAGCGCCTGCCGGAACCACACGTGCTCGTCGGAGTGGTGGTTCGGGACGATGTCGAGCAGCACCTTGATGCCGCGCTCGTGCGCCTCGGCGATCAGGGCCTCGGCCTGCGCGGTGTCGCCGAACATCGGGTTGATCGCGCGGTAGTCGGCCACGTCGTAGCCGCCGTCGGCCAGCGGAGACGGGTACCAGGGGTTGATCCAGATCGCGTCGACGCCGAGCCGGTCGAGATGGTCGAGCCTGCTGCGCAGGCCGGTGAGGTCACCGGTCCCGTCGCCGTTCCCGTCGGCGAAGCTGCGGATGTAGACCTGGTAGACGACGGCGTTGCGCCACCAGTCCTGCTCGTGCACGGACATGATGCTCCCGGGGACGGATCGTGGGCGGGGCGGTGTTGCAGAGTGTTTCATCCGGTTGCAACCGCTGTCGAGAGGCGGGCACGATGACCCCCGTGACGGACGAGCCGGTGCGCGAGGTCGTACGCCGGGTGGGTGTCCGGCGGGTCGCCGAGCTCGCCGGGGTCTCGCCGGCGACGGTGTCGCGCGCCCTGCGCGAGGGCACCCCCGTCTCGCACGACACCCGCGAACGCGTCCGGCGGGCGGCGGCCTCCCTCGGCTACTCCGTCCCGGTCCGGCCGCTGACGGTCGCCGTGCTCGCCCGCTTCCCGACCCGCTGGTTCTTCGCCGAGGCCGTCGCCGGGGTGGAGGGCGTGCTGTCCGCGGCCGGGCACGTCACCCAGCTGCACAACCTCGGCGACCCTCAGGCGCGGACGCACTTCTTCGCGACGCTGCCGGTGCGCGGTCGCGCCGACGGGCTGATCGTCGTCGCCTCGGCCATCGACACCACCGAGGCCGCGGCGCTGGACGCGCTGGGGATCCCGGTCGTCGTACTCGGCGGGGACATGCCCGGTCGGCCGCGGATCGGCATCGACGACCGCGCCGGTGCCCGGACCGCCGTCCGTCACCTGCTCGGGCTCGGCCACCGCGGCGTCGCGCTGGTGTCGTTCGACCCCGACGAGGCCAACGGCCGCGCCACGACGACCGACCGGCGCGACGGCTGGGCCGACGCGCACGCCGAGGCCGGGCGCCCCCGAGGCCCGGTCGTCGCCACCGGGGCCGGGGTGGCCGACGGCGACGCCGCGGCCGCCGAGCTGCTCTCGCTGCCGGTGATGCCGACCGCGGTGTTCGCGATGTCCGACGAGCTCGCCGTCGGCGTGCTGCGCACCCTGCGCCGCGCCGGCGTGACGGTGCCGGGGCAGGTGTCGGTGGTCGGGTTCGACGACCACGACTCGGCCGCCGTCGCCGAGCTCACCACGGTCGCCCAGCCGGTCCGCCGCCAGGGCGAGCTCGCCGCCCGGGCGCTGCTCGCCGCGCTGGGCGGCGGCGTCCCCGGTGATGTCCCCGGCGACATCGAGGTGCCGACCCGGCTGGTGGTCCGGGCGACGACGGCGCCACCGCGGGTCAGCTGACCAGCCGGTCCGGGCGCAGTTCCACCCGGCGCAGCAGCTGCGCGTTCAGCGCGACGACGACCGTCGACAGGCTCATCAGCAGCGCACCGACCGCGGGCGGGAGCACGAACCCGACCGGGGCGAGCACCCCGGCCGCGAGCGGCACCGAGACCAGGTTGTAGCCGGCCGCCCACCACAGGTTCTGCAGCATCTTCCGGTACCCGGCGCGGGACAGTGCGATCACCGACAGCACCCCGCGCGGGTCGGACGAGGCGAGGACCACCCCGGCCGAGGCGACGGCGACGTCGGTTCCGGCCCCGATCGCGATGCCGACGTCGGCCCGGGCCAGCGCCGGGGCGTCGTTCACGCCGTCGCCGACCATCGTCACGACCGCGCCGCGGGCCTGGAGCCGGGCCACCGCCTCGTCCTTGCCCTCGGGCAGCACCTCGGCGACCACCTCGTCGACGCCCAGGTCGCGGGCGACCGCCTCGGCTACCGGGCGCGCGTCGCCGGTGAGCATCACGACCCGCACACCGCGGGCGTGCAGTGCGTCGACCGCGGCCCGGGACTCCGGGCGGACCGCGTCGGCGAGCGCGAGCGCGCCCACCACCTCGCCGGGTTCCGCACCGGTCACCACGTACAGCACGGTGGCTCCGTCGTCGCCCCACCGGCGCACGTCACCGGCGAGCTCGGCGGGCACACCGAGACCGCGCTCGCGCAGCAGCGCCGGGCCGCCCACCGCGACCGGCCGCCCGTCGACGGTCGCGGAGACACCGCGTCCGGTGTAGGAGCGGAACCCCTCGGCGACCGGGACGTCCCGCCCGTCGGCCGCGGTGACGACCGCCCGGGCCAGCGGGTGCTCGCTGTCGGCCTCGACGGCGGCGGCCAGGGCCAGGGTCTGCTCGGCGCCCGCGGTCCCGACGACCCGGGGGCTGCCGGTGGTCAGCGTGCCGGTCTTGTCGAACAGCACCGTGTCGACGGTGCGGGTGCGCTCCAGCGCGAGCCGGTCGGTGACCAGCACCCCCGACCGCGCCGCGCGGGCCGTGGAGATGGCGATGACCAGCGGGATCGCCAACCCCAGCGCGTGCGGGCAGGCGATCACCAGCACGGTGACGGTGCGGGTGACCGCCTGCGCGGTGTCGCCGAGCAGCGTCCACGCGGCGAAGGTCGCCACCCCGGCACCCGCGGCGAACCAGAACAGCAGCGCCGCCGCGCGGTCGGCGAGTGCCTGGGCCCGGGAGCGCGAGGCCTGCGCGTTCGCGACCAGGCGGCGGATGCCCGACAGTGCGGTGTCCTCGCCGACGGCGTCGACCCGGACCCGCAGCGCGGAGTCGGTGGCGACGGTGCCCGCGACCACGCGGTCGCCGGTCCCGCGCGCGACCGGCCGGGACTCGCCGGTGATCATCGACTCGTCCACCTCGGCAGCACCGTCGACGACCGTGCCGTCGGCGGGCACCCGGGCGCCGGACCGGACCAGCACGACGTCGCCGACGGTCAGGTCGGCCGGTGCGACCGTGCCGATCGCGCCGTCGGCCCCGATCCGCTCGGCGGTGTCGGGCAGCAGCGCGGCCAGTGCGTCGAGGGCTCCGGACGCCTGGCCGAGCGCACGCATCTCGAGCCAGTGCCCGAGCAGCATGATCACGACCAGCAGCGCCAGCTCCCACCAGAAGTCCAGCCCGCCGACGCCGAGCGAGCTCAGCAGGCTCGCCACCCACGCGACGCCCACCGCCATGCCGATCAGCAGCATCATCCCGGGCCGGCGCGCCCGGATCTCGGCGACGGCGCCGGACAGGAACGGCCACCCCGGCCAGAAGAGGATCACGGTGCCGAGCACCGGTGGGACCCACGCCGACCACGCCGGTGGCGTGTACCCGAGCAGCATCCCGGTCATCGCGCTGAACCCGACGACGGGGACGGCGAGCACCAGTGCGACGACGAACCGGTCCCGGAACGCCGCCGCGTGGTCGGCGTGCCCGTGTCCCGAGTGGTCGTCGTGCCCTCCGTGACCACCCCCGGGGTGCGTCCCGTGCTCCTGCGGGGCCGAGGCCGCCCGTGGCTCGCCGTGCATCGTCTACCTCCCGACGTCGTGGACGCCCGCTGGAGCGTTAATACCCCCCCAGGGTATTCCCCCGGTGCGGTTCCCGCGGGGTACCGTCGCGGTCGTCCCGCGGGGACACCACGGGAGGTGGTCGGCGTGGTCAGGGTCGAGGGGCACTGGCGCAACCGCAGCTGGGTCGCCGCGCACTACCGACACCCGATGCGGCCCGGCGCCGACCAGACGGTGCTCGTCGCGCCGCCCGCCTGGTCGGTGTGCATCGACCTGTCCGCGCACGGCGGACCGTTCCCCGCCGAGCCGGTGGACGGGCGCCCCGCGCCACCGCTGCCCGCACCCCGGCCGCCCGCCGAGCACTGAGGCGGCAGGATGGTGCGGTGCCGAAGCTGATCGAGAACGCCAGCCGGGTCACCGCCGCCGGGACCCCGCCCAAGACCATCGACGAGTACGTGGGCCGGGTGAACTCCGGCGACGACGCGGTGTCGGTCGCCCACATGCGCAGCCCGTCCGGCTGGGCAGAGCCCGGCCAGACCCCGGAGTTCGACGAGTACACCCTGGTCCTGCGGGGCGCGCTGCGCGTCGAGTACGACGGCGGCGAGCTCACCGTGGCCGCCGGGCAGGCCGTGCACACCGCGCCGGGGGAGTGGGTGCGCTACAGCTCGCCCGGTCCGGAGGGGGCGGAGTACGTGGCCGTCTGCCTGCCCGCCTTCGAGATCGGTGCCGCGCACCGCGACGACGAGGCCGGGAGCTGACCGCCCCGGCCGGGGCCGCGATCCGGTACACCGGGGAGGTGACGAACCGGACAACTGCACTCGCCGCACTCGCCGCCGCCGCGCTCGTCCTGTCCGGCTGCGGTGCGGCCGGCGATCCCGACGGCGCGGCGGACCGCGACGGCCCGCGCGCCGCCGAGGCCTCCGACCTCACCGGCGTGCGCTGGCTGCCCGCCGACGGCACCGCGCAGGGCCGCGCGTTCGCCGAGTTCGCCCCGGACGGCACCTGGACCGGCTCGGACGGCTGCAACGGGCAGAGTGGCGAGTGGACCCTCGGCGGCGACGGCGCCCTGCGCGCGACGGCGGGCCCCAGCACGCTGATCGGCTGCGAGAACGTGCCGGTCGCGCGCTGGGTCTCCGGGGCCGTCCGCGTCGAGACCGACGGTGAGGCCCTGCTCCTGCACCCCGCGGCGGGCGAGCCCGTCCGCCTGGTCCCCGCGCCCCGCTGACACCCCGCCCCGCCCTGCCCCGCCCCACCTCGCCGACACGGCACCCCGGCCGACGCCGAGCCGCACGTTTCCGCCCCGCGCGGGGCGGAAACGTGCAGCTCGACGCCGGCCGCGACCGTCGAACGCCGCGGAACCGGGACGGGGTCAGTGGGGGAGCGGCAGCCAGTCCAGGACGTCGCGGATCCGGGCCTCCCAGTAGCCCCACTCGTGCTCGCCGGGGCCGAACGACGAGGTCACGGCCACCCCGGCGGCCCGGGCCCGCTCCGCGAACCGCACCGACTGCGGGTGCAGCGGGTCCTCGGTCCCGGCACACACGTACAGGGCGGGCGCCGCTCCCGGGTCGAGCCGGTCGAGCAGCGCGAACAGGTCGGCGTCGCTCCCGGCCGCCGGGGCGCCGTCGAAGATCCGTTCCCAGATCCGGGGGTCCTCCTCGCGCGGCGGACCCGCGGCCAGCGCGGCGAGGTCCAGCGCCCCGGACAGCGACGCCGCTGCCGCGAAGCGGTCCGGCTCGGACAGTGCCCAGGACAGCGCACCGTAGCCGCCCATCGACAGCCCGGCCACGAACGTCTCCGCCGGGTCGGCCGACACCCGGAAGAACCGCGCCACCAGCGCGGGCAGCTCCTCGGTCACCCAGGTGCGGTAGCGGCCGCCGTAGGCCTGGTCGGTGTAGAAGCTGCGGTGCACCTGCGGCATCACCACGGCCAGCCCCAGCTCGTCGGCGTAACGCTCGACGGAGGTGTAGCGGGTCCAGGCGGTGTCGTCGTCGGACAGGCCGTGCAGCAGGTAGAGCACCGGCGGCGGGGCGTCGAGGTCGCGCACCCCGCCCCCGATCCGGGTCCGCGACGGCTGGGGCAGCAGCACCGTGACCGAGGTGGCCAGTCCGAGGGAGTCGGCGACGACGTCGCAGCGCAGCCGGGCCATCCGGCGATACTCGTCGGCGCGTCCCGGGACGGTCAAGGCAGACTCGCGGGTGTGCACGTCCTCATGTCGACCACCGCCGCGCACGGCCACGTCCACCCGAACCTGCCGGTGATGGCCGAGCTGGTCGCACGTGGCCACCGCGTCACCTACCCGGTCCCCGAGCGGTTCGCCGAGGCCGTCGCCGCGACCGGGGCGACCCCGTTGCGGATCCGCACCGACCTGCCCGACCCGGCGAAGGGCGAGCAGTGGCCCGACGGCGGCGTCGCGGCGATGCGGCTGTTCTCCGCCGAGGCCCGCTCCGCCTACGAGCAGATCGCCGACGCGCTGCAGTACGAGCACCCCGACGTCGTCTGCTACGACGGCTCCGGCTGGGCCGGGCACGCCTTCTCCCGGGTCCGCGGCATCTCGCGGGTCGAGCTGGCCCCGCACATGGTGGCCTGGGACGGCTTCGAGACCGACATGGCAGAGGCCTTCGCGTTCCTGGAGACCCCGGAGGGGCTCGCCTGGCGGGCCGAGTTGGACGCCTGGCTCGACGAGGTCGGCGCGGGCGTCGGGAACCGGGAGTTCCTCGGCCGGCCGGACCGCTCGGTGGTGCTGATCCCGGAGGCGATGCAGCCCGAGCTCGACCGGGTCGACCGCGACCGCTACACCTTCGTCGGCCCGGTCATCGGCGACCGCTCCCACCAGGGGCTGTGGCCCAAGCCGAAGGCCCCGTTGCTGCTGGTGTCACTCGGCTCGGCCTACACCGACCGGCCCGCGTTCTGGTGGGACTGCATCGAGGCCATGACCGGCACCGGCTGGCAGACCGTGCTCGCCACCGGCCCGCACGTCTCCCCGGCCGACCTCGGCGCGATCCCCGACGACGTCACCGTCCGGGAGTGGGTGCCGCAGCTGGCGGTGCTGGCGCACGCGTCGGCGTTCGTCACCCACGCCGGGATGGGCGGCTGCACCGAGGGCCTCTGGCACGGGGTGCCGATGGTCGCCGTGCCGCAGGCCGTGGACCAGTTCGGGAACGCCGACCGGATCGCCGCGCTGGGGGTGGGGGAGCACCTGCCCGCCGACGCGGTCACCCCGGAGAGCCTGCGCGACGCGGTGCTGCGGGTGTCGTCGTCGGAGGAGGTCGCGCGTCGCTGCGCCGAGGAGAAGGCGACCGCCCGTGCGGCCGGCGGGGCCGCGGCGGCCGCGGACGTCATCGAGGGACTGGTGCCGTCCGCACGGTGCGCGACCTGCGCGCTCGTCGGAGGTTGTGGCGGTCGAGGCTGAGACGTCCGTTTCTCGTTGATCCGTTCGGGCTACCGTCGGGCGTGGCGATTGTGGACGCAGCGTCGCCGGTGGCACGGTCTGGCTCTCGGTCGGGGGGCGGGCGCGTGCGCCCGGAGAGGTGGAGCCGGTGCGCAGGACGATCATCACGCTGCTCGTCGCCGTGGGGGTGACGCTCGGGACCGCCGGTCCCGCCGTCGCCGCGCCGGCGGCACCCGCGCCGCCCCCGCCGGGGGCGGGCATCGTCTGGGGCGCCTGCACCAGCCCGTCGCTGCAGCAGGCCAAGGCCGAGTGCGGCTTCCTGAAGGTCCCGCTGGACCACGCGAAGCCCGCCGGCAAGAAGATCGAGATCGCGGTCTCGCGGATCCGGCACACCGTCCCGCAGGCGCAGTACCAGGGCGTCGTGCTCGTGAACCCGGGCGGACCGGGCGGCCCCGGGCTGGGCCTGTCCCGGCTCGGCGCCGCCGTCCCGAAGAACGCCGGCGCCGCCTACGACTGGATCGGCTTCGACCCGCGCGGGGTCGGCACCAGCCGGCCCGCGCTCAGCTGCGACCCCGACTACGGCGGCTACGCGCGCCCGGACTACCGGCCGGAGAACGGCGCCGAGAAGGCGTGGCTGCCGAAGGCCAAGGCCTACGCCCAGGCCTGTGGGAAGGCCGGCGGCGAGCTGCTCGCGCACCTGCGCACCGAGGACACCGTCCGTGACATGGACCTGATCCGCCAGGCGCTCGGCGCGAAGCAGATCAACTACTACGGCTTCTCCTACGGCACGCTGCTCGGCCAGGTCTACGCGACGATGTTCCCGGACAAGGTCCGCCGGATGGTCCTCGACGGCGTCGTCGACCCCCGCGACTGGTGGTACCGGGCCAACCTGAACCAGGACGTCGCGTTCCAGCGCAACATCGAGACCTTCTTCGACTGGGTCGCCAAGAACGACGCCGTCTACCACCTCGGCAACACCGGTGACGCCGTCGAGAAGCGCTTCTACGCGCTCTACGACGAGTTCCGGAGGGCCCCGCTGGGCGGGAAGATCGGCTCCTCGGAGTGGACCGACATCTTCCTGCGGGCCGGCTACAACGTGGCGGAGTACACCTCCGTCGCCGACGCGTTCGTCGCGGGGGCGAAGAAGGACGCCGCGACGCTCAAGGCCGCCTTCGACCAGGCTGGCTCGCCGACCGACGACAACAACTACGCCGTCTACCTCGCCACCCAGTGCACCGACGCCCCGTTCCCGCGCGACTGGGCCACCTGGAAGCGCGACAACACCGCCACCGACCGGAAGGCGCCATTCGAGACCTGGGGCAACGCCTGGTACAACGCGCCCTGCCGGGACTGGCCGGTGAAGCCAGGGCCCGCCCCGAAGGTCGCCGGGACGCTGAAGACCGGTCCGCTGCTGATCTCCGAGACCTACGACGGAGCCACCCCCTACGCCGGCGCGCTGCAGGCCCGGCGGACCTTCCCCGGCTCGTCGCTGATCGAGGGTGTCGGGGGGCACACCCACTCGTCGTCGCTGTCGGGGATCGCCTGCACCGACGACGCGGTCGCCGACTACCTGCTCACCGGCGTGCTGCCGAAGCGGACCGGCGGGGACCGGTCGGACAAGCAGTGCCCGCCGCTGCCACCGCCGTCCCCGACGACCGCGGGCAGCTGAGCGGGGCTCAGCCGGCGAGCAGCACGAGCGCCAGCGGCACCGGGACGGCGACCAGCGCCAGCAGCACCGCGTTGGCCACTCGGTACTCCCGCAGCACGGCGACGAACTCGCGCAGCACCGCGCTGGGCCAGTAGTAGCCGGCGGTCGGCGCCCCGACGGCCTGGGCGTCGATGCCCAGCCGCCGGGCCAGCAGCGCGGCCCGCAACGCGTGGTAGTTGCTGGTCACGATGACCCCGGGGCCGTCGCCGACCAGCGCCGAGCTGAACCGCAGGTTCTCCTCGGTGGTCCGCGAGCCGGTCTCCGCGGTCAGCACCGCCGGGTCGGCGCCGTGCGCCGCGGCCCAGCGGGCCATCGCCTCGCCCTCGGCGAGCCGCTCGTCGTCGCCCTTGCCGCCTGACAGCACCAGCCGCCCGGCGCCACGCCGGGCCAGCTCGTCCATCCCGGTCGCGATCCGCGACGCCAGCAGCGGTGGCACCTCGCTGCCGTGCAGCCCGGAGCCGAGCACGACCACCCAGTCCGCGGGCCGGTCGCGCACCAGCCACCGGTAGAGCCACGCGTAGCCGAGGAACGCGGCGAACTGGAACGCCAGGAACGCCGCCGCGAGCAGGCAGGCCAGCCACAGCGCGCGCAGCACGAGCGAGTCCAGCGCCAGCACCGGCCAGACGGCGACGAGCAGGCCGATGATCGCCAGGCCGGTGAGCAGTGACAGCGAGTTGCCGAGCGAGAGGCGCTCCCGGCGGAGCATGACCGCGCCGTTGAGGACGCAGAACACCGCGAACACCAGCGTGATCAGTGGCGACAGCACCACGGCGAGCACGAGCGCGCCGAACACCGGGTTGCCGCTCGACCCGGCGATCGAGAGCACCCACCCGAGGAGCACCGCCGTGGCGAGCAGCCAGTAGGCGTTGCCCAGCCGCCGGGGATCGCGCCGGACCCGCCGCATGGTGACCACCGTGACGACGACCGCGACGACGACGGGCAGCACGACCGCGAGGACGGTCACGAGCAGGAGGAGGTTCGACTCGGACATCGACGTCGATCCTCGTCGCCGCCGCGCGGACCGGCCCCGGGCGGTGCGGACGGCCACCCGGTCGTGGCGGTCGGTGGTCGCGTCGGCGCGCCGAACACCGGGTCCGGCGACGGCGCCGCCCGGCGGTCGGGGAGGATGACCACACTGTGTCATCCCTCTTCGCCCCCACCGTCCGGGTGCCCGGTGGCCGCTTCAAACCGGACCCACCGGTCCCCGCACGCGACGTCGCGCGCGCCGACCGCAGGGTCCGCCGTGCGTCGGGGGTGCTCGCCGCCCTGGCGGTGCTGCTCGTCATCGCCTGGTGGGTCGACGGCGGCGGCCCCGTCGGGCTGCTGGAGGGCGGCACCAGCGCGGTCGCCGAGACCGGACGGCTCTGTGGGCTGCTGTCGTCGCTGCTGCTGCTCGGGCAGGTGCTGCTCGCCGCCCGGATCCCGCTGCTGGAGCACGCGTTCGGCCAGCGGCACCTCATCGCGCTGCACCGCGGGACCGGCATCGCCTCGTTCGCCGGGGTGCTGGCGCACGTCGGATGCGCGAGCTGGGCGCACGGCCCCGCCGGCGCCGGTCGTGTCCCCGCCGGCTTCTGGGAGCTGACCTGGACCTGGCCCGGGATGGCGGTCGCCTCGCTCGGGACCGTCCTGGTGGTGCTGGTCGTCGTGACCAGCGCACGCTGGATCCGCACCCGCCTGCGCTACGAGTGGTGGCACCTGCTGCACCTGTGGGGCTACGCCGGGGTGTTCCTCGCGCTGCCGCACCAGCTGTGGGCGGGGCGGGAGTTCACCACCTCGCCGTTGCGGACGGTGTTCTGGTGGGGGTTGTGGACCGCCGCGGTGCTCGCCGTCGCGGTCTGGCGGTTCCGGTCCGGGCGCGGCTGGCCCGCGGGCAACCCGTACTCGCTGTCGGCGCAGCCGACGGCCCGCTCGCTCCGGATCACCGTCAAGCAGCTCGGCGACGGGAGCGCCGCCGTCCCGAACCTGCGGCAGGGCACCCGGGTCTACATCGAGGGCCCCTACGGCAGGCTCACCCCGCGCACGCGGACCAGCCCGCGGGTCGCGCTGATCGGTGCCGGCGTCGGGATGACCCCGTTGCGGGCGCTGGCGGAGAAGTTCCTCAACGAGTCCGCCGACGTCGTGGTGGTGCACCGCTTCACCCGCGAGCCGCTGTTCGCCCGGGAGTTCACCCGTCTCGCCCGGGAGCGGAAGCTGCACGTCGTGACCTCGCCCGGGCCACGCCGGCGGTCGGGGTCGTGGTTCGGCGCCGACGCGGGCCGGGCCGACGACCTCGCCGCGCTGCGGGCCCGGATCCCGGACATCGCGGTGCGCGAGGTGTACGTGTGCGGACCCGGCCGGTGGACCGCGATGGTCCGGCGCACCGTCCTCGCCGCCGGGGTGCCGGAGCGTCGCGTGCACGTGGAGAACTTCGGCTGACGGGCGGTCCGGGAGCCCCCGGGGTCAGGCGAGGTGGACGTACTCGTACTCGACGGGCTTGCCGTTGATCCCGTTCGACGGCGGCGCGATCCAGCCGGCGATCTTCCCGGGCTCGTAGACCGGGCGCATCAGGTTCTGCACGAACGTCCGGTCCGCCTCCGACGGCAGCCAGTCGTCCCGGCGGGACGCCCACACCTCGGACGAGATCAGGTCGCCCTTCGGGGTCAGCTCGTGGGAGGAGAACAGCCCCACCTGCCGGTTGAACCCGACGTGCGGGAGGTAGACGCGGTCGTCGAACCCGTTCTTCTCCAGGATGCGGTTCCAGCGCTTCAGCCCGGAGCCGCAGTCCTTCACGTACTCGTTGCGCAGGTCCAGGTTGAGCGCCAGCAGGGCCGGGACCTCGTCGGTGACGACGCGGCCGTCGCGGACCTGCTCCATGCCGTAGCCGTCCTCGGTCAGCACATGGTCGTCGCGGCGCCGCTCCTCCTGCCAGCGGCCCTTGAGCCCGGCGGTGAAGTAGTTCGCGGCGTTGGTCGACTGCTCGGAGCCGAACAGGTCGAGGCTGACCGAGTAGTGGAAGTTGATGTACTTCTGGATCACGTCCAGCGGGATGCCGCCGTGCGGGGCGATGTCGGCGGTGTCGTGCTCGCGCATCAGCTCGCAGGTCCGCTGGATCACCCGGTCGATGCCGGTGGTGCCCACGAACATGTGGTGGGCCTCCTCCTTCAACATGAACTCGCAGGTGCGCGAGAGCGGGTCGAAGGCGGACTCCTTCAGCGTGCCGAGCTGGTACTTGCCGTCCCGGTCGGTGAAGTAGGTGAACATGAAGAACGACAGCCAGTCCGGGGTCTCCTCGTTGAACGCGCCGAGGATGCGGGGGCTGTCGAGGTCACCGGAGTTGCGCTGCAGCAGCGCCTCGGCCTCCTCGCGGCCGTTGCGGCCGAAGTAGGCGTGCAGCAGGTACACCATGGCCCAGAGGTGGCGGCCCTCCTCGACGTTGACCTGGAACAGGTTGCGCAGGTCGTAGAGGCTGGGGGCGGTCTCGCCGAGGCGGCGCTGCTGCTCGACCGAGGCCGGCTCGGTGTCGCCCTGGATGACGATCAGGCGCTGCAGGTCGGCGCGGTACTCGCCGGGGACCTGCTGCCAGACCGGCTCGCCGCGGTTCTCACCGAACGCGATCCGGCGGTCGTCGCTGCGCTCGGCCAGGAACACGCCCCAGCGGTACTCCTCCATCGCGACGTGCCCGAACTGCGCCCAGCCCTCCTTGCCGACGTCGACGGCGGTGCGCAAGTAGACGTCCTGGGTCGGCACGGCCGGGCCCATCGTCTTCCACCAGGTGAGGAAGTTGGGCTGCCACGACTCCAGGGCGCGCTGCAGCTTGCGGTCCCCGGCGAGGTCGACGTTGTTGGGGATCTTCTCGGAGTAGTCGATGCTCATGGCTCACACCCGCTTGCGGTCGAAGTCGGCCCTGCGGCCCGTGCCGTACTTGCGCAGCGCGCCCTCCGGCCCGGAGGCGTTCGGCCGCACGAAGATCCAGTTCTGCCAGGCGGTGAGCCGGCCGAAGATGCGGCTCTCCATCGTCTCCGGCCCGACGAACCGGTGGTTGGCCTCCATCCCGGTCAGCGCGTCCGGCGACAGCGAGGCCCGCTCCTCGAGCATGATGCGGACCTCGTCGTCCCAGTCGATGTCGTCCGGGGCGTCGGTGACCAGGCCCAGCTCCAGCGCCTCGCCCGCGGTGAGGCGGCGCCCCACCTCCTTGCGCAGCACGGCGACGTGGTCGTCGTCGCCGTGGAAGCGGCTCGCCAGCCGGGACGGCCCGTTGGGCATCGGGAACGTGCCGAAGTTCGACGCCGTGAGCATGATCTGGGCCTCGTCGCCCTGCTCGTCGCCGTCCTCGTCGAGCGTGCCGTCGAGCATGTACTGGCGGTCGCAGGCCAGGGCCAGCTCCAGCAGCGCCCCGGCGAAGCAGGACCCCGGCTCGATCAGCGCGATCAGGCTGCGGCTGGTCACGTCCAGGCGCTTGAGGGTGCGCTTGAAGTAGTGCCGGATCTCGTTGACCAGCCAGTCGTCGCCGGAGTGCTGCTCGATGACGCGCTCGAACGCCAGCGCGTCCTCGACGTCGCCCCGGGTGCGGATCACCCAGGTGCCCAGCTCCGGTTCGTTGCTGCGCAGCCGCAGGATCAGGTCGTCGAGCTGGCGGGTCATGGCCAGCGGCCAGAACTCCGCGCCGAGGGCGTGGACGCGCTCGATGCTCTCCGGGACACCGCCGGCGGGACCGTCGACGGTGATCTCCACGAGGCCGCGGTCGCGGTCGAACTCCGCCCGCACGTGCGGGTAGGTGATGCCGTCGGCGGTCTCGGTGCGCTCCAGCGGGGGCAGCTCGATCCCCTCGCCCGCGGGCAGCCGGGTCGACGCCGCCGCGGCCTCGACCGCCCGCTCGGCCACCGTGGAGTCCCAGCGGCGCTTCGGGATCACCTCGTCGACGAGCTTCCACTCGACGGCCTGCTTCCCGCCGAAGCCCTCGGGCTTCGTCGCGAACACGTCGGCGCGGTCCTTGCGGACGCGGCGCTTGTCGGTGACGCGGGTGAGGCCGCCGGTGCCGGGCAGCACGCCCAGCAGCGGGACCTCGGGCAGGGAGACGGTGGAGGAGTTGTCGTCGATCAGCAGGATCCGCTCGCAGGCCAGCGCCATCTCGTAGCCGCCGCCGGCGGCGGTGCCGTTGACGGCGGCGATCCAGGTCTGGCCGGAGTGCGCGGTCGCGTCCTCGATGCCGTTGCGGGTCTCGTTGGTGAACTTGCAGAAGTTCACCTTCCACGGGTGCGAGGACCCGGCGAGCATCCGGATGTTCGCGCCCGCGCAGAAGTTGCGGTCCTTCGCGCTGGTCAGCACGACGGCCCTGACCTGCGGATGGGTGAAGCGCAGGCGCTGGGTGATGTCGTAGAGCTCGATGTCGACGCCGAGGTCGTAGGAGTTCATCTTGAGCTCGTAGCCGGGGACGAGGCCGCCCGCCTCGTCGACGTCGAGCCGCACGTACGCGACCCTGGGGTCGTCCGGGTCGATCGCGAGCTGCCAGTGCCGGTAGCCCGACGGGTCGCGGTCGAAGTCCACCCGGGGGACGTCCGTGCCGGCGACCGGGTCGTCACTGCTCATGGAGTCCACTCCTCCTCGCGTCACTGCGACGCTGTAAAGACTACAACCAAGCGACGCTGCGACGGAAGAGTGTGGAGTGTTCGGGGTCACGGACGGTGTCGCCGCCGGTCCGTCCCCACGACCAGCCCGCGGTAGCCCGTTCTGCGAATCACACGTGGCGGCGTCCGGCGCCGTGCATGATCCATTCGTGAATCGACCCCAGCTCGCGGGCCTCGCGCTCGCCACCGTGGCCGTGTCCCTGCTCGCCGGGTGCGCCGGCGCGGGCGGCGGATCCGCCGTCGGCCCGACGGCCGACGCCCCCGCGGACGCGAACCTCTCGGTGCCGCCCTGCTCCCTCGTCCCCGACGGCGAGCTGTCCGGCCTCGGCCTCACCGGGCCGGGGAAGGCCACGGGACAGCCCGCCCCCAGCTGCCGCTGGGACACCGCCGGCACCGGCGGGGGAACGACCGGGTTCTCGTACTCGATCCCGACCACGCTGATCGTCGCCGCGCAGCCCGGCGCCTACGACGCCGGTCTCGCCCAGCTGCGGGCCCAGGGCAGCACCCTCACCGAGGAGACCCTCGACGGGCGCCGCGCCGCGGTGTCGGAGACCGAGGGCACCTGCATGGCCGTCGTCGACGCCGGGTCGGGGGCCCTGTCGGTGGTCGCGTCGGCCCCGACGGATCCCTGCGGCGCGGCCCGGCGGATCCTGGAGACCGCGCTGCGGACCGCCGGGGCCTGAGTCACCGCCGGGGTCCGAGTCACCGCCGGGGTCCGGGTCTCAGCCCCGGTTGCGCACCGCCGCGGACGGGACCTGCTTGCGCAGCTCACCCGTGTCGTTGCGGACGAAGCCCCGCGCGGTGAGCCAGCCGGTCACCGGCTCGGGGTCGGGGTGGCCGTGCGGCACGACGTTGTAGAGGTAGTTCAGCCGCCGCCGGCCCGCCTCGGCCTCCAGACGCTCCAGCACGAACGAGCCGACGCCGGTGTGCCGGGCAGCGGGGGCGACCAGGACCAGGATCTCGGCGTCGCCCCAGCTGCCGTCGAGCCTGCCGTAGGCGACGGTCGCGCCGTCGGCGTCCTCGACGCGCCACCACTCGTCGCCGAGCGGGTCGCCGTCCCCGGGCCGGCCGAGGCCGAACAGCGCGGGGTCGAGCCCGTCGAGCACCCGGCGCTTGCGGTCGTCCCAGGTCGCGGGGGTCTCCGGGATCCAGTCCCACGTGTCCACGCGGCCTCCTCGCCGTCGGTGTGTCCGGTGAGTGAACCCCGGCGGGGCACTCCGGGTCGAGCGAACGTCCTACATCGAGACACCCGGAGGGGCCTCAGACCACGGTCTCCGTGGTGCCGGGGCGGCCGGCGGCCCCCGGCAGGGCGGCCGCGTGCGCGCGCAGCCGGTAGCGCTGGATCTTCCCGGTGGGGGTCTTGGGCAGCTCGTCGACGGTGACCACGGCGCGCGGCCGCTTGAACGCGGCCAGCCCCTCGCGGCAGAACGCGACCAGCTCGCTCTCCGACGGCGCCGCCGCCGGGTCGCGGGGCACCACGAACGCGACCGGCTTGTCCAGTCCGTCGTCGTCCGGGATCCCGACGACGACCGCCTCCACGAGCCCCGGGTGCTCCAGCAGGCGGGTCTCGACCTCGCCGGGGGAGACCCAGATGCCCCCGACCTTGAGGACGTCGTCGGCCCGGCCCAGGCAGGTCCACGACCCGTCCTCGCCGCGGACGTACTGGTCGCCGGTGCGCATCCAGCGGCCCTGGAACACCGCGCGGTTGACCTCGGTGCGACACCAGTAGCCGGTGCACACCGAGTCGCCCGCGACGTAGAGCATGCCCTGCTCGCCGGGGCCGTCGATGACGCTGCCGTCCGGCCGTCGCAGCTCCACCTCGTAGCCGGGTACCGGGAAGCCGGAGCTGCCCGGGACGACCTCGCCCGGCCGGTTGGAGATGAAGATGTGCAGTGCCTCGGTGGAGCCGATGCCGTCGAGGACCTCGAAGCCGTAGCGGTCGAGCACACCGTGGAACATCCGCGCGGGCAGCGCCTCGCCCGCCGAGGCGCCGCGGCGCACGGTGGCGAACCGCTCGCGCGGCAGCCCGGCGGCGATCATCGGGCCCCAGAAGCTGGGGACGGCGAAGAACAGCGTCGCGCCGTGCTGCTCGACGAGGCGGGAGTAGTGCTCCGGGTCCGGCCGGGACGGTTCGAGGACCGTGCAGGCGCCGACCGACAGCGGGAAGAACATCGAGTTGCCGATGCCGTAGGCGAAGAACAGCTTCGCGACCGACAGACAGACGTCGTCGCGACGGATGCCGAGGACCTGCCGGCCGTAGGTGTCGGCGACGAACCGGATGTCGTCGTGCCGGTGCATGGCGCCCTTGGGCTTGCCGGTCGTGCCCGAGGTGTAGAGCCACAGCGCCTGGGACTCCGGCCAGGTCGGGTGCGGCTCGGGCAGCGGGTCGGCGCCGTCGAGCAGCGCGTCCCAGGTGAGCGAGGTGGCCCCGGTGACCAGCGGGTCCGCCCCGGTGAGCACCACGCGCTCCAGGTCGGGCGCCTGCGCGACGGCCTCGGTGAGGTGCGCGGCGAACGCCTCGCCGCCGATCACCGTGGTCGCCCGCGAGTCCCGGACGAGCACGGCCAGCTCGCGCCCGGTCAGCATCGTCGAGCAGGGCACGGCGACCGCGCCGGCCCACAGGGTCGCGAGGATCGCGGTGAACAGCTCGACGTCGTCGGGCATCACGAGCAGCACCCGCTGCTCGGGCCGTACGCCGGCCCGGCGCAGGGCTCCGGCGACGAGCCGGACCCGGTCGGTCAGGGCGGCGTAGCTGAGCGAGCCGCCGGGGTACCGGACGGCGGTGCGGGCGCCGTCCCCGGCCTCGACCCTGGCCGCGGTCAGGTGCGCGGCGGCGTTGAACACCGGCGCCTCCTGCGCGCTGCGGGGACGGGCACGGTGGTGCGGCGGGAATCGACGTTGTCGACGCTGACGACATCGGCCATGGTGGGTGGCTCCTGTGCCGGTTCGGGGAGCTGTGATGCTACACACATCCGACGGCGCGTCAACGGTCTGTAGATCGACGACGGCCCGGTGCGGGGCGGGCGGGGTCGGCTCCTAGGCTCACCGTCGTGGGGACCCTCGTCAGCTTCCATGCCCATCCCGACGACGAGTCGATCGGCACCGCGGGCACGCTCGCCAAGGCCGCCGCGCTCGGCCACCGCGTCGTCCTCGTCTTCGCCACCCGTGGCGAGCTGGGGGAGCCGGTGCCCGGCGTCCTGGCCGAGGGGGAGCAGCTGCCGGTGCGCCGCTCCGCGGAGTGCCACGAGTCGGCCCGCGTGCTGGGTGCGGCCCGCGTGGAGTTCCTCGGCTACGTCGACTCCGGGATGATGGGCGAGCCGTCCAACGACGCCCCGTACTGCTTCTGGCAGGCCTCGGTGGAGCACGCGGCCAAGCGGCTCGCGCTGATCCTCGAGGAGGAGGAGGCCGACGTCCTCACCACCTACGACGACAACGGCGGATACGGCCACCCCGACCACATCCAGGTGCACCGGGTGGGTGCCCGCGCGGGCGAGCTCGCCGGGGTGCCGGTCGTCGCGCAGAACACCACCAACCGGGACTGGCTGCTGCGCGGGATGAAGGGGCTGCGCGCCGACGGCGGCGCCGACTTCTCCCTCGACATCCCCGACGACCCGTCGTTCGGCAAGCCCGAGTCCGAGATCACCCACCGGGTCGAGTCCGTCGAGTACGCCGAGGCCAAGCGCGCCTCGATGCGCGCACACGCCAGCCAGATGGGGCCCGACCACTTCCTGCTGGCGATGCCGGACCCGGTGTTCGCGATGGGGCTGGGCACCGAGTTCTACATCGTCGACGCCCAGCCCAACCCGGCCAGCGCGCCGGAGCTCTGGACCGAGGTCTTCGAGCCGCTGCGGTGACGCCCCGCGCCGGTTCCGGGCAGTGCCGGGAGCGCCACGCCGCCACCGTCGCGGGCCCTCGCCCACCTGCCGGTCCGGGTGAAGGGCGCCCTGAGTGCGCGGTCGGGGACTGTCGGTTCTACTCTCCGTAGAGCACAATCGGCGCGCGCCGTGCGACGAGCCGGGACCCACGAAGTGGATCTCCCGGACCGGACGGGCGCCGCTCGCCGGTCGGGAAGTAGAGTCTGCCCGTCCGCGAGGACGTGCTCAGGTCAGGCAAGTGCATGGAGGCCCAGGTGACAGCCGTCGAGCCCAAGCCGATCTCGACGCGCCCGTATCCGGCGCGGCGTGAGGGCAAGGGATCCACGTTCCTCAAGATGTTGAGGACGACGGACCCGAAGGACATCGCGATCCTCTATCTGACGACGTCGTTCGGCTTCTTCGCCGTCGGCGGTGTCATGGCGCTGCTGATCCGCGCCGAGCTCGCACGGCCGGAGCTGCAGTTCCTGTCGACCGAGCAGTACAACCAGCTGTTCACCATGCACGGCACGATCATGCTGCTGCTGTTCGCGACGCCGATCGTCTTCGGTTTCGCGAACTACATCGTGCCGCTGCAGATCGGTGCCCCCGACGTCGCGTTCCCGCGGCTCAACTCGTTCTCCTACTGGCTGTACCTGTTCGGCGGCATCATCGTCGTCTCCGGCTTCCTGACCCCGGGCGGCGCGGCGGACTTCGGCTGGTTCGCCTACACCCCGCTGTCGGACGCGGTGCGGTCGCCGGGGCCGGGCGGTGACCTCTGGATCATGGGTCTGGTCGTCTCCGGTCTGGGCACGATCCTGGGTGGCGTCAACTTCGTGACGACCATCGTCTGCATGCGCGCGCCGGGCATGACGATGTTCCGGATGCCGATCTTCACCTGGAACATCTTCATCACCGCGCTGCTGGTGCTGATCGCGTTCCCGATCCTGACCGCCGCGCTGCTCGCGCTGGCCGCGGACCGCCACCTCGGCGCCCAGATCTTCAACCCCGCCAACGGCGGTGTGGTGCTCTGGCAGCACCTGTTCTGGTTCTTCGGCCATCCGGAGGTCTACATCGTCGCGTTGCCGTTCTTCGGCATCGTGTCCGAGATCTTCCCGGTGTTCGCCCGCAAGCCGATCTTCGGTTACAAGGGCCTGGTCTTCGCGACCATCGCCATCGCGGCGCTGTCGGTCGCGGTGTGGGCGCACCACATGTACGCCACCGGCGCGATCATGCTCTCGTTCTTCGCCTTCACCACGTTCCTCATCGCCATCCCGACGGGCGTCAAGTTCGTCAACTGGATCGGCACCTTGTGGAAGGGCAAGATCACCTACGAGACGCCGATGCTGTTCTCGGTCGGCTTCCTCGTCACGTTCCTCTTCGGCGGCCTGACCGGCATCCTGCTCGCGATGCCGCCGGTGGACTTCCACGTGTCGGACACCTACTTCGTGGTCGCGCACTTCCACTACGTGCTCTACGGCACGATCGTGTTCGCGACCTTCGGCGGGATCTACTTCTGGTTCCCGAAGATGACCGGCCGCTTCCTCGACGAGAAGCTCGGCAAGATCCACTTCTGGCTGACCTTCGTCGGGTTCCACCTGACGTTCCTGGTGCAGCACTGGCTGGGCAACGAGGGCTACCCGCGTCGCTACGCGGACTACCTGCCCTCGGACGGCTTCACGACGCTGAACACGATCTCCTCGATCGGCGCGTTCATCCTCGGCGCCTCGACGCTGCCGTTCTTCTACAACGTCTTCAAGAGCTACCGGTTCGGCCGGGTCTGCACCGTCGACGACCCGTGGGGCTTCGGCAACTCGCTGGAGTGGGCCACCTCGTCGCCGCCGCCGCGGCACAACTTCACCGAGCTGCCCCGGATCCGCTCCGAGCGCCCGGCGTTCGACCTGCACTACCCGCACCTGGTCGAGAAGGCGCGCGCCGAGGCGCACGTCGGCAACCGGGCGCACCCGAGCGAGGTGCTCGCGCAGGAGGTCGGCAAGGAGTCCATGCCGGACAGCGACCCCAAGTCGAAGTAGTGACCCCAGTACTTCCCGGTCCGGCCCGGCCCACCGTGCTCGTCACGGTGACCGGGCCGGACCGTCCTGGTGTCAGCTCCGTGCTGTTCACCGCGCTGACCGCGGCCGGTGTCGAGCTGCTCGACCTGGAACAGGTCGTGGTCAACGGCCGGCTCACCCTGGGCGCGCTGGTCGTGCCCGAGGGGGACCCGGAGGATCTGCAGGACACGGTCGGCGCGGCGATGGACTCCATCGCCATGAGCGTGCACATCGAGATCCAGCGCGACGGCCGCCGGGCGACCCGGACGCCGTCGACGCACGTCGTCACGGTGCTGGGCCGGCCGATCACGGCCCGCGCGTTCGGCGCGATCGCCGCGGAGCTCGCCGCGGTCGGCGCCAACATCGACTCCATCCGCCGGGTCGCCGACTACCCGGTGACCGGGCTGGAGCTGCTCGTCTCCCCGGTCCCCCAGGGTGACGCCGACGCCTACCCGCCCGGCACGCTGCGCAAGCGGCTGGTCCGGGTGGCGCGGCAGGCGGGCGTCGACGTCGCGGTGTCCCGGGCCGGGCTGTCCCGGCGCAGCAAGCGGCTCATCGTGTTCGACGTGGACTCCACCCTGATCCAGGGCGAGGTCATCGAGATGCTCGCCGCCCGTGCCGGGGCCGACGTCGAGGCCGAGGTCCGCCGGGTCACCGAGGAGGCCATGGCTGGCCGCCTCGACTTCACCGAGTCGCTGACCCGGCGCGTCGCGGCCCTGGAGGGGCTGCCAGCCTCCGTCGTCGACGAGGTGGCCGCCGAGATCGAGCTGACCCCCGGTGCCCGCACCACGATCCGCACGCTGCGCCGCCTCGGCTACCGCTGCGGCGTCGTCTCGGGTGGGTTCACGCAGGTCATCGCCGGGCTCGCGCGCGAGCTCAAGCTCGACTTCGTCGCCGCGAACGAGCTGGAGATCTCCGGGGGGAAGCTGACCGGACGGGTGGTCGGCGAGGTCGTCGACCGGGCCGGGAAGGCCGTCGCGCTGCGCCGGTTCGCCGCGGCCCACGACATCCCGCTGGAGCAGTCGGTCGCGGTCGGCGACGGCGCGAACGACATCGACATGCTCTCCACCGCCGGGCTCGGCGTCGCGTTCAACGCCAAGCCGGCGCTGCGCGAGGTCGCCGACACCTCGGTGTCGGTGCCATACCTCGACGTCGTGCTGTTCGTCCTGGGCATCACCCGTACCGAGGTCGAGGCTGCCGACGCCGCCGAGGGCGTGCTGCGCCGGGTCCCGCTGGCGTGACCGCTCCCGCACCGGTGCTGGCGCTGCTCGCGGGCCGCTACGGGGCCGGGGCCCGCGGCCGGGACATCGCGCCGGAGGCCGACGGCGTCGTGCGGGCGATGCCGGTCGTGCTGCGCATCGAGCGCGACCCGCTGCCCGTGCGCACCGCGCTGCTGGAGGCGGCGGCCACCGCGGCGCTCGCCGTCTGCACCGACCCGCGGGCCCAGCCCGGTGGCGACTGGCACGATGCCGTCGCCCCGTGGGTGGACGGACGCATCCGCAAGATCGCGCGGCGGGCCCGTGGCGCGCACTGGCGCGCCGTGGCGGAACTCCCCGGCGTGACGGTGCGGGTCGGTGACGCCGAGGCCCGCGCCCTGCTGCCCGGCCCGGTCGACGACGTGCCGAAGGTCGTCGCACGGCTGCAGATCGGCGGCACCGAGCTGCCCGCCGACGAGCCCGGCCCGCCGGACCCGGACGCTCCGCTGGTGCTGCTGTCACCGCACGCCGAGATGACCGTTGGCAAGGCCGCCGCGCAGGTCGGGCACGCCACCATGCTGCTCGGTGCGGCCGCCGGGTGGCCGGTCGGCGCGGCACCGGTGTGCGCGGTGCGCACCGCGGACCCGGCCACCTGGGCACGCCTGGCCCCGGCCGCCGACGACGGCACCGACGGCGTCGTCGGGGTGCGCGACGCGGGTTTCACCGAGGTCGACCCGGGCACCATGACGTGCCTGGCAGTGGCTCACGCCGCGTTTGCGATCGGACCCCGGCGGTGATCCACCGGGTGTGACCACACACCCGCCTGCCGGAGCCCGGAACTGGGGCGGCCGGCTGCCCCGCAACGAGACCCTCGACCTCGACGACGAGCAGCGTGCCGCCGTCGACCGGATCCGCTCCGGCACGGCCCGCTGGGCCGAGGAGTCCGGTTTCGCCGCGACCGACGACGAGGGCGGCCTCATCGGCCCGTTCAACGCGTTCGTGCTGCGCCCGCGCCCGGGTGCGGCGTTCAACCGATGGGTCGCGACCGACCAGCAGGAGTCGTCCCTGCCGGCGACCGTGCGCGAGGTCGTCATCCTCACCGTCGGCGCGGCCTGGGGCGCCGCCTACGAGCTGTACGCGCACACCGCCGTCGCCCGCTCGGTGGGGCTGGACGAGAACGCGGTGCAGGCCCTGCTCGACGGCACCGCGGCCCAGGTGCTGACCGGCGACGAGCTCGTCGTGCACCGGTTCGTCGACGAGCTGGTCCGCACCCACCGGGTCACCGACGACACCTACGCCGCGGCCGAGGCCGCGCTCGGCCGCGACGGGGTGCTCGACGCCGTCCACCTGACCGGCATGTACCTGTCGGTGTCGGCGCTGCTCAACGCCTTCGAGATCCCGGCGCCGGACGGTCCCTGATCAGACCGTGGCGGTGAGGGTGACCTCGATGTTGCCGCGGGTCGCCTTGGAGTAGGGGCACACCTGGTGCGCCGCCTCGACCAGCTCGTCGGCGGCCGACTGCTCCAGGCCCGGCAGGTGGGCGGTGATGTCGGCGGCGACGTGGAAGCTCACGTCGTCGGGCTGCAGCTGGATGGTCGCGGTGACCTGTGCGTCGTCCGGGACGGCGACCTTCGCCTTCCGGGCCGCCAGCCGCAGCGCGCCGTGGAAGCAGGCCGCGTAGGCGGCGGCGAAGAGCTGCTCGGGGTTGGTGGCGCCGCCGGGGCCGCCCAGCTCCGGCGGCATCTTCAGGTCCTGGTCGATGAAGCCGTCCTCGCTGCGGATGTGGCCGTCGCGGCCGCCGCCGGTCGAGGTGGCCTCGGTCGTGTAGTTCGCCATGGGTACTCCTCCGATTTCATTGATTGTGCACAACCTATCTCGGGAGGAGGGTCGTCCGCCGTATGGAGCCGGTCACGAGGACCCGCGCAGCCGGCGCAGCGCGCCGTGCACCTTCTCGCGGTCGCTGGTCTCCCAGAACGGGGGCAGGCTCGCCCGCAGGAACCCGCCGTAGCGCGCGGTCGCGATCCGCGGGTCCAGGATGGCGACGACGCCGCGGTCGTCGGTGGCGCGCAGCAGCCGTCCGGCGCCCTGGGCGAGCAGGAGCGCCGCGTGCGTCGCCGACACCGACAGGAAACCGTTGCCGCCCCGGGCGTCGGTGGCCTTCTGCCGCGCCGCGACCAGCGGGTCGTCCGGGCGGGGGAACGGGATCCGGTCGATGATCACGCAGGACAGCGACGGGCCGGGCACGTCGACGCCCTGCCACAGCGACAGCGTGCCGAACAGCGAGGTCTCCGGGTCCTCGGCGAACCGCTTGACCAGCAGCATCGTGGAGTCGTCGCCCTGGCACAGCAGGGGCGTGTCGAGCTTTCCGCGCAGGGCCTCGGTGGCCTGCTTCGCCGCGCGGGTGGAGGAGAACAGACCCAGCGTGCGGCCCCCGGCGGCGCGCACGAGTCCCTCGATCTCCTCGAGGGTCTCCGGCGCCAGCCCGTCGCGGCCCGGGTTGGGCAGCCGGCGCGCCAGGTAGAGGATCCCGGACTTGGCGTGCGCGAACGGCGAGCCGACGTCGAGGCCCTGCCAGCGCGGCGCCTCCGGGTCCTGGACGGGGCCGTGCCCCTCGTCGACGCTCGACGGCGGGGTGGAGCCGGCCCCCTTGGGCTGCGCGGCGGGCAGGCCCCACTGCCGGGCCAGCGCGTCGAACGACCCGCCCAGGGCCAGCGTCGCCGAGGTCAGCACGGTGGTGCGGGTGTTGAACAGCCGCTCGCGCAGCAGCCCGCCCACCGACAGCGGTGCGACCCGCAGCACCTTGTGCCGGGACCCGTCCGGCCCCTGTTCCCCCAGCCAGACGACGTCACGGCGCTTGGCCGCGTCTGTCTCCTTGAACGTCTCCAGCAGCCGCGCGGCGGTGTCGACGACCTCGTCGAGCACGGCCTGGGCGAGCTTGCGGGCGGCCGCGCCCTCCGGGTCGGAGTCGTCACTGCGCTTGTTCGCGCCCATCGCCTGCCGGCAGCCCGCCCCGGCCGACAGGATGGCGTTCAGCGCGCCCGCGGCGGCGGTGGACAGCGACTCCCAGCGCCCGGGGGGCATGTCCTCCAGCACCGCCGCCAGGCCCTCACCGGCCTCCGCGAGCCGGTCCGCGGTGTCCTGGTCGACGAGCTTGCCGCAGCGCCGGGCCGCGGTCGCGACCGTGCCCGCGGTGAGCTCGGCAGTCGCCGCGCCGGTCACCCGGTCCACCAGCTCGTGCGCCTCGTCGACGATCACGACGTCGTGCTCGGGCAGCACCTGCGCCTCGCCCATCGCGTCGATCGCGAGCAGCGCGTGGTTGGTGACGACGATGTCCGCCCGACCCGCCTCGGCCTTCGCCTTCTCCGCGAAGCAGTCCTCACCGACCGGGCAGCGGCTCGCGCCCAGGCACTCCCGCGCCGTCACCGACACCTGCCGCCACGCGGAGTCCGGGACGCCGGGGACCAGCTCGTCGCGGTCCCCGGTCTCGGTGTCCGAGGACCACTCGTGCAGCCGCTTCACCTGCCGCCCGAGCGCCGAGATGGCGAACGCGTCGAACAGCTGGTCCGCCTCGTCGGCGGTGTCTCCCATGTCCCCGTGCAGCTTGTTCATGCACAGGTAGTTGCGCCGCCCCTTGAGGATGGCGAACGTGGGCTCGCGCCCCAGCACCTGCTTCAGGCTCTTCGCGACGCGCGGCAGGTCCCGGTCCACGAGCTGGCGCTGGAGCGCGATCGTCGCCGTCGAGACCACGACCGTGGTGTCACGGGCGATCGCGTGCCGGATGGCGGGCACGAGGTAGGCCAGCGACTTCCCGGTGCCGGTGCCCGCCTGCACGGCCAGGTGCTCCCCGGACGACAGCGAGCGGCGCACCGCGTCGGCCATCCGGTCCTGACCCTCGCGGCGCGCACCGCCGACCGAGGTGACGGCCACCTCGAGCAGCTCGTGCACACCGGGCAGGTCCTGGGTACGCACGGGGGCCGTCGAGGGGGGAGGCACGTCCGGCAGGTTACCGAGCACCTCCGACAGGCCCGGCCGTGACCGGGCCGCCCGGCACCCGGGACCGCGCACCCGGTGTATCCGGACAGCTCACCAGGTGTGATATCCGACGGCCGGTTACCGGTGAGCGGCGACACAGCGTCACGATGGAGGGGTGACAGCAACCATCACCACGCCGACCGTGCCCGAGCCCGGGATGTTCCCGGTGCTGATCGAGCACGAGGCCCGGTACGCCGACCTCGACCCGAGCCGCCGGATCGGCCGCGACGCCCTGGTGCGCTGGTTCGAGGACGCCCGCGTCGCCGTCGAGCGCGACACCTTCGGCGCCGACCTCGTCGCCCGCCTGCAGTCCCGCGTACGACTGCTGCTCGCCGCCATCCGAGTGGACGTGCTGGCCCCGCTGCGGGTCGCCGGCTCCTACCGGATCGGCGTCGGCGTCAGCCACATCGGCACCACGTCGTTCTCCTACCGCTACGCGGTCTTCGCCGGCGACGAGTGCGTCGCCACCGGCGAGTCCACCTCGGTGCACACCGACGGCACCGCCCCGGCCCCGCTGACCGACGAGGTCCGCGGCGCCCTGACGACGCTGCGCATCGACGCCCCGGCCCCGAGCCGTCCCGACCGCGGTGAGGCCCGCGCGGTCCGTGAGAACTACCCGTTCCGCTGGGACGTGCGGACCCGCTTCACCGACCTGGACACCAACCGCCACGTCAACAACGTCGCGCTGGCCGCCTGGTACCTCGACGGCCTCGCCGAGCTGCACTCCGACGTGCTCGGCTACCCGGCGGGCGGCCCGCTCGACGGGCTGTCCCCGTCGTCGCTGTCGGTGCAGTACCTCGAGGAGGTCTACTACCCGGGCATCTACCAGCTCCGCGTCGCGGTCACCGACATCGGCGAGGACACCGTCCGCTACGTCTGCGGCCTGTTCGACGAGCGCCGGCTGATCGGTCTCGCCGAGGCCGAGGGCTTCCACCACGCCCCGGGCGAGGACGGCGACCCGGTCGAGCTGGCCGAGAAGCTCGCCCCGTTCCGCTTCCGGGGCTGAGCCCGCCGGGGGCCGTGCGCCGTCACGGCCCCCGCCCCTCGCCCTCGGCCGCCCCTCGCCCTCGGCCGCCCCTCGCCCTCGGCCGCCCCTCGCCCTCGGCCGCCCCTCGCCCTCGGCCGCCCCTCGTTCGGCGCCGCCCCTCGTTCGGCGCCGCCCCTCGTTCGGCGCCGCCCCTCGTTCGGCGCTGCCGCTCGTTCCGCGCTGTCTGCTCGGCCGCTCGTCGAGATGCAGCTCAGCGGGGTCCGTGGCTCGCGCGAGCCCGCTGAGCTGCATCTCGACGCAGGTCTTCCCTGCGAGTGCAGACCCGGGGCGTCCGCGCGCCCGCCTCGGCTCGTCCCGCTCTCCGGCTGGGTGCGGGGTCCCGCCCCGGCGGCTGCGCGCCCGGACCGGCTCACTCTCTGGTCACCGTGCCCGGGCCGTCGCGCCGTACGGCGTGCTCAGCCCGTCCGGCTCCCGGCCGCGGTCACGACGCGGTTCAGTGCTGCGGGCGGACCGGCGGGCGTAGCGCTGTGCGCGGCACGGCTGGCGTCATCGTCGCAGGTCGTGGGTGGCCAGCCGATGTTCGTGGAGTACCCGGTCCGCCGCTTCGTCCGGCGTGTCCCTGTCGGGCCTGCTCCGGTGCCGGTGGTCGGTCGCCGAGATGCAGCTCAGGGGGAGTTGTGGATCTCCGTGCCCCGCTGCGCTGCATCTCGGCGTCGACGATGGTCAGGCCGCGGAGTTGACGGCCGCTGGGGCGGGGTGCGTCGGCCGGGTGGGTCCGAACCGTCGATGCCGACCCGCACCGAGATGCAGCTCAGCGGGGTCCGTGGCTCGTCCGAGCCCGCTGAGCTGCATCTCGGTGTAGGAACCGCTGCGGCCCGGCCCCGGGTGTGAGGGGCCGGGCCGCGGTGGGGGTGTCGGGTCAGGATCGGTTGCGGATCCATTCGTCGAGGTGGGGTGCTTCGTCTCCGATGGTGGTGGGGTCGCCGTGTCCGGTGCGGACGCGGGTGTCGGCGGGGAGGGTGAGCAGGGTGGTGCGGATGGATTCGATGATGGTGTCGAACGATGAGTAGGAGCGTCCGGTGGCGCCGGGTCCGCCGTGGAACAGGGTGTCGCCGGTGAACACGATGCCGAGTTCGGGTGCGTAGAGGCAGGACGAGCCGGGTGAGTGGCCGGGGGTCTGCAGGACGCGTAGGTCGATCCCGCCCGCGGTCAGGGTCTGCCCGTCGGACAGTTCCTGGTCGGGTGTGCGGTCGGGCCAGGTCATGTCCCACAGGACGTGTTCGGCGGGGTTGAGCAGGATCGGTGCGTCGAAGCGGTCGGCGAGGGTGGGTGCTTGGTTGATGTGGTCGTCGTGGGCGTGGGTGCACACGATCGCCTTCACGGTGCGGTCGCCGACGGCGTGGGTGATGGCGTCGGCGTCGTGGGCGGCGTCGATGACGAACACTTCGCGGTCGTCGCCGATGATCCAGACGTTGTTGTCGACGTCGAAGGATCCGCCGTCGAGGTTGAACGTGCCGGAGGTCACGACGTGGTCGATCGGGGTCTCGGTCGGGGCCATCAGAGGATCACGACCGAGCGCAGGACCTCGCCGGCGTGCATTTTGTCGAAGGCGGTTTCGATGTCGTCGATGCCGATGGTTTCGGTGACGAACTTGTCGAGGGGGAAGCGGCCTTGGAGGTAGAGGTCGATGTAGGTGGGGAAGTCGCGTGAGGGGAGGCAGTCGCCGTACCAGGAGGATTTGAGGGCGCCGCCGCGGCCGAAGTAGTCGATGAGCGGGATCTGGGGGGCGTGCAGGTCGGGGGTGGGGACGCCGACGAGGACGACGGTGCCGGCGAGGTCGCGGGCGTAGAAGGCCTGCTTGTAGGTTTCGGGTCGTCCGACGGCGTCGATGACGACGTCGGCGCCGTTGCCGTCGGTCACGGACTGGATGAACTCGACCGGATCCTGTTCGGTGGCGTTGACGGTGTGGGTGGCGCCGAACTCTTCGGCCCACTTGAGTTTCCGCGGGTCGGTGTCGACGGCGATGATCGTGGTGGCGCCGGCGAGCTTGGCGCCGGCGATGGCGGCGTCGCCGACGCCGCCGCAGCCGATGACGGCGATGGAGTCACCGCGCCCGACGCCGCCGGTGTTGATGGCGGCGCCGAGGCCGGCCATGACGCCGCAGCCGAGGAGGCCGGCGGCTTTCGGGTCGGCGTCGGGGTTGACCTTGGTGCATTGTCCGGAGTGGACGAGGGTCTTCTCGATGAAGGCGCCGATGCCGAGGGCGGGGGACAGTTCGGTGCCGTCGTCGAGGGTCATCTTCTGGGTGGCGTTGTGGGTGTCGAAGCAGTACTGGGGCTTGCCCTTGTTGCAGGCGCGGCACTGTCCGCAGACGGCGCGCCAGTTGAGGACGACGTAGTCGCCGGGGGCGATGTCGGTGACGCCGTCGCCGACGGTTTCGACGATGCCGGCGGCTTCGTGGCCGAGGAGGAAGGGGAACTCGTCGTTGATGCCGCCGAGTTTGTAGTGCAGGTCGGTGTGGCAGACCCCGCAGGCCTGGATCTTCACCACGGCCTCACCGGGGCCGGGATCCGGGACGATGATCGTCTCGACCGAGACCGGCTTGCCCTTCTCGAGGGCGACGACGCCCTGGACACGCTGCGGCACAGTGGGTTCCTTTCCGTAGGGGAGCGGGTTCAGAGGACCGCGCGGACGGCGGTCTCGAAGCCGAGGACGTGCTCGCGGCTGACGGCCTCGGCGCGGTCGGCGTCGCCGTCGGCGATCGCCTCCAGCAGCGCGATGTGCTCGTGCACGTGGTGGCCGACCTGGTCCATCCGGTCGACGAACAGGCAGTGGATCCGGGTGGCCAGGTGGTAATAGCGGGTGAGCGTGTCCTCCAGGTACGGGTTCCCGGCGGCCCGGTAGACCGACCGGTGCACCGTCACGTCCCACCGCATGAGCTCGATCCGGCTCATCCGCGGCGCCTCGAGGGCGGCGACCCGCCCGGCCAGCTCACGCAGCTCCTCGCGCCGCCACGCCGGGGCGACGGTGGCGGCCCGCCGGGCAGCGGTCGGCTCCAGCACCGTCCGTACCTCGCCGACGTCGCGCAGGTCGGAGATGTCGACGGCGGTCGCGAACGTCCCGCGTCGCGGATAGGACACGACGAGCCGCTCGGTCTCCAGCCGCTTGAGCGCCTCGCGCACCGGGGTGCGGCCCAGGCCGAGCCGGGTCGAGAGGGCCTCGTCGTCGATCGGGGCCAGCGGCGGGATCTCCAGCATGATCAGCTGGTCCCGGATGGCCACGTAGGCCCGGTCGGCCAGCGACCGCGGGCTGTCGAAGTCCACGAACACGTCCTCGGTGATCGTCATGCCGGCTGCCCCTCGGGGACGGCCGCGCGGTCCAGCCGCGACGCGACCGCGCCGGGCAGCCGGAACGACCCGGTCACCACCACGGGGTCGCCCCCGCCGGTGGCCAGCGCGTGGTCGACGGCGTCGGCCGGGTCCGCGACGGCGACGGCGGACACCCCGGCCGCCGTCGCCGCCGCGGCGATCTCGGACGGGCTCCAGTGCCGCGACGGGTGCTCCCCGCCCGGCAGCCCGGTCGCGACGACCCGCGCCCCGGCCCCGGCAACCGCCCGGACGGCCTCGCCCAGGTCCTTGTCCCTGGCCAGCGCCAGCACCCAGGTCACCGGGGCGCCCGGGTGGGTCTCGGCCACCGTGGTGGCCAGCGCGGACAGCTTCAGAGCGTCGTGCGCACCGTCGAGCACCACCGGGGTCCCGGCGACGGTGCGCCGCTCGAACCGCCCCGGCAGCGAGGTCAGCGCCAGCCCCTGGCGGACGGCGAGCGGATCGAGCCGCCAGCCGTCGCGTCGGGCCAGCACCGACACCGCGTGCAGGGCCAGCACCGCGTTCCCGGCCTGGTGCCTGCCGTGCAGGCCCAGCGGCACGTCCGACCAGCCGGCCAGGTCCACGGTGGTCCCGCCCGGACCGATCCGGGCCAGCGCGGCCGCGGCGGCGACGTCCACGACGTCGACCAGGGTGTCGCGCCGCGCCGCCTCCCTGGCCACCGCCGCGTCGGTCTCGGGGCCCCCACGGGCCAGCACCGCGCGGCCGCCGACCGGCAGGATCCCGGCCTTCTGCGTCGCGATCTCGCCGAGCGTGCTGCCGAGCATGTCGACGTGGTCCATGCCGATCGCGGTGAGCACGGCCAGCTTGTCCGTGCGGGCGACGACGTTCGTCGGGTCCAGCCGGCCCCCGATGCCGGTCTCGACGACGGCGTAGTCGGCTCGCCCGGCGACGGCGGCGAACCCGAGTGCGGTCACCACCTCGAAGAACGAGCAGCGCTCACCCCGGCGCGCCTCGACCGCGGCCACCGAGCCCGCGACGGCGGCGAGCCGGTCGTCGAGCACGTCCGCGCGGCCCGGGAGGTCACCGAGGCGGAACCGCTCGCGGATGCCGTAGACGTGCGGCGAGGCCTGCACCCCGACCCGGAACCCGTGCCGGGTCAGCAGCGACGCGACGAACGCGCACACCGACCCCTTGCCCGCCGTCCCCGCGACGTGCACGGTCCGCACGGCCTCCTGCGGGTCACCCAGCCCGGCCAGCACCTCGCGGGTGCGCTCCCGGGGCGCGTCGGGCGCGGTGCCGTTGCGGCGCCCGGTCGCCGGCCGCGACAGCAGGAACCGCTCCAGGTCGTCCTGATCGGAGAACACGGCTCAGCACTCGACGATGTTCAGTGCGAGACCACCGCGGGCGGTCTCCTTGTACTTGTCCTTCATGTCCGCACCCGTCTCCCGCATCGTCTTGATGGCCTTGTCCAGCGAGACGTGGTGCATCCCGTCCCCGTGCGCCGACATCCGTGCCGCGGTGATGGCCTTGATCGAGGCGACCGCGTTCCGTTCGATGCACGGGATCTGCACCAGTCCGCCGACCGGGTCGCAGGTCAGACCCAGGTTGTGCTCGATGCCGATCTCGGCGGCGTTCTCGACCTGCTCGGGGGTGGCGCCCATGATCTCCGCGAGCCCGGCGGCCGCCATCGCGCAGGCCGACCCGACCTCGCCCTGGCAGCCGACCTCGGCGCCGGAGATCGAGGCGTTCTCCTTGAACAGCAGCCCGACCGCTCCCGCGGTGAGCAGGAACCGGACGACGGAGTCGTCGTCGAAGCCGGGCAGGAAGCGCTCCGCGTAGTGCAGCACGGCCGGGACGATCCCGGCGGCGCCGTTGGTGGGGGCGGTGACCACGCGCCCGCCCGCCGCGTTCTCCTCGTTCACGGCGAGGGCGTAGAGGGTTACCCACTCCATCGCGTGCAGCGCGTCCGGCTCGCCGGTCGCCGCCTCCAGACGCTCGCGCAGCGCCATCGCCCGGCGCCGGACCCTGAGCCCGCCGGGCAGCGTGCCGCCGGTGCGGGCGCCGCGATCGACGCACTCCTGCATCACCGACCAGATGTGCAGCAGCTCGCTGCGCACCACGTCCTCGGAGCGCCGGGACAGCTCGTTGGCCAGCATGATGTCGGAGATCGACAGCCCGTGGGTGCGGGTGAGGCCGAGCAGCTCGTCGCCGGTGGTGAAGGGGTACGCGACCGGGGTCGCGTCCTCCACCAGGACGGGGCGGCCCGCCTCGTCGGAGTCGAGGACGAAGCCGCCGCCGACCGAGTAGTACTCGCGCTTGTCGAGGACGGCGCCGTCGGCGTCGAAGGCCTGCAAGAGCATGCCGTTGGAGTGGAAGTCGAGCCGACGGCGCCGGTGCAGGACGACGTCGTCGTCGGCGGCGAAGACGATCTCGTGCTCGCCGCCGAGGCGGATCCGGCCCTCGGCGCGCACCCGCTCGACCATCGGGTCGGCGGCGACCGGATCGACCAGGTGCGGCTCGTGCCCGGCCAGGCCCAGCACGACCGCCTTCACACTGCCGTGGCCGTGCCCGGTCGCGCCGAGCGAACCGAAGAGCTCCACCCGCACCGACGCCGTCCGGGTCAGGTCGCCCGAGGCCCGCAGCCGCCCGACGAAGCGGGACGCGGCCCGCATCGGCCCCACGGTGTGCGAGCTGGACGGGCCGATGCCGACCTTGAACATGTCGAACACGGAGATGCTCACGGTCGCTCCGATCCACGCCGGGCTCTGGTCATGCCGACGATGTTAGACTGATATATCAGTCGTGCCAAGAGGGGGCGCGGGTCGGCCCGCACCGGTGCCGCGGGTGGGTCAGTGCGTGTGATCGTACGGCTGCTCGAGCGGGATGCCGTCGGCCGACATCGGCGGCGGGGGCAGGTCCGCGCTGGAGGTCAGCGGTGCCGCGCCGGCCAGCGGTCGGCCCGCGGACTCGGGCAGGAACACCACGGCGACGACGCCGACCAGACCTGCGGCGACGAGGAAGTACCCCGGCCAGTCGAGGTTGCCGGTGGCGGTCACGGCGGTCTCGATCAGCGTCGGTGCGGTGCCCGCGAACAGCGACACCGACAGGTTGAACACCACGCCCAGGCCGCCGTAGCGGACCATGGTCGGGAACTGCGCGGGCAGTGTCGAGGGCAGCACCGCGGCGAAGCCGACCAGGACCACGGCCATCAGCAGCAGTCCGACGAACTGGCCGACCATGCCGTCGCGCATCAGCCAGACCGCGGGCAGTCCGACGGCCACGAGGGTCAGGCTCGTGACCATCAGGACCGGTTTGCGGCCGATCCGGTCGCTGAGCCTGCCCACCCCGGTGATCACGCACGGCATGAGCAGCATGACCGCGACGAGCATGGCGCCGGTGGCGGCCCCGGAGGCACCGTGCTGGCCGTGCCGGGGGAGCGTTCCGGTCAGGTAGGTGGGCATGTAGTTGGTCAGCACGTAGTTGGTGACGTTCCAGGCGACGGCCAGCGCCGCGGTCACCAGGGCCGGCACCCGGTAGCGGCGGACCAGGATCTGCATCGCCCGCCGGTAGGGCATCGTCGCGAGCGCGGGGGAGCGTTCCATCAGCTGCCGGAACGCCGGGGTGTCCTCCAGGCGCATCCGCAGGTAGATGCCGGCTATCCCGAGGGGGAGGGCGAGCAGGAACGGGATCCGCCAGCCCCAGTCGAGCAGGTCCTGCTCGGGCAGCACCGCGACGAGCGCGCCGCAGACACCCGCGCCGAGCATGTAGCCGGTGATCGTGCCGAACTCGAGCCAGCTGCCGAAGAACCCGCGACGGCGGTCGGGCGCGTACTCCGCGACCAGGGTCAGCGCACCGGTGTACTCCCCGCCCGCGGAGAAGCCCTGCAGCATCCGGATGAGCAGCACCAGCAGCGGCGCGGCGACCCCCGCCGTCTCGTAGGAGGGCACGAGGCCCAGCGCGAGCGTCGCGACGGTCATCAGCAGGACCGTGAACGCGAGCACCCGGGTGCGGCCGATCCGGTCCCCGAGCGGGCCGAACACGAACCCGCCGAGCGGCCGGACGACGAACGCGACCGCGAACGTCGCCAGCGTCAGTGTCAGCGACCATTCGCCGGCCTCCGGGTAGAAGACCCGGTTCAGCACCACCGCGGAGAGGAAGGAGAAGAGGCCGAAGTCGTACCACTCGGCGATGTTTCCGACCGATGCCGCCGCAGCCGCCCGGCGGACAGTGCGCTCCTCCTCGACCGCGACCGGACCGCGACGTCGGGGCCTGCGCGGTCCCTCGGTCATGGTCCCCCTCGGATCGATCGGCCGCGTCGCGGCAGCCACGCCGACGTGGCGATGCAGTATCGCCACACCATCATTCTCGCGGCCATGGTGTCACGTGTCCACGAGTGATATATCTTTCGTCGACGGGCGGCCCGGAATGTGCCGGTGCCGGTTTCCGGGCCCTTTCGGTCACTGGGGGCAGCCGCTCACATTTCCACGTCGTGACGCCGATGCCCCTCGCGGCCGGCCGAGAAAATCCCTCGTTGACGGCTGCGACCTGCGGCCTCACCATACGGTTGCGCATGGCATGGCGAGTTTCGCGATAGGCAACAGTGGAGGAACCATGATCTTCGTGGGCGAGCTGTCCGACATCCCCGTCGGGGAGTCCGTTCGTGTCCAGGGGACGGTGCCCATCGCCGTCTTCAACGTCGACGGCGATCTGTACGCGATCGACGACACGTGCACCCACCAGGACGCCTCGCTGTCCGACGGGTGGCTCGAGGACTGTGCGGTGGAGTGCCCGCTGCACGCGGCCTGCTTCGACCTGCGGACCGGGATGCCGAGTGGCCCGCCCGCGAAGACACCCGTCCGCACGCACCAGGTGGTGGTCGCCGACGGCGTGGTCCACGTCGTCGAGTCCGTCCCCGCCTCCGGCGTCGCGACCGGCGCCCGTCCGGGCGTACAGGCCGGAACCTGATGCGCGACGTCACGGTCGTCGGTGCCTCGCTCGCCGGTCTCGCGACCGTGCGCGCCCTGCGCGCCCAGGGTTTCACCGGGACGATCACGGTCGTCGGGGACGAGAAGCACCCGCCCTACGACCGCCCTCCGCTGTCCAAGGAGTTCCTCGCCGGGAGCTCCGACGAGGACGCCATCGCCCTGACCGAGGACGACGACGCCGCGCTCGGCGTCGACTGGCGCCTCGGTCGCACCGCACTCGCCCTCGACGGTCCGACCCGGACCGTCACCCTCGACGACGGCTCGACCCTCTCGTCCGACGCCGTCGTCCTCGCCACGGGCGCCCGCGCCCGGAACCTGCCGGGCGAGCTGCCCGGCGGGGTGCACACCCTGCGCACCCTCGACGACGCCCGCGCGCTGCGCGCCGACCTCCTCCCCGGCCGGCGGCTGGTGGTGATCGGTGCCGGGTTCGTCGGCGCCGAGGTCGCCTCGACCGCACACGGCCTCGGTCTGGACGTCACGATCGTCGAGGCTGCGCCGGTGCCGCTGCAGCGGGCCCTCGGGCCCGAGATGGGTGCCGCCTGCGGCCGCCTGCACACCGCCGCCGGGGTGCCGCTGCTCCTCGGGACGGGTGTGGCCCGGCTCGTCGGTTCGCCCCGGGTCACCGGGGTAGAGCTCACCGACGGCCGGGAGCTGCCCGCCGACGTCGTCGTGGTCGGGATCGGCGCGCTGCCCAACGTCGAGTGGCTCGAGGGCTCCGGCGTCGAGCTCGACGACGGCGTGGTCACCGACGCCGAGGGCCGCACCAACCTGCCCGGGATCGTGGCGGTGGGGGACTGCGCGAGCGCGCACCGCGCCTACACCGGCAACCGGCTGCGTCTGGAGCACTGGACCAACGCCCTGCAGCAGCCCGCCGTCGCGGCCGCGGCGTTGCTCGGCGCCGAGCACTCGCTGCCCGCGCACCACGCGGTGCCCTACTTCTGGTCCGACCAGTACGGACACAACATCCAGTTCGCCGGCCACCGGGACGCCGACGGCACGGTCCGGATCGACGACGGCGACCCCGAGGGCGACGGCGGCTTCCTCGCGGTGTTCCTCGACGCCGAGGGCGAGGCCGTCGGCGTGCTCGGCGTCGACCGTCCCCGGCCCTTCGGGCGGATGCGCCGGGAGCTGGCGAAACGGATCCGCTGACCCGGCCCGTCACCTGCGGCGCAGGTCCTCGTGGGGACCTGCGCCGCAGGCGTGTCCCGGCCCGGTCGCACGGGCCACGATCAGCCTCTTGACCTGCCGGGACCGCCCGTGCGACGCTGAACGCAGACAGTTGATATATCAGTCCGCTGGAGAAGATATCTGGAGGTGCCCATGACGACGTTCGCCGTGGATCGGGGTCCGTCGAACGGTGCGGCGGGGGTCCTCGACGGGACGCTGCGCGACGTGGACCCGGAGGTGCACGCGGCCGTCGCCGCCGAGCTGGGTCGCCAGCGCGGCACCCTGGAGATGATCGCCAGCGAGAACTTCGCGCCGCTGGCCGTGATGCAGGCGCAGGGCTCGGTGCTCACCAACAAGTACGCCGAGGGCTACCCCGGCCGCCGCTACTACGGCGGGTGCGAGCACGTCGACGTCGTCGAGCAGCTCGCCATCGACCGGGTGAAGGCGCTGTTCGGCGCCGACTACGCCAACGTCCAGCCGCACTCCGGTGCCCAGGCCAACGCCGCCGCCATGGCCGCGCTGCTCGACCCGGGCGACACCATCCTGGGTCTCGACCTGGCGCACGGCGGGCACCTCACCCACGGGATGCGACTCAACTTCTCCGGCCGGCTCTACGACGTCGCCGCCTACCACGTCCGCGCCGAGGACCACCGCGTCGACATGGCCGAGGTGGAGCGCCTGGCCCACGAGCGCCGCCCCAAGCTGATCGTCGCCGGGTGGTCGGCCTACCCGCGGCAGCTCGACTTCGCCGAGTTCCGGCGGATCGCCGACGCGGTCGGTGCCCGCCTGATGGTCGACATGGCGCACTTCGCCGGTCTCGTCGCGGCCGGGCTGCACCCGTCGCCGGTGCCCCACGCCGACATCGTCACCAGCACCACGCACAAGACCCTCGGCGGCCCGCGCGGCGGCATCATCCTGGCCCGGGCCGAGCTCGCGAAGAAGCTCAACTCGCAGGTCTTCCCCGGCCAGCAGGGCGGCCCGCTGGAGCACGTGATCGCGGCCAAGGCCGTCGCGTTCAAGCTGGCCGGTGAGCCCGCGTTCGCCGAGCGCCAGCAGCGCACCCTGGAAGGTGCCCGGATCGTCGCCGAGCGGCTGGTCCAGGAGCCCGGCGTCGGGGTGGTCTCCGGCGGCACCGACGTCCACCTGGTCCTGGTCGACCTGCGCGACTCCGAGCTCGACGGCAAGCAGGCCGAGGACCGGCTGCACCGGGTCGGCATCACCGTCAACCGCAACGCGGTCCCGTTCGACCCGCGCCCGCCGATGGTGAGCTCCGGGGTCCGGATCGGCACCCCCGCACTGGCCGCCCGCGGCTTCGGCGCCGAGGACTTCACCGAGGTCGCCGACATCATCGCCCGCGCGCTGCGCCCCGCCGCGGGGGACGCCGAGCTCGACGAGCTGGCCGCCCGCGTCACCGTCCTCGCCGACCGCCACCCCCTCTACCCGGAGCTGACGGCATGAGCACCGAGCACCCCGGCACCGAGAACGCGCCCCCCGGGGCCCACCTGCCCGAGCACCCCGATGCCCTGTGGCGCAACCCCGAGCCGAAGCGCTCCTACGACGTGGTCATCGTCGGCGGCGGCGGGCACGGCCTGGCCACCGCCCACTACCTGGTCAAGAACCACGGCATCACCAACGTCGCGGTGCTGGAGAAGGGGTGGCTGGCCGGCGGCAACATGGCCCGCAACACCACCCTCATCCGCTCGAACTACCTGTGGGACGAGTCGGCCTTCATCTACGAGCACGCCCTGAAGCTGTGGGAGGGGCTGGAGGAGGACCTCGGCTACCCGATCCTGTTCTCCCAGCGCGGCGTGCTGAACCTCGCCCACACCGAGCAGGACGTGCGCGACTCGGTCCGCCGGGTCGAGGCGAACAAGCTCAACGGGATCGACGCCGAGTACCTCGGCCCCGACGACGTCGCGAAGATCTGCCCGATCGTCAACGTCTCGCACGACATCCGCTACCCGGTGCTCGGCGCGACCTACCAGCCCCGTGCCGGCATCGCCAAGCACGACTACGTGGCCTGGGGCTTCGCCCGCCGCGCCGACGAGGCCGGGGTGGATCTCATCCAGGACTGCGAGGTGCTGGACTTCGTCACCGAGGGCTCCGTCGAGGACGGCACGGCCCGGGTCACCG
The DNA here is from genome assembly GCF_020496255.1 of Pseudonocardia sp. ICBG1142. Lineage (NCBI taxonomy): Bacteria > Bacillati > Actinomycetota > Actinomycetes > Pseudonocardiales > Pseudonocardiaceae > Pseudonocardia > Pseudonocardia sp. ICBG1142. The sequence continues at coordinate 443,387 of NZ_JAHLJC010000004.1, read as the reverse complement.
GGATCCGGACCAGCCGGGGCGACATCGCCTGCGGGCAGGTCGCGCTCTGCGCGGCCGGGCACACCTCGACCCTGCTCGACCGGCTCGGCGTCGACACCCCGCTGCAGTCGCACCCGCTGCAGGCGCTGGTGTCCGAGCTGCTGGAGCCGGTGCACCCGACGATCGTCATGTCGAACGCGGTGCACGTCTACGTCTCCCAGGCGCACAAGGGCGAGCTCGTGATGGGCGCCGGCGTCGACTCCTACAACGGCTACGGCCAGCGCGGCGCCTTCCACATCATCGAGCGCCAGATGGCCGCCGCGGTCGAGCTGTTCCCGGTGTTCGCCCGGGCGCACCTGCTGCGCAGCTGGGCGGGCATCGTCGACGTCACCCCGGACGCGTCGCCGATCGTGGGCCGCACGCCGTACACGAACGTGCTGGTCAACTCCGGCTGGGGGACCGGTGGGTTCAAGGTGACCCCCGGGCTGGGCTGGTGCCTGGCCCACACCATCGCCACCGACGAGCTGCACCCGCACATCGCCCCGTTCGCCCTCGACCGGTTCGTCACCGGCGCGCTCGTCGACGAGCACGGCGCCGCCGGCGTCGCCCACTAGGAGCCCGACGTGCAACTCATCGACTGCCCCTGGTGCGGCCCCCGCGAGGAGGTCGAGTTCCACTACGGCGGACAGGCCCACGTCGCGTACCCGGCCGCACCGGCCGAGCTCGACGACGAGCAGTGGGCGCACTACGTGTTCTTCCGGGACAACCCGAAGGGCCCGTTCGCCGAGCGCTGGAGCCACTCCGCGGGCTGCCGCCGCTGGTTCAACGCCGTCCGCGACACCCACACCTACCGGTTCCTCGCCGTCTACCCGATGGGCGAGGCCCGGCCGCAGATCCCGGGGACCCGCACATGACCCGCATCGACGGGTACGGGCGCATCGACCGCACCCGTACACTGACCTTCGTCTTCGACGGCACCACCTACACCGGTCACCCGGGCGACACGCTCGCCTCGGCACTGCTCGCGCACGGCGTCACCGTGCTCGGCGGCTCGGTCAAGCTCGGCCGCCCCCGCGGCATCGGCGGGGCCTGGACCGAGGACCCGGTCGGCCTCGTGCAGATCGAGGAGCCGTTCCCCGAGCCGATGCTGCAGGCCGCCACCGTCGAGCTGTACGACGGCCTGGTCGCCCGCGGGCTGAACGGGCAGGGCCGGCTGGCGACGGTGCCCGACACCGCGCGGTACGACCGCCGCCACGCCCACTGCGACACCCTGGTGGTCGGCGCCGGCCCGGCCGGGCTGCTCGCCGCGCGCACCGCGGCCCGCCGCGGCGACCGCGTGGTGCTCGTCGACGACCGTCCGGAGGCCGGCGGCTCGCTCGTCCCGACCGACCGGATCGACGGCCGCGCCGCGCACCGCTGGGTCGCCGACGTCGTCGCCGAGCTGGCCGAGAACCCCGAGGTGCACCACCTGCAGCGCACCACCGCCTTCGGCCACTACGACGACGGGTTCGTCCTGGCCCTGGAGCGGCGCACGAGCACCGGCACCGACCACCTCGGCACAGCCCCGGCGCACCGGTCCCGCCAGCGGGTGCACCGCATCCGCGCCGGGAAGGTCGTCGTCGCGGCCGGCGCGATCGAGCGCCCCGTGGTGTTCGCCGACAACGACCGGCCGGGCGTCATGCTCGCCTCCGCGGCGCGCGAGTACCTGCACCGCTACGGCGTGCTCGCCGGCCGCGAGGTCGTCGTGTTCACCACCGACGACGCCGCCTACCTCGCCGCCGCCGACCTGGCCGGTGCCGGCGCCCGGGTGACCCTCGTCGACGCCCGCTCCGAGCTGCCCGCCGAGCGCGCGCGGGAGTGCACCGAGGCCGGGGTGACCCTGCGCGCCGGGGCCACCGTCGTCGGCTCCGACGGCGACGACGCGGGACGGGTGTCCGCCGCGCACGTCGCGACCGGGGACGGCACCGAGGTGCTGGCGTGCGACCTGCTGCTGGTCTCCGGCGGCTGGACGCCGACCGCGCACCTGTTCAGCCACGTCCGCGGCCAGCTCGTCTACGACGCGGGCCTGGGCGCCTTCCGCCCCGGCGCCGCGGTCGCGGGCACCGAGGTGATCGGCGCCGCCAACGGCACCCTCGACCTGGCCGGCTGCCTGTACGACGGCGCGGGCGGCGACGCCCCGAGCTCGGCACCCGAGCCGGCGCGCACCCCCGGCCTGGTGCTGTGGCGCACCGCGGGCGACTCCACGCGCCAGTTCGTCGATATCGCGCGTGACGCGACGGTGGCCGACATCGAGCGGGCCGTCGGCGCCGGGCTGCGCTCGGTGGAGCACGTGAAGCGCTACACCACCATCGGCACCGCCCACGACCAGGGGAAGACCTCCGGCACCATCGCCTCCGGGATCACCGCGGAGCTGCTGGGCCGCCCGGCGGGCGACCTCGGGACCACCACGTTCCGCCCGCCCTACACCCCGGTGTCGTTCGCCGCGCTCGCCGGCCGCGAGCGCGGGGACCTGTTCGACCCGGTCCGCACCACCGCGGTGCACCCGTGGCACGTCGCCCACGGCGCGGTGTTCGAGGACGTCGGCCAGTGGAAGCGACCGCGCCACTACCCGCTGGCCGGGGAGGACATGGACGCCGCCGTGCTGCGCGAGTGCGCTGCGGCCCGCCGCGGCGTCGCGATCATGGACGGCTCCACCCTGGGCAAGATCGACGTCCAGGGGCCGGACGCGGGGCAGTTCCTCGACCTCGTCTACACGAACCTGATGAGCAGCCTGAAGGTCGGCCGCGTCCGCTACGGCGTCATGTGCGGCAACGACGGCATGGTCACCGACGACGGCACCGTGCTGCGCATCGCCGAGGACCGGTTCCTGCTCACCACGACCACCGGCGGCGCGGCCTCGGTGCTGGACCACCTCGAGGACTGGCGCCAGACCGAGGTGCCGCACCTGAAGGTGAACCTCACGTCGGTCACCGAGCACTGGGCGGTGTTCCCGGTCGTCGGGCCCCGCTCGCGCGACGTGATCTCCGCCGTGTTCCCCGGTGTCGACGCCTCCGCCGCGGCGTTCGAGTTCATGACCTGGCGCGACACCGAGCTCGACGGCGTCGGGGTCCGGCTGGCCCGGATCTCCTTCTCCGGCGAGCTGGCCTTCGAGGTCAACGTCGACGCCCGGTACGGCCTGGCCGTCTGGGTGCGGCTGATCGCGGCCGGCGAGCCGTACGGGATCACCCCCTACGGCACCGAGACGATGCACGTCCTGCGCGCCGAGAAGGGCTACCCGATCATCGGGCAGGACACCGACGGCACCGTCTCCCCGCACGACCTGGGGATGAGCTGGGCGGTGTCGAAGAAGAAGGTCGACTTCGTCGGCAAGCGCTCCTTCGCCCGCGCCTCCAACACCGACCCGATGCGCAAGCACCTGGTCGGGCTGCTCCCGACCGACCGCGGCACCCGGTTGCCGGAGGGCGCGCAGATCGTCGAGTTCTCCCCCGACGGCACCCTGCCCCCGCCGCCGGTCCCGATGCTCGGCCACGTCACCTCCAGCTACCTGTCTGCGGAGCTGGAGCGGCCGTTCGCCCTGGCCCTGCTCACGGGTGGCCGCGACCGCATCGGCGACGTCGTGCACGTCCCGCACCAGGGGGCGCTGGTCCCGGTCGAGATCACCGGACCCGTCCTCGTCGACCCGGAAGGAGCCCGCCGTGACGGCTGAGTCGATCCCGCTGCCCACGACCCACCCGCTCGACGCCCACGTCCCGGCGCTGGCCGCCCTGTCCCGCGACACCCGGGGCGATCTCACGGTCGAGGTGCTCCCGGTCGCGCAGTCGGTGACGCTGCGGCTCGACCCGTCCGCACCGGCCCGTGCCGGTGTCGACGCCGCGCTCGGGGTCCCGCTGCCGGTCCGGCCCAACACCTGGGTCGACACCGGTGACGGCGAGGTCGTCTGGCTCGGCCCCGACGAGTGGCTGGTCACCAGCCACACCGGGAACCGGGGCGTCGGCGAGGCCGCGCTGCGCGCACTCGTCGCCGGGGACACCGGCGTCGGGGGCGCCGCGACCGACACCTCCGCCCAGCGCGTCGTCCTGCGGATCGGCGGCCGGCTCGCCCGCGAGCTGCTGTCCTTCGGCTGCGCGCTCGACCTGCACCCGCGCTCGTTCCCGGCCGGGAGCAGCGCCCAGACGCTGCTCGGCCGGGCCGCCGTGCTCCTGCTGGCCCGCGACGACCGGTCCGACGCCGACGGGGGAGCGGTGTTCGACCTGCACGTGCGCAGCTCGTTCGCCGGCTACCTCGCGGACTGGCTGCTCGACGCCGCCCTCGAGTTCGGCGGCTCCGACGTCCCGTCCCTCGCCCGCTGACCCGCCCGACGACCACGCACAAGGAGACCACCATGACCCCCCGTGTCGTCATCATCGGAGCCGGGATCGTCGGGGCGAACCTGGCCGACGAGCTCACCACCCGCGGCTGGACCGACGTCACCGTCCTGGACCAGGGGCCGCTGCCCCTGACCGGCGGCTCCACCTCGCACGCCCCCGGCCTGGTCTTCCAGACCACCGGGTCGAAGACCATGACCGCGTTCGCCACCTACACCGTCGAGAAGCTCCTCGGTCTCGACGACGGCACCACCGCGGACGGCTGGTGCTTCAACCAGGTCGGCGGCCTGGAGGTCGCGACCACCCCGGAGCGGCTCGCCGACCTGCACCGCAAGCAGGGCTGGGCGATCTCCCGCGGCGTGCCGGCCGCGGTCGTCGACGCGGCCGAGTGCGCGCGGCTGCACCCGCTGCTCGACCCCGACCAGGTCCTCGGCGGCCTGCACACCCCCACCGACGGCCTGGCCAAGGCCGCTCGCGCCGTCGTCGCGCTGGCCCGGCGGGCCGAGTCCCGCGGCGCGGTCTTCCGCGGCTCGGTGCGGGTCACCGGCATCGCGCAGTCCGGCGGCCGGGTCACCGGCGTCGAGACCGCCGACGGCGAGACCGTCCCCGCCGACATCGTGGTGTCCTGCGCCGGGTTCTGGGGCCGCGAGCTCGGGAAGCTCGTCGGCATGCGGGTGCCGCTGCTGCCGCTGGCCCACCAGTACGCCCGCACCACCCAGGTCGAGCAGCTCGTCGGCCGCAACGACGAGTTCGTCGAGGCGCGGCTGCCCATCCTGCGCCACCAGGACGCCGACCTCTACTACCGCGAGCACAACGATTGCCTCGGCATCGGCTCCTACGCCCACCGCCCGATGCCGGTGTCGATCTCCGAGCTGCCCGAGGTCGGCGACGGCGAGGTCGGCGAGCGCACCCAGCCCTCGATGCTGCCCTTCACCGAGGAGGACTTCGCGCAGCAGTGGGAGCAGAGCCAGCAGCTGCTGCCCGGTCTGCAGCGCTCGAAGATCGAGCACGGGTTCAACGGTGTCTTCTCCTTCACCCCCGACGGCGGCCCGCTGATCGGGGAGTCGCCCGACGTCGCCGGTTTCTGGGTCGCCGAGGCCGTGTGGGTCACGCACTCCTCCGGCGTCGCCCGCTCGGTCGCGCAGCTGCTCGTCGACGGCCGCAGCGAGCTCGACCTGCACGGCTGCGACGTCAACCGGTTCGACGAGGTCGAGACCACCGACGCCTACGTCGACGAGACCTCCCAGCAGAACTTCGTCGAGATCTACGACGTGCTGCACCCGCTGCAGCCCAAGCTGTCCCCGCGCGGCATCCGGACCAGCCCGTTCCACGACCGGCAGCGGGAGCTGGGCGCGTTCTTCCTGGAGTCCCACGCCTGGGAGCGCCCGCACTGGTACGAGGCCAACGCCGCCCTGGCCAAGGACATGCCGCCGCAGTGGCGCGCCCCGTCCCGCGACGCCTGGTCGGCGATGTTCCACTCGCCGGTCGTCGCGGTCGAGGCCTGGAAGACCCGCACCGCGGTCGCGATGTACGACATGACCCCGCTGACCCGCCTGGAGGTCTCCGGGCCGGGGGCGTGCGCGTTCCTGGAGGGCCTGACCACCGGCAAGATGGACAAGTCCGTCGGCGCCGTCACCTACACCCTGATGCTGGACGAGGCGGGCGGCGTCCGGTCCGACCTCACCGTCGCCCGTCTCGGCGAGCAGCTGTTCCAGGTCGGCGCGAACTCCCACCTCGACCTCGACCACCTGCGCCGCGCCCTGCCCGACGACCACTCGGTGGCCGTCCGTGACATCACCGGCGGCACCTGCTGCATCGGCGTGTGGGGGCCGCTGGCCCGCGACCTGGTCCAGCCGTTGTCGGGCGAGGACTTCTCCCACGAAGGCCTGAAGTACTTCCGCGCGATGTCCGCGCACATCGCCGGGATCCCGGTGACCGCGATGCGGCTGTCCTACGTCGGCGAGCTCGGCTGGGAGATCTACACCAGCGCCGAGTACGGCCGGAAGCTGTGGGACGTGCTCTACGAGGCCGGGCGCCCGCTCGGTGTGGTCGCGGCCGGGCGCGCGGCGTTCAACAGCCTGCGTCTGGAGAAGGGCTACCGCTCCTGGGGTGCGGACATGTCCACCGAGCACAACCCCTACGAGGCCGGGCTCGGCTTCGCGGTCCGCCCGCACACCAAGGGCGACTTCGTCGGCCGCGAGGCCGTCGAGAAGATCGACCCGGACGCCGTCACCCGCAGGCTGACCTGCCTCACGGTCGACGACGGCCGCAGCGTCGTCCTCGGTCACGAGGCGGTGCTGGTCGACGGCGAGCCCGCCGGCTACGTCACCTCCGCGGCCTACGGCTACACCCTGGGCACCCCGATCGCCTACGCCTGGCTGCCCGCCGGGCTGCCGGTGGGGGCGACGGTCGAGATCCAGTACTTCGACCGCCGGATCCGTGCCTCGGTGGCGGCCGAGCCGCTGTTCGACCCGGAGATGAGCCGCATCCGGCGCTGACCCGGTGGGGCGGGGGCGGCCCGACCGGCCGCCCCCGCCTCCGCACCCGACGACGCACCGTCGCTCCGCCGCACGGAAGGACCCCCATGCGTTCCGACACCCTCGACCGGTTCCTCTGGGACCTGGCCGCCCGCGTCCCCGCCCCCGGCGGCGGCGCGACGGCCGGCCTGCACCTCGCCCAGGCCGCGGCCCTGCTCGGCATGGTCGCCCGCTACACCGACGGCGAGCGCTACGCCGAGCACGCCGAGACGGTCCTCGACGTCCGCAACCGGGCCGACGCACTGCGCATCACCGGCCTCGGCCTCGCCGAGGACGACGCCCGCGCGTTCGGCGCGGTCGGCGCGGCCTACAAGCTCCCGCGCGACACGGACGAGGCGAAGCAGGCCCGCAGCGCGGCGATCGCCGCCGCGACGGTCGAGGCGGGACGGATTCCCGCACAGGTCATCCGCGCCGCCGAGCAGGTGGTCGACCTCGCCGAGCGGCTGCGGCCGATCGGCAACCCCAACGTGATCAGCGACGTGGGCGCGGCGGCCGACGCCGCACGGGCCGCGGCGAGCACCGCCCGGCTCAACGTCGAGATCAACCTGGCGGGCCTCACCGACCCGCAGGCGCGCGGCGAGCTGTCCGCGGCGCTGACCGGCGTCGACGACCTGCTGCGCCGGGCCGACAAGGTGACCGACGACGTCCGGGAGCAGATCCGCCGATGACCCCGCCACCCACCACCCGGCCGGCCCCCCACCCCGACCACGTCGTCCTCGACGGCACCGCGCGCGCCCGCGAGCTGCGCCAGGGGGTGCAGGCCGAGGCCGCCGCGCTCACCGTCCTCGGCGTCGTGCCGCGGCTGGCCGTCGTCGTCGCCACCGCCGACGAGGGCGCGGGCTGGTACGTCCGCTCGCTGTCCGGGGCCGCCCGCCGGGTCGGCGTCGAGTGCGAGGTGCTCGACCTCGGCCCGGACGCGGACGCGGAGTCCATCAGCGCCACCCTGGCCCGGCTGAGCAGCGACGACACCGTGCACGGCATCATCCTGCAGACCCCGCTGCCCGACGGTGTGCGGGTCGAGGAGCTGGCCGCGTCGATCGTCCCGGAGAAGGACGTCGACGGCGCCAACCCGCTCTCGGCCGGCCGGCTCGCCGCGGGCCTGCCCGCCTACCCGCCGGCCACCGCGGCCGCGGTGCTCGAGCTGCTCGACCACCACGGCGTCGAGCTGGCCGGGCGCAGCGCCGTGGTCGTGGGGCGCTCGCTGGTCGTCGGCAAGCCGACCGCCCAGCTACTGCTGCAACGCGACGCGACGGTCGGCATCTGCCACCGCCACACCAAGGAGCTCGCCGAGCACACCCGCACCGCGGACGTGCTCGTGGTCGCGGTCGGGCGGATCGGGCTGATCCGCGCCGAGCACGTCGCCGAGGGCGCGGTCGTCGTCGACGTCGGGACGAACACCGCGCCCGACGGCAGCCTGGTCGGCGACGTCGACGCCGCCGACGTCGCGACCCGCGCCGGTGCGCTCACGCCGGTGCCCGGCGGCGTCGGACCGGTGACGACGGCGCTGCTGCTGGCACACACCGTCCGCTCGGCACGCGCCCACGTCTGAGCCGGGTCAGACGACCTCGCGGACCGCCTTCTCGAACCCGATGACGTGCGCGCGGGCCCGGTCGGCGGCCTCGTCGGCCTGCTGCCCCGCGATGGCCCGCAGCAGGCCCGAGTGCTCGCCGACGTGCTGGTCGAAGTGCGTCATCCGGTCCAGGAACAGGCAGAAGATCCGGGTCGCCAGGTTGTCATAGCGGATCAGGGTGTCCTCGAGGTGCGGGTTGGCCGCCGCCTCGTAGATCGTCCGGTGGACGTGCAGGTCCCAGCGCATCAGCGCGTCGCGGTCCAGGGTGCGCACGTCGATCCGGTCGATCGTGTCGGCCAGCTCGGCGAGGTCGGCCCGGGTCGTGGGGCCGGCGTACTCGGCCGCGCGACGCGCCGCGAGCGGCTCCAGCTGCACCCGGATCTCGGAGATGTAGGCCAGGTCGGTGATGTCGACCCCGGTCGCGAACGTCCCGCGCCGTGGGTAGGAGACGACCAGCCGGTCGATCTCCAGGCGCTTGAGGGCCTCCCGCACCGGCGTGCGACCGACCTCGAGGGACTTCGCGAGGGCGACGTCGTCGATCGCGGTCATCGGCGGGATGTCGAGCATGATCAGCCGGTCCCGGATCACCGTGTACGCCTTGTCGGCGAGCGAGGTGTACTCCGGCTCGGCGTCGTCGGGCAGTGCGGTCACCGTCGCATGCTAACCCGTCATGTGTGCGTAACAGTTCTCGGACATGCCCACACCTCTTGACTATGACTGATATATCAATGCACCATCTAGGGGTCCGTGGTCGCCGCGGACCGCGTCCGACCCGAGGAGAGGCCGCCGTGTCCCGTTCCTTCATCCTGACCCTGAGCTGCCCGAACCGCACCGGCATCGTGCGCGCGGTCAGCGCCTTCCTGTTCGAGCACGGCTGCGACATCGGCGAGTACCAGCAGTTCGACGACCCGCTGCGCGGCCGGCTGCACCTGCGCACCCAGGTCGGGGCGGAGCACGAGGTGGACCTCGACGTGATCAGCCGGGACTTCGAGGCGGTCGCGGCCGAGTTCGGCATGAGCTTCACCTTCCACGACGGCGCCCCCGCCCGGATCCTGGTCATGGTCTCCAAGCTGGGGCACTGCCTCAACGACCTGATCTTCCGGTGGCGGGCCGGCAGCCTGGGCGCCGACATCGTCGCGGTCGTGTCCAACCACCCCGACCTGCGGCCGATGGCCGAGGCCGCCGGGCTGCCGTTCGTGCACGTCCCGGTGACCGCCGAGACCAAGCCCGACGCCGAGGCCCGGCTGCTGTCGCTCGTCGACGAGTTCGACGCCGAGCTGGTCGTGCTCGCCCGCTACATGCAGGTGCTCTCCGACGAGACCTGCAAGGCGCTCGAGGGTCGTGCCATCAACATCCACCACTCGTTCCTGCCCGGTTTCAAGGGTGCCCGCCCGTACCACCAGGCCTACGAGCGCGGCGTGAAGCAGGTCGGCGCCACCGCCCACTACGTCACCCCCGACCTCGACGAGGGCCCGATCATCGAGCAGGAGGTGATCCGGATCGACCACTCCTACGACCCGAAGGCCCTGCAGATGGTCGGCCGCGACGCCGAGGCACTGGCCCTGTCCCGCGCGGTCCGCTGGCACTGCGAGCGCCGGGTCCTGCTCACCGGCGGCAGCACGGTCGTCTTCCGGTAGCCGCGGCGGCTCTCCCACGGCCCCGTCCCCGCACCGCGGGGGCGGGGCCGTTCCGCGTCCCGGTCGCCGCCCTGCTGCCCGGCCGCCGTCCCGCTTGCCCAGCTGCGGTCCCGCTCGCGGGGGCACGGCGTGGCACCTCCCCGCGTCCCGCCGCACCCCTCGCGTGGGGTGCGGGGGGTGGTGACGGGGTGCCACGGCACCCGTCCGTGCCGGCCTGATCCGGTCGGGCCCGGGGGCATGCGCGAACGCCCCGCGCCGGCGGGGCCGGGCGGGGCGTTCGTCGTGGTGCGGGGGAGCGCGGTGAGGCGCGGTGCGATGCGGGGGATCAGCCCACCCGGTCGCGCACCCAGTCGTGGAACTCGCCGATGTGGTGCTCGCTGGGCACGAGCACGCCCCCCTTCTCGTAGGAGCGCGAGTCCATCGCGAGCTGGCAGCGCTCGCAGGCGTCGAAGTCCTGCACGTTGACCCGGTGGAACAGCTCCACCGAGCGGTCGATGTCGGCGCCGGAGTCGACGACCTCGGGGAGGTAGAGCCAGTCGCAGACGACCAGGGTGCGCTCGGGGGTCAGCGGGAACATGCGGTGGAACACGACGTGGTCGGGGACCAGGTTGATGAACACCGAGGGCCGTACCGTGATGGCGTAGTAGCGGCGGTCCTGCTCCTGGGTGATGCTCGGGATCCGGGCGAGCCCCTCGGAGCCGTCGACGGTGAAGCCCTTGATCTCCTCGCCGAACTCGGCGCCGTGCCCGACGAAGTACTGGGCGGCGAGGCCGTCGGCGAACTCCGGCAGCACCTCGGTGAGCTCGGGGTGGATCGTCGCGCAGTGGTAGCACTCCATGAAGTTCTCGACGATCTGCTTCCAGTTCGCCTTGACGTCGTAGGAGATGCGCCGGCCGCGCTTCAGGTTCTCGACGTCGTAGCCGACGATCGCGTCCGGCGAGCCGAGCCGGGTGGTGACGTCGCCGATCACGGTCTCGGTGAACGACGGCGGCTCCTCGGCCAGGCTCAGCCACACGTAGCCCAGCCACTCGCGGACGTGCACGGTGTGCAGGCCGTACTCGACCTTGTCGACGTCGGGCATCGAGTTCAGGTTCGGCGCCGCGATGAGCTTGCCGTCCAGGCCGTAGGTCCAGGCGTGGTACGGACACTGGAACGAGCGCCTGACCTCGCCCTTCTCCTCCGTGCACAGCCGCGCGCCGCGGTGCCGGCAGACGTTGAGGTAGGCCCGTACGGAGTTGTCCCTGGCCCGCGTGACGATCACGCTCTCACGTCCGATCTGGACGGTCTCGAACGCGCCGGGCTTGTCCAGGTCCGCGGCCAGCACCGCGCAGAACCACGTCTTGTGGAAGATGTTGTCCTGCTCGGCCCGGAAGATCGCGGGGTCGGTGTAGTAGTGGCCGGCGAGGGTCTCTCGCAGGCTGTCCGGGAGGCTCTGCCCCTCGGTGGCGGGGTTCGACAACTCGCCGGTCGTCATGGCGGTACTCCTCGTGGGCGACGGTCGGTGTGGGGCGGCTGGCGGGTCTGGGGCGAGATCGGGCGCGCCGGCGGGGGTCGCCCTCGCGGGTCGAGCTCGGGACCGGTGCGACGGCATCGGTTCGTTACGGAGGCCGGCGCCGCGGGACCGGGGGCCCGTGCGACGACCGGGCGCCGGAGGCGGCCGGCGTGCGGTAGCGGCAGAACCGTTGCGGCACAGCGGATCACCTCCTGCAGTGGGGTTGGGCGCGATGACGACGACGGCGATCGGGGCCGCGGTAACACACGAGAAACACCGAAACTGTTGCGTAACAAGCAACGAGTCGCTCAATACGCACCACGATGGGAGCGCGTCGCCCTGGTCGGTGTCAAGGGGCTGCAACGGTGGTGTTCGTGCAGGCCCGAGGCGTGGGCCGGTCGCCGCGGGTCGGGCGTCGGAACTGCTGGGGGCACGGTGGCGACTCCGGTGTCCTCGGGCTCCGGGCGACGGATCGGGTCTTGACCGCCGCTCCGGCCGCATCATAACGTGCACAGATATATTAATCGAGTATCTGATGGGGAGCAGGTGGTGCCGGGTCCCGGCCGACCGCCGCCCGACCGTCGCCCGTCCCCGGGCCGGCGGCACCCGCTGCCCGTCCACCCGTCGCGCCGGTGATCCCGGCCGCGGATCCGCACGACCCCACGGAGCGGCGCACGTACCGCACTTTCCCCGCACCCGGACAGAGGTGGAGACGTCATGACGCAGGTCGATCCCCGGTCGTGTACCGAGGACCCCGGAGCACCACCGGAACGCCCCCGCACGGACCGGACGGTCTTCGGGATCGGTGCCGCGTTGGCGCTGCTGTTCGTCGTCTGGGGGGTCGCGGCGCCGGAGAGCCTGCGCACGACCGCGTCCACGATGATCGGGGCGCTGATGCGTGGCGGTGGCTGGGGCTTCATCCTCGCCGCGACCGCCTTCGTCGCCTTCGCACTCTTCCTGGCCTTCAGCCGGTTCGGACGCATCAAACTCGGCGCCGACGACGAGGAACCCGAGTTCCGCACGGTCTCCTGGATCGCGATGATGTTCTCCGCCGGCATGGGCATCGGACTGATGTTCTTCGGCGTGAACGAGCCGCTGACCTTCTTCCGGTCACCGCCCCCCGGCTCCGCCGAGCCCGGCACCGTCGACGCGCTGCAGACCTCGATGGCGACCTCGCTGTTCCACTGGACGCTGCACCCGTGGGCGATCTACGCCGTCGTCGGCCTCGCCATCGCCTACTCCACGTTCCGCAAGGGCCGCCGGCAGCTCATCAGCCAGGCGTTCGTCCCGCTGATCGGGCAGAAGGCCGCCGACGGGGCGATCGGCAAGGCGATCGACATCCTCGCGATCTTCGCGACGCTGTTCGGCTCCGCGGCCTCGCTCGGGCTGGGCGCCTTCCAGATCGGCGGCGGCATGCAGACCGTCGGCTGGGTCGACGGGGCGCCGGGGGCCGGCGTGCTCGCGGCGATCATCGTCGTGCTGACCGCGGCGTTCATCCTGTCCGCGGTCTCCGGGGTGGCCAAGGGCATCCAGTGGCTGTCGAACATCAACATGGTGCTGGCCGGGGCGCTGGCGCTGTTCCTGTTCGTCGTGGGCCCGACGGTGATCATCCTGGACCTGGTACCGACCGCGCTGGGCGCCTACTTCTCCCAGTTCTTCGAGATGGTCGGGCGCACCGAGGCCGTCGGCGGCGAGCCGATGCTCGAATGGCTGTCCAGCTGGACCGTCTTCTACTGGGCGTGGTGGATCTCCTGGACGCCGTTCGTCGGCATGTTCCTGGCCCGGATCTCGCGCGGGCGCACCATCCGGGAGCTCGTCGGCGGCGTCATCCTCGCGCCGAGCCTGGTCTCGCTGGTCTGGTTCTGCATCTTCGGCGGCACCGCCATCACCCAGGCCCAGCAGGGCGCACAGTTCTCCGACGACTCCAACGTCCAGCTGTTCCAGGTACTCGGCGCCTACCCCTGGGCGACCATCACCGGTCTGCTCGTCATGGTCCTGGTCGCGATCTTCTTCGTCTCCGGCGCCGACGCCGCGTCGATCGTCATGGGCACCCTGTCCCAGCGCGGCACCATCGAGCCCAGCAAGTGGGTGGTCGTCTTCTGGGGCGCCGCGATGGGCGCGGTCGCGGTGCTGATGCTGCTCACCGGGGGGGAGGACGCACTGTCGGGCATCCAGAACCTCACGATCCTGGTCGCGGCACCGTTCGTGGTGATCATGGTGCTGCTGTGCGTGGCCCTGCACCGCGACGTCCGCCGTGACCGGGTCATCCTGCGCGCGGTCAAGAGCGCCGAGGTGATGGAGCAGGCCGTCGACTGGGCGACCGACAACCACGGCGACGACTTCTACGTGAAGGTCGGCTCCTTCGCCAAGGACGACGGGGCCACCGACGCGGACCCCGGGGGAGCGGCCGTCCCGGTCGCGGCGGTCGACCCGCTGAGCGTCCCGGCGGACCCGCAGCGCCCCGACGGCGACGCGGCTCCGGCGGACGGCGACGCCACCCCTGTGGACGGCGACCGGGGCACCCAGGTCACGACGTTCGAGCGCCACTGAGAGATTGGCACTGAGGCATCGGCACCGGCCGGGACGCGTTCCCGGCCGGTGCCGGGCTCAGGCCGTGCGGAGCTCCACGCCGGCCTCGGTCAGCTCGGCCAGCGCCCGCTCCGTCGTCTCCGGGGAGACCCCCGCGCAGTGGTGCAGCAGCACCGTCGTCGCGAGTCCGAGCCGTGCGGCGTCGAGCGCGGTCGCCCGGACGCAGTGGTCGGTCGCCAGGCCGACGACGTCGACCTCGGTCACCCCGCGCCCGCCCAGCCAGTCGCCGAGCGGCTGGCCCGACTCGTTGGCGCTCGCGCCCTCGAAGCCCGAGTAGGCGGCGGTGTAGGCGCCCTTGTCGAAGACGCACTCGATCGGCGCGACGTCCAGCGCCGGGTGGAACGACGCGCCCGGCGTCCCCGCGCGGCAGTGCGGCGGCCAGGAGTCGACGAAGTCCGGGGTGTCGGAGAAGTGCGGCCCCGGGTCCACGTGCACGTCCCGGGTGGCGACGACGTGGTCGTAGGCCGTGCCGTCCCGGCCGCCGGTCGCGAGCGGCCCGATCCCGGCGGCGACGGCGGCCCCACCGGCCACCGCGAGGGCGCCGCCCTCGCAGAAGTCGTTCTGGACGTCGACGACGATCAACGCTCGGGCCATGGCTCAGCTCCCGGTGAGGAAGGTGGTCGGGATCGCGGGCTCGCCGCGGGACAGCTTCAGCCCCTCCCACGGTACGGCGACCAACGCCGTCCGCAGCCGCTCCCGGGCGGACTCCAGACCGGTGACGGAGTCGTCGGCGACGACCTCGCCGCCCCGTACCAGCGGCTCCGGCAGCACCCGGTCGTGCGGGCCGGGGGCCGGATCGGTGCCGTAGGGGTACACGACCTCCTCGACCGCGGTGCCGGTCGGCTTGAACCGACGCAGCGCCGCCTTGCGCCCGCCGCGGGACTCCTTCGCGCTCGACCGCTTGGACACCGGGCGCCCGTCGACCTCGACGAGCTTGTAGACCATCCCGGCCGTCGGCGAGCCCGACCCGGTGACCAGGGAGGTCCCCACCCCGTAGGAGTCGACCGGCTCGGCGCGCAGCGAGGCGATCGCGTACTCATCGAGGTCGCCGGACAGGACGATCCGGGTCCCGGTGGCACCGAGCGCGTCGAGCTGCTCGCGGGCCTGGCGGGCCAGTACCCCGAGGTCCCCGGAGTCGATGCGGACCGCACCCAGCCCCGGGCCGGCGGCCGCGACGGCGTGTGAGATGCCGCGGCGGATGTCGTAGGTGTCGACGAGCAGCGTGGTGTCGGTGCCCAGGGCGGCGACCTGGCTGGCGAAGGCGGACGGCTCGTCGTCGTGCAGCAGGACCCAGGCGTGCGCGGCCGTGCCCGCGGTCGGGATGCCGTGCCGGGCGCCGGCGGCGAGGTTCGACGTCGTCGCGAAGCCCGCCAGGTACGCGGCCCGGGCGGAGGCCACGGCGGCCTCCTCGTGGGTGCGCCGCGACCCCATCTCGATCAGCGGCCGCCCGGCCGCCGCGGTCACCATCCGCGCCGCGGCCGAGGCGATCGCGCTGTCGTGGTTGTAGATCGACAGCGCGAGGGTCTCGAGGATCACCGCGTCGGCGAAGGTGCCGGTCACGGTGAGGACGGGGGAGCCGGGGAAGTACAGCTCGCCCTCCGGGTAGCCGTCGACGTCGCCGGAGAAGCGGTAGTCGCGGAGCCGGTCCAGGGTCGCGGAGTCGACGACCGGGGTGAGGAACTCCAGGTCGGCGTCGGAGAAGCGGAAGCGCGACAGCGCCTCCAGCAGCCGCCCCGTCCCGGCGACGACGCCGTAGCGGCGCCCGTCGGGGAGGCGGCGCGCGAACAGCTCGAAGACGCAGTGCCGTTCGGCGGTGCCGTCGGCGAGGGCCGCCGCCACCATCGTCAGCTCGTAGCGGTCGGTCAGCAGGGCCGTGCCGGTCATGGTCGGGAGCCTACGGCCGCGCCCGCCGACGTGGTCGGGGCCGCGCTGGTCGGTGCCGGAGCGGTCGGGCCGGGGCCGGTGTCGGGGGCCGTGTCGGGGGCTGTGCGGTCGGGCCGGGACCGTCGTCCCGGCTGTGCCACCATGGGGCGCATGTCCGCGCCGTCACCAGCGCCGTCCCCGGCGCCCACCGAGCAGGTCACGCCCGACCTGGACGAGTCCGCCGGCCCCGACACGCCGTGGCAGGCCATCGTCTGGAACGACCCGGTCAACCTCATGTCGTACGTGACCTACGTGCTGCAGAAGGTGTTCCACTACCCCGAGGCGAAGGCCACCGCGTTGATGCTCGACGTGCACCACAAGGGACGCGCCGCCGTGTCGGCCGGTGACAAGGACACCGTGGAGGGGCACGTCGCCCAGCTCCACGCGGCCGGCCTGTGGGCCACCATGCAGCGGGCCTGAGGGTGAACGGCTGGAAGCGCAGCGGCCGCGGTGACCGCGTCCGCTACACGTCCGGGTTCTCCGGCGAGGAGGCCGTCGTCCTGCGGGGGCTGTTCACCGAGATCCGCCAGATGCTCGCCGGTCGCGCCGAGCTCGCGTCCACCGACGAGCTCGCCGAGCTCACCGGCATCCGCACCGGCCCGACGTCGCGGCCGACCGACCGGGTGCTGGCCCGGCTGCTGCCGGACTTCACCACCGAGGACTCCGACCTCGCCGGCGGAATGCGCTCGCTGCACGAGCCGTCGCTGATCGAGGCCAAGGACGCCGCCGCGGCGACCGTGCTGGACACCCTGCCCGAGGCGGGCGGACGGCTGGAGCTCACCGAGGCCCAGGTCGACGCCTGGCTGGCCGCCCTCAATGACGTGCGGCTCGCGCTCGGCACCGCCCTCGACGTCAGCGAGGACATGCCCGAGCAGCTGCCCGACGACGACCCGAGGGCCCAGCACCTGGGCGTCTACCACTGGCTGACCTACGTGCAGGACTCCCTGGTCCGGGTTCGCGTCCGGGGGCTCTGACCCGACGGGCCGGGCCCCGTCACCGCCGCACGATCCGGTCGGTGGACGGCGGGGTCAATCCCGGGTTCGCGCCCAGGTACGCGACGAACGCGTCGAGGTCCACCGGCCCGCCGACCAGCTCGGTCCCGGCGGTGAAGGTGTCGAAGCCGGCGCCGCCCGCGGACAGGAAGTTGTTCGTCGCGACCCGGTAGCGGCCGCCGTCGGTGACCGGGACACCGCCGATCGCGATGTCGCCCACCCGGTTCCCCGGCACCGTGTAGCGCAGGTTCGACGAGCTCTGCAGCACCGTCGGGCCGTCCTCGACGGTGAACTGCTGGTCGAGCACCGCCCGCAGCTGGGCACCGGTGAGCGTCATCGTCTGCAGGATGTTGCCGAACGGCTGCACGGTGTAGGCCTGCCCGTAGGTGACCCGGCCGCCCGCGCCGGGCACCAGGTCCGCGCGCACCCCGCCGGGGTTGGTCAGCGCGATCTGCGCGCCGTCGCCGCGGGAGGCGGCGAGCTGTGCGTCGGCGATCACCGTGCCGAGCGGGGACAGCCCGGTCGGCCCGGCCGCGCGCAGCAGCGGCCCGGCCACCGTCCCGACCGGACGCTCGGCCAGCGGCCGCGACTGCGCGACCGCACGGTCGACGACCTCGGCCACGCCCGGGTCGGGTGTGACGTCGCGGGTGACGACCTCGTTGCGGGCCGTCGTCGCGCCGCGGTCCACGTCGCCGTCGCCGGTCAGGGCCAGGTCGACCACCGACAGCAGCCTGCCGAACGACAGGCCCTGCACGAACGGTCGGGGGTTCCCGGCCGGGTCGGTCGCCGAGCACAGGTACTGCTGGTGGGTGTGCGCGGAGAACACCGCGTCGACGTCGGCGGACACCGCGGCCGCGATCCGCGACGCCGGCCCGCCGGGCTCGATCGCACAGGCGTCCGGGCCGCCGTCACCGGTCGTCTCGTCGCCCTGGTGCAGCAGCAGCACCTGGGCCCGCACCCCCTGCGCGGTCAGCCCGCGCGACGCCGCGTCGACCGCGGCGACCTCGTCGCCGACGGCCAGGCCGCGGATGCCGTCGGGGGAGACCAGGTCGGGCAGCTCGGACAGGGTGGCGCCGATGACACCGATCCGGGTCCCGCCCGCCTCCACCACCGTCGACGCGGCGAGCGCCGGCCGCCCGGAGTCGTCGGTCACGTTGGCGGACAGGATCGGGAAGGACGCGCCGTCGTAGGACGGGGTGAAGCGGCAGCCGTCGGCCGGGTGGCAGCCGCCGTGCTGCAACCGGCGCAGCTCGGCGATGCCCTCGTCGAACTCGTGGTTGCCCGCGACGGACGCGGCGACACCCATCCGCTCCAGCACCTCGACGGTCGGCTCGTCGTGGAACAGCGCCGACGCCAGCGGGGACGCGCCGACGTTGTCGCCGGTGGACAGCACCACGCTCGCCGGAGCCTGTGCCCGCAGCGCCGCGACGTGCGCGGCGAGGAACGCGGCACCGCCGGCCTCGACCTGCGCGCCGGCGTCGTCGGTCACCCGGCCCGAGGACCCCGAGGGCGGTTCCAGGTTGCCGTGCAGGTCGTTGAGCGCGATGAGCCGCACCGTGCCGGGGCCGGGGGCACCCGGGGCGGAACGGCCGGAGAGCGTCACCGCCTCGACGGTGACCCCCACCGCCAGGACGACGGCGAGCAGGGCAGCGAGGACGATTCCGACACGGCGACCGGGGGAGGACACGCAGGGCAGTATGGAGGCACCGCCGACCGCCGGGCCGTGGCCGGGATCACAGACCGTGGTGTCGAGTGCGTGAACGCCGAGTGCGGGCCCGGCGGGTGTTCGGTCCCGCCGCCGGGGCCGCGTATCCTCACGTCGTGCTCGTCCTCCGGTCCGACCTCCTCGATGCGATCGTCGCGCACGCCCGCCGGGACTTCCCGGTCGAGTCGTGCGGGCAGCTCGTCGGTCCCGAGACCGGTGAGCACCCCGAGCGCTACGTGCCGATGACCAACGCCGACGAGGTGGCGAGCGACTTCGCCTTCTCCCCGGCCGAGGACATCCGCCTGGAGCGCGAGCTGGACGCGTCCGGTGAGCGCCGCATGCTCGTCGTCCACTCCCACACGCGGCTGCCGCGGCGCCCGGTGGCGCACACCGGCCTGCCCGAGGCCTACCCGTCGCCCAAGGACGTCGCCCAGATGGAGTGGACCCCCGACCAGCACTGGCTGATCGTGGGCCTCGCCACCGCCGACGCCGAGCCCGAGGTGCGCTCCTACCACCTCGCCGACGGCGAGGTCGTGGAGGACGAGCTGGCGGTCGTGGAGTCCTACATGTTCTCCCACACCGGCTCCGACGACGTGCCCGACCGGGCCTGATCGACCCTCTCGCGCACCCGCGCCGGAGGTTGCGCGGGAATGTCGCCGTACTCCGGCCGCGTTGCCGCGTGCAGAAGTCCACGCCAGAGCGACCCCACCAGGAGTGATCACCGACATGGCCGTCTCCGTGTCCGTCCCCACCATCCTTCGCACCCACACCGGCGGCGAGAAGACCGTCGAGGCGAAGGGCGACACCGTCTCCGCGGTCATCGACGACCTGGAGTCGCGGCACAGCGGCATCAAGGACCGTCTGATCACCGACGGCAAGCTGCACCGCTTCGTCAACATCTACGTCGACGACGAGGACATCCGTTTCGCCGGCGGCCTGGAGGCCCCGGTCAAGGAGTCCTCGACGTTCACGATCCTCCCGGCCGTGGCCGGCGGTCGCTGAGCCCCACCGGAGATCGGTGCCGGGCGGCCCGCCCGCCCGGCACCGGCGCGTGAGGAGATCCCGTGCGTTACGACTCGCTGCTGCACGCCGTCGGCGACACCCCGCTCGTCGGGCTGCCGTCCCTGTCGCCGTCGGAGGACGTGCGGCTGTGGGCGAAGCTGGAGGACCGCAACCCCACCGGCTCGATCAAGGACCGGCCCGCGCTGGCCATGATCGAGGACGCCGAGAAGCAGGGGCTGCTCACGCCCGGCTGCACGATCCTGGAGCCCACCTCGGGCAACACCGGCATCTCGCTGGCGATGGCCGCGAAGCTCAAGGGCTACGAGATCATCTGCGTGATGCCGGAGAACACCTCCGAGGAGCGTCGCCAGCTGCTGGCGATGTACGGCGCGCAGATCATCTCCTCGCCGGCGGCCGGTGGGTCGAACCAGGCCGTCGCCCTCGCCAAGCAGCTGGCGTCCGAGCACCCGGACTGGGTGATGCTCTACCAGTACGGCAACCCTGCCAACACCGACGCGCACTACCGCGGCACCGGCCCGGAGATCCTGCGCGACCTGCCGTCGATCACCCACTTCGTCGCCGGGCTCGGCACCACCGGCACCCTCGTCGGGGCCGGGCGCTACCTGCGTGAGCAGAAGCCCGACGTGCAGGTCGTCGCGGCCGAGCCCCGCTACGGCGAGCTCGTCTACGGCCTGCGGAACCTGTCGGAGGGCTTCGTCCCGGAGCTCTACGACGAGACCGTGCTGACCGGTCGCTTCTCGGTCGGTTCCTACGACGCGCTTCGCCGCACCCGCCAGCTGGTGGAGCAGGAGGGCATCTTCGCCGGGATCTCCTCCGGCGCGATCCTGCACGCCGCCCTCGGCGTCGCGAACAAGGCGCTCGACGCCGGTCAGCGCGCCGACGTCGTGATGATCGTCTGCGACGGCGGATGGAAGTACCTGTCCACCGGCGCCTACTCCGGTGACCTGGGCACCGCCGCGCAGGGCATCGACGGGCACCTCTGGGCCTGAACCGGTCACAACGGGCATAGCGGGCGGGCGCGCCGGTACCGTGGACGGCATGACCGCACCCCCGGACGGCCGCCCCGCCCGTGTGCTGCCGCCCGCGCCGGTGCGCGCGGCGGCGATCATGCTGGTGTTCACCGCCGCGCTGTACGTCTTCGAGGCCGTCGACCAGGCGTCGGGCGGGATGGTCGACGCCGCCTCGGCGATCTACCCGCGCGACATCGACGGGCTGGCCGGGATCCTCACCGCGCCGCTGCTGCACGGCGACTGGGCGCATCTGGCCGCCAACAGCCTGCCGTTCCTGATCTTCGGGTTCCTGGCCATGTCCGGCGGGCCGGTGCAGTGGATCGTGGTCACCGCGACGATCTGGGTGATCAGCGGGCTGGGGGTGTGGCTGACCTCGCCGCTGCCGGTACTCGGCGCCTCCGGGATCGTGTTCGGCTGGTTCCTGTTCCTGCTCACCCGCGGCTTCTACGCCCGCAACGGCAGGCAGATCCTGCTCGCCGTCGTGCTGTTCCTGTTCTACGGCTCCATCCTCTGGGGCGTGCTGCCCTCGGACCCGTCGGTGTCCTGGCAGGGCCACCTGTTCGGCGCGGTCGGCGGCGTGCTCGCCGCCTACTGGGTGTCCCGGGCCGACCGCCTACCCTCCTAGGGTGTGAGCGACGCACCCGGGCTCGACGCCCCGATCGGCATCTTCGACTCCGGGGTCGGCGGTCTGACCGTCGCCCGCTCGGTCATCGACCTGCTGCCCGCCGAGCAGATCGTCTACGTCGGCGACACCGCGCACAGCCCGTACGGGCCGCGCCGGCTCGCCGACATCCGGCGCCTCGCACTCGGCATCGGCGACGAGCTGGTCGACTCCGGGGTCAAGGCGCTGGTCATCGCCTGCAACTCCGCCTCGGCGGCGTGCCTGGCCGACTTCCGCGAGCGCTACCCGGTGCCGGTGGTCGAGGTCGTCCGCCCGGCCGTGCGCCGCGCCGTCGCCACCACCCGCAACGGCCGGATCGGTGTCATCGGTACCGCCGCGACGATCGCCTCGGGCGCCTACGCCGACGCCTTCGACGCCGCCCCCGACACCGAGATCACCTCGGTCGCCTGCCCCCGGTTCGTCGACTTCGTCGAGCGCGGCACCACCAGCGGCCGCCAGGTCCTCGGCGTCGCCCAGGGCTACCTGGAGCCGCTCCAGCGCGCCGGGGTCGACACCGTCGTCCTGGGCTGCACCCACTACCCGCTGCTGTCCGGGGTGCTGGAGATCGTCCTCGGCCCGGACGTGACGCTCGTGTCCTCGGCCGACGAGACCGCCCGCACCCTGGTCCGGACCCTGCACGCGCACGACCTGCTGCGCGACGACACCGCCCCGCCCGCACCGCACCGCTTCCTCGCCACCGGTGACCCGGAGCCCTTCGCCCGCCTGGGCCGCCGGTTCCTGGGCCCGGAGATCGGGTCGGTCGTGGGCCGCGCGGGTGCCGCGCTCCCGTCCGCCTGACGGCCGGGGGTGTGGATGCCCACCGGCCACGACGGTGGGTCCGGCGCCGTGTCGGAGGGGCGCGGGGGTAGCGTTCCCGCCGTGATCGGAACGCTCGTCCTGGTGATCACCGTGGCGCTCTCGGCCACCGCGCTGTTCGGGCTGGTCACGACGGCGCTGAACCGGCCCCCGAGCCGGGTGCACGCCGTCGCCGTCGGCGTCTGTGTGGCGCTCATCGTCGTGCAGGCCGCGATCGCGGCGTACCGGGTCCTGCTCGGCGGGGTCACCCTGCCCGAACAGTCGACCTTCCTCATCTACCTCGCCGTCGCGGTCTGCGTCCCGGTGATCGCGCTGCAGTTCGCCACCGCCGAGCCGAGCCGCTGGGGTGGGGCCGTGATCGCCGTCGGCGCGATCGGGACGCTCGTCGCCGTGCTGCGCCTGCAGGGCCTGTGGATCCCGGGGGTGCCCGGTGCCTGAGCCCCACGCCCCCGGGCCCCGCGCCACCGCCACCGGCCCCGGCCGCATCCTCATCGCCGTCTACGGCATCTTCGCGCTCTCGGCCTCGGCGCGGGCCGGGGTGCAGATCGCCGAACGCTTCGGCGAGGCACCGCTGGCGTACTCGCTGTCCGCGCTCGCCGGGTTCGTCTACATCCTGGCCACCGTCGGGCTGGCGGGCACCGGGCCCGGCTTCCGCCGTCTCGCCTGGTCCGCCGTGGTGTTCGAGCTCGTCGGCGTGCTCGGGGTCGGCGCGTTCACCACGTTCGTCCCCGCCGACTTCCCCCGCGAGACGGTCTGGTCGCACTTCGGCGCCGGCTACGGCTTCGTCCCGCTCGTCCTGCCGTTCGTCGGACTCTGGTGGCTGCGGCGCACCTCACGAACGGGTTAGGGTCGCGCATGCGGCTGATCGTTCTCGGGTGCTCCGGCAGCGGCCCCGGACCCGAGTCCCCGGCATCGGGCTACCTCGTCGAGGCCGGGTCGACCCGCCTCACCCTCGACCTCGGCAACGGCACCCTCGGCGCCCTGCAGCGGCACGCCGACCCGTTCTCCCTCGACGCCGCGGTGTTCAGCCACCTGCATCCCGACCACTGCTCGGACTTCCCGTCGCTGGCGGTGCACCGTCGCTACCATCCCCGGCCCCCGTTCGACGCGACCGCGCGGAAGCTGCCCGTGCACGCCCCGGCCGGTGCGCACGCCCGCTTCGCCCGCGCCGACGCCGTCACCGAGGCCGACTACGCCCGCACCGACCTCACCGACGTCTTCTCCTTCCACGACCTCGTGGCGGGGGAGCCGTTCACCGTCGGCGCCGGCGACGACGTCGTCACCGTCACCGCGTACGAGGTCGTGCACGTCTGCCCCGCCTGGGCGCTGCGCCTCGAGCACCGCGGCCGGGTGCTGACCTACTCCGGGGACACCGCGGCCTGCCCCGGACTCGTCGAGGCCGCCCGCGACGCCGACCTGCTGCTCTGCGAGGCCAGCTGGCCGCACGCCGAGGCCGGACCGCCCGGGGTGCACCTGTCCGGACGGGAGGCGGGCGAGCACGCCGCGGCTGCCGGCGCCCGGCGCCTGGTCGTCACCCACGTCCCGGCCTGGTTCGACCGCGAGTCCCTCGGCGCCGAGGCCAAGGCGGCCTTCGGCGGGACCGTCGAGCTCGCCCGGCCCGACGCGGTGTTCGAGGTCTGAACCGGCTTCCTACGATGGTCGGGTGACACGAACCGAGGGCAGGGCCGACGGCCGGACCGACGACGAGATGCGGCCGGTGACCATCACCCGGGGCTTCCAGAAGCACCCCGCGGGATCGGTGCTGGTGGAGTTCGGTGACACGAAGGTGCTGTGCGCCGCCAGCGTCACCGACGGGGTACCGCGCTGGCGCAAGGGATCCGGCCTCGGCTGGGTCACCGCCGAGTACGCGATGCTGCCCTCGGCCACCGACACCCGCTCGTCGCGGGAGTCGGTGAAGGGCCGGATCGGCGGCCGCACCCACGAGATCTCCCGGCTGATCGGCCGGTCCCTGCGTGCCTGCATCGACCTGCGCGCGCTCGGCGAGAACACGATCGCGATCGACTGCGACGTCCTGCAGGCCGACGGCGGCACCCGCACCGCGGCCATCACCGGCGCCTACGTGGCCCTGTGCGACGCCGTCACCTGGCTCGGGGAGCAGGGCAAGCTGTCCGACCCCAAGCCGATCTCCTGCCAGGTCGCCGCGGTGTCGGTCGGCGTCGTCGACGGCCGCGTCCGGCTCGACCTGCCCTACGAGGAGGACTCGCGGGCCGAGGTCGACACGAACGTCGTCGCCACCGAGACCGGGACCCTCATCGAGGTCCAGGGCACCGGCGAGGGCGCCACGTTCTCCCGCTCGACCCTCGACGCGATGCTCGACTCCGCGCTCGCCGGGATCGCCGAGCTGTCCCGCCTCCAGGTCGAGGTGCTCGCCGCGCCGCACCCGAAGATCGTCGCGCAGACCGCCCCCGCCGCCCCGGGCACCGCGGGGGAGGGCGACGCGTGAGGATCCTGCTCGCCACCCGCAACGCCAAGAAGCTCGTCGAGCTGCGCCGGATCACCGAGGCCGCGGGGCTCTCCGGGGTGGAGATCGTCGGGCTCGCCGACGTCCCCGAGTTCCCCGAGGCCCCCGAGACCGGCGCGACCTTCGCCGCGAACGCGCTCGCCAAGGCCCGCGACGCCGCCGCCGCGACCGGGCTGCCCGCGATCGCCGACGACTCGGGCATCACCGTCGA
Organism: Pseudonocardia sp. ICBG1142; assembly: GCF_020496255.1. NCBI lineage: Bacteria > Bacillati > Actinomycetota > Actinomycetes > Pseudonocardiales > Pseudonocardiaceae > Pseudonocardia > Pseudonocardia sp. ICBG1142. The sequence goes on along the minus strand of NZ_JAHLJC010000004.1, from coordinate 418,396 downwards.
CGCCCTCAACGGCATGCCGGGCATCTTCTCCGCCCGCTGGTCCGGCCGGCACGGCGACGACGCGGCCAACCTGGCGCTGCTGCTCGGACAGACCGCCGACGTCCCCGACGAGCGCCGCGGCGCCGCGTTCGTGTGCGCCGCCGCGCTCGTCACGCCCGAGGCGGCGGCCGGGCTCCGTGATTCCGACGGCTCCGACGGCACTGCCGACACCGGCGGCCCCGACGCGGAGGACTCCGTGCCCGGGCGCACCGTGGTGCACGGGACGTGGCGCGGCACCCTGCTGCGCGCCCCGCGCGGGGAGAACGGGTTCGGCTACGACCCGATCTTCGCCCCGGAGGGCGACACCCGCTCCTCGGCCGAGCTCAGCGCCGAGGAGAAGGACGCCGCCTCCCACCGCGGGACCGCGCTGCGCGCACTCGTCCCGCACCTGCAGGCGCTGCTCGCCCGCGACTGAGGGCTACTCGGGGGCCGGCTCGGCCAGGACGCGCTGCGCGATCCGGAACGCCGAGTTCGCCGCCGGGACCCCGCAGTGGATCGCGGTCTGCAGGATGATCTCGACGATCTCGTCGGTGGCCAGGCCGTTGCGCCGGGCCGCCCGTACGTGCAGCTCGAACTCTTCCCAGTGCCCGTGCGCGACCAGTGCGGTCAGCGTCACCGCCGAGCGCATCCGGCGCTCCAGCCCGGGGCGGGTCCAGATCTCGTTCCATGCGTAGCGGGTGATCAGCTTCTGGAAGTCCGCGGTCGTGTCGTCGACGCGGCCCAGCGCCGCGTCGACGTAGTCCTGGCCGAGGACCTCGCGGCGCACGGCCAGCCCGTCGGCGTCCAGTTCGGCGGGGTCGATACCCGAGTCGCTCATGGTCGGCAGCCTCTCACGGCCCATCCCCACGGCACGCCGGCCGAGGTCGCCCGACGACCGGCGGCGGGGGACCGGTCGGTGCGGCGACGCGGCCGACGGCGCCGGCGCGGGGCTCGGTACCGTGACGTCCGTGCGGTGGTGGCGGTTTCTGCTGGGCTGCCTCGGGCTGGTGCTCGCGGCCGCACTCGTCGTACTCGTGGCCCGGTCGCTGGGGCTGTCCGCGTTCCCCCGGTTCGGTGAGCTGCGCCGGGCCGTCGAGTCGGCAGGGCTCTGGGGCCCGGTCGTGTTCGTCCTGCTCCAGGTCGCGCTCAACGTCCCGCCCTTCCCCCGGACGGTGTTCACCGTGTCCGCCGGGGTGCTGTTCGGTGCCGTCGGCGGGGCCGCGCTGACCCTGTTCGCGACCGCACTGTCCGCGGTCGTGGCGTTCGCGCTCGTCCGTGCCACCGGCGGGGGGCTCGTCGCCCGCTACGCGCGCCACCCGCGCGCGGTGTGGGTGCGCCGCAGGCTCGACCACCACGGCGTGCTGGCGGTGACGTCGCTGCGGCTGATCCCGATGGTGCCGTTCGCGGTGCTCAACTACCTGTCCGGCCTGTCCCAGGTGCGGTTCTGGCCCTACCTGGTCGGCACCGTGATCGGGTCGGCGCCGAGCACCATCGCCGTCGTGGCCCTCGGCGACGCGGTGACCGGGCACGTGCCGCCCGCGCTGCTGCTGGTGTCGGGGATCTGCGCGGTGCTCGGGCTCGGCGGGGTGCTGCTCGCCGCCCGCCGGCCGCTGCCCGACGAGCCCGACGGCGTCACGCCCGGGGATGCCGGGCCGACCGGGACCGCGTCGCCCGCCGGGTGAGGCGGGCGCCGCGACGCGTGCCGGCGGCGGGATTCGAACCCGCACTTGCACGGACCTAAACCGTGTCTCTCTGCCAGTTGGAGTACGCCGGCTAGTTCTTTCGGCCGCACCAGGTGTCGGTGAGGGCGTGGCAGTTCGCGCACAGGATACGAAGGTTCTCGAGCCGGTTGTCGGTGTGGTCGCCGTTGACGTGGTCGAGCTGGAGCGGGACGGGCCGTCCCCGCCACTCGGTCAGGCCACACTCCTCGCACCGGGCGGCCTTCAGCCCCTCAGCGACGAGCCGCCGGCGCAGGGTCGCGCTGCTGCGGTAGCTCGACCCGCGGACCAGGATGTCCGCCAGCGGACGGGCCCGCCGCCCCGGGAAGGTCCGGCCCCGGGCCCAGGAACGGCCCGTGAAGTGCGTCGTGTCGAGCTCGAGCGCCCGGATGTGCGCGACCACCGCCCGGAACATCCCGCCGCTGGGCTCGTACCCGAGCCGCCGGAGCACGGCGTACACGCTGACCTCCGCCTCGACGGCCGCCCGCAGCGCCTCGTCGGTGTAGCGCCGGCGGTGGTTGCGGTGCCCGGGGTCGAGCGCCCCCGGGATGTGGCTCGCGTCCGCGCCGGTACGGGCGATGTGCGCCCGTAGCTGGTCGTACCGGCCGGTCCGGATCCCGAGGCGGTGGCACACCTCGCTCAGCCGCTGCGACGCCGCCACCGCGGCGACCAGCTCCTCGTCGGTCCACCGGCGGGCGCGGGGCACGCCCGCTCACCCCGCGCCCGCCGGCCGGGCCGGCATCAGACCTTCCAGTCCCGGCGGAGCTTCGCCACGTGCCCGGTCGCCTTCACGTTGTACTGCGCGTCGACGATCGTGCCGTCCTCGCCGACCAGGAAGGTCGACCGGATCACGCCGGTGACGGTCTTGCCGTAGAGCTTCTTCTCCCCGAAGGCGCCCCAGGCGGTGAGGACCTCGCGGTCGGGGTCGGACAGCAGCGGGAAGGTCAGCTTCTCGTTGTCGCGGAAGGTCGCGAGCTTGGCGGGCTTGTCCGGGGAGATGCCCAGCACGTCGATGCCCGCCTCGTTCAGCTCGGCGAGGTTGTCGCGGAAGTCGCAGGCCTCCTTCGTGCAGCCCGGGGTGCTCGCCGCCGGGTAGAAGTAGACGACGACCTTGCGGCCGCGGTAGTCGGCCAGGGAGACGGGCGTGCCGTCGGCGTCGTCGAGGGTGAAGTCGGGGGCGGGGTCGCCCGCCTGCAGCCGTGTACTCATGTCGATCAGCGTGCCACCCGCCGGCCGCGGCGCTGCCACGAGTGTGGTGCCTGTGGACGTACCGGCCGGTTGTGGACGGATGCGACACCGACGACCGTCGGGCGCACCCGATCGGCGGCGCGCCGGTGGCCGGGCGCGCGGTCCGCCCCCGTCGGTGGCTACGGTGTGTCCCACGCCGCTCGCGGTGCCCGGACAGAGCTGTCGGGGCAGTGTCGGGCGCGAGCAGCAGGAGTCCCGGACGCGGACGCGTACCGGCCGAACCGGAGGTGGACGTGGTGGCCCGCGACCCCGAGAACATCCAGCGCGAGATCGAGAAGACCCGGGACGCGCTGGCCGAGAGTCTGGACGCCCTGGCGGACCGGGCGAACCCGAAGAACCTCATCGAGGGCGGCAAGGCGCAGCTCGCCGAGCGGCTCGCCGACCCGAAGATCAAGTACTCGCTCATCGCGGTCGGCGCGCTGGTCGGACTTGCCGTGGTCCGCTCGATCTTCCGCTGATCCGTACCCGTCGGGCCCGGCCGGTGTCGTCACCGGCCGGGCCCGACGTGTGTCGGAACCCGCTCAGGCCAGCTCGTCGCGCAGCTCCAGCACCGCGGCGCGGTCGGCGCCCTCCGCCAGCGGACGGCGGTAGCGGGCGACGAGCCGGGCCGCGCCGAACCCGGCGACGGCGACGAGGTCGTCGCCGCGCAGGTAGCCGAGTACCGTGCCCTTCACCGGGCCGTCGCCGAGACCCTCGCCGTGCAACGGCAGCAGCGAGTCCGCGCGGTCCGGCCACCCCACGAGCTGGATCTTCATGCCGAACTGGTCGGACCAGAAGAACGGCACCGCGGCGGGCGGCAGGTCGGTGCCGGTGATGTCCGCGGCGACCGCGGCCGCCTGGTCGCTCGCCGAGGTCCAGTGCTCCAGCCGGGTGCGCTCGCCGGTGTCCGGGTCGGTCCAGGCGGCGGCGTCGCCCGCCGCCCACACCCCGGGCAGCCCGTCGACCCGGCCCCGGTGGTCGCACGGGATCCCGGCGGAGACGTCGACGCCGGTGGCCTCCAGCCAGCCCAGGTCGAGCATCCCGCCGACGCCGACGACGATCTCGTCGGCCGTCACCGTCGACCCGTCGGAGAGGGTGGCACCCGAGGACGTCAGCTCCGACACCGCCACCCCGGTGCGCAGGTCGACCCCGGCGTCGACCATCAGCCGGGCCACCACCGCACCGGCCTGTTCGCCCAGGAGCCGCGCCATCGGCACCGTGCCGGTCTCGACCACGGTGACCGCGACACCCCGGTCCCGGGCGGTGCTCGCGACCTCGGCCCCGATGAACCCGGCACCGACCACGAGCAGCGACGACGCCGAGGCGAGCGCGTCGCGCAGCCGTTCGGCCTCGTCGACGGCGCGCAGCAGGTGCGCGGAGTCCGGCTGGCCGTCGAGTACCCGGGAGGTGACCCCCACGGCGAGGACGACGGCGTCGGCGTGCAGCACGGTGCCGTCGTCGAGCTCGACCTCGGAGCCGTCGGCCGGGTCCTCACCGGGCCGCAGGGCGACCGCGGAGCGGCCGAGATGGGTGCGCACGCCGAGCTCGGCGAGATCCTCGGCGGTGCACAGGTCGATCTTGGTGCGTTCCCACGCGCCGGCGAGGAACTGCTTCGACAGCGGGGGGCGGTCGTAGGGGAGGTGCTCCTCGGCCCCCACCAGGCTGATCCGGCCCTCGTAGCCGTCCCGGCGCAGGTTCTCCACCGTCCGCAGCCCGGCCAGCCCTGCGCCGACCACCAGCACGTGTTCCGGCACGCTCATCTCCTACCTCCCCGCTCCGGGGCCGGACGGTGCGCCGGTCCCGTCCCGATCTTCGCGGACGGCGTGCGACGCGGCCGCGCGGCCCGGCCGTCAGAAGGTGCGGTCGTCCGGGTCGAGCCGGTTGCGCAGCCGTGACAGGGTCTGTGCGAGCAGCCGGGAGACGTGCATCTGGGAGATGCCGACCTCCTGGGCGATCTGGGTCTGTGTGCGGTTGCCGAAGAACCGGAGCATCACGATCGTCCGCTCCCGTGGCGCGAGCTCGGCGAGCAGCGGGCGCAGCGACTCGCGATAGTCGACCCGGTCGAGCTCGGCGTCGGCGTCGCCGACCAGCTCGCCCACGGTCGCACTGCCGTCCTCCGACGACAGCATCTCGTCGAGCGAGGAGCTGCGGTAGGCCTCGGCGGCCTCCAGGCCCTCCAGCACCTCGCCGACGGGCAGGTCGAGGTACTCCGCGAGCTCCGAGGGCCGGGGCGCGCGACCGAGGGTCTGGGACAGCTCGGACACCGCACCGTTGATCGACACGTGCATGTCCTTGAGCCGTCGCGGTACCCGCATCGACCAGCTCTGGTCCCGGAAGTGCCGGCGCACCTCACCGGAGATCGTGGGGACGGCGAAGGAGAAGAACTCGCCGCCCTTCTCCGGGTCGAACCGGTCGATGGCGTTGATCAGCCCGACCGTCGCGACCTGCACGAGGTCGTCGAGGGGCTCGCCGCGGTGGTTGAACCGGCGGGCGATGTGCTGGGCGACGGGCAGGTAGCCGGTGACGAGCTGCTCGCGCAGCCGCTCCCGGCGGGGATCGCCGTCGTCGAGGCCCGCGTACTGCTCGAGCAGCGGGGTGAGGTGGGCGTACTGGGGGTCCACCGTCACGTCACAGTCCGTGACCTGCGAGCTTGTGCAGCCGGATGGTGAGGGCGGGGCGGCCGCCGTCCTCCTCACCGGTCTCGACGGCGACGTGGTCGGCCAGGGTCTGCAGGACCCGCCAGCCGAAGCTGTCGGTGGGCAGCTGCGCGCCGCTGCCGGTCTCGACCCGGGCGGTGACCTCGATGCGCTCGTCGGACACGGCGAAGGTGCACCGCAGCGGCGTGCCGGGAGTGGCCATCGCGACGAGCGTCGCACACGCCTCGTCGACGGCCATCCGCAGATCGGACACCGCGTCCAGGTCGAAGTCCGCGCGCGCGGCGAGGTCGGAGGCCACCGCGCGGACCGTGGGGATCAACGCGGGCCGCGCGGCGACCCGGATCTCGACGGTGTTGTCGGTGCCGGCGGGGTGCGCCGTGCCTGCCACGTCCTCCTGGGCCACGCTGACGAGTCCTTTCGTACGACGGGGGGTGTCGGGCCGGATCATGTCGCCTCCGGCGGGGATGTGCAGACCGGGTGCCCGCTCAGGCGCCGGGAATGCCTTCCTGATCGGGCAGGACGGTGAACAGCTGGGCGGAGCCGGTGACCTCGAGCGGCCGGAGCACGGCCCGGTTGGTGGCGACGACGAACAGCCGCCGTCCGTCCCGGGCGGCCCGACGGGCGGTGTGGATGAGCACGCCCAGGCCGCTGGAGGCGAGGAACGTGACGCCCTCCAGGTCGACGGCGAGGTCGCGGCCGTCGCCGTCGGGCGGGAGGTTCAGCAGCTCGTCGAGGGCCGTCTCGAGACGCGGCGCGGTCAGAGTGTCGACCTCGCCACGCACGGTGAGCACGGTCAGGCCACTGCGCGGTGAGGACAGGCGGACCCCGAGGTGGGCGGAGTCGGCGGGGTCCAGCTCGGCGTCGCCGTCCCCCCGGGACGGTTGCGCCGGCGCGGATCCGGGCAGGGTGATCACCTCCGTGTCGGGCGCCGGGCGGCGCGGAAGCGTGGTGGAGCGCCGCCGTGCTCTCGACGGGCAGATGCCTTCTCGCATCGCGACGACGCACCGGGGGTGCGGCGGAGCCTTCCTGGCCCGCGCCGGTCCGGTCCACCCACGACAGGAGACCGGGACCGACGATACCGGCCGGGCTCGGTGCGCCCGGCACGGCGCCTGCCCTTAGGCTCGCCAGGGTGACGCGGTATCCCGATCTCGGTTCCGACACCCCCGCCGGCCCGCCCGGCGACGCGGTGGACCGGGCCGTCGACCAGGCGGTCGCGACCTCGGTGGAGTCCTTCGGCGAGCAGCCGAGCACCCCCGCGATGCCGTACGTGCGCGGCGGGACCCAGGTGGCCGTCCTGATGATCGACATCGCGGACCGCCGGATCGTCTACGCCAACACCACCGCGCTGGAGCTGGCCGGCGACCGCCCGGTGCGGCTGCCGATCGGGGTCCGCGAGTGGAGCGAGTCCGTGCGGCTGACCGATCTGGACGGCCGGCCCTACACCGACGAGGGGTCACCGCTGTCCCGCATCGCTTCCGGCGAGGCGGTGTCCGGCGAGCCGGTGGCGCTGCACGGGCCGGGCCTGATGCCCGACCGCGACGGCGTCCCGGTCCCGGGTGAGGGCGCGACGGCCAGCAGCACGCTGGTCTGGGTGACCGGGTTCGCGCTGTCGGACCCCGGTGCCCAGGGACAGGGCGCGTTCGCCCAGCCCCCGACCACCGGGCCCGGCCGGGCGCTGGCCGTGCTGCTGCCGCTGTCGGACTCCGAGGTCGGCCAGGGCGGGGACCGCGACCGGATGGGGTTCCTGCGCGACCGCGCCGTGCTGGCCACCGAGATGTCGTTCACGATCTCCGACCCGCAGCGTGAGGACGACCCGCTGGCCTGGGTGAACCCGTCGTTCGAGCGGCTGACGGGGTATCCGCTCGACGAGGTCGTCGGGCGCAACTGCCGGTTCCTTCAGGGGCCCAACACCGACCGGTCCGCGGTCCGCCGGCTGCGCGAGGCGCTCCGGGAACAGCGGCCGATCACCGAGGTGCTGCTCAACTACCGCCGCGACGGCACCGCGTTCTGGAACCAGGTGTCCGTCTCGCCGGTGCACGACGGCGACGGCGAGCTGGTCAACTTCGTCGGGGTGCAGAGCGACGTCACCGAACGGGTCGTCGTCGAGCAGGAGCGGCGGGCGGCGCTGGCCGACGCCGAGGCGGCGCGGGCCCAGCTGCGGCTGCTCGCCGAGGCGACCACCCAGATGACCTCGGCGCTCGACGTGGCCGACGCCTGCCGTCGCTTCTCCCGGATCGTGGTGCCGGAGCTGGCCGACCTGTGCACGGTGGACCTGCTCGACACCCCCAACGGGGCCAGCCGCGAGCGGATGGCCGTCGCGGCCCGCGACGCCGACGACGAGGCACTGCTGTCCCGGTCCGGTCCGCTGGGGACGGGCCGGATCGAGCAGGAGGCCAAGACCGCGGTGCGGACCGGCAAGCCCTACCTGGTGCAGGAGCTGCCCGACGACGGACGCGAGGTCCATCCGGACGACCCGGAGGCGGCCGACGCCTACGAGCGGCTGCGGCTCCGCTCGGCGATGGTCGTCCCGCTGCTCGGCCGCGGCCGGGTGCTCGGCCTGGTGACGCTGTCCACCCAGTTCCCCTACGGCCGTCGCTGGACCCAGCGCGACGTGCACCTGGCCTCGGACCTGGCGGGCCGCGCCGGGCTGGCCGTCGACAACGCCCGGCTCTACGAGGTGGAGCGGGCCGCGGCGGCGACCCTGCAGCACAGCCTGCTCCCGGCGTTGCCGCAGGTCCCGGGGATGCGGGTCGCGGCCCGCTACCTGGTGGGCGCGGACGGCAACCAGGTCGGTGGGGACTGGTACGACGTGCTGCCGATGCCGGACGGCTCTGTCGGTGCCGCGGTGGGCGACGTGGTGGGCCACGACCTGTCGGCGGCGGCCGCGATGGGGCAGCTGCGCGGTGTGCTGCGTTCCTATGCCTGGGGCGGCGACGCGCCAGGGCCGGTGCTCGACCGCTGCGACCAGCTGGTGCAGGGCCTGGACATCGCCGCGATGGCGACCGCGGTCTACGCCCGGTTCGGCCCGGCGGGCCCCGACGGCGCGCGCGAGCTGACCTACGCCAACGCCGGGCACCCGGCGCCGCTGCTGCGCGATCCGCAGGGCCGGCTGCACCGGCTCGACGCGCACCACTCGCCGATGCTCGGGGCGGTGCCGGAGTTCGGGCGGGCCACCGGGGCGCACCGCGACGGGGCCACCGTGCCGTGTGCGGCGGGGTCGCTGCTGGTCTTCTACACCGACGGCCTGACCGACATCGTCGGCGAGGACGCCGACGCCCGCACCGAGCTCATCGAACGCACCGTGGAGCAGCTGCCGTCCGACGCGGACCCGGAGCGGGTCGTCGAGCGGGTGCTCGAGGTGTGCCTGCCGGACCGGCTCGACGACGACATCGCGCTGCTCGCGATCCGCCTGGACCGCCCCGCCTGACGTACCGCCCCGCCTGACGTACCGCCCTGACCGGCCGCCCTGACCGGCCGGCGCCGTTCGACCGTCCGGCCCCTCCGTACTACCGGTGGGCGGGCCGAGGTCACGGCGGAGTTGCGGTCGGGGCCGTCCGGGGGTTCGGGACAGGGAGTCGTCTCCCGCTCGTGGAACGGGTGACCCCACTCGTCCGTCCGGGTGGGTAATCGGCGATCGATCGGGGGACCCGGGCGTTGTACTCGACGGACGAGGACGTGCGGGATCGCCGGGGGCGAGCGTGGGGCAGGGGACGACGCGACCGCGGAGGCTGGTCGCCGTGGCGCTGACCGCTGCGGAGTCGGAGAGGGCGGGGGACCGCTCGCGGCGCTCTCCGGCGCGGCGGGGGAGACCGACCTGCTGGTGGTGCGGGACGACCCGGCCCCCGTCCGGCGTCCGCTGACACCGGCGCAGGCGCGGGAGCTGCTGGCCGCCGAGGACGATCTCGATGACGACACCGAGGACGGCACCCAGGACGGCTCTGGGGACGGCACCGGGGACGTGCCGGTGGTGATGCTGCCGGTCGAGCGGGTGCGGGTGCACCGCCTCGGGCTGCGCTGGGCGGTGCAGGACGGCGACGAGGCGGACCTCGTCGCGGCGCTCTCGGAGCTGGTCGGGTTCGACCCCGACGACGACACCTGGTGCGTGGCCCCGGCCGCCGCCGGACCGGTGTCCGACCCCGAGATCGAGGTGGTCCGTCGCGCGGTGCGCCGCGTCGCGCGGGTCTACGGCCTTCCGGTGCTGCCCTACCGGCCCGTGGGGCCCGTCGCGGAGGAGATCACCGGGGACATCACCAGGCCGGAGGCCCTGCCCTCCGCGGTGTGACGCCCGGAGGTGTGGCAGGACGTCCGGGCAGCAGGACGGCCCGCCCGATGCCCGGGCGGGCCGTGTCGGATCGGTGAGCCGTCGAGCGGTGCCGTCAGACGACGGCGGCGAGGCCCGGGCCCTGCTCGGCGACGATGCGCTCGGCGTCGCGGCGCTCGATGATGGCGCGACGCTCGGACTCGCCCAGCCCGCCCCACACGCCGAACGGCTCACGGCTGGCCAGCGCGAAGCGGCGGCACTCCTGCAGCACGGGACAACCCCGGCAGACCTGCTTCGCGCGCTCGGTGCGACGCGACCGGGAGGGGTTGCGCTCGCCGTCGGGGTGGAAGAACACGGCGCTGTCCATGCCGCGGCACGCGCCCAGTCGCTGCCACTGCCACACGTCGTCCATCGGGCCGGGAAGCCGGGAAACGTCGCTCACGTGCTCACCTCGTCGCTCGGGGCCCGGGCGGACCGGGTTGGCTCCCCAACCCGGTTCCCGAGGGGCTCCGAGATCAAACCTGCGGGGTGGCGGGATCGGTGCCGGCGATCGGCCGCGTGCGGCCCCCGGGGGCGGGCGGTCGATCGGACCGACCGCCATCACCCCTGTTCACGACACCACCCCGCACCTGCGCGCTGCGACCGGCACGCCGGTATCGGGCGGAATCGGACCGACGATGTATGACTCACGTCACCTGTCAGGAGGCCAGTGCGGCCTGCACGTCGTCGTGGATGTCGAACAGATGGTGCAGCCCGGCGATGCCGATCGGGCGCAGGACACGCCGCTCGGTACACGCCAGACGCAGCTCGACGCCGGCCCGGTGGGCCTGCTCGCGCAGCTCGATCAGGGCCGCCAGTCCGGACGTGCCGAGGAAACGGACCCCGTCGAGGTCCAGCACGACCAGCGAGGACACCGAGATCTGCTCGGCCACCGAGTGCCGCAGCTCCGGCGCGGTCAGCATGTCCAGCTCGCCGGTCACCGCGACGACGACCGTCCCGTCCGCGGGCCAGGTGGTCTCCAGTCGCAGCCCGTCGCAGCTGTCGGTGACGTCGGGTGACGCCGTGCCCGAGCCGTCGCTGGTGCCGGCGCCGGGTGGACGGGGGTCGGTCATTGGGTCGACGGTAGGCACCGCGGCACGGCGTCGCCACTCGGAGCCCGCTCGGTGCCGGCGACGCGTCCCGTCGGGCGACCGCACCGTCCCGGCTCAGGACGTCTGCTGCGCGCTGCCCTCGGAACCGGCGGTGGACGAGACGGGGGCGGCAGGCGGCGACGGCTCGGCGTCCCGCTGCTCCGGCAGCACCACCGCCGGGAGGGCGGCAGCCTCGTCCCGGTCCGCGACGGCGTCGGGGGCCTCGTCCGGCCCTGCGGTCTCCCCGGTGCGCAGCGCGTGCGCCGGGCCGCCCACCGGGCGCCGGACCCGCTCGCCCTGGTCGGCGCCCCGGGAGGCGCGGGCGGGCGCGTCGAGCCTGCCCAGCTCGGCCCCCAGCATCGCGTGCAGCCGGGCGATCTCGTCGCGCACCGACGAGCGCAGGCCGGACACGTGTGCGTGCATCGACGCCGCGGTGTCCGCGACGAGCTCGCTGTCCCGCCGTGCGGCCGCCCCGGCCGCGCGCAGCCGGTCGACCTCCGCGCGGGCGTCGTCGACCATCCGGGCGGCCTCGTCGCGGGCGGCGTCCACCAGCTGCGCGGCCTCGATCTCGGCGGTGCGCCGCCGCATCGCGGCCTCGTGCTCGGCCATCCGGAGCACCTTGTCCGCGCGCATGCCGAAGGTCTCCGCGGGCCGGGAGCGGGCCTCCTCCAGGGTGGCGGCGAGCGCGTCGGCCCGGCGCTCGGCGGTGTCGCGCGCGTGCTCGGCCGCGGCGAGACGGACCATCAGGTCCTCGACGATGTGCTCGACGATGCGGGCACCGTCGCCGCCGCGCGGGCTGCGCTGCGGCAGTCCGGCGGCCGTGGTGCCCGGGGGCGTGGCCTCGGGAACGCGCCCGGTCGGGGCCGTCGCGTCCCCGGGCCGGGTCGCCTCGTCGTCGCGCACGTCCTCGGCCGTCACCTCGGCACCGGTCTCCGTGACACCGTCGGTCACCTCGTCGCACTCCCCGGGCAGCTGTTCACGGTGCGTCAGTCTCCGGCTCCGTGACGCACCCCGACAGCCCCCGTTCGGCGGACGGCCCCGGTGCGGCGGTCGACGGTGTGTGACGTGCGCGATCACGGAGCACCGCTGCGGGCACGGAGGGCGGCGCGGGGCAGGGCCGCGCGGGCACGACGTGACCCGGATCGGCGCCGTGACCGAGGGACCGGGCCGGGCCGGCTCCGAGACCGATCTAGGGTCGGGGGCGTGCACCCCGTCGACCGTTCCTGTGCCCGTACCCGCGCCTGGGTCGACGAGGCGATGCGCCGCGTCCAGGCCGACGCGAACCGTTCCGCCGACACCCACCTCCACGTGCTGGACCTGCCCGCCGAGTGGGGTGTGCAGGTCTACCTCAAGGACGAGTCCGTGCACCCCACCGGCAGCCTCAAGCACCGGCTGGCCCGGTCGCTGTTCCTCTACGCGCTCGCGTCGGGCTGGATCACCGACGGCACCACGGTCGTCGAGGCCAGCTCCGGGTCGACGGCGGTCTCCGAGGCCTACTTCGCCCGGCTGATCGGGGTGCCGTTCGTGGCGGTCATGCCGCGCTCGACCAGCCCGGAGAAGGTCGCGCTGATCGAGCGGGAGGGCGGGCGCTGCCACTTCGTCGACCACGGCGGTGAGGTCTACGCCGAGGCCGAGCGGCTCGCCGCGGCCACCGGCGGGCACTACCTCGACCAGTTCACCTACGCCGAGCGTGCCACCGACTGGCGCGGCAACAACAACATCGCCGAGTCGATTCTGGCCCAGCTCGCCGAGGAGCCGCACCCGGTGCCGGAGTGGATCGTCGTCGGCGCCGGGACCGGGGGCACCTCGGCGACGATCGGCCGCTACCTGCGTTACCGGCGGCTCGCGACCCGGCTGGCCGTCGTCGACCCGGAGGGCTCGGCCTTCCTGCCCGGCTGGACGGCGGGGGACCCGTCGTACGCGACGGGTGCGGCGTCGCGGATCGAAGGGATCGGGCGGCCCCGGATGGAGCCGAGCTTCGTCCCGTCGGTGATCGACCGGATGGTCCCGGTCCCCGACGCCGCCAGCGTCGCCGCGGCCCGCCACCTGCGCGACCGCACCGGCCGGTGGGCCGGCGGGTCGACCGGCACCAACCTGTGGGGCGTCTACCAGGTCGTCGCGGAGATGCTGCGTGCCGGACGGTCGGGCAGCGTCGTGACCCTGCTGTGCGACGGCGGCGAGCGCTACCGGCACAGCTACTACGACGACGCCTGGGTCGCCGCCCAGGGGATGGACCTGGCGCCCTACACGGCGACCCTCGACCGGTTCGTCGCGACCGGGGTCTGGTCCTCGCCCGCTGACTGAGCGGCTCCGCCGGGCCGGGTCAGCCCTCGGCGAGCAGGGCGGCGGTCGCGAGCAGCCGTCGCTCCGATCCGGGCCGCCCCACGAGCTGCACGCAGCCGTGCTCCCCGGGCCGGTGCACCGGCGCGACCAGCGACGGCAGCCCGGCCAGGTTCCACGCCGCCACCCCGGTGGATCCGGCACCGGATGCCCCGGGCGGGGCGGGCAGCAGGCCGGCCTCGGCGCCGGCGTCGTCGAGCCAGGCGACCATCCGCTGCCGCCACGACGCGGGCGTCGCGGGACGCAGGCCGCCCAGGCGCCGGACGCGGCGGCCGCGCCGGACGAGGCTGCGGGCGCTGCGCGGCAGCTCGGCCGGGTCGAGGCCGAGGTCCTCCACCCGGCGGGCGAGCCCGGCCTGCCGGCGGCGGGCCGAGTGGACGACCAGCACGGCCCGGTACGGCGGGTCGGCGGCGACGAGGCCCAGCCCGGCGTCCTGCAGCAGCCGGATCGCCGTGTGCACCGCGGACGCCGCGTCCGGCCCGGCGAGCCGGGTGCGTCCGGTCCGCAGCGACGCGGCCAGGGAGGAGACGGGCGTCGCGCCGGACCCGGGGCCGGGACCGGCGGGGGCGGTGAGCCGCAGCACCGACGACGGCGCGGCCGGCCCCCCGGTGCCGCGGGAGAGGGCGTCGAGCACCACGGTGAGGTCCTCCGCGCACCCGGCGATCAGGGTCGGCTCGGCCAGCCCGCACCAGCGGCGCTCGGCGGCGTCGGGCAGCGGGAGCACCCGGCGGCCCGGCTTGAGCGCGGCGATCCCGTGGGCGGCGGCGGCGCAGCGCAGGGTCCCGTCGCCGTCCACGCCGATCCCGAGCGGGACGACACCGGAGGCGACCACGGTCGCGGTGGCCCGGCCGCCCGGGGTGCCGTCGAGGCCCACCTCGTGCTCGGCGGTCCGCGCCCGCCCGGCGACGAGCGCGCCCGCGGCCCGCAGCCTGCGCACGACCTCGTCCCCGCGACCGGCGACGGAGATGCCGTCCTCGACCACCACCGGGACCCCCGCCAGCGGCAGGGCGAACCGGTCGGTGCGCCGGTCGAGCGCCGCGGCGGCCGCGCGCAGCGGTCCGGCGTCCACCACGAGCCCGGCGCCCACGGGTACCGCGTCGTCGAGGGCGGCGAGGAGCCGCTCGGCGACGGTGGCCGCGCTCAGCCGTCCCTCGCGCACCGCGGCCGCGAGCCCCGACACACCGGACGGGCCGTCTCCCGAGGTGGGGGACGGCTCGTCCAGGTGCAGAGTGCTCATCGCGGTGGGGCTCGTCGTCCCGGTCGTCGGAGGGAGTGGTCGGGAAAAGGGACGGGAATCGCGCCCGCCCGGCCGAGATGCTCGGCCATGTCGGCGTCGAGGACCGCGGGCGCCACCGGGCACCCGTGGACCTGCGGGTCGTCAGGCCGTGCGGAGTGCCTCCGGCACACCGTCGGCCACGTCGAACAGGGACATCAGGTTGGTCGCCTCGAGCGCCCGGGTGACGGCGTGCGACCCGCAGACCAGCCGCAGCCGGCTGCCGGCGTTCTCCGCCTTCTCCTTGCCCTCGACGAGCGCCGCCAGCCCGGCCGACCCGAGGAACGTGACCCGGGTCAGGTCCACCACCAGCAGGCTCGCGGAGCCGATCCGCTCGGCGAGGCGTTCGCTCAGCACGGGCGCCGTCACCGTGTCGATCTCGCCGTGCACACCGACGACGACGGCGCCGTCACCGTGCTCGGTCACCTCGAAGCGGACGACCTCGCCGACGTCGGGGCCCTGGTCTCCCCCCACCCCGGTGGGCGTCTCACTGCTCATGTGTCGTGCTCCCTCGCGAGTCGTCGCCGTCGGCGCCGTCGACGTGCTCGTGGTCCGGTCCCGGACGCGCCGTCGACTTCACCGTGAGTGACAACCGGCCGCCGTTGCTTGACGTGCCGCTCGTGCTGCCTCCGCACCAGCCTAGTCAGCGCGGTCACCCACCCTACGACCGCGGTCGGCGGTGGCACAAACGTTCCGCGACGTGGTCCGGTGCGTCGGCGGGGGTGGTCCGGCCCGGCGGGCAGGGTGGCCACCATGAGCGTCGAGATGCCTCCGCCGTTCGGGGTCCGGATCGGTGTCCGCAGCTACGAGATGGACGTGAACGGGCACGTCAACCACGCCGTCTACCACCAGTACGGCGAGCACGCCCGGATGGAGCACCTCCGTGCGGCCGGGCTGTCCCAGCACGCGCTCGGGGCGCACGGCCTGACGATCGTGCTGCTGTCGACGACGGCACACTTCCGGGCCGAGCTGCGCGCCGGCGACGAGCTGTGGATCGACTCGGCGATCGCGTTCACGACCCGCAAGCCGTTCACGATGCGTCACCGGATCGTCCGGGAGACCGCGGCCGACGGGGCCCGGACGGACGATCTCGCGGCCGAGGTGGAGTGCACCCTCGGGGTGCTCGACACGACGACGCGACGCCTGGTCGCCGACCCGCACGGCCGGCTCGTGGCCGCGGCGTCGGACCCGGCCCTGCTGGGGCCGGGCCCGGAGGCCCCGACGCCGTCGTGACGGCGGGGGCGCGCCCTCGCGGCGGGGGCGTCGAGGTGCCGGAGGCTCCGTGGCGGGGTGCCGCGGGTGCGGGCCCGCGACGGCTCAGCCGCGCCGGGCGGGGTCCGCGCCGTACGGGCCGCCGGTGCGGGCGGGGACGGGCCGGTACCCACCGCTGTCCTGCGGACGGGGTGCGGCGGCCGGACGGCCCCCGGTGCCCTCGGCCCCGGACGGAGCGACCGCGGGATACCCGCCGGTGCCGTGCGGCCGGGTGGGCGTGACGGCCCGGTGGCCGCCGGTCGCGAGGATCTTGTGCGGGGCGGTGGTCCCGGCCCGGGCCGGGCCGACGAGCGGCGGCACCGCTCCGCCGGCCCGTCGCACCGCGCGGCGCGACCGGAGGTAGGCGCGCGGGCCGGTCAGCAGTCCCCGGTTGCGCGTCTGGTCGGCGTCGGCGGGCATCGCCACGCCGGCGCCGGCCTCGCGGTCGGAGATGTGGCGCAGCCGGGCGACCGCGGCCGGGAGCCGGCGCAGCGCGACCGACCGGCCCTGCGGGGACAGCGCCACCTTGGCCAGGAAACTGCCCAGCCCGACGGCGTAGCCCTCCATCTGCTTGCGCAGGGCGGCCTGGTCGGGGCGGTGGTGGTGCCACAGGTAGGCGCCGGGTGCGTAGCCCAGGACGTGGCCGGCGAGGATCATGCGGACGAGGAACTCGCAGTCCTCGCCGCCGTGGGTGGGGGTGCCGGGGCCCATGGCCTCGTCGAAGCCGCCGACGGCGCGGGCGGCGCTGGCGCGGACGGCGAGGTTGGCGCCGATGCCGAACAGGCCGGGGGCGAAGGGGAAGATCGGGGAGTCCGCGGGGGGTTCGGCGAGGGTGAACCGGCGCGGGGTGAAGCCCTTGTTCCAGGCCAGGGCGACGTCGGCGGCGCGTTCCTCGGGGCTGGCGAGGCGGGCGGCCAGGACGGGGCCGGAGACGCAGGCGAGTTCGGGGTCGGCGGCGAAGGCGCCGGCGATGCGGGAGGCCCAGGCGGGGTCGACCTCGGTGTCGTCGTCGGTGAAGGCGACGATCTCGGTGCGGGCCTCGGCAAGTCCGCGGTTGCGCCCGACCGAGGCCCCGCGGCGCGGCTCGCGGACGTAGCGGACCCGTGGGGACCCGGCCGCGGCGACGGCGTCGCGGGTGAACTCGTCCGGCGGGTCGTTGTCGACGACGACGACCGACAGCGCCGGGTGGTCGGAGGCGAGGACCGCGCGCAGGCAGCGGGCCAGCGACTCGGGGCGGTTGCGCGTCGCGATCACCACCGTCACCGGGTCGCTCGCCACCGGTGCCGGGGTCACCTCCTCGGGCGGCCCCAGGGTGATCAGCGCGGATCGCAGCTCTGCGATCGTGGCCCGTCCGCCACGCAGCGGCACGGTCACCTGACCCTGTGGAGTGCCCCCGACGGTGACGAGCAGACGGGCTGCGTGGAAGCCCGGGGCGACCCGCAGATCACGCAGCGGCCCGAGCCGGTCCAGTTCACCCACCCAGGTCGCGGCGTCGTTCGGCGCAGACATCGCTGACATGGGTCACAGTGTCGGGTATGCGAGCTGTGCTCACACTGAGAGTGCGCAGTTGCCGGATTTCGGACACTGTGCGTGTGCGCGGTCGCGGAGTTCACCGGATGCGGTGCGACGGACGGCGTCGGCCCAGGTCGGAGCCGTGGCGCCCGATCATGCGCCGTACGGGTGACGACGGCGGCCGCGCAGCGCGGTTGCCCGCGGCGCTCCCGGGGCACGACGAGCGGCATCGTTGCTGCGACGACACGCCGTAGAGGTCTGGTTTCTGGCGTGTCGCGCCTCTCGCGTCACCCGAACGGGTGCGAGGTCCACACCGGACGATCCCTCGACGCCCCGGACCAGCACCGATGGTGACCTCCCGCGGGACGGGGTGCGGGTGTCCGGGCGCGGGTAGGTTCGGATCATGAGCGAGTCCCGCCCCACCGCCTCGGTCCTGGTCACCGGGAGCGAGCTGCTGACCGGCCACGTCGCCGACGCCAACGGCCCCTTCGTCGCCCGCTCCCTCGGCGAGCTCGGCTTCGCCGTCTCGCGGGTCCTGCTGGTGGGGGACCGCGCCGAGGACCTGCGCTCGGCCCTGGAGTTCGTCGCTTCCGACGATCTCGTCGTCACCTCGGGCGGGCTCGGACCGACCGCCGACGACCTGACGGCCGAGGTCGTCGCCGAGTTCGCCGGAGCGGAGATGGAGGTCGACACCGCGCTGCAGGGTCGGATCCACGACCGGGTCGCCGGGTGGGCGAGCCGCGCCGGCTGGGCCGGGCCCGCGCTCGACGCGGCGACGGCCAAGCAGGCCAGGGTCCCGCGCGGGGCGAGCGTCCTCGAACCGGTCGGGACCGCGCCGGGGCTGGCCGTGACGCGGCCGGGCGGGCCGCTCGTCGTCGTGCTCCCGGGGCCGCCGCGGGAGCTGCAGGGCATGTGGCCCGCCGCGCTGGAGTCGGCCCCGGTCGCGGAGCTGCTGACCCGGGTACCCCGCGCGGAGGCGACGTTGCTGCGCTTCGCGGGGCTGCCGGAGTCCGAGATCGCCGAGACGCTGCGCGTCCTGGAGACCGAGCTCGACGTGTCCGGGGTGGAGGTGACCACCTGCCTGCGTCGCTCGGAGCTGGAGGTCGACCTGCACCCGCTGCCCGGGGCCGAGCCGGCGGCCCGCGAGCTGGCCGCGCGCATCGTCGACCGGCACCGCCGCGCGCTCATCAGCGACGACGGCAGCACCACCGACGAGCTGCTCGCCGCGGCGCTCGGCGCGAAGGGCTGGACGGTCGCGACCGGCGAGTCCTGCACCGGTGGGCTGCTCGCCGGGCGGCTCGTCGACCGGGCCGGGTCGTCGGCCTACGTCGCCGGGGGCGTGGTCGCCTACTCGAACGAGGCGAAGACCGCGCTGCTCGACGTCCCCGCCGCGCTCATCGAGGCGCACGGGGCCGTGTCGCCGGAGGTCGCGCGGGCACTTGCGGACGGTGCGCGGGCGCGGTTCGGGGCGGACGTCGGCGTCGGGATCACCGGCGTCGCGGGCCCCGGTGGCGGTACCGAGGCCAAGCCCGTCGGCTACGTCTGCTTCTGCGTGACCACCGCCGACGGCCAGGTCATCGCGCGCGACCCGCAGCTGCCCGGCGGGCGGGCCGACGTGCGCGAGCGCTCGGTCGACCTGGCCATGCACCTGCTGCTGCGAGCCACCGGCGTCACGGGGCCGGGCGCGCACCGCTGAGCGGACCCTCTGCGCACGACGCCCCGCCCGGGGGACCCGGACGGGGCGCTGCGCTGTGCGGGGAGGCTCAGCCCTTCGCGGCGGCGAAGCGCTGGGCGGCGTCGGCCCAGTTGACGACGTTCCACCAGGCCTTGACGTAGTCGGGCTTCACGTTCTTGTACTGCAGGTAGAAGGCGTGTTCCCACATGTCGAGCAGGACGATCGGGGTCTGTCCGGCGGGGAGCTGGGACTGCTGGTCGTAGAGCTGGTGGATCAGCAGGCGGCCGCCGAGCTGGTCGTAGCCGAGGATGGCCCAGCCGGAGCCCTGGATGGTGGTGGCGGCGGCGGTGAAGTGGGCCTGGAATCCGTCGAAGGAGCCGAAGTCCTCGTCGATGGCGGCGGCGAGGTCGCCGGTGGGCTTGTCGCCGCCGTCGGGGGAGAGGTTGTTCCAGAAGGCGGAGTGGTTGACGTGGCCGCCGAGGTTGAACGCGAGGGTCTTCTCGAGTCCGACGATGGCGCCGAAGTCGTTGCGGTCCCGGGCCTCGGCGAGCTTGTCGAGGGTGGTGTTGAGGCCCTGGACGTAGGTGTTGTGGTGCTTGGAGTGGTGCAGCTCCATGATCTCGGGCGCGATGTGCGGGGCGAGCGCGGAGTAGTCGTAGGGCAGGTCCGGGAGCGTGTACTCGGCCATGGTCCTCTCCTGGGTCGGGAACGCGCGGCGGTGTGCCACGCGGATTCACTTGCCACTATGTAGCAACTGCCGACTACCCGCGACCGGCCACGCGCACGCGTGGACGGATCGATCCGCCACATGTACTCTGCTGCAAGTCACTTGCAGGAATGCCGGTGACGCGGTGGAGATCGTTCTGGCAGCTCGACATCCGCCGTCGACGGCGCCGTGGCGTCGCGTCCGATCGGGCGCGGGCCACGGCTTCGTCGCGTCCCGTCCCAGGAGCGCTCAGCCCAGGAGTTCTCAGCCCAGGAGGTCGACGAGCTTCCGGACGGTGGCGAGGTTGCGCATCGTGCCGCCCTGGTCCGACGCGGTCGTGCGGGCCGAGATCCGGGTGGCGAGTTCGCTGCGGCTCAGCCCGTCGGGCAGATGCAGCCACACCGTCCGGCCACGGACGACGGCGTCGCCCCGGCCGCCCTTCGCCCGCTCGGCCGCCAGCGCGGCCGCGATCCGCTCGTGGTCGTCGGGCCGTGGACCGGCCCGGAACAGGACGTGCAGCTGCTTCGGGTCGGTGACCTGCGGGAACGGGTTCGCCGCCACTGCGGTGAGGTAGTCGGCACGGCCGAACACGACCACCGGGCGCTCGATGCCGAACTCCTCCACCAGCGCCGCGGCGATCGTCGCGGCGACCTCGTCGTCGCCCGCGGGGCTGGTCAGGGCGACGTTGCCGGACTGGATGTGGGTGACGACGTCGGCACAGCCGCGTTCGCCGAGCACCCGGCGCAGGTCGGCCATCGGGACCTTCCCGTGGCCGCCGACGTTGATCCCGCGCAGCAGCGCGATGTGGGTACGCACGCCGGGAATGGTGCCGCGGCTACGCGGCGGCCGGGAGGGTGAAGGCCGAGGCGGCCTCGCGGATGCGGTCGCCGGTGGGGCCCACCGGCTCGCGCAGCGCCGCGTCGCGCCGCTCCAGGTCCTCGGCCGTTCGGGGTGCGACGAGCCCGCCGCCCCCGGTGGCGGGCGCTACCTGCGCGAGGTGCTCGGCTGGTTCTCCGGTGCGATGGCGGGCTGGTCGGAGCAGGACCGCGCCGACCTCACCCGGCTGCTCGGGCGGATGGTGGACGACCTCACGGCGCAGGTCGACGAGGAGCCGTCCTGACCCCGACGGTCACGACGGACGGTCGGCGGCGGCCAGGACGGCGTCGGCCAGCTCCGCCGGGGTGAGCCGGTCCGAGCGCAGGACCAGGGTCCCCGCCGGCTGCCGGCCCGCGGCGGTCGGGTCGAGTCGGCGCAGGGCCCAGTCGAGGGCCGACCCGTCCGGTCGGTGGTCGCCGGGTGGCGGCGTACGGGCGCGGAGCCGATCCCGCAGCACCTCGGGGGCGGCGTCCAGGAAGACGTGCAGAACCTCCTCGCCCGCGTCGGCCAGGCGGTCGAGGATCTCCGCCCGGTAGCCGTCGCGCAGGAGCGACATCGGCACCACCAGCGTCCGCGCGTGGTGTCTGCGCAGGGACAGGGCCGTCGCGACGACCAGCTCCCGCCAGCTCGGCAGGTCCTGGAAGTCCTCGTTCGGCGGGAGCCACTTCCAGAGCATCAGGCCGACGTCCTCGGGGTCGTACACGACCGCGTCCGGGAGGCGGCGGTGCAGCTCGGCGGCCAGGGTCGTCTTGCCCGCCCCGAACCCGCCGTTCAGCCACACGATCACCGGGGCACCGTAGCGCCGGGGTCCGGAGTCACCGAGCTGCCGGGGCTCCTGACCCGAGCACCGCACGGTAGTGCGCGATGAGGGCCTCGTCGGGGCCCGGTGTGGTGTCGGGGTCGCTCCCGCCGAGGTGTGCGGCGAGTGCCTCGAAGCAGCGGTCCCACCCGGCGGCGGTGTTCGCCGACCAGCGGGGGTCGAGCACGGTGTTGCTGAGCCGCAGCACGCAGCCGTCGCCGTCGGGTTCGAGGGTCCAGCGCAGCTTCTCGTCGGCCCAGGTGAACCCGAACGCCGTCGGTGGCTCGAGCTCGGTGATCTCGGCGTGGTCCTGTTCGCCGCCCTCGAAGGTCAGTGTGATCGTTCCCCCGACGCGCATCTCCGCCTGCACCTCGCAGGGGAACCAGCGGCTCATCTGGGCGGGTTCGGTCAGTGCGGCCCAGACCTTCTCGATCGGATGCGGATAGCGGCGCACGAAGCGCAGGACCGGGCCGTCGGGATCGACGGTGACCTGGATGCTCATGATGGTTCCTCTCCGGGGGGACTGTCGAGTGAGTCGAGGTGTGCGCCCAGGGCGTCGAGTCGTTCCTGCCAGAAGGCGCGATGCGGCGCGAGCCAGGTCTCGATCTCGGCCAGCGCATCCGCCCGGAGTACGTAGCGACGGCGCTGGGACTCGACGACCACGTCGACCATGCCCATGTGGCGCAACACGCGCAGGTGCTTCGACACCGCGGTCTGGTTCAGCTCCAGCGCGGTCGCGAGCTCTCCGACGACGCAGCCCTGCGGCGTCCGCAGCCGGTCCAGGATGGCTCGTCTCGTCGGGTCCGCCAGGACGTCGAAGGAATCACGCACTCGATGAACATGCCACAGCAGGCATATGCCGGTCAAGGCATATAGCTGTGACCGTGCCTCGGAGACGACAACGGCGCTGACCGACGGGAGATGGTTCCCGCTGGTCAGCGCCGTCTCAGGGACTGCGATCAGGCAGCCTGCTTGGTCTCCCAGAAAATCTTGTCGATCTGGGCGATGTAGTCGAGCAGCTCCTGGCCGGTGGCCGGGTCGTTCGAGCCCTTGGTGCCCGACGCGCCGGCGGCCTTGGTGGCCTTGTTGAACAGCTCGTGCAGCTCCGGGTACTTCTCGAAGTGCGGCGGCTTGAAGTAGTCGGTCCAGAGCACCCAGAGGTGGTGCTTGACCAGGTCGGAGCGCTGCTCCTTGATCTCGATGGCGCGGGCCCGGAAGTCCGCGTCCTCGTTGCCCTGGTACTTCTCCTGGATCGCCTTGACCGACTCGGCCTCGATCCGGGCCTGGGCCGGGTCGTACACGCCGCAGGGGAGGTCGCAGTGCGCGGTGGCCTCCAGTCGCGGACGGAGAATGCGGGACAGCCGCATGAGTGTCCTCCCTGGTGGGGTGATCGTTCTGGCACCGGCGACCCTACCCTCGCGACGGTGGTCGGGCAGGACGACCACGTCACGAGAGATCCACTCTGGAGGGAGTCCGCGATGCGCCTGCGGCGGGTGACGGTGCGGGGGCCCTCGATGTCCCCTGCCCTCTCCGACGGCGACGTCGTGCTGGTCCGGTTCGGTGCACCCGTCCGGCCCGGCGACGTCGTCCTCGTGACCTGGGAGTCCCGCCCCGGGCAGCTGTCGGTGAAGCGGGCCGTGCACCCCGACGGCGACGGCTGGCACGTCCGCGGCGACAACCCGTTCGGCTCCACGGACTCGACCACCCTGGGCCCCGCGAGCATCCACGCCGTCGCCCACTACCGCCTCTGCCCCCGCCCCGGCCGCATCCCCGCCCCTCGCCGCTGAGTCCCACACGGGATCCGGTCTCCCACACGGGTCCCGATCCCGTGTGGGACGCCGGATCCCGTGTGGGAGCGGCTCGCTGACGTAGCGTCGGGGGCGTGGTGGTCGGTGGGGGCGCTCGGGTGGGGGACGGGTTGGCCGTGGGGCCGGATCTCGTCGGGGCCGCGGAGGTCGCGACGGGGCAGGCGCTGGCGGCGCTCGGTGCGGTCCCCGACCTCGTGGCGTTCTTCGTCTGCCCCGGTGCCGGGCCCGCCGTCCCGGTCGAGGAGGCCGAGGCCGCCGGACTGCGGGTGATGGAGCTCGCCGGACCCGGTGCGACGATCGGGACCACCGCGCACGGCGTGATGGCCGACGGCCGCGGCGTCGAGGGCGAGCCCGCCGTCGCCGTCTGGGCGGCGTCGCTGCCCGGCACCCGGGTCCGGACGTTCTTCCCGGTCGCGCAGCGCCGCCCCGGCGCGGGACCGGACGGACGCGACGCGATCGCGGTGCGCGGCCTGGTCCCACCCGCCGAGGACGACCATGTCGCCGTCCTGCTGGCCGACCCGTCCGTGTTCCCGGTCAGCGGGGTCCTGGACCGGCTCGCGTCGACCCATCCGGGGTTCCCGGTGACCGGGGGCCTGACCGGCGGCCCCGGGGCCGACCGGCTGTTCGCCGGGGGCACCGTGCACCACGGCGGGGCGGTCGGGGTGCTGCTCGGCGGTGCGTCCGACGCGCGGGTCGTCGTCAGCCAGGGATGCCGCCCGATCGGGCCGCCGATGGTCGTCACCAGCGCCCGGGACAACCGGATCGCCGAGCTCGCCGGGCGGCCCGCCGCCGAGCGACTGCGCGAGATCGTCACCGCCCTGCCGCCCGAGGAGCAGGAGCAGGCGCTGACCGGGCTGCACCTGGGCGTCGCCGTCGACGAGTACGCCGAGTCCCACGACCGCGGCGACTTCCTGGTCCGCGCGGTGCTGGCCGTCGACGTCGGCGACGGCGCCGTCATCGCGGGTGACCTCGTCGAGGTCGGCACCACCGTGCGCTTCCAGGTCCGCGACGCCGCGGGCGCCGCCCAGGACCTGCACGAGCTGCTCGCCCCGGTGCGCCGCGCCGCGCCGGCCGCGGGCGCGTTGCTGTTCTCCTGCAACGGCCGCGGCGCCGGCATGTTCGGCGACGCCGACCACGACGTGCACGCCGTGCGCGTCGGTCTCGACCCGCACGGGACCGCCCCCGGTGCGACGGGCCCCCGGGTGGCCGGCTTCTTCGCCGCCGGCGAGATCGGCCCGGTCGGGCCGGGCAACCACCTGCACGCGTTCACCGCGTCCGTGCTGGTGGTCTGAGCGCTCAGCGCAGGGTCCGGAAGAACCCCCGCACCTCGTCGACGAAGGACTCGGGCTGCTCCAGCGACGGGAAGTGCCCGCCGACGTCGGGGCGGGAGAACCAGCGCAGGTCGGTGTAGCGGCGCTCCAGCCAGGACCGGGGGAGCTTCACCATCTCCTGCGGGAACTGGGCGACACCGGTCGGGACGTCGACGTCGTCGAGGCGGCGGCGGGCGAAGCTCTCCCAGTAGATCCGCGCCGAGGACGCGCCGGCCGACCCCAGCCAGTACTGCATGACGTTGTCCAGCAGCCGGTCCCGGCTGATCACGTTCTCCGGGTGGCCCGCGCAGTCGGTCCAGTCCCAGAACTTCTCCACGATCCACGTGCACTGCGCGGCGGGGGAGTCGGCGAGGCCGTAGCCGATGGTCTGCGGACGGGTGGACTGCTCAGCGGAGTAGCCGGAGCCGTAGCGCGAGAACTCCTTGGAGAAGCGGATGTCGGCCTTCTCCTGCGCCGACAGGGCCTCGGCGTCGTCGGGCTTGGGGGCTAGCGCCATCGTCAGGTGGATGCCGATCAGCATCTCCGGGGCGGCGGTCCCCAGCGCCGAGGTGATCATCGAGCCCCAGTCGCCGCCCTGCGCGGCGAAGCGCTCGTAGCCGAGCCGGTCCATCAGCTGCGCCCAGGCGACGGCGATCCGCTCGACCCCCCACCCGGTCGTCGTGGGCTTGCCGGAGAACCCGAACCCGGGCAGCGTCGGCACGACGACGTGGAAGGCGTCGGCCGGGTCCTCGGGGTCGGTCAGCGCGGGCAGCACGCCGAGGAACTCGACGAGCGAGCCCGGCCAGCCGTGGGTGAGCAGCAGCGGCATCGCGTCCGGGTGCTTCGACCGGGCGTGCAGCACGTGGATCTCGACCGCGTCGTCGCCGCCGCCGTCGAGACCGGTGCGGAACTGCGGCCACGGGTTGATCTCGGCCTCGACGCGGCGCCAGTCGTAGCGGGTGCGCCAGTAGTCGCAGAGCTCACGGGCGTAGTCCAGCGGCACGCCCTGGGACCAGCCGTCGACCGTCGCCGGGTCCGGCCAGCGGGTGCGGGCGAGCCGCTCGCGCAGGTCGTCCAGCTCGGCGTCGGGGATCTCGATCCGGAAGTCGCGCACCCGGCCACGGTGGCACGGAACGTGACGACGGGCGCCGTGGCCACGGCATCGGAACGATCACGATGCGGCGAGGGCCCGGCTGATCCCGCGGGCCGCCGCGCGCACCGCGGGCACCAGGGTGTGCGGGTTCGTCGCGGCCGGAACGACGATCGACAGCCCGGCGACGACCGGCCCGTCCCCGCCGCGGACCGGCGCGGCCACCGACATCGACACCTCCTCGATCTGCCGGTCGGACACCACGAACCCGCTGGTCCGGGCCTGGGCGAGCAGCGCACGGACGCCGTCGGGGCGGCACACCGTCCACGGGGTGAACCGGCGGATCGGGCGGGCCAGCACCGTCTCCACCGCCGCCGGGTCGGCGTGCGCGAGCAGCACGAGCCCGACCCCGGTCGCCGTCGACGGCAGCCGGGACCCGGTCCGCGAGACGATCGAGACTGCGCCGCGGCTGGACAGGCGCTCGACGTAGACGACCTCGCCGGGGTCGTCCGGGTCGAGCACGGCGAGCGCCACGTTGTGCCGGGTGACCTCGTGCAGGTCCTCCAGGAACGGCATCGCCGCCTCCCGCAGCCCGTGGCTGGCCGGGGCCAGCTGCGCGATCTCCCAGAGCCGCAGCCCGATCCGGTAGCGGCCGTCGTCGCCGCGGTCCAGCGCCCCGCCCGCGGCGAGCTCACCGGCGATCCGGTGCACCGTCGTCAGCGGGAGCCCGGTGCGCCGGGCGATGTCGGTCAGCCCGAGCACCGGGGCCTGCGGGCTGAACGCACCCAGCACGTCCAGCACCCGCGCGGTGACCCCCGACCGGACCGGACGTGTCCCCATGGCCGGGCATTCTTCCGCAGAGCGGAAGCGGGGTCGAATGCTCCGGTGCCGGGCCGGGAAGGTGATGCCCATGACGCAGCGACGCGAGACCCGGACCCAGGTCGGCATCGTCGGAGCGGGCCCCGCCGGGCTCGTCCTGGCGAAGCTGCTGGCGCTGTCCGGGATCGAGTCGGTGGTCCTGGAGTCCCGCGACCGTGCCTACGTCGAGGCGCGGGTCCGCGCCGGCGTGCTGGAGGCACCGACCGTGGAGCTGCTCCGGGAGATGGGTGTCGCCGGTCGGCTGGACCGCGAGGGCATGCCGCACACCGGCATCGCGCTGCGCTTCGCCGAGGCCCCCGGCGCACCCGCCGCCGACCACCGCATCGACTTCGCCGACCTCGTCGGCACCGGCATCACCGTCTACGGCCAGCAGGAGGTCGTGAAGGACCTGCTCGCCGACCGCGTCGACGCCGCCGGGCTGCCGGTGGAGTTCGGCGTCACCGGCGTCGCCCTGCACGACGTCGACACCGACACCCCGTCGATCACCTACGCCGCGGCCGACGGCACCGCGCACGTCCTGCGCTGCGACGTCATCGCCGGCTGCGACGGCTTCCACGGCGTCTCCCGCCCGCTCGTCGCCCCGGAGATCGCCGAGCGCGTCTACCCGTTCTCCTGGCTCGGCGTGCTCGCGAAGGCCGCCCCCACCACCGACGAACTCGTCTACGCCCACCACGACGACGGCTTCGCGCTCTACTCGATGCGCAGCCCCGAGGTGACCCGGCTCTACGTCCAGGTCCCGAACGACACCGACCCGTCCGACTGGTCCGACGCCCGCATCTGGGACGCCCTGCACACCCGCCTGGCCTGCGACGGCTTCACGATCAACGAGGGCGAGTTCATCGAGAAGCCCTCGGTCACCCCGATGCGCAGCATGGTCGCCTCCCCGATGCGCCGCGGACGGCTGTTCCTCGCCGGCGACGCCGCGCACATCGTGCCGCCCACCGGCGCCAAGGGCATGAACCTCGCCATCGCCGACGTCCGGGTGCTGGCCGACGCGGTCGTCCGCGCGCTGCGCGACGGCGACGACGCGGGCCTCGACGGCTACTCCGAGACCTGCCTGCGCCGCGTCTGGCGGGCCGAGCACTTCTCCTGGTTCATGACCTCGATGCTGCACCGCTTCGACCCCGCCACCGAGGGCGGCGACGCGTTCGGCGTCGGGCTGCAACGCTCCCAGCTGCGCTACACCGTGACCTCCCGCGCCGCCGCGACGAGCCTCGCCGAGAACTACGTCGGCCTCCCGCACGGCGCCGTCTAGACCCACCCACCACGAGGAAGGACCGCCGATGCAGGGCTACGCCCCCGTCCCGGCCGGGACCCACGCACCGCTGCTCTCACCGGACTACCGCAGCACCGCGCTGCGGGCGCCGTCCGAGCAGCCGGTGATCCTGCCCCAGCGGCTCACCGAGATCACCGGGCCGCTGCTCACCGGGCCCGTCCGTCCCGGCGACGACGACCTCACCGTCGGTGCGCACGGGGAGGCCCAGGGACAGCGGATCGTCGTGTTCGGCCGGGTCCTCGACTCCGACGGCCGCCCCGTCCCGGACACCCTGGTCGAGGTCTGGCAGGCCAACGCCGCGGGCCGCTACGCCCACCGCTGGGACAACTGGCCCGCCCCGCTCGACCCGAACTTCACCGGTGGCGGCCGGGTCCTCACCGACGCCCACGGCGGCTACTCGTTCACCACGATCAAGCCCGGCGCCTACCCCTGGGGCAACCACCACAACGCCTGGCGCCCCGCGCACATCCACTTCTCGCTGTTCGGGCGCGCGTTCACCCAGCGGCTGGTGACCCAGATGTACTTCCCGGACGACCCGCTGTTCGCCCAGGACCCGATCTACAACGCGACGCCCGAGCAGGCGCGGACGCGGCTGGTGTCCACCTTCGACCTGGAGGCCACCCGCCCGGAGTGGGCGCTGGCGTTCCGGTTCGACATCGTGCTGCGCGGCCGCGGCGCCACCCCGTTCGAGGAGCCCCACGCATGAGCCTGCCGCTGACCCCGACCCAGACCGTCGGCCCCTACCTCGCGCTGGGCCTGCCCTGGCCGGACGGCCCGGACGTCGTGCCCGACGGCACCCCGGGCGCCGTCCTGATCGGCGGGACCGTGTTCGACGGGAACGGGGCACTCGTCCCGGACGCGCTGGTCGAGACCTGGCAGGCCGACCCGGACGGCCGCTTCGACCACCCCGACGACCCCCGCGGCGCGGCGAAGCCGTCCGTCGAGGGCTTCCGCGGCTTCGGCCGCTGCCCCACCGACGACGAGGGCCGGTGGTGGATCCGCACCGTGCTGCCGGGTGCGCTGCCCGCCGAGGCTCCGCAGGGTGCCGATGCGGGCTCCGCCGGGGCTCCGCAGGGGGCCGATGCGCGCTCCGCCGGGGCTCCGCAGGGGGCCGATGCGCGCTCCGCCGGCGCTCCGCACGGTGCCGATGCGCGCTCCGCCGAGGCTCCGCACGTGAACGTCTCGGTGTTCGCCCGCGGCCTGCTCGACCGCGTCGTCACCCGCATCTACTTCCCCGAGCACGCCGCGGCGCACGCCACCGACCCGCTGCTCACCGCCGTCCCGGCCGACCGCCGGCACACGCTCGTCGCCGTCGCGGACGGGCCGGGCCGGTACCGGTTCGACATCCGGCTGCGCGGCGAGGGGGAGACGGTGTTCCTCGCGTTGTGACGGCGCCCGGCCGCGCCGGCACCCGCCCGGGACCTCACCGGTGTGGCGGGTGTGACGCGTCCGGTTGATTCGGGTGATCCTTCGGGGGTACTCCTGCGAAGATCTACCCAGCAGGGGCGGGAGGACCGGTGGACGCAGCGCAGTCGGCACACGTGCCGTTCGGTGACCCGGCGCAGTCCGCCGCCCGGGTACGCGGGCGCGTGACGGGCGCCGTCGCCGCGGTGTCGCGGCGGTACCCCCTCGCCGTGCAGCTCGCCCGCTACGCCGTCGTCGGCGGCGGGGCGACCGCGCTGAACGCCGCGCTGTTCCTGCTGTTGCGCCCGGTGCTCCCGGCCGTCCCGGCGAACCTGGTCGCGCTGGTCCTCACCACCGCGGTCAGCACCGAGGCCAGCCGCCGCTTCGCCTTCGACGGCGCCCCCGCGCACCGGCTGCGCGAGTGGGTGCACGATGCGGGCACCGTCGCGTTCTACGCGACCTACACCTCCGCGGTGCTGCTCGCGCTGCACCAGGTCGCCGGGGACACCACACCGGGGGAGGAGGCGGCGGTCGTCGCCGCCAGCCTCGTCGGCGGGCTGCTGCGGTTCGCGGTGCTGCGGTTCTGGGTGTTCGATGTGGCACGCCCGGCCGCCGCCGGTGCGCGAGGCGACCAGGGAGGACGGCATCCGTGCCCGGAACAGCCGAGTTCGACGCCTTCGACCTGACCGTCGGGCCGCCCGAGGAGCGGGTCGTCGTCCACGGGGTGCGCGGCGGACAGGGCCCGCCGGTGCTGCTGCTGCACGGCTTCCCGCAGACCCACGCCATGTGGGGGCCGCTCGCGGCGGACCTGGCGCGCGACCACACCGTCGTCGCCACGGACCTGCGCGGCTACGGCGAGTCCGGCCGCCCCGCCGACGGCGAGAACCACGCCGGCTACTCGTTCCGGGCGATGGCCGCCGACCAGGTCGACGTGATGGCCCGCCTCGGCTTCGACACCTTCGCCGTCGTCGCCCACGACCGCGGCGCCCGCGTCACCCACCGGATGCTGCTCGACCATCCCGAGCGCATCACGCGGGCGGCGTTGCTGGACATCCTCCCCACCGCCTACGTCTACGCCCACACCGACCGGGCGCTGGCGACGGCGTACTTCCACTGGTTCCTGTTCATCCAGCCCGCCGACCTGCCCGAACGGCTCATCGCCGGCGACCCGATCGGCTTCCTGCACTCGTTGCTCGGCGGCTGGGGCTCCGGGCTCGACGCGCACCCGCCCGAGGCGCTGGCCTCCTACGAGCGCGCGTTCGCCGACCCGGCCGCCCGGCACGCGATGCTGGAGGACTACCGGGCGGGCGCCTCGATCGACCTCGACCACGACGCCGCCTCGGAGCGGGCGGGGGAGCGGATCGCCGCGCCCACCCTGGTGCTGTGGGGCGAGCGCGGTGTCGTCGGTGCCAACGCCGAGAGCCCCCTGGAGGTGTGGCGTCGCGCCGCCGCCGACCCGGACCTGGTCACCGGTGAGGCACTCGCCGGGGCCGGGCACTTCCTCGTCGACGAGCAGCCCGCCGCGACCACCGCCGCGGTCCGCGCGTTCCTGGGCGGCTGACCGCAGGCGGTCCTCAGGACCGGACGGCGTGCACGATGCCCCAGGTGAGCTTCCCGGCCCGCCCGCCGTCCACCCAGTGCTGCAGGCCGGCCTTCATCGCGGTGAGGTAGGGCCGCGAGATCGACGACGACAGCTCCTCCTCGTGCGCGACGAGCTCCTCGCGCACCCGGCGGTAGTGCGTCGGCAGCTGCCCGGCGTGGTCGTGGAACCGCACACCGGTGAAGCCGCGTCGTTCCAGCCCGTCGGTGTAGAAGCCGGGTGTGCCCATCGTGGACAGCGCGATCCGGTCCAGGATCGGCTGGATCGAGGACTGGTCCAGCCCGTCGACGGCCATCGGGTCGGTGAACACCACCTGCCCGCCCGGGCGCAGCACCCTGGCGACCTCGTCGAGCACCCGGTCCCGGTCGCCGGAGTGCAGGAACGCGTCCTGGGACCACACCAGGTCCACCGAGGAGTCCTCGACCGGAACGGCCTCGTAGCTGCCCGTGGTGACGGTGACCTGCTCGTCCAGCCCCTGCTCCCGGGTCATCCGCTCGTTACGGGCGTTCTCGACGGGGGAGAGGTTGAGGCAGTGCACTGCGGCCCCGTGCCCGGCCGCCAGCCTGCGGGCCGCGCCGCCGTAACCGGCTCCCAGGTCCAGCACCCGGGTGCCCGGGCCGACCCCGGCGACCTGCGCCATCCGGGTCACCGTGCGGGCGCTCGCGACCGAGATCAGCTCGTCCGGGTCCTCGTACACGCCGACGTGGATGTCCTCACCGCCCCAGACCCGCGCGTAGAAGGTGTCGGCGTCGTCGGAGTCGTAGTACGACCGGGCGGTGTGTTCGGCAGTGTGCTCGGCGGTGTGCTCGGGCGTCCGCGTCACGCGACGTCCTCCTGGTCGAGGTAGGCCTTCTCGGCGATGTGCACGAAGAAGTCGGGCTCGTCGTCGGCGTAGGTCGACTGGAAGTCGCCGTAGGTGTCGATCCGCTGGAACCCGACCTCCTGCATGAGCCGCCGGGTGTAGTCCTTGCGCAGCGGGAACATGTTGAGGTGGTAGCGGGAGCCGTCCGGGAAGCTGTAGCGGAACCGGGCCAGGCCGTCGTCGACGTACTCCGGCTCGGCCACGACGTCGTCGCCGCAGTAGTAGTACTGGTGCTTGGAGCTGAAGCCGTTGTCCAGGATCGCGTCGTAGTTGCGCTGGTCGAGGATCAGCACACCGTCATGGGAGAGCATGGCGTAGAACTCGGCGAGCGCCTTGCGGCGGTCACGTTCGGAGAACAGGTGCGTGAACGAGTTCCCGAGACAGATGATCGCGTCGTACTCGCCGTGCACGTCCCGGTTCAGCCACCGCCAGTCGGCCTGCACGACGCGCAGCACGTGCCCGCCGAACTTCATCCCGTTGGCGAAGGCCTTCGCCAGCATCTCGGCGCTGCCGTCGGCGGAGACGACGGTCTCGAAGCCCTCCTCCAGCAGCCGGACGGAGTGGAAGCCGGTGCCGGTCGCCACGTCGAGGACGCTGGTGACCCCGCGCCTGCGGAGTTGCTCGACGAAGAACTTCCCCTCGCTGGCGTAGCGGGCCCGCCAGTCGATCAGTTCGTCCCACTTGTCGACGAACGTCTGCACGTACTCCTGCCGGTAGTGGGTGGACTCGCGGACCTCGGTCGGCGCGTCGCCGAACTCCTGGTCTGCCGTCATGTGGCGCGCCTCCTCGGCGCTCGGGTGCTGGACGGCCCGACCGTAGGTGCCCCCGCGGCCCCTGTCCGCTCACCGAGGGTGATCCTGGATCGGCCGGCCGCGTTGTGCTATGCGCAACTCGGCCGGTCATCCGGGGTCTCACCGGACGGCGGCGGCCGGGCCGGGACAGGGCCGGGCCGCGCGCGGGCCCACCAGTGACGTCATACGGCCGTCACACGCCGTCGGTCCGGTGGGGACGCGGAGTCACCGAGGCCCGGCCACGACGGGCCGCGCCCGGGGCGGCGCCCATCCACTCACCCCGGGTGATGAGTGACTCCGGTCACGCCATGGATTCGAGTTCATCCGTCCGGCGCAACGGCGCCGCCCCACAGGGAGCTCAGCGCGCGCCGCCGTTCGCCGCGGCCGAGCCCCCGCAGGTCCGCCGTGCCCCGGTCGGTGACGACCACGTCGACGTCGTGCGACGGCGTGGTGACCGGCCCGCCGAGCCGCTCGACCAGCGTCGGGCGGCCGCGGTGCGCCGACGGCAACGCGATCACCGACAGGCCCGGCCCGCGGGCCGCGGCGGCCGCGAAGTCCGGGTGCCCGCCGATCATCCCGGCCGCCGACCCCGCGACGCCCTCGACGTTGACCTGGCCGTCGAGGTCGATCTCCAGGGCGGTGTTCAGCGCGACCAGCGGCCCCGGGGTCGAGGTCAGCCGGGAGACGTCGTGGGTGTACTCGATCGGGCGCACGGTCGCCCGCCCGGCCCGGCCCAGCCGGTCGGCCCAGTCGTGCAGCCGGGGGCTGCCGTAGAGGGCCGTCGAGGTCGGGGTGCCGCGCAGCAGCCCGCGCTCGTCGAGGTCGACGACCGGGTCGGCGAGCAGCCCGGAGTCCACCGCGACCGGTACGTCCAGGGCCGCGACCAGCGCCGCGGCCAGCCGGCCCGGCCCGAACTGGATCCGTGCCCCGGCCGGGACCAGCGCGGCGACCGCGGCCGCGACGGCCCGGTCGGCCTCGGTCGGGGCCGGGGTGCCGACGGTGTGTGGCGCCCCGATCGGTCCGTCGACCTCGCCGAGCACGGCCACCCCGCGTAGCGGCGGTCCGGTGTCGGCGTGCGGGGCCGAGGCCGACACCAGCGCGGCGACCGGGACACCGGCCTCGGCCAGGCCGCGCATCCAGGACACCTCGGCGCCGAACCGCAGGTCACCGGCGTCGTCGCGGACGACGGTGGCGAGCAGCAGGTCCGGCCGCAGCGGACCGGCGAGCAGGGCCGGAACCGCGGAGAGCCGGGCGGGCACCCGGTGGGCGTGCCCGGCCTCGATCAACACCCGCGCCCCCGGCCCGCCGACGACGGTGCGGATGTCGGCGAACGCGTCCGGGTCGAGATCCGGGGCCGGGCCGGGCACCCAGCCCAGCACGAGCCGCACACCCCCGGCCCGGGCCGCCACACGCGACAGCGGACGGGCGAGCGCGTAGGGGAGCCCACAGCCGTCGGCCAGCGCCACCCGGGAGCCCGGCGCGACCAGCTCGGACAGACCGCGTTCGAGGTCACCGTCGACGCTCATGCGCCCATCCGACCACAGGGCTAGCGTTGGCGGGCATGGGGACCGACCAGGACAGCGGTGAGTTCGTACGGGAGGCGCTCGGGGTGGCCGAGCGGATCACGGCCGACGGGTCGTCGCCGTGGCCGGTGGAGGCGGGCCGCTACCGCCTCGTCGGTGCGCGCGCCTGCCCGTGGGCGAACCGGGTGATCATCACCCGGCGGCTGCTCGGGCTGGAGGGCGCGATCTCGCTGGGCATCGCGGGCCCGTTGCACGACGAGCGCAGCTGGCGCTTCCATCTCGACCCCGGGAACGTCGACCCGGTGCTCGGGATCGAGTACCTGCGCGAGGCCTACGAGAAGGCCGTTCCCGGCTACGCCGAGGGCGTCACCGTCCCCGCGATGGTCGAGGTGGCCTCGGGCAAGGTCGTCACCAACGAATACGCGCTGCTGGAGCGGGACCTGTCCACCGAGTGGCGGGAGTTCCACCGCGACGGCGCACCGGACCTGTGGACCGACCCGGAGGCGATCGAGCAGATCGGGAAGGGGATCTTCCACGACGTCAACAACGGCGTCTACAAGTGCGGGTTCGCCTCGTCCCAGCGCGCCTACGACCGCGCCTACGACGCCCTCTGGTCGCGGATGGACGAGCTGTCCGATCACCTGTCGACGCGCCGCTACCTGGTCGGGGACTCGATCACCCAGGCCGACATCCGGCTGTGGGTGACCCTGGTCCGCTTCGACGCCGCCTACCATGGCCACTTCAAGGCCAACCGGCACAAGCTGACCGAGCTGCCGGTGCTGTGGGCCTACGCCCGGGACCTGTTCCAGACCCCCGGCTTCGGCGACACCATCGACTTCGAGCAGGTCAAGCAGCACTACTACGGCGTGCACGCGTCGGTGAACCCGACCGGGATCGTCCCGAAGGGGCCCGACCTCGCCGGCTGGACGACCCCACACGGCCGCGAGGAGCTGGGCGGGCGCCCGTTCGGCGACGGCACCCCGCCCGGTCCGCCGCCGGAGTCCGAGCGAGTCCCCGCGATCGGCTGACCGCGGCGTCGGAGTCCCCGCCGTGGCGACGGCGGGGCGTCCGGGCACCGGCGGGAGGACCCGGCCGCGTGCGGTCCGGGGGAGCCGGTGGCGGCGCGGCGGGGGCGCCGGACCGGCGAGGGCCTGTCACGATGGTCGCGATGCGAGTGCCTGGACGACCCCACCCCGTGATCCGGCAGCGACGTCGTCGCAGCACCGGACTGCTCACCGCCGCCGTCGTGGGCGCGCTGACGGCGGGGCTCGTCGCCGTCGCCGGGCCGCAGCTCACCGCGAACAGCACCGGCGTCCCACAGCCGGACGCCGGTCCGGATGCGGCTCGGGCACAGCCGGCGCCGGACCCGGACACCTGCGCCCCGATGGTGGCGGCGCTGTCCCCCCGCGACCGGCTCGCCCAGCGTCTGATGGTCGGGGTGGACGCGGCCGACCCGGCCGGCGCCACCGCGATCGTGCGGGACTCGCAGGTCGGCGGGGTGTTCCTCGGCGGCAACGCGACCGCGCTGCTGCAGGACGGCCGGCTCGCGGCGCTGCAGGAGGCGTCCCGCACGCCGCTGGCCGTCGCCGTCGACGAGGAGGGCGGCCGGGTCCAGCGCATCGACGAGCTCGACGGCGACGTCCCCAGCGCCCGGCAGATGGCCGCGTCCGACAGCCCCGAGCAGGTCACCGAGATCGCCCGCGAGCGTGCCGAACAGCTGAAGGCCCGCGGCGTGACCTGGAACCTCGCGCCGTCGGTGGACGTCTCCGACCAGCCGCGCACCGCCGTCATCGGGGACCGGTCGTTCTCCGACGACCCGGCCACCGTGACCCGCTACGCCGCGGCCTGGGTGCAGGGCCAGGAGGCCGGCGGGGTGTTCGGCGTCCTCAAGCACTTCCCCGGCCACGGGCACAGCTCCGGTGACTCGCACAAGGGGTCGGTGAGCACCCCGCCGCTGGAGGAGCTGCGCGCCGGTGACCTGCGGCCCTACGCCGACCTCGTCGGACCGGGGAAGCCGCTCGACGGGCGGGTCGGGGTCATGCTCGGCCACCTCGACGTCCCCGGCCTGACCACCGACGTGCCCACCAGCATCGCCCCGGCCGCCTACCGGCTGCTGCGCGAGAACTACCGGTTCGACGGTCTCGCCATGACCGACGACCTCGGTGCGATGAAGGCGATCACCGACCGCTTCGGGCTGGCCGAGGCCACCACCCGGGCCCTGACCGCGGGCGCGGACATGGCGCTGTTCTCCAACGTCACCCCGGTCGCACCGCTGCTCGACGCCGCGGAGAAGGCGCTGGCCGACGGGCGGCTCACGGCGCAGGACAACGACACCGCCGTCGCGCGGGTACTGGCGGCCAAGGGCCTCTGCCACCGCGGCTGACCCGGGTACGCACGAGGGCCCCGCACGACTCTGTGCGAGGCCCTCGGCCGGGGAGAACGACGGTCAGGACGCCATGTCCAGCCCGCCGTTCACACTGATCACCGAGCCGGTCACGTACCCGGCGCGGTCGTCGACGAGGAACTGCACGGCCCGGGCGATCTCGTCGGCCTGGCCGAGACGGCCGACCGGGATCTTCGAGACGATCTTCTCGAGCGCCTTCTCCGGCACCGCGGCGACCATCTCGGTCTCGATGAAGCCGGGTGCGACGCAGTTGACCGTGACGCCCTTCTTCGCGACCTCCTGGGCGAGGGACTTGGAGAAGCCGATCAGGCCCGCCTTGGAGGAGGCGTAGTTCGCCTGCCCGATCGAACCGATCTGGCCGATCACCGAGGAGATGTTCACGATCCGGCCGAACTCGTTGCCGGTCATGTGCTCCAGCACGGCCTTGGTCATGTAGAACGCGCCGGACAGGTTGATCCGCAGCACGGCGTGCCAATCGTCGACGGTCAGCTTGCGGACGGTCTTGTCGACGGTGATGCCGGCGTTGTTGATCAGGTAGTCGACGCGGCCCTTCTGCTCCAGCACCTCGGACACGACCCGCTGGCAGTCCTCGGGCGAGCCGACGTTGCCCTGGTGCACCGAGATCGACGCGCCCTCGGCCTCCAGCTTGCCCTTCAGCTCGTCGGCGGCCTTGGAGTTGGACGAGTACCCGGCGGCCACGTGCACGCCGGTGCGGGCCAGCGCGGTGGTGATCGCCGCACCGATCCCGCGCGCCCCCCGGTCACGATGGCGACGCGCTGCTCCGGGTTGGTGTCGGTGATCGCGGTCATGCGGTTCCTCCAAGGGTGTCGAGTGTGCGCTTCATGCCCCGCTGGACCGCATCGGCCAGGTAGGGCCGGAGCTGGTCGGGGCTGACGATCCGGTGCACCGAGCCGACGGACCGCGCCCGCTCGATGGAGTGCTTGGTGTCGAACTCCTCCGCGACCTGGCCGAGCTTCTCGGAGCGGACGTCCGGCCGGAGCGTGGCGAGGTCTCCGCGCAGCCGGGCCGCCGTCGCCTCGTCCCCGTCGGTGACGGCCCGGGTGATCCGGGCCTCCAGGTCGGTGATCCGCTCGTCCTTGGCGGTGCGGTCGTTGACCTCGCCGGCGAACACGACGGCCGCCGCGGGCGCCCCGCCGAGCACGGAGGCGTAGGAGCCGGTGATCGCGGCGACCTCCATGTTGTCGTTCAGCGTTCCGGAGAACACCACGAACGCGCCGCCGTGGTAGCGGGAGACCACGCAGAACACGATCGGGCCGTCGAAGTTGACGATGGCCCGGCCGATCTCGGCGCCGTTCTCCAGCTGCAGGCCGCGCAGCGACTCCGGCGAGCCGTCGAACCCGGACAGGTTCGCCAGCACGACCAGCGGCCGGTTGCCCGACGCGGCGTTGATGGCCCGCGCGCACTTGCGCGACGAGCGTGGGAACAGCGTCCCGGCGGTGAACTGGGACGGCCCGTCGACCGGGCGCGGCCCGCGCCGCGGCAGCGGCCGCGACTCGATGCCGATCATCGCGATCGGCTGGCCGCCGAGGTGGGCGTCGAGCGCGACGACCGACTCGGCGTCGTGCATGTCGGCCCAGCGCTCCGACGTCGGGTGGTCGGCGTCGGCGACGCCGCGCAGCACCGAGCGGATGTCGAACGGCTTCTTGCGCTCCCGGTTGGTCTCCGGCGCCCAGATCTCGCCGAGCGTGGTGAACTCGCAGTTCGGCCCGGAGTGCGGGGCGGTCGTGACGTCGCGGGAGACCGGGTCGGTGGTCGGGGCGGGCCGCGGGAACCGCTCGCCCGGCTGGGTCCAGGTGTGGGCGTAGTGCGCCAGCAGCACGCCGACGGCGCCGCTCAGGTCCGGCGCCCAGTACTGCGCCTGCCCGTTCGGGCCCATGATCCGGTCGTAGCCGCCGATGCCGAAGTTGTCCTCGGCCGACACCCCGCCGGAGAAGTCCAGCGAGTGCTTGCCGGTCAGCACCATGGCCGAGTCCGGCGTCATCACCAGGATGCCCTTGGTGTGCATGAGCATCGTGGCCTCGGCGTTCCAGTAGGGCTGGGCGCCGACGTTGATGCCGGTGACGACGACGTTGAGCTCCCCGCCGTCCTGGGTGAACTCGATGATCCCGCGCAGCACCCGGGAGATCCAGTCCATGTTCTCGGTGCCGGAGTCCATCGCGATCTTCGCGCCGGCCGAGACGGCGAACCACTCGATCGGTACGTCCAGCTCGCGGGCCAGGTGGATCGCGGCCAGCACCCGGCGGCACTCCGGCTCGGCGATCGCGCCGAGGGCCCGGGTCGGGTCGCCGAGCAGCACGACCCGCTTCATGCCCTCCGGGTAACGCCGGGTCGGCACCGAGACGACGCCGAGCACGAGGTTGGCCGTGTTGCCGCCGGGCGCGCGGTCGACCGGCACCGGCAGGGCCGGGTCGTCGGAGTCGACGAGGTCGTACTCCTGCCAGGTGCCGGGGCCGGCGTCGATCGGGGCGGTGAGCAGCGGGACGATCTCGTACGGGTAGACGGCGCCGCGGCGACGGGCCTTGAGCACCTTCTGGTCGTAGGCGTCGAGCTCGCGCATCGGCTCGGTCGGGGGCTGGTCGAGCTTGACCTGCAGCCCCGCGCCGGGCGGGCGCGACATGCGCAGCAGCATCGAGCGCGGACCGCCCTGACCCCCGGTGACCTGCGGATCGGCCGTGCGGAACTCGACGAGGACCTGCTCCAGGCCGAGGTTGGCCGTGCGCGGCGCGAGCCGGCGGACCACCGAGTCCAGCTCGGCGAGCGGGACGTCGACCTCCGGCCACACGTAGAGGGCGATCCGGTTCCACGACATCCGGGCCAGCGTGCGGTCCCCGGCGCGGGCGGCACGCAGCGAGTTGATGCAGGCGTCGAGCGCCCGCTCGAACTGCGGCAGCGAGCGGACCTTGCCGGTCTCCTCGTCGCGCAGCACGGTCAGCTCGCGGACGTCGGCCATCGCGACGAGCCGGTCGTCGGCGGTGACCTCGCGGCCGGTGGCGCGGAACAGGTGCACGTCGGTGGCGGCGGGCAGGCGGTGCAGCTCGAAGTCGCGGAAGCGCCACAGCCGCAGCCGGTCCGCGACGAGCGGGTGCATGCCGCGCAGCGTGCGGTCCTCGACCAGCTCGCCGGTCTCGTCGGGCCGGAAGGTGAACCAGGTCGGCGGCTCGGCCTCCTCGCTCGCCGTGCCCGCGGCGCGCGGGTTCGGGCGGACGGCGACGGCGACCCGGTGCAGGTGCGCGGGCACCTTCCCCAGGGCGGCGCGGACGCGCTCGGCGCGGGCGTCGGGGTC
Organism: Pseudonocardia sp. ICBG1142; assembly: GCF_020496255.1. Lineage (NCBI taxonomy): Bacteria > Bacillati > Actinomycetota > Actinomycetes > Pseudonocardiales > Pseudonocardiaceae > Pseudonocardia > Pseudonocardia sp. ICBG1142. The sequence goes on along the minus strand of NZ_JAHLJC010000004.1, from coordinate 378,702 downwards.
GCCGCCGTCGTCGGCCTTGGTCGAGGTGACGTAGAGGTCGACGAGCGCGGTGCGGTCCCCGTCGAGCTCGCCGACGCGGCGGCGCAGCTCGTCGGCCACGGCCTGCGCGGCGGCCGGGTCGTTGTTGTCGATCACCGAGGCGAAGAGCGTGCGGTCCCGGCCCAGGTGCTGGTAGCGGGCGGTCAGCAGCGGCTTGCCCGCGTGCTCGACGAGCTCCAGGTCGCGCAGCACCCGCACCCGGTAGTAGCGCCGGGTCATGACCTCCAGCAGGACGGCGTCGTGCCGCTCGCCGAACACGCCGAGGATCGGCTCCGAGGACCTGACGAGCGCGTCGATCCGGCGCGCCCGGTCCTCGGCGTCGGGGTTCTCGGCCAGCACGTCGAGGCTCTCCCGGACCTCGGCCAGCGCCCGGTCCCGCTCGGCCGCGACGACCGGCGCGTCGAACGCGCGGTAGCGCACCAGCCGGGCGGTGTCGCCGACGACCGGGTGCCGCAGCTGGGTGGCGACGACGACCTCGTCGAGCGTGCGCAGGTAGTCCTCGCGCGCCGCGGGGGACAGGTGCGCGACCGACTCCGGGTGGCGCAGCCGCCAGTTCAGCAGGTCCAGCACCACCGGCACCTGCTGCGGCGCGCGGCGGTGGGCCAGGAACATCCGGTACAGCGCCGGGCCGAGATCGTCGCCGCGGCCCGCGCCGCCGTCGATCTCGGCGACGCCGTAGTGGGCCAGGGCGCGGCGCAGCTTGGCCTGGAAGGACTCGGGCAGGCCCTCGTCCTCGGCGTCGCGGGAGCGCAGGTAGGCGTAGAGGTACTCCTGCGGGTTGCGCTCGGTCTCGCCGGTCTCGTCGTCGGTCTCGGACCGGTTGCGCGAGAGCTGGCACAGGTCGGCGAAGATCTGCAGGACGGCGGTCTCCCCGGCCAGCACGGCCGGGTCGTCGGCCGCCAGCCGTTCGCGGGCGCCGGCGAGGCGGCGCAGCTGCGGGCGGGCCTGGCGCTCGTCGACGTCGAAGCCCAGCACCTGGAAGCGCAGCGCGGACAGCGCGTCGGCCGCGGCCGCGGTCGCGGCGGGGTCGGTGTCGGCGCCGGTCGCGGCGAACGCGGACAGGTCGGCGCGCTCCCCGCTGGGGGTTGCGGCGTCCGCGTCGGCCGACGGCTCCAGCCGCACCAGCTTCGTGCCGCCGTCGACCTGGGTGTTGGCCGGGACGAGGATCTCGGCGACGGTGCCGTCGAACGGCGCCCGCAGCGAGGTCTCCAGCTTCATCGACTCGACGATCGCGAGGGTGTCCCCCTCGGCCACGGTCTGGCCCACGGTGACCGGCAGCGCGACGACCATCGCCGGGGCGGGGGCGCGGACGATGCCGGCCTCGCCGCCGGAGATGCGGTGTACGGCGCCGTCGACCTCCACGAGGTAGTCCGCCTCCTGCGCGACCGAAAGCACGGTCCAGGAGTGGTCGCCGACGGTGAGCCGGCGCTCGTAGGCGCCGTTGCGCTCGACGTCGACGTCGACCGAGGTCCCGTCCAGCTCGACGGTGTAGCGCCCGGCGCGGGTCCGGGCGACCTTGAGCTTGTAGGACTGCCCGGCGACGGTGACGTCGGTCTGGTGCCAGGTCTCGTAGCCCACCTCGGGCCGGCCGGCCTCCGCGGAGCGGAACAGCCGCTCCTGCTGGCGGGCGACGTGGCCGTCGTGGCTCAGCACGGCGGTGGCGAGCAGCGCGACGTCGAGCCGGCGGGGCGGTGCGTAGCCCTCGGCCATCATGCCGTCGAGCCAGGTGGTCTGCAGCTCGCCCGAGCGGAACTCGTCGCGGTCGAGCAGGTCCAGCAGGAACGCCTTGTTCGTGGAGCCGCCGTCGATCACCGCGGCGGTCTGGCGCAGTGCCCGGGACAGCCGCGCGCGGGCCTCGTCGCGGTCGCGGCCCCAGGCGATCACCTTGGCGATCATGGAGTCGAACTGCGGCGGGATGACGTCACCCGCGGCCACGCCCGTGTCGACCCGGATGCCGGGACCCGACGGCAGCGCCAGGTGCTCGATCCGGCCCGGGGCGGGGGCGAACTCGCGCTCCGGGTCCTCGGCGGTCAGCCGGGCCTCGATCGCCCAGCCCTGCGCCGCCGGGACCTCACGCGCGACCTCGGCGAGCGTGCCGCCCGCGGCGACGTGCAGCTGCAGCTTGACGATGTCGACACCGGTGCAGGCCTCGGTGACCGGGTGCTCGACCTGCAGCCGGGTGTTGACCTCGAGGAAGGAGAGCAGCTTCTCCTCGGGCTGGTAGAGGAACTCGACGGTGCCGGCGTTGACGTAGCCCGCGGCGCGGGCCAGCTCGGCGGCCGAGCTGCGCAGCAGCTCCTCCTGCGTGGGGTCGAGCGCGGTGGAGGCCGACTCCTCGATCACCTTCTGGTTGCGCCGCTGCACCGAGCAGTCGCGCACCCCGAGGGTCCAGACGTCGCCGGTGGCGTCGGCGACGACCTGCACCTCGACGTGCCGGCCGCCGGACACCGCGCGCTCCAGGAACACGGTCGCGTCGCCCGCGGTCCTCGACGCCTCCGACGCGGCCCGCTCGAAGGCCTCGTCGAGCTGCTCGGGGCCCGCCACGTAGCGGATGCCGCGCCCCCCGCCGCCCGCGGTGGCCTTCACCATCAGCGGGTAGCCGACGGTCTCGGCGGTCTTGCGGGCCGCCTCGACGTCGGCCACCGGGCCGCCCGACCACGGCGCCATCGGCACCCCGACCGACTCGGCCAGCTGCTTGGACGCGATCTTGTCCCCGAGCCGGCGCATGACCTCCGCCGACGGCCCGACGAAGGTGATCCCCAGCCGCTCGCACAGCTCCGCGAACTCGGCCTTCTCCGACACGAAGCCCCATCCGGGCCAGACCGCGTCGGCGCGGGTGACACGCAGCGCGCGCTCCAGCTCGGCGTGGTCGAGGTAGGGGCTCGCGCCCATGTGGTCCGGGTCGTCCGGACCGATCAGGACGGCCTCGTCGGCCTCGCGGACGTACATCGCGCGGCGGTCGACGGCGGTGTGCAGCGCGATCGTGCGCAGGCGGCGGTCGGGCCCGTTCTGGGCGTTCCACTCACGGACGGCATTGATGAGCCGCATGGCGGGCTCGCCGCGATTGACGATGGCGATGCGCGAGAACATGGCTGGGGTTCACTGCTCCTACGAGTGCGACGACGAGGTGGCGGCGGGGTGCCGCACCGACATCGTCGTCGTGCGGTCGGCGGGTCGGTACGGACGGTCGCCCGGGCTGTGCCGGAATGCGGGCGGGCTCACCTCTCGGACAGGGATCTTCCCGCCCACTGTGGCCCGTGTCACCCGGTCGTGCTACTCGCCGAAGGCGATGCGGACGTCGTCGGAGGTCGGGGCGACGGCCGGCTCGGCCACCGCGGCGGCCGTCGGGTCCAGGTGGACCTCCGGCGCCATCACGGCCGGGTCGATCTCCAGCACCGCGTAGCCGCCCACCGCGCCGGCCCCGAAGCCGGGCGCGAAGACCCGGGTCCGGCCGGCCACCACGCCGTCGGCCACGGAGTCGAACAGCGCGATCGGGATGGATGCCGCGGACACGTTGCCCATCGACTCGATGTTGAAGTACAGCTGGTCGGCCGAGAGCCCCGCCTTGCCCGCGAGCTGCAGGATCATCGTCTTGTTCGCCTGGTGCGGGACGATCAGGTCGACCGCGTCGAGCATCGTGCCCTCGCCGTCGGGTCCGGCCTGCTCGGTGAGCTCGTCGATCATCTGCGCCAGGTAGCGGGCGACCAGCGCCTTGACCTCGGGGCCGTAGACGGTGATGTCGTTGTCGAACTCCGGGTTCGGCCAGATGATCGAGTTCACCTGGGTGTCCGGGCCCGACGCGTAGGTCTGCAGCAGGTCGACGTCGCCGCGCTCGCCCTCGGCGGCCGGGGCGATGACCATCGCGGCCGCGCCGTCGCCGAAGATCATCCGCGAGGTGCGGACGTTGCCGATCTTGTCGGAGAACTTTTCGACGCAGACCAGCAGGACCGGCCGGTTCACCTCCTGCAGCTGGCGCACGGCCTCGGACAGGCCGTAGGGCAGCCCGGCGCAGGCGGCGATGATGTCGGCCGAGCAGTGCGTCTGCAGCAGGCCCAGGCGACCGGACAGCCACGTCGACAGCGACGGGATGAGCCGCTCGCTGGTGCAGGTGGCGACGAGCACGGCGCCGATCTCGGAGCGGTCGCGGCCGGAGTGCTCCAGCGCGCGGACCGCTGCGGCCCAGGCCAGGTCCTCGATGTCGAGCTCGGTGTAGCGGCGCTGGTCGATGCCGGTCTTGGCGGCGATCTCGTCGGCGCTCATCGGTGACCAGGAGAACGCGGAGTTGCGGACGACGTCGTCGTTGGAGCAGACGTGCTCACCCCGGACGACGGCGAGGGCCTCCACCTTCGGCTGCACCGCGAACGCCTCGCGCACCCGGATCGGGGGCAGCGGGGCGACGGGCTCGACCGGGTCGGACTGGGTGGAGAGCCGGCCGCGCCGCGCCGGACGGGCGCCAGTGGCGCGGTCCAGGAACTGCTCGACGTCGCGGTTGCGCGGGTGGAAGGCGATGACGTACTCGTCGTCGCCGATCTCCTCGGCGGTGCGCAGCTCGGTGGAGGCACGGTCCCAGGGGTACTGGTTGTGCAGCACCATCGCCCACCGGGTCAGGGCCTCGAGCTCGGGGCGCTCGGCGTGCGCGTCGAGGATCTCGGTGAAGGAGAAGACTGGGTAGTCCGGGTCGTGGTGGGGCACGACGAAGGTCTGCGCGCCGGGCGTGGTGAGGAACTGTTCGACGGTCGGCTTGACCGCGGGCAGCTCGGTCGCGTGGTGACGGCGGTTGCCGTAGACGTCGAAGAGGAGGTCGAAGATGCGGCGCTCGGTCTCCTCGTCCCAGGTGGTGGGGAGCGCGGCGAAGGCGTCGGCGACGGCCCGGATCTTCTTGTCGCCGTCGCGCCAGGGGGTGAGCAGCGGGAGGAAGACGTCGGCGCGGTGGCGGGGGAGGTCACGCCAGCGGGTCGGGCGCTTCTCGAACATGGTGAGCGTGTACCGGTTGACCCAGAACAGGTTCTGGCTCATGTCGCGCAGCAGCGCGAAGCGACTCTCGTAGGCACCGTTGGTGACCCGCTCCAGGGAGGCTTATTCAGGGTGATCATGAAGTGCGGTGTTTCTCCAGGTCGGGACCGCAGCGAGGTAGCCCGCCAGGCGGCCCTGAATAAGCCTCAGGATGTCGGTGCCGGTGGGCGCCTTTGCCTCGAAATCGCGACCGACGATGGCCGTGAACTGTTCCAGATCGTCGATGACGGAAAAATCGAGTTCACCGAGAAAATTGGCGGGAAAGACCAGTCGGTCGTGGTTGTTGACCACGAACGGTTTCATGTGACGACCTCCAGCAGCGGCGACGACCGGCGGAATCGCCAGGCGGGACGCGGTGCGGCCTGGTCGATCGGATCGGTTGCGGTGCCTGCAACGCTATCGATGAACAGTCACGATCGGAATGTGATCCAGCCGCCGAGTGTGCGCTCTCACGGATGGTCGGTCAACTCCGACTGTTACCGGCGAGAATGTTACCGGTCGGTCTACTCGCCGGTTCTCGGAAAGAGCTCCGCAGACCCGCAGGTTGACGGGCGGGCTGGTCCACAGTGGAACGATCACCGGGCGTGGCCGGTCGGTCCCGGCACGTGCACACGCCGACGGGGGCATGGTCGTCGGCGTCACAGTCCGCGCGGTGATCGTCACCCGCGCTCCGGGGTGCGCGCCATCGTCCGAACGGGGGAGGACGGGGCTCGTCCTCCGATGTGGACGGTCGTACGCGGGAGCCGCGGCGGCCGCCCGGCGGCGCACGGTGGGAATGCGACTGCGGAATGCGATCCCGAATTCCCGGACACCGTTCCGGGGAACTCCGGTGTTCAGCCGTGGGCGGTCGCCGGGGCCGGGGCCGCGACGGTCTCCGCCTTCGGCGCGGGCGTGAGCAGCACCAGGACCGTGGCGAGCAGCCCGGCGGCGCCCGCCGCGACGAAGGAGATCGTGTACGCCGTGGCCGAGGGCGGTCCGCCGTCGCCGAGCACGTAGGTCGCCGTCACCGCGGCGACGACCGCGGTGCACGAGCTCGTGCCGAGCTGCCGGGCCAGGGTGTTGAGGCTGTTCGCCGCGGCGGTCTCCGACTCCGGCACCGCCCGCATGATCGTCAGTGGGATCGCCGAGTAGGCGAGCGCGGCGCCGACCGCGGCCACGGTCGAGGCGGCCATCAGGAGCGGCACCGTCGAGGGCATCGCGGCGAAGGCGAAGTTGCCCGCCCCGAGGAGCAGCGTGCCGACCACGAGGGTGGTGCGCGGGCCCCGCAGCCGCGACAGCCGGGCCGAGGCCGAGGAGAACACCACCATCGACCCGCCCATCGGCAGCAGCACCAGCCCGGCGACGACGAGCGAGAGCCCGAACCCGTAGCCGGTCGAGACCGGGGCCTGCAGGATCTGGGTGGCGAGCACGAAGCCCGCGAACATCGCGAAGCCCACCAGCACCGAGGCGAGGTTGGTCAGCAGCACGGCGGGCCGTGCCGAGACCCGCAGGTCCACCAGCGGCGCGGGGACGCGCAGCTCGTACCAGGCGGTCGCGGCGACCAGCACCACGGTGCCGGCGAACAGGCCGAGCACGGTCGCCGACGTCCAGCCCCAGTCGTCGCCCTTGGAGATCGCCAGCAGCAGGCACACCAGTGCCCCGCCGACACCGAACGCCCCCGGCACGTCGAACCGGCCGCCGGTGCGCAGCCGTGACTCGGCCACCAGCCGCCGGACCAGCAGGATCTGCAGCACGCCGAGCACCGCGGCCCCGGCGAACAGCCAGCGCCAGCTCGCGAACTGGGCGACGACGCCGGTGATCGGCAGCCCGATGGCCCCGCCGAAGCCGAGCGAGGACGACATCAGCCCGACCCCGGACCCGACCCGGTCGGCGGGCAGGACGTCGCGCATCAGGCTCATCCCGAGCGCGATCACGCCGAACGCGGCGCCCTGCAGCACTCGGGCGACGAGCAGCAGCTCGATCCCGGGCGCCAGCGCGCCGAGCAGCGACCCCGCCCCGACCAGGCCGAGCGCCACGAGCAGCATCCGGCGCTTGCCGAACATGTCGCCGAGCCGCCCCAGCACCAGCACCGGCGCCGACACCGCGCCGGCGACGAGGTTGGCGGTGATCAGCCACGACGCCGTCGACCCGCTGACGTCGAGCAGCTCCGGGAACCGCGGCAGCAGCGGCACGACCATGGTCTGGACCAGTGAGACGAGCAGTCCGCAGGAGGCCAGGACGGCGATCGCGACGCCGGGGCGCGGCGGCGCCGGTGCGGTTCCCCCGGGGTGGGTGCTCTCGGGCTGCTGGTGCGGACGGCGTGCCCGGAACACTCGACCTCCGTGGTGGGGTGACGGATCGTGCTGACGGCGGACCCCCGCCGAAGCGGGAGTCACCCATCAGATGAGCACGCCGGTCACCCGTCCGGCAAGCCGGGTCACTCCGCGCGCGGGGGGACCGGCTCGGGCGGCGGCGGGCCGTCGTAGACCGCGGAGGGGCGGATCAGCCGGCGCTGCGCGGCCTGCTCCAGCACGTGTGCACACCAGCCGACGACCCGGCTGACCGCGAACGTCGGCGTGAACATGCTGCGGGGGATCCCGCAGCCCTCCATCACCACGCCCGCGTGGAACTCCACGTTCGCGAACAGCGGGTGGTCCGGACGCAGCTCGGCGAGGGTGGCGGCGACCCGCCGTTCGACGTCGGCGGCCCGCGCGGGCAGCGGTCCGCCCAGCTCCGCGGCCACCTCGCGCAGCAGCGCCGAGCGCGGGTCCGGCCCGCGGTAGACGGCGTGGCCGAACCCCATGATCCGCATCCCCGCGGCGAGCCGGTCGGCCACCCAGCGCTCCGGCGAGCCGCCGGCGTCACGGTCGATCGCGTCGAGGCTCTCCAGCGCGCGGTCGGGGGCGCCCCCGTGCAGCGGCCCGGCGAACGCGCCGAGCGCGGCGACCACGCAGGACGCGACGTCGGCGCCGGTGGAGGCGACCACCCTGGCGGTGAAGGTGGAGGCGTTGAAGCCGTGGTCCACCGTCGCCACGAGGTAGGCGTCGAGCGCGCGGACGTGCGCCGGCGCGGGCTCGGCGCCGGCCAGCATCCACAGCCAGTTCGCGGCCGACGACAGGTCGGTGCGCGGGGCGACCGGGTCGAGACCGTGACGCAGCCGGTGCAGCGCGGCGAGGACGGTCGGTGTCGCGGCACAGACGGTCGCGGCGTCGCGGGGGCCCGCCGTCGGGTCGTCCCAGAGCGGCCGCATCCCGTGCTGCGGGCCGAGCAGCGACAGGGCGGTGCGCAGCCCGGCGAGCAGGTCGGGTCCGCAGGCCTCGGCGATCGCGGGCAGCTGCGCGGCGACGGCGTCGGGCAGGGCCCGGCGCTGCGCGGTGGTAGCGGTGAACTTCGCGAGCTCGGCGGTGCCCGGGAGGCGGCCGTGGACGAACAGGAACCACACGTCGTCGAAGGTGCGGGTGCGCGCGAGGTCGACCGCGGAGTACGGGCCGTAGTGGTAGAAGCCCTCGTCCCCGCGGACGTCCCCGATCCGGGTAGTGGTGACGGCGACGCCGCGCAGGCCCGGTGGGACCTGCGGGGCGGCGGTGCCGGTGCTGTCGGTGCTGGTCATGACCGGACCGTCCGCCCGTCGGGAATCGTTGTCAATATTGATCGGATCAATGTTGATACGGTCCATCTCGTGGAGTACCTGACCGTCGCCGAGACCGCGGAACGCCTCGGCGTGAAGCGGGAGACCGTCTACGCCTACGCCAGCCGCGGGCTGCTGACCAGCGTGCGCGGCGCGCAGCGGCGGGGCAGCCGGTTCGCCCAGGACGAGGTGGAGGCCCTCGCCGCGCGCGGCCGGGAGGCGGGGGAACCGTCCGGGACGGTCGAGCGCATCAGGACGCGGATCACACTCGTCGCCGACGGGGGGCCGTGGTTCCGCGGGGTGGCGGCGCCGGCGCTCGCGGGGTCGGCGGACCTCGAGCAGGTCGCCGCGCTGCTGTGGGAGGTCCCGGGCCGGGTGTCGTTCGACGCCGCCCCGGACCTGCTCGCCCCGGCGCGCGCCGTGCTCGCCGCCGCCCCCGCCGGGGCACGGGCGACCGACCGGTTCCGGCTCGCCGTCGCCGCGGTGGCCGCCGCCGACCCGCTGCGTGCCACCGCCCGGCCGGGCGCGGTGGTGGCGACGGCGTCGGCGCTGCTGGGGACGGTCGTGACCGCACTCGCCGGGGACCCGGGGTCCGGACCGGCCGACCTGGCGGAGCGGTTGCTGCCGGCGCTCCTGCGTGACCCGGGCCGGGCACCCGCGCCGGCGACGGCCGGGCACGTCCGCGCCGCGTTGGTCCTGCTCGCCGACCACGGCCTGGCGTCGTCGACGGTCGCCGCCCGGGTCGCCGCGAGCACCCTGGCCGACGTGCACGCCGTCGTCTCAGCCGGGCTCGGCGCCCTGGACGGGCCCCGACACGGACTGGTCAGCGGGCTCGCCCACCGCTTCCTCGCCGAGGCCCGGGACGACCCGTCCGGCGCGCTCGCCCAGCGGTTGCGGGCCGGCGAGCGGGTTCCGGGCTTCGGGCACTCGGTGTACCGGGGCGCCGACCCGCGCGCGACGGTGCTGCTCGACCGGCTCCGCGCGGACCCGGCCGCGGACCGCGTCGTGGCCTGCGTCGACGCCGTCGTCGCGGGGATGGACCGGGGTGGGGACGGCCCCGCCCCGAACGTCGACCTCGCGCTCGCCGCGCTGATGCACGCCCACGACCTGCGCCCCGACGCCGGCGAGCTGCTGTTCGCCTGCGCCCGGACCGTCGGCTGGGTGGCGCACGCCCTGGAGGAGTACGCCGAGCCCGGCCTGCGGTTCCGGCCGACCGGCGTCTACACCGGGCCGCGGCCCGGGTCGACCAGCGAGGCGAGCACCACCACGTTGTCGGTGTAGCTGCGCACGCCCCGGTCGAACGTCCCACCGCAGGTGATCATCCGCAGGCCCGCGCCGGGCAGATCGCCGTAGACGGCCGCGGTGGGGAAGCGGTCCTTGGCATAGCGACGGACGGCCTGGACCTCGAAGGTCGCGGTGGTGCCGTCGGCGCGGTCGACCGACACCAGGTCACCGGGGGCGAGGGCGTGCAGCCGGAAGAACGGGCCCGGCTCGTGGTCCCAGTCGACGTGTGCCGCGAGCACCGCAGGCCCCCGGGAGCCCGGCGCGGGGGCGCCGGTGTACCAGCCGGTGGCGGCACCGTCGGGTGGCACCTCCAGCGTCCCCCGCCCGGTCAGGCCGAGCGGGACGAGCCCGCTGTCGAGCCCGATCGAGGTCGCCCGCACCCGCACCGGGTCCGACGGCGGCAGCGGGGCCGCCGCCGGGCGGAGCGTGCTCGTGGGCAGCGGCGGAACCGTTCCGCCGATCGCCACCGGCGGCGCCCCGAGCGGCACGGCCAGCGCCAGCACGACGAGCACCCCCCACCACACCCGTCGCACCCCGCGCGGCCCGCGGCGGCCGTGCGGCCCGGGCAGCTCCCGCGGACCGGCCCCGCACGCGGGGCCGCAGCGCCCGCGTCCGACCGGCCTCGTGCCCGGCGGACCGGTGTGCGCGGGGGTGCGGGTCACGAGTGGCGGGTGGTCAGGGGGAGCGACGCGCGGCCGGTGCGGCGCCCGCTCCACACGACGACACCCGCCCCGGCGGCGAGGACCGCACCGGTCCCGACCAGCAGGAACACCGTCGGGTCGACCCCGGCGCCGCCGGAGCCGTCACCGGCCTCGACACCGCCGCCGGGGACCGCGCGCACCTGCCCGGTGCCGGCGGCCGCGACGAGGTCCGGGCCCTCGCAGGCCCGGCCGTCGCCGTCGCGATCCAGGTTGTTCGGGTCCGAGGGGTCGGCGGCGAGCACCGCCTGGGCCTGGGCGCGGGAGAGGTCGACGCAGTCCAGGTCGCTGCCCCGCCCGGCGGCGGGAGCACCGGCCGCGGGAGTGGTCGTCTGCGGAGCCGTGGTCGTCTCCTCGGGCGCCGTCTCCTCGGGGTCGGTCTCGTCCGGGTCGGTGGCGTCCGGGTCGTCGTCGGCCGGCGTCGCGTCGTCGGTGGGGTCCTCGGCCGGCGGCTCCTCGGTGTCCTCCTGGGCCGGGGCCGTGACGGCGCTCGTCACCGGGGTGGCGGCCGGTTCCGCGGCCGACGCCGCCCCGGCCAGCGGGAGCCCGGCGAGCGCGGCGAGGGTGACGGTGGCGGCGACGGCGCCGGTGCGGCGGACGAGCGAACGTGCGGTCATGATCCACTCCCTGTGACGAACGTGATCCTCGTGACCGGTGGGGCGAACGGGACGCCCTGTCCGATGGCGGAGAGTGAAGCGACACCCGGTCGGCGGGGCCAGACAAGTCGCCCGTACGGGGATCACCGGGGCGAGTGGTGTCGCCCGGAGTGACCGGCTCCTCGGCGCGCCGGGCGCGCCCGGGGCGGTGCGACGTCCAGGATGGCGACGTGACCACCACCCCCGTCCCGCCCCGTCGCCGTCGCCGGTCGCTCGACGACGGCGTCTCCGACGCGTTCGTCGAGCTCTGGTCCCAGCGCCGGCCGTGCGTCCTGGTGACCCTGCGCCGCGACGGCACCCCGCACGCGGCGCCGGTGGGGGTGACCGTCGACGTGGCCGAGCGCACCGCCCGGGTGATCTGCAGCGGCGGGTCGCAGAAGGCGCGCAACGTCGCCGCGGCCGGACCGGACGGGGCCCGGGTCAGCGTCACCGTCGTCGACGGGCGCACCTGGTCCACCCTGGAGGGCCGTGCCGTCGTGCGGGACGAGCCCGACGTGGTCGCCGACGCCGAGCGCCGCTACGCCGCCGAGTACAAGCAGCCCCGGCCGAACCCCCGGCGGGTGGTGCTGCAGATCGCGGTCGACCGGGTCCTCGGCAACGCCTGAGGGGATACTCGCCGGTGTGGACCTGCCGGAGACGACCTTCCTCGGCCACAGCACCCTGCGACTGCGGATCGGTGGCCGCACCGTCCTCACCGACCCGGTGCTGGGGAACTCGGTCGGCCCGTTGCGCCGTACCGCGCCGGCCGTCGACCCGGCGGGACCCGCGGGGGTCGACCTGGTCCTGATCTCCCACCTGCACGCCGACCACCTGCACCTGGCCTCGCTGCGCCGGCTGCCCCGGTCGGTGGAGGTCGTGGTGCCCACGGGGGCGGGCGACTGGCTCCGCCGCCGCGGCGTCGCCCGGGTCTCCGAGCTCGCCGTCGGGCAGACCCGCGTCGTCGACGGGCTGCGCGTCACCGGCACCCCGGCCGACCACTCCGGGCACCGGTGGGGGCCGCGGTTCACCCACGGACCGCAGACCGACGCGATGGGCCACCTGCTGGAGGGCGACGGGCTGCGCGTCTACGTCGCGGGGGACACCGGGCTGTTCCCCGGGCTCGACGACGTCGCCGCCCAGGGTCCGATCGACCTCGCCGCGCTGCCGGTGTGGGGCTGGGGCCCGAACCTGGGGCCGGGGCACCTCGACCCGGCCGGCGCCGCCGAGGCCGTCCGGCGGCTCGCACCGGCCGTCGCGGTGCCGGTGCACTGGGGGACCCTCGCCGTCGCCGGGCTGTGCTCGGTCCCGGGGCGGACCGGGTCCCGGATGCGGGAGCTGCTCGTGCGCCCGCCGCACGACTTCGCCGACGCCGTCGCCGCGGCCGGGCTGCCCACCCGCACTCTGGTGCTCCCGCCCGGTGCCGCCGTCGGGACGCCGGCGTGAGCGCGCTGCAGCTGCTGGCCGCACCCGCGCAGGACTGGCTCGAGGCCGAGCTCAGCCCGGACGCCGGGCGGATCGCCTACCTCGTCGTCGCCGGGGGAGTGCTGCTCGGGTCGGTGCTGCCGGTGGTGCCGACCGGCGCGATCGTCGGTGCCGCCGCCGCGACGGCGATGACGAGTTCCGCGCTGTCGCTGCCGGTGGTGCTGCTGCTGGCCTTCGCCGCGGCCCTGCTGGGTGACCTCGTCACCTTCGCCGTCGCCCGGCTGGCCGGTGACCCGGTCCGCGCCGCGGTCGCGGGCGGGCGGCTCGGTGGTGCGCGCACCGCGGCCCGGATCGAACGCATGCGCGGCGCGTTCGCCGAGCGCGGCTGGCTGGTCGTGCTGGTCGGACGGGTCGCCCCGGCGGGGCGGGTGCCGACCCTGATCGCGGCCGCGGTGTCGGGGATGACCTGGGCGAAGCTGGTGCCCGCCGTCGCGGCCGGTGCGGTGCTGTGGACGCTGCTCTACGGCGTGCTCGGGGTGCTGACCGGCAACCTCACCGACTCCCCGGTGGTGGCGGCGCTGCTCGCGGTCGGGCTGGTGGCCGTCGTCGCCGGGGTCACGGCGCTGGCCGGACGGGTGCGGTCCCGGCTGCGGGCCCGCCACCGGGTCGGCTGAGACCGGACGGCCCACCGGCGCACACGGAACCGGCCGGGCGCGACGGGAGGGGGGTGTCGCGCCCGGCCGGAGTGGGTGCCCGGGGCGTGGCGTCGCCCCGGGGAGATCGCATCAGTTGCCGTCGCCGAAGGGGTTGATGCCGAACGGCAGCTCGCCGGAGGAGCCGTCCTGCGGCACGGTCCGCGCCCCGTTCTGGGCGGTCGCGGCGGCGGTGTCCTTCACGCTGCCCAGGGTCACCGGCACCTCGCGGGCACCGGAGCCGCTGCCGACGGTCAGCGTGACCTGCTGGCCGGGGGCGAAGTTGCCGACCCGGGCGATCAGGTCCGCGAAGCTCGACACCGGGTACTCGTTGACCTTGGTGACCACGTCGCCCGCCTTGATCCCCGCGGTCGCCGCGGGCGAGTTCGGCTCCACCGCCGCGATCTGTGCGCCCGCGGTCTCGCTCGGGGCGCCGCGGGAGGCCGACACCGCGCCCTGCACACCGAGCTGCGGCTTGGTCGCGACGCCGGAGTCCATCAGTTCCTGGGCGACCCGCTTGGCCGTGTCGACCGGGATCGCGAAGCCCAGTCCGATCGATCCGGAGCTCTGGCCGGCGGTGGCGATCGCGGAGTTGATGCCGACGACCTGCCCGGCCAGGTTGACCAGCGGGCCGCCGGAGTTGCCCTCGTTGATCGGGGCGTCGGTCTGCAGGCCGTTGTAGACGACCAGGGGCTGGCCGTCGCCGCCCGCGGTGACGGTCCGGTTCAGCGCGGAGACGATGCCCGCGGTGACGGTGCCGGACAGGCCCTGCGGGGAGCCGTTCGCGACGACCTGCTCGCCGACCTGCACGCTCGAGGACTCCCCGAGGGTGGCGGGCTTGAGGTCCCGGGCGCCCTGCAGCTTGATGACGGCGAGGTCGTAGCTGGGGGAGGTGCCGACGACGGTCGCGGTGTACTGCCTGCCGTCGGAGGTGGACACGGTGATCCGGCCGCCGCCGGCGGCGTTCGCCACCACGTGGTTGTTGGTGAGGATCTGGCCGTCGGAGGTCAGGATGACCCCGGAGCCCTCGGCGAGACCCTGCGCGGTGCGCACCTGGATGTCCACCGTGCTCGGGGTGATCGCGGCCGCGGCGCCGGCGATCGAGCCGTCGGCGGGGGTGGCCGGGGTGCCGGGTGCGGGGGCGCTGGTCAGCGTGGCCTGCGAGGAGGGGCCGTCGAGCACGAGGTAGGCACCGCCGACCCCGGCCGCGCCGCCGACCAGGGCGGCCGTCAGCGCGACGGCGGCCAGGCCCGCGCCGAACCGGCGCGGCGGCTTCGGTGCCGGCCCCTGCTGGGGGAAAGGCGGGTAGACCGAGGTGGGCGGGCTCCCCGCGCCGTACGCCGGGATCGTGGGGTTGCTCGTCGTCGCCCACGGCGGCGGAGTCTGGGGCCCCTGGCTGCCGCCCTGCTGCCGGTGGTCGGTGTCGGTCACGGTGGTCGCCTCCTGTGCGCGGGTGTCGTCGTCGCCGGTCGGGTGGGCGGGGGCCGCCCCCTCGTGACGCGGTGCGGGCCGGACGGGGTCGGTGGCGCCGCCTGCGGTGGAGGTCCGTCCGTCGGACGGCTCGCCCGTTCCCGGCCCGTTCTCGGTCATGGTGCAACTGTGCGCCGCGACCCTGAGACGACCCTGTGACCGCGCTGGGAATCGCTCGGGCATCGGGTGAGAGTGCCCGTCGCGGCCGCGCCGGTCGGTCGGGACGCCCTGGTCAGGAGAGGGCGCCGTCCCACGGTGACGACCCGGCCCCGGCGCGGCGAGCGCGGCCCCGCCGAGGACCCCCACCCACAGCACGGGGCGGAACCTGGACGGTCTAGGCGACCAGCTCCACGATCGTCGCGTTGGCGGTTCCGCCGCCCTCGCACATGGTCTGCAGCCCGTAGCGGATCCCGCGGTCGCGCATGTGGTGCACCAGGCGGGTGAGCAGCACGGTGCCCGAGGCGCCCAGCGGGTGCCCGACGGCGATCGCCCCGCCGAGCGGGTTGAGCACGGCGTCGTCGGCGCCCAGTTCGGCCTGCCAGGCCAGCGGGACCGGCGCGAACGCCTCGTTGACCTCGCACGCGCCGATGTCACCGATCGACAGCCCGGAGCGCTTCAGCACCTTCTGCGTCGCCGGGATGGGGCCGGTCAGCATCCGCAGCGGGTCGGCGCCGGACACGGCCCCGGAGTGGTAGCGGACGATCGGGGTCAGGCCGAGCTCGCGGGCCTTCTCCGGGGTGGTGACCAGCACCGCCGACGCGCCGTCGGAGATCTGCGAGCTGTTCCCGGCGTGGATCACCCCGTCCGCGGAGAACGACGGCTTCAGCGCGGCCAGGGTGTCGGTGGTCGTCCCGCGGCGCAGGCCCTCGTCGGCGGTGAACCCCGGCGCCCCGGGTACCTCGACGAGCTGGTCGTCGAACGCGCCGGCGTCGATCGCGGCGGCGGCGAGCTCGTGGGACCGGGCGGCGTAGGTGTCGAGCCGGGTCCGCGACAGCGTCCAGTCCCGGGCGATCCGCTCGGCGCCGACACCCTGGTTGAAGTCGCCGTTCGGGAACTCCCCGGACTCCAGGTCGGCGCGGTAGCGCTCGCGCACCAGCGGTCCGTAGGGACGCCCCAGGTCGCGGCCCGCGCCCAGCGGCACCCGGGTCATCGACTCCACCCCACCGGCGACGACGACGTCGTACTGCCCGGCCAGCACCATCCCGGCCGCGAAGTCGAACGAGGACTGGCTCGACCCGCACGCCCGGTTCACCGTCACCCCGGGCACCGACTCCGGCCAGCCCGCGGCGAGCAGGGCGTAGCGGCCGATCTGCGCGGCCTGGTCGCCGACCTGGTTCACGCAGCCCCACACGACGTCGTCGACGACGGCGGGGTCGATCCCGGTCCGCTCGACCAGGGCGGTCAGCACGGCGGCGGACAGGTCGACCGGGTGGACCTCGGCCAGCGAACCCTTCCGCTTCCCGATCGGTGTGCGGACGGCGGCACAGACGACGGCCTCGGGCATGACGGGTCCTCCTCGGTCACCGGTGACACGACTCGTTCGCGACGCTAAGCCATCGCAGGGGGTCGGCGCTGAGAGGGCGGTCACACCATCGGATGCGCATCAGGTGTCGAGCCGCTCTGGATCGATGAGGTACCGTCTCCTCGTACGCGAAGGGGAGTAGCTCCCAACGCTGCGCTCGACATACTGGTCCGCCTCGTCCTGCGACGGCCGACCCGGGCGCAGCGGCCTGACCACCACCAGGCGAGCGAGACCTTCGATCCGGATACACCGGATCGAGGGCACCCATCCTCGGTCCGGTCGAGATCGAGGGATGGACATGGATGGATTCCTGATCGCGTTCGCGGTCAGCTTCGGCGTCATCTTCGTGGCCGAGCTGGGCGACAAGTCGCAGCTCATGGCCCTCACGTTCGCGACGCGCTTCAACGCGATCCCGGTCCTCATCGGGATCACGATCGCCACCTCGGTGACCCACCTCGTGTCGGTCGCCGTCGGCTACGGCCTCGGTGCGTCGATCCCGACCGGCTGGATCGCGCTGGTCGCCGCGGTCGCCTTCCTGGCGTTCGGCGCCTGGACGCTGCGCGGTGACAGCCTCTCCGAGGACGAGGAGGCCAAGGCCAGGCGGGCCGGCGGATCCGCCGTCGTCGCCGCGTCGGTCGCGTTCTTCCTCGCCGAGCTCGGTGACAAGACGATGCTCGCGACGATCACCCTGGCCGCCCAGCACGGCACCCTCGCCGGGTCGATCGGCATCTGGGCCGGGTCCACGGCCGGCATGGTCGCCGCGGACGCGCTGGCCATCGTCGTCGGGCGCCAGCTCGGCAAGCGGCTCCCGGAGCGGGCCATCTCGATCGGCGCCGCGGTGATGTTCTTCGTCTTCGGCGCCTGGCTGCTGTACGAGGCCGTCCCGCAGGTGTGGGGCGAGAACGCCTGGGCCCGCGTGTTCGACGTCGCCGGGCACCACGGGCTCGGATGGGCCGCACTGGTGCTGGGGGCGCTCGCCGTGGGCGTCGGGCTCTGGTTCCGCGGTCGCGCGCACCGTGCCCGCGGGGAGCGCAGGCTCGACGTCGCCCGGAACCCGGGCAGCCCGGCCTGGTGGGCCCGCACGCTGTTCGTGCTGGCCGCGGTCCTCGGCTTCGGGGCGCCGCTGCTGGTGGCCCTCGACGTGCTGCAGCCGATCTCGGTGCTGGCCCGGCCGGCGGTCGCCGTCGTCGGGGCGGGGCTGCTGCTGCTCGGGTTCGCCGTCGTCGCGGTCGCGATGCTGCAGCTCGGCACGGTGTGGCGCCGCTCGGCCGCCGAGGCCGGTGCGGCCGCGGCCGGGGACCCGGACGCCGCACGACGCCCGGTGCTCGCCACCGGCGGGATCTACCGTCGTGTCCGCAACCCCGCGCTGACCGGCCTGATCGTCGGGTGCGCCGGGATGCTGTTCATGGCCCCGACCCTGCTCGGTGTGCTCGCCGGGGTGCTGATCCTGGTCGCGGTGCAGATCCAGGCCCGCGCGGTCTACGAGCCCGGCCTGGGCAGTGCTCTGGGCCCCGAGTACGCCGAGTACCGGGCCCGGACCGGCCGGTTCCTCCCGCGGGTCCGCACCGACCGCACCCCCGCGGGCGAGGGCGACCGCACGACCGTCGGCTGAGCGCCCCGCCGACGGCCCCGGCGGCTCCACAACCCCGCCGGCTCCACGACCCCGCCGGCTCCACGACCCCGCCGCCGCTCCGAAACCGATGACTCCGCGGCACCGCCGCGCGACGACACCGCCCGCCCCAGTGCGACCGGGGCGGGCGGTGTCGTGTCCGGGGGATTCCGGGATCAGGTGTACCAGGTCGGCTCGGGCAGCTCGTCGCGCAGCACCCACGCCCCGACCTCGCGCCGCTTGTAGGCGACCGGGTCGTGCAGCGTGTGGGTGCGCACGTCGCGCCAGAAGCGGTCGAAGCCGAGCTCGGTCCGGGTCGCCCGCGCGCCGAGTCCCTCGAAGATCCCCCCGGTGATCTCCAGCGCGACCTCGGTGGCCCGCGCCTTCACCGCGGCGACGCGCACCTCGTGCTCGCCGCGCTGCTCGGCGGTCACGGCGTCGGCGTCGTCGTGCAGCCGCTGCTGCTCGGCCGCGACGGCGTCGGCCAGCGCCTCCACCGCCCAGAGCTTGGCCGTGTAGTCGCCGTAGAGGTCGAGCTGGTAGGGCTCGTCGACGGCCCGCTCGTGGCCGCCGTAGAGCCACGGCCGGGTCCGGGTGCGGGTGTACTCCGCGCCCGCCTCCAGGGCTCCGCGCGCGATCCCCAGGTAGAACGCGACGAACACCAGCTGGATCACCGGCACGTTGAAGGTGTTGTAGACGCGCGGGGCGAACACCTTGTCGGTGAACCCGGCGGCCGACGCCCACGGCACCCGCACGCCCGAGACCGTGACGCTTCCCGACTCCGACAGGCGCAGGCCGATGTTGTCCCAGTCGTCGCCGTAGACGATGCCCTCCTGGGCGCTCGGCACGATGGCGAACACGTGGGTGTCGGTGTTCTCGATGACGCCCTCCAGCACGGTCACGTCGGAGACCCGGCTGCCGGTGGAGAAGCTCTTGCGCCCGTCGTAGACGAGCTCGTCGCCCTCGTCGCGGATGGTCAGGTCGTCGTCGCGGGGGTTGACCGCGCCGCCGAAGAACCAGCGTTCGCGGGTCGCCTGCTCCTCGACCGCCGCGATCTGCTCGGGCGTGCCGACCAGGCGCGCGGCCCAGAACCACAGCAGGTGGTAGCCGAGCAGCTGCCCGATCGAGCCGTCGCCGGCCGCGACCTCGCGGATCACCCGGTAGGCGACGGTCCAGTCCTGGCCCCCGCCCCCGTGCTCGACCGGGCCGAGCAGGGTGACCAGGCCGGAGGCCTTGAGCAGGGCGACCTCGGCGTGCGGGGTGGCGCCGGCGCGCTCGCGGGCGGCGGCGTCGCGGGCCAGAACGGCGCGGACCTCGCGGGCGCGGGCGATCCAGCCCGCGGCGTCGGTGGGTACGGGGTCCCAGGACTCGGTCACGGTCTCGGGACGGATCTCGGTGGTGGTCATGGGTGACTCCTCGTGGTGCAGGGAGCCGGGCACCTCGACGGCACGCCACGGGCACCCGGGTGCGGGCGCGCCACGACGGTGCGCGGGGGGAGGGGACCCGGCTGCGGGAACGGTGCCGGGCGATCACCGGCGGGACGGACGCCCGCCGGCCGTCACACGTGGAGAGGTGCGACGGGGATGCCGGTCAGCGACAGAGCGAGGAGGTCACACGCGAGAGGTCGACGTGGCGTCGACGGGTGAGCTCGGTGAACAGCACGGTCCCAGTGTTCGGGTAGATCGCCGCGGAAGTCAACGAGACGTTCCCGGAAATGGGACGCGGCGCGGGATGTCCGGTCAGGACGGTCCCCGGAGACGCGCACGGGCCCGGCGACGTCGGTCGCCGGGCCCGTGCGGGCAGGTTGTCGGTCGGACGCCGCCGGTCAGACGGCGGTCAGCTGCGGCTCGCGGGCGGCGAGCTCGGCCTCCTTCTCCCGGATGATCGGGAGCACCTTCGCGCCGAAATACTCGACCTCCTCCTGGAAGTGCAGGAAGCCGAGCAGCAGCAGGTTCGCGCCGCGCCGCTTGTACTCGATCGCGCGGTCGGCGATCTGCTCCGGGGTGCCGATGAGCTGGGTCCGGAAACCGTCGTTGTACTGGACGAGGTCCTCGAAGGAGGAGTCGGCCCACATGCCGCGCTTGTCGCCGGTGGAGTTGCCGGCCTGCTGGACGGCGTCGCGGAAACCCTCGACGGCCGGCCGGTTGGCCTTCTCGATGATCTCGCGGAGGGTGTCCCTGGCCTCCTTCTCGTCGTCGCGGGCGATCATGAAGCCGTTGAGGCCGAACCGGACCGGCTGCAGGCGCTCGGCGGTCTTCGCGTGGCCGAGGACCTCCTCGACCTGCTCGGAGAAGCCGTCGTAGTCCTTGCCGTTGGAGAAGTACCAGTCCGACACGGTGCCGCCGTTGTAGCGGGCCGCGGTGGAGTTGCCGCCCTGGAAGATCTCCGGGTGCGGACGGCCCGGGACGTCGAGCGGGCGCGGCTTGAGGTCGAAGTCGCGGATCCGGTAGAAGTCGCCGGCGAACTCGGCGCCGCCGTCGGAGGTCCAGATCTCGCGCAGCACCCGGATGAACTCGTTGCTGCGGCGGTAGCGCTCGTCGTGCTCGAGCCACGGCTGGCCCATCGCGGTGAACTCGGCCTTCAGCCAGCCGGAGACGACGTTGACCGCGAGCCGGCCGTTCGTCAGGTGGTCGGCGGTGGCGACCCACTTGGCCAGCACCGAGGGCTCCCACAGACCGGGGTGGACGGCGGCGATCACCGTGAGCCGCTCGGTGGCCAGCCCCAGCGCGAGGGAGAACGCGGTGGCCTCGTGCTGGTGGTCGGCGCCGTAGCTGGCCATGTAGCGGATCTGGGACAGCGCGTACTCGAAGCCGTTGTTCTCGGCGGTCTGCGCCAGCTTCTTGTTGTACTCGAAGCCCCAGTCGGTGCGCTGTTCGATGGTGCTGGTGACCAGCCCACCGGAGACGTTCGGGACCCAGTACGCGAACTTCAGCGGCTCCTGGATCCGGGTGTTGGGCGTGGTGTCGAGAGCATCGGACACGGGAGACTCCTCGGGGGTGTGCCGGGCACGGCAGACGGGCGCACGACGGCGCCGGAAAGAGAGGAAAGAGGGAGGAAACGGACCTGCGGTGACGCGATCAGCGACAGGCCTGGCTCACGACGACGAGGTTGTCGACGTGACGGCGTCGGGTCAGCAGGAAGCCGGTCACGGTCCCACCGAACCCGCAGAGCCGGTGGGTGTCAACCGGATGCCGGGGAGATCACCGCGGGGCCTTCGTCGAGATCCGCAGGGAACGTCGTCTGCGAGACCCACGCCGGCCACCACGAGCCGTCCTAACCGACGTGCACCACGGGGCGCCGGGCCACGTCGGGCTCGGCCTTCCGCAGGATCTCCCGGGTGATCGGCGCGACCTCGCCGACGCCGGTGAACAGGTACCGGCCGAAGTGGCGCACCGGGTTGCCCTCGGTCCAGTCGAAGTAGGCGTGCGGGGCGGTGCCGGTGACGTCGCGCAGGTGCAGCAGCAGCGCGGCGATCGCGTTCGGGACCGAGGGCGCCGACGTCGTCAGCACCCGGTAGGGGCCGCGCCGCTCGCCGCGCACGGTGATGCCCGACTCGAACTCCGACGGGTCGGTGACGGTGACCTCGACCAGCACCACCCGGTCGGGGTCGGGGATGTGGTGGTCCTCGGTCTCCTCGGCGAGCTTCTCCCGGTACTCCTCGTCGCGGGCGACGCTGTCCCGCTCGCCGGGGCGGGGCTCGTGCGCGACCAGGCGCAGCGGCCGGCCGGAGCCGGAGCACTCGTCGAGGAACCCGCGGGCGGTGTCGTCGAGGGTGACGTCGGTGACGCGCAGCTCGAACGCGCGCAGGGTGCGCGACAGCAGCGACACCACCAGGATCCCCGCGATGAAGCAGGCGGCGATCTTCACCCCTTCCGGCCGTTCGACGACGTTCGCCACCGTCGTGTAGACGAACACGAGCGCGATCAGCACGAACGCGACGACTGCCGGGCGGCTCCCGGTGCGCCGCACCGACAAGGCGACGGCGACCGCCGCGGAGGTCATCAGCACCAGCACGCCCGTGGCGTAGGCCCCGCCCTGGGCGTCGACGTCGGCGTCGAACAGCACGGTCACCCCGAACGCGACGACCAGCACCACCAGGACCAGCGGCCGCGCGGCCCTGGCCCAGGACGGCGCCATGCCGTAGCGGGGCAGGAATCGGGGCACCAGGTTGAGCAGGCCCGCCATGGCCGAGGCCCCGGCGAACCACAGGATCGCGATCGTGGACAGGTCGTAGACGGTGCCGACGACGTTCCCCAGGTCGCGGTGGGCGAGGAACGCCAGCGCCCGGCCGTTCGCCTGCCCGCCGGGGGCGAAGTCCGCCTCGGGGATCAGCAGCACGGTCACGACGCTGGAAGTCACCAGGAAGGTGCTCATGATCAGCGCGGCGACGGTGAGCAGCCGCCGGGTGCCCGCGATCCGGCCCTCCGGGCGGTCCTCGGTGTCACCGTCGCGGCCCCGGACCAGCGGCATCACCGACACCCCGGTCTCGAACCCGGACAGGCCCAGCGCGAGCTTGGGGAACACGATCAGCGCGATCCCCACCATCAGCAGCGGGTCCGGGTAGCGGGACACGAGCAGCGCCGACCAGTCCGCGACGACGTGCGGCGCCGTGACGATCCGGACCAGCCCGTCGACCACGACGACGGCGTTGAGCACCAGGTAGACCGCGACCAGCGCGACCGCGATGCGGATGGCCTCGGAGAACCCGGCGAGGAACACCCCGCCGAGCAGCGCGAGCAGCAGCAGCGTGATCAGCACGTTCTGCCCCTGCAGCGCGGCGGGGGCCAGCGGGTTCTGCACCAGGTGCGCGGTGGCGTCGGCCGCGGACAGCGTCATCGTGATGAGGAAGTCGGTGGCCGCGAACCCGAGCAGGACCAGGACGAACACCTTGCCGCGCCACCCGGGCAGCAGCCGCTCCAGCATCGCGATGGAGCCCTCGCCGTGCGGGCTCTCCCGGGCGACGCGGCGGTAGACCGGCAGCGCGCCGAGCAGCGTCACCGCGACCAGGACCAGGGTGGCGACGGGGGAGAGCACGCCGGCGGCGAGCGCCGCGATCCCCGGCTGGTAACCCAGCGTCGAGAAGTAGTCGACGCCGGTCAGGCACATGACCTTCCACCAGGGATGGCGCGGGTGCTCCGGCTCGGGCCGGGTGTGCGGCCCGTGCCGTTCGGGCCGGTGCGCGTCCTGCAGGAACCAGGAGCCCACCCGGTCGCGGACCCGTCGCGGGGTCTTGGTGATCGCCACCGGCCCAGGATTGCGCTACGACACGGTCGTCGCCAGCCATGACGTGATCCGCTGCGCGCGCGGTGATCCGTCGCGCGCGTGCGTCCGGACGTGCGCGGCGAACGGATCACCGCGCGCACCGTGGGCAGCGCTGTCGTGCCGACGACGCCCCGCGGCCGGTGCGGCCGCGGGACGTCGTCGGGGTCGCCGGCCGGGTCAGACCGTCTCGGACTCCCGGTCGCCGCGCTGGGCGCGGACCGCCCGGAGCACGACCGGGGCGACCAACAAGATCGCGATCAGCGAGTACACCACCACCGCCAGCGGGGTGGAGACCAGCGTCGTGACGTCGCCGTCGGCGATCTGCAGGGCGCGGCGCAGCTGCAGCTCCGCATCCGGGCCGAGGATGACCCCGATGATCGCCGGCAGCACCGGCAGCCCGAACCGGCGCATCAGGAACCCGATTCCGCCGATCGCGAGCAGCACCAGCAGGTCGACCGGCTGGCCGGACACGGCGTAGGCGCCGACGCAGGCGAAGAACAGGATCCCCGCGTACAGGTACGGCCGCGGGATCCGCAGCAGCTTCGCCCAGGCCGGGGCGAGCGGCAGGTTCAGCACCAGCAGCATGACCAGGCCGATGAACAGGCTCGCGATGAGTGTCCAGACCAGGTCCGGCTCCTTCTGGAACAGCAGCGGGCCGGGCTGGATGCCGAACTGCTGGAACGCGGCGAGCATGACGGCGGCGATCGCCGTCGTCGGCAGGCCGAGGGTCAGCATCGTCGCCAGCGTCCCCGCCGACGACGCGCTGGCCGCCGACTCCGGCCCGGCGACGCCCTCGATGGCACCCTTCCCGAACTGCTCCGGGTGCTTCGACAGCTTCCGCTCCGTCACGTACGCCATGAACGTCGACATCTCGGCGCCGCCGGCCGGGATCGAGCCGAAGCCGAACCCGATGAACGGTCCCCGCAGCCACGGCTTCCAGGTGCGCCGCAGGTCCTCGCGGCCCAGCCACGGACGGCCGACCGGGATGACCTCCTGCGGGCGTCGTCGCAGGTGGGCGGCCACCCACAGCGCCTCGCCGATCGCGAACAACCCGACCGCGACGATGATGACGTCGATGCCGTCGGCCAGCTGCGGCACCCCGAAGGTGAGCCGCGGCTGCCCGGAGATCGGGTCGAGCCCGACCAGGCCGATCGTGAGGCCCAGCGCGAGCGCGGCGAACCCGCGGACCCGCGAGGCGCCCAGCACACCGCTCACGGCGACGAAGGCCAGCACCATGATCGCGAAGTAGTCCGGGGCGCCGATGTCGACGGCCACCGAGGCGATCAGCGGGGCGACCAGGACCAGCCCGGTCACGCCGACGATGCCGCCGATGAAGTGCCCGATCGCGGCGGTGGCGAGCGCCTGGGCGCCGCGCCCGGACTTCGCCATCGGGTTGCCCTCGATGGCCGCCATCACCGACGCGGACTCGCCGGGGGTGTTGAGCAGGATCGACGTCGTCGACCCGCCGAACATGGCCCCGAAGTAGATGCCGGCGAACATGATGAACGCACCGGTCGGGTCGAAGGCGTAGGTCACCGGCAGCAGCAGCGCCACCGCCATCGCCGGGCCGATGCCCGGCAGCACGCCGATCGCGGTGCCGAGCAGCACCCCGAACGCGGCGAACAACAGGTTCTGCGGGGTCAGCGCGTGCGCGAACCCGTTCATGAGCAGGTCGAACGTGCCCATCAGCACTGCACCTCGGTCATCCCAGAACCCCCATCAGCGGGCCGCCGGGCAGGTCGACGCCGAGCACGGCGTCGAACAGCACCCAGGTCAGCAGTGAGACCCCGGCGGCGATGCCGAGGTCGCGAAGCACCGCGCGCGAGCCGAGCGCGTAGGTGGCACCCGCGAACAGGACGGTCCCGGCGATCGGCCACCCGGCGAGCGGGATCAGCGCCGCCGTCGCGACGATCACCCCGGCCAGCATCCCGACCGTGCGCAGGTCCATCGGCACCTCGAGGTCGACGTCCTCGCCGCCCTCGGCCTCGCCGCGGCCGCCGCGCAGGACGTCGACGGTCAGCAGCGCGGCCAGCACCAGCAGCGCCGCGCCGAGCACGAACGCGACGGTGCGCGGCCCGAGCGGGTCGGACGCGGTGCCGCCGCCGCCCTCGGCGAGGGTGTCGCCGAGCACCAGCAGGCCGGTGAGGGCCAGCAGGACCGACACACCCAGCTCGGAGTGCTCCTTCCACCAGGAGCGGGCGGTCCCGGTGTCCCCGATGGTCGTCACGTCAGCCCCAACCCGGTCAGCACCCGCTCGACGCGGGCGTCCTCGTCGGCCAGGAACCGGCCGAACTCCGGCCCCGGCAGGTAGGCGTCCTGCCAGCCGTTGCGTGCCAGCACCTCGCGCCACTCCGGCGTCGTGTGCAGCTCGGCGTAGGCGCGCTCCAGCTCCGCGACGCCCTCGGGGTCCAGCCCCGGCGGCGCCACGACGCCGCGCCAGTTGGTGAACTCGACGTCGATGCCGGACTCGCGCAGTGTCGGCGCATCGAGGCCGGGCACGCGTTCGCCCGCGGTCACCGCGAGCACCCGCAGGTCGCCCGAGGCGATCTGGTCGGCGAACTCGCCGAGCCCGGACACCCCGAACGCGACCTTGCCGCCGAGGACCGCGGCGAGCAGCTCGCCGCCGCCGTCGTAGGAGATGTAGTTGACCGCGCGCGGGTCCACCCCGGCTCCCTCGGCCATCAGCATCGGGGCCAGGTGGTCCGGGCCGCCGGGGGAGGAACCGCCGCCCACCGGGGTCTTCCCGGGCGCCGCCCGCCAGGCGGCCAGCAGGTCGCCCACGTTCCGGAAGGGCGAGTCACCGGGGACGACGACGATCTCGGTCTCCTCGGTCAGCCGCGCGATCGGCGTGGTCTGCTCCAGCGTGGCCGGCGAGTCGTTGGAGTGCACGCTGCCGACCACACCCAGGCCCATGCTCATCACGAGCCGGTCGTCGCCGGCCTCGTTGACGGTCCGGCCGAGCCCGACCGTGCCGCCCGCACCGGGCAGGTTGAAGACCTCGACCGACCCGGTCAGCCCGGCGTCCTCCATGGCCTTGGCCGCGCTGCGGGCGGTGACGTCGTAGCCGCCGCCGGGGGCGTTGGGGACGAGCATCCGCAGTCCGCGGAGCTGGGTGCCGTCGCCACCGCCGCCGATCGCACCGACCGCGGGCGGGACGAGCAGCAGGGCGGCCAGGACGGCCAGGACCGTGCCGACGAGAGGTCCGACCCGGGGCCGCGGCACGGGCGGCGCGGGGTCGTCCGGCGTGGGCCGGTGTTGCGAGGGCGGTTCCTGCGACTGCGGAGGGGCCATCGACTGGGGCATGTGCGTCCGATCTCACCGTTGCGAAGCGAACGCGCTGAAGTGTGCGGGGTCACCCGAACGGTGTCTCCGTAACGGCCACAACGGTCCTTGTGGTCGTTACGGTCATCACGGACACGGCGCCGCCCGCGGGCCCGAGTGGTCAGCGCGACCGCAGGCCCAGCTCGCCCAGGACGTGCTCCACCCGTTCGTTCTCGGCGGTGGTGAACCGGGCGAAGTCCGCGCCCGGGAGCCAGGCGTCGTGCCATCCGTTCGCGGCCAGCACCTGCCGCCACTGCGGGGTGGCACGCATCGCGGCGACGGCGTCGGCCAGCGCGGCGCGGTCGGCGTCGGACAGCCCGGGCGGCGCGACCAGCCCGCGCCAGTTGCTGAACTCGACGTCCACCCCGGACTCGCGCAGTGTCGGCACGTCGAGGCCGGGCACGCGTTCGCCCGCGGTCACCGCGAGCCCCCGCAGGTCACCGGTCCCGATCTGGTCGGCGAACTCGCCCACCCCGGACACCGCGAAGGCCGCCTCGCCGCGCAGCACCGCCGCGAGCAGCGGACCGCCGCCCTCGTAGGACGCGTAGTGGACCCGGGCCGGCGCGATGCCGGCGCCCTCGGCCAGCAGCATCGTCGCGAGGTGGTCCGGCCCGCCGACGGTCGAGCCGCCGCCGACGGTGAGCCCGCCGGGAGCGGCGTGCCAGGCGTCGAGCAGGGCGCGGACGTCCCGGTAGGGCGAGTCCGCGGGCACGACGACGATCTCCGACTCCTCGGTCAGCCGTGCGATCGGCGTGGTGTCGGCGAGCGAGAGCGGGGTGTCGCGCGAGGCGGTCGCCCCGACCACCCCGAGCCCCATGCTCATCAGCAGCCTGCCGTTGCCGGCCTCGCCCTCGATCCGGCCGAGCCCGGCGATCCCGCCGGCACCGGACAGGTTGAACACCTCGACCGGACCGGTGATCCCGTTGTCGGACAACACCTTCGCCGCACTGCGGGCGGTGACGTCGTAGCCGCCGCCCGGCGGGTTGGGCACGAGGATGCGCAGGTCGGACAGCGGCCGGGGCCCGCCGGTCAGCACGATCGGGACGACGACCGCGGCGAGGGCCAGCACGAGCACCGCGACCAGCGCGGTGACCTGGCCCCGGCGGGCGCGGCGGGCGGGCGGCGGCCCTCCGAGGCGCGCCACCGTCCCCACCATGCCCGCCCCCCCGTCGCCGTGTCGCTGCCGTGCCGTTGCAGCGCCGCTGTCGTGCCGCTGTCGTGCCGCTGCCTGCCGCCGCCGTCGGAGTCTGCGCGCCCGCGGCCGGGCCGGTCCACCGAGGGTGAGCCGCGCGCCGCGTCGTCGTCCGCGGGCTCGGTCCCACGGATCGCGGTCCCACCGGTCGCGCGGTCGCCGCCGCGGGCACGCGCCCTACGCTGGGCGCATGCGACGGAGCGCCGGGGGAACGGGAGGGCCACTGGCCCGCCAGTTCCTCGTCTGGCAGCTGGTGGTCGTGGTCGTGCTGCTCGGCGCGGTCGCGGCGCTGGCCGCGGTGCAGTCGTCGGAGTCGTTCCGCGGGACCGAGGGGCGCCGGATGCTGTCGGTCGCCGAGGACGTCGCGTCCGTGCCGACCGTCCGCGAGGCGTTGCAGACCCGCCGCTACGACCTGCTGCCGTCGTTCGCCCGCAGCGCGGAGAACCTGTCCGGGGCCGACGAGATCGAGATCGTCGACGCCGGGCTGGTGGTGCGCACCTCACCCGACCCGTCCCGGGTCCGGCAGCGTTTCGATCCCGGCGCCAGCACCGCGCCGCGGGGCCGCGCCTGGGTCGGCAACTCCGACGGGCGCACCGTCGTCGCCCAGGTGCCGGTGATCGACGACCGGGGCGCCGTCGCCGGGCTGGTGTCGGCGGGGATCCGCGCGCCGTCGCTCTGGGAGTCCCTCGCCGGGGCCCGCGCCGAGACCGGCGCGCTGCTCGGACTGGCCCTGGGCGTCGGCGTCCTCGGGTCGCTGCTGCTCGCCCGCCGCGTCCGCCGCCAGACCCTCGGCCTGGAGCCGGACGAGATCGTCGAGCTGGTCCAGCGCCGGGAGGCGATGCTGCTCGGGATCAAGGAGGGCGTGGTCGGGCTGGACACCGCGAACCGGATCACCCTGCTCAACCCGGTGGCCCGCGAGCTGCTGCAGCTGCCCGGTGCCCGGGAGGGCGACGCCGTCGCCGACCTGGGGCTGGACGACCGGCTCCGCGAGGTCCTCACCGGCGCCGCCGACGGCGAGGACCAGCTCGTCCTGCTCGACGCCCGGGCCCTGGTCCTCAACCGCCGCCCGGTCCGGATCGAGGGACGCGACGGTAGGATCGTGGGCGCCGTGGTGACCCTGCGGGACCGCACCGAGCTCACCACCCTGCAGCACCGTCTCGACGCCTCGCACACCGTCACCGACACCCTGCGCGCGCAGGCCCACGAGTTCTCCAACCGGCTGCACACCATCGCCGGGCTCACCGAGCTCGGCGAGCACGACGAGGTGCGCCGGTTCGTCGCCGGGATCGTCGCCGCCTCGGAGGGTTGGCGGCGCGAGGTCACCGCCAGCGTCGGCGACCCGGCGACGGCCGCGCTGCTCGGCGCGAAGAACAGCCAGGCCGCCGAGCGCGGCGTCGAGCTGGCCCTGGACCCGGAGTCCCGGCTCGACCCGACCGATCCCGACCACGACCCGGACCTGTCCGCCGACCTCGTGACCGTGCTCGGCAACCTGATCGACAACGCGATCGACGCGACCGCCGGGCACGAGGGCCCGCGCCGGATCGAGATCGGGCTCGCCGGCGGCGGCGACACCGACGGCGACGAGGTCTGGATCGAGGTCCGCGACTCCGGTCCCGGGATCGCCTCGGAGCTCGCCGAGGAGGTGTTCCGGGCCGGCTACTCCACCAAGGCCGCCGAGATCGGCGGCCGCGGGCTCGGTCTGGCCCTGGCCCGGCAGGCGTGCCTGCGCCGGGGTGGCACCATCGCGGTGCGGCCGGCGCCGGCCGGCAGGGCCGGTGCGGTCTTCGAGGCGGTGCTGCCGGTGGCGCCGACGGGGGTGCGGGTGTGAGGGTCCTGGTCGTCGACGACGACTTCATGGTCGCGAAGGTCCACTCCGGCTACGTGGAGCGGATCGAGGGCTGCACCGTGGTCGGCGTCGCGCACAACGGCGCCGCCGCCCTCGACGCCGCCGCCCGGCTCCGCCCGGAGCTGGTGCTGCTCGACGTCTACCTCCCCGACATGTCCGGTCTGGAGGTGCTGACGCGGTTGCGCACCGGGGCCGCCGACGACCCGTTCGTGCTGGTCGTCACCGCCGCCGACGACTCCGACACGGTCGCCGCTGCGCTGCACGGCGGGGCGCTGCACTACCTGGTCAAGCCGTTCGACTCCGCCGCGCTCGCCGCCCAGGTGCACCGCGCGACGCGGATACGGCGCGACCTGGACCGCGTCCGCGACCAGTCCGACATCGACCGGATCTTCGGCGGCACCGGTGCCGCCCCCGCCCGCACCCCCGGCGGCCCGGAACGCATGCCGAAGGGCCTCACCCCCCCGACCGCCGAGCTCGTCGCGGGCACCCTGCGCGACCACTCGGGGACCGACGCGGAGGCGGACCTGTCGGCGACCGAGTGCGCCGAGGCCACCCGGCTGTCCCGGGTCAGCGCCCGCCGGTACCTGGAGCACTTCGTGTCGACCGGGCAGGTCACCGTACGGCTGCGCTACGGCGGCACCGGCCGCCCGGAGCGCCGCTACCGCTGGGTCGGCTGACCGGCCCCCGGCGGCGCCTGCTCCGCCTGCTGTGCCGCCGGGACGGCCTCCGCCTGCGGTGTCGCAGGGTCGGCCTCCGCCTCCTCGGCCTCGGCGGCGTGCTCCAGCAGCACCGCCGCGATCGGCTCGCACAGCAGGTCCGGCAGCGCATGCCCCATCCCGTCGACGGTGACGAGCTGCGCCGCCGCCCCGATCCGCGCCGCCAGGTGGTCGGCGTGCGGCGGCGGGTGCACCGGGTCCTCCGGCGCCTCGACGACGAGAGTCGGCACCGTGACCGAGCCCAGCTCGCCGCCGCGGTCCAGCCCGTCGAGGTCGGCCTGGGCATGTGCGGTGCACGGCTCGACCCGCCCGGTGTGGTCCATGATCCGCCGCTCACGTGCGGCGAACTCGACGCCGTCGAACGGCAGCACCCCGCCGGAGACGCGCCGCCAGTACTCGACCCGCCAGGCCAGCTCCCCGGCCTCGTCGCGCGGGTCGCCCAGCTCCTGCCACATCCGCCGGACGTCGCGGGTCGGGCCGGGCAGGTCGGCGTCGCCGGTGTCGAGCGCCGCGGAGCACGGCAGCGCCGCGGAACACAGCAGCGCCGCACTGACCATGCGGTGCGGCGCGTCGAGCGCCAGCAGCTGGACCAGCGTCCCGCCCAGCCCGATCCCGACCAGGTGCGCCCGGTCGATCCCACAGCCGTCGAGCACCGCGAGCGCGTCGGTCGCCAGGTCGGCGACGGCGTAGGGCCGGTCCTCGAACGCGTGGGTGGAACGACCGGTGTCACGGTGGTCGTAGCGGACCACCCGGTGCCGCTCGCGCAGCGCCTCGACCAATGCGTCCGGCCAGCCGTACCCGGCCGAGCCCGCCCCGTTCATCAGCAGCACCGGGGCCGCCGGCGTCGGCCGGTGCGCGGGCAGGTCCTGCACCCAGAGGGTCACGCCCGGCTCGGCCTCGACCGTGCGCACGGTGCCCTGCGACTCCACACCGTGCCGCTCGACACCGGGCCGCTCCACACCGGGCAGGCTGCCAGACCGGCACGGACGCCCCGCCGGCGCCCGGCCCGGAACACGCGACGGCCCGGTCCGCACAGGGCGGGCCGGGCCGTCGCGAGGCGCTGGGGGAAGGTCAGCCGACCTTCTCGATCAGCGCGGCGCGCTGACGGTCGCCGAGGCCGGCGGCACGACGCGACACGTCGATGCCGGCCTCCTCCATCACCTTGGAGACCTTCGCCGGGCCCCAGCCCGGGACGCTCTTCAGCAGATCGGCGACCTTGGTCTTGCCGACGATCTGGTCGGTCTTCGCGCGCCCCAGCACAGCGGGGATGGTCTCCTCGCCGCTGGCGATCTTGTCGCGGAGCTCCTTGCGGGCGGTACGGGCCGCAGCCGCCTTCTTGAGCGCCTCGGCGCGCTGCTCCGGGGTCAGGGTGGGCAGAGCCATCGCTGACAACTCCTCTCGGTTCACGCACCCCGCTCACCGGGGTGGACTGCTATCTCCGATCGCGGTACAGACTGGCAGAGACATCGCCACGACCTGCGGGAACCCCCTCTTCAGGGCGTGTCGGGCCTGGTCACGGCCTTCCGTGGCGCTGTTCACCGCACCCGGGCGACCGCCCGTCGCACATTCGACGAGTGGGGCTGTTGCCGCAGGTCAGCGCGATGATGCCGCGGAAGCGGTGACGGCGGGCTCACCCGTCGAGCACGGAGCGCAGTCCCGCGAGATCCCAGAGGGTCCGGACCTCGTCGATCCGGCCCTGCCGGACCCGCACCAGCTGCACCGCCAACACCTCCGCCGCGCGCCCGGTGGGGGCGAGCCCGGGCAGCAGCCACGGCAGCTCCCGGTCGTGGGTGAAGCCGACGCGGACCTCGTCGACGACCCGACGGACGTCGACGGTGCGGGACAACCGGGTCCGGGTCAGCCCGGACGGCCGGGCACCGGCGACGGCGGCCAGGTGCGCGGCGACCGCGTCCCGGCCGTGGCCCCCGGCGCCGGTGGGCAGCTCGGTCCAGCGCACGTCGGCGGCCAGCGCGGCCGTCGCCGGGCCGGGGTCCCCGTCGTCGTAGAGCGCGCCGGCCGCGGTGTCCCAGAGCCGCGCGATGTCACGCATCAGGACCTGCATCGCCGGGGTCACCCGAGCACGGTGCCACGTCGCGACCCACCCCCGCACGCGACGACGCCCGGGGGCGCGTGCCCCCGGGCGTCGGTCGTGGTACGTGGGCCCGTTCAGGCCGTGGCGGCCGGGCGCTCGTCGGGCGCCGGTGGCGAGCCGGGCGAGACCCGCGGGTCCAGCTCGGCGCGCTCGTCGGTCTCGGCGCCCAGCGGCTTCTCGGGGTCGACCGCCTTGTCGTAGGAGGCGGTGACGCTGATCAGCCGGTGCCCGCGGTAGCGGGCGTAACGCAGCGACCGCAGCCAGTTGTAGAGCGTGCCGAAGCGGTTGCCCCAGCCGATCAGGAACATCACGTGCACGTAGCACCAGATGAAGTACCCGATCCAGCCGGTGAGCTTGATGCCGCGCACGTCGGCGACGGCCTCGCGCGCGCCGATCGTGGCCATCGAGCCCTTGTCGAAGTAGCGGAACGGGGCCGGGGTGGTGTCGTCGCCCTTGGCCCGCGCCTTGATCAGCTTGCCGACGTAGGTGCCCTGCTGCATCGCGACCTGCGCGACACCGGGCAGCCGGTCGATGGTGGAGACCATGTCGCCGATGGCGAACACGTCGCTGCGGCCCGGCAGGCTGCAGTCCGGGTCGACCGCCAGGCGCCCGGCCCGGTCGACCTCGCCGCCGGAGGCCTTCGCGAGCAGCTCGGCCAGCGGGGACGCCTGCACACCGGCGGCCCACACCTTGGTGCGGGCGACGATGCGCTCCTCGCCGTTCGGGCCCTTGACCGTGATGGAGTCGGCGTCCATGTCGGTCGCCATGGTGTTCAGGCGGACCTCGATGCCCTTCTTCTCCAGGGTCTTGCGGGTGTAGTCCTGCAGCTTCTTCGCGAACGGCGGGAGCACCGCCGGCGCCGCGTCGAGCAGGATGATCCGCGCGGAACGGGTGTCGATCGACCGGTACTCGCGGGGCAGCACGTACTGCGCCAGCTCGGCCAGCTGACCGGCCAGCTCGACACCGGTGGGGCCGGCGCCGACGACCACGAAGGTCATCCACGCCTGCTTCTCCTCCTCGGTCGTCGCGACCTCGGCGAGCTCGTAGGCACCCAGGATGCGCGAGCGCAGCAGCCGGGCGTCCTCGATCGACTTCAGGCCGGGGGCGTGCTCGGCCCACTCCGGGTGCCCGAAGTAGGCGTGCGTGGCGCCCGCGGCGACGACGAGGGTGTCGTAGGGCAGCGTGATCCGCTGTCCGTCCGGCGCGGCCGCGTGCACGACCTTGGCCTCGAGGTCGATGTCGCCGACCTCGGCGAGCAGGGTGCGCACGTTGCGCTGCTTCTTCAGCACCCGGCGCAGCGCCGGGGCGATCAGGCCGGGGGACAGGATGCCCGTCGCCACCTGGTAGAGCAGCGGCTGGAACAGGTGGTGGTTCGTGCGGTCGACGATGGTCACGTCGACATCGGCGCCCTTGAGCGCCTTGGCGGCCTGCACACCGCCGAACCCTCCGCCGACGATCACGACCTTGTGCCGGCCCTGCCGCTCGTCGTGCTCTGCCGTGCTCACCTGAGTCCGCCCCTTGTCGGTCGGTCCTGGCGCGGCGTCACCGCGCACCTGCTCGATGGCCGGTGTCGGTCCCCGCCTCCGGACCCTGAGTCCTGGTGTCGGCGGTGGACGGCGGCCGTCCTGGCCGGTCTCCGACCGTACGAACCCTCGGCCGCCGGGGCAATTCGGATCGCTCCGGAAACGCCTTTCAGAGTCCGAACTCACACGGTGGGGGAACGGAAGCCGGATGCGGGCTCGCCGACCGTGCGACGATGGAGCCCATGTGCGGGATCGTGGCTGCGTTCGGTGGACCCACGGCATGGCCGGGCGGTGAGCCCGCCGACCCCGAGAAGTACGAGCGGATGCTCGCCAGGGTGGCGCACCGCGGACCCGACGACACCGGCGTGCAGGTCGTCGGGAACACCTGGCTGGGCCACCAGCGCCTGTCGATCATGGACGTCAGCGGCGGGCACCAGCCGATGTCCGACGCCGCGCGTACCGCCTGGATCGTCGGCAACGGCGAGATCTACAACCACGAGCGCATCGCCAAGGCGTTCCCGGACGGCACGGTGCGTACCAAGTCCGACACCGAGGCCGCGCTGCACGCGGTGATGTGGGACGGCCAGGCCGCGGTCGCCTCGCTCAACGGCATGTTCGCCGTCGCCATGGGGCGCACCGACGGTCCCGGGCTCGTCGCCCGGGACCCATTCGGGGTCAAGCCGCTGTACTGGGTGCCGCCGGCAGAGTTCCGTGACGGCGGCGGTGCGGCCGGGGCCGTCCCGTACACCGCGCCGGACCCGTCGGAGACGGTGCTGTTCGCCAGCGAGCTCCGTGCGTTCGACCCCGAGGACCGTCCGTACGTGCGCTCGTTCCCGCCCGGCTGCCTGTGGAGCCCGTCGTCGGGGCTGGTGCGGTTCGCCGACGCCGTGCCGGTCGAGGTCCGCCCGGCCCGCCGCGCGATCCGCCCCGGCTGGGACGACGCCGACCTGTCCCGGGTGCGCGAGGCCGTGGTGTCCGCGGTGCGCCGCCGGATGATGTCCGACGTCGGCGTCGGGGTGTTCCTGTCCGGTGGCCTCGACTCGGCGCTGGTCGCAGCCATCGCCGCGCAGGAGGCACGGGCCCGTGGCGAGCAGCTGCCCACCTTCGCCGTCGGGACCGCGGAGTCCGGCGACCTGATCGCGGCCCGCAAGGTCGCCGCGCACATCGGTTCGGACCACCACGAGGTCCTGGTGACGCCCGAGGACATCGCCGAGGCCCTCGACCACGCCGTCGAGGTCATCGAGCACTACGACCCGGCCCTGGTCCGCAGCGCCGTGCCCAACCTGATCCTCGCCCGCGAGGCGGCGAAGAAGGTCAAGGTCGTGCTGACCGGGGAGGGCGCCGACGAGCTGTTCGCCGGCTACTCCTACGTCCACGGGCCCGAGTACGCCGACCCGGACACCCTGCAGGCCGAGCTGGTCCGCTCCCTGGAGCAGCTGCACCACCTGAACCTGCAGCGCTGCGACCGGACCACCATGTACTTCGGGCTGGAGGCCCGCGAGCCGTTCCTCGACTCCGGCCTGGTCCGCGCCGCGCTGGCGCTGCCGCCGGAGTGGAAGCAGCGCCCCGGCGGCCGGCCGGAGAAGGCGATCCTGCGCGAGGCGTTCGAGGGCTGGCTGCCCGAGGACCTGCTGTGGCGCGGCAAGGAGCAGTTCGGCGACGGCTCCGGCGCCGGCACCGTGCTGGCCGAGCTGGCCGCCGGCAAGGCCGCCGCCGCGGCGGCCGCCGGGCTGACCGACGAGGTGCCCGAGCACCCGTCCGACTCCTGGCCGCTGCGCAGCGAGGAGGAGATCCTCTACCACGGGATCTGGCGGTCCCACTTCGACGGGATCCGGCCGGACCACGTGCTCGGGGCCTTCGCGACGGCCTGAGCCCCGCTCACACCCGTGCGGCCGGTCCGACGGTGTCGGGGTCCTCGGCGCGGCTCGCGCGGTCGGCCCGGGCGGCGTCGGCCAGCTCCTTCACCCCCGGGACGTCGTCGCCGTCCCAGCTGTCGGGGTCCCACAGCCCGGCGGCGGCGAGCGCCCGGCCGCAGTGCACGTAGGCGTCGTGCACGTCGACCAGCAGCGCGAGCGGCGGCGGCCGGTGCCCGGCCGGGCCCTGGCCCTCGGCGTCGGCCGGGCCCCACAGCGCCAGCACCGCGGGGTCGCGGGTCACCCGGGCGCGGCCGTGCACCCGCAGCACGTGCGTGGCGCGCGGCACGCAGAAGGTGAGTCCGATGCCGTCGTGCGCGAGCAGGTTGCGCATGCTGTCGACGCGCCGGTTGCCCGGCCGCTCCGGGACCGCGAGGCGCCGGCCGCCGTCGAGCACCCGGACCGAGCCGGGGGCGTCGCCGCGCGGGGTCACCGTGACCGTGCCGTCCGGCGCGGTGGTGCCCAGGAACACCAGCGGGGAGGCGGCGACGAACCGGGCGGCGACCTCGTCGACCCGGTCGGTGGACTTGCCCGCGACCATCGGGTGCGGCGCGGCGACGACCTCGCGCAGCTCGTCCTCGGTCCGCACCGCGTCCGGTTCGGGGGCCGGGGCGGCCGGCGCGGGAACCGGGTGGTGCCGTCCGGCGGGCACGATCATCGGGGTGCCCGCGACCGGGTCGGGCACCACCCGCGACTCCATCCCGAAGACCCGGCGCACCAGGTCGGCGGTCATCGTCGTCGCGGGCGGGCCCTGCGCGACGATCGCGCCGTCGGCCATCGCGATCAGGTGGTCGGCGTAGCGGCAGGCCAGGTTCAGGTCGTGCAGGACGACGACGACCGTGCTGCCCCGCTCCCGGTTCCGGTCGACGAGCAGGTCCAGCACCTCCACCGCGTGCGGCAGGTCCAGGAACGTGGTCGGCTCGTCGAGCAGCAGGGCCCCGGTGTCCTGGGCCAGCACCATCGCGATCCACACACGCTGGCGCTGACCGCCGGACAGCTCGTCGACCGGGCGGTCGGCCAGCTCCAGCACCCCGGTCGCGCGCATCGCCTCGGCGACGGCGGCGTCGTCGGCGTCGCCGCGGCCGCCGAACCAGCCCTGGTGCGGGGACCGGCCGCGTTCCACCAGGTCGGCGACGGTGATGCCGTCCGGGGCGGTCGGGGACTGCGGGAGCAGCCCGAGCCTGCGGGCCAGCTCGCGACCGGACAGCGACCGGACGTCGGTGCCGTCGAGGCGCACGGTCCCGGCGGCCGGGGCGACGATCCGGCCCAGCCCGCGCAGCAGGGTGGACTTGCCGCAGGCGTTCGGGCCGACGATCACGGTGATCCGGCCGGGCGGGACGTGCACGGTCAGGCCGTCGACGACGACGCGCTCGTCGTAGCGCAGGACCAGGCCGTCGGCGTCCAGCGCGGGCCCGGCGGGCACGGTGGCGGGGGTGGTCACGGGGTTCCTCCGGTCCGGGAGCGGGCGAGCAGCCACAGCAGGTAGGGGGCGCCGATCGCACCGGTGACGACACCCGCGGGCAGGGCGACCTCGGCGATCAGCGTGCGGGCGACGACGTCGGCGAACAGCACCAGCGCGGCCCCGACACCAGCGGCGTGCGGCAGCGACGCCCGCCCGGGGCCGGCGAGCCGGGCGGCGAGCGGCCCGCTGACGAGCGCGACGAACGACACCGGCCCGGCCGCGGCGACCGCGGCGGCGACGAGCAGGACGGCCACCGCCAGCAGCGCGCCCCGGGCCCGGCCGACGGGCAGCCCGAGCGCGGTCGCGGTGTCGTCACCGAGCTCCAGGCGGGGCAGCGCGCGGGCCAGCAGCAGCGCCGCGGGCACGAGCACCGCGCAGGCCGTCGCCAGCGGGACCGCCGTCGACCAGCCGGTCTCGGTGACGCTGCCGGTCAGCCAGACCAGCGTCTGCTGCGCCGTGGTCAGCGACGCGGTGATCATCAGGTAGGAGACGACGGCCATCGCGGCCGACCCGATCCCGACCCCGACCAGCACGAAGCGGGTACCGCCGAGGCCGTCGCGGCGGGCCAGGACGGCGACGAGCAGCGCCGCCGCGACGGCGCCCAGCACCGCACCGGCCGAGGTCCCGGTGGCGGACAGACCGAGCACGATCGAGGCGGTCACCGCACCGACGGCGGCGCCGGCACCCACACCGATCACGTCCGGGCTGGCCAGGGTGTTGCGCAGCACCCGCTGGAACAGGGCCCCGGCCAGGCCGAGGGCCGCGCCGACCAGGAGCGCGGTCAACGCCCGCGGCATCCGCAGCCGCAGCACCACCAGCTCGGTGCGCGGCGTGCCGAGCCCGGTCAGCGCGGCCAGCACGTCGCCGGGCCCGAGGCCCTGTGCACCCACCGAGAGGGAGGTGACGAACGCGGCGAGCACGGCGACGGCGACGGCGAGCCCGGCCGTCGTACGACGGCGCCGGGCCCGGGCCCGGATCCGGCGCAACACCGCGGTGGGATCCCCGCCGGTGACGGTCCCGGTGCTCATCGCAGGAACCTCCGCCGCCGGACCAGCGCGACGAACAGCGGGGCGCCGACGACGGCCGTCACCACCCCGGCCTGGACCTCGCCCGGCGGGGCGACGACCCGGCCGAGCACGTCCGCGGCCAGCAGCAGGACGGGTCCGGCGAGCGCCGCCAGCGGCAGCACCACCCGGTGGTCGGTCCCGGCGAGGCGCCGCACCAGGTGCGGCACGGCGAGCCCGAGGAACGCGATCGGCCCCGCGGCGGCGGTCGCGGCCCCGGCCAGCACGACCAGGGCCACCCCGCACACGGCGCGGTCGGTCCCGACCGGGCGGCCGAAGGACCGGGCGACGTCGTCGCCGAGCGCGAGCGCGTTCAGCCGCGGACCGCAGGTCAGGGCCAGTGCGAGCCCGGCGACGACGAACGGGGCCGCCTGCGCTGCGATCCCGAGGTCCCGGCCGGCGACCGAGCCGACCTGCCAGAACCGGTAGTCGTCGAAGGCCTGGGGGTCGGTGAGCAGGAACAGGGTGGTGATCGACTGCAGGCCCGCGGCGAGCGCGGCGCCCGCCAGGGCGAGCGTCGCGGGGGAGACGCTGCCGCGGCGGCCGATGCCGGCCACTCCGGCGACGACGACGGCCGCCACCGCCGCCCCGGCGAAGCCGAACCAGACGTAGCCGCTGAGGGTGTCGACACCGAGCAGCGCGATCCCGAGCACGACGGCGAGGGCGGCGCCGGTGTTGAGCCCGAGGATGCCGGGCTCGGCGATCGGGTTGCGCGTGATGCCCTGGGCGAGCACCCCGGCCACACCGAGCGCGGCCCCGGCCAGGACCGCCAGCACCGTGCGCGGCAGCCGCACCTCGGTGACCACGAGCGCGTCCGGGGAGGTCCGGTCGACGGCCCCGGTCAGGACGTCCAGCACGAACCCCGGCGCGAGCGGCCGGGCACCGACCAGCAGGCCGAGCGCGGCCACGGCCAGCAGGGCGACGGTCAGGCCGGCCACGGCGGGCCACCGCCGCCGCCGGACCGTCGCCGGCGCATCCGGAGGGGACGGGACGGTGGGCGTGGCCGTCGGGGCGGTCACCGCGCCTTCGCCGCCGCGTCCGCGAGCTGGCCCACGGTGCGGTCGAGGGCGTAGCGCCAGCCGTCGACCGAGGCGCTGGAGAAGGCCTGGGACACGTCGCGGTCCGACAGCAGCACACCGCGCCCCGCGGCGACCGACGGCACGGCCTTCCACAGCGGGTCGTTCGCGATGGCCGAGGTGTCCTTCGAGATCGCCTGCATGACGGTGACGTCGGCGTCGAGGAGGTTCATCCGCTCCCGCGAGATCGGGACGGGAAGCCGTCGGTGCGCTGCGACTCGATCTGCGGGGCGTTGACCATGCCCAGCTCCTTCAGGAACGCCAGGCGCCCGGATTCGCCGGTGTAGGCGGCGTACTCGCCGAGGGTGTTGCGGGCCCCGGACACGACCGTGGCGCCCTGCAGCTGCGGGTGCTGCGCGCGGGCGTCGGCGAAGCGTCGCTCCAGGTCGGCCTGCGCGCGCGCCGCCTCCTGCGGCTTGCCGACCGCGGCTCCGACCATGCGGAGCTGGTCGCGCCAGGTCGTCTTGTAGTTCTCGCCGCCGGCCGGGATGCCGATCACCGGCACGCCCAGCTGGGTC
Source organism: Pseudonocardia sp. ICBG1142 (assembly GCF_020496255.1). Taxonomy (NCBI): domain Bacteria; kingdom Bacillati; phylum Actinomycetota; class Actinomycetes; order Pseudonocardiales; family Pseudonocardiaceae; genus Pseudonocardia; species Pseudonocardia sp. ICBG1142. The sequence continues at coordinate 338,726 of NZ_JAHLJC010000004.1, read as the reverse complement.
AGCCGGTCGTGGCGCTCCCGGTCGCCGGAGGAGCGGGTGTCGAGGATCAGGTCCGGGTCCAGGGCCGCGACGGCCTCCAGGTCGACCTCGAGCGTGCCGAGGATCTGCGGCGGGGTGGTGTAGCGGGCCTGCCCCCACGGTCCGAGGCCGTCACCGCCGACGGCCAGCCAGTCCGCGGCCCCGACCGGCTCGACGCCCAGGGCCAGCGCGGTCTCGGCGTCGCTCCACCCGAGGGCGACGACCCGGCGGGGCTGCTCGGGGACGGTGACGTCGCCGAACGCGGTCGGGACCGTCACCGGGAACGCACCGTCCCCGGACGGGGTGGCCCCCGACGGTGTGGTCCCGGGCTCCGGTGAGCCGCATCCGGCCAGCAGCATCAGCACGATGAGCAGACCGGCGAACAGGGGGAGCGTTCGTCGCACGGAAGGGCCGCCTCTCCAACTTATAGGTGACCCTCACTTCATCATCCCGGTGCGGCGGACGGAAGAGCGGACCGCAGCCGTGTGCGCCACAGATGCCGCCGGGCGGCCGCACCGGCGCTCCGATGGCCTCGACCGTGACGGCTCGGCTGCGGCGGGCTCAGTTCTGGTCGGGGCGGAGACCGTCGACCTGCTCGGAGCCGGTCGCGGACGGCTCCTGCGAGTTCCCGGGCTCGGCCCCGGCGGGGACGTCGGCCGCGCCGGTCGCCGCGCAGGACTCCTCGACCGACTGCGGCCGGGCCGCGGCCGGGTCGGGGGTCGGCGACGCGCTCGACGAGGACGACCGGGACGACTCCGAGCTCGTCGACGGCTGCGTCGTCGGGGCGGCGAGTGACGGTGCGGTCCCGGGCGCCGGCTCCGGGGGCGGGTCGGCGATGGCGTTGCGGACGACCTCGCGCATGTAGGGGACGTCCGGGTCGGCGGTGACGAAGTAGCCCGTCGGGGAGTTCGGGTCCGGCAGCGACGGGTCGAACGCGACGCTCTCCAGCCGGAACCCCTCGTCGGCCAGGACGGCCAGCGCGGGCAGCACCTGCTGGGGCATGTCGGTGGCCACGTTGTCCCGGGTCACCGCGGCGATGCTCTGGAACCGGGAGATCAGCTCGGTCGCGGTCGTCTGTGAGATGACGGCCTGGATCAGGCAGCGCTGGCGGCCCATCCGCTGGTAGTCGGTGCCGTCACGGCGGGAACGGGCGAACCACAGCGCGTCCTCGCCGCCCAGGGTCTGCACCCCGGGGCTGATGTAGCGGTCCGGGGTGACATGCCGGCCGAACGCGGTGACACCACCGACCGGGATCGGCTCGGGCCCGACGTTCACGGTGACCCCGCCGACGGCGTCGATCATGGAGGAGAACCCGGCCATGTTGACCTCGAGGTAGTAGTCCAGCGGCAGGCCGGTCATGTACGCGATCGAGGACTGGAGCAGGTTGATGCCCGGCGACGAGGTCGGTCCCGACGGGGCGATCTCCGGGTGCTGCTCGGCGTAGGCGTAGATGGCGTTGAGCAGGTAGTCGCCCGACAACGGCTGCGACGGGTCGTGGAAGCCGTTCGGGAACTTCTCCGCGGCCGGGCTGCCCGGCGGGAACTCGGCCCGCTGGATGTTGCGGGGCAGGCTGAACAGCGTCGTCCGGCCGGAGCGGGTGTCGATGCTGGCGACCATCATGGTGTCGGTACGGGTGCCGGTCCGGTCGTCGCCGGCGTCGCTGCCCAGCAGCAGCACGTTGAGCCGGGGCTTGCCCAGCGCCTCGGCCGCCGAGGTCCCGCCGCCCTGGAACAGCGAGTTCAGCAGCCCGCGCTGGGAGTTGACCAGCTCGACGCCGTAGCCGAACGGGACGGCGACGGCGAGGCACAGCAGGGCCGCTGTCCCGGTGCCGACGATCTTCTGGCCGAGCGGCATCCCGCGCGGCCGGGCCAGCGCGTAGGTCCGCGCGACCTGGGCGATCCAGGCGATGCCGGCGACCACCAGCGCGCCCGCGATGACGGTCAGCGTGGTCGTCGACAACAGGTTCTGCAGCAGCGTCGACCGCCGGGCCAGCAGCGCCACCGCCGCCAGCCCGACGACGATCGCGACCAGCGTGCCGAGGATCAGCCCGCCGGTACGACGACGGCGCAGCGCGAGATGGCCGCTGCCGGGCACCACGGTGGACGCCGCGGTGAGGCCGAGTGCGGCGGCGAGGGTGCGCCGCGCGGGATCGGGCGCGGCCGACGGGCCGGCGGGCGGGGCCAGCGCGGTCTCGCCGTCGCCGTAGTCGTCGTCGACGCTGCCGTCGTCGCCGCGGCCGTCCCGGGCGGGTCGGTTCCAGGATGCCGCGGCGCCGGCCGCTGCGGAGCCGGCCGCTGCCGTGCCTGCCGCGGCACCGGCGGCCAGGCCGGGGTGCGGCGGCCGCGGCGGGGCGGGACGTGCGGCGTCGCGCGCGGGATCCGGTGCGGCGCCACCCGGGCCGGCCGGGCGCGCGTCGGCGGGTCGCCCCTGCGGGCCGTCGGGCCTGCCGCCGTCGGGTCTGCCGGTGTCGGGCCGGCCGGGGACGGTGTCCGGGCGGACCGCGCCGGAGGACCGCGCACCGGATCCGGCGGGGGCACCGTGGGCACCGGGGGCACCGCCGGGCCGGCCGCCGGAACGCGGGTCGGGGCCACCGGGACGGGGGTCACCGGGGCGCCGGGGCCCACCCGGCGGCACCGGCCCGGGACCGGACCGCCCCGGGCCGCTCGGGGCCGAGGGTGCGCCGGGGCGCGACGGTGCGTCCGGGCGCGAACCACCGGACACGGCGCCACCGGACACGGAGCCACCGGGACGGTCGCCGGGCCGGCGCGGGACGATCGGCAGCTCGCCGCTCAGCCGGGCCGCGCGGTCGCGCTCCTGCGGCGGGGCGTCGGGCTCGGACGCGCGGTGCCGCCGGTGCTCGGCGGCGGTGTCCGGCCGGCCGGGGACCTTCACGGTCTCTCCGATGCCGCGACGGGTCGCGCGGATGGACCGGATGTCGGTGGGCCTGCTGTCGCTGTGCCCACCACGGCCCGGGGCCTCCGACCGCGTCGAGCGGGACGTCCAAGCGGCGGCCCGCCGGGCGGCGGCCCGGGCCTCGCGCTCGCGCCGGGGGAGCCAGGACTCGTCCTCGGCGGGACGCCCGGCTCCGTCCGGCCGGCCGGGACGCCCGCTGTCGGGACGCGCCGCGGGACCGGTTCCCGGGCGCTGGTCACCGGCGGGCGGACGCGGTGCACCGGTGGCGGGCGGCCCGGGACGTCGCGGGCCGCCCGACGGCTCCTGGGGCGGCCTGCCGGACCGGGGTTGTCTGCGGTCGCCGGGCCTACCGGACTGCGGGGCCGGGCCCCCGGCAGAGCCGGGTGGGGGAGCGGCGCCGCCACGGGGGTGCGGCGGCGGAGTGTCGCGACGGTCGTGCGGCGGGACCTCGGCGCGGTCCCGGGGCGGCGGGCCGCCGTGCCGTGCCTCGTCCCGCAGGTGGGGACGGTCGTCGCGGCGGGCGTGCTCGGGAGGGCCGGGTCGTCGTGGCCGGTCCGGACCGGTCGGGCGGGAGCCCTCCGGCGGTCGTTCGTCCACCCGGAGCACCCCCTTCACTGGTCGGCACGGGCAGGACGGCCGTGCCGCGCGGAGGAGCGGCACGTGCCTGCGCACCCGGCGGCGACGACGGCGCTCGGGTTCCGGTGAGAGTACTTGCCGTGATCACGATCTCGGTGGGCGGCCACCCACCCGGGAGGGGCTTCCGGACAGGGGGGACACACCCGTCACTGGTAGGACACGAAGACCGGCGACTCGGGCCGGACGGCGTAGGTCTCCCGCGGGGTGAAGGTCGGCCGGTCCTCGTCGATGAAGTTCTTCCAGCCCCACCACAGGCCCTGCGGGCGGGGCGCGGCGTGCAGCGCGTTCCAGGTCTCGGTCTTCTCCTGGCGGGTGCCGTAGCCGTCGGCGTGCAGCACGGTCGCGAGCTCGCGGTGGGAGGTGACCACGGTCTGCCGGTCGGAGATCATGGAGACCCGGAACTGGTGGATCAGGAAGACCTTCTGCGGCAGCCCCTTCTCCCGCACCAGCGCGGCCAGCCACTCCGAGGTCCGGTTGATCTCCGCTGCGGTCACGGACCCGATCTGCGCGCCGTGACGCTGGCCCGGCTCCAGCCGCCACTCGGGGTCGAGCGCGAGCCCGACGTGCGGCTGCGCGAGCAGCTCGGCGTAACGCTTCGCCTGGGTCGTGAAGTCGGTGGTGCCGGGCTGCAGGTCCAGCACCACGTAGACGCCGGCCTTCCCGGCCTGCTCGACCCACGGCCGCAGCTCGTCGACGCTCATCTCCGCGGAGTAGTCGCCGTCCGGGCCGGGGACGCGGTCGGCGACCGTCGTGATGATCTCGAACGCCGGCACGACGGGTTCGCGTACGAGCGGCTGGAAGTCGGCGGCGAGGTCCTTCGCGCGGGCGATCGAGCGGGGCAGGTCCTGCTCGCCGAGGACCCCCATCGACGGGGTGCCCGGGTGGCCGTAGAGCGCGGCCATCCGGCGGCCCGGGAAGACCTCGGTGCCGCCGCCGGGCAGCTCCGGCACCGCGGGCGCGGCGGAGGTCGGCGCCGGCTGCGCGGGGGCCGGCGGGGGCGGCGCGGCCGGGGCCGGGGCAGCGGCGGAGGAACAGCCCGCGACCACCGCGCAGGCCGTCAGCAGCGCCAGGAGCAGCACCGGCGGACGTGCGCGCCACCCGGGGCGACGACGGTTCGTGACGGACAGGACGTGCGAGGACTCACCCGAGATGGACACCGGTCACCAGGCTAGGCGACAGGATCACGCCCGGCAGTCCGAACGGTCACCGGGCGTGTCGGTGAGGCGACGGGCCGTGGCCCGCCGCGGTCATCCGCCCCGGGTCAGCGCGGAACGACGGGCCCGTCCGGGCCGTCCTCGGGGCCGCGCTGCGGCCGCGTCGGCCGGCCCCGCAGGATCCGCTTGAGGCCCGCGGTGTGCCGGCGGCTGACGGGCAGCTCGACCGCGCTCGGCCCGTTGCCGAGGCGGACGACGTACCCCGACCCGGACATGCGCAGCTCGGTGATCAGCGGCAGCGACACCAGGTAGGCACGGTGGATCCGGACGAACCCGGCCTCGCCCCAGCGCTCCTCCAGTACCGAGACCGGAATGCGGACCAGGTGGCTGCCCTCGTTGGTGTGCAGCCGGGCGTAGCCGCCCTGGGCCTCGACGAACCGGATCGAGGAGCGGGGGACGAGCTTCGTGGTGCCGGCCAGCTCCACCGGCACGACCTCGTCGTCGGTGGTCGCGGCCGGGGCGCCCCGGCGGGCGACCGGTGGCGCGGCCGCGCCACCCGGGTCGGCGCCGTGGCGGGCGGGCGCCGCGGGCGGGCCGTTCTCGGCCCGCCGGGCCGCGCGCAGTGCCAGGGTGCGGTCCAGCGAGCCGGACAGCCGCTCGGTGCGCAGGGGTTTGAACAGGTAGTCGACGGCACCGACCTCGTAGGCGTCGACGGCCCGGTCGTCGTGGGCGGTCACGAACACCACCGGCGGCGGGTCGGCCATCGCGTTCAGCACCCGGGCGAGCTCCAGGCCGTCGAGGCCGGGCATCCGGATGTCGAGGAACACGACGTCGACGGTCGGGGTGGTCGCGTCGGCCTGCGAGCCGTGCAGGATGCGCAGCGCCTCCGTGGCGTTCGGCGCGGTCAGCACGGTCTCGACCCGCTGGTCCTCGCCGAGCAGGTGCGCCAGCTCGAGCAGGGCCGGTTCCTCGTCGTCGACGGCGAGGACGGTGAGCCGGGTCCCCGCCGGGGCGGCGGGGGACGGCTGCGGCGGCTCCGGGGCGCGGAGCTGACCCGGGACCCCGATGGGCCGGTGGTTGCTCGCGGCGCCGTACCCGGGCTGCAGCACATGGCCGACCGGGCCGGGCGTCGCGCCCGAAGCGTGCCCACCCCGCGCGTGGCTGTACACGGCTCCTCCTTGCCGCGGGCACACCGCCCGCTGACCGGTGACTGCGGGCACACCGTAGCGAGACCGCGGAGCGTCACCGACGGCCGGTCCCGCCTCGCGCCCCACACGATCCGGGGTGGGCCGTCGGAGGGGGAGTGACAGCGGAGCGTCACGAGTCGTGGCTGCCGGTCGTGTCAGCGGCGCCGTCCGGCCGGGGGGAGTGGACCGGGGTCGGCGTCGTGGCTGGTCGGGCGGAGAGTCGCGCCCTCGCCGATCGGACGGTCCGTGGGTGGGTGTCATTGTGGCACTCGGTGCCGAAACGCTACCGTGCGTGAGAACCGACACGTGGGACCGTTTCGTATCCGGTCGGCGTGTCGGACCGGCCGTGACCGACGACGGCCGGGCGCACACCTCCGACTGCGAAGGGGCAGCCATGGCGAGCACGAAGGACTGGTTCGAGACGGTCGCGGAGGCGCAGCGACGGGCGCGCAGGCGCCTGCCGAAGTCGGTCTACTACGCGCTGGTCGCCGGTGCGGAGCAGGGGATCACGCTGGCGGACAACGTCGCCGCCTTCGACGAGCTCGGCTTCCGCCCGCACATCGCGGGGCTCCCGCCGCAGCGGGACCAGAAGACGACCGTGATGGGCCAGGAGATCGACCTCCCGGTCCTGATCTCGCCGACCGGCGTCCAGGCCGTCGACCCGGAGGGCGAGGTCGCCGTCGCGCGGGCCGCGCACAGCTCCAACATCCAGAACCCGCTGAACCCCGAGCAGACCGTGTCGACGGCCATGGGGCTGTCGTCGTTCGCGTCCCGCTCGGTCGAGGACGTCTGCGCCGTCCACGACAAGGTCTTCTTCCAGGTCTACTGGGCCGGGTCCAAGGAGGACATCCTCGAGCGCGCCCTGCGTGCGAGGCGGGCGGGCGCCAAGGGCCTCATCGTGACCCTCGACTGGACCTTCGCCACCCGCCGTGACTGGGGCAGCCCGCCCATCCCGGAGAAGGTCGACGTCAAGGCCGCGCTGCAGTTCGCGCCCGAGATGATCACCAAGCCGCGTTACCTGCTGGACTGGGCGAAGTCCGGGAGGATCCCGGACCTGAAGGCCCCGAACATGGCGCCCCCCGGCGGTGGTGAGGCCCCCACCTTCTTCGGCGCCTACGGCGTCTGGTGGACCACCCCGCTGCCGACCTGGGACGACATCGCCTGGCTCCGCGAGAAGTGGGGCGGCCCGTTCATGGTCAAGGGCATCATGCACCCCGACGACGCCCGCCGCGCCGTCGACGCGGGCGCCACCGCGATCTCGGTGTCCAACCACGGCGGCAACAACCTCGACGGCACCCCGGCCGCGATCCGGGCGCTGCCCGCGATCGTCGACGCCGTCGGGGACCAGGTCGAGGTCGTGATGGACGGCGGCATCCGCCGCGGCGGCGACGTCGTCAAGGCGCTCGCGCTCGGGGCCCGCGCGGTCCTGATCGGCCGCGCCTACCTGTGGGGCATGGCCGCGCAGGGCGAGCGCGGGGTCACCAACGTCCTGTCGATCCTCTACAAGGGCATCGACGAGGCGCTGCTGGGCCTGGGGAAGAAGTCGATCCACGAGCTCTCCCGCGACGACCTGATCGTCCCGGAGAACTTCACCCGCGTCTCGAAGTTCTGAGCGCCGGGTGGTGCGGGGCCCGGCGCGACCGGGCCCCGCACCACCGTCGGTTCAGAGCGGGAACGTGACCCGGGTCAGCTCCTCGGCGCGCTCCCAGAGCGCCCGCTGCATCCGCCGGTCGTGCGAGGCCGCGCTGGACCCGACCGGGCGCGGGTTGCCGCGCGTCTCGCCGATGCCGTCCGGTCCGATGTAGGCGCCGCCGGGCAGGTCCGGGACGGTCGCGGCGAACAGCGTCGGCAGCGCCCCGGCCGCCGCGGACTGGGCGACCACCTTGTTGAGCACGCCCATCAGCGCGTCCTGGACGGACTCGGTGCGCGACTGCAGGTTGGTCGCCGCGTAGCCGGGGTGCGCGGCCATCGAGCGCAGCCGCGACCCGGCCGCCACGAACCGGTGCTCCAGCTCGTAGGCGAACATCAGGCAGGCGAGCTTCGACTGGCCGTAGGCGGTCCAGCGCTCGTAGCGGCGGCGCTCGAAGTTCAGGTCGTCGATGCCGATCCGGCCCATCCGGTGGACCACGCTGGACAGCGTCACGACGCGGTCGGTGATCCGGTCGGCCAGCAGACCGGTCAGCGCGAAGTGGCCGAGGAAGTTGACCCCGAGCTGGGTCTCGAAGCCGTCCGCGGTGCGGGAGAACGGCACCGCCATCAGCCCGGCGTTGTTGACGAGCACGTCGGCGGTGCCCTCGAACCCGGCGGCGAACTCGCGGACCGAGGTGAGGTCGCCCAGGTCGAGCCGGCGCACCGACACCGCACCACCGAGCTCGGAGGCGATCTCCTCGCCGCGCGTGGTGTTCCGCACGGCCAGCACGACGCGTGCACCGGCGTGCACCAGGGCCCGGGTGGTCTCCAGTCCGAGGCCGCTGGTGGCGCCGGTGACGATCACGGTCCTGCCCTGCTGGGGCGGGATGTCCGCCGTCGTCCAGGGGGCGGGTGAGGTCCGGAACACGGGAGGACTCCTTCACGGGGGACGGGTCCCCAGGTCTACCCGGTCGGCCCGGGTCCCGCCCGCCCACACCCCGGACGGGTCAGCCCGCCACCTCGGCGGCCCTCCGGTCGCGCCGGGCCGAGACCAGGGCGTCGACGAGCAGGAACACGATCAGCGAGACCCCCAGCACCGGCAGGACCAGCCCGGCCGCCACCGCGGCGAACCCGACCAGCGCCACCGCGGCGGGGGAGGGCCGCTCCCGCGACCCGGGCGGTCCGGCGAGGCCACGCGAACCGTCCGGCCGGGTCGGTCTGCGCAGCCACCACATCCGGTAGCCCCACACGACCAGCACGACCACGGCGCAGGCGAGCGCGGCGAGCGCCACCAGGTTGACCGTGCCGAACAGCAGGCCCATGTGCGCGTCGATGCCCCAGCGGGCGAGCTTCGCCGCGACCGGCCAGTCCGCGAAGGCGAGCCGGTCGGTGACCGTCCCGGTCGCCGGGTCCACGGCCACGGAGTCCTGCTGCGACGGCCAGCTGCGCACCGTCTGCTGGACCTTCCAGGCCTCCCCGGGGTCGCCCGGGGTGAGCTCCACCGGCCCGGCGAGGCCGTCGGCGCGGGCGGCGTCGAGGACCCGCTGGGCGACGGCGGGGACCGCCTGCGGGGCGACCGGAGCCGTCGCGGAACCCGCCACGGGCGCGGCCGCGTCGCCACCGGCGGCGGGCAGTGTGCTGCTGACCGACGGCGTCGTCCAGTCCAGGGCGGTGCGCAGCGCGCTCACGTTGGCCCCCGCGAACTGCGACCAGGTCAGGCCGGTCGCGGCGAGGAACAGGAACCCGACCGAGGCCCAGACGCCCACCGCGCCGTGCCAGGACCGCAGCCGCGACCGCGACGAGCCGCCGGTCCGCGGTAGCAGTCGCTCACGGCGTCGTCGTACCCGGCGGGTCACCTGCGCCACGAGGCCGGACAGCGTGAGCACGGCCAGCCACGACGCCGCGAGCTCGGTGTAGACCTGCCCGGGCGGGCCCAGCAGCAGCGAGCGGTGCAGGTTGTCGATCACCCCGCGGGCCGGGAGCCACTCGGCGTAGGTGTCGAGGGTGGCCCGCACCTGCGCGGTGTACGGGTCGACGAACACGGTGCGGCTGTAGCTCTCGGGCAGGTCGGCGTCGAACGACACCCGGGTCGTCGCACCGGGCTCGCGCGCGGGTCGGATCTCGGTGACGGGCAGGCCCGGCTGGGTCGCGACGGCCGCCTCGACCTGCCGGGACAGCGGGAGCTCCGGGCCGCTGACCGGGGCGGTCAGCGCGTCGGCGTAGAGCCAGCGCTCGATCGGCGGCGACAGCGTGTAGAGCAGCCCGGTCAGGGCCGCGACGAGCAGGAACGGGCCGACGAACAGCCCGGCGTAGAAGTGGATCCGGGTGACGAGGCCCTTCAGGCCCCGGAACAGCGGCGGGCGCCCGGGCGGCGGGACGGGGGTCCCGGGCCGGGTGTCGAGGCCGGCGCTCACCAGCCCGCCACCATCGCCGCGAGCATGACGACCATGCCGAGGCTCATCGCCGCGTGGCAGGCGGCGTCGGAGCGCGCGCCCAGCCGGCGCACCGGTGCCGCCGGGGCCTCGACCCGCTCGGCGACCGCGGTGGTCGTGCCCCCCGTGCCCGCTGTGCCCGTCGTCTCTGCCGTCCCACCGACCTCGGCCGGCGCCGTCCGCGCGGCACCGGCCGCCGTGCCCCCGGCGGGGTCGGCGCAGTCGCAGGCGGCGGGGTCGGTCGCGTCGCCGGTCGCGCGGGCGTCGTCGGGGGTCAGCGGGTCCCCGGCGACGCGGTCGTGGCTCAGCGCGCGGGCACCCCAGTACCCGGCGGCGGCCAGCAGCACGGCGCACAGCGCCACGGTCACCGCGACCGCCCATCCGGCCGGGCCCGCTGCGTGGGCGGTCCCGGCCATGTCCATGGCGTCGCCGCCGCCGTGGTGGGCGTGGGCACCGCCGCCGCCCGCGGCCTCCGCCGGCGAGGCCATGATCAGCGGCATCGCGGCCAGCATCCAGACCATCGCCGCGGCCATCAGCGCGTGCGCCGCGCCCGCGAGCCGCCCCGAGGGGCCGCACGGAATCCCGCGGGAGGCGGTGACCAGGAAGAACACGCCCAGGACACCGAACAGGACGATCTGGGTCCACAGGCCGGCGCTGCCGTACCAGGTCCAGGTCATGACGATCATCGCCGCGCTCATCAGCAGGTGGGCGAGCTCCGCGGTGCGGTGCGCGGCGGAGCGGCGCTCCGAGACCGCGGTGGCCCAGCGGGCCAGGGCGTAGAACCCGGTCGCGGCGAACAACGCCGTCAGGGCCCAGGCCAGCGGCAACGACGAGATCACAGGTCCTCCTCGGGGGCGGGGGAGGTGCGGGGGCGCACGACGGGAGTGGTCGTCGGCGCGGCCGGTCCGGTTCCCGCCGGTACCCCTCCGGTGGGTGCGACGCCGGTCACCCCGTCGTGGGGGACGGCACGCGGCGGCGGTCCGGGCAGAGCGGGCCCGGGTGGAGCTGGCCCGGCGGAGCGGGCCGGGCGGAGCGGGCCGGGACGCGGCGCGGGCTCAGGTGCGGGCGGCGCGCCGGACACCGGGGGCGGGCGCCCCGGCGGTCCCGGTGCCGTCCTCGCCGAGGGCGCGCAGCAGGTCCTCGCGGGCCCGGGCGACCCGGGACCGGATCGTGCCGACCGGGCAGCCGCAGACCTGCGCGGCCTCGGCGTAGCCCAGGTCCAGGACCTGGGTCAGGACGAACGCCTCGCGACGCTCGTCGGGCAGCGCGTCGATCAGCGTCCGCAGCAGGACGGCCTCCTGCGCGCCCGTGCGGGGCACGGCGCGCTCCAGCACGTCCTGGGTGTCCTCGCCGAGGTCGCGTACGCGGGGCCGCCGGACCGCGGTGCGCACCGCGTCGACGGCGACCCGGCGGGCGACCGACAGCAGCCAGGTGCGGGCGGTGGAGCGGCCCGCGAACGAGGGCAGCGACCGCAGCGCCCGCAGGAACGTCTCCTGCGCGAGGTCCTCGGCGTCGTCGCGGCCGGCGAGGTGGACGAGGAAGCGGTGGACGTCGACCTGGGTCGCCCGCACGAACTCCGCGAGCGCGGCGGTGTCACCGGCCCCCGCGGCCAACGCCCACGCCGTCACGGTGGCGTCGTCGTGGCGTTCGGGCACGCTGGTCACGGTAGCCGTCGCCCGTTCGGGGACGAAGCCCGACCCGGTCACCGTCCGCTCAATGGGAACACGGTGCGTGACCGGGCCGATGCTGTCCGGACGCGGCCGTCGCGGGGTGTCCGACATGTGGATCAGTGGTTCCGCGGCGTCGCCGGAGGCCGCCCGCCGCGGAGGAGGATCCCGCCGGCAGGGCGGCGGGCGGCTCAGCCCGCGGTGCGGGAGGCGAGCAGTCGGAACGCCGGCGTCGGCAGCTCGGGAGCGAGGTCGACCACGCAGGTCCGGGCCAGGATCTCCAGCGTGCGCGGGCAGGCGCCGGGGCCGTGGTCGATCTCGGTGCCGTTCGCCGCGTACGGGTCGAACCCGGGGTGCAGCGGGTTGCGGGCCTGCAGCGAGCGCCAGTTCGTGTAGACGTGCCGCCCGGTGTCGATCAGCCGGTGCACGCCGCGGCGGGCACCGAACTCCGTGGCCGCCTCGGGGGTCGCGAAGGCCAGCGCCAGCCCGGCGGCGTTCGCCGGGTCGTGGTGCGGCACCGGCTGCAGGTCACGCCCGATCCGGTCCGACAGCGCCGAGAGCATGATGTCGCGGTGCCGCCTGCGCCGGGCGATCTGCGCACGCAGCCCGGCCAGCTGCGGCCGCAGCACCGCCGCGGACAGCTCGGGCATCCGCAGGTTGCCCCCGACGATCAGGTCCGCGTCGGCCCCGGCGAATCCGGCGCGCTCGTAGCTGCCGACGTCGTGGTACATCGACGCCCGCTCGAACAACTTCGGGTCCCGGGTGACCAGGGCGCCGCCCTCGCCGGAGCGGATGTTCTTGTGCTGGTTGAAGCTGAAGGCCCCGGCGTGGCCGATCGACCCGGCCGGGCGCCCCCGGTACGTGACGCCGATGGCCTGGCAGGCGTCCTCGATCACGACGAGGTCGTGGGCGGCCGCGACGTCCATGATCGCGTCCATGTCGGCGACGTGGTTGAGCATGTGCACCGGCAGCACCGCCCGGCTGCGCGGGGTGATCCGGTCCTTGAGGTCGGCCGGGTCCATCGTGAGCGAGGCGTCGACCTCGACCAGGACCGGCACGGCCCCGACGGCGAGCGCCGCGGCGGCCGTCGACACCCAGGTGTAGGCGGGGACGAGCACCTCGTCGCCGGGGCCGATCCCGGCGCCGACCAGCGCCGCGACCAGGGCGCTGGTGCCGCTGTTGACGGCCAGTGCGTGCGGGGTCCCGAGGAACCCGGCGAGCTCGGACTCGAACCGTGCGACCTCCGAGCGGTCGCCGCCGGTGAAGCGGCCCAGCTCCCCGCGCCCGAGGACCCGGACCGTCGCGGCCATCCCCCGTGCGGTCGTCGCCATGGCGGCGAGTCCCATACCGTGCTCCTCCGGATACGAACCGTGTGAACCGGGCAACACGGTACCGGGCGGGGTCGGCACGACCGGGGGACGGGAGGGTAGGGGCAGCCACAGCGTCCTCACAGCGGAGCCGGGGCACCATCAACGGCAGTACCGCACCACGTTCGGAAGGAACCGCCCTCCATGCTCATCGACACCCGGCGCGCGCTCCCCGGCTCCATCTTCGAGGCCGAGGTCTGCGTGATCGGCAGCGGTCCGGCCGGGGCCGCGGCCGCGACCGAGCTGGCCGACCGCGGCCTGCGCGTCGTCGTCCTGGAGGGTGGCGGCCCGGGCCTGAGCCGCACGGCCCGCGACACCTACCGGGGGATCAGCGGGCGGGGCAAGCACGACCCTGTCGACGCCGTCCGGCAGAAGCGCCTCGGCGGCACCTCGCTGGTCTGGGGCGGCCGCTGCGCCCCGCTCGACGACATCGACTTCGCCGACCGCGAGTGGATGCCGGGCGCCGCGTGGCCGATCCCGCACGACGAGCTGCGCGCCTGGTACCCGGTTGCCCAGCGGCACCTCGACGCCGGCGCCTGCGAGTACTCGGCCGCGGAATCGGGCTTCCCGGCGCCCCCGCCCGGGCTCCGCAGCGACACCCTGCGCTGGGACGACCTGTGGCGCTGGAGCCCGCCGACGTCGTTCGCGCCGACGGTGGAGAACATGGCGAAGGCCGGCCGGATCCGGCTGTTCCTGCACGCGACCGTGGCCCGCCTGGAGCGCGACCCGGTGTCGGGCACCGCGACCGAGGCCGTCGTCGTCCCGCGGCCGGGGTGCGACATCCGGATCCGGGCGCAGCACTTCGTCGTCGCGGCGGGTGGTCTGGAGTCGGTCCGGATCCTGCTCGCCTCCGACGGCTACGGCGGCACCGGGACCGGAGCCGGGATCGGCGACGAGTACGGCCAGGTCGGGCGGCACTACATGACCCACCCGGTGGGCGAGGTCGGACGGCTGCAGCTGACCACGGCCGGGCGCGCGCTGGGCCTGGGCTACCTGCCCACCGACGACGGCGTCTACGCCCGCCGGATGCTCTCGCTGTCCCCGCAGGCCCAGGCCGACCACCGGTTGGGCAACCTGAAGGCGGCACTGTGGTTCGCCGACCCGAAGGACGCCGAGCACGGCGACGCGCTGCTGTCGACGTTCGCCCTGACCTACTGGGGCCTGGGCAAGCTCCGTGCCGGGTTCAAGGCCGCCGGGACGCACGCCCAGTACAGCCACACCACCGACATCGGCCACCACATGCGCAACGTCGCCGCCGACCCGCTGCGGGTGGCGCGGTTCGCCCGCGGCTGGGTGCGGCCGCGGATCACCGGGGAACGGCGGCTGCCGTCGTTCATGCCGCTGGACTCCGCGCACTGCCGGCTGCGGTTCGACGCCGAGCAGACCCCCGACCCGGCGAACCGGGTCACGCTCGACCGCGAGCGCGACGCGTTGGGCCAGCACCGGCTGCGGGTCGACTACCGGGTCTCCGCCGGCGACCGGGAGGCGATCGCGACCTCGCTGTCGCTGATCGGCAAGGAGCTGGAGCGGACCGGGATCGCCCACGTCGACCTGTCCGACGTGGAGCGCGTGCACGACATGGACATGACCGACGGCACCCATCAGATGGGCCTGCTGCGCATGTCGGACTCGCCGCGCACCGGTGTCGTGGACCCGGCGTGCCGGGTGCACGGCACGCCGAACGTGCACATCGCCTCCAGCGCGGTGTTCCCGTCGGCCGGGGCGGTCGGGCCGACGCTCGCGCTGGTCGCGCTGGCCTGCCGGACCGCGGAGCTGATCGCGGTCGACGTCCGGGGCTGAGCACCGCGGTCGGCGTGACCGGGTGGTCGCCGCGGGAACCTCGCGTCGCCGCTAGGCGGGCGGGGCTGCGACCGGAGACGCGGGGCGACCCCGCAACAGGGCGGCGGCGAGTGCCGCGCCGACCGCGAGGAGCCCTGCCCCGATCGTCATGGCGACGGTGAACCCCGGCCCGAACGACGCCGGGTCGGCCGGGGCGTCCCCGCGGATCCCCGCGATGGCGGGCACGGCCGCCACCGCGAGCAGGCCGGCCGCCCGCGCGATCGCGTTGTTGACCCCCGACGCGACGCCGGCGTGCCGGTCCGCCGCCGCGTCGAGCACCGCGGTGGTCAGCGGCGCGACGGCCGCGGACAGCCCCAGCCCGACCAGCGCCGTCGCCGGGAGCACGTCGGTGAACCAGCCCGCTCCCGGCCCGATCCGTGACGCCAGCAGCATCCCGGCCGCGGCCAGCAGCAGCCCGCCGGTGACCAGCGGTGCCGGGCCGGTGCGCGTCGCGAGCCGCCCGGCGCGGGCCGACAGCAGCAGCATGAGCACGGTGACCGGCAGCGTCGCGGTCCCGGCCAGCAACGGGGAGAACCCGGCCACGATCTGCAGCTGCACGGCGAGCAGCACGAACAGCAGCCCCAGCGCCGCGTAGACGGCCACCGTCACCACGTTCGCGCCGGTGAACCGGCGCCCGTCCCCGGCGTCGCCGGTGCCGGTGAACAGCTCCGGCGGCACCAGCGGGGACCGGCTGCGCCGCTCGACCAGCGCGAACGCCACCAGCGCCGCCACCCCGGCGGCGCCCGCTCCCCACACCTGCAGCCCGGGCGACGAACCGGAGCCGGCCGCCGTCCCGGCCCAGGTCAGCAATGCCAGCCCGGCGACGGCGAGCACGCTGCCCGGAACGTCGAGCCGGTGCGCGGCATCGGGGTCACGCGACTCGGGCACGTGCCGCACCGCCACCGCGACGACGACCGCCGCGAGCGGCAGGTTGATCAGGAACACCGCCCGCCAGGACCACTCCACGAGCGTCCCGCCGACGAACGGGCCCAGCGCCCCCGCGACCCCGCCGAGCCCGGACCAGGCCCCGATCGCCGCCGCCCGGTCCGCACCGTGGAACGACGCCGAGATCAGCGCCAGGCTGCCCGGGGTCAGCAGCGCACCGCCGACCCCCTGCAACGCCCGGGCCGCGGCGAGCACCTCGACGCTCGGCGCCAGCCCGCACAGCAGCGAGGCCACCGCGAACCACACCGCACCGGTCACGAAGATCCGCCGCCTGCCGAACCGGTCACCCAGTGAGCCGCCGAGCAGGATCAGCCCGGCCAGGGTCAGGGTGTAGCCGTTGACCGTCCACTGCAGCCCCGCGAAACCGGTGCCGAGGTCCTCGGCGATGCGGGGCAGCGCGATCGTGACGACGGTGTTGTCGAGCATCGCCATGCCCGAGCCGAGCACGCAGGCCGTGATGACCCAGCGGCCGGCCGCGGTGCCGGTACGCAGTCCGGTGTCCATGGTCGGCCGAACACCGCGACGCCCGGGTCTCTTCCGTGCCACTCACCCCGATCGTCGAGCGCCCCGGCCGGGTCAGCCGGCGGCCACCCCCGCCCGCCGCCCGGCCTCGGTGAGCCGCTCGGCCAGCAGCGCCGCGGCGGCCTCGTCCACCCGCCCCACCGACAGCCGCAGCATCTGCCGGTCGTCGGGCAGGAACGCGGTGCCCGGGATGGTCAGGGTGTCGTGGTCGAGCAGCAGGGTCCGGACGACGTCGAGGGTCGGGCGATCCGGGAACGGGTGGCGGACCCAGGCGAAGAATCCGCCGAGCGCGGCGATCTCGAACCCGCCCGGTCGGTCGGCGAGCGCGGACCCGACCCACTCCCGTCGCCGGGCGATCTCCGCGACCCGGTCGGCCCGCCACGCCCCGGCCCGGGTGAGCCCGGCCACCGCGGCCTCCTGTCCGGCCCGCGGTGCGCAGATGGCGACGCAGTCGAGCAGCTTGAGCACCTGGCGCCGCAGCTCGGGACCCGCGATCACCGACCCGACCCGGTAGGCCGGGATGGCCAGGTCCTTGGAGTAGGAGTGCAGGCTGACCACGGTCGAGCGCCACGACGGGTCGGCGAACAGCGGGTGCGCGGGGGCGTGCGCGTCGGGCCGGAACGAGCGGTAGGTCTCGTCGACGACCAGCGCGAGATCGTGGCGGCGCGCCAGCTCGGCGAACGCGACGATCTCCTCCGGCGGCACCGTCACCCCGCTCGGGTTGCCGGGGCTGACCAGCACGATCGCCCGGGTACGGGGCGTGATGAGTGCCTCGGCGTCGGCGGCCCTGGGGACCAGGTCGGCGTCGGGCTCCAGGTACACCGGGGTGACGCCGCGCATTCTGAGCCACATGTCGTGGTTGAAGTAGTAGGGCAGGGGCGAGATCACCTCGTCGCCCGGCCCGGCGAGGGCGTCGGCGACCACGGCGAACGCCTGGTTGCAGCCCGCCGTCACGACGACGTCGTCCGGCGTCACGTCCCCGGCGTAGTCGCGCGCCAGCTCCTCGGCGACCGCGCGGCGCAGCGGGGCGATGCCGGGCACCGGCGCGTAGCCGGACAGGGCAGGGTCGCGGGCCACCTCCACCACCCGTTCGACGACCTCTGGTGCCGGCGGGTACGGCGGCGCGGCCTGCGACAGGTCCAGCAGCGGGTGCGTCGCGTTCCGGGCCGGGTCCCGCTCACCGGCGAGCGCGAGGGCCGCGCCGATGGGGGAGTCGCTGCCGGCCGCCGTCGTGGGGTCGAGTCGCACCGTCGGGTGCCGCCTTCCGGGTCGTCGTCGGATCCTGTGGGAACCGATCGTCGCCGACGCCGTACCGGGCGGTCCAGCGGCCCTCCCGCGACCGTGATCCGAGCCCTCAGCCACCACCGAGAACGTCGGCGGCGCCGTCGGCGCGCACGTCGCTCGCGGCATCGAGCACCCCGGCCCGCAGGCGTGCGACCTGCACGTGTCCCGCGTCGTCGTGCAGCTCGGGCACGGTGTCCACGTCGAGTGACAGCGCACGGGCCGCGGCGGACAGCCCTTCGGCGTCGGAGACGCCCGGCTCCAGGACGAGTGACGGCCGCTCCCGGCCGAGGTCCCGTGATCCGATCACCCAGCGCGGGCGTGCCAGGACCCCGGCCGGATCGGAGGTGCCGAGCACGTCCTCGGCGGTCTGGGCCAGGATCCACGCCTGCGCTCGGCCGCCCTGACAGCCGAGCGCGACGACGTCGTCGCCGCGCTCGGCGAGCACCGGGCACAGGGTGTGCGGGGGGCGGTGTCCGGGCCGGACCGCTCCGGGGTGCGCCGGGTCGAGGGCGAACGCCGATCCGCGGTTGTGCAGGACGACACCGGTCTCCGGTTCCAGGATGCCGGCGCCGAAGCTCTGGTAGACGCTCTGGATCAACGAGACCGCGGTACCCGTGTCGTCCACGGCCGTGATGGCGACGGTGTCCCCGGCCGGTCGGGGGCCGGGGGCGACCGGCGTCCCGGCCGGTTCCCGTTCCAGCAGCAGGCCGGCGACGTCGATCGGTCCGCCGCGTGGGTCACCGAGCAGGGTGTCGCGCGCCAGCTCCGCCCGGCGGGCGGTGGTGAGCCGGTCCCCGTCCGACCGGAGCATCGCGAGCAACGACGCCCCCTGGCTCGGCGGCGGTGCCACCGACCAGGTCGCGCCGAGCGCGTCGCGGCACAGGGCCGGGCCGTCCTCGGCGGCGTGGGAGGCCATGTCGTCGGTGGTGAGCGGGCAGCCGAGCTCGCGCAGGCCCGCGACCAGGCGGGCACCCACCGCGCCGGTGTAGAACGTGCGCCACCCGGCGCCGACGGCGGTCAGGGTGGCGGCGAGTGCCGGCTGCGTGATCGGCGTGCCGAGCCCCCGTGGCCGGCCGGCGTCGTCGAGCAACAGCGCTGACAGGCCGGGATCGGCCTCGACGACGGCGCTGCGGCGGGAGATCGCCCTGGCGAGTCCCGCGCTCACGCCCACGCCGCGACGGGCGAGCTCGACCGCCGGTGCGACCAGCTCGGCGAGGTCGAGGCGAGCGCCGAGCCGGTGTACCGCGGCCCAGCCCGCGACGCAGCCCGGCACGGTCACCGACAGCGGGCCACCGGGTGGCATCCGTGGGCCGGCGGCCCGCAGCCCGCCGACGTCGAGCCCGGCCGGCGCCGCACCGACGGAGAGCACCGCGCGTGGGGCTCCGCCCGCCGGCCGCACCACCGCGACGAGATCCCCTCCGACAGAGCACTGGTGCGGATAGGCGACCGTCAGCGCCGCCGCGGCCGCGATCACCGCGTCGAGCGCGCCACCGCCGCGGCCGGTGACCGCCCGCGCCGCGTCGACCCCGGCGACGTGCGGTGCCGCGATCGCGACCCGGGTCGTCACACCCGGTCCCGCTCGATCAGGATGGCGCGGGTGAACGAGCCGTCCGCGCCCGCGAGCTTCGCCGGGAGGCAGACCAGCTCGTAGCGGCCGGGCTCGACCGCGTCGAGATCGGCGTTCTCGAGGATCAGCACGCCGTTGCCGAGCAGCTCGTGGTGGACGTCCCAGCTGTCGGTCCGCGAGTGGCCCTCGATGGTCAGGTAGTCGATCGCGATCAGCTCGACGCCGTGCGCGACGAGCCACGTCGCGGCGTCCGGTGCCAGCCCGATCCAGCTGGGCGCCCGTTCGGTCTCCTTGAGGATGCCGGCCGAGTTGGACGTCTTGAGCAGGATCCGCCTCTCGCCCGCCACGCCGGCGGCCTCCAGGTCCGCGGCGGTGACGTCGGCGGTCAGACCGGTCATGTCGACCACCACGGCCTGCCCGACCAGCGAGTCGAGCGAGACCTGGTCGATCGGTGTCGCCCCGTCGACGAAATGCGCCGGCGCGTCGACGTGCGTGCCGGTGTGGGCCCCGATCCGCCAGCGGGTCACGTTCGAGGCGTCACCGGCCGCGAGTGACTCGACGACCTCGACCTCGGGCTTGCGGCCCCAGTGCAGCATCTCGGGGTGGATGGGCAGGGTGATGTCGTAGATCTTCATGACGGTCTCTCCTCCGGGACGATCAGGGACGGTGCGACGGGTCCGGCCACGGCTCGCGCACGGCGGCCGACACCGCGGCCGCGGTGGTGCGCACGCAGCGGTCGAACTCGGCGCTGCCCTGCGCGGCGTTCGCCTCGGCCACGTCGCGGCCCCAGACGCCGGTGTCGCTGACCTGGTCCATCCGGTAGTCCCAGAACGAGTCGACGTCGCGGTGGGACACCGCGCGCTCCATCCGGACCAGGTCCGGGAACAGGTGCAGCATCACCGAGGTCTCGAAGAAGTTGGCGTGCATCAGGCCGCGGCCGTAAGTGACGCGTCCGTCGACCTCGGGGCCGGGGTACATCGTCACGTAGCCCAGCGCCCGGACCCGGGCGTCACCGTGGCGGACCCGCAGCTTCTCGGCGGACACGTCGAGCGAACCGTTGTTCCAGATGTGGCCGTTGAGCAGCACGAACTGGCGGACCCCGGCGCGGTACAGCGAGTCCACCAGGTCCTCGACCAGGGCGATCATCGTCTCGGGGCGCACCGAGACGGTCCCGCCGAACCCGCCGTGCGAGCCGGACACCCCGTAGGTGAGGGTCGGCACGACCGGGACGCCGGTCAGCGCCGAGACCCCGTGCGCGACGGCCTCGCAGATCATCGAGTCGACGGCCAGCGGTAGGTGCGGCCCGTGCTGCTCGGTGGCTCCCACCGGGATGATCACCGAGTCGGCCCCGGTGACCGCCTGCTCGGCCTCGGGCCACGTCATGCGGTCCCAGAGCACCGGGGATCCGGTGCCACCGAGCTCGGCGGCGAGTCCGGCGACCTCGGGGCCCAGGGGTGGTGCAGTGATCACGGGAACGGTCCTCTCCTCGCCGGCGCTCACCAACGCCGGTCCGACTTCTCGGGCAACAGGTCCAGCGCCCGGCGGACGACGACGGTGTCGTCGTCCGGGCGGGTCAGCCACACCCGCGCGTCCGGTGCGTAATCGCTGATGAGCTCCCGGCACACCCCGCACGGGGCGATGATCCGGAACCGGTCCGCCGGCTTGACCTGCACCGATACCACGGCCTCGACGGTCGCGAGGGACACCCCGGCGGCCCGGGCGGCACCCAGCGCCACGCCCTCGGCGCAGACCGAGCTGCGCCGGCAGGAGCCCTCGACGTGCACTCCGGTGTGGACCGTGCCGTCACCGGCGCGCAGCGCGGAGGCGACCTCGTGCCGGCCGGGCACGACGACCCGGCCGAGCTGGGCCTGGGCCGTGTCGAGCAGCGCGGCGTCGGCGGCGGTCATCTCGGCGGGCGGCGTGACCCGCAGCAGTGCGGCGGCCGCGGCGGCGCTCATCGGCCGAGTCCGAGCAGGCGGGCGTAGTTCCCGCCCTCGACCAGGGCCCGGTCGGCGTCGTCGGGGATCGCCTTGGCGATCTTCATCCGCTCCAGGTCGAAGTCGGAGCCGGGCCACTCGCTGCCCATGAGGATCTTCTCCGGGCCCAGCCGGGAGTAGGCCCGCCTGACGTCGGAGACCAGGGTCGCCGAGGTCTCCAGGTACACGTGCGCACGCCGCTCCGCGACGATGATCGCCTCGGGGACGTTCCACACCGCCCCCATGTGCGCGATGATCGTCGGGACCCCGGGGTGGTCCTTGGCGATCTCCTCGATCGCCAGGGGCGCGCAGAACGCGTCGTCCAGGGCGTTGATCAGGATCGGCAGGCCGAGCCGCGCGCAGAGGTCGAACACCGGGTCGAGCAGCCCGTGGTCGGCGACGTGGTAGCCGTGCATGCTCGGATGCAGCTTCAGCCCCCGCAGCCCGGCCGCGGCGATCCGCTCGATCTCCTCCAGCGCGTCGTCGTCCTGCGGGCGGACCTGTCCGAACCCGATCAGCCGGTCCGGGTGCTTGCCGACCAGCTCGACGAGGAAGTCGTTCTCGATCCGCTGGGCGAGCGAGCAGACCATCGCCATGTCGACGCCGGCGGCGTCCATCCGGTCCAGGATCCGCTGCGGGTCGAACGGGGTGTACGGCGGCGGCGCCTGGCCGGGACGGGCGCCGGTCAGGTAGTCGGAGCGGCCCCGGACGTCCTGGGTGGTGTTGTAGGCGTCGATGATCACGGGTGGACGGGCCTCCTGGGGGCGGAGCCGGCCGGTGCGGCCGGGTCGGGGACGGGTGGGGTGAGGTCGAGCAGTGGCAGGTGGCAGCGGACCGAGCGGCCCTCGCCGATCGGCCGCAGGGCGGGTTCCTCGTCGGCGCAGCGCCGGACGGCGTGCCGGCAGCGGGTCCGGAAGCGGCACCCCGACGGCGGGACGGCGGGGTCGGGCAGCTCGCCGGACAGCACGATCCGCTCCCAGGTCCGTTCCAACACCGGTACCGCGGAGAGCAGCGCCTCGCCGTAGGGGTGCGCGGGTGCGGAGAAGAACGCCCCCCTCGGGGCCACCTCGATGATCTGCCCGAGGTACATGAGCGCGATCCGGTCGGCGATGTGGCGGACCACGCCCAGGTCGTGCGAGATGAACAGCAGGGTGAGGCCCTCGTCGCGGGTCAGCCCGGTCAGCAGGTTGATCACCTGGGCCTGGATGGAGACGTCGAGTGCCGAGACCGGCTCGTCGGCCACGACGAAGCGCGGCGACGGCGCGAGCGCCCTGGCGATGCCGATCCGCTGCCGCTGCCCACCGGAGAACTCGTGCGGGCGCCTGCTCCCGGCGGCCCGTCCCAGCCCGACCCGCTCCAGCAGCTCGCCGACGCGCTCGTGGGCCGCACCCCGGGACATGCCGCGGGCCCGCAGCAGCGGTTCGGCGACGATGTCGGCGACCGTGCGTCGCGGGTTCAACGAACCGAACGGGTCCTGGAACACCATCTGCATGTCCCCACGCAGCGGCCGCATCCGGGTGCTGGTCAGGTCGGTGATGTCGCGCCCCCGGTAGTGGATGCGCCCGCCCGAGGGACCGACCGCACGCAGCAGCGCCCGGCCCAGCGTCGACTTGCCGCAGCCGGACTCGCCGGCCAGGCCCAGCGTCTCGCCCTCGAGGATGTCGAGATCCACCCCGGCGACGGCGCGCACCGGGCGGCCCCCGCCGTCGCGGTAGGAGACCTGCAGGTTCTCGGTACGCACGAGTGGCACGCTCACCGGGCACCCCCGTTCCCGGCGGTCGCCGGCTCGCGTACGCAGGCGTCGAGGTGTCCCGAGCCGGGCTCTCGGGGCCGTAGCGGCGGGCGGGTTCCGCACTCCTCGACGGCGTCCGCGCAGCGCGGTCGGAACGCGCACCCCTCCGGCCGGTCGACCCCGGTCAGCGGGGCGCCGGGGATCGCGAACAGGGACTCGGCCGGCGGGCCGTCGATCCGCGGGACCGATCGGAGCAGCCCGACGGTGTAGGGATGGCGGGGCCGGCGCAGCACCTCGTCGCGGGTGCCGTGCTCGACGACCCGGCCCGCGTACATCACCGCGACCCGGTCGGCGACCTCCGCGACCACGCCGAGATCGTGGGTGATCAGCACGATCGACGAGTCGTGCTCGGCGCGCAGCCGCCGCAGCAGCTCCAGGACCTGGGCCTGGATGGTGACGTCGAGCGCGGTGGTCGGCTCGTCGGCGATCAGCACGGCGGGATCGTTGGCGAGCCCGGTCGCGATCATCACCCGCTGCCGCATCCCGCCGGAGAGCTGGTGCGGGTAGGACCGGGCAGTGCGTGCGGGGTTGGCGATGCCGACGTCGTCGAGCAGCTCCTCGGCTCGCTCCCAGGCCGCGGCGCGGCGCAGCGGCTGGTGCAGCCGCAGCATCTCCGAGACCTGTGCGCCCGCCCGGTGCAGCGGGTTGAGCGCGGCCAGCGAGTCCTGGAAGACGACGGCGACGTCGCGGCCACGGACCTCGCGCAACTCGGCCTCGCTCGCCTCGACCAGGTTGCGGCCCCCGAACTCGACCTGCCCGCTCACGTGCGTGCGCGGGCCGCGGTTGAGCCCGACCAGGCTCATCGTCAGCGCGGACTTGCCGGAGCCGGACTCCCCGACCAGGGCCAGGATCTCGCCGCGGCGCAGGTCGAGGTCGACACCGTCGACGGCGGGCAGCCGGCCGTCCGGGGTGTCGAAGCCGCCGCGCAGGTCGCGGATCCGCATGACGATCTCCGGCGGTCCGGTCACGGTCCGCTCCGGACGCCGGTCAGCTCCGCGACGGCCGTCCCGATCACCGTGCACACCTCGTCGGCGTGCACCAGCGGGGAGAAGTGGCTGCCGGGGACCGAGCTGGTGGTGGCGCCGGCCCGCGCGGCCATGTCCCGCTGGGCGGCCGGGAGCAGGGTCGCATCGCCGTCGGCGACCTGGTACCAGCTCGGCAACACGCGCCAGGCCGGCTCACCGGTGGGCTCCTCGAAGATCTTCCTGTCGGCGACCCGGTTCTCCGCGATGCGGCCGGCGCGCAGCTCCGGGCCGAGGTCCCAGCCGATCTCGGCCCAGTAGGCCGCGCTGCGTTCGGAGCGCCACTCGCCGTCCGGCCCGCGCCGCATGTGCGCCGAGACCGGCGCGGGGTCGTAACGCTCCACGATCTGCTGCACGGTCTCGCCGGCGTCCGGGGCGAACGCGGCGATGTAGACGAGCCCGGCCACCCGCGGGTCCCGGCCGACGTTCGTGATCACCGCCCCGCCGTAGGAGTGGCCGACGAGCAGCACCGGTGCCTGCAGCGCGTCGAGGGCGGTGGTGGTGTGGGCGACGTCGTCGGTCAACGACGTCATCGGGTTGGTGACCGTCGTGACGTCGTGGCCGCGGCGCCGCAGCTCCGGCAGCACGGCGTCCCAGGTCGCCGGCGTACCGCCGGCGCCGTGCACGAGCAGGATCCGCACGGGTGACTCATCCCTTCCGCAGACGTGGGTCGAGAACCAGGTAGAAGAGATCGACGGCGAGGTTGACCAGCGTGTAGAGCAGGGCGATGGCCAGCGCGGCGCCCTGCACCACGGGGTAGTCGCGCTGCAGCACCCCGGCGACGACCATGCCGCCGACACCGGGATAGGCGAAGACCGTCTCGGTGATGACCGCGCCGCCCAGCAGCGAGCCGAACTGCAGCCCGAGCACGGTGACGATGGGCAGCGCCGAGTTGCGCAGTACGTGCCGGAGCAGGATCGCGTTCTCGGTCATGCCCTTCATCCGGGCGGTGCGCACGAAGTCCTCGCCGCGCACCTCCAGGACCGACGCCCGGACGATGCGGGTGATGAAGCCGGCCATCGAGAGGGCGAGCGTGGTGGCCGGCAGGATCAGATGGGCGATCCAGGGCAGGACGAGGTCCGGGCGGTTCTGGAGGATCGCGTCGAGCAGCACGATGTTGGTCGTCGGCTCGTAGCCCAGCGAGTTCGGCAGCCGGCCCAGGACCGGGAGCCAGCCCAGCCACACCCCGAACACCACGACGGACAGCACGCCGAGGGCGAACCAGGGCAACGAGAAGCTGACCGTGCCGACCGCCCGGATCAGGGTGTCGATCCAGGTCCCGCGGTACACCGCGGCGACCAGGCCGGTGACCCCGCCGATCAGGACGGCGATGCCCATCGCCGCGACGGTGAGTTCGAGCGTGGCCGGGAGCGCGGCGCCGAGCAGGCCGAGCACGTCGTTCCCGCCGAAGAACGAGCTGCCCAGGTCGAGCCGGGCCAGGTCGCCGAGGTAGGTCAGGTACTGGGCCAGGAGCGGCCGGTCCAGCCCGAGTGACTCGGCGATCCGTTGCTGGTTCTGCGCGATCTGCTCCGAGGACAGCCCGTCGCCGGCGCCGCCGAGCGCGGTGGCCGCCGAGCCGGGGATGAGCCGCATCGCCAGGAAGACCAGGGTGGCCAGGACGAGCAGCACCACCGGTACGGCGAGCAGCCTGCGCACGATCAGCCGGGTCAGCCCGGAGCCTCCCGGCCGGACGGCGGGGCGCGCCCGTCGGGTCGTCGTCGTGGTCGGGGCGCTCACGGTGTCCCCTTCCGGTCGAGCGCGTCGCGGACGTCGTCGCCGACGAAGTTGCAGGCGACCACGAACACCAGGGTGGCCAGCGCAGGCAGCACGACCAGCGACGGCGCGGTGTAGAGGAACTCCTGACCGGACTGGACCATGTAGCCCCAGTCCGGGGTGGGGGGCTGGATACCGAGCCCGAGATAGGACATGCCGGCCGCGAACCCGGCGGCCACCGACAGCGTGGTGAGCACCTGGACCAGCAGCGGTCCGACGGTGCCGGGAAGCACCTCGGTGAGTGCGATCCGCAGCCCGCCCGTCCCGGCCATCCGGGAGGCGAGCACGTGGTCGCGCGCAGACTCGCGCGCTGCGAGCGCCCGCATCAGCCGGGCGATCCCGGGGGCCAGCGCGATGCCGACACCGACGACCAGGCTGGACGTGCCGGGCCCCGCCGCGGCGACCAGCAGGATGATCAGCAGGACGGACGGGAACGCCAGCGCGACGTCGGTCAGCCGCATCAGCAGCTGCTCGGCCCGGCCCTCGAGGTAGCCGGCGGCGAGCCCGATCGCGACACCGACGACGGTCGCCAGCGCGGTCGCGGCGAGGGCCACCATGAGCAGCGGCTGCGCACCGTGCACCAGCCGTACCAGCTGATCGCGGCCGAGGTCGTCGGTCCCGAGCAGGTGCCCCGGCGACCCCATCGGCAGCAACGCCGACGGCGACTGGCGCAGCGGGTCACCGGTCACCAGCAGCGGACCGGCCACCGCGAGCAGTACATAGGCCAGGACCAGTGCC
Source organism: Pseudonocardia sp. ICBG1142 (assembly GCF_020496255.1). Classification (NCBI taxonomy): domain Bacteria; kingdom Bacillati; phylum Actinomycetota; class Actinomycetes; order Pseudonocardiales; family Pseudonocardiaceae; genus Pseudonocardia; species Pseudonocardia sp. ICBG1142. Next base: position 312,265 of record NZ_JAHLJC010000004.1, on the reverse strand, counting down.
CAGGACACGACTGCGACCGGTGTGCGGGCGAACCGGCGCCGTGCCCCGCGCCGCACGGTGCCCGTGCCGCCGACGGCCGGCGCGGTCATGCGCCGCTCACGCTTGCGTCCTCGAGGAAGCAGCGGTGGGTGCTGAGGGCGTTGACGTTGACACCGCTCACGCTCGCGCCGGTGACCACCAGGTTCGTGGAGTGCACCAGCATCGAGAGCACCATGAAGTCCTCCGCCCAGCGGCGCTGGATCGCCGAGTAGGCGGCGGTGCGTTCCGGCCCGATCGGCATGTTCCGGGCGGCGACGGTGTCCTCGGTGAATCGCGCGGTGCCGGGCAGGGTGTCGAAACCGGTGGCGCTCGATCCGTACACGCCCCGCGGGACGGCCATGTTCCCGACCGTGTTGTCCGGGTCGGGGACGTAGGAGTTGCGCTCCCACACGATGATCTCGTGGTACGGGTCGTCGGTGTCCATGACGCGGCTGAAGAACGCGGCCGGGTCGACGGAGTCGGAGACCACCGTCAGGCCGATGTCGGTGAGGTTTCGGGCGATCACCTGGGCGGCCCGCGGGTGCCAGGTGTCGCTGGCCGCCATCAGTCGTACCTCGCGGCCGACCGCACCGGCCGCCTCGATCAGCCGGCGGGCCTCGGCGACGTCGGTCCGGCTCAGGTCCGCCAGCGACGGGTCGTGGCCCGGCATCGACGGCGGTACCGCATACCCCGCCGGCAGGGTGCCCACTCCGAAGAAGGCCTGGTCCAGGATGGCCTGCCGGTCGATCGCGAGGTTGATCGCCCGACGCACCCCGAGCTCGGCCAGTGCCGGTCGGCGGACGTCCATCAGCAGCATCGCGTCGTAGCAGTAGGGCGTGTCGTGCACGGTCACCGCGTCGTTCGCCCGCAGCTGCCCGACCGCGGAGTACGGGGTGAACTGGGTGACCGAGACGGCTCCGCTGATCAGTGAGCCGATCATCGTGGAGGAGTCCTGGACCTGCTGCATGACCACCCGGTCGACCGGCGGCCGCCCGCCGGTGAAGCCGTCGAAGGCCTCGAGGGTGACCGACTGCCCGGCGGTCGCGGCGGTGAGGCGGAAGGGGCCGGTGCCGACCAGGTGCTTGCCGATGTCGGCGCCGTGCTGGTCGAGAGCCGCCTTCGAGATCACGCGCGCCCCGATGTCGGACAGCCGGGCGAGCAGCGTGCCGTCCGGGCCCTGTAGGACGATGCGTACGGTCCGCTCGTCCGGTGCGTCGAGGGAGACGAGGTTGCGGCCCAGGCTCTGGAACGGGCGAGAGGCGCCGTCGGGCAGGGTCGGGTCGTCCGCGTTCAGCTGACGGTTCAGGCTGGCCAGCACGTCGGCGGAGGTGAGGGTCGTCCCGTCGTGGAAGGTCACCCCCTGCCGCAGCGCGAACTCGTAGGTCAGCCCGTCCTCGGAGACGGTCCAGCTCTCGGCCAGGTCCGGTCGTGGCTCGGGATCGGTGAAGTCGCAGAAGGTCAGTCCGCGGCAGACCGAGTCGACGACCATCCAGTCGCCGAGGGTGGTGTAGAACGCCGGGTCGAACACCCCGCTGGTCGCGTCGGTGCCCACGGTGAGCGTGCCTCCCGCCGTGCCCCCGCCGCCCCCTCCCGGGGAGGCCACGCCACAGGCGTTCAGCAGGCTCGTCAGGCCGACGCCGAGACCGAGCGCGCCCGCACCGCGGAAGAGGCTGCGGCGCGACAGCTGCCGTCGATCGGTCGGGGTGGTGGGCGGCATCGCGATCTCCTCGGAGGACGTGTCGGTGGTATGGATCCAAAATGCTGTGAGTGGTATCCCGACCGAAGTCTAGGTCGGGATCTGTTTCCGTTCCTTTACGTCGTCATGAACGGGTAGGCGGAGGGCATGGCGTGCACCACGTGCGGTGCAGCGCGCGCATGCGGTGTCACGGAACGTGGAGCGCACCTGCTGTGACCGTGGCCAGGACGCGTCCCCCGGGCAGCGGGCCGGCGGGCCCCAGTGGGTCGACGTCGGTCACGGCGAGATCGGCCGGTCCGCCCACCCGTAGCCGGCCGAGCCCGTCGAGGCCGGCGACCGCCGCGGCCCGGGTGGTGAACAGGGCCAGCGCCTCCTCGGCGGTGATGGCCTCGCCGGGGCCGACCGGGTGCTCGGATCCGCGGATCCTCCGGGTGCGCGCCTGCCACATGCCGTGCAGCGCCGACAGCGGTGGCCCGGGCCCGTCCGAGCCGCCTCCGACGAGCACCCCGGCGTCGATCCAGGAACGGAGCGGGTTCGACCGGGCGGCCACCGCCTCGCCGAGCCGGTCCACGACGGACGCCCCGGCGTTCCACCAGAGAGCAGGGTGGGCCGAGAGGGCCACCCCCAGCGATGCGGTGCGCCGCATCGCCCGTGCGCTCGGTTCGAGGTAGGCGTGGATGAGGTGGAAGCCCAGGCCGGCCACCGGTGTCCGCCGGTCGACCTCCCCCAGCATGTCGAGCACGAGGTCGACGGCGGCGTCGCCGACGGCGTGGATCCCGACCCCCCGCCCGGCTGCCGCGGCGCTCCGGCAGTGTGTCCGCAGCGCCTCGATGCTCAGCGTCCGGTTGCCGGTGTAGCCGTCGGTGCCCGGCCACGGGGTCGACCGCCAGGCCGTGCCGAGGGATCCGCCGCCGTCGAGGAACAGCTTGGTGGGGCCCACCCGCAGCCGGCCGGGATCGGCGCCGGCGACCCCGGACCGTCGTACGGCGGCCTGCAGCGCGGCGTCGTCGAGGTGGTCGTCGCCCAGCGGCATCACCACCACCCGCGTGGCGAGGCGCCCGGAACGTGCCGCGGCCGCGTAGGCGGCGAGCTCGGCGGGGCCGACGGCCGGGTCCATCACGCCGGTGAACCCGTGCCCGCGCAGCAGACGGGTGCCGGTCTCGATCCAACCCGCGCGACGCGCGTCGTCCGGCTCGCCGATCGCGGCGCGTGCGAGATCGGCGGCCGGATGCTCGACGAGCAGGCCGGTCGGCCGGCCGTCGCGGGTGTGCTCGATCCGCCCGCCCGGCGGGTCGGGGGTGGTGGCATCGATCCCGGCAGCCTGCAGACCCGCGGTGTTGACGATCGCGTCGTGCCCCTTGCGGTCGAGGAGGACCGGACGGTGCGGCACGGCGGCGTCGAGGTCGGTGGCGGTGGGCAGCCGGCCCTCGGCCAGGTCCCCGGGGTCGAAACCGGCCTCGGCCTCGATCCAGCCCGTACCGGGGTGGCGGGCGTCGTGCGCGAGAAGGCGGTGCCCGATCTCGGCGATGCTCGTCGCATCGTCGAGGCCGACCCGCTCCTGCGCCCGTCCGGCCCACAGCACGTGCACATGACTGTCGACGAACCCGGGCACGACGAACCCGCCGGCGTCGTGCTCGACGACGCGCCCCCGGCGCAGCTCGCGCCGTACCTCGTCGACCGACCCGAGCGCGACGATCCGGTCGCCCCGGATCCCCACCGCGCCGGCCCGTGGGCGGGCCGGGTCCATGGTGCGGACGTCACCGACGACCAGCAGTGCACCCATGTCGTTCATCGGGCTGGTCACAGCAGGTCGAAGTACTCGCGCTGCTCCCAGGCCGACACGTCGGCCAGGTAGCGCTCGAACTCCGCCCGCTTGAGGTGGACGTACCAGTCGACGACGACGTCACCGAGCTCGCGCCGGAACAGGGCACTGGCGTCGAGCGCGTCGACCGCGGCGCCCAGGGTGCGCGGCAGCCGCGGCGCCTCGTCGCGGTAGGGCGAGTCCGACGGCTCCCCGGGCGAGAGCCCGCGGTCGATCCCGTCGAGACCGCACACCAGCTGGGAGAGGATGTAGAGGTAGGGGTTCGCGCCGGGTTCCCCCGAACGGTTCTCCAGCCGGGCGGCCGGGTCGCCGGCCGAACCGACCACCCGCACCATCGCCCCCTTGTTGTCGGCCCCCACAGCACGCGGTCCGGGGCCAGCGAGTGCGGCTGGTAGCGCTTGTACCCGTTGACGGTGGGTGTGCCGAAGACCGCCGCGGCGACCGCGTGCTCCAGCAGGCCGGCGAGGTAGGACCTGCCGAGCGGTGAGAGGACCGAGTCGGTCCCCGCCCCGGGGAACACCGGGGCGCCGGTGTCGAGATCGCACAGCGACTGGTGCAGGTGCCAGCCGGTGGAGGCGGTCTCGGCCCCCTGCGGCCGGGACATGAACGTGGCGTGCAGGCCCATCCGTGCACACAGCTGCTTGATCGCCGTACGGGCCAGCACGACCTGGTCGGCGACCACCGCCGCCTCGCCCGCCTCCAGGGTGATCTCGAACTGGCTGGGCCCGAACTCGAGTTCGATCGAGCGCAGCGGCAGGTCCAGCCGGGTCAGTGTCCGGTGGATCCCGGTGACCAGTTCGTCGCAGCGGTCCAGGCCACCGATGTCGAGCAGCTGGGAGCCGGGGGTGAGCGGCCGGACCGCGGGAGCGGTGCCCGGCGCGCCGGGCCGGCCGACCTGCGCGGGGTCCATCGCCGGGTCCGCACGGGCGAACACGTGGAACTCCAGCTCCGGGCCGACGGTCAGGCTCATGCCGCGCCCGGCCAGCGCGCCCAGCTGCCGACGCAGCAGACCCCGCGTGCAGAACGGGACCACCCCGCCGTCGGGGTAGTGCAGATCGGCGAGCAGCAGCCCGGTCCGGTTCTCCCACGGCAGCACCCGGAAGGTGGCCGGGTCGGGGACGAGCACCACGTCACCAGCGCCGGAGAAGCCGCGGTGGCCGTCCAGCCGCAGCCCGTCGAACACCGCGAACGTCGAGCGCCCGGACGGGTCCTTCAGCAGCAGCGACGACGGCGCGGTCAGTCCGGAGCGCAGGACGCCCGGCAGTGCGGTACTGGTGATCGACTTGCCGCGCAGCACCCCGTGCTGGTCGACGAAGCAGACCCGGACCAGCTCGATGCCGAGCTCGTCGACCACCCGGCGCAGCTGCGCCGCGGCGGCGTACTGCTGCTCGGACCACAGTCCGTGCCGTTCGACGAAGCCGCCGCGGTCGGCGTCGAGCATCGGGCGGGCGGAGTGCCCGCCGCCGCCCTCGGCCACCGGCCGCTCGTCGACGCTACGCATCGGCGGTCGCCCCCGCTCCGGCCGCCGTGTCGTCGGACAGTGCGGGGGAACCGAGCGGTGTCGCCCACGGGGACTCGGCACGGCGACGGGCGTCGTGGGCGGCCCACTGCCCCTGCCACCCCGTGGTCGGGCCGACCATGTCGACGGCGACCGGACCCACCAGCCGCGCGGCGCCGTCGGCGTCCAGGGGCTGGGCCGGCAGCGGGGAACCCGCCTCGAAGGCCTCCAGCGACTTCAGCAGCAGCCGCCGGTTCGCGGTGACCGCCCGGTCGGAGACCCCGAGCCGCTCGACGGTCCGATCCTGGACCCGGCCCATGCTCTCGACCGCCCACTGGTCGTGGACGTTGATGTCCAGACCCATCCCGGTGTAGGTCAGCTCGCTCTGTTCGGTCGCGTCGAAGCCCCAGTCGTTGCCGCGGTTCCGGATCGGCCGGTAGTCCGGGAGGGTCACCTCGGCCAGCCGCTGCGCGAGCAGGGTCTCGGCGTCGGTCCGCTCGGCGAAGTCGTAGAGGACCATGTACCAGTAGTGGTTCTCGTCGTCGATCGGCACGTGCCACTGCGCGAAGACCTTGTCGTTGCCGAACGGCACCACGAACGCGTTCGGGAACATCAGGTTCGTGATCCGGACGTGTGTGCGCTCCCCGTCGAGCTCACGGATCGCGAACACCCGCAGCCCGTGCTCGGCCCGCTCGACCTCGATGTCCGGGCGGACGTGGTCACCGACCAGCTTGGACAGCTTCTGCCCGGTTCCTGCGACCTCCTCGCTGAACTGCCGGCCGTAGACCTCACGCGGGTCTTCACCCACGAAGCGGTGCAGGAACGAGACGTGGCTCGGATCGATCCCGCCCTCGACGCCCTGCAGCCAGTTGCACTCCCAGAGCCCCTTGAAGGCGAAGGTGTAGGCCTGTGGCGCGGTGAAGCAGTCGAACGCCGGGAACGGCGGCGGATCGCCCGCGCCGAGGTAGGCGAAGACGATGCCGTTGCGCTCCTCGCAGGGGTAGCTGCGGATCCGGATCTTGTCGGCGAAGGTGCTCGACGGCGGCTCGGCCGGCTGCTCCCGGCAGCGGCCGTCCGGCCCGTAGAGCCAGCCGTGGTAGAGGCAGCGCAAGCCGCCGTCCTCGAGCCTGCCGTAGGACAGGTCGACGCCGCGGTGCGCGCAGAACCGGCTGATCAGGCCCCAGCCGCCGTCGTCGCGCCGGAACAGCACGAGGTCCTCGCTCATCAGCCGGACGGCCTTGACCGGCCGGTCCTCCGGCATCTCGGAGACCAGCGCGGCGGGCTGCCAGTAGGAGCGCATCAGCCTGCCGAGCGGGGCGTCCGGGCCGGTGCGGGTCAGCTTCTCGTTGTCCTCGCGCTTCAGCACGACGGGCCTCTCTCGCGTCGGGATCGGTTCACAGGTCGAGTTCCGGCCGCGGATCGCGCGCCGGGCCGCCCGCGCAGGGCGGCCATCAGTGGCAGCACCCGTCGTCGGACCGGGCGGGGGCCGGGGCCGGCAGGTCGAGCGAGGGGTTGCGGTCGAAGAACCCGTCGGGCTCCATCCGCATCCCGATCCGGTGCACGGCCATGACCGGCCACTCCTCGGGACGCGGGTCGTGGTGCACGCCGACGACCGGCCAGAGCACCAGCTCGGCGTCGTCGAGCGGGCGGTCGGCCCGCTGCCACACGTGCACGCCGTCCTCGCCCAGCGGGCCCTGGTTCGGGTACTCACCGGCGATGAAGCGCTCGTCGGGGGCGTAGGCACTGGCCCAGAGCGCCCGGGACACGAACGGCGCCTTGCGCTCCACGACGCTGCCGGGCCGGGCGAACAGCCGGGTCGTGTTCGGGAGCACCAGCCGGTAGCCGGTGGGGTCGCCGAAGCGGTTCGTCCGTTCGGTGCTCTCGACCAGCCAATGCACCGCGCGAGACGGGTCGGCGCTCCGGGCGCCGGCCGCCTCGCTGGTGATCGGCGTGCGGACCATCCGGCAGGCGTTGCCGTACGGGTCGAGCTCCGGGTCGGGCTCGACCTCGGCGTGGATCTCGCTGAGCCGGTTCCGGGGCCCGTCGACCGCGGTGTCCAGACGCAGCCCGAAGTAGTGCTGGTGGTTCGACGCCTGCACGTCGGCGCCGACCCGGCGACCGTGCCGGGCGGCCCCGTCCGGTCCGAGCCCGGTGACCGACATGATGCCGGTCAGCTTGATCTCCAGGTCGATCGTGCCGTCCTGGTGGAACGACCAGTAGAAGCCGTAGTCGTAGTTGGCGACGGTGGCGAAGGAGGAGACGACCATCTTCCGGCTCCGGCGCACCTCGGCGTGGCCGGTGCGGGTGTTGACGTGCTTCCAGAGGATCGAGGCGTCCTCCTCGTGCAGGCACACCGCGTTCCGGACGGTCCGCGGCTCGCCGTGCCCGCCCAGCACGGCGGCGTCGAGGTAGCGGATCTCGCCGAGGCAGTCGCAGCCCAGCGCCAGCGATGCCGTGAGCGGGCCCGCGCCGTACTCGCCCCAGTCGAAGAAGTTCTTCCGGTACGCCGTCGGGTCCGGGTCGAGGTAGGGCACGTACATCTCGTTGACCGCGGCCCGGCGCAGCACCGTGCGCTCGCGGTCGCCGTCGAGGTAGCGCACGTCGTGCAGCACCATGCCCTCGCGGTGGGTGAAGCCCACCCGGAACGACCAGTTCTGCCAGCGCACCAGGTGCCCGTCGACGGTGAAGCCCGGCCCGTCGGGCTGGACGATCTCCAGCGGGGCGACGACACGGTCCGGGCCCCAGGCACCGGATCGGTAGTTCCCGGCCTCGGCGGTGGGCGGGCCGGAGTCGTGGTCCTCGATCCGCAGGACCTCGAAGGTCTCCATGTCGACGATCGGGACCAGGCCGGGGACCGGGCGCGCGTAGCCGTTGTCGTCGGGGTGCTCGCGGTGCCAGACCGCCCCCAGGACAGCCGCCGCCCGGCGAACTCCGGGGGCTCGAAGCCGGTGATCGACTCCGGGTCGACCCAGACCAGCGACGGGTCGGTGATCCCGCGGCGGGCCAGTGCCGCGCGCATCCCGGGATCGTCACGGCAGGCCTGGGCCATCATCCGGGCCTCCTCGCTGGAGATCCCGGGCCGGCGGGCGTCCACCGGGGTCCAGGTCTGCAACGTCGCCGGCCGGTCGGTCCCCGACGTCCAGCCGGTGACCTCCCATGCGGCGTGCGCGTCGGGGTTCATGACGATCGACCGGACCGGCCGACCGACGCCCGCCGGCAGGTCCCGGGCACGGTGCTCGTCGACCGACACCCCCCAGAACCGGGGGTGCTCGCCGATCCGCGGGTCGGCCTTCACCAGGTCGACGATCTCGGCGATCTCCGACTCGGCGAGGGGCTCGGTCCAGTGCCGTTCGGCCGGGGACGGTGGGGTCTGCCGGCCGAACCGCGGGCCACTCCCGGCTCCCGGTGTCCGTTCCGGTCCGGACGCGGCCACGCCCTCGATCACGCTCATCGGGTCGGTCCTCCTCCACCGGGTGCCCGGACGAGTCCGGAGCGACCACGGGTCGACGGTTGGTATCCATGACGGACTAAAGTGGATCCGAAAGTGACGGCTGTGGCTCGACGACGACGGCGGACGGCCGCCTGCGGAACTGATCCACGACCCACGGGTTGGGATCCATCCCGGGTGAGCACGCACCCGTCAGCTATCATTTCGGGTCCACCGGCGCGGTATCGCCGCCACGCGACGGCGCTGAGGACGGGGGGACGGGCATGGTCCGGCGTACACCGGAGACCGACGGGACCGAGGGTGGGGCCGCGCAGGGAGCGCCGGGTGCCACGCTGGTCGACGATCTCGCCGCCCGCATCCGGGACATGATCATGGGTGGGGACATCCCGATCGGCGGCCAGCTGCGTCAGGCCGAGCTCGCCACCCTGTTCGGCGTCAGCCGCACCCCGATCCGTGAGGCGATCCGCCAGCTGCAGAACGGCGGGCTGATCGCGGTGCACCCGCACCGCGGCGCGGTCGTGCGGGTGCCCGCGCCGTGGGAGGTCCGGGAGGCCTACGAGGTGCGCGCCGAGCTCGAGGCGCTCGCCGCCCGCCGCGCGGTCGCCCGGATCACCCGCGAGCAGCTCGACGAGCTGGAGAGCGACAACCGGGAGATGTACGAGCAGTCCGCCGCCCAGGGCGAGGGCCGCACACCGGTGCACCGGGCGGCCAACGATGCCTTCCACACCCTGATCTCCGAGGTCGCGGGCAACGCCCGGCTCACCCGCTCCATCGAGGACATCAACGGCGCGTTCCCGCGCAACGTGTCCTCGCAGCTGATCGTCAACGACAGCCGGCACCGCGACGAGAACTTCGCCGAGCACGAGCGGATCATCGCCGCGCTCCGCGCCGGAGATGCCGACGCCGCGGCCGCCGAGATGCGGGCGCACGTCATCGCGGCCGGTGACGCGCTGGCCCGCTGGTACGAGCAGCGCTCCGCCACGGTGTTCGTCGGCTGAGACGGATCCGCCGACCGTCGCGGTCATGCTGCGGTCAGTCGTCGGGTGACGCCGACGAAGTCGAGGTCGGGACGGTCGATCCCGTCGCACAGGTCGGCGGCCGCCTCGCCCACGGCGGGCCCGAACTTGAACCCGTGGCCGGAGCAGGCCGCGGTGACCACCACCTGCGGCGTCGCCGGGAGCCTCCCGATGACGAAGCGGCGGTCCGTCGTCATCGTGTAGAGGCATGCCCTCGCCTCGGCGACGTCGGTGGACGGGTGGGCGGGCACCTCCGGTACGTGCCGGGACATCAGGGTGCACAGCGCGGCGACCTCGTCCGCGGCCGCCGGGTCGACGGGACGCTCGGGGCCCCAGATCCGTTCGGTGTCGGTGCCGGCCTTGTAGCCGCTGCCCGCCACGTCGGGCAGCCCGAACATCAGCCCCTGTGGCCGGTGCACCGAGAACGCGGGGAGCGACGGGGGAACGGCGGCGGGGTGCCCCGGACGCAGTGTGACGGTGAGGATCCGCCAGGTGCTGAACAGTCCGCCGAGCTCGGGTACCAGATCGGGGACCCAGCCCGCGGTGGCGACGACCAGGCGTCGGGCCCGGACGCTGCGTCGTCCGGTGTGGACGACGACGCCCGCGTCCGGCCCGGAGCCGACGGGCATCCAGCTCAGCACGGGCTCGTCGAAGCTCAGTTCGGCGCCGTCCGTGCGGGCGGCCGCGCGGGCCGCGTGCAGCGCGGCCCCGGCCTCCAGCACACCGGCGTCCGGGTCGGAGACGGCGTGCCAGCCGTCCGGCAGCGACAGTCCCGGGGCGAGCTCGCGCAGCCGGTCGGGGTCCGAGACGGTCTCGCAACCGGGGCCCTGCAGCTGCCCGGGCTCGGGGTGGGCGTAGAGCCCGCCGGTGCGGTGCAGCAGCGTCTCGCCGGTGCGCCGCTCCCAGCGCCGCCAGCCGACGTAGGCCCGCTCGACCAGCGGGTTCCACACCGGGTTCGGGTAGGCGCGGCGGATCATCCGGGTCCGCCCGTGCGAGGAACCACGCCGGTGGCCCTCGCCGAACCGGTCGAAGCCGATCACCCGCCGGCCGCGCGCGGCGAGCTCGTACGCCGCGGCGGTGCCGTGCACGCCCAGCCCGGCGACGACGACGTCGGCGTCGAGCACGGTGCGGGTCACCGGTGTCCCGCCGTGATCGTGTCCACGACGGACAGCAGGGCGTCGAGGTCGTCGGCGTCGTTGTAGACGTGCACCGAGGCGCGCACGACCGCGGGAACCTCGCGTGCGCCGAGATCCCACTGACCGTGGCTCGCCGGGACGGTCACGACCCGGACCCGCGCCGCGGCGAGCCGGTGCTTGACCTCGGCGGGCTCGACGCCGTCGACGGTGAAGGTCACCATCCCGGAGGTGCTCGCGGCCGGGTCGCGCACGGTCACCCCGGGTCGCGACCGCAGCTGCTCGCGCAGCCTCGCGCCGAGTGCGACCAGATGTGCGGTGGTGACGTCGAGACCCCGCTCGACCGTCTCACGGACCGCGACCCCCAGGCCGAGCCGGCAGGCAACCGAGTGCTCCCAGGTCTCGAAGCGGCGTGCGGTGCCGGCCAGGGTCCACTCGCGCTCCGCGGTCCACGCGGCACCCCGCACGTCCGGGGCGCCCGGTTCGAGGGTGGGCAGCACATCGGGGTGCACCCAGGCGAAGGCCGTACCCCGCGGGGCCCGCAGGAACTTCCGCCCGGTCGTGACCAGTACGTCGCAGCCGATCTCGCCGACGTCGACGGGCAGGTGGCCGACCGACTGGGTGGCGTCGACGACCAGGCGGGCCCCGTGCCGGCGGGTCAGCGCGCCGAGCGCGGCGACCGGCTCCACCAGCCCGGACGACGTCGGCAGGTGAGCGACGAACACGATCGCCGGCCCACCACCGTGCAGGCTCAGCGCGAGGGCGTCGAGGTCGACGGCACCGGTCGCGGGGTCGACGGGGAGGATCTCGAGCCCGGTCCCGGTGCGCCGGGCGTGGGCCATGAGGTGCAGGGCGTGGCTCACGTAGGCCGAGCGGCTCACGAGCAGCCGCGGTGTCCCGCTGCTCACGAGCGCGTCGACCAGCACCCGCAGGCCGGTGGTGGCCGTGTCGAACAACGCGATCTCCGCCGCCCGGGCACCGACGAGCTCGGCGACGTCGTCGTAGACGGCCTCGACCGCCTCACCCACCGCGGCTGCGGCCTCGTAACCTCCGTCGCGCTCCTCGCGGCGGAGGTGCTCGACCACGGCGTCGACGACAGCAGCGGTCGGCAGGGCCGCGCCGGCTGCGTTGAGGTGGTGCGACTCGGTGACACCGGGGGTGCGGGCCCGTTCCGCGGCGACGTCGATCCCCGGCACGGGTGCCGTCCCGAGGGCCGGCCGGGGGGCCGGGCCGGTGATCGACTCGGGGCTCACAGCGCCACCACGACGGCCCGGGACTCGACGAAGCCCAGCAGCGCCTCGTCACCGAGGTCCCGGCCGAGGCCGCTGTCCTTGACCCCGCCGAACGACAGGGCCGGGTCGAACACGTTGTAGGTGTTGACCCATACGGTCCCGACCTCGAGACGCGCGGCGATGCGGTGGGCGCGACCGAGGTCCCGGGTCCAGACACCGGCGGCGAGCCCGTAGGTCGAGTCGTTCGCGAGGGCGAGTGCCTCGTCCTCGTCGTCGAAGGCGAGGACGCCGAGGACCGGGCCGAAGATCTCCTCCCGGGCGATCACCATGTTGTTCGTGACGCCGGTGAACAGGGTCGGTTCGACGTAGTAGCCGGGCCCGTCCGAACAACCCCCGCCCACGACGAGCTCGGCCCCCTCCGCCCGGCCCTTCTCGATGTAGCCGAGTACCTGGCTGCGCTGCTCGTGCGAGACCAGCGGTCCGACCGAGATCCCGCCGGCGAGCCCGTCGCCCATCGGGACCCGCCCGACGGCGGCCCGCAGTCGTTCGGTGAGCTCGGGCAGGATCGAGCGCTGCACGAGCAGTCGGCTGCCGGCGGTGCACATCTGGCCGGAGTGCCCGAAGGACGCACGCATCGCGGTGGTGACGACGGCGTCGAGGTCGGCGTCGTCGAAGACGATGTTGGCGCTCTTGCCGCCCAGCTCCAGCGTCGAGTGCGGGAGCCGGCCTGCCGCGGCGCCCCCGACCTCCCGGCCGACGGCGGTGCTGCCGGTGAACGACACCGTCGCGACGCCGGGGTGGGCGGTCAGCGCCGCGCCGACACGGCCGTCGCCGGTCAGCACGTTCGCCACGCCAGGGGGCACGCCCGCCTCGATCAGCAGCTCGGCCAGGCGCAGCATCGTCAGCGGTGTCTGCTCGGCGGGCTTGACCACCACCGGGCAGCCTGCGGCCAGGGCCGGGGCGAGCTTGAACGCGGCTGTCATGATCGGGAAGTTCCACGGCAGGATCAGCGCGGCCACCCCGACCGGCTGCAGCGTCGTGTAGACGTGATGGGACCCGCCGTCGATCGGGACGGTGCTGCCGGTCAACCGGCTCGGGGCGCCGGCGAAGTGCCGGAACGTGCGCGCCGCCTGGCCGGTGTCGGCCCGTGAGCGTTCGATCGGCTTGCCGTTGTCGCGGGTCTCGAGGATCGCGAGGTCCTCGAGATCCCGCTCGATCAGGTCGGCCACCCGGTTCAGTACGGCCGTCCGCTCCAGCGGGGCGAGTCCGGACCACCGGCGGTCCCGCAGCGCGGTACCCGCGGCGGCGACGGCGGCGTCCACGTCGGCGTCGTCGGCCTGCACGGCGTGGGTCAGGACCTCCTCGGTGGCGGGGTCGACGACCGGGAACGTGGCCCGGTCGCCGGCCGGGATCCGGGCCCCGTCGATGTACAGCCCGGCCGACGGCGCGAGCGAGGGCAACGAAGAACGCACGGACTCTCCTGACCTGACGTAGATTGGATCCAACATTAGGATTCTTTGGATCCGATGTGCAAGAGATTCCACACACACCGTGCGCGTGGTCGAACGACGCCGGCACGAGACGTGCCGACGGGCCGCACGGGCCGTGCGATCCGGCGGTGGTGGTGGCCGAACGGCCGACGCGGCGCAGGTCGCCGGTGGTGCCGCGTGGGGCTCGACCGGACCAGGGGTGCCGACCTGCTCTGGCTCGCCCTCGCTCGAGTGGTCGCCCCGTCGATCCGGGCGGCCGCTGCGGATGCGGCCGGGGTCACGCGCGCGGGTCCGGAGAGCACGGGACCGCCCGAAGGCCCGTGACCGGTTTCGGAGGATCTGTGTCCGAGCCGGCGTCGCAGGACCGTGGTGTCGTTTCATGGACAGCGGATCGTGCTGATATCGCATTGCCGCTGAAGTGTTCGCCTGCTAGCGTCCTCGCCGGCATTCAATGGTGGGCACGATCTCCTGTGTGAGGATGTGATCGGTCAAGAAGTGCGAATGAAGAGGACCGGGGGTCCTCCGGCAGAGCCGGACGACAAGGACCCGCGGTTGAGGAGAGCGAAGCCACGCTCGGTCAGATCTCTGTCTCGCTGTACTCGCGCGATAACGCAGAGGTCGAGACCCCACTCCGGCGCCACCGCGCGCTGTCTTTTCGTCTACTTCTGACCACACCGTTGACCTGGCGTTCGCGCTGAGAGCCGAGCGCCGGTCGACCGTCTCGTAGGGATGTCGTCGTGTCCACGCCTCGTTCCGGCTCGCTGACGGCGGAGCTGTCCTCCACTCGGGTGCGCACCGTCATGGTGGCGCTGATGGCCGCCGTCTTCCTGTCATTGCTCGATGCCCAGGTCGTCGCCACCGCGCTGGAGGCTTATTCAGGCTCCGTCAGGTAAGTGTGTAGAAGATGAGTCCGATGACTGCCGAGATTGTCGTTTTAAATGTGGCGTAGGGCCGCCGGTAGTCTGTGTGGAGAACTTTCCACGTTTTGATATGGGCGATGACTCGTTCGATGGTGGCGCGTGTGTGGTTGAGGCTCTTGTTGAATGTTTTTTGCCAGTCGAGAAGTTCCCGGCCGGGTGGTTTTTTGAACGGGGTGAGCATGCCGCGCCCGATGTATCCTTTATCGCCGATCGGGGGGTATGTGGCGAGGTGGTCGAGGGCGCCGGATTGGTCGAGGCAATATAGGTCGTGTCGGGATCCTGGGGTCGGGTCGGAGATCCACGACAGCTGCCCTTCCAGGGTGGCTGCGACCTGGACGACGACGCCGGTGGTGCGATGCTTGCCCGACCACAGACCCGGCACCGCGGCCCATGACCAGCAGGGCAGCAAGGTTCCATCGATGATGTACTGCCGATCGGCACGAAGCTCCTCTGCCGTCGGAACGACACTCCGCAGCGCCTGTGCCAGCAACGGTGTCACCCCCGTGATCGCTCGACTAACCGTCGACTGCGACACCCCATAGGTTTCCGCCAACTCCCACTGCACACGATTCCCGCGCAGATACGCCAACGTGATCACCACCGACCAGAACAACCCCAGAACCGGCGGCCAAGACAAACGTGCCTCCGTCGCGTCCCGCTGATCCTGCTCATACACTATAGCGACAAGATCCTGAATTTCATCACGCCGGAAACCAGTGGTATAGTACATACTGCGGCAGCCCGTTCATCTCGGATTGATTCGGCAAACCAATATTCGCGATGGACGGGCTGTCGCCCAACCCGACACGCCGGGCTAGATCGTTATATCACGGGGCCTGAATAAGCCTCCTGGTACGCATCGTCGGCGACCTGGGTTCCCTGAACCAGTTCGGATGGGTCACCGCGGGTTATCTCATCGGCGGTACGGTCGCATTGCCGATCTGCGGCAAGTGGGGTGACCTGAGGCTTATTCAGGCTCCGTCAGGTAAGTGTGTAGAAGATGAGTCCGATGACTGCCGAGATTGTCGTTTTAAATGTGGCGTAGGGCCGCCGGTAGTCTGTGTGGAGAACTTTCCACGTTTTGATATGGGCGATGACTCGTTCGATGGTGGCGCGTGTGTGGTTGAGGCTCTTGTTGAATGTTTTTTGCCAGTCGAGAAGTTCCCGGCCGGGTGGTTTTTTGAACGGGGTGAGCATGCCGCGCCCGATGTATCCTTTATCGCCGATCGGGGGGTATGTGGCGAGGTGGTCGAGGGCGCCGGATTGGTCGAGGCAATATAGGTCGTGTCGGGAGCCTGGGGTCGGGTCGGAGATCCACGACAGCTGCCCTTCCAGGGTGGCTGCGACCTGGACGACGACGCCGGTGGTGCGATGCTTGCCCGACCACAGACCCGGCACCGCGGCCCATGACCAGCAGGGCAGCAAGGTTCCATCGATGATGTACTGCCGATCGGCACGAAGCTCCTCTGCCGTCGGAACGACACTCCGCAGCGCCTGTGCCAGCAACGGTGTCACCCCCGTGATCGCTCGACTAACCGTCGACTGCGACACCCCATAGGTTTCCGCCAACTCCCACTGCACACGATTCCCGCGCAGATACGCCAACGTGATCACCACCGACCAGAACAACCCCAGAACCGGCGGCCAAGACAAACGTGCCTCCGTCGCGTCCCGCTGATCCTGCTCATACACTATAGCGACAAGATCCTGAATTTCATCACGCCGGAAACCAGTGGTATAGTACATACTGCGGCAGCCCGTTCATCTCGGATTGATTCGGCAAACCAATATTCGCGATGGACGGGCTGTCGCCCAACCCGACACGCCGGGCTAGATCGTTATTTCACGGGGCCTGAATAAGCCTCCCTGTTCGGCCGCAAGCAGGAGGCTTATTCAGGCTCCGTCAGGTAAGTGTGTAGAAGATGAGTCCGATGACTGCCGAGATTGTCGTTTTAAATGTGGCGTAGGGCCGCCGGTAGTCTGTGTGGAGAACTTTCCACGTTTTGATATGGGCGATGACTCGTTCGATGGTGGCGCGTGTGTGGTTGAGGCTCTTGTTGAATGTTTTTTGCCAGTTGAGAAGTTCCCGGCCGGGTGGTTTTTTGAACGGGGTGAGCATGCCGCGCCCGATGTATCCTTTATCGCCGATCGGGGGGTATGTGGCGAGGTGGTCGAGGGCGCCGGATTGGTCGAGGCAATATAGGTCGTGTCGGGAGCCTGGGGTCGGGTCCAGGGCCCCGGCAAAGTCGTGATGGGTGGGTCCTGAGCTGCGGTGATGTGGGGGGTGGGGGTGGGTGCGGACACAGGCTTGGCGTGATCATGAGGGTGTCGAATCCTTGCTCACGTCAGGAAGCCTGTGTCCGCAGTGTCAGTGTCTCCGATCGTTGCTGCTCTGGAAGGCCTGGAGGTCGGTCCTGACGCGGGGAGAGCCGCGCCGGTCGGTGAGGCGGCGGGGTTGTCGCTGGTGGAGGCCCTGTCGCGAGTGCCGGACCCGCGGAAACCACGCGGTGTCCGCCACGGTGTCCTCGCGGTGTTGCTACTGGGGGCGTGCGCGGTGTTGGCGGGGGCCCGGTCGTTCACCGCGATCGCCGAGTACGCCCATGACGTCGGCCGCGCCGTGCTGGACGTGCTCGGGGTGGGCGCGGTCGCTCCGCACGAGTCGACCATCCGCCGGGTCCTGCAACGGGTCGACGCCTCGGCGCTGGAGGCGGCGTTGCAGTCCTGGGTGTTGCCCCAGCTCAGCGCCCAGCCGGCGGCGGAGGGCACACCCCGGCGAGAACAGCGTCGCGTGCTGGCCTTGGACGGCAAGACCCTGCGCGGCGCCCGCGTCCGTGCCGCCGACGGCAGGGTCTGGCTCCCGCATCTGGTGTCGGTGCTCGACCAGACCAGCGGTGGCGTGCTCGGCCAGGTTCAGGTCGCAGAGAAGGGCAGCGAGATCACCGCGTTCACCGCGCTGCTCGACCCCCTCGACCTCGACGATGTACTGGTCACCGCGGACGCTCTGCACACCCAGCGAGCCCACGCCGACTACCTACACCGCCGCGGCGGGCACTACCTGATGACGATCAAAGCGAACCAGCCCACGCTGCTGGCACGGGTACGGGCGCTGCCCTGGACCCAGATCGGCGTCGCTGATCGTCAACGCGGGCGTGGGCACGGCCGCGTCGAGACCCGCACGATCAGCGTGGTCAGCCTGCACCCCTGTCCCGACCTGGGCGCAGAGTTCTTCCCCCACGCATCCCAGGCGATCAAGCTGGTGCGCCGGCGTCGCCCACTGCGGCCTGGCGGGAAGTGGAGAACCGAGACCGCCTACGCGATCACCAGCCTGACCAGCACCGACGCCGATCCAGGACTGCTCGCCCGCTGGATCCGTGGGCACTGGTCGATCGAGAATCGCCTGCACTGGGTCCGTGATGTCTGCTTCGACGAAGACCGCGCCACCGCCCACACCGGTCACGCCCCGCAGGTCATGTCGGCGTTGCGGAACCTCGCGATCACCGCGCTACGCCTGCACGGCGTCAGCAACATCGCCGCAGCACTCCGCCACCACGCCCGCGACCCCCATCGACCACTGACCACCTACAAGATCATCTAGCGACTTTGCCGGGGCCCTGGGGTCGGGTCGGAGATCCACGACAGCTGCCCTTCCAGGGTGGCTGCGACCTGGACGACGACGCCGGTGGTGCGATGCTTGCCCGACCACAGACCCGGCACCGCGGCCCATGACCAGCAGGGCAGCAAGGTTCCATCGATGATGTACTGCCGATCGGCACGAAGCTCCTCTGCCGTCGGAACGACACTCCGCAGCGCCTGTGCCAGCAACGGTGTCACCCCCGTGATCGCTCGACTAACCGTCGACTGCGACACCCCATAGGTTTCCGCCAACTCCCACTGCACACGATTCCCGCGCAGATACGCCAACGTGATCACCACCGACCAGAACAACCCCAGAACCGGCGGCCAAGACAAACGTGCCTCCGTCGCGTCCCGCTGATCCTGCTCATACACTGAGGCTTATTCAGGGTGATCATGAAGTGCGGTGTTTCTCCAGGTCGGGACCGCAGCGAGGTAGCCCGCCAGGCGGCCCTGAATAAGCCTCACTATAGCGACAAGATCCTGAATTTCATCACGCCGGAAACCAGTGGTATAGTACATACTGCGGCAGCCCGTTCATCTCGGATTGATTCGGCAAACCAATATTCGCGATGGACGGGCTGTCGCCCAACCCGACACGCCGGGCTAGATCGTTATTTCACGGGGCCTGAATAAGCCTCCAGGTGTTGGTCGTTTCCGTGGTCGTCTTCCTCGTCGGTTCGACCGGTTCCGGTCTCGCGCAGACCATGGGGCAGCTCGTCGCGTTCCGCGTCGTCCAGGGCGTCGGCAGCGGCGGTCTGTTCGTCTGCGTGCTCGCGATCATCGGCGAGATGTTCTCGCCGCGAGCGGGCGCGAGGTACTACGGCTGGATCTCCGTCACCGTCGGGGTCGCCTCTCTGGCCGGGCCGACCGTCGGTGGTGTCGTCACGGACCTGTTCGGCTGGCGCTGGACGTTCCTGATGAACCTGCCGATCGGGCTGGCGGTGATCGCGATGGTCTCGGCGACGCTGCACCTGCCTCCGCGATCCGCGCCCGGTCGAGTGCGGATCGACCACCTGGGCGCGGTGCTGCTGACCTCTGCCATCGTCGCGCTCAACCTCCTCGCGAACCAGGCCGGCACGTCGGACCCGTGGAGCCCGGGCGTGGTCATCGGTCTCTGCGTGGCATCGGTGCTGCTCGTCGTCGCGTTCGTGCTGTCGCAGCGGCGCGCGGCCGATCCGGTCATCCCACTCGCGCTCTTCCGGAACCGGACGATCAGCGTGGTCTCGGTGGTCGACGTCATCGCCGGGTTCGTCGGCCTCGGCAGCATCAACTACCTCGTGCTCTGGCTGCAGTCGGTCGACCGGCTGGGTGCGGGCCAGTCGGGCCTGATCCTCGCGGCGATGATGCTGGCCGTCGTCGTGAGCCAGTACGGGAGCGCCCGGCTCATCGGGCGCACGGGCTCGTTCCGCTGGTACCCGCCGGCGAGCATGGCTCTCTTCGCCCTGACGGCGCTGCTCTTCGTCACCGCCGGTCCGGCGACGCCGCTCCCGCTGACGATCCTGTACCTGCTGATGTTCGGCGTCGCGGCCGGGCTCAACCAGCAGGCGCTCACCGTCGCCGCGCGCAGCGGCGGGGGAACCCACGACATGGGCGCGGTCCACGGCGTCACGACCATGCTGCGGCAGATGGGCACGTCCCTGGGTGTCTCCGTGTTCGCCGCGATCTTCGCCTCGCGATTCGCGATCGAGACGGCGCAGCACCTCGGACCGGCAGGTGGCGTCCCCGGCGCCGCGGGCCGCTCGGTGGCACCCGATGCCGCCACGCCCCTCTCGCCCGGGCAGCAGTTCGACCTGGCCGGCGCCTACGCCGACTCCCTGCACCGGGTGTTCGCCGCGATGGTCCCGGTCGTCGTCGTCGGGTTCGTGGTCTCGCTGTTCTTCCCGAGCACCCGCCTGCCCGAGGACGCGACGGGCGACGGTGCGGCCCCCGGCGTCGCGGCCGACGGCACGCCCTGACCCCCACCTCCTCCCCGATCCACCCCTCCACGAAGGAGACACCCATGTACCTGATCACCGGTGCCACCGGCACCGTCGGCTCCGAGCTCGTCCCGCAGCTCGTGGCGGCCGGCGAACCCGTCCGCGCGCTGACCCGGTTCCCCGAGAAGGCCGACCTGCCCGAGGGGGTCGAGGTCGTCGGAGGCGACCTCGAACGCCCCGAGAGCCTGGACGGTGTGTTCACCGGCGTGGACGCCGTGTTCGTCGTCCCGCCCGGCTACGGGCCCGAAGGCCCTGTGCACGAGACGAACCTCGTCGCGGCGGCCCGAGCGGCCGGCGTCGGCAAGCTCGTGAAGCTCTCGACCAGCGGGGTCGAGTTCGGTGCCACCGACCCCCTGAGCCTCGGCCACAGCAGTGGTGAGGACGTGGTGCGGGAGTCGGGCATGCGGTGGACCATCCTGCGACCCGGCACGTTCATGTCGTTCGTGGGTCAGTACGCCCGGTCCGTCGCGTCGGACAGCGTCGTCCACACCACCCAGGGGGATCCGACGTCCGCCATGGTCCACCCGCGTGACATCGCCTCGGTGGCGTACCGGGCGCTCCTCACCGACGACCACCTCGGCGCGGCTCTGCCGATCACGGGCGGTGAGGCCATCTCGCCGGCCCGCATGGTGGAGGTCATCGCCGAGGTCGTCGGCCGGCCCGTCGCGCACGTCGAGCGAACCCCGGCCGAGGCCCGGGCCGAGTACGCCGAGCGCGGCTGGGGCGGGCCTCGGCTCGAGGCGCTCCTCGAGCTGAAGCGCCAGTCGGTCGAGTGGGACCGGACGGTGTTCGACATGGTCGAGCGCGTCACGGGCCGGGCGCCGCTGACCCTCCACGACTGGGTCACCGAGAACATCGCGCTCTTCCGCTGACGGGCGACGCGGCGTCGAGCCGGGTGTTCGTGGTTTCCACGAACTCGTGGCCCGGAAAATCGTGGTCGAGCGCATTACCCGGTCGGCCGTCGAGGGAGACGCTGGGTGCATGTCGCAGCATGTGGAGGTCGGGATCGGAGCCGGACCGACTCGACGGCGGTCACTCGGCTTCTTCGCGGTGTGCCTGGGCAACTTCGTGATCATGCTGGACACCAACATCGTCAACCTGGCGGTCCCGCACATCCAGGAGTCGCTCGGCGGCTCGTTCAGCGGGCTGCTGTGGGTCGTCAACGGCTACACGCTGGCGGTGGCCGCGCTGATCCTGTGCGGTGGCGCGATCGGTGACCGGCTCGGCAACGACCGTGCCTACCGGTTCGGTGTGCTCGGCTTCGCGGTCACCTCGCTGCTGTGCGGCCTGGCACCGGGCCTGGAGCTGCTGATCGGCTTCCGGCTGCTGCAGGGGGTCGCGGCGGCACTGCTGCTGCCGGCCCTGCTCGGGCTGATCCCGCACCTGTTCGCCGACCCGGCCGCCCGGTCGCGCGCTGTCGCGATCTGGGGCAGCACCGGCGCGGCCGCGCTCGCCGCGGGCCCGTTGATCTCCGGACTGTTCATCGACACGCTCGGCTGGCGGGCCATCTTCGGGGTGAACGTGCCGATCTGCGTCGGGATCTACCTGCTGGCCCGCCGCACGATCACCGACATCCCGCGCGGGCCGCGCCGTCCGATCGACGGGTGGGGGCAGGTGCTGGCGATCGCGGCGCTGGGCGCGCTGGCGTTCGCCCTGATGGAGGGCCCGTCGTACGGCTGGACGTCGCCGTTGATCCTGGCCGCCGGGGCGCTCGTCGTGCTGGCGGTGCCCGCGTTCGTCGTCGTCCAGGCCCGCAGCGCCCATCCGCTCGTCCCGCCGCGGCTGTTCAGCGATCGCCGGTTCACCGTCGCCGCCGTCAACGGGCTGGTGTTCCAGTTCGTCTTCTTCGGCACCCTGTTCCTGCTCGCGATCTACCTGCAGACCGTGCACCGGACGAGTGCGCTGGTCGCCGGCCTGCAGCTGCTCCCGATCACCATCGCGACGGCGCTCGCCCCGCCGTTGCTCACCAGCCGCCTGATGATCGAGCGCGGGCTGAGCGTGCCGGTCTACCTGGCCGCGCTGGTCGGGGTGCCCGGCTTCCTCCTCATGTTGCTGTGCGATGCCACCTCGCCGTACTGGGTGCTCGGCGCCGCGATGGCCCTGCAGGGCCTGTGGAGCGGGCTGGCGCTGCCACCGACGGCCTCGCTCGCGGTGGTCAGCCCCCCACCGGGCCTGACCGGCACGGGCAGCGGCGTGTTCAACGCCAGCCGCCAGCTCGGCGGTGTGCTGGGCGTCGCGGTGCTGGGCGGCATCATGAGCTCCGCCGATTCGGTGGTGACCGGCATGCACATCGGCATGGTCATCTGCGCCGTCGGCGTCGGCGTCGGCGTCATCGCGTTGCTCGTCCGGTACGCGACCGTTCCCGCATCCGCAGGGTGATCCACGAGTTCAGCAGGCCGCGCACCTCGCGCGGATCCCAGCCGGTCAGCTGTGTCCAGCGGTCCAGGCGGTACTTCACCGAGTTCGGGTGCAGGTTCAGCGACTTCGCGGCCGACGTGATCGAGAACCCGCACTCCGCGTACCCGAGGACGGCGTCGGCGAGATGAGGGTGGTCGGCGGCGACGTCGCTGCCGACCTGCAGCAGCGGTGCGAGCCGTGGCCCGTGCGGCAGCAACGTCGCGGGCAGCCACTCCTCGCCGAACAGCACCGCCTCGCCGGCGCCCGCCACGGCCAGTGCCCGTTCGGCGTCGACGATGCTGGCCTCGGCCCCGGCCAGGCCCGGCCGGGGCAGACCGATGCCGACGGCCTCCCCGGGCAGCGCCTCGTGCACCGTCGCGGTCACCAGGTCGGCCGCGGCGGCCTGGCCCAGCACGACGCCGTGCGTTCCGCGGGTGGCGGAGTGGATCGTGCCCGGCAGCCGCCGCAGCCGTTGGCGCAGCTGGTCGAGCCCGTCCTCGGGCCGGCTCGGCAGCAGGAAGCAGACGGCCTGGAACGACCCGTCCGGGTCGAACGTCAGCGCACGGGCGAGGTGCACGGCCTCACCCGACGGGTCCTCGCCGGCGCGCAGGATCTCCAGGAACCGGTGCGTCATGGTGATCTGCACGGCGTGCTGGGAACGCAGGGTCTCGGCGTGCGCGTCGGCCGAGGCACTGCTGATCAGCCGGATCCACGTCCACCACAGGTCCACGACGCGCACCAGGTGCGCCGCGAGCGGTGGCTCCCGCTCGTCGGCCCTGGCCAGCAGCACGTTCCACATCTCGCGGTAGCCGACGTGGTACGCGCCGATCATCTCCTCGACCCGCACCCCCTGCCGGGCCCGTTGCCGCCCCAGCTCCCGGGCTGCCTCGGTCTGCGTCGCCGTGGGCGGGCACCGGGCGGCGAGCCCGTCGAGCAGGCCGCGGAACTGCTCACCGACGTGCTTCTCGTGGTCGGCGCGCGGGACGTGCTCGTAGTCGGGCGACGCTGCCCGGATGTGCGTGACGATCTCCGGGACGATGACGGGCACGTCGCGGCGCACCTCGGCACACAGCCCGCGGACCTCGGGCCAGTCCTCGTCGAGCGCGCTACCCACCTCACGACCGTTCCAGCTGGGCCCACGCCAGCGCCAGCCGATCGACGAACTCGGCGGCCACGTGCGACGGTTGGGTGAACGGGACGCGGATGTGGGTGTCGTCGCGACCTGTGGCGTCCAGCGCGGGGCCGGGCAGCACCTCCACGCCGTGGCGCAGGGCGAGCTGGGCGTAGGCGGTGGCGTTCGGCCGCGGCAGCGTCACCCACAGCGCGATCCCGCCGTCGGGACGGCGCCAGCGCCAGCTCGGCAAGCGATCGCGCAGCAGTTCCTCCAGCACGTCGAGCCGGTGCGACAGCTCGGCCGAGCGGGTCGCCATCGGCCAGCCGTGACGGCGCAGCAGCCGGGCGGCGATGGCGTGGTCGAGCAGCGGGCCGCCCAGGTCGATGAGGCTCTTGCGGTAGGTCAGGGAGTCGATGATGTCGGCGGACGCCCGCAGCCAGCCGACCCGCAGTCCCCGCCAGACGGCGTTGTCGAGCGACCCGACGGTGAGGACCTCGGCCTGCGGAGCGCCGTACGCGGCGATCGGCAGTGGTGGCGCGTCGCCGTGGGCCAACCCGATGTAGGAGTGGTCCTCGATCACCGGGACGCGGTGGCGCGCGGTGATGCGGGCCAGCGCCTGCCGGCGGGCCTGCGACATGAGGATGCCGGTGGGGTTCTGGTAGGTCGGCATCACGTAGACGAACGCGGGCGGCCGCTCGGCGAGCGTGCGGTCCAGCTCGACGGCGTCGATGCCCTCGTCGTCGAGCGGCACCCCGACCAGCTGCGCACCGGCGTTGGTGAAGATGTCGAGGTAGCCGGGCCAGCTCGGGTTCTCCACGACGACGCTCACCCCCGGCCGCACGTACAGCTGGGTGGCCAGCAGCACCGCGGGGTGCGCGCCGTTGGTCACCAGGATCTGGTCGGTGCTGGTGGGCAGCCCGGCACGGGTGTAGGAGTCGGCGACCGCCTCCCGCAGGGTGAGCAGGCCGCGCGGCTGGTAGCCCGTGCCTGACAGCAGCTCCTTGAGGTCGGACTCGACCGTCTCCCGGACCGCCTGGCCGATCCCCGCGCTGTCGTCCCAGTCGGGGATGGCGAGTGAGATGACGTCCTTCTGCCCGGTGATGAGCCGGCGCACGATCGAGGTGGTGCGGCCCTCCGGCACGGCCGCGGTGAACTCGCGCCGGGGCCGCGCCTCGAGGCTCACCCGGGTGCCGCTGCCGCGCCTGCTCACGAGCAGGCCCTCGCCGCGCAGCCGGTCGTAGGCCGCGACGACGGTCGTGCGGCTCACGGCCAGCTGGTCGGCGAGCTGACGCTCCGACGGGAGCCGCCGCCCCGGCAGCAGCGCGCCGGACTCGATCGCGTCGCGGACCGCCCCCGCGATGCGCAGGTGGAGCGGCCCACTGCCGGCCGACCAGTCTCCGAGCACGCCGAGGATATCGGTCGGAAAACGGTCCATTTCCGGAGGCTTATTCAGGCCCCGTGAAATAACGATCTAGCCCGGCGTGTCGGGTTGGGCGACAGCCCGTCCATCGCGAATATTGGTTTGCCGAATCAATCCGAGATGAACGGGCTGCCGCAGTATGTACTATACCACTGGTTTCCGGCGTGATGAAATTCAGGATCTTGTCGCTATAGTGTATGAGCAGGATCAGCGGGACGCGACGGAGGCACGTTTGTCTTGGCCGCCGGTTCTGGGGTTGTTCTGGTCGGTGGTGATCACGTTGGCGTATCTGCGCGGGAATCGTGTGCAGTGGGAGTTGGCGGAAACCTATGGGGTGTCGCAGTCGACGGTTAGTCGAGCGATCACGGGGGTGACACCGTTGCTGGCACAGGCGCTGCGGAGTGTCGTTCCGACGGCAGAGGAGCTTCGTGCCGATCGGCAGTACATCATCGATGGAACCTTGCTGCCCTGCTGGTCATGGGCCGCGGTGCCGGGTCTGTGGTCGGGCAAGCATCGCACCACCGGCGTCGTCGTCCAGGTCGCAGCCACCCTGGAAGGGCAGCTGTCGTGGATCTCCGACCCGACCCCAGGCTCCCGACACGACCTATATTGCCTCGACCAATCCGGCGCCCTCGACCACCTCGCCACATACCCCCCGATCGGCGATAAAGGATACATCGAGGCTTATTCAGGGTGATCATGAAGTGCGGTGTTTCTCCAGGTCGGGACCGCAGCGAGGTAGCCCGCCAGGCGGCCCTGAATAAGCCTCATCGGGCGCGGCATGCTCACCCCGTTCAAAAAACCACCCGGCCGGGAACTTCTCGACTGGCAAAAAACATTCAACAAGAGCCTCAACCACACACGCGCCACCATCGAACGAGTCATCGCCCATATCAAAACGTGGAAAGTTCTCCACACAGACTACCGGCGGCCCTACGCCACATTTAAAACGACAATCTCGGCAGTCATCGGACTCATCTTCTACACACTTACCTGACGGAGCCTGAATAAGCCTCCCGATGTCATTGGCCATATCCAAAGGTGCGCGCCGCAGGAAGACTCGCCGATGGTAGTCGACGGGGGCGGCGCCGGCGAGTGATCGCCGCGCCACATGTTACAGCTGACACAAGGTTGTGTTAACTCGTTAGGCAGACTCCTTGACGGAACGAGGCTCCTATGTCTGATGCGATGACGATATCGGCGCGGCTGGACCGAATGCCGATCACCCGGCTGCACGTCATGGCAGTGGTGTGCGTCGGCCTCGGACTGTTCTTCGACACCTACGAGGTCTTCCTCGCCGGCACGCTCTCCGGCGTGCTCAAGCAGCATTTCGAGCTCGGCGCGGACCCGTTGAAGGCGGTGTTGGCGAGCGCGTTCGTCGGACAGTTCATCGGAGCTATCTTCCTCGGCCGGGTGGCCGACCGGATCGGTCGGCGGCGGGCGTTCCTGCTGAATCTCGGGATCTATTCTTTCTTCTCGCTCGTGGGTGGCCTCGCTCCGAACGTCGAGGTGCTCGTGGTGTCGCGATTCCTCGCCGGAGTGGGCCTGGGTGCCGAGCTGGCACTGGCCGATGCCTACCTGGCCGATCTGCTGCCGGCCAGGCTGCGTGGCCGGTTCACCGCGCTCGCCTACGCCGTGGGTTTCCTCGGCGTGCCGACGGCCGGGTTCCTGGCCAGCATTCTCGTGCCATTGAGCCCATTCGGCGTCGACGGCTGGCGGTGGATGTTCATCCTCGGTGCGCTCGGTGCGTTGATCGTCTGGGTGCTGCGGCGGATGCTGCCGGAGTCACCCCGCTGGCTGGAGGCCGTCGGTCGCCACGACGAGGCGGACGCGCTGATGACGAAGTGGGAGGACGCTGCCCGCGCGAGCGGAAAGGTGTTGCCGGAACCCGAGCAGAAACCGGAGAGTCCGACCGTTGCCGAGAAGATGCCGCTGTCGGCCATCTTCGCCCCTCGCTTTCGGCGCACCACCACCATGGCCTGGGTGCTCAACTTCTGCTCGGCGTTCGGCTACTACGGATTCGGCACCATCGCCCCACTGGTGCTGGCCGCGAAGGGCTATTCGATCGTCGCCTCCCTGGCCTATCTCGGGTTCATCTTCATCGGTTACCCGCTCGGTTCGGCACTGTCCCTGCCGATCGTGGAACGCGTGGAACGCAAGGTGCTGATCGCGGTGACCGCGGGTGGCATGGCGGTGGCCGGGCTGCTCTTCGGGTACGCCCAGTCGCCCGCCACGATCATCCTGTGGGGATTCATCTTCACGCTGGTGAGCAACATCTACTCGAATGCCTACCACGTCTATCACGGCGAGATCTATCCGACGGCCCTCCGGGCGACCGGTGCCGGCGTCGCGTACTCGATCAGCCGGCTGACCACGGCCGCACTGCCCTACGTCCTGCTCCCCGCGTTGGTCATCGGGCCGGAGTTCGTGTTCGGCGTGGTCGCCGCCGCGCTCGCCGTCCTGATCGTGAACGTGCTGGTGCTTGGCCCGCGGACCACCGGCAGGTCGCTGGAGTCGGTCACACCCGCGGTCGAGGGGCCCGGCCCGCTCACGGAGGTCGACCTGCCGAAGGGTCCCGCCCGATGAGTGCGCCGATGAGTGCCGAGGACGAGGCCGTCTCCATCTGCCGCGACCTGATGCGGTTCGACACGTCCAACTACGGCGACGACCGCGGGCCCGGTGAGCGGCTCGCCGCCGAGTACGCGGCGGGGCTGCTGACCGAGGTGGGTCTCGACGTCGAGCTGATCGAGCCGCGCCCGGGCCGCACGACGGTGATGGCGCGCTGGCCCGGGGCCGATCCCCAGCGGCCCGGCCTGCTGGTGCACGCCCACACCGACGTCGTGCCGGCCGAGCCCGCGCTCTGGCGCCACCACCCGTTCGGCGGGGAGATCGCCGACGGCTGCCTGTGGGGCCGTGGCGCGGTCGACATGAAGTACTTCGCGGCGCAGATGCTGGCGGTGGTCCGGGCGCGGATGCGGGCGGGGCGCCCGCCGGCGCGCGACGTCGTGCTCGCGTTCGTCGCCGACGAGGAGAACGGAGGTCGGCTCGGCGCGCGATGGCTGGTGGACAACAGACCGGAGCTGTTCGAGGGGTGCACCGAGGCGATCGGTGAGGTCGGCGGCTTCTCGGCGACGTTGCCGAACGGCCGCCGGCTCTACCTGGTGGAGACCGCGGAGAAGGGGGTCATCTGGTTCCGGGTGACCACGAAGGGGATCGCCGGGCACGGCTCCATGCTCAACTCCTCCAACGCGATCGCGCAGCTCGGTGAGATCATGCACCGGGTCGGCGAGCACCGGTTCCCGGTCCAGCTCACCCCGACGACCCGGCAGTTCATCGACGCGCTGTCCGCCGAACTGGACGAGCAGTTCCACCCGGACGACCCGGACGCGCTGCTCAAGGCGATCTCCCCGCTCGAACGGATCGTGGGCGCGTCGCTGCAGAACATCGCGTCGCCGACGTTGATCAGCGCCGGCAACAAGACCAACGTGATCCCGAGCCTGGCCAGCGCCGAGCTGGACTGCCGGTTCCTGCCGGGGCACGAGGACGAGTTCATCGCGTCCTTCGTCGCGCTGGTCGGGCCGAACGCGACGTGCGAGATCTTCTATCGGGACGTCGCGGTCGAGACGGACTTCCCGACCCCGCTCACGCACGCGATGGCGGCCAGCGTGGCCCGCCACGACCCGGGCGCCGGTGTGATCCCGTACCTGCTGCCCGCGGGTACGGACGCGAAGCACTTCAGCCGGCTCGGCATCGCCTGCTACGGCTTCGCCCCACTCAAGCTGCCGGCCGACTTCGATTTCCCGGTCGCCTTCCACGGCAGGGCCCCGGCAAAGTCGCTAGATGATCTTGTAGGTGGTCAGTGGTCGATGGGGGTCGCGGGCGTGGTGGCGGAGTGCTGCGGCGATGTTGCTGACGCCGTGCAGGCGTAGCGCGGTGATCGCGAGGTTCCGCAACGCCGACATGACCTGCGGGGCGTGACCGGTGTGGGCGGTGGCGCGGTCTTCGTCGAAGCAGACATCACGGACCCAGTGCAGGCGATTCTCGATCGACCAGTGCCCACGGATCCAGCGGGCGAGCAGTCCTGGATCGGCGTCGGTGCTGGTCAGGCTGGTGATCGCGTAGGCGGTCTCGGTTCTCCACTTCCCGCCAGGCCGCAGTGGGCGACGCCGGCGCACCAGCTTGATCGCCTGGGATGCGTGGGGGAAGAACTCTGCGCCCAGGTCGGGACAGGGGTGCAGGCTGACCACGCTGATCGTGCGGGTCTCGACGCGGCCGTGCCCACGCCCGCGTTGACGATCAGCGACGCCGATCTGGGTCCAGGGCAGCGCCCGTACCCGTGCCAGCAGCGTGGGCTGGTTCGCTTTGATCGTCATCAGGTAGTGCCCGCCGCGGCGGTGTAGGTAGTCGGCGTGGGCTCGCTGGGTGTGCAGAGCGTCCGCGGTGACCAGTACATCGTCGAGGTCGAGGGGGTCGAGCAGCGCGGTGAACGCGGTGATCTCGCTGCCCTTCTCTGCGACCTGAACCTGGCCGAGCACGCCACCGCTGGTCTGGTCGAGCACCGACACCAGATGCGGGAGCCAGACCCTGCCGTCGGCGGCACGGACGCGGGCGCCGCGCAGGGTCTTGCCGTCCAAGGCCAGCACGCGACGCTGTTCTCGCCGGGGTGTGCCCTCCGCCGCCGGCTGGGCGCTGAGCTGGGGCAACACCCAGGACTGCAACGCCGCCTCCAGCGCCGAGGCGTCGACCCGTTGCAGGACCCGGCGGATGGTCGACTCGTGCGGAGCGACCGCGCCCACCCCGAGCACGTCCAGCACGGCGCGGCCGACGTCATGGGCGTACTCGGCGATCGCGGTGAACGACCGGGCCCCCGCCAACACCGCGCACGCCCCCAGTAGCAACACCGCGAGGACACCGTGGCGGACACCGCGTGGTTTCCGCGGGTCCGGCACTCGCGACAGGGCCTCCACCAGCGACAACCCCGCCGCCTCACCGACCGGCGCGGCTCTCCCCGCGTCAGGACCGACCTCCAGGCCTTCCAGAGCAGCAACGATCGGAGACACTGACACTGCGGACACAGGCTTCCTGACGTGAGCAAGGATTCGACACCCTCATGATCACGCCAAGCCTGTGTCCGCACCCACCCCCACCCCCCACATCACCGCAGCTCAGGACCCACCCATCACGACTTTGCCGGGGCCCTGCCTTCCACGGTGTCGACGAGCGTGTTCCGGTCGATGCCCTGCGTTTCGGCGTACCCGTGCTCGACGACTTCTTCGATCGGTGCTGAGTCCCGCCCGAGAGCGGTCCAACAGTAACCGACGCGTAACGTTGACCTCCATCCAGGAAACGTGAGAACCGTATTCTGGACAGTATCTTCGAGTGGATCCGAAAGGGGCTTCGGTGAATCAGTTGCGCCTGGCCCTCATCGACAGCGACACGTTGTTGCGGGAGTGTCTGGCCGAGCTCTGCGACATCGAGCCCGATCTGCGAGTGATCGGTCAGGCCGACGGCGGCCCTGCCGCGGTGGCGCTCGTGCGGCGCGACCGGCCCGATGTCGTGCTGCTCGACGCGGAGACCGCGGATGGGCCCGTCGACGTGCTTCATTCCCTGGTCACAGCGCCGTCGGCGCCGCGTGTGGTCGTGCTCGGCGTCCACGGGCACACACGTGCCGTGCGCAGGCTGATGGCGGCCGGCGCCCACGGATACGTCTCGAAGCGGTCGACGCGGGCAGAGTTGCTCGCCGTCGTCCGCACGGTCGGCGCACGCAGCGACCAGGTGCTCCTCGCGCTGCCGGCAATCGCCGTTCACCGGTTCGGTGAAACACCTCGCGGACCGCTGTCGCCCCGCGAGGTGGAGGTGCTCGACCTGGTCGCGCAGGGGCTCAGCAATGCCCAGGTCGGCGCCCGGCTGTCCATTTGCGCCGGCACGGTGAAAAGGCATCTCACAAACATCTACGCCAAGTTCGGGGTGCATTCACGGACGAATGCCATCAACCGGGCGGCGGCCCTGCAGATCCTCTGAATGGCCCACTGTCCGACATGGGGAGACGACGAATGACCACGAATTCAGTCCGAGAAATCGCCGCCGATCTCGCGGCCGACGCCGCGCTCCTGGAGATCGCCGAGAACGTCGGCATCTCCGCGCTGCTCGACGGGGAGGCCCCGTTCTCCCTGGCCGAGGTCACCGCGCTCGCCTCGGTCCCCGAGGCCGGGGCGCGGTCCTTCCTCGGGGCGCTGGTCGCCGCCGGCCTGCTCGATCCCGCGGGCGACGACAGCTTCACCCCGTGCGCCGACATGGCCGACCGGCGCTACGCCGCGGGCTACCTGTCCTGGTCGCTCACCGCGAACCGGCCCTACCTCGACCACGCGGCGGAGTTCCTGCGCGAACCCGATGCCGTGGCCGGCAGGTACAGCCGGGACGGGCGCAGCGTGGCGATCTCGTCGCGCTGGATCGGCTCGGCCGGCTTCTATCCCGGCCAGGTCGCGGAGATCCTCAGCCGCAAGCCGCAGCGCATCGTCGATCTCGGGTCCGGCGCGGGCGGGCTCCTGATCCAGCTGCTGACGGCGCTGCCGACCAGCACCGGCCTGGCCCTGGACATGAGCGCGGGCGCCTGCGAAGCGGCCGAGCAGGCCGCGGAGCTGGCCGGGGTGAGCGACCGGCTCACGATGGTCAACCGGCCCATCGAGTCGCTGCTGGAGCACCCGGAGCCGGTGCAGGGCGCCGACGTCGTCCACGCCGGGTTCGTCATGCACGACACCGCGGCGCAGCCGGAGGTGCTCGAGGGGATCCTGCGCACCTGCCGCGAGGGCCTCGCCGAGGGCGGGAGCGTCATCGTCACCGACTGCGTCCCGTACGCCCAGGATCCGCGGGAACGCGCCTTCAGCGCGCTGTTCACCTACCTGCACGCCGCGTCGATGGAGGTGAACCTCCCGACCGAGACCGAGTGGCGCGCGGCGTTCACCCGTGCCGGGTTCGGCGACGTGACGCTCACCCCGCTGCCGATGCCGGGCAGCCGCCTGATCATCGCGAGCCGATGATCGCGCCCGACGCGCGCAGCCGCGCCGAGATCCTGTACGAGGCCCGCGCCACGCAACAGCCGGTCGCCCCGTTCACCGACGACGACCCGACCCTGGGCGCGGCCGGGGGCTACGCCGTCCAGCGGGAGCTGACGGCGCTGCTGCTGGCCGACGGCGACAGTGTCGTCGGCTACAAGGCGGGGCTCACCTCGGCTCCGATGCAGGAGATGTTCGGGGTCGACACCCCCGACTTCGCCCCGGTGTTCGGCTCCACCCTCCACGCGGACGGCGCCGTCCTCGACCGCGGCAGGTTCATCGCGCCCAAGGTGGAGGCGGAGATCGTGTTCCGGCTGGCGTCGCCGCTGACCGGGCCCGGCGTCGGCGTCGAGCAGGCGCGCGCCGCGATCGGTGAGGTCGCGGCCGGGCTGGAGATCGTCGACTCCCGGATCGTGGACTGGCGCATCCGCCTGGCCGACACGATCGCCGATCTCGCCTCCAGCGGGGCGGCCGTGCTGGGCTCCTGGGTGGAGGCCACGTCCGGCACCGACTACCGACGACTCGGTGTCACGTTCCGCCGCAACGGCGAGGTGGTGGCGAGCGGGACCGGCGCCGCCGCACTCGGCGACCCGGTCGCGGTCGTCGCGTGGCTCGCCAACGTGTTCGGCGAGCAAGGGATCACCCTCGAAGCCGGGCACCTGGTCATGACCGGCGCGCTGCACGCCGCGGTCCCGCTGGAGCACGGCGACACCTGCACCGCCGAGTTCGACCAGCTCGGCGCGATCACCGTCCACGCGGGACGGGCCGTCCCACCGGATGAGAAGAGGGGGATTCCCCGATGAAGCGAACAGGCGGGCTCTCCGCAGCAGTGCTCGGCGCCGGGCTCATCGGTGTCGACCTGGCCGACAAGATCATGCACTCGGACGTGCTGGACCTGGCCCTGGTCGTGGGCCGCGACGGAGCCAACGCCGGGCTCCGCCAGGCCGCCCGGCTCGGCATGCCGATCGCCGACCGCGGCATCTCCTCGATCATCGAGGTGGACGAGCCCTTCGACGTCGTCTTCGACGCCACCAACGCCGTCGCGCACACCGAGCACGCCGAACGGCTCGCCCCCTTCGACACGATGCTGGTCGACCTGACCCCGAGCCGGGCCGGGCGGATGGTCGTCCCGACCGTGAACGGGGCGAGCGCGGCGGGCCTGCGCGACATCAGCATGGTCACCTGCGGCGGGCAGGCCGCGATCCCGGTGCTGCACGCGATCACCGCGGAACACCGCGTCGACTACGTCGAGGTGGTCACCACGGCCGCGACGCTCAGCGTCGGTCACGGCACGCGCATCAACCTCGACGAGTACGTCGACACCACCCAGGACGCCGTCCGCACCTTCACCGGCGTCGGCGACGTGAAGGCGATCCTCAACATCAGCCCGGCCCGGCCGCCGGCGACCTTCCGGGTGGCCATGTCGATGCTGGGCTCGGGCTTCCGCGAGGACTCGGTCCGAGACCTCGCCGAGGGCGTGGCCAAGGAACTGCGCGGGTTCGTCGGCGGGTTCGTCGTGTCGGCGTGCTCGGTGCAGGACGAGCGGGCGTTCGTCGCCGTCGAGGTCACGGCCTCCGGCGAACGGCTCCCGCGCTACGCGGGCAATCTCGACATCATCAACTCCGCCGCGCTCAGCATCGCCGAGCGATGTGCGGACGACCGGCGGTCGATCGCCGAGGCGGAGGCGTCATGAGTGCGGCACCGGCACGAACGATCCAGATCCACGATCCGACGTTGCGCGACGGCCACCACGCGGTTCGCCACCAGCTCGACGCGCAGCAGCTCCGCGGGTACGCCGAGGCGGCGAACGCAGCCGGTGTGCCCGTCGTCGAGGTCGGGCACGGCAACGGTCTGGGCGCGTCGTCGCTGCAGGTCGGACGGGCACTGCTGAGCGACGACGAGATGCTCGCGACCGTCCGGGAGGCGCTCACCACCAGCAAGATGGCGGTGTTCATGCTGCCGGGCTGGGGCACCGTGCGCGATCTCGACGATGCCGTCGCGCACGGTGTCGATCTCGTGCGCATCGGCACCCACTGCACCGAGGGCGATCTCGCCGAACGCCACCTCGAGCACCTGCGCGAGCGTGGCGTGGAGGCACATGCCGTGCTCCTGATGAGCCACATGGCCACCCCGGATGGCCTCGCCGAGGAGTGCGCCCGACTGGTCGGGTTCGGCGCCACCGGAGTCGGGATCATGAACTCGTCGGGGCACTACCTGCCCGGCGACGTCACGGAGCGGATCACGGCCATGTGCGCCGCGGTCGACGTCCCGGTGATGTTCCACGGGCACAACAACCTCGGCATGGCCGTGGCGAACTCGGTGGCCGCGGCCGAGGCCGGCGCGTCGATCCTGGACGCGTGCGCCCGCGGTTTCGGCGCCGGCGCCGGCAACACCCAGCTCGAGGTGCTCGTGCCCGTCCTGGACCGGATCGGGTTCGACACCGGCATCGATCTCTACAAGCTCCTCGACGCCGCCGACCTCGCCGAACGCGATCTCATGACGGCGCCGCCGGCCGTCGACTCGGTCGCGATCGTGAGCGGGCTCGCCGGAGTGTTCTCCGGGTTCAAGACCCGCGTGATCGAGGTGTCGGCCCGTGAGGGCGTCGATCCGCGCGATGTGTTCTTCGCCCTGGGCCGGCTCCAGGCGGTCGCCGGTCAGGAGGACCTGATCGTCGACGTCGCCCAGACGATGGCCCGTGCCGCCGCAGAGAAAGTGAGTGCGTGATGATCTCGACCTACTCGGTCCTCACCGAGATCCTGGTGGACGAGTTCCAGCTCTGTGCCGAGGACCTGAGCGCGGACGCGCGGTGCGGCGAGGTGGGGCTGGACTCCTTGACCGCCGCCGAGCTCGCAGGACTGCTGCGCAGCCGCCTGGGCGTCGAGGTCCAGGACTACGAGCTGCTGGAGCTGCCCACGCTCGGCGACGTCGCCGCGCTGGTGGAGACGCGCCTGCCGGCCGACCAGCGGCAGGGCTGAGGCCGTGCAGACGGTCAACACGCTGGCCCGCCGGGTGATCGTCTCGCCGGGGATGTGCAGCGGCGGCTCGCTCGTGTTCGGCGAGGTGGGGGACTGGACGTGGGAGGCCGTGGCCGCGGCGTGCCGCACCAACGTGCATGCCGCCCGTACCGCGACCGGCGACCCGGCCTACCTGTCGTTCTACTACTACCGGGTCCGCGGCGGGAAGGTCGTCCACCCGCACGGGCTCGCGTTCGGCGACGAGCTCGACCTGACCTCGCGGGTGTTCCAGTTCGGGAGCCAGTCGACGTTGACGCTGCACGTGCTGGCGCCCGCGGGTCTCGACCGGGCCGACGTGCCGCTGGAACCGGAGGAGTTCTACGAGAACCCGCACCCGGACTGCATGTACGTGGAGAACTGGAACCGCTGGATCGCGCGCACCCGGCCGGGCACCAACGCCGATCTGGCCACCACGGCGCCGCCCGACTTCGAGTTCGCCGACCTGCCGCGTATCCCGAACCGGTTCTCCCCGCGCGGCATCGTCGGACGGGCGCGGGAGGCGGGCACGTTCTGCACCGACGCACCACCGGGCTTCGTCGCCGGTCCCACCACCAGCCTCACCTACCCGCTCGACACGGTGCGCGACGTCAACGGCGCCGGGCTGGTCTACTTCGCGTCCTACTTCGCCATCTTCGACACCGCCCTGCTGCGCCTGTGGCGCGAGCTCGGCCGCGCCGACGCGCGGTTCCTGGAGCGCCGCGTGGTCGACCAGAAGATGGGCTACTTCGGCAACGCCGACCTGGGCGCGGTGTTCACCGTGAACGTCCGCCGATGGACCAGCGAGACACGGCCGGAGGTCGAGATCGCCGACCTGAGCCTGCACGACTCGACGACGGGCAAGCTGCTCGCGGCCACGTCGATCGAGGCGGAGGTGGCGGCCGGCTGAAAGGGTCCACTTCGGCTGCGGGTGGCCATTTCCGAACCTGGTCGACGCGGCCAGAGTTGCTCCATGAACCTGTTCGACACGATGGCATCGATGGAACACGAGCAGGTGGTCTTCTGCTCGGACCCGAACAGTGGCCTCCGTTCCATCATCGCGGTGCACAATACGGCCCTGGGACCCGGCATCGGCGGAGTGCGGATGTGGCCGTATCCCGACGAGCAGACGGCGCTCGACGACGTCCTGCGGCTTTCCCAGGGAATGACGTACAAGGCGGCGATCGCCGGTGTGAACTTCGGCGGCGCGAAGAGCGTCATCATCGGTGATCCGGCACGGCACAAGGAGGCTTATTCAGGCCCCGTGAAATAACGATCTAGCCCGGCGTGTCGGGTTGGGCGACAGCCCGTCCATCGCGAATATTGGTTTGCCGAATCAATCCGAGATGAACGGGCTGCCGCAGTATGTACTATACCACTGGTTTCCGGCGTGATGAAATTCAGGATCTTGTCGCTATAGTGTATGAGCAGGATCAGCGGGACGCGACGGAGGCACGTTTGTCTTGGCCGCCGGTTCTGGGGTTGTTCTGGTCGGTGGTGATCACGTTGGCGTATCTGCGCGGGAATCGTGTGCAGTGGGAGTTGGCGGAAACCTATGGGGTGTCGCAGTCGACGGTTAGTCGAGCGATCACGGGGGTGACACCGTTGCTGGCACAGGCGCTGCGGAGTGTCGTTCCGACGGCAGAGGAGCTTCGTGCCGATCGGCAGTACATCATCGATGGAACCTTGCTGCCCTGCTGGTCATGGGCCGCGGTGCCGGGTCTGTGGTCGGGCAAGCATCGCACCACCGGCGTCGTCGTCCAGGTCGCAGCCACCCTGGAAGGGCAGCTGTCGTGGATCTCCGACCCGACCCCAGGCTCCCGACACGACCTATATTGCCTCGACCAATCCGGCGCCCTCGACCACCTCGCCACATACCCCCCGATCGGCGATAAAGGATACATCGGGCGCGGCATGCTCACCCCGTTCAAAAAACCACCCGGCCGGGAACTTCTCGACTGGCAAAAAACATTCAACAAGAGCCTCAACCACACACGCGCCACCATCGAACGAGTCATCGCCCATATCAAAACGTGGAAAGTTCTCCACACAGACTACCGGCGGCCCTACGCCACATTTAAAACGACAATCTCGGCAGTCATCGGACTCATCTTCTACACACTTACCTGACGGAGCCTGAATAAGCCTCAAGACCGAGGCGCTCCTGCGCGCGCACGGGCGTTTCGTGCAGAGCCTCGCCGGCCGCTACATCCCGGGTGTCGACGTGGGCACCAGCCAGGCGGACATGGACGTGCTCGCCGTCGAGGCGAAGCGCGTCTTCTCCGGCACTCAGGACCCGTCGCCGCTGACGGCGCTGGGGGTGCTGGAGTCGATCCGCGCCGCCGTCGAGTTCGTCGACGGGTCCCCGGTGCTGGAGGGCCGCCGCATCGCCGTGCAGGGCGCGGGCCACGTCGGCGAGCCGCTGATCAGGCACCTCGCGCAGGAGGGTGCGAAGCTCGTCATCTCCGACGTCGACCGCACGAAGGTCGAACGACTGGCCGTCGATCTGCCCGTCGAGGTCGTCGATCCGGACGAGATCCTGGGCGTCGACTGCGACGTGTTCGCCCCCTGCGCGCTCGGCGCGGTCGTCGACGACGCCTCGATCCCGGCACTGCGCTGCCGCATCGTCGCAGGTGGGGCCAACAACGTGCTCGCCGAGCCGCGGCACGCGGTGGCGCTGGCCGACGCCGGCATCCTGTACGTGCCCGACTACGTGGCCAACGCCGGTGGCCTGCTGCTCTACGTGGGCAACTGGCTGGGGAACGACCCCGAGCAGACCCGGGCGACGGTGCTGCGGATCGGCCGTACCACCGGCGAGATCCTGGCCGCGGCCCGCGCCGACGGCATCGACACGGCGACGGCGGCCGAGCAACTCGCGAAGCGGCGCATCGAGGCGCTGCGCCACGTCGGCCCGCCGCTGGTCTCCCAGGCCTGACGGGGCGGTGCGGTCAGACCGCAGGCACGAAGAAGTGGCTGCGGCGCACCTTGATCGCACCGTCCTCGAACAGGTAGATGTCGGCGAACCCGAGGGTGACGGGTTCGCCGTCGTTGCGCACGGCCTCGATCCGGCCCCACGCGGCCGCTCGTTCCTCCTCGACGATCGCGCCGTCGAGGGTGTGGCGCCCGTTGGCGATGACCCGTTCTTCGCGGTAGAAACGCATGATGCGAGCGCGGCCGACGAACGGATCGTATCCGGGCCGCTCGTAGACCATCTCGGGATGGAAGAACTCCGACAGCTCGTCCCAATTCCGGGTGTCGATGGCCGCGAACATTCCAGCGACCCGGTCACCGTGTGCGCCCATGGCTGAAATGTAAATGCGTGGCGACCGCAGTAGAAGCCCCGATCGGCACACGTCGCTACCCCGAAAGTCACATGCCGCGGACGACGGGAGGGCGATGGTCGTGGCCGCTGCCCCGGTCGGCCGCGTGGCGAGGGGGAGTGGCACGCGCAGTGGGGTGCCGTGACGCGATGCGACCGCAACGGCTGCCGGGGCCAGCAGCGGTGGGACGGAGCCGGCGCTCACTGGGCCCAGCCGGAGCTGGCGGCCCAGCCGCTGCAGTGGTGTCGGAGTACCTTCCACCACCGGTGTGCCAGGTATGGCACGAAAGCCGTGAAACTGTGTCCGAGGGGGGACTTGAACCCCCACCCCCTTATACGGGGACTAGCACCTCAAGCTAGCGCGTCTGCCATTCCGCCACTCGGACGTCGCGATCTCTCGATCGCGTCGTGGGGGAAGCATAGCCGAGGCCGGGGACCGGGTTGCGGCGGGGTCGGTACGGGCCGCCGGTGGTAGAACGACGCCCATGACCGCTCCAGCGAACGACCACCCGACCAGCGCCGAGGACGAGGTCGTGCAGCTGTGTTCGGAGCTGATCCGGATCGACACGACCAACACCGGCGACCCCGAGACCCTGGCCGGTGAGGCCGAGGCCGCCGACTACGTGGCGGACAAACTGCGCGAGGTCGGCTACGACGTCGAGCTCGTCGAGTCCGGCATGCCGAAGCGGATGAACGTGATCGCCCGGCTGGAGGGTGCCGACCGCACCCGCGGCGCGCTGCTGATGCACGGCCACCTCGACGTCGTCCCCGCGGACGCCAGCGAGTGGTCGGTGCACCCGTTCTCCGGCGCGGTCCAGGACGGCTACGTCTGGGGCCGCGGCGCCGTCGACATGAAGGACATGGACGCGATGATGCTGGCGGTCGCCCGCCGCTTCAAGCGTGAGGGCGTCGTCCCGCCGCGGGACATCGTGTGGGCCTTCGTCGCCGACGAGGAGGCCGGCGGGAAGTGGGGCGCGCAGTGGCTGGTGGAGAACCGGCCGGAGCTGTTCGAAGGATGCACCGAGGCCGTCGGTGAGGTCGGCGGGTTCTCCCTGACCCTCGGTGAGGACCAGCGGGCGTACCTGATCGAGGCCGCGGAGAAGGGCATCGCCTGGATGCGGCTGCGGGCCAAGGGCAAGCCCGGCCACGGCTCGTTCCTGCACGACGACAACGCCGTCACCATCCTCGCCGAGGCCGTCGCCCGGCTGGGGAACCACACGTTCCCACTCACGATCACCGACACGGTGCGGGCGTTCCTGGACCGGATGACCGAGCTGACCGGCGTCGAGTACCCGGAGGACGACCTCGAGGGTGCCCTGGCCAAGCTCGGGCCGATCTCGCGGATCATCGGCGCGACCGTCCGGGACACCGCGAACCCGACGATGCTCAGCGCCGGGTACAAGGCCAACGTCATCCCGTCGACGGCGGAGGCGGTCGTCGACTGCCGGGTGCTGCCGGGCCGCGAGGAGGCGTTCCTGCGCGAGGTCGACGAGCTGCTCGGACCGGACGTCGAGCGCGAGTGGGTCACCGACCTGCCCGCCGTCGAGACGCCGTTCGAGGGCGCGCTGACCGACGCGATGCAGGCCGCGCTGCGCACCGAGGACCCGACCGCCGAGATCGTCCCCTACATGCTGTCCGGGGGAACCGACGCGAAGGCGTTCTCGACGCTGGGCATGAAGTGCTACGGCTTCGCGCCGCTGCGGCTGCCCCCGGAGCTGGACTTTGCGTCGCTGTTCCACGGCATCGACGAGCGGGTGCCGGTGGACGCGCTGACGTTCGGCACCCGGGTGCTCGACCGCTTCCTGCGGACCGTCTGACCTCCGCCCGGCGCCGTGACGTACCCGGCCCGCGGGTGGCAGGGTGGCAGCATGGATCTCTCGGGCAAGGTCGCCCTGGTCACCGGGGGCGCGTCGGGCATCGGCGCGGCCGCGGTGGACCGGCTGGTGGCGGCGGGTGCGCAGGTGGTCGTCGTCGACCGGGACGCCGACGGCGCCGCGGCCGTCGCGGAGAAGGCGGGCGGGCTGGCGTTCCCGGCCGACGTCACCGACCCGACGGCGCTGCCCGCCGCGGTGGCCGCGGCGGAGGAGCGGTTCGGACGGCTCGACGTCGTACTGCTCAACGCCGGCGTCACCGCGGGCCAGTCCGGCGTCACCGACCTCGACCTGGACGGCTACCGCCGCATCCTCGGGGTGAACCTCGACCACGTGGTGTTCGGGCTCACCGCGGCCGTCCCGGCACTGCGGCGCGCCGGGGGCGGGCACGTGGTGGCGACCGCGTCGCTGGCCGGGCTGATCGGCCTGCCCGGCGACGCGCTCTACACCGCGACCAAGCACGCCGTCGTCGGCTACGTCCGGGCGGCGGGCCCGGCGCTGGCGGGGGAGGGCATCCGGGTCACCGCGGTGTGCCCCGGGTTCGCCGACACCCCGCTGATCGGCAACGTCCGCGCCCAGTTCGGCGACTTCCCGCTGCTGACGGCCGACGACGTCGCCGCGGCGATCGAGCAGATGATCGAGCGCGGTGAGCCGGGGGAGTGCTGGTACGTCCAGCCCGGTCGCGAGCCCGCGCCCTACGGGTTCCGCGGGGTGCCCAGCCCGCGCGGGGCCGGCACACCGCCGGAGGTCGGCTGGCAGGACGCCTGACCCCTACCGCGGGTGAGCGGCGGGAGGCGTCAGAAGGTGGGCTCGGGCAGCAGCCCCTGCTGGGCGCCCAGCCGTCGTCGCAGCACGATCTTGCGTACGCCGCCGGGGTAGAGACGCAGCCGGGACAGCTCCCAGCCGGAGAACTCGGCCTGGATCGCCAGCCGGACCGACGCCGTGAGCCGGGAGACGTCCCCCTCGATGCGCACCGGGCGGTACTCGTACCGGTCGTCGGTCCAGCCGTCGCCGTCCCGAGTCCCGGCCACCCGATTCCCGGCGGCGGAGTCCTCCGACCCGTTCTCAGCGCCCTCGGTCATGCGTGCCTCCCGGTCGTGCCGTGCTCGTCGGTGCCCACCGGGTGAACGGTGGGTGTCGCGTCGGGCATTCCCACTGTAAGGGGCACCAGGGCCGGCGGGGAGGCTCAGACGGGATCGCTCACGTCGTCCAGCGCGGTGCGGATCTCGGCGGGCAGCACCAGGTCCTCGGCCGCGAGCGAGGCCCGCAGCTGGGCCGCGTCCCGCGCCCCGACGACGGCCGAGGCCACCCCCGGACGGTCCCGCACCCAGGTCAGCGCCACCGACAGCGGCGAGGTCCCGAGCCCGTCGGCGGCGGTGAGGACCGACTGCACGATCCGCGCCGAGTGCTCGGTGCGGCGCGCCTCCACGTACGACGCCAGCAGCGCGCTCGCGCCCCGCGAGTCCGCCGGTGTGCCGTCGGTGTACTTGCCCGTCAGTACGCCCCGGCCGAGCGGGGCCCAGGCCAGCAGCCCGAGGCTGTGGTGCCGGGCGGCGGGCAGGAGCTCGGCCTCCGGCTCCCGGGCGAGCAGCGAGTACTCCACCTGCGCCGACACCGGGCGGCAGACGGCCGGGTCGGGCCCGGCCGTGGCGCTGCCCGCGACCGTGGCCAGCTGCCAGCCCGCCGGGGCGACCAGCCCGGCGTAGCGGACCCGTCCGGAGTAGACGGCGACCTGCACGGAGGACAGCGTCTCGTCCAGCGGCACCCGGGGATCCCAGCCGGGGAACTGCCACAGGTCCAGGTACTCGGTGCCCAGCCGGCGCAGCGTGCGGTCCAGTGAGCGCAGCAGCGCGGTCCGCGAGGCCCGCTCACCGGTGTCGGGGGTCGCCGTGCCGCGCCCGGCGAGGACGATGTCGTCGCGACGCACGGTGCCCCGCAGCAGCCCGCCGAGCACCTGCTGGGCGGCGCCGCCGCCGTAGTCCTCGGCGGTCTCGACGAATGTCCCGCCGGCGTCGACGAACGCCCGCAGCTGGTCCGCCGCGTCGGCGGGGCAGGTGTCCTCTCCCCAGGTCATCGTGCCCAGGCCGACCCGCGACACCTCGAGGCCGCTGCTGCCCACCGGTCTGCGTTGCACGGTCGCCGAGCCTAGGCGCGCGGGCCCGTCGGACCGGTGAGGGCGCGCAGAGTGACGCCCGTCTCGGCGAGTACGGTGACGGCCCGTGATCACCCAGGAGCCGAGCCGCCAGGGCCGGACGACCCCCGACCGGGACACCACCGCCCGTGGCCGCGACGGGAGCCGGTCGTGAGCTGGATCGAGGTCGTCGTCCTCGGGATCGTCCAGGGGCTCACCGAGTTCCTCCCGGTGTCCTCCTCGGCCCACCTGCGGATCGTCTCGGCGGTCGGATTCGGCCGGGACCCGGGCGCGGCGTTCACCGCCGTCACCCAGATCGGCACCGAGGCAGCGGTGATCGTCTACTTCGCCAAGGACATCTGGCACCTGTTCATCACCTGGGTGCGCGGGTTCGGCAACGCGGAGGTCCGCGCCACCGACGACTACCGGCTGGCCTGGCTGGTCATCATCGGCTCGGTCCCGATCGCGGTGCTGGGGGTGCTGTTCAAGGACCAGATCGAGGGCGTCGCCCGGAACCTGTGGCTGGTCGCGGTCATGCTGATCGTGTTCGGTGCCCTGCTCGGGCTGGCCGAGCGCTTCGGCTCGCAGGTCAAGCCGATGGAGAAGATCACCTGGCGGGACGGTGTCCTGCTCGGTCTCGCCCAGGCCATGGCGCTGATCCCGGGTGTCTCGCGGTCCGGCGGCACGATCACCGCCGGCCTGTTCCTGGGCCTGACCCGGCCCGCGATCGCGCGGTACTCGTTCCTGCTGG
This sequence comes from Pseudonocardia sp. ICBG1142, assembly GCF_020496255.1. Classification (NCBI taxonomy): domain Bacteria; kingdom Bacillati; phylum Actinomycetota; class Actinomycetes; order Pseudonocardiales; family Pseudonocardiaceae; genus Pseudonocardia; species Pseudonocardia sp. ICBG1142. Next base: position 269,335 of record NZ_JAHLJC010000004.1, on the reverse strand, counting down.
CGATCCCGTCGGTGTTCGGGGCCGGCCTGTTCACCCTGCCCGACGTGTTCGCCGGCGACGGCCCGTCCGGACCGCAGATGCTGGTGGCGGTGGTGGTCGCGTTCGTCGTCGGCTACGCGGTGATCGCCTGGCTGCTCCGGTTCGTGCAGAACAACACCGTCTACGTGTTCGTCGCCTACCGGATCGCGCTGGGTGTCGCCCTGCTCGCCGCCCTGTCGCTCGGCGCGGTCAGCGCGTACTGACCGGCGCCGCGCCGCGTAGCCTCGGTCGGCGTGACGACCTTGATCCTCCTGCGACACGGCCGGTCCACTGCGAACACCGCGGGCGTGCTGGCCGGGCGCACCCCGGGCGTGGAGCTCGACGACCGCGGACGGGAGCAGGCCGCGGCCGTCGTCGACCGCCTCGCGGCCCTCCCGATCGCCTCGGTCGTGACCTCCCCGATGGAGCGGTGCCGCCAGACCGTCGCGCCGCTCGCGGCGGCCCGCGGGCTGGAACCGGTCGTCGAGGACGACCTGGCCGAGGTCGACTACGGCACGTGGACCGGGCAGAAGATCACCGACCTGCTGAAGGAGGATCTCTGGAAGGTCGTCCAGGCGCACCCGTCGGCCGCGACCTTCCCGGGCGGCGAGTCCCTGGCCGGGATGCAGGCCCGCTCGGTCGCGGCGATCCGCCGGCACGTCGCCCGGGTCCGCGCCGAGCGCGGGGAGGACGCGATCCTGCTGGCCTGCAGCCACGGCGACGTGATCAAGGCCGTCCTCGCCGACGCGCTGGCCACCCACCTCGACAACTTCCAGCGGATCGTCGTCGACACCTGCTCGGTGAGTGTCGTCACCTACACCGAGCTGCGGCCGTTCGTCGCGCGGATGAACGAGCAGTCCGGCGACGTCGCGAGCCTGGTCCCCAAGCCGAAGCCGAAGCCGGCCGACGGCGAGGGGCAGCCGGTGAGCGCCTCCGACGCCGTGGTCGGGGGATCCACCAACGCCTGAGGCGGAGTGATCCACCTCGCATCGCCGCGATGACGGCACCCGCGGGTGACCGCGGGGATGCCCCCGGAGCCGGATACGCCTACCCTGGGAAGGGTCATGGCACGCGTCATCCACGTCTTCCGCCGACCCGACCGCTTCGTGGCCGGGACCGTCGGCGAGCCCGGCGATCGCGCCTTCTACCTGCAGGCGATCGAGAGCAGCCGCACGATCAGCGTCCTGCTGGAGAAACAGCAGGTCTCGGTGCTGGCCGAACGCATCACGGCGCTGCTCGGCGAGGTGTCCAAGCGCTTCGGCGAGGACAACCTCCTCGGCGCGACGGTGGCCACCGGCTCGTCGGACAACGACCCGCTCGCTGTCCCGCTGGAGGAGGAGTTCCGGGTCGGGACCATGGGTCTGGGCTGGGACGCGGACTCGAGCTCGATCGTCGTCGAGCTGCTCGCGGTGACCGAGGAGGAGATCGACGAGTCGGTCGTCCTCGACGACACCGAGGAGGGCCCGGACGCGCTGCGCGTGTTCCTGTCCCCGACCGCGGCGAAGTCCTTCGCCGAGCGCGCCGAGAAGGTCGTCGACGCCGGCCGAGCGCCGTGCCCGCTGTGCGCCGAGCCGCTCGACCCGGAGGGCCACGTCTGCGTGCGCCTCAACGGCTACCACGACCGCAACCCCGTGGCCGGGACGGAGTGACGCTCGACCCGCGCGATCCGGCCGTCCCGGAGATCCTCCTGCGCGGCCGCATGGAGATCACCGGCCGGATGGTCGACGCCTCCAACGCCACCCTGTTCGGCACCGTCTCGCTCGACGGCGTCGACCTGCGCTGCGTGTACAAGCCGGTGCGCGGCGAGCGTCCGCTGTGGGACTTCCCCGACGGCACGCTCGCCGGTCGCGAGGTCGGCGCGTACCTCGTCTCGCAGGTCTCCGGGCTCGACGTCGTGCCGCCGACGGTGCTGCGCGAGCAGGCCCCGTTCGGCACCGGCATGGTGCAGGCATGGGTCTCCTCCGGCGACGAGAGCGCCCTGTCCGAGCCCCGCGGCGACGGCACGGACGGCGACACGGACGACGGCACGGACTGCGAGCAGGCCGGCGACATCACCGAGGAGACCATCCAGCTCGCCACCGAGTCGCTGGTCGAGCTGTGCGAGCCGCACGAGATCCCGAGCGGCTGGCTGCCCGTGCTCCGTGCCCGCGACGGCGCCGGGGACCCGGTCGTGCTCGTCCACGCCGACCACCCGCAGCTGCGGGCGATGGCGCTGTTCGACGTCGTCGTCAACAACGCCGACCGCAAGGGCGGGCACGTGATCCTCGCCGGTGACGGCGGGGTCTACGGCGTGGACCACGGCCTCACCCTGCACAGCGAGCCGAAGCTGCGCACCGTCCTGTGGGGCTGGGTCGGCGACGAGCTCGGCGAGGAGCACCTGGCCGCCCTCAAGGAGCTGCGCGCCCGGCTGGCGGACTCGTTCGCCGACGTCCTCGGCGAGCACGTCACCCGCCGCGAGGTCGCGGCGCTGCGCTCCCGGATCGACCACCTGCTCGCCGAACCGCGCTTCCCCGGCCCGGACGGCTACGGCCCGGCCATCCCCTGGCCCGCCTTCTAGCCCGCCACCTCCAGGATGCCGAGCCGCTGCGTCGCGCGGGTCATCGCGACGTAGAGGTCCGCCGGGTCGGCCGCCCGGATGCGCTCCGGGTCGACGATCACCACGGCGTCGAACTCCAGGCCCTTCGACGCCGCCGGGGTGAGCACCGGCACGTCCTGCGCACCGAGGTCGGTCCCGGCCGGGGCGATCACCGCGACCGTGCCGCGCCCGGCACGGGCCCGCTCGTCGGCGACGGCGGCGTGCACCGCGTCGGCCAGCCCGGCGGCGGTGACGGTGCGGGTCCACGGCGGCTCGCCGGTGCTGCGCACCGACTCCGGCGGGCGACGGTCCGGGGCGTAGGTCGCCAGCACCTCCGCGGCGGCGTCCATGATCTCCGACGGCGTCCGGTAGTTCACCGTCAGCGTGCGGTGCGTCCAGCGCCCGGCCAGGTGCGGGGCGAGCACGTCGTCCCAGGCCCGGGCACCGGCCGGGGCACTGCGCTGGGCGAGGTCGCCGACCGCGGTGATCGACCGCGACGGGCAGCGGCGCAGCAGCACGTGCCAGTCCATCGGGGACAGCTCCTGCGCCTCGTCGACGACGAGGTGCCCGTAGCGCCAGTCCCGGTCGCCCGCCGCGCGCTCGGCCACCGTCATCGGCACCCCGGCGACGTGCCGGCTCGCCAGCATGTCCGCGGTCACGAAGTCGGTGGGCCGCAGCTCGTCGGGGTCCTCCCCGGCGAGGGTCCGGTCCGCGGAGTCCAACACGGTCAGGACCTCGGCGGCGTAGGCGGCGTCCGGCTCGGGGGCTGCGGCGGGGGAGTCCTCGGGTACCGGGCCGAGCAGCTCGGCGAGCTCGTCGAGGAGTGGGGCGTCGGCCACCGTCCACGGTGTCCCCGGCGGGCAGCGCAGCGCGGACAGGTCCCGTCCGTCGCCCGCGGTGGCCAGCCGGTCCGGGTCGGCGTAGAGCTCGGCCAGCGCCCGCTGCGGGGTCAGCACCGGCCACAGCGACTCGACGGCGGCGTGGAACCGCGGGTCGGTCCGCACGCCGTCGCGCAGCTCGGCGCGCATCTCGGCCGACACCTCGGCCGCCCCGGCGGGCTCGATCTCCGGGATGTTCAGCCCCGCCAGCAGCTCCGCGAGCTCCGGCGGGTCCTCCAGCCCGACCTCCAGCCGCTCCAGACCCTGGTCGACGAGCAGCCGCCTCAGGGTGTCGCGGAAGGTCGTGCGGGCCTCGTTGTGCGGACGGCCGGTGGCGCGGGCGCGGCGGCGCGCCTCGGCGGCCAGGGCCGTGTCGATCTCGACGGTGACGTCGTCCATCTCGATCGTGATCGGCCGCCCGGGCAGCTCCTGGCGGTCGTCGACGGCCCGGCGCAGTACGTCGATCATCGCCAGGTCGCCCTTGAGCCGGGCCGTCTCCGGCGGGTCGGTCGCCTCCGCGACGACGCCGTGCGCGAGGCGTCCCGGGGTGGTGAACACGACCGCGGACTCGCCGAGTGCGGGGAGTACGCCGCCGACGTAGTGCACGAACCCCGCACTCGGCCCGACGACGAGCACGCCGCTGCGGGCGAGCCGGTCGCGGTGGGTGTAGAGCAGGTACGCGATCCGGTGCAGCGCGACGGCCGTCTTGCCCGTCCCGGGGCCGCCCTCGATCACGACGGTGCCCGACAGCGGCAGCCGGATGATCTCGTCCTGTTCGGACTGGATCGTGGTGACGATGTCGCGCATGCGGTCCCCGCGCGGCGCGGTGAGCGCGGCGAGCAGTGCCGGGTCCGACGCCGACGCGGGGTCGGCGTCGACCGGGACCGCATCGGTGAGCAGGTCGTCGTGGTACGCGGTGACCCGCTCGTGCGGTGCGGTGCCCGTGACCTCGTAGTGCCGGCGCCGGGTCACCCCCAGGGGCGAGACCGGGGTGGCGCAGTAGAACGGCCGCGCGGCGGGTGCCCGCCAGTCGACCAGGGCGCTCTCGCCGTCGGCGGGGTCGGTCAGCCCGATCCGGCCGACCCGGGTCGGGTCGGCGCCGTCGGCGTGGTCGAGCCGCCCGAAGCACAGGCCGGAGCGGGCGGCGGTGAGCGCACGCACCCGCTCCTGCCAGCGGTGCACCGAGACGTCGCGTTCCCAACGGGCGCTGAGCTCCTCGCCGGCCCGGGTGGCCTGGGCGCCGCGGGAGCGTTCGGTGGCCGCGGTGAGCTCGTCGTCGAGCAGGGCGTGCAGCCGGCGGAGCCGGTCGGTCTCGGCGGCGAGTTCGGCCTCGTACGGGGAGCGCGGACTTGACGGGCGGGGGCTGGTGTGTCCTTGCCCCTCGTGTTATGGTGAACGTGCACGGATGTGTTCTCGGATTCGAAGCGCACCCCATAGGTTAGCGCGTCTCCGCCCTCCTGTGCACCTTTCTCGCGCGATGGTCGTGTACCAGCGCTGCGGTTGCCGTCAGCGCCGCCCCGGCGGGCGCGGTCGGGGGAGCCCGACCCCATCGGCGGGGCGGGTTACGGTCACCGCCATGACGCTGCCCGAGCCCCGGCGGATCACCGTCCCCGGCACGACGCTGCCCGAGATCACGCTGTCCGTGCACGACACCGGCGGCGTCGGCAGCCCCGTCCTGCTGCTGCACGGCTGGCCGGACCGGGCCGCCCTGTGGGCCCACCAGGCCGCGGCGCTCGCCGGGGCCGGGTACCGCGTCGTCGTCCCGGACCTGCGCGGTTTCGGCGACTCCGACCGGCCCGCCGAGGTCGAGCACTACCGGATGCGGGCGCTGGTCGCCGACGTCCTCGGCGTCGCCGACGCGCTCGGGATCGACCGGTTCGCCCTCGCCGGGCACGACTGGGGCGCCTCGCTCGGCTGGGCCGTCACCCTCGCCTCGCCGCGGGTGACCCGCTACGCCGCGTTCTCCGTCGGGCATCCCGCCGCGTTCGCCACCGCGGGGTTCCGGCAGAAGGCGATGTCCTGGTACATGCTCTGGTTCCAGTTCCCCGGCGTCGCCGAGCAGGTGATGCCGGCCGAGGACTGGCAGTTCCTGCGCGGCTGGCTGCACGCGACGCTGCCCGACGGGCACCCGATGGCCGCGCGGCACGTCGCCGACCTGTCCCGGCCGGGTGCGCTCACCGCGTCGCTGAACTGGTACCGCGCCAACGTCGACCCGGCGAGGTTCGTGCCCACCACCATGCCGGAGCCCCCGCGGATCACGGTGCCGACGATGGGGGTGTGGAGCGACGGCGACCTCGCGCTCACCGAGGGGCAGATGCGGGGGTCATCGGCCTACGTCGACGGCTTCCGCTTCGAGCGCGTCGAGGGCTGCGGGCACTGGATCCCGGAGGAGGCGCCGGAGGCCGCGAGCGCGCTGCTCCTGGACTTCCTCGCCGGCGGCCGGGAAGGGTGACCGAGGGGACAGCCGTCCCTCGCTGCGCGGCCGGTAGCCGCGGGCCAGGATGGGTCGGGTACAGCGGCGTCGCAACGACACGGAGGAAGCACTGATGGCGGAGAAGAGCCGGATCGGGGTCACCGGGCTGGCGGTGATGGGAGCCAACCTCGCCCGCAACATGGCCCGCCGCGGCTTCCCGGTGGCGGTGCACAACCGCACCACCTCGAAGACGACCGAGTTCATGAAGGACTACGGCGACGAGGGCGCCTTCACCGGTGCCGAGTCGCTGAAGGAGTTCGTCGACGCGCTGGAGACCCCCCGCAAGATCGTCGTCATGGTGAAGGCCGGCAAGCCGGTCGACGCCGTCATCGACGAGCTCGCCCCGCTGCTCGACAAGGGCGACATCATCATCGACGCCGGCAACTCGCACTTCCCCGACACCGACCGCCGCGCCGCGTACTGCGCCGAGCGCGGGCTGCGCTTCATGGGCATCGGTGTGTCCGGCGGCGAGGAGGGCGCCCTCAACGGGCCGAGCATCATGCCCGGCGGCCCACAGGAGGCCTACGCCGAGGTCGAGGAGATCCTCACCGCGATCGCCGCGAACGTCGACGGCACCCCGTGCTGCACCCACGTCGGCCCCGGCGGCGCCGGGCACTACGTCAAGATGGTGCACAACGGCATCGAGTACGCCGACATCCAGCTCATCGCCGAGGCCTACGACCTGCTCACGCACGTCGCCGGGCTGTCCGCGCCGGAGATCGGGAAGATCTTCGAGGAGTGGAACACCGGTGATCTCGAGTCGTTCCTGATCGAGATCACCGGCATCGTGCTCGCCAAGACCGACGAGAAGACCGGGAAGCCGCTCGTCGACGTCATCGTCGACCAGGCCGAGCAGAAGGGCACCGGTCGCTGGACGGCCATCGACGCCCTCGACCTCGGCGTGCCGCTGACCGGCATCACCGAGGCGGTGTTCGCGCGGACGCTGTCCAATCTGCGCGACGAGCGCAAGGAGGCGTCGACCACGCTCGGCGGCCCGACCCCGGGCTCGGGCGCGAACCGCGAGGAGCTCGTCGAGGACATCCGCCAGGCGCTCTACGCGTCCAAGGTCGTCGCCTACGCCCAGGGCTTCGCGCAGATGCGTGCCGCCTCCCGGGCCAACGACTGGGACCTCGACCTCGGTGCGATGGCTCGGATCTGGCGCGGCGGCTGCATCATCCGGGCCCAGTTCCTGAACCGGATCACCGAGGCCTACGAGTCGCACCCGGACCTGGACAACCTGCTGATGGTCCCGTACTTCACCGAGGCCGTGGCGAACGCGCAGGACGCGTGGCGGCGGGTCGTGGTGACCGCGACCGAGCAGGGCGTCGCGATCCCCGCGTTCTCCTCCAGCCTGTCCTACTACGACGGCTACCGGCGCGAGCGCGGCCCCGCCAACCTCATCCAGGGGCTGCGCGACTACTTCGGTGCGCACACCTACGCGCGCACCGACGCCGAGGGCGCGTTCCACACCCGCTGGAGCCAGGACGGCAGTGAGGTCGCCACGGGCTGACCCCGCGGTCCCCGCCCGGGCTCAGCTCCGGGCGGGGACCGGGACCGCCACGTCGGCCTCGTCGTCGACGTGGTGGTACTTCCCGCCGCGCAGCGCGCTCGCCACCGCGGCGACCAGGCAGGCGACGGCGGCGAACCCGAGGGCGAGGGTCAGCCCGTCGGCGAACGGGCCGGAGATCAGCTGCGGGAAGAACTGCCGTCCGGTCAGGTACGCCGACTGCGTGGGCGTCAGCGCCCCGAGGACCTGCGGGCCGAGCAGCGTCGCGATCGGGTTGTAGCCCAGCAGGGCCGCGAACAGGATCCCGACCGGCGGCAGCGCCGCGACCCGGTCCGCCGCGAGCTCCGGCACGCCCTGGGCCATGAGCCCGTCGTGCAGGGACGCGGGCAGCGTCGTCGACAGGCTCATCGACTGTTGACAAAGTATCCGGTACTAGCTCATACTGATTTAGATGCGTATAGCGCGAGCTGCCGAGTACATGGGCATGTCGGTGGTGGGTGTTCGGAAGGCCCGCGATCAGCAGGGAGAAGAACACCCCGATCGACAGCACCGTCGCGGCGTTCTGGAACGTCGAGGTCATCCCGGCCCCGGCACCGCGCTGGTGTGCCGGCAGCGAGTTCATGATCGCCGCCCGGTTCGGGGAGCTGAACAGGCCCATCGCCAGGCCGTTGAGCGCCAGCAGCACCGCGAACGCCCGGTAGTCGAAGTCCACCGGCAGTGCCAGCAGCGCGAGGAACGTCGCGGCCGCGCCCACCATCCCGACGGTGGCGAAGGCACGGGCGCCGTAGCGGTCGGACAGGACGCCCGACACCGGTCCGGCGACGAGGAACCCGATCGTCAGCGGGACCATGTAGATGCCCGCCCACAGCGGCGTCGTCTCGAACGGGAAGCCGTGCTCGGGCAGCCAGATGCCCTGGAGCCAGATGATCAGGATGAACTGCAGCCCGCCGCGGCCGAGCGCGGCCAGCAGGCTCGCGAGGTTGCCCGCGGTGAACGCGCGGATCGAGAACAGCGAGACGTGGAACATCGGCTCGGCCACGCGACGCTCGATCCAGGTGAACAGCGCCAGCACCGCGATCCCGCCGCCGATCAGGCCGAGGACGAGCGGGCTGGTCCAGCCCATGACGTCGCCGCCGTAGGGCTGGATGCCGTAGGTGATGCCCATCAGGACGGCGACGAGCCCGACCGCGAACGTCAGGTTGCCCCACCAGTCGATCCGCGCCGCGCGACGGGCGCCGGTGTCGCGGAGCCGGGCGTAGGCCCAGACCGTGCCGAACACCCCGACCGGCACCGACACCAGGAACACCAGGTGCCAGTTCACCGGGGCGAGCACCCCGCCGACGACGAGCCCGAGGAACGAGCCGGCGATCGCCGCGACCGAGTTGATCCCGAGCGCGAGCCCGCGCTGGTGGACCGGGAAGGCGTCAGTGAGGATCGCGGTGGAGTTGGCGAGCAGCAGCGCACCGCCGACGCCCTGCAGCACCCGCATCGTGATCAGCCAGACCGCGCCGGCGTCGCCGTGGAGCCAGGTGGCGGCCAGCAGCACCGAGAACACCGTGAAGACGGCGAAGCCCAGGTTGTACATGCGGGTGCGGCCGTACATGTCGCCGAGCCGGCCGAAGCTGACCACCAGCACCGCCGTGACGACCAGGTACCCCATGATCAGCCACAGCAGGTAGTCGATGTCGTCCGGCGCCAGCGGATCGATCCCGATGCCGCGGAAGATGTCCGGCAGTGCGATCAGCAGGATCGACATGTTGATCGTCACGATCAGCACGCCCATCGTGGTGTTCGACAGCGCGACCCACTTGTACCGGTCGACCGGCCCCGTGTTGTTGAGCATCGCTAATGACCGTACTCTCCGGCGCGGGTTCGCGCCACGGTCTCGCCCGGCTCGTCCCGTCCGTCCCGATCCTCCCTCGGGTAAAGGAACTCCCAGGTCGGGCGGGGTCTACAGTCCCCGCATGGCTAACGTCCGGTCCGACGGCCACGACGCCCGCGGCCCGCCGTACCGAGCAGCTGTTCCGCGTCGCCCTGGTCGTGAAGGGCATCGACGGGGCCGCGGAGCTGCTGGGCGCCGTCGCGCTGGTGCTGGTGTCGGGGGACTGGCTGCACCGGGTCGTCGCGCAGATCCTCGCCCGCGACCTGATCGGCCCGCCTGACGGCACCCTGGCCCGGCACCTGACCGAGGGCGTCGACCGCTTCGCCGGCGGGGACCGCACCTTCGTCGTCGTCTACCTCGGGCTGCACGGGGTGCTCAAGCTCGGCCTGGTCGCGGCGCTGCTGACCCGCTGGCGCCCCGCCTACCCGCCCGCGGTGGCGATCCTGGCGGTGTTCGTCGTCTACGAGCTGGTCCACGCCTGGCACGCGCACTCCATCGTGCTGCCGTTCCTCGCCGCGCTCGACATCGCGATCATCGTGATGGTCGTCCGGGAGTACCGGCTGCTCGGCCGGGAGGCCGACGGGTCAGGCGCCGGTCGCGACGGGTAGCCGCGCCAGGACGTCGCGGGCCGCCGCGCGACCGGCCCGGTCCGCGCCGATCGTGCTCGCCGAGGGGCCGTAGCCGACCAAGTGCACCCGGGGGTCGGCGACGACGCCGGTGTCGAGCGGCTCGCCCATGACGATCCCGCCGCCCGGCCCGCGCAGCCGCAGCGGCGCGAGGTGACCCAACGCGGGTCGCCAGCCGGTCGCCCACACCAGCACGTCCGCGGGCACGCGAGCGCCGTCGGACCACTCCACGCCGTCCGGCACGACCCGGGCGAACATCGGCCTGCGGACCAGCACACCGCTCGCGATCCCGGCCCGCACCTCCGGCGTGCGCGGCAGCCCGGTCACCCCGACGACACTGCGCGGGGGCAGCCCGGCCCGGACCCGCTCCTCGACCCGGGCGACCGCGGCGCGACCCTGCTCGGGCCCGAACGGCGTGTCGGTCCACTCGGGCTCCCGGCGGGTGACCCAGGTCGTCGCGGCCGCGTACGGGGCGATCTCCAGCAGCAGCTGCACCGCGGTGATCCCGCCGCCGACCACGACGACCCGCTTCCCGGTCATCGCCTCCGGGCCCGGGTAGGTGCGGGCGTGCAGGCTCGTGCCGCGGAACGTCGCCAGGCCCGGGTAGGCGGGGACGAACGGGCGGGTCCAGGTGCCGGTGGCGTTGACCAGGTGGTCGGTGACCCAGGTGCCGCGGTCGGTCTCGACGGTCAGCAACCCGCTGGTGTCGGACACCCGGTGGACGTGCACCGGGCGCACGACCCGCAGGTCGAGCTCGCGTTCGATGCGCGCGAAGTAGGCCGGCACGGCGTCCCGCGCGGGCAGGTCGGGGTCGGCGCCGGGGTCGTCGAAGCCGGAGCGGATCCCGGCGACGTCGTGGATGCCGTTCACCGTGCGCATCCGCAGCGTCGGCCAGCGGTGCCGCCACGCGCCGCCGGGGCCGTCCTCGCCGTCGAGCACGACGAACCCGGGGCCCGGTTCCAGCCCGCCGCGCCGCAGCCCGGCCGCCGTCGACAGGCCCGCCTGGCCTGCGCCGATCACCACGACCCCGGTCCGCTCCACGCCCGCGTCAACGCCCCGGACGCACGCGGTCATCCCGCGGTGATCGCCGGTGGTGGAATGTCACGCCCGCCTCGCGGACGCTGCGCTCCACCACCGGTCATCACGGCTGCGCGGCGGCGCGGACCACGTCGGCGACGTCGGCGTTGGCGCCGCAGACCACCAGGGCGAGCCGGGCGTCCGGGTGCCGCTCGACGATCCGGCGGGCGGCCGGGACCAGACAGCCCGCGGCCGGCTCGGCCCAGATCCCGGCGTGCTCGGCGAGGGCGAGGGTGCCGCGGACGGCCTCGGCGTCGTCGACGACGAGGACCTCGTGCACCAGGGCGCGGGCGTGGTCGTAGGTCAGCTGCGACACCGACGGCGCCGAGAGCGTGGTGATCGCGGACGTGATCGTCACCGGGGTCGGGCCGCCGGCCGCCAGCGCCGTCGACATCGACTCCGCGCCGACGGTCTCCACCCCCCAGACCCGGGTGCCGGGCAGCAACGCGCGGACCGCGACCGCGATCCCGGAGACCAGCGCCCCACCGCCGACGGAGACGAGCACGTCGGTCGGCGGCTGCCCCAGGGCGACCGCGTCGTGGGCCAGCTCCAGCCCCACGGTGCCCTGCGCGGCGACGATCACCGGGTCGTCGAACGGGTGCACCAGCGTCCGTCCGGTCCGCTGCAGCTCCCCGGCCAGCGCGAACGCGGCCGCGATGTCCGGGGTGAGCCGCACGTCGGCCCCGGCCGCGCGGGCCGCGGTCACCGAGCGGGCCGGCGCGTTCTCCGGCATCACGACGACGGCGTCGACCCCGGCCGCACCCGCGACCTCGGCGACGGCGAGCCCGTGGTTCCCGCCGGAGACGGCGACGATCCCGGCGGCGCGTTCCTCGCCGGTCAGCGACGCGAGCTTGGCCAGCACCCCGCGCGGCTTGAACGACCCGGCCCGCTGCAGGTGCTCCAGCTTGAGCAGCACCGGGGCGCCGAGGGCCGTGGACAGCCCGGGGGAGGGGACGGTCGGGGTGCGCACCACGCCCCCGGCGATCCGCTCCGCCGCCGTCTCGATGTCTGCGATGCTCACCTGGTCCGCCACCGCCGCAACGTAACCCCGGCCCCTCGGCCCGGTCAGGTGCGGGGGCGGAAGCGGTCGGCGAGCTGCGGGTCGTCCTGCCACCACAGCCGGGACGGGGCGGGCTCCGCGGCGGGGTCGGACCCGGTGACCTCGGCGGCGCGGGTCCGTGCGGCGCCGAGCTCGGCGTCGCGGGCCTCGGCCGCGTCGAGCTCGGCGTCGGTCGCGCGGGCCCGGCGTGCGTCCTCCCGGGAGAACAGCCACAGCACGACCCCGAGGAACGGCAGCCCGACCACGTCGCCGCCGATCCACAGCACCCCGGCGCCGAGCACCTGGTCGGTGTGCGGGTCCGGCCCCCAGCCGCGGTGCAGCCCCAGGTAGTACGCCGCCGCGAGGGTCGGGCCCAGCCACAGCACGATCCCGAGCACGGCGTCGCCGACCATCTCGGCGATCGTGAGCACCAGGGTCACCGGGTACGGCGTCGACGCGGGCGTCGGGTCGATCCGCAGCCGGGTCCAGAAGTAGACGAACCCGCACACCACGAGACCCGCTCCGACGGCACCGGACACGACGCCGTCGCGCAGGGTCGCGACGTAGAGCGGGGTGAGATACAGGACCATCAGGGGCGCGACGAGCAGTACGGTCGCCGCGAACGGGCCGGTCAGCAGCCGCGCGGCCCGGGAGCGCAGCACCCGGCGCCAGGCCGGCCGCCGATCCCGGGGCACGCTCGCCGCCAGCAGCGTCAGCGGCGCGCCGAGCGCGAGCAGCATCGGTACCACCATGAGCAGCAGCAGGTTCTGCACGGCGCGCACCCAGAACAGCGTGTCGTCGTACACCCCGACGAACGACGACCCGGCCAGCACGGTGACGACCAGCCCGGCGCCGAACGCGACGGCACGGCTCCGGGACCACCCCGGGCGGGACCGGGCGGCGACCCCGTAGCCCACCGCCGCCGCGGCGGTCGTCCCGAGCAGCAGGGGCGCGAACCGCCACGTCGTGAACAGCCGGAGCGCCGTCAGCGGCGGCAGCAGCGCCGCGGCCGTCACCGTGGGATCGCGGGGGAGCGGGTCACGGCGCCATCCTGCGCCGACCCGGCTGCCGGCGGAAGGGACGGTGGGCGGGTCGGCACGCATGCGTCGAACCCGCCCGGGATCCGTTCGGCGACGTTCGCCCGGGTCGTCCCGGCCGCCGCCGCCCCGGTGCCCACGGGCCGTCGTGCCCGGGGCTCAGCCCATCGTCCGGGCGCCGTCGATCGCCTCGCGGATGATGTCGGCGTGGCCCGCGTGCTGGCTGATCTCGGCGAGCATGTGGATCGCGACCCGGCGCACCGACCAGGAGGTGTTCGGCTCGAACCAGGGGGCGACCGGCAGGGCATGTGCGCTGTCCAGGTCCGCGGTACGCAGGACCTCCTCGGTGCGTGCGGCGACCTGCTCGACCCGGGCCCGCAGGTGCTCCAGGGTCTCGTGGTCGGCCAGGACGAACCGGGTGTCCACCCACTGTTCGCCGGAGGCGGACCAGTCGCCGCCGTTGGCGTCGGCCTCGGCGTCGACGGCGTCCCAGTCGACGGAGTCGTTGTAGACGTCGACCTCGCCGAACGCGGCGGCGCCCTCGACGGCGAAGCGGAACCACTGCTCCTCGGTGTCCGCGACGTGCTTGAGAAGCGAGGCGATCGTCAGTGCGCTGACCGTGCTGCGGGTGCGCGCCTGCTGCTCGGTCAGGCCGTCGGCGGTCTGCAGCAGGAAGCCACGGTGGCGCTCCAGGGTGCTGATCAGCTCGGCACGTTCGCCGGTCAGGACCTGCTTCTCGTCGGTGGCGTTCATCCGGGGCCGCCTCTCGGGTCCGCGGACCGGGGCGATCCCGGTCCGACGGGAACGACGATAGGACCGATCGCGGACAGGTCCGGTCCTCGACGAGGGGCCGTCCGGGGCGATCAGTCCGCCAGGTCGCGCAGCGCGGTCTCCCAGCGTTCGCGGCGGGCGTCGTCGTCGAGGTCCCACCAGGGGGTGCCGCGCTCGCCGAGTCCGTGCTTGGCGGCGGACACCCGCGTCCTGGCGGCGGCGACGCGGTCGTCGTCGCCCGTCCGCCGCCCCGCTCCGATCTCGGCGCGGGCCTTCCCGAGGTGCTGCTGCAGCGCGGACCGGACGTCGTCCGGGATCGCCGGGTCGGTCGCGCGCCACCGGCGGCCCCGGACGACGACGTAGCGCCCGTCCGGGGTCCGCTCGGGTCCGCTCACGCGAGGACGGCGGTGCTCAGCCGACGACCGGGACCACGTCCGGCGCGCCGAGGCGGGCGGCGTCGGCGGTGGCGTCGTCGGGCATCTTCTGGCTCTCCCGCTCGGCCTCGACCCGCTTGACGTAGTGGTCGAGCTCGCGGGCGATCTGCTCGTCGTTCCAGCCCAGGACCGGGGCGACCAGCTTCGCGGTCTCCTCGGCGGCACCCACGCCCCGGTCGAACGTCTCGATCGAGATCCGGGTGCGGCGGGCCAGGATGTCCTCCAGGTGCCGCGCGCCCTCGTGCGAGGCGCCGTAGACGACCTCGGCGCGCAGGTAGTCCTCCGCGCCGGTGAGCGGCTCGGCGAGGGTCGGGTCGGCGATGAGGAGGTCGAGGACCTCGTCGATCAGCGAGCCGTACCGGCCGAGCAGGTGCTCGATGCGCACCGGGTGCAGACCGCTGCGCGCGGCCAGCTGGTGGGTGGAGTTGCGCAGCGCGGTGAAGCCCTCGGCGCCGAGCAGCGGGATCTTCTCGGTGCAGGAGGCGGGCACCTTCGCGTCGAGCGAGTGCACGGCGGCATCGACGGCGTCGCGCGCCATCACGCGGTAGGTCGTGTACTTGCCCCCGGCCACGACGACCAGCCCGGGCACCGGGGTGGCGACGGCGTGCTCGCGGGACAGCTTCGAGGTCGCCTCGGACTCGCCGTGCAGCAGCGGGCGCAGACCGGCGTAGACGCCCTCGACGTCCTCGTGGGTCAGTGGCTGCTCCAGCACCTCGTTGACGTGCGCGAGCAGGTACTCGATGTCGGCAGCGCTCGCCGCCGGGTGCGCCTTGTCCAGGTCCCAGTCGGTGTCGGTGGTGCCGATGATCCAGTGCCGGCCCCACGGGATGACGAACAGCACCGACTTCTCGGTGCGCAGGATCAGCCCGGCGTCACCACGGATCCGGTCCCGCGGGACGACCAGGTGGATGCCCTTGGACGCGCGCACCTTGAACTGGCCGCGCTCGCCGGCGAGGCCCTGGGTGTCGTCGGTCCACACCCCGGTGGCGTTGATGACCTCCTTGGCGCGGACGTCGAACCGGTCGCCGGACTCCAGGTCCTGCACGGTCGCGCCGATCACGCGGCCGGAGTCCTTCAGCAGCCCGACGACGCGGGCCCGGGTCGCCACGTGCGCACCGTAGGCGGCCGCGGTGCGGGCGATCTCCATGGTGTGGCGGGCGTCGTCGACCTGGGCGTCGTAGTACTCCAGGGCCCCGACCAGTGCGTCCTTGCGCAGCGACGGCACGACCTTGCGGGCGCCGCGACGGGTCAGGTGCCGGTGGTGCGGCAGGCCGCGGGCCCGGCCCGACAGCAGCCCGAGCGAGTCGTAGAGCGCGACGCCGGCACCGGCGTAGAAGCGCTCCCACACGTGGTGCTTGAGCGGGTAGACGAACGGCACCGGACGGACGAGGTGCGGCGCGAGGGTCTGGATCAGCAGGCCCCGTTCCTGCAGGGCCTCGGCCACCAGGCGGAAGTCGAGCATCTCCAGGTAGCGCAGGCCGCCGTGGATGAGCTTGGAGGAACGGCTCGACGTGCCGGACGCGAAGTCGCGGGCCTCGACCAGTCCGGTCGTCAGACCGCGGGTGGCCGCGTCGAGGGCTGCGCCGGTGCCGACGACGCCACCGCCGACGACGAGCACGTCCAGTTCGCGGTCGCCCATCGCCTGCAGCGCCGTGGTACGGGCCTCCGGGGAGAGCGCCACCGATTTCATGATCAGACCTTCCTGAGTGGTTCCTGCTCGCGGGTGTCCTGCCGGGGGAGTACCCGGTGAACACCCGTCCGATCGCGGGTGTGCCCGGTGTCGCCCCCACGTGTGGTGAGGGCGACACCGGGCGGGGGTCCTACTCGACGTCGACCCAGTCCAGGGTCCGCTCGACGGCCTTCTTCCAGCGGCCGTAGCCCTCGTCGCGCTGCTCCTGCGACCAGGTGGGCTCCCAGCGCCGGGCCTCGTTCCAGTTCTCCCGCAGCTCGTCGGTGTTCTTCCAGAACCCGACGGCCAGCCCGGCCGCGTACGCCGCACCGAGCGCGGTGGTCTCGGCGACGACCGGCCGCGAGACCGGCACGCCCAGCACGTCGGCCTGGATCTGCATGCACAGCTCGTTCTGGGTGACGCCGCCGTCGACCTTGAGCGTCTCCAGGGTCACCCCGGAGTCCTTGGTCATGGCGTCGCTGACGTCGCGGGACTGGTAGCAGATCGCCTCCAGCGTGGCCCGGGCCAGGTGCGCGTTGGTGTTGAACCGGGACAGGCCGACGATCGCGCCGCGGGCGTCGGAACGCCAGTACGGCGCGAACAGGCCGGAGAACGCGGGCACGAAGTACACGCCCCCGTTGTCGGAGACCTGGCGGGCCAGCGACTCCGACTGCGAGGCCCCGGAGATGATGCCGAGCTGGTCGCGCAGCCACTGCACGGCCGAGCCGGTGACCGCGATGGAGCCCTCCAGCGCGTAGACCGGGCGCTCGCCCTCGAACTGGTAGCACATCGTGGTGAGCAGGCCGGACTCCGAGCGGACCAGCTCGGTGCCGGTGTTGAGCAGCATGAAGTTGCCGGTGCCATAGGTGTTCTTGGCCTCGCCGGGGGCGAAGCAGACCTGGCCGACGGTCGCCGCCTGCTGGTCGCCGAGGTCACCGGTGATGGGGACCTCGCCGCCGAGCGGACCGTTCGCGAGGGTCGTGCCGAACGCGGTCGCCGACGACGACGGCTTGATCTCCGGCAGCATCTGCCGCGGGATGCCGAAGAAGCCGAGCAGCTCGTCGTCCCAGTCGAGGGTCTCGAGGTCCATCAGCATGGTCCGGCTGGCGTTGGTCACGTCGGTGACGTGCAGTCCGCCGTTCGCGCCACCGGTGAGGTTCCAGATGACCCAGGTGTCGGTGTTGCCGAAGACCGCGTCGCCGTTCTCCGCGGCCTCGCGGACGCCGTCGACGTTCTCCAGGATCCACTGGATCTTGCCGCCGGAGAAGTAGGTGGCGGGTGGGAGGCCTGCCTTGCGACGGATGACGTCGCCGCGGCCGTCGCGGTCGAGCGCGGTCGCGATCCGGTCGGTGCGGGTGTCCTGCCAGACGATCGCGTTGTAGTACGGGCGCCCGGTGCGCCGGTTCCACACGACGGTGGTCTCACGCTGGTTGGTGATGCCCAGCGCGACCAGGTCGGACGCGGTCAGGCCGGTCTTGGTGAGCGCCTGCTGGAGACAGGTGTTGGTGCGCTCGATGATCTCGATCGGGTCGTGCTCGACCCAGCCGGCCTGCGGCAGGATCTGCTCGTGCTCCAGCTGGTGGCGTCCCACCTCGTTGCCGCCGTGATCGAAGATCATGAAACGGCTGGAGGTGGTGCCCTGGTCGACGGCGCCGACGAACTCGGCCATGAGTTCTCCTGTGTGTCTCGAGCGGGTGGATCGGGGATGGGTGCGGCGGGTGCGCTCAGCGCATGTCGCCGACCTCCTGCGGAGCGTCCTCGACGGGGATGTAGCGGTCGATCAGCAGCTTGAACAGGCCGCCGCCGACGAGAGCACCGACCACCGGCGCGACGATCGGCAGCCACCAGTAGGGCGTGCCGTCGCTCGTCACCCAGGCGGTGTCGTAGCCGGTGATCCAGGAGGCCAGCCGCGGCCCGAAGTCGCGGGCCGGGTTGATGGCGTAGCCGGCGTTCGCACCCCAGGCCATGCCGATGCCCACCACCAGGATGCCGATCATGAACGGGGCCATGTTGGCCAGCGGGCCCTTGTTGCGCGGGTGGACCAGCGCGAAGATCACGAACACCAGGATCGCGGTGCCGACGACCTGGTCGAAGAACGCCGTCGTGATCGTCGTCGGGGTGCCCGGCGAGGTCGAGAAGATGCCCTGGGTCTCGGTCAGGTTCGGGTCGACCGAGCGGATGAAGTCCGCGTAGACGAACCGGACGATCAGCGCCGCGACGAACGCGCCGAGGGTCTGGGCCAGGACGAACGGGGCGACCTTGCGCCACGGGAAGCCCTCGTACACGGCGAACGCCAGCGTGACGGCCGGGTTGAGGTGCGCGCCGGAGATCCGGCCGGCGACGTAGACGCCGAGCATGACGCCGAAGCCCCAGGCCCAGGCGATCGAGTCGTGCCCGCCGTTGCTGCCGTCGGGCGTGGTCACGACCTGTGCGACGACGCCGACGCCGAACAGGATCAGGATCATCGTCCCGGCGAACTCGGCACTCAGCTCGCCGAGCAGCGACGGCGCCTTCTCGGCGGTCGCCGGGGTCGCCCGTGTGGTCGTTGCCGCGGGTGCGGGATCGCCCGCGCTGTTCTCGGAGCTCGTCATCGAACCCCCTCCTGGTGAGTCCCCCTCACGGGACCGGGCGGCCCCGCCATGTGCTGCGCGACGCTAGGAGCGTGCGCGTCGGTGGGCAACGCGATCCGTTCGACGATGCCGAACGTTGCGGGTCGATCGGCCCATGATCGAGTCCGTCGGGCGCCCGGACGGCCTACGATCGCTGCGTGGCACGGGCGATCCAGTCGGTGGAGCGGGCGGCGGCGCTGCTGCGGCTGCTCGGCGGCGCGGGGCGTCCGCTGGCACTGGCCGAGCTGGCGGCGGCGCTGGATCTGCCGCGCCCGACGGCCCACGGGCTGCTCCGCACCCTGCGGGAGGAGGGCCTGGTGGCGCAGGAGTCGTCGGGCCGCTACCTGCTGGGCGAGGGGCTGGGGCGGCTGGGCACCCCGTGGGACCGGCACGACCTGCGCGCGCGGGCGATGAACTGGGCCGACGCGCTGGCGGCGGGCACCGGCTGCGCGGTCTACCTGGGCGTGCCGTCCGCCGACGGCGCCGGGGTCGACGTGGTGCACCACGTGTTCCGGCCCGACGACACGCCGCAGCGGTTGCGGACCAACACCACCCAGCCGTTGCACGCGACGGCGTGGGGCCGGTGCCTGCTCGCGTTCGCGCCGGCGTCGGTGCGGGCGGTCGAGCCGCTGGCGGCCTGGACCCGGGCGACCGTGACCGATCCGGCGGCGCTGGCCCGCGAGATGACCGCGACGCGGCGGCGCGGCTGGGCGGCCGACGCCGGCGGCTGGGAGCCGGGCGTCGGCGGGCTCGCGGTGCCGGTGCGCAGCGGGGGCGGGCTGACCGTCGCGGCGCTGGGGGTGGGCGCCCCGGTGGAGGAGCTGTTCGCCGCCGACGGCCGCGCCCGGCCGGAGGTGGTCGTGGAGCTGGTCTCCGCGGCCGCCGAGATCGCCGACGGGCTGGAGGGGCTGACGTGAGCGGCCTGTCGGCGGGGGAGCGGGTGGTGGCCGCGATCGACCAGGGGACGACGTCGACGCGCTGCCTGCTGTTCACCCGCTCGGGCCGGATGGTCGCGGTCGCCCAGCGCGAGCACCGGCAGCACTTCCCGAGCCCGGGCCGCGCCGAGCACGACGCGTCGGAGATCTGGCGGGCGGTGACCCGGGTGGTGCCCGCGGCGCTGCGCCGGGCCGGGCTGGGCCCGGAGAACGTCGTCGCGCTCGGTATCGCCAACCAGCGCGAGACGACGGTGATCTGGAACCGGCGCACCGGGATCCCGCTGGCGCGGGCGATCACCTGGCAGGACACCCGGACCACCGACATCGTCGCCGGGCTCGCCGCCGACACCGACGCCGCCCGCTGGGCCCGGATCAGCGGGCTCGGTCCGGCGACCTACTTCGCCGGACCGCGGTTGCAGTGGCTGCTCGACCACGTGCCGGGCGCGCGCGAGGGCGCGGAACGCGGTGAGGTCCTGTTCGGGACGATGGAGTCCTGGCTGATCTGGAACCTCACCGGCGGCCCCGACGGCGGCGTGCACGTCACCGACGTCACCAACGCCAGCCGCACGATGCTGATGGACCTGCGCACGCTGGAGTGGTCCGACGCGCTGTGCTCGGCGCTGCGGGTGCCGCGGGGCATGCTGCCGACCATCGTGCCGAACGCGCGCGTCTACGGCCGGTGCGCGGGCCTGCTGGACGGGGTGCCGGTGGCCGGTGCGCTCGGCGACCAGCAGGCGGCGCTGGTGGGCCAGACCTGCTTCGCACCCGGCGAGGCGAAGTGCACCTACGGGACGGGCGCGTTCCTGCTGAAGAACACCGGCTCGCGCATCCCGGGCTCCGAGGCGGGGCTGATCCCGACCGTCGGGTACCTGTTCGGTGACCACCCGGTCTACGCACTCGAGGGCTCCATCGCGATGACCGGCTCGCTGGTGCAGTGGTTCCGCGACGCCCTGGGCATGATCTCCACGGCGGCCCGGATCGAGACGCTCGCACTGACCGTCCCGGACAACGGCGGCTGCTACGTCGTCCCCGCCTTCTCCGGTCTCTACGCCCCGCACTGGTACCCCGACGCCCGTGGCGTGATGGTCGGCCTGACCTCCTACATCCACCGTGGACACCTCGCCCGCGCGGTGCTGGAGGCGACCGCGTGGCAGACCCGCGAGGTGCTCGACGCGATGAACGCCGACTCCGGCCTGCCCGTCACCCGCCTGAAGGTCGACGGCGGCATGACCGCGAACCACCTGCTCATGCAGTGCGTCGCCGACGTCCTGGACCTCACGGTGGAACGTCCCCTGGGCTCGGAGGCGGTGTCGCTCGGCGCGGCCTACGCCGCCGGCCTTGCCGTCGGCTACTGGCCGGACCCGGAGGTGCTGCGCCGCAACTGGCACAGGGCGGCCGCCTGGGAGCCGACGATGGACCCCGGCCTGCGCCGCCGCGAGCACGACAACTGGCGCCGCGCGGTGCAGCGGAGCACGGGGTGGGCGCGGTCGGACTGAGCAGCGACGGTCCGGAGCCCCGGTGTCGTCCCCCCGGGTGCAGTGCCCCCGGTGTCGTGAGACCGGGTGTCGTGCCTCCCGGTGCCGTGTCCCCCGTGCCGCGGGCCTCAGTGTTCCGCGGCCCGCTGCTGGTGCCGCCGTCGTCGGACCCGGTCCCGGTGCTCGCGGTCGCGCATCTCCTGGGTCCGGCGCACGGCGACGTCGAGGAGCCGCCCGGCCACCGGCCGGAACCAGTCGACCCACTCCGCCGGGACGCCGGTCACCATCCGCCGGGCACCGGTGTCGGTGACGTCGTCCCAGAGGATCTCGTGGGCCCGGGTGGTCACCAGGACGAGCAGTCGGCGGCCGTCGTCGGGGTCCGGCTCGCGCTCGATCAGGTCGCGCTCCTCCAGCCGTGCGAGCAGCCGGGTCGTGCCCCCGGTGGCGAGTCCGACGGTCTCCGCGACCTCGGCGCCGGTCATGGCACGGCGGGCGAGCAGCAGCTCGGCGAGCACCGTGTACTCGTGCACCGTCAGCCCGAAGCGCTCGGCGACGGATCGGATCCGGTAGAAGCCGAGCAGCTCCGCCCGGGCGAGGAGCGGTCCGAGCGCCTCCGCGGTCTCGGCTCGCGTCCGTCGGTCCTCCTCCGGCCCGGTGGTGGGGCCGGGGCTCACCGGAGGGGTCTCCCGCCGAACTCGCTTACCGGGTAAGCGAACTCGGTCGGCCTCCTCACCGGGAGGCGGGGTCGGCGGGGGCTCCGCGCCTGGCCGTTCAGTCCCGGCCCCGGCCCCGTGACTGCCGTGGCCGCCGTGGCCGCGTGTGGCGCCCGGATCCGGTGGCGCCCCGCCGTGCGACGGCTCCGGGGACCCTGTTCCCCGAATTCGCTTACCCGGTAAGCGAGTTCGCGGAACAGGGGTGTCCCTCAGGTCCCGGCCGGGTCCGTCGCCTGGTGTGGAGTCGTCGGTGTCGCGGGAGTGGTCCGTGTCGCGCTGCACGGGCGAAGCGGTAGCAGCCCGGTCGGGCCGCCGCGGCGGATTCCGCGTGAGCGGTTCGCGATCGTGGCGCCGATCAGCGGGTGAACGCCCCGGCGTCGGCCGGACGGCGTGACGTGCGCTCAGCGCCCCTTCCGCGGGGTGATGACCCAGGTCCGGTCGCCCGTGAGCTCGCGCAGCTGCGCGACCCTGGCGACGACGTTGCGCAGCTCGACGTAGAGCGGGGAGAGCAGCAGGTACCCCAGGAACCAGCCGGGCCGGCGCAGCTCCGGCGGCGCCGCCCGCCAGGCGAGCAGCGTCTGGCCCGGGCCGACGGCGAGGGTGTAGACCGTCGTCGCGAGCAGCAGCGGCACGACGTCGCCGGGACCGTGGTGGTGCAGGCCGAACGCCAGCACCGGCACCATCGCCAGGGTCACCCACGGGCACAGCTCCCGCCAGCCCAGCAGGAACAGCAGCCCGAGCCGGGCGCGTCCGGGCAGCCCACGGGTGCGCAGCGCGGTGCGCAGGTGCCGGCGCGAGACCTGGAACCAGCCCTGTGCCCAGCGCAGCCGCTGGTGCCACCAGGCGCGCACGGTCAGCGGGGCGAGCTCGCGCGAGAGCAGGCCCGGGTCGACGACGCAGCGCCGCCCGGCCAGTAGCGCGCGGACCGATGCGTCGATGTCCTCGGTCAGCATCTGCGCCTGCATCCGGGTCGCGCGCAACGCCTCGGTGCGCCAGTACCCGTTGGAGCCGCAGAACAGGCCGAACCCGAACAGCCCGGCCCGCCCGGGGTGGCTCACGCCGTAGATGCAGGTGAACTCCACCGAGACCGTCCGGGCGACCCAGGACGCCGTGCCGTTGCGGACGCTGCAGTGCCCCTGCACGACGTCGGCGCCGTGCGACAGCGCCCGCCAGGCCCGGCGCAGCGCGTCGGGTGCCGGGTGGTGGTCGGCGTCGAGGATGCCGGTGACCTCGCCGTCGGCGGCCCGCAGCGCCGCGTTGACGTTCTGTGCCTTCGTGGTCGAGTCCGCCACCTCGACGACGACCAGCCGCGGGTCGGCCGCGGCGAGGGTCCGCAGCTGCGCCTCCACCGGCTGCGGACCGGGGGTGTTGTAGGCGACGACGACGGTCAG
This sequence comes from Pseudonocardia sp. ICBG1142, assembly GCF_020496255.1. NCBI lineage: Bacteria > Bacillati > Actinomycetota > Actinomycetes > Pseudonocardiales > Pseudonocardiaceae > Pseudonocardia > Pseudonocardia sp. ICBG1142. Next base: position 246,226 of record NZ_JAHLJC010000004.1, on the reverse strand, counting down.
CGGGCCGGGATAGTCCTGGGCCAGGGCGTGCGAGACGGTGTCGAGGATGGTCCCGGCCTCGTTCGGCAGGTACGCCGGGACGACCAGCACCGCGGGCGGCCACGGCGCGGCGGGCGCTGCCGGGGGACGGTACGGGCGCAGTGCACGCAGGCCCTCCAGCCACACCGTCGTCGCCGTCATGACCAGCGCCGCGACGACGACCAGGTACGCCGGCCCGGTCAGGTCGGTCCCGAGCCGCCAGGCCGCGTCCAGTGTCAGCAGCGGGAGACCGACCCCGGCCGCGGTCGTCGCGAGGATCTGGACCGGGGTGCGGAGCAGGTCGCGCAGCCGTCGGCGGGCCACGGGCGCCGGCCGGTGCGCCGGGCGCCGGCCGCCGTCGGACGGGACCGGCGAGACCGGCAGGACCGGCGGTGCGGCCGGTCCGGCGGGGCCGGGCGCGGGGAGCGGCGGGTCGGCGGGCCGGTCGTCGAGGGGCGGGGGCATGGCCCGGCCACGCTAGCCGGGAGACACTTTGCGTGATGATCATGTCACGCAGAGTGTGTCCGTGTGGGTGAGCCGGCACTGCTCGGCATCCTCAGATCCTCCCGACTAGCGTCGCGGTCATGAACGACACCGCCGTCGCCGCCGGGCGCCTCGCCCGAGGGCTGGAACCACTGCACTCCCAGGTCTACTTCGCCGCCGAGGCCGAGCCGGCCTACACCGCCGCGGGGCTGGAACCGGGCCGGATGAGCTACTTCGCCCCGCGCGCTGCGCCCATGGGCGCGGTCGGGCCGTCGGTGGTCACCGCGACGTTCTACAACTTCTCCCCGAGGCTGGTCGCGAAGTCGGTCCCGCGGGCCTGGGAGCTGGCGTCCCCCTCGGATCTGCTCGACGTGCGGTTCGCCGTCGCCGACGCCTCGCTGCGCCGCACCCTGGGCGACGACGCCGTCGCCTCGCCCGAGATGGCCGAGGCCGCCGGGCTGGCCCGGACCGCGGCCGAGGCCGTCACCCCCGACGGGCGTCCGCTCGCCGCCGGGCACCTCGACGTGCCCTGGCCGACCGCGCCGCACCTGGTCCTCTGGCACGCGTTGTCGATCCTGCGCGAGCACCGCGGCGACGGGCACATCGCGCTGCTGGTCGAGGCCGGGCTGTCCGGGCTGGAGGCCCTGGTCACCGCGACCGCGACGGGCACCGGGTTCATCGTGGCCTTCGCCCGCGGCAGCCGCGGCTGGTCGGCCGCCGAGTGGAACGCCGCCGTCGCCGGACTCGCCGACCGCGGCCTGCTGCAGCCGGCCGACACGGCCGAGGACGACGCCGTCGAACCGGCCCTGACCGAGGAGGGCACGGCGCTGCGCAAGCGGATCGAGAACGACACCCACCACCTCGGCGCCGCGCCGTGGACGGCACTCGGCGCCGACGGGGCCGCGCGGCTCGGGGACCTCGGCGGGGCGTTCGTCCGGACTGCTCTGGCGAACGGCGCGTTCCCCGCCGAGGGGGTCTTCGCGGCGCGTCCGAAGGGCTGATCGTCGTCCGCGCCCGGCCTCACGACGGGCGCGGTGTCCTGACTGCCCGATATGGTGCGCTCCGCGACCGGCCACCGTGGCCGGTGCGGTGACCTGCAGGAGGACCTCCGGTGCTCGAGATCAGCGGCCTCGAATGGGCCGTCACGATCGGCGTGATCGTCGCGCTGCTCGCGTTGGACCTCGTCCTGGGCTGGATGCGGCCGCACCGGGTGGGATTCACCGAGGCCACCGCGTGGTCGGTGTTCTACATCGCGATCGCGATCGTGTTCGGGTTGGTGTTCGCGACGATGCACGGCTGGGACTTCGGCACCCAGTACTTCACCGGCTACATCGTCGAGAAGAGCCTGTCGGTCGACAACCTGTTCGTCTTCGTCGTGATCATGACGACGTTCGCGGTCCCGGAGGAGCACCAGCACAAGGTGCTGACCTTCGGCATCGTGCTCGCCCTGATCATGCGTGCGATCTTCATCGCGGTCGGGGCGACGCTGCTCAACCTGTTCTCCTTCATGTTCCTGGTCTTCGGTCTGCTGCTCCTGTGGACCGCGGTGCAGCTCTACCGGCACAAGGACGAGGACCCCGACATCGAGGACAACATGGTCGTGAAGGGCGCGCGCAAGCTCTTCCCGGTCACCGAGGAGTACCACGGCGGGAAGCTGTTCACCCGGGACAACGGCCGCCGGGTCGCGACCCCGATGTTCATCGTGCTGGTCTCGATCGGCGGCATCGACCTGCTGTTCGCGCTGGACTCGATCCCCGCGGTGTTCGGGGTGACGCAGGAGGCGTTCATCGTCTTCACCGCCAACGCCTTCGCGCTGCTCGGTCTGCGGGCCCTGTTCTTCCTGGTCAAGGGTCTGCTGGACCGGCTGGTCTACCTGTCGGCCGGGCTCGCGGTCATCCTCGCGTTCATCGGCGTGAAGCTGATCCTGCACTGGCTGCACGTCGACATCTCGCCGGCCGTGCCCGAGATCCCGACCATGGTCAGCCTCGTCGTGATCCTGGGGATCCTCGCGATCGTCACCGTCGCCAGCCTGATCAAGACCAAGGGCGACCCGACGGCGACCGCGCACGCCGGGTCGCTGCGAGCCCGCAAGGAGCGCCCCGAGCAGCGCGACTGAGCCGGTCCGGCCGGCCCGGCGCTCAGCCGGGCAGGCCGGCCAGACCGGGCCCGCCGAGCGGGGTGACCTCGATGTAGTCCGGCGGCGCGGTGAGCAGCGCCAGCACGTCGCCGAGCCCGCTCTCGCCGATGTCGCGGCTCAGCGCCGCCTCCGACGACGCGGCGTCGGACCACATCTCGGTGACCCAGACGACGTCGGGCTCGTCGGGGGTGGCGTTCACGACGTAGGCGAGGCAGCCGGGCTGGGCGGCCATGTCGTCGGCGACCCGCAGCAGCGCGCCCGCCAGCTCGGTCCCCTGTCCCTCCAGGGCCACCATCCGCACGTACCGGCCGACCCGCTCGCTCGTGTCCACGGCGGCGACCGTAGACGGCCGGTCCGGGCACCCCGGGGTCGGGGCGGGCTCGCCGACCCGCAACCAGGACAGGAACCGACCGCGATCGGGGGCACACTGGTCGTCGTGATGGGGACATCGGCGCGGCTGCTGCGCCTGCTCGGGCTGCTGCAGGTGCCGCGCGACTGGACGGGGCCCGCCCTGGCCGAGCGCCTCGAGGTCGACGTGCGCACCGTCCGCCGCGACGTCGACAAGCTCCGCACCCTCGGCTCCCCGGTCCACTCCACACCCGGGGTGACCGGCGGCTACCGGCTCGGCGCCGGGGCCGCGCTGCCACCCCTGCTGCTCGACGACGACGAGGCCGTCGCCGTCGCGGTCGGGCTGCGGACCGCCGCGGGCGGGTCGGTCTCGGGCATCGAGGAGACCTCGGTCCGGGCCCTGGCCAAGCTGGAGCAGGTCCTGCCGAACCGGCTGCGCCGCCGCGTCGCCGCGCTGGGCACCGCGACCTCGACACTCGCCGCGCGCGGCCCGACCGTCGACGCGGACGTGCTGTCCGCGCTGGCCGCCGCCTGCCGCGACCACGAGGTCCTCCGGTTCGACTACGTCGCGGGGGACGGGACCGAGACCCGCCGGATCGCCGAGCCGGAAGGACTCGTGCACACCGGGCGCCGCTGGTACCTCGTCGCCTGGGACACCGGCCGCGACGACCGCCGCACCTTCCGGGTGGACCGGATGCGCCCGAAGCTGCCGGCCGGGCCCCGCTTCACCCCGCGCCCGGAACCAGAGGGCGGGATCGCCGCGTTCGCCCAGCGCGGCATCTCCTCCGGCGCCTACCCGCACCGGGCGCGGATCGTGTTCCACGCCCCGGCGGAGCGGATCGCCGAGCACGTCACCCCGGCGTCGGGGATCGTGACCGACCTGGGCGGGGACCGCTGCGAGCTCGCGGCCGGGGCCTGGACGCTGGAGTCGCTGGCGGTGTGGCTGTGCTTCTTCGGCGTCGACTTCGAGGTGGTCGAACCGGTCGAGCTGGTCGAGCACCTCGACGCGGTCGCCGCCCGCCTCGGCCGGGCCGCGGACCACGCGCGTACGGGCGGCGCGGGCTGACCCGGTGCCCGCGCAGGAGCGGGGGCCGGGGTGTCCCCGGAGCGGGGCGGGCCGCTCAGAGCAGCGCGCGGACCGCGCCTACGGGCGTGCCGTGGCCGAGCACATCGGTGCGGGTCGCCCCGGTGAGCGCGGCCGACCCGGCGCCGAGGAACTCCAGCACCGCGCGGGCGACGACCGGCAGCGGCCGCGGCGACCCGTCCAGCACGGTGACGGCGAACGCCCGCCCGTCGGGCAGCGCCGCCGCCAGCACGCCCTCGGCGCCGTCCTTGGCGACCAGGCCCGGCACCGCCCCGGCGAGCCGGGTCACCGGCCGGTCCGTGCCGCCGACCCACCACGGGTGCGCGCGGACCGCGGCCCCGACCCGCCCCTCGACGGTGTCCGGGGCGGCCGTCGCCAGCGTCGCGAAGGCCCGGGCCAGCCCGGCCGGGGTGCTGCCGAACAGCGGCGCGCCGCAGCCGTCGACGGTGGTGACCCCGACCGGCACCCCGGTCAGCTCGGCGACGGTGTCCCGGACCAGCCGCTGCAGCGGGTGCGCGGGATCGCGGTAGCCGGCCGTCGGCCAGCCCGCGGCCACACAGGCGGCGAGCATCCCGGCGTGCTTGCCCGAGCAGTTCTGCAGCACCGGCGACGGCGCCGTCCCCGCCGCGCGGGCGTCCGCGGCGGCCGCCGCCCCCAGCGGCAGGTCCGGGGTGTTGTCCAGGTCGGTCTCGTCGAGTCCGGCGCCGGCGAGGATGCGCCGCACACCGTCGACGTGGCCGGGCTCGCCGGAGTGCGAGGCGCAGACCAGCGCGAGCAGCTCTCCGTCGAGGTCCAGCCCGGCCCGCAGCATCGCCACCGCCTGCACCGGCTTGAGCGCCGAGCGCGGCAGGAACACCACGTCCGGGTCGCCGCGGCCGGTCACGGTGCCGTCGGGGTGGTGCACCGCCACGGTGCCCAGGTGCACCGACTCGACGGTGCCCTGCCGCTCGACGACGGCCAGCGGGACGGCGGCGGCGACCCCGGGCGGGACGACCATGTCAGCTCGCCGAGCGAGTGTCCTGCCCGCCGAGGGAGTTGAACTGGGGGAGCGGTCGCCGGCACAAGAAGGTGCGGGCGGGCGGCGGGTTGCGCCACTCGGTCGCGGTCTCCACGACCTCGTCGAAGTGGGTGTCGAGCAGGTCGCGCAGCACCCGCACGCGGTTCGGCAGCGCCATCCAGGTGATGATCATGCTCATCACCCCGCCCGGGGTCAGCCGGCGCGCGATCGTCCCCATGACCTGCAGGCGCAGGGTCTGCGGGAACACCGCCCACGGCAGGGTCGAGACGAACGCGTCGACCTCGGTGATGCCGGCCTCGTCGAGGATCCGGTCCAGGTCGGCGACGTCGCCCTGCACGACCTCCAGCCACGGCTTGTGCCGGCGCAGGTGGGCGACCAGCTCCTCGTCGATCTCGATCGCGAGGTAGCGCGCGTGCGGGCCGAGGCGCTCGCGGATCGGCTCGGCGAGCACGCCCGGCCCCGCCCCCAGCTCGACGACGACGCCGTTCGTGCCGCGCGGCACCACCCCGGCGAGCTGGCGGCACAGCCGCCGCCCGGTCAGGAACGGGGTCGCGAGCTGGTCCATCTTCGAGAACGAGCGCTTGAAGAAGACGGCGTGGTCGGGTCGGGCCATGCGCACCATCGTGGCGGCCGCGGGCTCCGCGGTCATGTCGGGGCGACCCGGGTCACTCCGCCGCGGCCGCGGCGACCGTGTCTCCTGCCGTGTGTTCCTGCTGTGTGTTCTGCGGTGTCGGTCCTGTTAAGCGCGACGGCAGGGGCTTTCGTACACGCTGGATCCACCGTATACAGAACGCATGGCATCGGATGACGCGCTGGTCGACGCCCTGCGTCGCGCGATCGTGGAGGGCGTGTATCCGCCCGGTCACCGGCTGGTGCAGGAGGAGCTCGCAGACCGCTACGGCGTGAGCCGCATCCCGCTGCGGGAGGCGCTGCGCACCCTGGTGGGGGAGGGGCTGCTGCGCAGCGAGCCCGGGCGCGGCACCTTCGTCACCGAGCTGGACCTGGCCGAGATCGACGAGATCTACGACCTGCGCCGGATGGTCGAGCCCAGCTTCGCCCCGCACGTCGCGGAACGGGTGTCGCGGCGCGACGTCGCCCGCTTCGACGGCATGGCCGGCGAGATGGACCGGGTCGCCGACACCGGTGCCGCCGCCTGGTCGCGCACCAACCTCGCGTTCCACCTGGACATGTACCGGCTCGCCGGGCTGCCGCTGCGCTACGAGCTGATCTCCCGGCTCTACCACCGCCTGGAGCCGTACTCCCGGTTCTACGTGCACGGCACCGGCGCCTACGACCGCGTGCAGGACGAGCACCGCGGGATGGTCCAGGCACTGGCCGACGGCGACGCCGACGAGCTCCGCCGTCTCGTGCTCGCCCACATCGACGGCGGCCAGGACGGCCTGCACGCGGCCTGGTCGGCCGACCGCGGCGAGCTGTCGGCGTTCTGGGCCGGACGGGACGCGCGGTGATCGCGCTGAACACCGACGTCGGGGAGGGCTTCGGCGCCTGGGTGCCGGACGACCGACCGCTGCTCGACGTCGTCGACGCCGCCAACGTCGCCTGCGGCTTCCACGCCGGCGACCCGGACGTCATGCGCCGCACCTGCGACGACTGCGCGGCCCGCGGCGTGGCGGTCGGGGCGCACGTCTCCTACCGCGACCTCGCCGGGTTCGGCCGCCGCTTCGTCGACGTCGCCCGCGACACGCTGGTCAACGACGTCGTCTACCAGATCGGCGCGCTCTCGGTGTTCGCCGCGTCCGCCGGCACCCGGGTCGGGTACGTCAAGGCGCACGGCGCGCTCTACCACGCCACCGGCACCCACCCCGACCACGCCGACGCCCTCGTCGAGGCGGTCCGGCTCGTCGACCCGGGCCTGCCGTTGCTGTGCCTGCCCAGCACCGAGGTGTGGGACCGCGCGCTCGCGGCCGGTCTCGGGCCGCGCGCCGAGGCGTTCCTCGACCGCGGCTACACCGCGGCCGGGGGTCTCGTCCCGCGCGGACGGCCCGGTGACCTGGTCCGCGATCCCGCCGAGGCCGCCGCCCGCGCCGTCTCGGTCGCCCGCGACGGGACGGTCACCGCTGTCGACGGGACTGTCGTCAGCGTCCGCCCGCCCGGCGGCGCGGTCGCCGCGCTGTGCGTGCACGGCGACACTCCCGGCGCCGACGCACTGGCCCGCGCCGCCCGCGACGCCCTGTCCGCCGCGGGGATCGGCTGCGGTGCGGCCCCGCTGGCCCCGTTCGCCGGGGCGGCCCGGTGACCGCGCCCGCCGTGCACCGCGCCGGCGACCGGTCCTGGATCGTGGACTGCCTCCCCGGGACCGTGCGCGCGGTCGCCGACGGCGCCGTGACCGACGGCTGGGACGCCTGGGTGACCGACGTCGTCCCGGCCGCGGCCACCGTGCTCGTCGTCGCGCGCCCCGGCACCCGGATGGCCGCGCTGCGCCGCCACCTGCGCACCCTCGCCCTCGGCGCGCCCGACGTCACCGCCACCGTCACCGACGCGGGCACCCCCGTCCCGCCGGCCCGGACGGTCGAGGTCGGTGTCCGCTACGACGGCGCCGACCTGCCCGCCGTCGCCGACCGGCTCGGGACCACCCCGGCCGGGGTCGCCCGGGCGCACGCCGCCGCGACCCACCAGGTCGGCTTCTTCGGCTTCGCCCCCGGTTTCGCCTACCTCGACGGGCTCCCCGACGCGCTGCGGCTGCCGCGGCTGTCCACCCCGCGGCCCCGGGTGGAGGCCGGCGTGGTCGCGATCGCCGGGAACCAGACCGTGGTCTACCCGGGTGGGACGCCCGGTGGCTGGCACCAGATCGGCACGACCACGGCGGTCCTCTGGGACGTCGACGCCACCCCGCCCAACCGGCTCGGGCTCGGCGACCGCGTCCGCTTCGTGGAGGTGCCCGCATGACCGCGCTGCTCGACCCGCCCGCCCGCGCCGCCACCGTCCCGCCCGCAGCGGGACCCGGCCCCGGCCCGCGGCTGCGGGTGCTCGACGCCCGGCCGGGCGCCAGCGTGCAGGACCCGGGCCGCCCCGGGCTCGCGCATCTCGGCGTCACCGCGTCCGGTCCGGTCGACCGGGCCGCCTTCGCCACCGCGAACCGGCTGGTCGGCAACCGGCCCGGAGAGGCCGCCGTCGAGGTCACCCTGGGTGGTCTCGCGGTCGTCCTCGACGTGCCGCGCTGGGTCGCGGTCACCGGGGCCCCGGTCCCGGTCACCCTCGACGGCCGCCCGGTCGCCGACCCCCGCTGCGTGCGGGTCCCGGCCGGCGCGCGGCTGCGGCTCGGCACCCCGCCGCGCGGGCTGCGCAGCTACCTCGCCGTCGGCGGCGGGATCCGACCCGCCCCCGTGCTCGGGTCCCGCGCCCGGGACTCGCTGACCGGGCTCGGCCCGCCCGCCGTCGCCCCGGGCGTCGACCTGCCGCTCGGCCCCGTGCCGGGCGAGCCGCCCGCCGTGCCGGTCGAGCTCGCTGCGCCCCGGCTGCCCGGCCCCGCGACCCGGGTCCGGTTCCACTGGGGCCCCCGCGACGGTGTCCTCGGTCCTGCCGACCGCGCCCTGCTCCGGCGCGCGCCGTGGCGCGTCTCCGGGCACTGCGACCGGGTCGGTATCCGGCTCACCGGCGCCACCCTCGCCGTCGGCGACCGGTCGCTGCCCAGCGAGGGCGTGCCGCTCGGCGCCGTCCAGGTCCCGCCCTCGGGCGAGCCCATCCTGTTCCTCGCCGATCACCCCGTGACCGGCGGCTACCCGGTGGTCGGCGTCGTCGCCGACGCCGACATCGACCTCCTCGGCCAGCTCCGGCCCGGGGACCCCCTGCGTCTGGACGCCATCCCGTCCGGGCGCGACACCGAAGGATGAGAGGTACCCCTGTGTCCGCACCGACCACGGAACCCGCCGCGATCGTCACCTCCGTGCGCCCGCCGTTCCACCTGGCGATCCCGGTGGACGACATCGAGGCGGCCCGCGAGTTCTACGGCACCCTGCTCGGCTTCCCCCGCGGCCGCTCCGCCGAGCGCTGGACCGACTGGAACGTCGCCGGCCACCAGGTCGTCACCCACCAGGTCGGCGAGCCGTCGGACACCCCGCGCGCGGGCGTCGCCGGCACCAACCCCGTCGACGGCCACGACGTGCCGGTCCCGCACTTCGGGCTCGTGCTGAGCGTCCCGGAGTTCCGCGCGCTGGCCGAGCGGCTGACCGCCGCCGGCACGCGGTTCGTCATCGAGCCGTACGTGCGGTTCGAGGGGGAGCCGGGGGAGCAGTGGACGATGTTCTTCCTCGACCCCGCGGGCAACGCGCTCGAGTTCAAGGCCTTCGCCGATCCCGAGCAGCTGTTCGCCGTCTGATCCCCACACGGTCGCGGCCCGTCCCCGGACGGGCCCGCGGCCGGGGTCATCGGCGGGATGCCGCCCGCCGATGACCCGCTGTGCCACCGGTGTCGCCGTCTCGCGCGCGCCGGGTCTGCTCCGCCCACCACACCGCGATCACGCCTGCCCGCAGCAGCGGGATCCCCACCGGGAGACACCCATGACCCTATCAAGCGACGCCCCCACCGGGCGGGCCGCCGAGAGCCCCTCCACCCCGTCGCCGAGCCCGGCCCGGTCCCGCCGCGCGGCGCTGGCCGCCGCGTCCGGGACCGCCGTCGAGTACTACGAGTTCGGCGTCTACGGCTACCTCGCCGTCGTCATCGGGCCGCTGTTCTTCCCCAGCGCCGACCCGGTCGCCTCACTGCTGTCGACGCTGGCGGTGTTCGGCAGCGCGTTCCTCATGCGCCCGCTCGGCGGCATCGTCCTCGGCCGGCTCGGCGACCGCCTGGGCCGCAAGCCGGTCCTGGTGTTCACGATCACCGGGATGGGCACCGCGACCGCCCTGGTCGGGCTGCTGCCGACCGCGGCCACCGCGGGCCTGCTCGCCCCCGCGCTGCTGGTCCTCGCCCGGCTCGCGCAGGGCTTCTTCGCCGGCGGTGAGGTGACCGGGTCGGCCACCTACCTCGCCGAGTCCTCCCCGGCGGGCCGACGCGGCTTCTTCGGGTCCTTCACGCCGGTCGGGGTCGCCCTCGGTGGCGGCACCGCGGCGTTGGTCGCGGGGGTCACCTCGACCCTACTGACCGCCGAGCAGCTGAGCGCGTTCGGCTGGCGGATCCCGTTCCTGCTCGCGCTGCCGCTGGTGGTGCTCACCCTGATCGCCCGGCACCGGCTGGAGGACTCCGAGGAGTTCGAGCACAGCCGCGCGGCGGGCGAGCTGCCCAAGGCCCCGGTGCGGGAGGTGCTCACCCACCACCGGCGCGCGCTGGTGACCGTGCTGCTGCTGGCCACCGGGTCGAACGCGGGCTACTGGATCGGCCTGATCTTCATGAACATCTACCTGACCTCGGAGCTGGGCTACCCGAAGTCGAGCACGTTCTGGCTGATGGCCGCGATCGGGCTGTTCGTGGCGTGCCTGATGCCGCTCGCCGGAGCGCTGTCGGACCGCTACGGCCGCAAGAAGCTCATCGTCGCCGGGTTCCTCGGCTACTCCGTGCTGATCCTCCCGACGATGGCGTTGATGGGCACCGGCGACTTCACCCTGGCCGTCCTCGGCATGTTCCTGCTGGCCCTGCCGATGCCGGTCGTGCAGGCCGTCACCTACCCGACCTACGCCGAGCAGTTCCCGACCCGGGTCCGCTACACCGGCCTGTCCCTGGCCTTCAACGGCGGGACGATCATCGGCGGCGGTCTCACCCCGTTCCTCGCGACCTGGCTGACCTCGGTCACCGGCGACCCGCTCGCACCCGGTTACCTGCTGATGGTCGCGACGGTCGTCGCACTGCTGACCCTGCTCACCGTCCGCGAGACCGCCCGCCGGGAGCTGGCCCGGTGACCGCCGCGACGACGGCGCCAGCCACCCCGGCCGAGCTGCGGGCACTGGCCGCCGCCGGGAGCTGGACCGGGCCCACCGCGGGCCTGTTCGGCGGGTATCAGCAGGCCAACCTGGTGGTCGTCCCGCAGGCGACGGCGTACGACTTCCTGCTCTTCTGCGTGCGGAACCCGACGCCGTGCCCGCTGCTCGGCGTCGGCAACACCGGCGACCCGGTCGTCACCGTCGGGGACACCCGGGTCGACGTCCGCACCGACTTCCCGCGCTACCGGACCTGGCTCCACGGCGTCGAGGACGGCGAGCCGACCGACCTGCGCGACCGGTGGCGCGCGGACTCGGTGGCGTTCCTGCTCGGGTGCAGCCACACCTTCGAGGAGCCCCTGGAACGGGCCGGGGTCCCGGTGCGGCGCAACCCGCGCTCGTCCGCGCCCGCCGTGTACGTCACGACCCGCCCGACCGTGCCGGCGGGCCGGGTGCACGGACCGCTGGTGGTGAGCATGCGCGCGGTGCCCGCCGCGCTCGTCGACCGGGCCGTCGAGGTGACGGCGCGCTACCCGACCGGGCACGGCGCGCCGGTGCACGTCGGGGACCCCGCCGCGATCGGGATCTCCGACCTGGCCCGGCCGGACTTCGGGCCGGAGCCGGTGGTCGAGGAGGGTGACGTGCCGGTCTTCTGGGCCTGCGGGGTCACCCCGCAGCTGGCCCTGCCCGGCTGTGGTGCCGAGTACGTGTTCACCCACGCGGCCGGGCACATGGTCGTGCTGGACCACTCCGTCGACGCCGCCGCGGGCGCCGCTCCGCACGGATGACGCCGCCGTCCCCCGCTCAGGCCGCGCGGGCGGGGGACGACGGTGCCGCGGGGAACAGTGCCGCGACCCGGGCCGCGGACGCCTGCGACCGCGCCGTGGTCCCCAGCACACCGAGCACCACGACCACGACGGTCAGCGGCACCACGACCGCCCACGCCGTCGCCACCCCGGCGGCGGTGCTCGCCGCGGTGGCGACCACGGTCCCGCTGATCGCGACGCCGAACGACTGCCCGGCCTGCCTGCTGGTCGAGGCCACCGCTGCGGCGACGCCGGCCCGCTCGGGCGGCATCCCGTTCACCGCCGTGTTCGTGATCGGCGGGTTGAGCAGCGCGAACCCGCCGCCGAACACCCCGTGCGCGACGAGCACGAGCCACAGCGGGGTGGCGGGGGAGAGCTGGGAGAAGGTCAGCGCGACCGCCACCATCGCCGTCCCGCCGAGGACGAGCGGCAGCCGGGCCCCGCGCGCGGCGACCATCCGCCCGGCCAGCGGCGCGACCACCGTCGTCGCGACGGCGGCCGGCAGCAGGGTCAGCCCGGCCTGCAGGGCGCTGAGCCCCCGCACGTCCTGCAGGTAGAGCGCGGACAGGAACAGCAGTGAGCCGAACGCCGCGAACGCGCAGACCGCGATCACCGTTGCCGAGGTGAACGGGGCGCTCCGGAAGAACCGCAGCTCCACCAGGGGTTCGGGATGCCGCCGCTCCCAGACGACCAGCAGGATCAGCGCGCCGACGGCCAGCGCCACCAGCCCGAGCACCCCCGCCGACGACCAGCCCAGCCGCGGCCCCTCGATCACCGCCGCCACCGTCGACCCGAGCAGCGCCACCACCAGGAGCTGCCCCACCGGGTCGGCCCGCCGCGGACGGGCGGCCCGCGACTCCGGGACGAGCCGCGCCGTCAGGACCCACGCCGCCAGTACCACGGGGATGTTCACCCAGAAGATCGCCCGCCAGCCGACGGTGTCCACGAGCAGCCCGCCGAGCACCGGGCCGAGGCCCAGCGAGATGCCGACCATCGCGCCCCACACCCCGATCGCGCGGGCCCGCTCCCGGGCGTCGGTGAAGACGTTGGTGATGATCGACATGGCGACCGGGTTGAGCATCGCGCCGCCGAGGGCCTGCACCACCCGCGCCCCGATCAGCCAGCCGACCGTCGGAGCCAGGCTGCACAGCAGCGACCCGATGCCGAACACGACGAGCCCGGTCCGGAAGACGCGGCGGCGCCCGACCCGGTCCGCCGTCGCGCCGGCCAGCATCAGGAAGCAGGCCAGGACGACGGTGTAGGCGTCGACGGTCCACTGCAGCTCGGTGATCGAGGCGTGCAGGTCCGCGACGAGCGCGGGCAGCGCCACGTTGATGATCGTGACGTCCATCGAGACGATCAGGATGCTGGTGCAGAGCACGGCCAGGATCAGCAGCCGGTGCCGGCGTCCGGCGGGACCGGCCGGTACGACGACGTCGTTCCCCACGGCATCTCCTTGTCCGGAGCTAACGAACTGGGAGCGACGATAGCCTGCCCCGCGGTGCCGGGTGCGGCGGTCGTGCCCGATGCCTACAGGTGGGTGGAGTAGAAGCCGGCGAGCCGGTCGACCGCGGCGTCGACGTAGGTGGGCTCGTCGTACATCTCGTAGTGGCCCGCCCCGTCGACCACCATGAGGTCCACGGGGTTCGGGGCCGTCTCCCAGAGCCGCATGCCGGCCTCGGAGGAGCCGGTGGTGCCGACGCGCCCGGCCAGGACGACCTGCAGGGGTTGGGTCATGAGCGGGTCGACCAGGTGGAACGCGTCGTACCCGAGCAGCAGGGAGTCCCCTCGCGCGAGGCGGCGGTTCGTCGAGTACTCGCTCCCGCCCCGTCTGGTGCGGTAGTACCGGATCGCCTGTGTCGTGTCGATGTCGTCCACTCCGAGCGCGGCGGCCTCCTCGGCGTTGTCGGGGAGCCACTTCTCGCGGGTGAGGTGTCCTGCGCGGTTCTCGGCCGAACGGGCGTCCGCCATGGCGTCGAGTGCGGCGACGGGGCCGTCGGGCGCGCCGCGGCGGAACGCGGTGCCGATGTCCACGGGGACGACCACGCCCACGGCCCTGATGCGGTGGTCGGTGCGGGCGGTGTGGACGGCGTACCCGCCACCGGCGCAGATGCCGAGCACGCCGATGCGCCGGGGGTCGATCCCGGCCGTGGTGTCCAGTGCGTCGAGTGCGTAGCTGATGTCCTCGCCCCGCCGGTACGGGTCCTCGAGGTCGCGCGGCTCGCCACCACTGCGCCCCTGGTGGGCCGGGTCGAACACGAGCGCGGCGATGCCGCGGTCGGCGAGGCGGCGGGCGTACTCGGCGCCGATCTGCTCCTTGACGCTGCTGCCCGGGGGCGACAGCACCACGGCAGGCCGGGGAGTCGACCCGTCGGTGCCGGGGGGCAGGTGGAGATCGGCGGCGAGCCGGATGGGCCCGCGCGGGATCGTGATGTGCTGCAGTGGCACGGGAGCCCCTCCGTCTAGGGTCGACAGCGGTCGAAGTTCGACATGCAGGTAGTTCGACTTCGACTCTGTTCGACATCGTACGGAATGGGAGGTGCTCGTGTCGGTCGACGCCGCGCAGCTGTGGTCGCTGAACCATCGGCTGCTGACCGTCGTGCTGGAGGAGTGCGTCGCCGACCTGGCGGAGCTGGGCCTGGAGACGAAGGAGTTCTTCGTCCTCGCCGAGGTCGCCACGTCCCCCTACCCGGCCCAGCTCGCCGCGACGCTGGTCATCCCGAAGGCGAGCGTGACGGCGTACGTGCGCACCCTGGTCGGCCTCAGTTACCTGCGCCGGGAGATCGACGACGCCGACCTGCGCCGCCACCGGCTCGTCCTGACCGCCGAGGGGGAGGCGGCCCGCGACCGGGCGCTCGCCGCGCTCGCGCGGGAGTTCGACCGCAGGCTCGCGCGGATCCCGCCGCAGGACCGGGCCGAGCTGGCGCGGATCCTGCTCGCCCTGCTCGGGCCGGTGGAGTAGACCGCCGGGGCCTCGCAGGATCTCGTCGGGGGCCGGCAGCCCTGTAGCCCGCTAGCCTCGCAGCTGCCCGGCGACGTCGCCGGGCAGCTCGTCCGGAAGGTCAACGACCGCACGGCGGCGGCCGTCGCGGCGCACCCGGACCGCTTCGCCGCCTTCGCCGCGCTGCCGACGGCCGTGCCGGAGGCCGCCGCGGACGAGCTCGCCCGCGCCGTCGGTGAGCTCGGGTTCGTCGGATCCATGATCAACGGCCGGATCGGGGGCGGGTTCCTCGACGAGCCCCGGTTCGACCCCGTCCTGCGGCGGTCGGCGGAGCTGCGGGTGCCCATCCATCTGCACCCGGGCGTCCCGCCGGTCGAGACCTCCCGGTCGAACTACGAGGGCGGGCTCGACCCGATCGTCACGGCCCGGCTGCAGACGAGTGCCTGGGGCTGGCACGTCGAGACGGGGACCCACTTCCTCCATCTCGTCCTCGCCGGGGTGTTCGACCGGTACCCGGACCTGCAGCTCGTCCTCGGCCACTGGGGCGAGATGGTCCCCTTCTACCTCGAGCGGATCGAGGAGGCCCTTCCGCAGCGGATCACCCGCCTGGACCGTCCGGTCGGGGACTACTTCCGGGAGAACGTCCACATCACCCCGAGCGGGATGTTCAACCAGGCCCAGCTCCGGTTCTGCGTCGAGACGGTCGGGGTGGGCCGGATCATGTTCAGCGTCGACTACCCGATGCTGGGCAACGACGGCGCCCGGGCGTTCCTCCGCGAGGCGGACCTGCCCCCGCTCGCGATGGAGAAGATCGCCCACCTCAACGCCGAACGGCTGCTGGGGCTGCCGGGATGAGCACGGCCGGGAACCGTCGGCACCATGAGCTGGAGGGGACAGGACGAGCTGTGGGGGTAGGACGATGACGTCCTACCCCCACAGAATCGGTGGTGCGCCGTCAGGGACTTGAACCCCGAACCCGCTGGTTAAGAGCCAGCTGCTCTGCCAATTGAGCTAACGGCGCGTGCTATTCGGTTGTGATCGTGCGTGCGCCGTCAGGGACTCGAACCCCGAACCCGCTGGTTAAGAGCCAGCTGCTCTGCCAATTGAGCTAACGGCGCATGTGTACTTGTCCGTCGCACGGCTCTGCTGCTGCAGAATCGGCGACCGGGTGAGTGACGGGACTTGAACCCGCGGCCCCCTGGACCACAACCAGGTGCTCTACCAACTGAGCTACACCCACCATCGCGATCTCCCGGACTCCCGGAAGCGCTGGAGAAACTATAGACCGGGGTCCGCGGGAGCCCTCAGCCGGGGGTCGTACCGGTCTGCGGGGGTGCCGCGACGTGCGCGACCGCGGCCGCCGCGGCCTGCGCCTGCTCGGTCGTCGGACCGGGCGGGGCCACGAACAGCGCCTGCCGGTAGTAGGCCAGCTCGCGGATCGACTCGCGGATGTCGGCGAGCGCGCGGTGCGCGAGGCCCTTCTCCGGCTTGGCGTAGAACACCCGGGGGAACCAGCGCCGTGCCAGCTCCTTCACCGAGCTGACGTCGATCATCCGGTAGTGCAGGTACCCGTCGAGCTCGGTCATGTCCCGGGCGATGAAGCCGCGGTCGGTGGCGATCGAGTTGCCGGCCAGCGGCGCGGACCGGGCGTCCGGGACGTGGGTGCGGACGTAGTCGAGCACCATCTTCTCGGCCTGCTCGACCGTGACCGTCGCGCGCCGGACCTCCTCGGTCAGCCCGGACCGGGCGTGCATGTCGCGCACGACGTCGGGCATCGCGTCGAGCTTCGCGTCGTCGCAGGCGATGACGACGTCCACGCCCTCGCCGAGAATGTTCAGGTCGCCGTCGGTGACCAGGGCTGCGATCTCGATGAGGGCGTCGGACCCCAGATCGAGCCCGGTCATCTCGCAGTCGATCCACACCAGCCGATCGGTCATCGTCACAGCCTAGGTGACATCGGTGCGACGGGCGCGAGCCTCGCCCGCCACCGTCGGGGGTGTGCCCTAGGCTCGCGCCGTGGCTGACGACACACCCGCTCGCACCATCGCCGCCGGATACGCCACCGACGGGGCCGCGCTGGAGCTCGGCACCGTCCTCGTCGACGGCGTGTGCGACCCGCAGGCCAGGGTCCGGATCCCGCTCGCGACGCTGAACCGGCACGGCCTGGTGGCCGGGGCGACCGGTACCGGTAAGACGAAGACGCTGCAGGCGCTGGCCGGGCAGCTCTCCGACGCCGGGGTCCCGGTCCTGCTCGCCGACGTCAAGGGCGACCTGTCCGGCATGGCCCGGCCGGGTGAGCCGAACGACAAGGTCACCGCCCGCGCGACCGACACGGGCGACGACTGGGTCCCGACCGCGTACCCGGTGCAGTTCCTGTCCCTGGGCGACGGCGGCGTCGCCGTCCCGGTGCGGGCGACGCTGACCCAGTTCGGCCCGATCCTGCTGGCGAAGGTGCTCGGCCTCAACGCCACCCAGGAGTCCACCCTCGGCCTGATCTTCCACTGGGCCGACCAGCGCGGGCTGCCGCTGCTCGACACCAAGGACCTGCGCGCGGTCATCACCCACCTCACCTCCGACGAGGGCAAGGCCGACCTCAAGGGCATCGGCGGGGTCTCCCCGGCGACGGCCGGGGTCATCCTGCGGGCGCTGGTCAACCTGGAGGCCCAGGGCGGCGAGGAGTTCTTCGGCGAGCCCGAGTTCGATCCCGCGGACCTGATGCGTCAGGTCGACGGGAAGGGGGTCGTCACCCTGCTGGAGCTGGCCGAACGCGCGGCGAACCCGGTGTTGTTCTCCACGTTCCTGATGTGGCTGCTCGCCGAGCTGTACGAGGAGCTGCCCGAGGCGGGCGACCTGGACCGGCCCAAGCTGGTGTTCTTCTTCGACGAGGCGCACCTGCTGTTCACCGACGCCTCGAAGGCGTTCCTCGACCGCATCGAGCAGACCGTCAAGCTCATCCGGTCCAAGGGCGTCGGGGTGTTCTTCTGCACCCAGCTGCCCACCGACGTGCCGAACGAGGTGCTGTCCCAGCTGGGCGCGCGGATCCAGCACGCGCTGCGGGCCTTCACCCCGGACGACCAGAAGGCGCTGTCGCGCACGGTACGGACCTATCCGAAGTCCGAGGTCTACGACCTGGAGTCGGCGCTGACCTCGCTGGGCACCGGTGAGGCGATCGTCACGGTGCTGTCCGAGCGCGGCGCGCCCACACCGGTCGCCTGGACCCGGCTGCGGGCCCCGCGCTCGCTGATGGCCGCCCTGCCCGTCGACGACGTCCGCGCCGACGCCGCCGCCTCGTCGTTGCAGGCGAAGTACGGACAGATGGTGGACCGCGAGTCGGCCTACGAGAAGCTCACCGCGAGCATCGCGGCCGGGCCGGGTGGCGAGGCGACGCCGGTCGGGGCGCCCGCCCCCGCTCCGGAACCGGGCCAGGCCCCGCCACCCCCGCCGCAGGACTCGCCGGGCGGCGGGATCTTCTCCAAGATCGGGGACTTCCTGCAGTCACCGACCGGTCGTCAGCTCACCACCACGGTGACCCGCGAGATCACCCGCAGTCTGTTCGGGACCCGTCGGCGTCGCTGACCCGCGGGGGGACCCGGAACGGCGCGACCGGGTCCGGGGTGACCGCGGCCATGAGCGCGACGGCGTCGGTGGGGTCCAGGTCCAGCACCTGCACCGAGCCGCCGCCCGCGGCGGTGGTCGCCTCCAGCGTCAGCACCCCGGCGCGGCGCTGGAACAGGCTCTGCCGTATCCGCCAGCCGATGACGCCGTCGCGGCGCAGCGCGGTCGTGGTGCGCAGCAGTGACCCGTGTCGGGCGACGAGGTAGTGCTCGTCGAGTCGGTGGCCCAGGGCGCGGTAGCGGTCCAGCGCGAGCGGTACGGCCACCATGACCAGCGCGACGCCGACCACGACCGGCCACACCGCGGCGTCGAACCAGGCGAACACCCCGAGGGCTGCGGCCGGGACGAGCGCGGGGCCGACCGCGCGGACCAGGCGCCGGGTCCGGGCCCGCGGCGGGTGCGCCCGCAGGGGTCCGTCGGTGACCGGGCCGGTCGCGCGGGTGGCCGTCGCGGCGACCGTGTGGGCGTGCGTGCGGCGCACCGGCGGGCCGAGCGCGCCGCTGCCGGAGTCGGCGTCGTCGCCGGCCAGGCCGACGGCCAGCGCCCCGGCCTGGGCGCCGCCACCCAGGGCCCGCACCAGCAGCGGCTCGGACACCGTCACCCCGCGCAGCCGCTGCTCGGACACCGACAGCGAGCGCTTGGTCAGCAGGCCGCGGCGCACCCGCAGCGTGCCGTCGGGCTCGCGGCTGAGCCGGTAGTCCCACCAGCGTTCGACGAACAGCACGATGCTGCCGACCACCATGACCAGCAGCAGCGCACCGACCGCGACGAGCACCGTCGCCCAGACCGGCGCGGTCGCCAGCTCCCCGGCGACGGTGTCGGCGCCGGGCAGCGAGCGCGGGTCGAGACCGGTCTCGTTCAGCAGGTTCCAGCCCGCGCCGGCCAGCGCGCCGATCGCGGCCAGCGAGCTGACCGTCAGCGGGGCATAGCGCAGCGAGGACCAGTCGATCCGGTCGAGCTCCTCGCCGGCGGGCTCCTCCCGGTCCGCCGGGCCGCCGGCGGAGCCGCTCCCGTCGGCATCCCTCCCGTCGACCCCGACGGGCGCCGTCCCGGTCCCGCCGGGGTCGCTCCCGGCGGCGGCCGTCGCCGGGCCGGCCGCCGTGGCGGGCCGGGCGAGCAGTTCGCGGCGCAGCCGTTCGGCCTCGTCGGTGGTGACGGCGTCGAGGTCGAGGCCCGCGTCCGACCTGCTCTGCCCGGATCCGACCTTCACCACCGACAGCCCGACGATCCGGTGCAGCAGCGGTGCGGTCAGGTCGACGGTGCGGATCCGGTCCCGCGGCACCGAGCGGCGCTGCCGGATCAGCAGCCCGCTGTGCAGCTCGACGCGCTCGTCGGTGATCCGGTAGCGGGTCGTGCGCCACCGCACGACACCCGCCGCGACGGTGACGACGACCGCCGCCCCCGCGATCCAGACCTGGGTCGAGTTGCCGCTTCCCGCGCCGAACAGGACGAGCACGACCAGCGCGGGGGCCAGACGCAGCAGCGCGGTGGCCGGGCCGACGAGCAGCATCTGGACCGGCAGCCGCCGCCACTCGACCTCGTCGGGGGGCGTGCCGGTGCCGGTGCCCGTGGCGGGTGCGTCGGGCTCGGTCACGTCGCGTCCCCGCTGTGCCGCCCGGTCGTCTCGGTGAGCCGTCGGGCGAGCTCGGCGGCGGCCTCGGCGTCGAGCCCGGCGATGCGGACCGGGCCGCGGGCCGACGCGGTCGTGACGGTCACCGTGGCCAGACCCAGCGCCTGCTGCAGCGGCCCGTGCTCGGTGTCGACCGTCTGCACCCGGGGGATCGGCGCGATCCGCCACTCCCGGACCAGCCAGCCGGACCGGGTGTAGACGGCGTCCTCGGTCACCTCCCAGCGGTGCAGCCGGTACCGCAGACCGGGTACGACGAGCGTCCCGACCAGCAGCCACAGCACGGTCAGCACCCCGGTCGCGATCAGCAGCCCGTGCCACGGGACCGCGGGCAGCAGGAACCACGCGACGACCTGGCCGACGAGCAGCACGAGCGGGACCGGCACCGCCGAGAGCCGCCACCACCAGATCGCGCGGGGATCCAGCCGGTTCGCGGGTGGGCGCAACGGGAGCGGCAGCGCGTCGGTCGGGATCCCGGGTCCGGGGTCGCCGGTGCGGGGGCCGGTGGCGGTCATGGCCCCACTCTGCCGAACGGAGCGCGCCGGGAGCATCCGCGCGCGCCGTCGGGGCAGCACACTGTGGCCGAAAGTGGGGTGCAGCCGAGTGGCACACCAGCTGCACCCGTCGACCGGTGACGGGTACCTGGTGTGCCACTCGGCGAGCGGCGACGGTCAGTGGGTCTGCGCGGACAGGTCGTAGACCGTGGTGCCGTCGACGGTCGTCGCGGTGTAGTGCTGCGCGACCCAGGCGGTGATCTCCGCCCCGGTGCCGCGAGCGCCGCCGGGGCCGCCCCGCTGGCCGCCGCTGACGAAGTACCGGATGTCGCCGTTCGCGACGTACTGCCGGAACTGGTCCAGGGTGGGGGAGGGGTCGCTGCCGGAGAAGCCGCCGATCGCCATGACCGCGGTGTCCCCGCCCGCGGCGAGCATCATCGACGCCGCGCCCTGGGAGCCGATCGTCGCCGCGGCCCAGCGGGCCGGACCCGCGTCCCGTAGCAGCGCGACGAGCTGCGGGCCGGTCCGCTCGGTCCCCGGACCACCCCCGAACATCCCGCCCGGCCCACCCGCACCGGTCTGTCCCGCACCGGTCTGTCCGGTACCGGTCTGTCCGGTACCGGGTTGCGCGGCACCGTCCGGGAGACCACCACCGGCGTCGGCCGGGGCCCCGGTGGCCCCGGGCGCGGCCGTCCCGGCGCCGTCGGCCCGGTCGCGATCGCCCCGCCCGTCGCGGAACCCGCCCGGGCCCCGGTCGGCCCCGGCGACCTCCGGCCCCGCGGTCGGGATGGAGCCCTCGTGCGGGGTCGCCACGGTCTGGACGGCGTAGGCCGCCGGCGCGGCCACACCGCTCAGGATCGCGACGCCGACGGCCACGGCGAGCCACCGCCGTCCCCGCGCGGGGGCCAGCAGCGCCGCACCGGACACGACGCCCGCCACCAGCACCACCCAGCGCAGCCAGGGCAGGAACTGCGGCGACCAGCCGAGCAGCACGAACGCCCAGACCGCGGTCCCGACGGTGGCGACGGCGAGCACCCCGCGGACCCACCGGAGGTCACGGTGTCCGAGCAGCTCGCGGCCGCCGACCGCGACCAGCGCCGCGATCCCCGGCGCCAGCGCCACCGTGTAGTACGGGTGGACGATCCCCTCCATGAACGACAGCACCAGCACCGTCACCAGCGTCCAGCCGCCCCACACGAGCAGCGAGCCGCGGACGGCGTCGGTGCGCGGTGCGCGTCCACGCAGCACCAGTGCCGCGACGAGCAGCAGCAGCGCCGCCGGGAGCAGCCAGGAGACCTGGGTGCCGAACGACGTCCCGAACATCCGCAGGAACCCGGCCTGACCGCCGAAGACCGCGCCGCCGGGACCGCCCGGGGGCATGCCGCCACCGCCGGGGGCGCCACCCGGGAACGCACCGCCCGGGAACGCGCCGCCGGGGAACGCACCGGCCGCGGCGTCGCGCGCGGTGTCACCGCCCCGGCCACCCTCGCCGCCGACGATCCGGCCCAGCCCGTTGTAGCCGAAGGCCAGGCCGAGCGGGGTGTTGTCCCCGGACCCGCCGATGTACGGGCGGGCGTCGACCGGCCACAGCGCGACGGCGAGCAGCCACCAGCCGGCACCGACGACGATCCCGGCACCCCCGACGAGCAGCTGCCACACCCGTCGCCACGGACGGCCGGGCGCGGCCCACAGCCAGGCCAGGGCCAGACCGGGCAGCACCAGGAACGCCTGCAGCGACTTGGCCAGGAACGCGAACCCCAGCACCAGTCCGACCGCGGCGATCCACCGGGTCCGGCCGTCCTCCAGGCCCCGGACCAGCAGGTACGCCGCCAGAACGAGCAGCAGCGTGAGCATCGCGTCGGGGTTGTCGAAGCGGAACATCAGCGCCGCGACGGGCGTGAGCGCCAGCAGCGCCCCGGCCAGCAGCCCGGCGCCGTGCCCGGACACCCGGCGGACCGCGGCGTACAGCAGCCCGACCGCCGCGACGCCCATCAGCGCCTGCGGCACCAGCAGGCTCCAGGACGAGAACCCGAAGATCCGTGCGGAGATCTCCATCGGCCACAGCGATGCGGGCGGTTTGTCGACGGTGATCGCGTTCTCCGGGTCGAGGGACCCGAAGAAGAACGCCGTCCAGTCGTTCGCCCCGGCCTGCACCGCGGCGGCGTAGAAGGAGTTGGCCCAGCCCGAGGCGGCCAGGTTCCACAGGTAGAGCGCGCCCGTCGCGACGAGCAGCGCGACGACCGAGACGGGTCGGGTCCAGCGGCGCGGACCGTCGGACGGGGGCGGAGGAGCGTCGGACCGGGTGGGGAACCGGTCGAGGGTGCTGGTCACGCGGCGGTCGCCTTCTCGAGCTGGGAGGGGGTGGACCGGGTGCGGAACACCCAGGAGCGGAACAGGACGAAGCGCAGCACCGTCGCGACCAGGTTGGCCGCGACGATCACCGCGGCCTCGACGGCCAGGTGCGCGCCGGGGGCGATGGCGCCGAGCACGGCGAGGGCGCCGGTGGTCAGGACGAGGCCGAGCGCGAACACGATGAGGCCCTGGAACTGGTGGGTGACCGCGCGGTCCCGACCACGGACGCCGAAGGTGAACCGCCGGTTCAGCGCGGTGTTGGCGACCGCGCAGACCAGCAGCGCGACGACGTTCGCCGCGATCGGTCCGAGCGTCCCGCGCAGCGCCAGGAACAGCAGCAGGTTCGCCACCGTCGACGCGACGCCGATCGCGGCGAAGCGGGCCAACTGGAACGGCATCGCCCGCGGCACCCCGGGGACCTCCGGCGGGGCCAGCGGCGCCCGCCCGAGCTGCGCGCGGACCTCGGCCAGCGGCAGCGCACCCGTCGCCAGTGCTCGGCCGACCCGCCACACGCCCTTCAGGTCCGCGACGGCCGTCGCCACGATGTCCACACTGGAGTTCGGGTCGTCGACCCAGTCGACGGGCACCTCGTGGATGCGCAGCCCGGACCGCTCGGCCAGCACCAGCAGCTCGGTGTCGAAGAACCAGCCGGTGTCCTCGACCAGCGGCAGCAGCCGCCGGGCCACGTCGGAGCGGATCGCCTTGAACCCGCACTGGGCGTCGGAGAAGTGGGCCGAGAGCGCGCCGCGCAGGATCAGGTTGTAGCTGCGCGAGATGAACTCCCGCTTCGGTCCGCGCACCACCCGTGACCCGCGACCCAGCCGGGTCCCGATCGCCAGGTCGGAGTGCCCGGACACGAGCGGGGCGACCAGCGGGAGCAGCGCGCCGAGGTCGGTGGAGAGGTCGACGTCGCAGTAGGCGAGCACGTCGGCGTCGGAGCCGGACCAGACGTGGCGCAGCGCGCGGCCGCGGCCCTTCTGGTCCAGGCGCACCGTGGTGACCTCGGCGATCTCGGCGGCGAGGCGCTGCGCGATCTGCGGGGTGGCGTCGGTGCTGGCGTTGTCGGCGACGGTGATCCGGAACGTGTAGGGGAACCCGGAGGAGAGGAACTCGTGCAGGCGCCGCACCGAGGACTCCAGGTCGCGCTCCTCGTTGAAGACGGGGACGACGATGTCGAGCACGGTCCGGTCGCGGTCGGACGGACGCGCTCCGGGGCGTCCCGGGTGGGTGCCGGTTGCGGGGCCGGTGACGACTGTGGTCATGGGGTCGACGATCGGGTCCCGGGCTGTCGTGGCGGTGTGATCGACCTGTGCGTCGGCTGTGAGCCGGGCGTCCTGTCGTGGGATCACGACGCGCCCAGGTCGTAGAGGGTGACGCCGTCGACCGTGTGGGCCGGGAACGTCGCCGCGACCCACTCGGCGATGAGGCGCGCGTCGTCGCTGCCACCGGAGGCGGTGGAGATCATCCCGGTGCCCGCGGAGCCGATGAACCAGTGGATCCGGTGCTGCGCCACCATCTGCTGGAACTGCGCGAGCGTCGGGTAGGGGTCGGTGCCGTTGAACCCGCCGACGGCGAGCACCGGAGCCCCCGACGCGAGCTGGTAGCCCGCCGCCTGCATCGAGGTCACCGTGGCCGCGGCCCAGGTGAAGCTGCCCGCGCCCGCCGAGATCAACCCCGTGACCTGCGACGACGGCGTGGGCGCGCTGAGGATGCCCCCGGGGCCGCCGCCGCGCCCGCCGGCGCCGCCCGGCCCCCGGGTGGGTCCGCCACCGGCCCACCGGGCGCCCGGCCCGCCCGGCCCGCCCGCCGTCGCGGCACCCGGTGCGCCCGCGGTCCCACCGGTCCCGGCCCCGGTCGCGCTGGCGCCCGCGGCCGCTCCGCTCTGCCCGGCCGCTCCGCCGGGCCCGGTCGCGCCCGGTGCCCCGGCGGCCCCACCGGTGATTGCTCCGGCCGCACCGGATGCGCCGCCCGGGGAGCCGGCCCACGGCCCGCGCATCGTGCCGTGACCACCCCGGACCCCGCCCGGGCCGGACGCGTAGCCCGCCGGCCCGGAGCTCGGGATCGCCCCGGTGTGCGGCGTCGCCGCCGTCGCCAGCGCCCAGGCGGTCGTCCCGCCGGCCCCGGCCAGCAGCGCCGCGGTGAGCACCCCGGCCGCGAGGACCCGCGGCATCCGGTGCACCCCGAGCAGCGCGAGCGCCGCGCCGAGCCCGACGACGAGCACCGCGGGGCGCAGCCACCAGAGCCATTCCGCGGGCAGCAGCGCGTACGCCCACACCGCCGTCGCCGCGACCGCAGCGGCCAGCCACCACCGGGCGGCCGCGGACGCACGGTCGTGCCACAGCGTCGCCCCGCCGATCCCGACCAGCGCGGCGACCGCCGGGGCGAGCGCGACGGTGTAGTAGCTGTGCACGATCCCGGCCATCAGGCTGAAGGTCAGCCCGGTGACCAGCAGCCAGCCGCCCCACAGCACCGTCGCGGCGCGCAGCGGATCGGTGCGCGGTGCCCGCCGGGTCCGCCACAGCAGCACCCCGAGCAGCACCAGCGCCGCGGGCAGCAGCCAGGACGCCTCCCGGCCCATCTCCGAGCCGAACAGCCGCAGCAGCCCGGTCTCGCCCCAGCCACCGGCGCGTCCGCCCGCGCCTCCCCCGACGGAGCCGACCTCGTCGCCGGTGAGCCGGCCGACGCCGTTGTAGCCGAGGACCAGCTCCAGCACGCTGTTGCCCTGGGAGCCGCCGATCCAGGGCCGGTCCGCGGCGGGCCACAGCTCCACGACCAGCACCCACCAGCCCGCCGAGACCAGCAGCGCGACCCCGGCGGCGAGCAGCGCCCGGATCCGCGGCCACCAGGCGAGCGGGGCGGCGAGCAGCCACACCGCGGTGAACGCCGGCAGCACCAGGAACGCCTGCAGCATCTTGGTGAGGAAGCCGTAGCCGACCAGCAGGCCGACGAGCACCAGCCACCGGGTGCGGCCCTGCTCGACCGCCCGGGTGAGGGCGTAGGCGGCGCCGGTCAGGACGAGCACGAGCATCGCGTCGGGGTTGTCGAAGCGGAACATCAGCACCGCCACCGGGGTGAGCGCGAGCGCGGCCCCGGCGAGCAGACCGGCCCCCGGCCCGGCGACCCGCCGCACCGTGGCGTGCAGCAACGCGACCGCGCCGACGCCCATCAGCGCCTGGGGCACCAGCACGCTCCAGCTCGACAGCCCGAACAGCCGCACCGCCAGCCCGATCGGCCACAGCGCCCCCGGCGCCTTGTCCACGGTGATGCCCCCGGCCGCGTCGGAGGCGCCGAAGAACCACGCCGACCAGCTCTGCCCACCGGCCTGCGCGGCCGCGGCGTAGAACGCGTTGGCCCAGCCCGAGGCCGACAGCCCCCACAGGTAGAGCGCGGCCGTCGCGGCGAGCAGCACCGCGAGCGGCAGGTGCCGCCACCGGCGGGTCGGCGGGGGAGACGGGGTGGGGGCGGGCCGGGGCCGGGACAGGGTGCTCGTCACCCGGGGGACGCTGCTCCGCCGCGCTGTGCGGAGCCGGTGATCGACCTGTGAACCACCTGTGCCGGTCCGTCCCGGCCCGTCGATCAGTACATGTGGGCGGTTCGTCCGTGCTGCGACAGCCCTCAGGTACTGATCGACGCCGGGGCGCTGGGACGGCGGGGGCGGGCCGGCGCCGCGCGGGGTGGGCGGGCCCGGGGGAGGATCGACGGCGTGCCGATCTCCGCCCCGCTCCCGGCGTCGGTCCCCGCCGGCCCGCGGCTGGTGCTCCCCGGCTGGACCCCGGAGGTCGCCGCGGCCGTCGTCGCCGGGGTCCGGCGCGCCGACTGGGCGCCGGACTTCCCCGCCGAGGGCGACCGGATCGTCGCCCGGCTGCTCGCCCGCGACCCGGGCGGCCCGGGCTGGGGCGAGCTCGGCCACCGGCTGCTCGTCGAACGCGACGGCGGCACGGTCGTCGGCGGTGCGGGGCTGTTCCCCGCCCCCGACGACGGCCCGGCCGCCGTCGAGCTCGGCTACGGCGTGGTGCCGTCGCGCCGCGGCCGCGGCTACGCCGTCGAGGCCGCCGGCCTGTTGCTCGCCCTGGCCCGCTCGGCCGGGGCGTCGCCGCTGGTCGCGGGCGTCGAGCCCGGCAACCGTGCGTCGGAGCGGGTGCTGGAGCGGATCGGGATGCGCCCCAACGGGACCCGCGACGGCGTCGCCCGGTTCCGGCTCGACGTAGGGTCGGGGACGTGATCCGGCTGGTCGCGCTCGACATCGACGGCACCATCGTCCACGGGCGCAGGCCCCCGAGTCCCGCGGTCCTCGACGCGATCGCGCTCGCCGGGACCCGGGCCGAGGTGATGCTGTGCACCGGCCGGACCGTCGTCGGCGTGGCCGGTGCGCTGGACGCGATCGGGCTGCGCGACGGCGTCACCCTGACCTCCAACGGCGCGGTCGAGATGGAGACCGCGACCCGCCGGGTGCTGACGATGGAGCGGCTCGCCCCCGAGGCCGTGACCGCCGCCCTCGACACGATGACCGAGCTGTTCCCGGGGGCGGTGTTCGCCTGCGAGCACGTCGGCGTCGGGCAGCGGGTCAGCGCCCCGTTCCCCGACGGCGTGCTCGCCGGCACCGTCACCGAGGTCGGCCGCGCCGGTCTGCTCGACGAGCCGACGCCCAAGCTGGTCATGTACTGGCCGGGGCACGACCCGGCGGAGACCGCGGCCCGCGCCTCCCGGCTCCGGGTGCCCGGCACCGAGCCGACGCTCGACCACGAGCTGCCGTGGGTGACGTTGGTGCCGGCCGGGGTGTCCAAGGCGTCCGGGCTCGCGAGGGTCGCGGCCCGGCTCGGTGTCGACCGCTGCGAGGTCCTCGCCGTCGGCGACGGCGACAACGACCGCGCGATGCTGCGCTGGGCGGGCCGCGGGATCGCGATGGGGCAGGCCCCGCCGGACGTGCACGCCGACGCCGACGAGTCCACCGACACCGTCGAGCAGGACGGCCTGGCCCGCGCCCTGGAGCGCGTGTTCGGCTAGTGCTCGACGGGGGTGCCCGCGATCAGCGGCGTCGCAGCCTCCAGGGCCGCCCCGCAGGACGGCGGCCGCGGCGGCAGCGTCGTGTCGGTCGTGACCGGCACCGTCCAGCTCCGGCCGTCGCGGGAGCGCACGGTGACCAGGTGCCCGTCCGGACGCCCGCCGTCACCACCCATGCTCGGCTCGGCGGCGTCGACCAGCAGCGCCGTGGCGTCCCCGATCCCGGTGTGCTCGCGCACGGCGAGCTCGGCGAGCTGGCCGACCGGGTCCAGCCCGGTGTGCCCGCGACAGCACCACGGGTCCACACCGCCGCCGGCCGCGGCCTTCAGCGCGGCCAGCGCGCCGCCGGTGTCGAGGCGGCCGTAGGCGTAGCCGGTCGGCAGCACCAGCGCGGTCGGGGCGAACCGATGCCCGCCGAGATGGGTGCACTCCCACACGTCGGCGCCCTCGGCGGCCAGGTCCCCGGCGAGCGCGCGGCCACGGACGGCGCAGCAGACGTCACGCCTGCCGTGCGCGCACACCAGCATCACCGGGTCGAGCACCGGTGTGCCCGCGCCCGGGTCGAGGTCGATGCCGGCGAGGTCGTCGGTGCTGCGCACGGTGCGCGACCACGCCCGTGAGCCGCCCGGGGCGAGGTCGGCGACGTAGACGGTGCGGGCACCGTCGGCGTCGCAGCGGCCCTCGCGGCCGGGGCGGCGGATCAGCAGCAGGATGACGTCGTCGGCGCGGAGCCGGTCGAACAGCGCGGCCACGGCCGGGTCCGGGTGGTCGGCGACCTTCCGCGGCCAGGCGCCGATGTGCTCGACGGCGACGAGGCGACGCACGTGCGGCGCGGTGCCGGTCATCGGCTCGCCGAGCGCCTCGCTCAGCCCGGAACAGCCCGCGACGGGCGCCCCGGCGGGACCGCCGGCTGCGCCACGTGTCGCGGTGACCGTCATCGGGCCATCTTAGGGAAGGTTTGCCTGAGTTCAACCCGGGCCGCCCGGACGGGTCAGTCCCGGCCGGGCAGCTCGGCGCGCAGCACCTTCCCGGTCTGGTTGCGCGGCAGCTCGTCGAGGAAGTGCACGTCCCGTGGTGCGGCGAACTTCTCCAGGTCGGACTTCACCCGGCTGCGGATCGCGTCCGCGGTGACGTCGGCACCCGGCTCCAGCACCACCCAGGCGGCGAACCGCTGGCCGTACTCGTCGTCGTCCACCCCGAGGACGCAGGCCTCGCGCACCCCGTCCATCCCGGAGATGAGCTCCTCCACCGGGCCGGGGTGCAGGTTCTCCCCGCCCGAGACGATCATGTCGTCGGCCCGGCCGGTGAGGAACAGCCGTCCGTGCTCGTCGAGGTGCCCGACGTCGCCGGTCCCCAGCAGCCCGTCGTGCTCCTCCAGGCCCTCCTCGCCGCCGGTGTAGCCCTCGAACGGCAGGTCGTTGCCGACGAACACCCGCCCGTCGACGCCTGCCGGGGCGGGCTGGTCGTCCTCGTCGAGGATGACCAGGGTGGTCCCGGCCGGGGCGCGGCCCGCGGTGCCGGGGGCGTCGCGCAGGTCCTCCGGTCCGGCGATCGAGACCCAGGAGACCTCGGTGGATCCGTAGAGGTTGTAGAGGCAGTCGCCGAAGCGGTCCATGAACCGGTTGGCCTGCCCGCCGGGCAGCGCCGACCCGGAGACGGCCACGATCCGCGGGCCCGCCGGGTCGTCCCGGTCGTCGCCCCAGCCCTCGGCGCCGGACTCCAGGACGCGCTGGAGCATCACCGGCACCGCGAACACCGTGGTGCACCGGCGCTCGCGCACGGCGGCGAGGAACCCCTCCGGGGTGAACTTGCGGCGCAGCACGACGGTCGCGCCGTGCAGCGAGGCGAGCAGCAGCCCGGCGTTGCCCCAGGTGTGGAACAGCGGAGCGGCGATGTGCGTCGGCTCGCCCGCGCGCAGCGGGATCGCCGAGAGGATCGACGCCGCCGGGGCGAGGGTCGACGGGTGCGGCCGCTTGGCGCCCTTCGGCGTCCCGGTGGTGCCGGAGGTCAGCACGATCTGCTTGGACGGCTCCGGCTTGAACGGGAGCTCGCCCGGCCCGCCCCGCTCCACCATCGCGTCGAGATCGTCGAGCACCCGGTCGCCGGCGGGACGCGGCCCGTCGGGGGTGGAGGTGAGCACGACGCGCGGTCCGGGCGGGACGATGTCGAGGAAGTCCGGGTCGGCGACGAGCGTGTGCAGCTTCTGCTGCTCCTGCACCCCGCGTAGCTGCTCGGCCGAGAGCCCGGTGTTGACCAGCACGACGTCGGCGCCGACCTTGCCCGCCGCCACCATCGCTTCGATCGGTGCGCGGGCGTTGCGGCACAGCACCCCGACCGGGGCGCCCGGTCCGGCGCCCGAGTCGAGCAGGGCCAGTGCGAGGCGGTCGGTGCGTTCCTCCAGCTCGGCGTAGGTGGTGACCCCGTCGTCGTCGACGACGGCGAGCCGGTACGGGTGGCGGGCCGCCCCGACGGCGAACGCCGCGGTGATGCTGTTGCCGTAGCGCACCAGCGCCCGGCCCATCCCGTACAGCTTCCCGGGGCCGAGCGGGCGGACGACTCCCGAGCGGGTCAGGGCCACGGCGGCGCGGGCGGTGCCGCTTCCCAGCTCGTAGGCGGTGCGGGCGGTGCCGGAGAGGTTCTGGAGCAGCGGGGAGCCAGCCATGCGGCGCAGTCTGGCAGGGCGACCCGCCGGGCCGTCGGGTCCGGTGGGGGGATCTGTGTCAGAGGTCACTGAGTATGTCCGTCATGTTTCGTAGGGTGAAGACGATGTGTCCTTCGGTGGCCCACAGGTCGCCGAACTCCACCACACACCGTCGGGGATCCTGATGCGCCTGTACCTGCCCACGCACACGTCCGCTTCTGGCCGCACGCTGGTCCGTGCGGGACGTCCGACCAAGTCGATGCCCGGGTTCGGCGGCATCGCCGGCGTCTGCCGCTGCGGCGCGGCCCGCCCCGCCGACTCGCGCAGCCTGCCGTGGCGCGACTGTCCGTCGTGTACGCCGCAGCGGGCCCGGGTCGGACGCTGAGCGCACCGGCCTCGTAGGTTTCCGGGGCGACGGGCACGGTGTCCGTCGACCGCGGAGGCCCCCATGAGCACGACCACCCCCGAGATGCGGCTGCGCGCCCTGGAGCGGGAGGACCTGCCGTTCGTCCACGGGCTGTCGAACGACTCCGGGATCATGTCGTACTGGTTCGAGGAGCCCTTCGAGTCGCTCGTCGAGCTGCAGGAGATCTTCGCCCGGCACGTGCACGACAACCGCGAGCGGCGGTTCATCATCGACTGCGCGGGTGAGCGGGCCGGTCTGGTCGAGCTGGTGGAGATCGACTACATCCACCGCAACGCCGAGTTCCAGATCATCGTCGCCCCCGCCTTCCAGGGCCGGGGGCTCGCCGCCCGCGCCACCGCCGGGGCCCTCGACTACGCCTTCGGCGTGCTGAACCTGCACAAGGTGTACCTGGTCGTCGACATCGAGAACACCCGCGCCGTGCGTGCCTACGAGCGCACCGGTTTCGTTGTCGAGGGGGAGCTGCGCGAGGAGTACTTCGCCAGCGGCCGCTACCACGACGCCTACCGGATGGCGGTGCTGCAGCGCGACCATCTCGGCCGCACCGTCGACGGGCCGCAGTGAGTCGACGGACCGCACCGGGTCGACGGGCCGCACCGAGCTGACCGGACCGGCCGGCAGGGAGGGGGACCCGTCGGCCGGCCCGGCGTGCACCGGCCGCGGGCATGCGACCGGAGTCGGGCGCGTCGACCTTGATGACGACGACACCCGAGAACACTACTATCTCGACACGTATTCGTGTCAACGTTCGCCATGGTGCTCCTGTGACCAGCGGGAATCGGGTGCTGGCCGGTGTCGGACCGATGTCGCGGTGCGGACCGGCCGACCGATGACATCGTTGATCGTCGGCGAGTGCCCGCGACCGTCGTCGCGGTGGGTCACGGGGTGGTTGCGGTCCGCTCGTCGTCACCGTGCGCGCCCGGCCGTCGCGAGTAGGATCTGCCCCGATGTCCGGAACCCCGACGGCCGGGGACGAGTTCCCGATCGACACGCTCGCCGCACGTGCCGGTATGACCGTCCGCAACGTGCGCGCCCACCTGTCCCGCGGCCTGCTGCAGCCGGGGGAGATGCGCGGGCGCACCGCCTGGTACGGCCCGGTCCACCTGGCCCGGCTGGAGCTGATCGCCGGGCTGCAGCGGCGCGGGTTCTCCCTCGCCGCGATCGGCGTGCTGATCAACCAGACCCCCTCCAGCAGCGCGGAGGAGGCGCTGCGCCTCTACCGCGGCATGCTCGCGCCGTGGCAGCCGGAGGAGGCGGTCGAGCTCGCCGAGGAGGACCTGGCCGAGTGGGCCGGCGCCCGGACGTTCCCGGAGTTCGTCGAGCGGCTGGCCGCGTCCGGGCTGATCGAGCGCACCGGCCCGGGTCGGCTGCGCGTGCTCAACCCGTCGATGGTCCGGTCCGGGGCGCACGCCGTCGCGCTCGGGCTGGCCCCGGAGGCGGTGCAGCAGGTCGGCGAGGAGCTGCTGACCCGCACCCGGGAGATCGCCGAGATCTTCGTCGAGCTGTTCCGCGAGCAGGTCTGGGCGGCGCACGTCGCGGCCGGGCTGCCCCGGCACGGCGTCGCGGACCTGCGCACGGCGGTCGAGGCCCTGCAGCCGGTCGCCACCCAGTCCCTGCTCGGTGCCTTCCGCCAGACGATGCAGCAGGCGATGGACGACTTCATCCGCCGGCTGTCCATCGACCTCGCCCCGTCCGACCCGCGAGCCGACCCCGAAGCCGACTCCGAGGCAGCCGAACCGTCAGCGGACCGGTAGCTCGACGGTGAACACCGTCCGGCCGGGGGCGCTGTCGACCCCGACCGTCCCGTCGTGGGCGGCGACGACCGCCGCCACGATCGCCAGGCCCAGCCCGGTGCTGGGGGTGTCGTTCCCGGCGCGGGTGCGCCCCTCCGCGCCGCGGGCGAACCGCTCGAACACCCGGGGCAGCACGTCCGGGGCGATGCCGGGGCCGTCGTCGGCGACCTGGAGCCGGACCCGGCCGGGGACGGGGTGGCCGAGGGTGACGGTGACCGTCGTGCCGGGCGGGGTGTGGGTGCGGGCCGTTCGCGAACAGGTTGGTGACCACCTGGGCGAGCCGGTGGGCGTCGCCGGTGACGGTGACCGGCTCGTCGGGCAGCTGCGGGAACCAGCGGTGGTCGCGGCCCGCCACGTGGGCGTCCCCGACGGCGTCGAGGACCAGCCGCGTGAGGTCCACCTCGGCGCGCTCCAGCGGACGGCCCGCGTCGAGCCGGGCGAGCAGCAGCAGGTCCTCGACCAGCGTCGACATGCGTTCGGCCTGCGAGCTGATCCGGGCGAGTGCGTGGGTGGTCCGCTCCGGGACCGGCTCGCGCTCGCGGCGCGACAGCTCGGCGTAGCCGCGGATCGCCGTCAGCGGGGTGCGCAGCTCATGGCTGGCGTCGGCGACGAAACGACGCAGCCGCGTCTCGGACTCCTGGCGGGCGGCGAGTGCTCCCTCGACGTTGTCGAGCATGTGGTTGAGCGCGGTGCCGACCTGCCCGACCTCGGTGCGCGGGTCGGGGTCGGGGACGCGTGCGGCGAGGTGCACCTCGCCCCGGTCCAGCGGCAGGTTCCCGACCTGTGCGGCGACGCCGGCGACGCGTTCGAGCGGGCGCAGCGCGCGCCGCACCAGCACGGCCGCCGCGCTGCCCGTGAGCACCACGGCCCCGCCCAGCACGACGAGCTCGATGACGACGAGCCTGCTCACGGTGGCACCGGCGTTGTCCGGCTGTGCGATCAGGTAGGTCGTCGTCCCCTCGGTCCAGCCGATCGCCCGGTAGTCGCCCAGCGACAGCGTCACGTCGCGGGCGGTGGTGTCGGCGGGCACCGAGCGCAGCGCGGCCAGGTCGGCCTCGGGGACGGCGGTGGTGGTCCCGCCCCGCTGGGCCAGGCGGGCGCTCACGACGCGGCCGTCGTCCAGCACCGCCCCGATCGCGTTCGTGCCGGGGCCCGGGCCGAGGAACATCCCCCCGGGCGGGCCCCCGCCCTGGCCGCCCGGCGTGGGGGTGCCGTCGTCGTGGGTGAGCCGGCCGGGGGCGCGCCCGGTCTGCTGGGCGACGAAGCCCTCCAGGGAGAACGACAGTTCGCGGTCCTGCCGGGTGGACAGGTAGCGGTCGAGCGAGAGGGTCGTCGCGACGCCGATCGCCACGCACGCCACCGTGAACAGCAGCAGCACCGTGCCGACGAGCCGGGCCCGCAGCGAGCGGACCTGGCCGGAGACGCGGGTGACGACCATCGGGTCAGTCCGCGGCAGGCCGCAGCACGTAGCCCGCGCCGCGCACCGTGTGGATCATCGGCCGGCGACCGGCGTCGATCTTCTTGCGCAGGTAGGAGACGTAGAGCTCGACCACGTTGGACTGGCCGCCGAAGTCGTAGTTCCACACCCGGTCGAGGATCTGGGCCTTCGACAGCACCCGGCGGGGGTTGCGCATGAGGTAGCGCAGCAGCTCGAACTCCGTCGCGGTCAGCTCCACCGGCTCGCCGGCGCGGGACACCTCGTGCGCGTCCTCGTCGAGCACCAGGTCGCCCACCACCAGCTCCGAGGAGCGCTGGGCGGCGGCCATCCCCGCGCGACGCAGCAGCCCGCGCAGCCGTGCGACCAGCTCCTCCAGCGAGAACGGCTTGGTGACGTAGTCGTCGCCACCCGCGGTGAGGCCGGCGACCCGGTCCTCGACGGCGTCGCGCGCGGTCAGGAACAGCACCGGCACCTCGGGGGTGTCGGCGCGGACCCGGCGCAGCACCTCGAAGCCGTCGACGTCGGGCAGCATCACGTCGAGCACGATCGCGTCCGGGCGGAAGTCGCGGGCGTGGCGCACCGCGGACATCCCGTCGGCGGCGGCGCGGACCTCCCAGCCCTCGTAGCGCAGGGCCATCGAGAGCAGGTCCGACAACGTGGGCTCGTCGTCCACGACGAGCACCCGGATCGGGCCGCCGTCGGCGCGGCGCAGCGGGTCGGCGTCCCGGTCCATCACCTCGGTCATGCTAGGAGCACACCGCACGGACCTGTGCGACGGCTGTGTGTCCGCTGTCGGTTCACCGCGCGCGCCAGTACCCCGTGGCGTAGACGGCGCGCCGGTCGAACCCCCGTTCGTCGAGCAGGTGCGCGCGCAGCTCCTTCACCGCGGCGGACTCCCCGGACAGCCACGCCTGGCCGCGGCCGTCGGGCAGCTCGGCGGCCCGCACCGCCGAGACCAGCGGCTCACCCGCCGGGGCGGCGCCGCGGTGCACCCAGGTGACGGCGACGTCGCCGGGCAGGGTCTGCTCCTCGCCGGCGTCGGCGACCTCGGCGACGACCCGGACCGGCACCCCGGGGGCCGCCTCGGCGAGGGTCTCGCACACGGTCGCGATGGCGGGCAGGGCGGACTCGTCGCCGATCACGAGGTGGTGCGCGGCGGCCGGGTCCGGCTCCCAGCGCCCGCCGGGCTCGGACACCCCGACCCAGTCCCCGGGGGCGGCCGACACGGCCCAGGCGGCGGCCGGCCCGTGCCCGGCGTGGACGACGAAGTCGACGTCGAGCTCACCGTGGCCGCCGGCGTCGGGGGCGAAGCGGCGCACCGTGTAGGTGCGGATCGCGGGGCGGGCCTCCCCGGCGGGCCATACCGGGCCGCCGGTCGAGGCGCGCGGCACGGCGGGTCGTTCCTGGCCCTCGACCGGGAAGAACATCTTGATCCGGCGGTCCGGGCCGTGCCCGGGGAACCCGGCCAGCTCCTCGCCGGTCAGGGTCACCCGGACCATGCGAGGGGTGACCCGCTCGGTGCGGGCCACCTGCAGCAGGCGTGGTGCGGTCGTGCTCATGGCCGGGAATTGTCCCGGACGCGCGCTCAGGTCCGGTCGCCGAGGCCCGCCAGGCCGGTCCAGACCAGGTCCATCAGGTACTCGGTGGCCTGGTCCGCGGTGACCGCCTCGTCCTGGCCTCGCCAGACGGCGAGCCGCTCGCAGGCCCCGACGATCACCTGCGCCCAGCCGGTCAGCCGGGTCGGCTCGGTGCCGGGGACCTGCGCGGCGAGCAGGGCGGCGATGAAGTCGGTCTGCTGGGCGCGGATCTCCTCCAGCGCGGTGTCGGTGACCCCGGCCTCGGAGCAGAACAGCTGCCAGGCCGGAGCCCGCCGGTCCAGGTAGTGGAAGAAGGCCAGCGTCCCGCCCCGCAGCATCGCCTCCGGCGAGTCCGCGGCCCCCGCCGCCTGCGCGACGACGTCGAGCAGCTCGGCCCGGGCCCGCGTGATCGCGGCCAGCAGCAGGCCCTCCTTGGACCCGAAGTGGGTGTAGAGCACAGGCTTGGTGACACCCACCCGCTCCGCGACCTGCTCCATCGAGACCTCGGCGTAGCCCCGCTCCCCGAAGACGGCGACGGCCGCGTCGACGATCTGGCGCTCGCGTTCCGCCCTGGGCACGCGGCGGCGGGGGCCGGGTACGGTCTGCGCGGTCACGCCGGAGACTTTACCCTCAGTAAGTTACTGACGGTAGGAAGTGAGCGGGAATGGACGTCTACTCCCTGCCGATGACCACCCGGTTCCGCGGGATCACCGTGCGCGAGGGCCTGCTGCTGTCCGGCCCGGCCGGCTGGGGCGAGTTCTGTCCCTTCCCCGAGTACGACGACCGCGAGGCCGTCGCGTGGCTGGCCGCGGCTCGCGAGGCGGCCGGGACGGGCTGGCCGGAACCGGTGCGCGACCGGGTGCCGGTCAACTGCACCGTGCCCGCCGTCGGGCCCGAGCAGGCCCAGCGGATCGTGCGCGCCTCCGGCTGCGCCACCGCGAAGGTCAAGGTCGCCGAACCGGGCGCCCCGCTGTCCGAGGACCTCGAGCGCGTCGCCGCCGTCCGCGACGCGCTCGGCCCCGCCGGGCTGGTCCGGGTGGACGCCAACGCTGCCTGGGACGTCGCGACGGCCGTCGCCGCGATCGGCGAGCTCGACCGGGCCGCCGGGGGCCTGGAGTACGTCGAGCAGCCCTGCTGGGAGGTCGACGACCTCGCCGCCGTCCGCCGGGCGGTGGACGTGCCGATCGCCGCGGACGAGTCGATCCGCCGCGCCGAGGACCCGATGCGGGTGGTGCGGGCCGGAGCGGCCGACGTCGTCGTGCTGAAGGTGTCGCCGCTGGGCGGGGTGCGCCGGGCCCTGCGGATCGCCGAGGAGGTCGGGCTGCCGGTCGTGGTGTCCTCGGCGGTGGAGTCGAGCGTCGGTCTCGCCGCCGGGCTCGCGCTGGCCGGGGCGCTGCCGGAGCTGCACCACGCCTGCGGGCTCGGGACGGTCTCGCTGCTGGCCGCCGACGTCGTCGCCGAGCCTCTCGTCCCCGAGCGGGGGTTCCTGCCCGTGCCGCGGGTCGCGCCCGAGCCGGTGCACCGGGCCGGGGTCGCGGCCACTGCCGACCGCGCCGCCTGGTGGCGCGACCGGCACGACCGCGTCGCCACGCTGCTCGACGCCGCGGCCGGGGCCGACCGGGTCAGTACTGGTTGACCCGGCTGTCGCGGCGCATGGCCGCGTCGATCACCCGCGCCGGACCGGGCATCCGGTACTGGCCCTTCACCAGCTTCCCGGCGCTGGGCACCGTGTCCCGGTCCGGCCAGGTCGCGGTGTCCCACAGCGACGAGCGCAGGAACGCCTTCGCACAGTGCAGGAACAGCTCGTCGACCTCGACGACGATCGCCAGCTCGGGCGTCGAGCCCTTCACGGTGAGCCGCTCGGCGAAGTCCGGCCGGTACACGATCCGGGCCCGTCCGTTGATCCGCACGGTGTCGTTCGACCCCGGCACGACGACGATCATCCCGACCCGCGGGTCGTGCAGGATGTTGCGCATCGAGTCGAGCCTGCGGTTCCCCTTGCGGTCGGCGAAGGCGACCGTGTGCTCGTCGAGCACCAGCAGGCAGCCCGCCGGGTCGCCCCGGGGTGAGACGTCGACGCCGTCCGGCCCGGCCGTCGCCAGCAGGAAGAACGGCGACGCCGCCAGGAACTCCGCGGTCACCGGGTCGATGCGCTCACGCGCCTTGTCCCGGATGAACGCGGGCACCGCGCCGATGATCTCGCGGAGTCTAGCCTCGTCGGTCACGTGTTCCATCGCATCCCCTTCGCTCTTAGGTCACCCTAACCGTGAACATGCTTCACTGGCGACCCCCGCCTAGGGTCCCGGGGATGGGCGTGATCGTGATCGGGGCCGGCATCGCCGGGGTGACCTGCGCCGCGGAGCTGGCGGCCCGCGGTGTCGACGTGACGGTGTACGAGCGGTCCCCCGAGGTCGGAGGACGGCTGGCGGTGCACCGCCACGGGGACCGTCCCGCCGACATCGGTGCCGCCTACTTCACCGTCTCCGACGACCGGTTCGACGACCGCGTCCGACGCTGGCGCGACGACGGCCTGGTCCGCGGGTGGACCGACACCCTCGCGGTGTTCGACGGCGCCACCCGGGGCCCGGACAGCCCCGGCCCGCTGCGGTTCGCGGCACCGGCCGGGCTGCGGTCGCTGGTCACCGACACCGCCCGCGGCCTGGACGTCCGTACCGGCCGGGCCGTCGAGCGGGTCCGCCCCGGCCCGGACGGCCCGACCGTCGACGGCGAGCGCGTCGACGCCGTCGTCCTGGCTATGCCCGACCCGCAGGCCGCCCGGCTGCTCGACCCGGACACCCCCGCGGGCGCCGCCGTCGCCGGGCGGGCGTGGAACCCGGTGCTCGCCCTGACCGCCGGGTTCGCCGGCCGGGACTGGCCGCGGCTGCCCGCGGCGTTCGTCAACGACCACCCCGTCCTGTCCCTCGTCGCCGACGACGGCGACCGCCGCGGCGACGACGCGCCGGTGCTCGTCGCGCACTCCACCGGTGACCTCGCGCGCGCCCACGACGCCGATCCCGCCGCCGCGGTGCCCGCGATGACCGCCGCCGTCCGTGAGCTGCTGGGCATCACCGCCGCGCCGGAGTGGACGCACGTGCACCGCTGGCGCTTCGCCGCCCCCGCCGCGCAGCGCGAGCAGACCTTCCACCTCGGCGACGACGGCGTCGCCCTGGCCGGGGACGGCTGGGGCCGGTCCCGGGTGCAGACGGCCTGGCTGTCCGGGCTGGAGCTGGCGGGGGAGCTCGCGGGGCGCCTGGGCCGCTGAACCCGCACGCACCGCCCCAGGCCCGCCACGCCCCGTCGCCGAGATGCGGCTCAGGGCTGTCGCGGCGGGCAGCCCTGAGCCGCATCTCGACGAACTTCGACGAGCCCCGACAGGTCCCGGGGAGGGTGGGTAGTGGCGGGCCCTGGCCGCGTGGGCGTCGGCGACCTACCGTCGGGTCATGCCCGACCGCGTCACCGCCGCCGCCCCCGTCGTCGTCGCGCCGGAGGGGCGGCCCTTCGGCGGGTCCACCGCGCCCGTGGAGCTGGACGCCTCCGGCCCGGACGCCGCGGGGCGCGCGGTGCTCGCCGAGCTGGCGGCCGCGCTCGACGCCGACCGGATCCTGACCGACCCCGACGTCGTGCGTCCCTACGTGCACGACGAGGCCGAGTGGGCCGAGTACGGCACGCCGCTGTGCGTGGTGCGGGCGCGGACCACCGCCGACGTCGCCGCGACCGTGCGGGCCTGCGCCGCGCACCGGGTGCCGGTCGTCGCGCGGGGCGCGGGCACCGGGCTGTCCGGCGGGGCGAACGCCGTCGACGGCTGTGTGCTGGTCAGCCTGGAACGGATGACCGCGATCCGGGAGATCTCGGCGGGGGAGCGGCTCGCCGTCGTCGAACCGGGGGTGGTCAACGACGACCTGCGCGCCGCCTGCGCGGAGCGGGGCCTCTGGTACCCGCCGGACCCGGCGTCGGCGCCCTGGTCGACGATCGGCGGCAACGTCGCGACCAACGCGGGCGGGCTGTGCTGCGTCAAGTACGGCGTCACCCGCGACTACGTGCTCGCCCTGGAGGTCGTCACCGCCACCGGTGAGGTCGTGCGGGTCGGGCGGCGCACCGCGAAGGGCGTCGTCGGCTACGACCTGGCCGGGCTGATGGTCGGCTCGGAGGGGACGCTCGGGATCATCACCGAGATCACCGTGAAGCTGCGCCCGGCCCGCCCGGCCGCGCCGCGCACCGTCGTCGGGTTCTTCGACTCCCTCGCCGACTGCGGGGCCGCAGTCGCCGCCGTCACCGAGCAGGGGCTGCAGCCCGCGGTGTTCGAGCTGGTCGACCGGGAGTGCCTGGCCGCGGTCAACGCCTGGCGCAACGCCGGGCTGCCCGAGGGGGCCGCCGCGCTGCTGCTCGCCCAGACCGACCTGCCCGAGCCCGCCGCGACCGCCGAGGCCGACGCGATCCTCGCGGCCTTCGAGCAGCACGGCGCGACCGAGGCGATGGCCGCGACCGACGCGACCGAGTCCGAGGCGCTGTTCGCCGCCCGCCGGATGGCCTACCCGGCGCTGGAGCAGCTCGGGATGGGCATGCTGACCGAGGACGTCTGCGTCCCCCGCCCCCGGATGGCGGAG
Source organism: Pseudonocardia sp. ICBG1142 (assembly GCF_020496255.1). Taxonomy (NCBI): domain Bacteria; kingdom Bacillati; phylum Actinomycetota; class Actinomycetes; order Pseudonocardiales; family Pseudonocardiaceae; genus Pseudonocardia; species Pseudonocardia sp. ICBG1142. The sequence continues at coordinate 205,958 of NZ_JAHLJC010000004.1, read as the reverse complement.
ATGCTCGCCCGGATCGAGGACATCGGCCGCCGCCACGCGGTCCGGATCGCGACCGTCGCGCACGCCGGCGACGGGAACCTGCACCCGCTGATGCTCACCCCGCACGACGACCCGGACGCCCGGGACCGCACCCGCGCCGCGTTCGACGAGATCATCGACGCGGCCGTCGAACTGGGTGGGACGGTCACCGGGGAGCACGGCGTCGGCCTGCTCAAGCGCGACGGCATGGAACGCGAGCTGGGCCCCGGGGTGCTGGCCCTGCAGCGCTCGGTGAAGGCCGCGCTCGACCCGGACGGCATCCTGAACCCGGGCAAGGCGGTCTGAACCGCGCGTGTCGCCCGGATGGCCGCGCGTGGTCGCCGGGAGAGCGGGAACACTCTTCGATGAGCACCATCGACCCGGCCCTCGTCCCCTCCGCCCTCGCGCTGACCTATCGCGGTCCGTCGCACACCGGTGCGCCGCGCCTGATCGGCGTCGCCGGGGTCGCCGAGGTCGTGCCGGTGGTCGAGGCCGAGGTCCGTGAGGTGGAACGGGTCGACACCGCGGACCTGCGGCTGGTCGCCGCGGGCATCGAGCTCGTCGTCGAACACACCGTGCCCGACCGCGCGTCGGCGGTGCCGCCGTCCACGACCTGGGTGCTGCGCCTGCCCGACGCCGACGAGCCGCTGCGCGTGCCGCTGCCCGCGAGCGAGGTCGAGGGCGTCACCGGCGAGCGCGCCGTCCCGGACGGTGTCGACGCCCTGGTCCGCGGGGTCCGCGGCGACGAGCCGCTCGTCCCGGTCGGCCGGGTGCACGTCACTCGCCAGGTCGACCGACTGCGCGACGCGACCGGGGCGGACCTCGCCACGCTGGCCCGCGAGCAGGTCGACGTCGCGCTGCTCGGGGAGGTCGCGACCGTCGAGAGCTGGACCGAGGCCGTCGTGGAGCCGGGGGCGGCCGACACCGCCGGGCTCCGGCAGCTGGACGAGGCGCTGCGTGACACCGGACTCGTGCGTGCCCCACGCGGCGCGCACGCCCGGCTCGCCGCGCTGCTCGCCGCCGCCGCGCCCGCAGAACCGCCGCGCCGCACCGGCCGGAAGGGCAGCGCCGGGGCACTGCTCCTGCGCTACCTCGGCGACCAGGTCGACACCCTGGCCGCCCGCGAGGCCGACCTGCGCGCCGACCGGCCCGACGCCGTCCACCAGATGCGCATCGCCGCCCGCCGGCTCCGCAGCGCGCTGCGCACCTTCGGCGGGCTCCTGGAGGGGCCGCGGGTCGGGCACCTCGTCGGCGAGCTGCGCTGGCTCGGCCGGGCGCTGGCCGGGGAGCGCGACGCCGAGGTGCAGGAGGAGCGCCTGACCGCCCGGCTGGCCGCGCTGGAGCCCGAGCTGCTGCTGGGCCCGGTGCAGGCCGCGGTCACCCGGCACTTCGCCCGCACCCGCGCCGAGACCGGGGCCGCCGTGCTGGAGGTCGTCGACGGCGAGCGCTACGCCGCGCTGCAGGGCGCCCTGCGCCGGCTGCTCGCCGACCCGCCGTTGTCGCGCCGGGCCCGCAGGCCCGCCGCGACGGTCGTCCCGGCGATGGTGGGGCGCACGGCCCGCAAGCTGGAGCGGCGGATGGAGCGGGCGCTGGCCGACCTCGACGCCGGCCACGTCGCCCCCGAGTCGCTGCACGACGCTCGCAAGACCGGCAAGCAGCTCCGCTACGTCACCGAGGTCGCCCGGCCCAGTGTCGGGAAGGAGGCGCGGGCGTTCGCGAAGCGGCTCAAGAAGGTCTCCGACGTGCTCGGCGAGCACCAGGACGCCGTCGTCTCCCGCGAGACCCTGCGGACCCTCGGGGCCCGCGCCGGTGCGGAGCACGGCAACGGGTTCACCTTCGGTGTGCTGCACGGCCGGGACACCGCGACCATGCTCGACCTCGAGCGCAGGCTGCCCACGGTGTGGGAGACGGCGTGGACGCGGCGCGCCCGCCGGTGGATGCGCCGCTAGCCTGCGCGGCGTGAGAGACGCCGTCGCCGACCTGCGCCGGATCGCGTTCCTGCTCGAACGCGCGCAGGAGTCGACCTACCGGGTCCGCGCGTTCCGCACCGCGGCCGCCGCCCTGCGCGGCCGCAGCGCCGAGGAGCTGGCCCGGCTGCACGCCGCGGGCGGCCTGACCGACCTCAAGGGCGTCGGCGAGGTGACCGCGCGCTGCGTGGGGGAGTCGGTCGCCGGGGAGGAGCCGGTCTACCTGCGACGGCTGGAGGACGCCGTCGCCCGCGCCGACGCCACCGGGATCCCCTGGCGGAGGCGGCGCTGCGGCTGCGGGAGTCCCTGCGCGGGGACTGCCACAGCCACACCGACGCCTCCGACGGCGGCTCCCCGCTCGCCGAGATGGCCGAGACCGCGATCGGGCTGGGCCACGACTACCTCGTGATCACCGACCACTCGCCGCGCCTGACCGTCGCCAACGGGCTGTCGGCGGACCGGCTGCGCCGCCAGGTCGAGCAGATCGCGGAGCTCGACGAGCGGATCGCCGCGTCCGGGTCGGACTTCCGGGTGCTCACCGGCATCGAGGTGGACATCCTCGACGACGGCGCCCTCGACCAGTCCGAGGACCTGCTCGCCTCGCTCGACGTGGTGGTGGCCAGCGTGCACTCGAAGCTGCGGATGCCCCGCGACGAGATGACCGAGCGGATGCTCACCGCCGTCGCGAACCCGCACGTCGACGTGCTCGGGCACTGCACCGGGCGGATGGTCACCGGCCGCCGGAAGCGCCCGGAGTCGGAGTTCGACGCGCCCGCGGTGTTCGCCGCCTGCGCCGCGAACGGGGTCGCGGTCGAGATCAACTCCCGGCCGGAACGCCTGGACCCGCCGAAGCGGCTGCTGCGCCTGGCCGTCGAGGCGGGGTGCGAGTTCACGATCGACACCGACGCGCACGCCCCCGGGCAGCTCGACTGGCTCGACCACGGCTGCGCCCGCGCCGTCGCCTGCGGGGTGGACCCGGAGCGGATCCGCAACACCCGCGACCGGGCCGGCCTGCTGCGCCGCTGAGCCCGTCCCCTCAGCGCAGCTCGAAGTCGGCGACGTCGAAGCCGGGGGAGACGACGCAGCTGACCAGGACCGGCCCCGGCCCGACCGGCTCCGCCCGCTGCCACACCCCGGCCGGGACCTCCTGCTGCGGGCTTCCCGGCCCGAGCCGCAACCGGGCCGCGGGGACGGGGTCCGGCCCGTCGCCACCGAGGACCAGGTCGGCCTCCGGGCCCGAGTGCCGGCACCACAGCTCGGTGGACCGGACGCGGTGCCAGCGGCCGGGGGCGTCGAACAGGTAGAGGATCGCCGTCGCCGAGGGACGCGGACCGTACGGGGTCCCGACGGCGACCGGCGAGGTCCAGGTCCGCCGGTACCAGCCGCCCTCCGGGTGCGGGGCGAGGTCCAGCGCGACGGCGAGGTCGGGACGTGTCACGCCGCCACTGTGGCAGGCGGACGCACGGGTGCCACACCCGCCGTCGCACACCGGCCGGTCACCCGACGTCACCGGTGCTCGCAGGAGGATCACCGTCCGTACGCGGGCGACCGCATCCCACCCGTGCGCGCGCTCCTCGGACGGGTGGTTCGACTGGTGCTCCTCACCCACCGCACGTGAGATGGGGCTGCAGGTGACCGAGTGACAGGAGTGATCCACGGTGCGGACCAGGACCAGGACGACGGTGGCGATGCTGGCCGCGACGCTCGCGCTCTCGGCGGTCACCACGGCCGGGGCGTCGACGGCGTCGGCGGCACCCGCCGCTCCGGCGAGCGCCGTGACCCGGACCGTCGCCGACCCCGCGGCACCCCCGGCGTCGTCGCACTGCACCGAGACCGCGGCGCAGAAGCTCGGCTGGGGCGCCCCCACCCGCGAGTCCGACTTCGACGGGACCACGGTCCCGCCGGACTGGCATCCCTACGGTCCCGAGCCCGGCCACAACAAGAAGGGCACCCGCACCCCGGAGGCGGTCACCGTCGCCGACGGGGCGATGAGCATCTCCGCCGACGCGGACGGCAACACCGGCGCCGTCAGCTGGCACCCCGGCCAGCGCTACGGCCGGTGGGAGGCCTGCGTGAAGTCGGACGAGGGACAGGGCGGGATCAACGCGCTGCTGCTGCTCTGGCCGGTCGCCGAGGACTTCCCGGTGGGCGGCGAGATCGACTGGATGGAGATCATGGACGACTCCCGCCAGAAGACCAGCTTCTTCCTGCACTACGGACCCGACAACGACCAGGACTACGGGTCGGTGGAGCACGACTCGACGCAGTGGTCGGCCTACGCGCTGGAGTGGACCCCGGAGAAGATCACCGGGTACGTGAACGGGAAGGAGTGGTACTCCAACACCGACACCGACCAGTTCCCGCCCCGCCCGATGAACATGACCATGCAGCTCGACTACTTCGGCAACGCCGGCGGCCCGACCGCCATGCACATGGACTGGGCCCGGCAGTGGGCGCTGCCGCAGAGCAGCGCGGCCACGCTGAGTCTGCCGCCCGGCTCGGCCGCGACCGGGCAGCCCCGCGACTTCCCGGGCCGGAGGCCGCGCGAGCTGTCCGGGCCCGAACAGCAGGCGCAGACCGCGATGCTCGCCCGCGAGCAGCGCTGAGGCCGGACCGCCGCGTCAGATAGCGGCGTCGAGTTCCGCCCGGGTGGGCGGGTTCGCGCCGTGCCGCGAACAGGTGATCGCCGACGCCGCGACGGCCTCGGTCAGCACGGCCTCCAGCGTCGGCCGGTCGATGCGGTAGAGGTCGTCGCGGGCGGTCGCGCCGAGCAGCCCGCGTCGGTGCAGTCCGGCGAGCAGCGCGGCGGAGAAGCTGTCCCCGGCCCCCACCGTGTCGACGACCTCGACGGTGCGGCCGGGCAGCACCAGGTGCAGCCCCGACGACGTCCCGGCCAGCACCCCGTCCGCCCCGAGGGTGACCACGACGACCGCCGGGCCCAGCTCGAGCCACTCGCCGACGACGTCGCCGGGCTTGCGGCCCGGGTGCAGCCAGGCCAGGTCCTCCTCGCTGACCTTCACCACGTCGGCCACGCCCAGCAGCTCGTGCACGCCGGGCAGGACCTCCTCCGGTGAGCCCATCAGCATCGGCCGGAAGTTCGGGTCGTAGCTGACCGTCGCGGTGTCCACGGCGGAGGCGAGCAGCTCGCGCAGCGCGTCGTGGCCGGGCGCGGTGGTCAGCGCCAGCGATCCCGAGTGGACGGCGACGACGGGGCCGGTCGGGCCGTCGTCGAGGGCACCGGCGAGCTCGTCGTCGGTCCACTGCCAGTCCGCGGTGCCCGCGATCCGGAAGTCGTAGGACGCCTGCCCGTCGGCGGCCAGCTCCACGATCGCCAGCGACGATGGCTCGGCCGCCTCGACCGAGTGCGACAGGTCGACCCCGTTGTCGGCGAGGTGGGCGCGCAGCTTGCGCCCCAGCAGGTCGTCGGCGAGGCGGGCCAGCATCCGGGCCGGCACGTCGAGGCGGGACAGTCCGACCGCGACGTTCGCCGGGCTGCCACCGGGCGCGAACTGCCAGTACTGCTCGGCGGGTGTGCGGTCCGCCTGCGTCGGCGCGGGGACGATGTCGACGAGTGCTTCTCCGGCGACGGCGATCACTCCGCGTCGCGGGCGTCCGGCGGCTGTGTCGGGCATGGCGGCACTGTAGTGGTCCGATCGGGGGTCCCGGTGGGGTCCGTGACGGGTCACGCCCGCGTCACGGTGCGTCGACACTCTCGTGGTAGGCATAACGGATGCCCCGGAAGATCCCGGTCGTGGTGCTGGCCGGATTCCTCGGAGCCGGCAAGACGACGCTGCTGAACCACCTCCTCGCCGCGGGCGGGGACGCGCGGATCGGCGTGGTCGTCAACGACTTCGGGTCGGTCGGCATCGATGCGATGCGTGTGGCCGGACAGGCCGGCGACGTCGTCGGGCTCGGCAACGGCTGCCTGTGCTGCGAGGTCGGCGAGGGTGGCGTCTCCTCGGTGCTGGAGACGCTGACCCGTCGCCGCGACGAGATCGACGTCGTCGTCATCGAGGCCAGCGGCATCGCCGAGCCCGGGACCCTGGTCCAGCTCGTGCTCGCCGCACTCGGCCAGCACCTGAGCTTCGGCGGGCTCGTCGTGGTCGTCGACGCCGCGGAGTTCGAGACCTCGCGGCGCCGTCACCCCCAGCTCGACAAGCACGTCGCGATGGCCGACCTCGTCGTCCTGAACAAGATCGACAGGGTGGGGCCTGGGCCGCTCTGGCGGGTCCGCAGGCGGTGCCGCGAGGCGAACCCGCGGGCGCCGATCGTCCCGGTCCGCGACGGCGCGGTGGACCCGGCGCTGCTGTTCGACATCGAGATCGTGCCGGGACGGCAGCTGATGCTCGGCGAGCGCGTCGACGAGCCGCACGCCCAGCACCTGCACGCCGGCTACCAGAGCCTGACGTTCCTCAGCGACGAACCGCTCGACGCCGCCCGCCTGCAGGACCTGCTCGACGCCCGGCCGTCCGGGCTGTACCGGATCAAGGGCTCGGTGCGCTTCGCCGCCGCCCCGGCCCGGGAACGCTGGGACCTCCACACCGTCGGCCGGTACGTGCGGTTCCACCGGACCCGGTGGGACGTCGACGAGCCCCGGCGCACCACCCTGGTCCTGATCGGCACCGGTCTCGACTCCGACGCGCTGCAGCGGTCGCTGCGGGCCTGCGTCGCGACCGACGCCGACCGTCGCGACGCCGACGCCCTGCTCCCGGTCGCCCGCTACGCGGTCTGACGGTCCCGGGGGAGTGCTCAGACCGAAGTGAGGTCCGGGCCCGTCGCCGGCTCGGCCAGCTGGGTCAGTGCCTCGGCGGCCCAGGCCTCCCCACCGGCGACGGCGGTCCACAGCAGGACACCGAGGCTGCGGGACGGGTCGATCCGGCCCGCCTGCCACGACGGCGTCGCCGCGAGCCGCTCGGCCCGCGCGCAGAGCTGCCAGGAGGCGGCGTCGGACTCGGTGATGTCGCGGGCGAAGCGGGTGTGCCCGGTGCGGGCACGGTAGGCCCGGACCGGGTCGGTGACCGCGTGGATGATCGACAGCACCCCGATCACCAGCCCGAGCGCGAGGGGCAGGCAGACGAGGAACGCGAGCGCCGACCGGGACCAGCTGTTCTCGCCCACGGTGAGGGCCACCACGACGGCCGCGACGACGGCGGTGCCGGTCAGCGCGCCGGCCGGGAGCCGGGTGTAGACGAGGTCGCCCGCGTCGTCGACGACGTAGTCGGTGCCGGCGATCAGGGCCGGGTCGTACACGCGGTACCCGGTACGTGTGCGGACGAGGGTGGGCAGGCGGTCGGCGGGAGCGCCGGCGACGAAGTCGTTCATGGTCGTGCTCGATCTGTGAGAATGCTGCTGCTCGCGGCCCACCTGATGGCCGTCTCGCCCGGTCAGTCGCCCACGATGCCGGTCCGTGTTACGGATTCACAACGTTCCTCGGCGCGTTCCGTCTGTGACGTTCGCCTCCACCACTTGCGAGCAACCTGCGAGGCTCACTCGGGTGGCCAGGCGTCGCCCCACGCCGTGTCACGGGCGTGCCGGAACAGCTCCCGACGACTGCGCGGGACGGGGGTGTCCCGCAGCGTCCCGTCCGCCTCGCAGACACGCAGCGTCACCAGACCCTTGCGGGTCTGCGGGTGCCGGACAACGCGGCCCGGGGCCCGGCCGACGCTCCCGTCGTCGTCGTCACGCACGCCGACGACGTAGGAGAACTTCTCGTCCTCGTGCCCCAGCGAGCCGGCCTTCAGCGCCCGGTGCCGCGAGCTGCGTCCGACGCGGACGGCGAAGTGGCACCAGTCGTCGCCGGTCACCGGGCAGGCCCCGTCGTGCGGGCAGGGCGCGGCGACGGTGAGGCCCGCGGCGAGCAGGCGGGCGCGGGCGTCGAGGATGCGCGCGTGCCCGGCCGGCGTCCCCGGTTCGACGAGCACGACGACCCGCGCGGCCCGGGCGGCGGCGTCGACGACGGCCTCGCGCACCGGTACCGGCAGCTCACCGAGCAGGTAGCAGGCGGTCAGCAGGTCGGTCTCGGGCAGCACCGGGGCGGTGCCGAGCACCGCGGCCTCCCAGCGGGCCGCCCGCAGCAGCGCCGACGGCGCACCGGAGGAGAGCCTGCGGCCCAGCGCCCGGGCCGGCGTGGCGGCCTCCAGCACCGTGGCCCGCTCCAGCGACGGCCACACCTGTGCCGCCGCCCACACCGCGGCGCCGGTCCCGCCGCCGAGGTCGAGCAGCGACACCGGCTCGGGCACCCGCGCGGCCGCCCGCTCCAGCACGTCGAGGACCGCCGCGTGCGTGGCGGGCATCCGGTACGCGGCGTAGGCGGCTGCGTCGTCGTCGGTGCGCAGGATCGGCGCGGTGGGCACCGTGCCGCTGCGGTAGTCGCGGATCAGCCGCTCGACCACCGGCGCGAGCCGGGCGGCGGGGACGCGGTCGAGTGCGTCGTCGAGGGCGGCGGCCAGCGCGCCGGACAGGTCGTGGGACAGCGCGGAGGACGGCTCGGGGACCACCTGCCCATTCCACCAGCCCCGGGCTCAGCTCCGGGCGCCGACCAGCAGCGGGTCGGCCAGCGCGTCGAGCAGCGGGGCCTGCAGCCGGGCCCACGGCGACAGCCCGGAGTCCGGGTCGTCGGCGGCGGCGCGGAAGCGCGACCAGCTCCACCAGGCCAGGTCCTCGACCTCGTCGGGGCGCGGCTCGGGCTCACCGGTGATCCGGGCGACGAACACCGGGCAGAGCTCGTTCTCCTCGATCCCGTCCTGCGACGCGCGGTAGCTGAAGTCCGGCAGCACCATCCGCAACTCGGTCGCGCGGACGCCCAGCTCGTCGGCCAGCCTGCGGTGCACCGCGTCGGCCATGTCCTCACCGGGTGCGGGATGGCCGCAGCAGGTGTTGGTCCAGACCAGGGGGAAGGCGGTCTTGGTGCGGGCGCGCCGGGTCACCAGCAGCCGGCCGGCGTCGTCGACGCCGTAGCAGGAGAACGCCAGGTGCCGCGGGGTGCTTGCACCGTGCACGGTGGCCTTGTCCGCGACGCCGACCGGGTTGCCGTCGTCGTCCAGCAGCACAACCTGTTCCATGCCGTCCTGTCTACCGGAGCCCGGCCGCGGCGGCTCCTGGGACGGGACCGGCTCACACGCCCGAGCGGGCGGCTGCCCGGCGCCGGACCACGGCGCCGAGCGCGGCGGCCGGCAGGTGCGCGGCGACGACCGCGAGCGCGGCGGGGGACACCGTGCCCCGCGCCAGCCCCAGCCCCACCGCGCAGTCGAACACCCGCTGGTGCCGTGCGGCGGCGCCGATCGCGGCGTCGAGGAACGCGGGGCGGGCCGCCAGCCGGGCGAGCGCACCGACGTGGCGGTGGTGCCGGGCGAAGGTCTGCTCCATGGCGGCGCGGTGGGCGGCGCCCGCGTCGTCACCGCGCAGCGCGCTGCGCCCGGCGAGGATCCCGGAGGCGACGGCGTCGAAGATCCCCTCGCCGGTCAGCGGGTTCACCTTCGCCGCGGCGTCACCGGTCAGCAGCACCCGTCCGTCGGGCTGGAACCGGGGCGCGGTCGACAGTGGGAGGTGGTGCGCGCGCAGCGTGGCCGGGTCGGGTTCCTGGCCGGGCAGCAGAGCGGCCAGCCGCTCCAGCAGCGACGCCCGGTTCCCGGCGCCGCGCTCGTCGAACACGCCGTAGCCGACGTTGGCGCCGCCGCTCGCGATCGGGAACGACCAGGCGTAGGCCGGGACGGCGCCGCCGGCGTACTCGATCGACAGCGTCCCCGGCTCGGCGGCCACCGGGGCGTACCCGCGGATCGCCACCGCCGTCGACCACGGCGGCACGGCCGGCGCGCCGAGTGCGCGGCGGACCACCGAGTTCGCCCCGTCGGCGCCGATCACGACCCGGGCGGCGACGTCGTCGACCAGCACCCGGTCCCCGCGGGGGACGACGGTGCGGACCCGGTGGCGGCGCAGCTGCGCCCCGGCGGCGACGGCCGCGTCGACCAGCGCCGCGTCCAGCTCCCGGCGCGGGACCACCCGGTTCGGCCGGCGCGCGGTGCGGTGCACGACCCGGCCCGCCGGGGTGCGCAGGCGCAGTCGCGGCGCCGCGACGCCGAGCGTGCGGACCCCGGTGGCGCCCAGCTCGTCGAGCAGGTCGAACACCTCGGCCGCGACGCCGTCTCCGCAGGTCTTGTCGCGGGGGAAGGCCGCCGCGTCGAGCAGGAGCACCGACGCCGACGGCCGCAGCCGCAACACGTTGAGCGCCGCGGCGCAGCCGGCGGGACCCGCCCCGACCACGACGACGTCGTAGGTGGACATGGCGCCATTGTCCCCCCGGCGCCGGGCGGAAACGGTTCGCCATCGCCCGCCCGGCCGTGGTCCACTCCCACACCGCCACCCCGTCGCCCGGCCGCGACGGGTGCCGGCGCCGTGCCGTCGGCGCCGTGGGTGGCGCGTCCGTCCCGTCCACGAGGAGCACGTTGTGACCACCGAGCCGGCCCCCGACCGCGACACCGAGCGGCTGCCCGCCGGAGCCCTGCTGATCATCGGGCTGCTCGTCGGCTCGGCGTTCGTGATGATCCTGAACGAGACGATCATGAGCGTGGCGCTGCCCGCCCTGATCGCCGACCTGCGCGTCACCCCGGCGACCGCGCAGTGGCTGACCAGCGGGTTCCTGCTGACGATGGCGGTGGTCATCCCGATCACGGGGTACCTGCTGGGGCGGTTCCCGCCGCGGTCGGTCTACCTCGCCTCGATGGGTCTGTTCAGCGTCGGGACCCTGCTGTGCGCGGTCGCGCCCGCGTTCGGGTTCCTGCTGGCCGGGCGGGTCGTGCAGGCCACCGGCACCGCGGTGATGGTCCCGCTGCTCATGACGACGATCCTGCGCCTGGTCCCGGCGAGCCGCCGCGGGCAGACGATGGGCACGATCTCGATCGTCATCGCGGTGGCGCCCGCGGTCGGCCCGACGTTGTCCGGGGTGATCCTCTCCGCGCTGGGCTGGCGCTGGATGTTCTGGATCGTGCTGCCGATCGCACTGGTCGCACTGGTCGCGGGTGCGCTGCGGCTGCGGGTCGAGGCGGAGACGACGCGGGCCCCGCTCGACGTCGCCTCGGTCCTGATCTCGGCCGTCGCGTTCGCCGGGATCGTCTACGGGCTGTCCGCGATCGGCGAGTCCGCCGCCGGGGGCGCGCACACCGCGGTGCCGCCGTGGGTGCCGCTGGTGCTCGGCGCGGTGGCGCTCGCGGTGTTCGTGCACCGCCAGGTCCGGCTGCAGCGCGGCACCGGTACGGCCCCGCTGCTGGACCTGCGCCCGTTCGCGGTCCGCCGGTACACGTTGTCGCTGGTGCTCGTCGCGACCGGGTTCATGTCGCTGTTCGGCGCGATCATCCTGCTGCCGCTCTACATCCAGGACGTGCTGGGTGACAGCGCGTTCGTCGCGGGCCTGGTGGTGCTGCCGGGCGGGCTGGTGATGGGGCTGCTGGGTCCGTTCGTCGGCCGCGCCTACGACCGGTTCGGCGCCCGTCCGCTGGTGCTGCCCGGCGCTGTGCTGCTCGCGGTCGTGATGTGGGGGTTCACCACCCTCGCCGCGACGACGCCGCTCTGGCTGGTCGTGGTGCTGCACGTGGGCCTGTCCGCGGCGCTGGCGCTGATGTTCACGCCGCTGATGACCGACTCGCTGGGATCGCTGCCGGGCGAGCTGTACTCGCACGGCAGCGCCATCCTCACCACGCTCCAGCAGGTCGCGGGCGCGGCGGGGACGGCGCTGTTCATCACCGTGATGACGCTGGCCTCGGCCGGCGCCGGTGTCGACGCGGCCGGGGTGCACGCGGCGTTCCTGGTCGCGGCGGTCGTGTCCCTGGTGACGGTGGTCGTCGCGGTCGTCGCGTCCCGGCTGCCCGCCCCGGCGTCGGACCCGCAGGACGCCCGGGTCTGAGACGGCCGGGCCGCCGCGCCGCTGAACACCCGGGCCGTGACCGCGGGCGGACACCGGCGCGGGCCGGCGGTCAGCGGGTGGCGGCGCCCTCGGTGGTCCCCGCGGCTGCGGGGACGTCCGGGCCCGTCAGACCGTCGCGGGCGGTCTCGCGCAGCGCGAGCACCGACCCGACCGAGACCAGCGCGAGCAGCCCGATCACCGCCGACAGCACCCCGGTGCCGAAGCCGGCGGCCTGCAGCGACGCGAACAGCACCGGCGACAGCCCCGCGCCCATCCCGGAGATCTGGTAGCCCAGCGAGGCCCCCGTGTAGCGCGAGCCGGTGGAGAACATCTCCGAGTACAGGGCCGCGGTCGGCCCGAACCAGGCCGCGTGCGTCACGCCCTGTCCGACCACCACGGCCAGGGTGAGCAGCACCGCCGAGCCGGTGTCGATCATGGGGAAGATCGCGACGCACCACAGCCCGGTCGCGACCGCCCCACCCAGGACGACCGGTCGGCGTCCGACCCGGTCCGACAGTGCGGAGAACCCGATGATGCCGACGATCGCGACCACCGAGGACAGGGTGAGCGCGTTGAGCACGGTCTGACGCTCGAACCCGGCGCGCACGGCGTAGGAGATGAGGAAGGTGGTCAGCGTCCCCTGCGCGACGAAGGCTCCGAACCCCACGCCGACGGCGAGCAGCAGGTTGCGCGGGCGGGACAGCACCTCCAGCAGCGGCGCCCGGCGCGGCGCCGTCGGCCGGGCGGCGGCGGACGCGGCGAACACCGGGGTCTCGGTGACCGACAGCCGCACGAACAGCCCGATGCCCAGCAGCACCACGCTCAGCAGGAACGGGATCCGCCAGCCCCAGGTGAGGAACGCGTCCCCGGTCAGCGACGCCGACAGCGCCAGCACCAGCGTCGAGAGCACCATGCCGCTCGGCGCACCGGCGTTGGTGAAGCTGGCCCACAGCCCCCGTCGCGACGACGCGTGCTCGGCCGACATCAGGACCGCGCCGCCCCACTCCCCGCCGGCCGCGACGCCCTGCACGACCCGCAGCACGATCAGCAGCACCGGGGCCAGCGCGCCGACCTGCGCGTACGTGGGCAGCACCCCGATCAGGGTGCTCGCCACACCCATCAGCACCATGCTGATGACCAGCATCTTCTTGCGCCCGACGCGGTCGCCGAAGTGGCCGAACACGATCCCGCCCAGCGGGCGGGCCAGGTAGCCGGTGGCGAGCGTCCCGAACGCGGCGACGGTGCCGACGAGCGGGTCGAGGTCGGAGAAGAAGACCCGGTTGAACACCACGGCCGAGGCCGTCGCGTACAGCAGGAAGTCGTAGTACTCGATCAGGCTGCCGAGGTAGCTCGACAGGACCGCGCGTCGGCGCTGGGTCGGGGAGAACCGGGGGTGCGTCATCGCAGCTCCCTGCCTTCGGTGAGATGGAAAGCAGCTTTATAGCAAGTAGCTTGTCATTCACGCCAGGGTCGTTAGGATCGCGCACGTGACGGATGCGGTGCCGGTACCGACGGGGACGCGCGGACAGCGACTGACCTACCTGGTCAAACGCCTGGAGATGGCCGAGCGGGCGCGGATGGAGGAGGCGCTGCGCCCGCTGCGGGTCACGCTGGCCCAGTACACGGCGCTCAGCGTGCTGGAGCGTCGCGGCGGGCTCTCCTCGGCCCAGCTCGCCCGGCGGCACTTCGTGACCCCGCAGGCGATGCAGCAGCTCGTGGCCGCGATGGAGCGCGACGGGCTCGTCGAGCGCCGCGCGGCGCCGGACAATCGCCGGGTCCTGCAGGTCTGGCTCACCGCCCACGGGGACGAGGTGCTGGCCGACTGCCACTCCGCGGCCGGGGTCGTCGAGCGCCGGATGCTCGGCGCGCTGGAGCCCGACCAGGCCGAGGTGTTCGCCGACGCCCTCGAACGGTGCCTGGCCGCCCTGGTCGGTCGCGACCCGATCCCGCCGGACGGCGACGCTTGACCTCATGGCAAGGACCTTGCTATCAACTTGATTGATATCAAGGAGCGAGGGAGCCCCATGAGCCCGATCACCGGTCCCGGCCTCGGGCTGGGCACCTGGCCCGCCCGCCGGGCGCGGATCAGCCCGCACGCCCCGGCCCTGTCCGACGGGCACCGGGCGGTCGACCACGCCGAGCTGGCCGAGCGCGCCGCCCGGATCGCGGGCGGCCTGGCGGAGCGGGGGGTCGGCCGGGGGGACCGAGTCGCCTGGCTCGGGGTGAACGCCGTCGCCACCCTGGAGACCTGCTTCGCCGCCTGGCGGCTCGGCGCGGTCGCGGTCCCGCTGAACTTCCGCCTGGCCCCCGCCGAGATCGGCTACATGCTCGACGACTGCGGCGCGACGCTGCTCGTGCACGGCCCCGACGCCGACGACCTCGTCGCCGCGACCGCCCCGCGGATCCCGGTCGTCCGCGGCGTCGAGGACCTGGCCCGCGGGCCCGCCCGCGACGACGCCGGTGCCGGTCTCGACGACCCGGCCGTGCTGCTCTACACCTCCGGCACCACCGGCCGTCCGAAGGCGGCCGTGCTGACCCACGGGAACCTGACCTGGAACACGGTCAACCAGCTCGCCCACGTCGACGTCTGCTCCGACGAGCGCACGCTGTGCATCTCGCCGCTGTTCCACTGCGTCGGGCTCTCCCAGGTCACGCTGCCCACGCTGTTCAAGGGCGGCAGCGTCGAGCTCGTCGCCCGGTTCGACCCGGTGGCGGTCCTCGACCGGATCGCCGTCGCCCGGATCACCAGCTTCGCCGCCGTCCCGACGATGCTGCAGATGCTGTGCGAGTCCCCGGCGTGGGAGCGGACCGACCTGTCGTCGCTGCGCACGGTGGTCTACGGCGGCTCCCCGGTGCAGGAGCGGGTCGCGCGGGCCTGGCTGGAGCGCGGCGTCGCGCTGCAGCAGGGCTACGGGATGACCGAGGCCTCGCCCGGGGTGCACATGGCGACCCGCGAGGGGACGGCCGCGCACCCACCGACCTCGGTCGGGGTGCCGCACTTCTTCACCGACGTCGCCGTCGAGCGCGACGGCGAGCTCGTCCCCCTCGACGAGGAGCCCGGCGAGCTGCTGGTCCGCGGGCCGCACGTCAGCCCGGGCTACTGGAACCGTCCGGCCGAGACCGCGGCGTCGCGGCGGGGGGAGTGGTTCCGCACCGGTGACGTGCTCCGGGCCGGCGACGAGGGCTGGGCGTTCGCCGTCGACCGGGTCAAGGACATGATCATCTCCGGCGGCGAGAACGTGTACCCGGCCGAGGTCGAGGCCGTCGCCGTCACCCACCCCGACATCGCCGACTGCGCCGTCGTCGGGGTCCCCGACCAGCGCTGGGGCGAGGTCGGCGCGGCCTGGGTGCAGCTGCGCCCCGGCGCCGACCTCGACGCCGACGCCGTGCGCGCACTGCTCGCCGGTCGGCTGGCCCGGTACAAGGTCCCGAAGTACGTGCGGTTCGTCGAGGAGCTGCCCCGCAACGCGTCCGGCAAGGTCCGGCGCGTCGACCTGCGTGCGGCCGCGGCCGCCGGGGAAGAGGTGTCGTGATGGGACTCCCGGAGTCGCTGACGGTGGAGCGGCACGACGAGGTCGCCGTGCTGCGCCTGTCCCGGCCGCGCAAGCGCAACGCCCTCGACGACGCGACCGTGCTCGGCATCGAGGACTTCTTCGCCCGCCCGCCCGAGGGGGTGCGCGCCGTCGTCCTCGACGCCGAGGGGGACCACTTCTGCGCCGGGCTGGACCTGTCCGAGCTCGGCGTCCGCGACGTCGTCGCGGCGATGGAGCACTCCCGGATGTGGCACCGCGCGTTCGCCCGGCTCGCCGAGGGACGGCTGCCGGTGGTCTCGGTGCTCAAGGGCGCCGTCGTCGGCGGCGGGCTGGAGCTGGCCTCGGCCACCCACCTGCGGGTCGCCGAGGACTCCACGTTCTACGCACTGCCCGAGGGCCAGCACGGGCTGTTCGTCGGCGGCGGCGGCTCGGTGCGGGTGCCGCGGCTCATCGGTGTGCACCGGATGACCGACATGATGTTGACCGGCCGCGTCCTCGACGCCGACGAGGGGCACGCGCTGGGTCTGTCGCACTACCGCGCCGGGCCGGGGGAGGGGCTGGCGCGCGCCTGCGAGCTGGCCCGCACCGTGGCCGGGAACTCGGCGATCACCAACGTCGCGGTGCTCCAGGCGCTGCCGCGGATCGCCGAGGCGTCCCCGGACCACGGCTTCATGATGGAGTCGCTGGTCGCTGCGGTCGCCTCGTCGAGTGCCGAGGCCCAGGAGCGGATGCGGGCCTTCCTCGACGGCCGCGGTGGGAAGGTGCGCCGGTGAGCGAGCTGTTGCGCCCCGTCGCCGACGACGTCCGGGAGACCACGCAGATCGGCCGCTTCGTCACCGCCGTCGAGCGCGAGCACGGCCTGGCCCTGCCCGACTACGCCGCGCTGCACCGCTGGTCGGTGGCCGAGCCCGAGGCGTTCTGGTCGGCGGTCGCGACCCACCTCGGGGTGCGGTTCGACACCCCGCCCCGGGCGGTGCTCGGGCGCCGGGAGATGCCGGGTGCCGAGTGGTTCCCCGGCGCGACCCTGAACTACGCCGCGCACGCCCTGGACGGGCCCGACGACCGCACCGCCGTCGTCGCGTACTCCCAGACCCGCGACCGGGTCGAGCTGACCTGGGCGGAGCTGCGCGAGCAGGTCGCCCGCGCCCGCGCCGGGCTGCGCAGGCTCGGTGTCGGCCGCGGCGCCCGGGTCGCCGCCTACCTGCCGAACCTGCCCGAGACGGTCGTCGCGTTCCTCGCGACGGCCTCGCTCGGCGCGGTCTGGACCAGCTGCGCACCCGAGTTCGGCGCGCGCAGCGTCCTCGACCGGTTCGGCCAGGTCGATCCGGTCGTGCTGCTCACCGTCGGCGGCTACGGCTGGGCCGGACGCGACGTCGACCGCCGCGACGAGGTCGCCGCCCTGCGCGCCGGGCTGCCCGGGGTGCGCCACGTCGTCGCCGTGCCGTACGGGCCGCACACCGTGCCCGACGCCATGACCTGGGACGCACTGCTGGCCGCCGACCCGGAGCCGGGCGCGGACCCGGTCCCGTTCGACCACCCGCTGTGCGTGCTGTTCTCCTCCGGCACCACCGGGCTGCCCAAGGCGATCGTGCACGGCCACGGCGGCATCCTCCTGGAGCACCTCAAGAACCACGCCCTGAGCTGGGACCTCGGTCCCGGCGACCGGATCCTCTGGTACTCCACGACCGCCTGGATGATGTGGAACGCGCTGGTCTCCGGGCTGCTGCGGCAGGCGTCGATCGTGCTGATCGACGGCAACCCCGCCCACCCCGACCTCGGCTGGCAGTGGCGCCTGGCCGCCGAGACCGGCGCGACGCTGCTGGGCGCGAGCCCCGGGTTCCTCATGGCCTCGCGCGCCGCGGGGCTGCGCCCGGCCGTCGAGCACGACCTGTCCGCGGTCCGTCAGATCGGCGCCGCCGGGAGCCCGCTGCCGCCGGAGGGCTACCGCTGGGTGACCGAGCAGTTCGGGCCGGACGTGCTGCTCAACGTGGGCAGCGGCGGGACCGACGTCTGCTCCGGCATCGTGCAGGGGAGTCCGTTCCAGCCGGTGCGCTCCGGCGAGATCTCCGGGCCCTGCCTCGGGGTCGACGCCGCCGCGTTCGACGACGCGGGCCACCCGGTCGTCGGCGAGCTCGGCGAGCTGGTCATCCGGGCCCCCATGCCGTCGATGCCGGTCGGCTTCTGGGGCGACGACGGCAGCCGCTACCGCGACACCTACTTCGCCACCTGGCCCGGGGTGTGGCGGCACGGCGACTGGGTCCGCTTCTCCGCCGACGGCTCCGCGGTCGTCGCCGGCCGCTCCGACGCCACCCTCAACCGGGGCGGCGTCCGGTTGGGGACTGCCGAGTTCTACCGCGTCGTGGAGGAGCTGCCCGAGGTCGAGGACTCGCTCGTCGTGCACCTGGAGGACCCCGCCGGCGGCAACGGCGAGCTGCTGCTGTTCGTGCAGCCCGCCGCCGGCACCCCCCTCGACGACGCCCTGGTCGCCCGCATCCGCACCGCGCTGCGGCGCGAGCTCACCCCGCGCCACGTCCCGGACCGGGTCGAGGCGGTGCCGGTCGTGCCGCGCAACCGCACCGGCAAGAAGCTGGAGGTCCCCGTGAAGCGGATCCTGCTCGGCGCGGCCGTCGACGACGTCGCCTCCCGCGACGTGCTCGCCGACCCCACCGCGCTCGACGCGTTCGTCCGCCTCGTCTCCGGGACGCCGGCGTGAGCGCGCCCGGGAACCCCGCCGGCACCGGCACCGGCGAGGGCACCGGCGGGGCGGCCGGGATCGGCACCGTCGCCGTCGTCGGGACGGGGGTGATCGGCGTCGGCTGGACGGCGCTGTTCCTGTCCCGCGGCCTGCACGTGCGTGCCTTCGATCCCGCCCCGGGTGCCGAGGACCGGCTGCGCGCCGACCTCGCCGCGCTCGGCCCGTTCCCCGGCCACGACGGCCCGCTCCCGGTCGGCAACCTGACGTTCGCCGACAGCGCCGGTGCCGCCGCCGGGCCGGCCGGGTTCGTGCAGGAGAACGGCCCCGAACGCGAGGACCTCAAGCACACCCTGTTCGGCGAGCTCGACGAGGCCGCCGCACCCGGCGTCGTCCTCGCCTCCAGCTCCTCGGGCCTGCTGCCGACGACGATCGCCCGCGGCGCGGCCCGGCACCCCGAGCGGGTGCTCGTCGGGCACCCGTTCCACCCGCCCCAGGTCATCCCGCTGGTCGAGGTCGTCCCGGGCGAACGGACCGCGGAGGCCGCCGTGGACACCGCGACGGCCTTCTACACCGCGCTCGGCAAGCGACCGGTCCGGCTGCGGGCCGAGGTGCCGGGCCACCTGGCCAACCGGCTGCAGGCCGCGCTGTGGCAGGAGGCGTACTCGCTGGTCGAGCGGGGTGTCGCGACCGTCGCCGACGTCGACGCCGCCATCTCCCACGGACCCGGCCTGCGCTGGGCGGTGCTCGGCCCGTTCGCCAACCAGCACCTGTCCGGCGGCCCCGGCGGGCTCGCGCACATCCTGGAGCACCTCGGTCCGCCCACCGAGCGGTGGTGGCGCGACCTCGGACAGGTCACGCTCACCCCCGAGCTGGCCACGACCCTGGTCGACGGCGTCCACGCCGAGCTGGGCGACCTCGACGGCCCCGCGCTCGCCGCCCGCCGCGACGCCGTCCTCGCCGCGCTGCTCGAGGCCAAGTCCCGTACCGAGCTCCCCTGACGGAGGTTCCCCGCATGCCCATCGACCCCGCCGGCGTCGTCGCGATCGACGTGCACGTCCACGTCGAGCAGGACGGCCACGGCTGTCTGGCTCTCGACCAGGAGCTGCTCGACGCGTCGGCCGCGTACTTCAAGGCCGACCAGGACCGCACCCCGACGATCGACGCGATCGCCGAGCACTACCGGGCACGCCGGATCGCCGCGGTGGTGTTCACCGTCGACGCGCCGTCGGGCACCGGGCACCCGCCGCTGTCCAGCGAGGAGATCGCCGACGCGGCCGCCGCGCACGCCGACGTCCTGATCCCGTTCGGCTCGGTGGACCCGCACACCGGCAAGGCCGCCGTCGCCCGCGCCCGCCGCCTGGTCACCGAGCACGGGGTCCGCGGCTTCAAGTTCCACCCCAGCCTGCAGGCGTTCGAGCCGAACGACATGCGCTTCTACCCGCTCTACGACGCCATCGCCGAGCTCGGCGTGCCCGCGCTGTTCCACACCGGACAGACCGGGATCGGCGCCGGGCTGCCGGGCGGGCGCGGGATCAAGCTGCGCTACTCGAACCCGATGCTGCTCGACGACGTCGCCGCCGACCACCCCGACCTCACCGTGGTGCTCGCCCACCCGTCGGTGCCCTGGCAGGACGAGGCGATCTCGATCGCCACCCACAAGTCCAACGTGTACATCGACCTGTCGGGATGGTCGCCGAAGTACTTCCCGCCGCAGCTGGTGCGCGCGGCGAACACGATGCTGCGCCGCAAGGTGCTGTTCGGCTCGGACTACCCGGTCATCACCCCGGACCGGTGGCTCGCGGACTTCGAGACCCTCGAGATGAAGCCCGAGGTCCGGCCGATGATCCTCAAGGACAACGCCGTGCGGGTGCTCGGCCTGGGGTGATCGGCCCCGGTGAGGGGTCCGGTGCCGTATCCGGCACCGGACCCCTCACCCGTCGCGACCACCGCCCGGACCGCGGCAGGACGCCGGATCCGGCTCGCCACGGTCCCCACCGGACGACCAGGTGTCCGGACTTCTTCCCGGAAAGATCATCAGCGGCGACGTCGTCGCAGGTCAGCAGC
This sequence comes from Pseudonocardia sp. ICBG1142, assembly GCF_020496255.1. Taxonomy (NCBI): domain Bacteria; kingdom Bacillati; phylum Actinomycetota; class Actinomycetes; order Pseudonocardiales; family Pseudonocardiaceae; genus Pseudonocardia; species Pseudonocardia sp. ICBG1142. The sequence continues at coordinate 185,786 of NZ_JAHLJC010000004.1, read as the reverse complement.
GTGGAGCGATCCGGTTCCCGACGTCGTTGACACGATCGGGTGATCTGTTCTGCCGCGTTCCGATGCTCTGGAGTGGGTCGTCCCGGTCCGTCCGGAGTAGTCCAGGTCACCCTCCGCGCCCGTTTCGGGGGCGCTGCGGGCCCGATCTCACGATGTGGACCGGTCCGATGTGTGGTTACTCCGAACGGGTCTGTTTACTGGTCCGCATGCACCTCGTCTCCCGGTTCGCGGTTCGGCGTCACGTCGACCTGCGCCGCCAGGCGAGCGCGCTCTGTTCCGGCGCCTGACCGCGCCCGGCTCCCGGGGCGCGCCCGCGCTCCGCCGCTCGCCGTCCCCGCCACGGGGACCGCGGCCGCGGTAGCCACGGGACCGCCCCAGTACCCCGATTTCCCGGTCGACCACCGCGCCCCCGCGCGGACCCTCCCGCCCCGCCTCCCGGCGGCCCGGGAGGTCGGAGTCCGACGCCCACCGCACGTCCGCGCCTGCCCGCGCCCCGCGACACCGTCCACACCGGACGGTGCCGCGGTCCGCCGCTCGACGGACGTCCACATCGGCCCCGAACCGCTCCCCGTCACGAAAGAAGGAGACACGTCGTGCCTCAGCACCGCGCACGGTCCGCCTCCCGGATCCGGCTGATCGCCGGTGGCGCCGCACTCGCCGGCACCGCCCTGATCGGCCTCTCCGGCGCGGCCCAGGCGGCCACCCCGGACCTGGTCCCCGACCTCGGTCCGATCCTCAGCGCCCCCGACGACGACCAGCCCGACCCGGCGCCGACGGCGCCCCCGGTCGAGTCGTCCTACGAGGCGTTCGACTCCGACCAGCCGATCCAGCAACTGCGCGACTTCGCCCCCGCGGGCGTCCCCGTCGCCGGGCTGGTCGACGTCGTGTCGAAGGCGCCGAAGCAGATCACCCCGACGTTCCTGAGCGGCGGGGCCGGCGAATGAGCCTGCTCCCGCAGTCCCGCTGGGCGCGGCGGGGGCTGATCGCCCTCGCGAGCGCCGCCGTCGTCGCCGGGGTCGTCGCGATCCCCGCGTCGGCCCAGGGAACGATCGACAAGGTCAAGTCCGAGGTCACCGGCGCCGACGGCAAGAACTACTGGGTCGAGAACAACCTCACGCCGGAGGCCCGTCAGCAGTCCACCGACGGGCCCAAGAAGGAGTACGCCCTGGTCTGGGCCGGCGACGAGAACATCGCCGACACCGCGGTGGCGGACGTGCGCAACCTGCCCGGGTCGCTGCTCGACCCGGTCGACAAGGTCCGCGACGCCCTGCCGGGTCCGGACTTCCTGGCCGTCGTCGACGTCACCAAGGGCACCCCGGACTACGGCAAGGTCGTCAACACCGCGACCGTCGGCCCGCTCGTGGAGAACGAGCCGCACCACATGCAGTACTCGTGGCGCAAGGGCGACAAGATCTACGCGGGCGGCCTGTTCACCGCGGCGACCTACGTCTTCGACGTCGCCGCGCTGCCGGAGGTCAAGCTCTCGGGCATCTCGCTGCCGTCGCAGACGCTGTGCGGGTCGGTCCCGGACGCCTACTGGGTCCTCAAGGACGGCACCGCGTACGGCACCTACATGGGCGGCCCCGTCGCCCCGGGTCCGTGCCGCTACACCAACGGCGAGGTCCGCACCGGCAACGGCTTCGCGGGCGCCCCGGGCTCGGTCATCAGGTTCGACCAGGAGGGCCGCAACCTCGTCGAGGCCCCGGCCGCGACGGAGACGCCCGAGGACCCGACCCAGTGCCTCAACATGCCGGCCCTGGGCAACCCCACCTGCGCGAACCCGCACGGGATCCAGGTCCGCGAGGACCTGAACACCATGATCACCAGTGACTACGCCGAGCCGCGGACGATCATCCTCGACCCGGTGAAGAACCCGTCGCCGTACCTGCGGCGGCCCACGGTGCGCACCTGGGACATCTCCGACCTGAACAAGCCGAAGGTCAAGTCGGTGCAGTACCTGCCGACCGGCCCGCGGAGCAACGGCGTCGACCCGCTGCGCAACGAGAACCGCGCCGTCATGGAGACCACGGTCACCAACCGGCCGGAGCACAAGGGCGCCTTCGCCCAGACGATGCAGGGCGGCGCGATCTTCTACACGCCCGACATCACCGCCGACAACCCGGAGTGGAAGGAGGTCTTCGACCTGGGGACCGCCGCGCCGCACCTGGGCGTCGGGGGCGAGAACGGTGGCCCGAGCGCGAACGGTGGCTGGATCCAGACCAGCGCCGACGACAAGACGCTCTACCACGCCACGATCGGCCGCAAGGCCGGCACGCTGGGCCCGGACGACAAGGGCACCGCGGGCGGCGTCATCGCGCTCGACATCGAGAAGCTGCTGGCCTCGGGACCGAACCCGAGCTGCTCGATCGACACGATCTCCGAGACCACAGCCGGTGGCGCCGAGGCCGACTGCCCGACCATCAAGGGCACCGTCGGCATCAACTCCGACCAGACCGGCGCCGGCCCGCACTGGGGCGCGCTGGACAACCTGGAGCTCGGTGACGACGGCTACTACCACCACACCGACCAGCCCAAGCGCCTCGCGACCGCGAACTACTTCGTGGCCCGCACCGGGCTGGACGGCGACCACCGCCTTTGCATGACCGACATCGCCCCGGACGGCTCGCTGTCCCTGGACGAGTCGTTCAAGGACGAGGACACCGGTGAGACCTGCGTCAACTTCAACCGCGAGAACTGGCCGCACGGTGCGTTCGGCAATGCCAAGCCGCACTCGATGCTGTTCGTCGCCGCGGACGAGGACATCAAGGACTGATGACGTCCGTGTCGTTCTCGACGTCGTTCGCGACACTCGTGCCGGCCGGCGGGCTCCTGCCCGCCGGCCCGGCCGGGGACGCCCCCGCCCTGCTCCGTGCAGTGGCGGGGGCCGCCCCGGCGGTCCTCGCCGCAGGACCCTCCGACGGCGTGCCGTTCGCGGACACGGCCCTGCGCCTGGTCCTGCTCACCGCGCTCGCCGTGGTGGCCGGATCCGGCCTGGTGCGTGTCCTCGCCGATACGCCAGGACGCGCCGAGCGGGTCGTCGCGGGAGTCGCGGCGCTCGTCGCCGTCTCCGCCGCGGTTGCCGCGGTGACCCGGTCCGGCGCCGGGATCTCCGGCTGGACCCTGCTGCTCCTGCTGGCGACGGTGGCGGTGCCCGCGCTGCTCGCCGGCCCGCGGCCGGTGCTCGCCGTCGTCCCCGCGGTGGTGGTGACCGGCCTGCTGGCGATCCAGCTGGCCGGGACCCCGTCGGCGCCGTGGTTCGTCCTCGACGCCGGGTACGCGGTCGCGGGTGCCCTGGCCGCCGGTGCCGCGCTGCACCTGGCCACCGCTACCGACCCGGCGCCGCGGGCCGCCCGGGTGCGGATCGTCGGCATCGCGGCGGGGACGGTCGGGGTGGTGCTCGCCGCGGTCCGGGTCGCCCTCGCCGGACCGTTCTCGCTCACCGACCTGCACGGCACCGGCTACGGCCGGGCGGTGCTGGTCACCGTGCTGGCCCCGGCCGCGGTCGCGGCCCTGCTCGCCGTGCAGGCGTGGGTGACCCGCCGTGCGACGGCCGGGACCCGCTCCGACGCGGTGCGTGCCGCCGAGCTGCGCGACCGTCTCCGCACCCCGGTCGTGCTGGCCGCCCTCGCCGCGGTCGGTGCGGCGACGCTGCCGGCCGCACTGCCCGCCCCGGCCCCGGGGGCCACCCCCGGCCAGGCGCTGCTGCGCTCGGTCGACCTCGGTGCGGGCCCGCTGACCCTGGCGGTGTCCCCGATGCGCCCCGGACCCAACCTGGTGCAGCTCACCGGCGGCGGGGTCGAGGTGACCGGCCCGGACGCACGGATGCCCGCCGGGCACGGTGGTGACCCGGGCGCCCCCGCCGGGTACGCGGTACGGGTGGGGGACCGGGTCGTCCCGTTCACCGCCCGCACGGAGGTCCGCGGCGGCTGGGCCCTCGTCGACCTGCCCGCGGGGACCTCGTCGATCACCCTCACCGCGGGTGGCCTGACCCGCTCGGTGCCGGTCGACGTCGGCACCGAGCGCACCGCCCCGGCCGGCGCGACCGGGCCCGACGCCCCGGAGTGCCTGTCGGCCACGGTCGGCCGGATCGTCGCCGGTGGCGACGCCACCGTCGGGAACTGCCCGTCCGAGGTGCTCGACCCGGCCGACGCCGGTGCCCTGCGTGGCACCGTGCGTGCGCTCGGCGGCCAGGGCGCGCCGGGCCTCGCGATCGCCGGCGACGCGTCGCCGCGCTCGCGGGCCGCCGCCGACGTCGTGCGGGCCGAGGCCGCGGCCGCCGGGCTGCCCGTCCGCCCGGCCGCGGGCCCCCAGGACGCGCTGCTGGTCGTCTCGGGCTGGCAGCTCGCCGCCACCACGGTGCGCGACACCGCCCGCGCGGCGCTCACCACGCCCACCGCGCTCGGCGGGACCTACCTGGCACCCTGGCTGCTGACCGGCGGCGTGCTCGGCCAGAGCCCGGGCACCCTGCTCCCGCTGGATTTCGGTCCGCAGGAGCCGGCCCCGCAGCGCTACGTGCGGCTGCTGGCCGCCGTCGCCCCGGGCTCGGCGCCGTCGCTGTCCGGGCTGCGAGCCTGGGCCGCCACGTCCGGCGAGACCTACGCCGACCCGGTGCCGTCGCTGTACGCCGCCGCACCGGTCGATGTGCCCATGACCGCCGACACCGACGGCGGCCACCACGGGTCGCCCAACGAGGCGGCGTGGTTCCCGGGCGGCGCGGTCGTCCGGATCGGCTCCGCACTCGACACCGGTCCCGGCACCCCCGCCGGCCCGACCCCCTGACCGCCACCCACGAGGAGAGTCCCGTGTCGATCACGAAGGATCCGCCCGGCCGGTCGCCGGGCTCCCTGGTCCGTGCCCTGCGCGAGCTGCCCGCCGCCGGGCGCACCGCCTACGGCCCGCAGGACCGCGAGGCCGCCCCGCCGCAGTGGCCGGTGGTCGCGGTCGGCCTGGTCCTGGCGGTGCTGTTCCTCGTCGGGGTGGGCGCCGTCGCCCCGGCGACGATGGTGGGCACCGCCGCGCTCGGCCTGGCCCTGGGCTTCACGCTGTTCCACTCCCGGTTCGGCTTCACCTCCGGCTGGCGGCAGTTCGTCGCCGTCGGGCAGGGCGCCGCGATCCGCGCGCACATGCTCATGCTGGCGACGGCGTCGGTGCTGTTCGCGGTGATCCTCTCGTCCGGGTTCGCGCTCGCCGGGGACCCGCGGGGCTTCACCAACCCGATCGGCATCGGGCTCGTCGTCGGCGCCTTCCTGTTCGGCGTCGGCATGCAGGTCGGCGGGTCGTGCGCGTCGGGGACGCTGTTCGCCGTCGGCAGCGGGCAGTCCGCGATCGTGCTGACGCTGTTCGGGTTCATCGTCGGGTCGATGTTCGCGGTGTTCACCCACACCTTCTGGACGCAGACCGTCCCGCAGGGTCCGAGCATCAACCTGGCCCAGCTGCTCGGCTACCCGGGTGCGGTCGCGGTGACGCTGCTGGTCACGGCGGGGATCACCGTGGTGACCTGGGTCGTCGCCCGGCGCCGCACCCCGCCCCCGGTCGAGCGGCCGCCGTCGGCCCGCGGTGCGGCACGCGTGCTGCGCGGCTCGTGGCCGATGTGGGTCGGCGCGCTCGTGCTCGCGGTGCTCAACGCGGCCGTCCTGTTCGTCTCCGCCGCCCCGTGGGGTGTGACCTCGGCGTTCGCGCTGTGGGGCTCGAAGGTCCTGCAGGCGGTCGGGTTCGACATGGCGGGGCTGGCCTACTGGCAGGTCCCGGCGAACGCCCGGTCGCTGGCCGCGCCGGTGCTCGCCGACCGCATCTCCAACCTCGACGTCGGCATCATGATCGGCGCGCTGGTGGCCTCCGCGGTGGGCGGCGCGTTCGTGCTGCACAAGCGCATCCCCTGGAAGCTCGGTCTCGGCGCCGTCCTCGGCGGCATCGCGATGGGCTACGGCGCGCGCCTCGCGGGCGGCTGCAACATCGGTGCCTACTTCTCCGGCATCGCCTCGTTCAGCCTGCACGGCTGGATCTGGGCCGTCGTCGCACTCGGCGGCACCTGGGTCGGGCTGCGGCTTCGGCCGCTGTTCGGCCTGACCAACCCCAAGCCGGTCGACTCGCTCTGCTGAGCAGGCCGGACGCTCCCCCCACCAGAGAGGTTCACACCATGACCGCACGCACCACCGCCCGCGCACTGGCCGCCGTCGCCGGCGCCGGGGCGCTGGCCACCCTGGCCGGCGGGCTCGCGCACGCCGACGAGGGCCACCAGGGCCACGGCCACGGAGACGCCCACTACGACGGCACCGTCTGGCACTACGACGGCGAGGCGACCCCGAGCGACTCGGCCGAGCTGAACCCGTCCGCCGGTGACCGGCCGGGTGGGAACACCCCTGTGTACCTGCTCAAGGACGTCCCGGCGGCGCCGCTGCCGAAGGACCTGCTGACCCCGGTCGACCTGACCGCGCCCGTGTTCGGGGCGCTCGCCGGCCTGAGCTGACCGGTCCGCCCCGGGCGGTCGTGCACAGGGCCGCCCGGGGTGCAACCGGCTCGCACGGGGCAGGCGGGCCGGGATCGCCCCGTCCGGGATCTCCCGGGCGGGGCGATCACGCGTGCGGGGCCTCCTGCAGGGCGGCCTGCACGTCGAGGTCGATCCGCAGCGTCCGCCCGACGGCGAGCACGCCGGCCAGCACCGACTGGTTCCAGTCGATCGCGAACTCGTCGCGGGAGATCTCGGTGGTGGCGGTGAACGCCGCCCGGGTGCCGCCCCACAGGTCGGGGCCGGTGCCGCCGTAGGTCATGTGCAGGTCGACCGGTGCCTTGACGCCCTTGAGCGAGAGCATCCCGTGCACCGTCCAGCGGGTGGCGTCGACCCGGGTCAGGCCGTCGCCCTCGTAGCCGATGGCCGGGTGGGTCTCGACGTCGAGGAAGTCCGCGGTCCGCAGGTGGGAGTCGCGGTCGGGGTCGTCGGAGTCCACCGATCCCGCGTCGATCGACACACTGACCGAGCTGGCCTCGAACGGGTCGGCCACCCGCAGGTCGCCGGAGAACCGGCGCAGCCTGCCGTGGATGCGGCTCATGCCCAGGTGCAGCGCGGTGGCCCGGATGCTGGAGTGCTGCGGGTCGATCCGCCACAGCCCCGGGGTGGGCAGCACCGCGCCGCCGGCCCTGGCGAGCTCGACGCGGCCCAGGTCGACGCCGTCCCCGGCGAGGGAGACCGCCCGCGCGGAGGGCTCGTACCCCGCCGCGGCGACGACGACCGTGTGCGGTCCCGGCGCCAGCTCCGCCACCGCGAACCCGCCGTCGGCCCGGCTGGCCGCCCGGCCCCGCTGCACGCCGGTGGCGTCCATGACGGTGACCGTCGCGCCGGTCACCGGCCAGCCGTCGGGGGTGCTCAGCCGTCCGTAGAGCTCAGCCATGTCCGTGCTCCGTCCTCGTCGGGCCGCCGATCCGGTCGTCGTCGGTCGGGTCCGGGGCGCCGAAGCGCACCTCGACCGGCGTGGTCGCCCCCCGTGCCACCTGTACCGCGACGACGACCGGCGCCCAGCCGCTCGCGGTCAGCTCGTGCCGTCCGGGCGGGAGTCCGTGCAGCTCGTAGCTGCCGTCCCGGCCGGTGGTGGTCTCGGCGACGGTGCGGCCGTCGCTGTCGCCGATCACGATCCGAGCCCCGGGCACCGGGCGGCCGTCGCCGCTGCGGGCGACACCGGCGATCCCGGCCAGGGCGGGGAAACGCAGCTCCACCGGCGGCGCGGCCGGGTCGGCGTCGACGGTGCGGGCCAGCGGCCCGTGCCCGGGTGCGGTCGCGGTGAGGGTGTGCGGGCCGGTGCCGGGGGTCTCGACCAGGAACCGGCCGGCCGGGTCGGTCGGCGTGTGCGCGACGACCTCGCCCGCGGTGTCGATCAGTGTGACGGCGGCGGCACCGACCGGGTGGCCCGTCGCGTCGGTCAGGGTGCCCCGCACCGTGCCGCCGCCGGCGACGGTCACGTCGTGCCGGGCGGGGGACGCGCCGACGGCGACCAGCCCGGCGTCGGGCCCGGCGCCGTCGGTGCGGGTCACCACCAGGTACGTCCCGCCGGTGCCCAGGGGCACGGCGTAGGTGCCGTCGTCGCCGCTGGCGGTCCGCCCGTGCTGGCGGCCGTCGAGGTCGGTGACGGTGACGGTCGCGCCCGGCACGGGGGTGCCGGACCGCCCCCGCACGGTGCCGACGACCGCAGGTCCGTCCCGTTCCGGTGTCACGTCGCGACCTCCCAGTTAGTTGCGCATCGCAACGATAACCCTCCCGGGTGGGCGGTGCGTCACCCGCACCGGTGTCGCCGGCCGGTGATCGGGCCGCCGTGCGCTCGGGGGGCTTGCGTCACGTGTAACCGGTGGTAACGTTACCGGTGGTTACAGCATTGACGTCGTTGTCTGCGAGGAGTCGACATGACCGCCACCGTTCCGGAGCACGGGCTCGAGGCCGGGAACGACCGGCACGCGGAGGACCGGCACGACACCGCCGAGCGCCTCCTGCGGTCCTCCGAGGAGCTCTCGTTCGACCCGGCCACCCAGGTCGACTGGGACACGCCGCTGGACCGCGACTACCACGGCATGAGCCCGGAGTGGAGCAGTCTCTACGGCACCGCCTACTGGGCGGAGCTGACCGAGGAGCAGCGCAAGGAGCTGACCCGCCAGGAGTCGGCGTCGGTCGCCTCGACCGGCATCTGGTTCGAGATGATCCTGCAGCAGCTGATCCTGCGGGACTTCTACGCCAAGGACCCGACCGACCCGGCGTTCCAGTGGGCGCTGACCGAGATCGCCGACGAGTGCCGCCACTCGATCATGTTCGCCCGCGGTTCGGCCAAGCTCGGCGCCCCGGCCTACATCCCGAAGAAGCGCGTCGTCGCGATGGGCCGGCTCTGCGCGGCCGTCTACTCCGGTGAGGCCGCCTACGCCTCCATCCTCGTCGCGGAGGAGGTCCTCGACGTGATGCAGCGGGACTGGATGCGCGACGAGCGCGTCGTCCCGTTCGTCCGGACGATCAACAACATCCACGTGGTCGAGGAGTCGCGGCACATGAAGTTCGCCCGCGAGGAGACGCGTGACCGTCTCCGCGGGGCGGGCCCGCTGCGCCGCCAGGTCCAGGCCCTGTTCGTGGCGCTGGCCGCCTACGAGATCGTCACCGCCATGTGGAACGAGGACCTGTACGAGAACGCGGGCCTCGACCGGAAGCGCGCGCTGCGCGAGGCGCGGAACAACGAGCACCACAAGGCACTGCTGCGGTCCTCCTGCGCCGGGCTCATGGAGTTCCTGTCCTCCTGCGGCCTGCTCACCAAGCCGGCGCTGGCCCTCTACCGTCGCGCCAACCTGATCTGATCCGGAGCCGGCCGTGCCCTTCGCGATCACCCAGACCTGCTGCACCGACGCGTCGTGCGTCGCCGCCTGCCCGGTCAACTGCATCCACCCCACGCCGGACGAGGCCGACTTCGCCACGACCGACATGCTCTACATCGACCCGCGGGCGTGCATCGACTGCGGGGCCTGCGCCGACGCCTGCCCGGTGGACGCGATCTTCCCGGTGGAGCGGCTGAGCGCATCACTCGCCGGGTACGCCGAGGTCAACGCGGACTACTTCGAGGGCAAGCCGGTCGCCGGGAAGCTGGAGGGCGACTCCCCGCTGTTCCACGAGTGGTACCCGCTGAAGTTCACGCGGTCGCTGCCCGCGGACATGGCCCCGCTCGACGTCGCCGTCGTCGGGACCGGGCCCGCCGGGATGTACGCCGCACAGGACCTGCTGCTGCACACCTCGTCGACGGTCACGCTCTACGACCGGCTCGACGTCGCGGGCGGGCTGGTGCGGTTCGGGGTCGCGCCCGACCACCCGTCGACGAAGGGGATCGGGGAGTCCTTCGCCCGGTTCCACTCCCACCCGCGGGTGCGGATGCGGCTGGGCACCGAGGTCGGCCGGGACGTCTCGGCCGACGAGCTGGCCGCCCGGCACGACGCCGTGGTCTGGGCCGTCGGTGCGCCCGCGCCGCGCGACCTGGGCCTGCCGGGGGAGGGATTGCCCGGCAGCATCGCCGCCGACACCGTCGTGGGCTGGTACAACGGCCACCCCGACGTGCCGCGCGACGCCGTCGACACCTCGGTGGAGCGCGTCGTCGTGGTCGGCACCGGCAACGTCGCGATCGACGTCGCCCGGGTCCTCACCGCGTCGGCCGCCGATCTGGAGGGCACGCCGATCGACCCGGCCGCGCTCGCCGCGCTGCGCACCGGTGCGATCACCGAGGTCGTGCTGCTCGCCCGCCGTGGCCCCGAGGCCGTCGCCGCGACCGCACCGGAGCTGCGCGAGCTGCTCGGCCGCAGCGGCGTCGAGGTCGTCGTCGACGAGCACGACCCGCGCATCGCCGAGTCCCTCGACGGCCCCGCCGCGTCCCCGTCGCACGCGCTGCTGCGCGGCGCCCGCCGGGAGAAGATCGACTGGTCGGTGCCGGCCGAGCGCCCACGGGTGGTGTTCCGGTTCCACTCGGCGCCCGAGCGGATCGACGGCACCGTCCGGGCCCAGGGGGTGCACACCGCGGACGGGACCGACATCCCGGCCGGTCTGGTCGTGCGCGCCGTGGGGCACCGCGGCCGTTCCGTCGCCGGCCTGCCCTTCGACGACGACCGCGGCGTCGTCCCGCACGACGCCGGCCGCGTCGAGGGCCGTCCCGGCCACTACGTCGTCGGCTGGATCAAGCGGGGCCCGTCCGGAGGGATCGGCACCAACCGCACCTGCGCGGCCGAGACGATCGGGTCCCTGCTCGACGACGCCGTCGCCGGCCTGCTCCCGTCGCGCCGCCCGACCTCGCGCCTGGGCGCCATCACCCGGCGGCTCCGCCGGAGCTGACCGGCCACCCTGCGCGTCGATCAGTACCTCAGCGCTGTCCCGCGGTCGGACGACGACGCTCAAGTACTGATCGACGTGCGGGCGGCTCGGGCACGGGCGGGCACGGGCAGCTGTCCCGGGTCAGCGGCTCAGGTCCAGCAGGGACAGCGCGCCGCGCAGCACGTCGTCGATCCGCGCGACCGGGACGCTGCGGCGCCACTCGTCGAGCGTGCCGCGCACCAGGATCCGCCCGGGGGCGAGGTCCAGCCCGTGCAGCCGCAGCGCGCCGGGCAGCCCGGGGAGTTCGGCCCGGCCCGAGCGGATCGCCGCCAGCGGGCTGCGGTCGACCATCGCCCGCACCGAGCGACGGGTGTCCGCCGAGCGGGGTGGACCCATCCACCGCCCGGCGACGGTCAGACCGGTGACCTTCCAGGACAGGGTATGCCCGTCCACCGACACCGCGAGGTCGGCGGCCCCGAGCCCGGGACGGCGACGCAGCCGGGCCCGGGCGACGCCGTCGTCGTCGACACCCACCTCGACCTGCGGGAGGTGCTCCCGCAGCCGCCCGGCGACCCAGGCCGGGTCGAGCTCGGCCTCGATCTCCACCGGGCCGGTCACCAGCTCCGGCGCGAGGCCGGGACGCAGCCGCACGTCCGCGGCGGTCACGGTGAGCCCGCGCAGCGTGAGACCGGGCCGGACGACGTCGCGTGCGGCGAGGGTGACCGTGGCGAACCGCCCGGTCGTCAGCGCCCGGGCACCGAGCCCCGACGACGCGACGGCCGTCGGCACCAGCCGCACCTGGGCCCCGCGGGAGCGCAGCGTGGTCGGGCGCCCGACGTAGCGCAGCCGCGCGGCCTCCAGCAGCGCGCGCAGGAGCAACGCCGATCCGGGCGCGGTCCCCGCGTCGAGCAGGGCCGTCGCCGCGGAGGGGCCGGCCGGCGTCTCGACTGCCATGACGCTGCTGGCTCCCTCGAACGGTGGACGCGGTCGGTCCGAGCGTCGCAGGCCGGGCGCTCCTCCGCGCGGCCGCGTCGGGGATGTGCGACGACCCGCACGCCGTCGTCGGCCGGTGGCACGACGGCGGTCGGTCGGCACCGGCGCACGGCGCGGCCCGCCGTCGACGGACGCCCGGCCGCGTGCCGCGGTCGACACCGGCCCGGGGCGGGCACCCCGTCGCCCGGGTGTTGTCCCGCAAGGCATCCGGTCCGGGAACAGCCCCATCGGGGCGTTTAGGACAACCCGGGAGAGTGATGGACCTGCTCCGGTCTGGACACGGGCCCGGGTGGTGGCGGCACCGTCTGTCATGGCAGTGATGCGCTCTGCGGTCCCGGAGACCGACGTGATCGCCGGCCGCTGCATCCTCGCGACCCATGTCGGCATCGGGTCGACCGCGACCGTCTACCGGGCCTGGGACCCGCACGAGGACCGGGCGGTCGCGGTCAAGCTGTTCCTCGACCGCTGCGAGGACGGCAGCCTCGACCGGCTGTGCCGCGAGCTGCGGACCATGGCGCACCTGGACCACCGGAGCCTGGTGCCGCTGCTGGGCGGGGGCGTCGACCGCGGCCGCCCGTTCATGGTGTCCGAGCTCGTCGTCGGCGGGACGCTCGCGGCTCGGCTGGCCCACGGTCCGCTGCCGGTCGAGCAGGTCGCCGGGATCGGTGCCGACATCGCGTCCGGCCTCGCGCACCTGCACGCCCGTGGGGTGGTGCACCGCGACGTCAAGCCCGCCAACATCCTGCTCTGCGCCGAGACCGGCCGGGCACGTCTCACCGACTTCGGCGTCGCCCGCGTGCTGGGCTGCTCGGCGCTGACCCGGACCGACACCGTCCTGGGCACCGCGGCCTACCTCGCGCCCGAGCAGGTCGCCGGTGAGACGGTCGGCCCCGCCGCGGACGTGTACGCCCTGGGCCTGGTCCTGCTCGAAGCGCTCAGCGGGGAGCGGGAGTACCCGGGGACCACGGTGGAGTCCGCCGTCGCCCGGCTGCACCGGCCTCCGCGGGTCCCCGGGGAGCTGTCGCCCCGGCTGCACCGGGCGTTGGCCGCCGCGACCTGCCGGCACCCGGACGAACGGTCGGCCGCCGACGACCTCGCCCTGCTCCTCCGGCACCACCGGCGACCGATGGATCTCCGGCGAGCCGGCGGCCCCGGACCGTCGTAGCCTGCGCGGGTGCCGGACATCACCACCTTGATCCTCGACGACCACGCCTGGTTCCGCCGACAGTTCGCAGCCCTGGACGAGCTCCAGGCGCGCGACGCCGACCCCCGTGAGCTCGCCCGCCTCTGGGAGCCGCTCGCCGCGCGCCTCGACGTGCACGCCCTGGCCGAGGAGAAGATCTTCTACCCGCAGCTGCTCGCCCACGGGGAGGACCCGAAGGACGAGACGCTCGACGCCATCGGGGACCACAACGAGATCCGTGACGGCGTGGCGCAGGCCGAACGCAGCCCGGTCGGCAGCGGGCAGTGGTGGGAGGGTGTCTGGGCTGCCCGCCGCGCGAACGACGAGCACATGGGCGAGGAGGAGAACGAGGGCCTCGCCAACTTCCGCCTGAACGCCACCACCGGCCTGCGCGACGCCCTCGGCCAGCAGTTCGCGGAGTTCCTCGACGCCCATCCCACCACCGCGGGTCTCGACAACTCCGACAAGGACCCCGAGAACTACGTCGAGGCGATCCAGGCCGAGATCGACCCGTCCGACCCGACCCGCGACGGGCTCGGCATCGGCAGCCTGAAGGGAAAGTAGACATGGCCGTGCACGACCACCTCATGCGGGAGAAGGCGCCGATCCCCACGACGGCCTGGAAGGCCGTCGACGACGAGGCCCGCGAGCGCCTGACGCCGCTGCTGGCCGGGCGTCGCCTCGCGGACTGGACCGGGACCGCGGGCTGGCAGACGTCCTCGGTCGACCTCGGCCGCTCGCAGCGGCTCGACGGGCCGCCGCCCGGTGTCGCGGGTGCCGGCATCACCGCGCGCCTGCGTCGGGTGCAGCCGTTCGCCGAGTTCCGGGTCCCGTTCACGGTCTCCCGCGACGAGATCGACGACCTGCAGCGCGGCGCGAAGGACCCGGAGTTCGACGACCTCGCCCGCGCCGCCCGCGCGGCCGCCGCGATCGAGAACCGCGCGATCTTCCACGGCTGGCCCGAGGCCGGCTTCGAGGGCATCGCGGGCGTCTCGCCGTACGACACGGTGGCCCTGGGCGACGACCCCGAGACCTACCCGGGGGCCGTCGCCCGTGCGGTGGACCAGCTGCGCCGCAACGGTATCGAGGGCCCCTACGCGATGGCGATCGCGCCCGAGGGCTACACCCGCATCGTGGAGACCGCCGAGCACGGTGGCTACCCGCTGTTCGAGCACCTGAGCCGGATCCTCGGCGGGCAGATCCTGCGTGCACACGGTCTCGACGGTGCCGTCGTCGTCAGCCAACGCGGCGGGGACTTCCTGCTCGACGTCGGCCAGGACCTGGCGATCGGCTACTCCGACCACGACGCCCGCGAGGTGCACCTCTACCTGGAGGAGAGCTTCACCTTCCGCGCCGTCGAGCCGGACGCGAGCGTGCGCCTGCTCTGACCTGCCGCTCGTCCGCGAGACCGTGCCCCGTCGTCGTCCGGCGGGGCACGGTCGTGTGTCGGGGGACGGGCCCGCACCTCCGTGGCTCCGCGGATCCGCGCTCCGTCGCCGCGCACAACCCGGACGGATTCCTTTCTCCGACAGGTGCATGGGCGGTGGCACCGGTCGCTCGCACGATGGGTGTGTCCCTGCGGTCGGTCCGGCAGCGCGCGGATCCCGCGGCCCCCTCCCGAGTCGGAGATCCTGATGTCCCCAGCTACCGACCGACCGCCGCCCGCGTGGACGTGGGACGACGAGATCGCGACCGCACTACGACTGCGCTTTCAGCAGTGGACCCGGTGCAACTCGTCGGGGCTGGTCGACCAGCTCGAGCAGTACCTGCACCCGGCGTTCCTCTACGTCAGCGTCTTCGGCCGCCGCTACGACCGTGACGGCTACCTGACGCTCGTCCGGAGCCTCGAACCAGGAGCGACCTACATCGTCCATCGAGCCGCGGCCCGGGTGAACGGCCCGATCGCCCAGCTCGACGGCGACTACTTCACCCACTCTGTGACCAACGACGGCGAGGACCTCTCCGCGCACACCCGGTTCACCGCAACCTGGGTTCACGGGAGCGACGGCTGGCGATGCCTCACCCAGCAGGGAACCAGCTACGAACCCGACGAGCACACGCGGGACGAGGTCGCCGCACTTCTCCGCGACCAGCAGGGCCGGTGAGTGGTCCCGCCGAGTGACGTGCCCGCGTCTGGAGGCGATGTACGCCGACGACGAGCACACCCGTGCCGGGAGCAACCGACTCGGTGTGTAGGTGAGTGCCCCCGGCAGGATTCGAACCTGCGACCTAGAGATTAGAAGGCTCTTGCTCTATCCAGCTGAGCTACGAGGGCCGGCCGCCCCGGACCTCGTCCGGTGCGCCCCCACCGTAGCGAGGAGGGCAAGCGATCACAGCTGCGGCTCCGCCGTCACGAACCACCCGATCCGGCCCGTGCGCAGGGCATAGCGCCATCCGACCGGTTGAAGCACACGCCGAACGGGCCTCGCCTGCGACGCTGACGGACCGTGACGTCCATACTGTCCCCATGGTGCTGGGACTGCGATCCGCGCTCGGGTCGGATGTGGGCCGTCGCCGGACGTCGAACCAGGACTCCGGAGCGACGACCGGCCGACTGCTGATCGTGGCCGACGGGATGGGCGGTCACGCCCACGGCGAGATCGCGAGTGCGACGACGGTGTCGGTGTTCACCGAGCTGGAGTCTCGACTCCCGCAGGACCTCACCGACATCGACCTCGCGGCCGAGATGATCGAAGCGCTCAACGACGCCACGGACCGGTTGGCCCGCCGCGCCGCGGACGAGCCGGAGATGCGGGGGATGGGCACGACCGTCGTCTCGCTGCTCCTCACCGGTGACCAGCTCGCGCTCGCCCACATCGGGGACTCCCGGATCTACCTGCTGCGGGACGGCGAGCTGAGCCGGCTCACCCACGACCACACGATGGTCCAGCAGCTCGTCGACCAGGGGCAGATCACCCTCGAGGAGGCGGCGCACCACCCGCGCCGCTCCGTCCTGATGCGCGCGCTGAGCACCGACCACGCGCCGGAACCGGACCTCGACCGTGTCGACATCCTCGTCGGGGACCGCTATCTCCTCTGCTCCGACGGTGTGACCGCCGTGCTCGACGACGACGTCCTGCACCGCGAGCTCGCTTCCGGCGCCGAGCCGGAGCAGGTCGTCGATGAGCTCATCAGGCTCGCCAACGAGGGCGGCGGGCCCGACAACATCACCGCGATCGTCGCCGACGTCGTGGAGGTCGACGACGCCGACGGCCCGGGTCAGGATCTGCGGATCGCCGGGGCCGTCGCCGAGATCGCCACCGCGGACTGATCCTCAGCGCCGGGCCACCACCCGCCGCAACCGGACCGTCCGCAGCGCCGTGCGGTGCGCCGCGAGGTCCGCACGCGCCCGGTCCGGGAGATCGGGCGGGTAGACGCCGGCCGCGCACAGTTCGTCGGCGCCGGCCGACGCTGCGTCCCCGTCGAGGGTGAAGTCGAGACGGTCGTCGGCGAGTACGGCGAAGTCCGCGGCGGCCGCCAGCCACTCCGGGTGCTCGACGGCCGCCCTGTGCCGCCACGCACCACGGACCGCCTTCCGCAACGCGGACCCGTGCCAGCCGAACGACCGCGGCGCCGGCACCAGGACCGAGATGAGCCCGTGCGGTGCGAGGACCCGCCGCAGCTCCGCGAACAGACCGTCGATGTCCCGTAGGTGGGGGAGCAGCATCGGGACGGCGACCCGGTCCACCGACCGGGTCCGTAGGGGGAGCGCCACGGGCGACGCCGTGATCCGGAGGGGTTCACTGTCGCCCGCCTCCACCACGAGCTGCTCGGCGACGACGGTCGCCCGGAACCGACCCGTCGCACCCGGGGTACGGCACCAAGCCGCGGCCGTGAGCTCCGCGCCGGCACGCAGCCGGTGCAGGACGGGCGGGAGGACGTCTCCGTCGGAGTGCACGCGTCGAGTCTCGCGCGGCGACGCACCGGGCCTACGAGGCACCACGACGAACGGCCACCCGCGGTCGACGATCGTGATCACCGCCTGAGCCCGTCGCCCCCGGGGACGACCTCCAGGCCACCGACCGTTTGTCGCGGCCGGACGCCACGACGGACGGTCGAAAAAAATCTTGAAAACAGTTGGCGAGCAGGCAGGCGTGGGACGAACGACGGATGGAGCTCCGGTTCGAACCCCCACCGCGAGCTTCCACTTGCGCGATCGGTGCTGGTCAACCAGTATCCGAGGTGAGCTCGTCAGGGCGACCGTTCGTCGCTCGGCAGGGTCGGGCTCGACCGCGGTGTTGTGCGGCCCGGAGACGGGTTTGCGCAGGTCAGCGGGTGTTTCCGACCCCGGTTTGACGTGCCCGAATCGCATGGCGTAACTTTCTTCCTGTCAGCGAGTGAGCCGGACAGAACGGGCCCTGAGTGGTTCGGTCAACAGGCCCCGCGGACAGCTGACCCCCGGTGGTTCGCCGAGTTTCTCGGTGTGATTGTCTTGGTGGGTCGAGGCGATCCGTCTTCAGGATCCCGCTCTCTGTTGGAGGGTGTGGGTGATTGCGGTGCGGGTGTCTTTTGAGAACTCAACAGTGTGTCGAGCTATTTGAATCGGTTTGGCGTTTTGTGCCAAATTGTTTGTTTGGTTGCAGCATTCGGCCTCCGTCGGGTGTTGTGGCTAGTGTTTGTTTGTCAGGGTTTTGTTGGAGAGTTTGATCCTGGCTCAGGACGAACGCTGGCGGCGTGCTTAACACATGCAAGTCGAGCGGTAAGGCCCTTTCGGGGGTACACGAGCGGCGAACGGGTGAGTAACACGTGGGTGACCTGCCCTCCACTCTGGGATAAGCCTGGGAAACTGGGTCTAATACCGGATAGGACCACTGGCTGCATGGTTGGTGGTGGAAAGTTTTTTCGGTGGGGGATGGGCCCGCGGCCTATCAGCTTGTTGGTGGGGTGATGGCCTACCAAGGCGGTGACGGGTAGCCGGCCTGAGAGGGCGACCGGCCACACTGGGACTGAGACACGGCCCAGACTCCTACGGGAGGCAGCAGTGGGGAATATTGCGCAATGGGCGGAAGCCTGACGCAGCGACGCCGCGTGGGGGATGACGGCCTTCGGGTTGTAAACCTCTTTCGTCAGGGACGAAGAGTGATTGACGGTACCTGGAGAAGAAGCACCGGCCAACTACGTGCCAGCAGCCGCGGTAAAACGTAGGGTGCGAGCGTTGTCCGGAATTATTGGGCGTAAAGAGCTCGTAGGCGGTGTGTCGCGTCGGCCGTGAAAACTTGGGGCTTAACTCTGAGCGTGCGGTCGATACGGGCATCACTTGAGTTCGGCAGGGGAGACTGGAATTCCTGGTGTAGCGGTGAAATGCGCAGATATCAGGAGGAACACCGGTGGCGAAGGCGGGTCTCTGGGCCGATACTGACGCTGAGGAGCGAAAGCGTGGGGAGCGAACAGGATTAGATACCCTGGTAGTCCACGCCGTAAACGTTGGGCGCTAGGTGTGGGGACCATTCCACGGTTTCTGTGCCGCAGCTAACGCATTAAGCGCCCCGCCTGGGGAGTACGGCCGCAAGGCTAAAACTCAAAGGAATTGACGGGGGCCCGCACAAGCGGCGGAGCATGTGGATTAATTCGATGCAACGCGAAGAACCTTACCTGGGTTTGACATGCACCAGACATCCCTAGAGATAGGGCTTCCCTTGTGGTTGGTGTGCAGGTGGTGCATGGCTGTCGTCAGCTCGTGTCGTGAGATGTTGGGTTAAGTCCCGCAACGAGCGCAACCCTTGTTCCATGTTGCCAGCACGTTATGGTGGGGACTCATGGGAGACTGCCGGGGTCAACTCGGAGGAGGGTGGGGATGACGTCAAGTCATCATGCCCCTTATGTCCAGGGCTTCACACATGCTACAATGGCTCATACAGAGGGCTGCGAGACCGTGAGGTGGAGCGAATCCCTTAAAGTGAGTCTCAGTTCGGATCGGGGTCTGCAACTCGACCCCGTGAAGTTGGAGTCGCTAGTAATCGCAGATCAGCAACGCTGCGGTGAATACGTTCCCGGGCCTTGTACACACCGCCCGTCACGTCACGAAAGTTGGTAACACCCGAAGCCGGCGGCCCAACCCTTGTGGAGGGAGCTGTCGAAGGTGGGACTGGCGATTGGGACGAAGTCGTAACAAGGTAGCCGTACCGGAAGGTGCGGCTGGATCACCTCCTTTCTAAGGAGTCCCATCATGTGATGGGGCACCACATGGCTTCACAGGGTTTTGCTCTGTGGGTTTCTGTGGTTCCTTCATTGAATCGCGCCATCAACTCCGTCTGTGGGTTGGGTGCGTTGGGTGGAACGCAGTTCGTTGGACCGGTTTGGCTTGGCACACTGTTGGGTCCTGAGGAGACACCTGGTGAACGGGTTGTTTTCTTTGGCCGCTCTGGTCGGGGGCTTCCTAACGCCTGCTTGTGGTGGGTGGTGGTTGTTTCTTGGTTGGGTGTGGTTGTGGGTTGAGTGTTGCATAGTGGATGCGAGCATCTTGTTGTGGTCAAGTTGTTAAGAGCACATGGTGGATGCCTGGGCATCAGGAGCCGATGAAGGACGTGGGAGGCCGCGATAGGCCTCGGGGAGCTGTCAACCGAGCTGTGATCCGAGGGTGTCCGAATGGGGAAACCCAGCGCCCGTCATGGGGCGTTACCCGTACCTGAATTCATAGGGTGCGTGGAGGGAACGTGGGGAAGTGAAACATCTCAGTACCCACAGGAAGAGAAAACAATAGTGATTCCGTGAGTAGTGGCGAGCGAAAGCGGATGAGGCTAAACCGTGTCCGTGTCAAGCCGGCAGGCGTTGCGGGTGCGGGGTTGTGAGGCGTGTCGTTCATCTTCTGCCGAGGATGGGACAACGAGAACCGGTGTTAGCGGAACGATTCTGGGATGGTCGGCCGTAGTGGGTGATAGCCCCGTACGCGAAAATGTTTGGTTCTGTTGTGGGCATTGTTCTCGAGTAGCAGCGAGCCCGTGAAATTCGCTGTGAATCTGGCGGGACCACCCGTCAAGCCTAAATACTACCTGGTGACCGATAGCGGACAAGTACCGTGAGGGAAAGGTGAAAAGTACCCCGGGAGGGGAGTGAAATAGTACCTGAAACCGTGTGCTTACAAGCCGTCAGAGCCTTGAGTCCTTCGGGGCGGGGTGATGGCGTGCCTTTTGAAGAATGAGCCTGCGAGTTATGCTTCGTGGCGAGGTTAACCTGTGTGGGGTAGCCGTAGCGAAAGCGAGTCCGAATAGGGCGGTTGAGTCGCGGGGTGTAGACCCGAAGCGGAGTGATCTACCCATGGCCAGGGTGAAGCGTCGGTAAGACGTCGTGGAGGCCCGAACCCACCAGGGTTGAAAACCTGGGGGATGAGCTGTGGGTAGGGGTGAAAGGCCAATCAAACTTCGTGATAGCTGGTTCTCCCCGAAATGCATTTAGGTGCAGCGTCGTGTGTTTCTCACCGGAGGTAGAGCACTGGATGGCCTAGGGGGCCGACAAGCTTACCGAAGTCAGCCAAACTCCGAATGCCGGTGAGTGAGAGCGCGGCAGTGAGACTGCGGGGGATAAGCTTCGTGGTCGAGAGGGAAACAGCCCAGATCACCGGCTAAGGCCCCTAAGCGTGCGCTAAGTGGGAAAGGATGTGGGATCGCCCGGACAACCAGGAGGTTGGCTTAGAAGCAGCCACCCTTGAAAGAGTGCGTAATAGCTCACTGGTCAAGTGGTCCTGCGCCGACAATGTAGCGGGGCTCAAGCGCACCGCCGAAGCCGTGGCAATGACATCTTTGTGGTGTTGTTGGGTAGGGGAGCGTCCTGCGTCTGGTGAAGCCCGGGAGTGATTTACGGGTGGAGGGTGTGGGAGTGAGAATGCAGGCATGAGTAGCGAATGCAGAGTGAGAATCTCTGCCGCCGGATGACCAAGGGTTCCTGGGCCAGGTTGTTCCGCCCAGGGTGAGCCGGGACCTAAGGCGAGGCCGTCAGGCGTAGTCGATGGACAACGGGTTGATATTCCCGTGCTCGTGATAGTGCGTCCATGCCGAGGCTGGTGATGCTAACCATCCGAACCCACCTTCGCTCCTTCGGGAGTGTTGTTTGTGGGGGAGCGTGGGATCCGATCTGGTAGTAGGCAAGTGATGGGGTGACGCAGGAGGGTAGCTCCGCCACGCGGTGGTTGTCGTGGTGTAAGCCTGTAGCCTGATCTCCTAGGTAAATCCGGGGGGTCGTGAGGGGTGAGAGGTGATGCGTAGCCGATTGAGGCGAAGAGGGTGATCCCATGCTGTCGAGAAAAGCCTCTAGCGAGTGTTGTTGCGGCCCGTACCCCAAACCGACACAGGTGGTCAGGTAGAGAATACCGAGGCGATCGAGCGAACTGTGGTTAAGGAATTCGGCAAAATACCTCCGTAACTTCGGGAGAAGGAGGGCCGGTTGTCTTGATGCCCCGTGCGGGCTAGGGATGGCCGGTCGCAGAGACCAGGCCCAAGCGACTGTTTACTAAAAACACAGGTCCGTGCGAAGTCGCAAGACGATGTATACGGACTGACGCCTGCCCGGTGCTGGAACGTTAAGAGGACCTGTTAGTCCCTTTCGGGGGGCGAAGCGGAGAATTTAAGCGCCAGTAAACGGCGGTGGTAACTATAACCATCCTAAGGTAGCGAAATTCCTTGTCGGGTAAGTTCCGACCTGCACGAATGGCGTAACGACTTGGGCGCTGTCTCGACCACAGACTCGGCGAAATTGCACTACGAGTAAAGATGCTCGTTACGCGCGGCAGGACGGAAAGACCCCGGGACCTTTACTATAGCTTGGTATTGGTGCTCGGTTCGGCTTGTGTAGGATAGGTGGGAGACTGTGAAGCTATCACGCCAGTGGTGGTGGAGTCGTTGTTGAAATACCACTCTGGTCGAATTGGGTGTCTTAACCTCGGGCCATGATCTGGTTCAGGGACAGTGCCTGGTGGGTAGTTTAACTGGGGCGGTTGCCTCCCAAAGAGTAACGGAGGCGCCCAAAGGTTCCCTCAGCCTGGTTGGCAATCAGGTGTTGAGTGTAAGTGCACAAGGGAGCTTGACTGTGAGACTGACGGGTCGAGCAGGGACGAAAGTCGGGACTAGTGATCCGGCACCACCTTGTGGAAGGGGTGTCGCTCAACGGATAAAAGGTACCCCGGGGATAACAGGCTGATCTTGCCCAAGAGTCCATATCGACGGCATGGTTTGGCACCTCGATGTCGGCTCGTCGCATCCTGGGGCTGGAGTAGGTCCCAAGGGTTGGGCTGTTCGCCCATTAAAGCGGTACGCGAGCTGGGTTTAGAACGTCGTGAGACAGTTCGGTCCCTATCCGCCGCGCGCGTTGGAGACTTGAGGAAGGCTGTCCCTAGTACGAGAGGACCGGGACGGACGAACCTCTGGTGTGCCAGTTGTCCCGCCAGGGGCACGGCTGGTTGGCTATGTTCGGGAGGGATAACCGCTGAAGGCATCTAAGCGGGAAGCCTGTTCCAAGATGAGGTCTCCCACCACCTTTGAGTGGGTAAGGCTCCCAGGAGATGACTGGGTTGATAGGCCGGAGATGGAAGCCCTGTGAGGGGTGGAGTTGACCGGTACTAATAGGCCGAGGGCTTGCCACAACGAGTTGTTCGCATCCACTGTGTGACCCTGAGCCCACAACCCCTGTGCGGGTTGTGTGTTCGTAGGTCCCCCCATGTTTGTGTGGGGGTTTGTTGAATAGTGTTGTCGGTGGTCATTGCGGTAGGGAAACGCCCGGTCCCATTCCGAACCCGGTAGCTAAGCCTTCCAGCGCCGATGGTACTGCACTCGCCAGGGTGTGGGAGAGTAGGTCGCCGCCGACATTCAACATGAACTGGAAACGCCCCGGACTTCATTGTCCGGGGCGTTTCCTGTTTTCTGGGCTCTGTTCCGGTCGGCTCTTCGTAGGCTGCCAGGGCACGACAGCGCTGCCCACAGTGCGGCCGGCGGGGTGCGGGGCGTTGTGTGCCTGTGCTCTGGGCGCCTTCTGTCGTGGAGTCGCACCCGTCCCGTCCCGTTCTGTTCTGTTCTGCGCTGGCTGTGAGCCGGGCGGGGCACGTTGCACAGGTTTCTGTGACCTCGCATCTGCTGCAAGGGCTGCGAGGTCGCAGGACGGTGTGCGAGGTCGAACACGCACCCGCGGCGATAGATGAGGCGCGGTAAGGCAGGGCGGGTGAGAGTAGGCGGGGACTCGGCCCGGGGCCGGGGCCACGGTGACCCCCGGTCCACCGAGGATGCTGGCTCCACCGCCGACGCTGCCTCATCGACGACGCTGCTCCACCAGACGACGCTGCTGTACCGGTGCGAGCGGCGGGAGCGGGGCGACGCACGCCGGTGGCGTCCTTCTGCTGCGCGCGGGAAGGGCAAGGGGCGGGTTCCCCGAGGGCCCGCGGGGCTGTCAGTGGGACGCCAGGTGCCGGTGCCACCGAGGAACGCGCCGTACGAACCGCGGAACACGGACGGGGGTCGGGTGGAACCGGACGGGCCTCGTGTACGACAGTGATGGTATGGACTGTCAGGGCTACCGCGAGGTGCTGTCCGCCCGGCTCGACGGCGAGGCGGCCGACGACGAGCGCGCGATGGCCGAGGACCACCTCGCCGGCTGCGCGTCCTGCCGTGCCTTCACCGACGGTGCCGACCGGCTCGGCCGGCTCACGCGCGTCGGTCCGGCGGAACCGGTCCCCGATCTCACCGACCGGGTGCTCGCCGCGCTCGGCGTCGCCGCTCCGGCTCCGGCACCACCGCCCGCGGCCGTCCCCCGGCTGAGCTGCCTCGACGGCTGCTGCGGCTGCTGCGGCGGCTCGGCGGCACCGGCCCCGGTGGGCGCGGCGACCTCGGCGTGCGGATGCGCGAGTACCTGTGGCTGCGGCTGCCAGCAGGGCGCGCCCTGCCGCTGCGCCGTCCGCGCCGCCTAGGCGAGCGGTGCCGACCGCGGCGGCCGGTCCGGTACCGCCGCGACCGCCGGGCGGTGCGCACGGCGGGCTCGCCGACCGGCCCCCGGAGCCACCCCGTCGGTGGCGCCGTGACCGCTACCGGCGTGGTGCAATAGCAGTGCCGACGTCCCGCTACCGCAGCGACTACACGCAGCGACGACACCGCAGTGACGACGAGGGAGCCGCATGAGTGCACCGCGCACGCCCGGCCCGGGCGCGCTGTCCCCGCAGGCGACACCCGAGCTCGCCGACGAGCTCACCCGCATCGCGTGGCGGGTCGACCGCTGGATCGACCCCGGTCCGGCGTCGGTCGTCGCGGGTGCGGGGGTCGCCGCCGTCGTCGCCGCCCTGCTCATGCCCTGGTCGACCCACGGCGCCGGGTGGGAGGTCCTCACCGGCCGGGCCGCCATGGGGCCGCTGCCGTGGCTGTTCACCGTGGTCGCCGTCGTCGCGGTGGGGGTGTCGGTGCTCGCCCTGCTGACCCGCTTCTGGCCGCTGGCCTGGACCGCGGCCACCGTCACCGGCGTCGGCGCGGTCACCGGGCTCTGGGCGGTGTGGTCGCGCCAGACCGCCGTCGCCGGCACCGACGACATCGGACCGGGTCTGGTCGTCACCGTGCTCGGGGTGCTCGTGCTGTTCGGCACCTGGGCACGCACCGTCGTCGCCTGCGGGCCCCGCGCCCCGCACGGCCCGCCCCGCCTGACCCCTGCGGCTCAGGCCGCCAGCACGGCTACCCGGCGCGCGGCCAGGTCCTCCAGGACACCGACGGCGTCCTCCACCGGCGGCAGCGCCAGCATTGCGCGCTGGGCCGAGCGGATCCGCGCGCGGACGTCGTCGTCGGTCAGGAGACGCGTGCAGGTCGCGGCGATCTCGGCGGCGTCGGGACCGCAGTGCGCGCCCAGCCCGAGCTCGGCGACCCGCCCGGCGTTGTGCTCCTGGTCCCCGAACTGCGGCAGCACCGCCAGCGGGACGCCGTGCCGCACGGCCTCGCGGATGCCGTTGTAGCCGCCGTGGGTGAGGAACAGGTCCGCGACCTGGAGCAGCAGCGGCTGCGGAACCCACGAAGCAGGATGCACGTGCGGGGGCAGGTCCAGGTCGTCGACCGGCAGGCCACCGGTGGACAGCACCACCTCGGCGTCGAGCCGGGACGCCGCCTCCGCCACGGTGCGCAGCGCCGCGTGCGGGTCGACGGGCGCACTGCGCTCGGCGCGCCCGGCCAACGTCGGCACCACCGTCCCCAGCCCCGCGAGCACGAGCGGCCGGTTCCCGGGCAGCGCGGCGACCCAGCCGGGCACCGTCTCGCCGCGGGTGACCTGGTCGTCCTGGCGGAACGCCCGCGCCGGCACCATCTGGCCCGAGTTGCACAGGTTTAGTGCCCCGGGGCGTTGATGGCGGGTAGCCGGTTGAGGATGGCGCGGGCCTGGTCGGTGATCTGCGGCGCTGCAGTGATCGGGTGACCGCCGACGTCGACGCGGATGGTGCGTAGCGGACGCAGGGTCCTGATCAGTGTCTTGATGGTCACTCCGGTGGCGTCCTGTAGGTGCTGCGAGACTGCGAGGGCGGCGAAGACGACGGTGAGGTGGGCTTCGATGGTGTCGCGTTCGCGGTGGAAGACCGGCCGGGCGCGTAGGTCGGATTTGGTCATGCGGAAGCTGGCCTCGACCTGCCACAGGTCGTGGTAGGCGGCCACGATCGCGAGTCCACCCATGGTGGCCTCTGGCAGGTTGGTGACGTAGCCCTTCAAACCCGCGAGCTGGCGGGCGCGTTCGACCAGGGCCCAGTCGACCTCGGTTCCGCTGTTGGCGATGCGCACGAAGCGGTCCTTCTTCAACGGCCGGGTGCCGGCGGCGACCTTCTCGGCGCGGTCGACCATGGCGTTGATCGCCCGGTCGTCGTGTTTGTGCCGGGCGAACCGGTACTGGTAGACGGTCCGGCGCGAGCGTTTCGCCTTACCCGTCCCTATGTCGCGGCGTGACTCGAGGATCTGGCCATCGTCGAAGGCGTTGCCGTGGCGTTCGAAGTGCATGGCCAGGTCGTAGGGCGCCTTGCTGATCCTCGACCCAACGATGAACGAGAACTCGTTGTCCTCCAACGCGTTTAGGTTGCTCGCGGACAACATCCCGGCGTCCGCGACGACGACCATGTCCCTGACCTGGTGCCGCTTACGGAACTCGTCGAGCACCGGGAGCAGGGTGGTGGTCTCGGCCTTGTTCCCTTCGAAGCAGCGGACCTCGAGTGGAAACCCGGACGGGTCCACGAGCAGCCCGACCTGGATCTGCGGGTCGACCCGGCGTTCCTTGCTCATCCCGACCTTGCGCAGCTTGTCCTCGTTCTCGACCTCGAAGTGCAGCGTGGTCACGTCGTAGAGCACCAGCGACACCGGACCCGACCGGCGCGAGGCCGCAGCACAGGCGGCGGCGAGGGCGGCTCGGTAGTCCTTGTCCACGCAGCGGCGCAACGCCGCGGTGAAGGTGTTGCGGTGCGGCGCGGCCACGCCGAGCTCGTCGAGGACCCCTACTGCGGCGGACTTGCTGGTGGGCTCGACGATTCGCGCGAGCACGAGTGCCCGGAACGCCTCGTCTGCGAGCTGGTCGAAGCCGAGGCGACGGTAGGCCTCGATCAGGACGTTCCACAGGACCTCGCTCGACGACTCGGTCACGATCGCCCCACCTGCACCCCCAGCGGCCGGGGTGTCCAGGTCCAGCGCCTGTTGGCTTGCATGGATGCGGTCTCGTGCTGAGGCGATCAGGACTGCGAGCTCGGCGTCATCGTGCGCGGAGCCGACGTGGGCGACGATCCGGCGGACGCCGTGGCGCTTCTCCACGACCTGCACCGCTGTCGCCCCGGAGGCCGTCTTCACCTTCCGGACGAACGGCACTACCCGAGACTACCGATTAGTGCCCCAGATCCCGATCAAGCAGCCAGCTGACCAGCACCGACGGCTCACGACCCCTGACTACCTGTGCAACTCGGGTCTGGTGTCCGGCCAGCGAGAACTGCTGCGGCATGCAGTCCAGCCGCCCCCACCGGTGCAGCGCAGCCGGGTCGTCCGGGACGGCGAAGCCGAGCTCCTCGCGACGCTCGGTCAGCGCGTCGGCGACGAGGTGCGGGTCGAGGACGTTGCCCGCGCCCGACGGTGCCCTCACACACGGCACCCCCAGGTGCTCGGCCACCAGGAACCCCGCGGTCTCGCCGCCGTCGCGCAGCACCAGGTCCGGGACCCCGTGGGTCCGCACGAGTGCGAGCAGCGCCCGCGCCGAGCCCGTCACCTGCGGACCCGCGAACAGGGTCGGCAGCAGCGCCGTCGTCACCTCGGCCGCGGTCAGCGTCGCCAGTGCGGCGGGCCCGCCGAGCCGGGCGAGGACCGGGCCGAGGTGTCCGGCGGCGGCGGCCATCGTCGGGAGTACCGGCTCGACGACGACAGACGCACCGTCGAACACCCCCGCGACGTCGGGCGGGCACGCCACCACGACCCGGTGGCCGGCATCGCCCAGCGCCCGGACGAAGGGGAGCACGGCCCGGCCGTGCGAGGGCGAACCGGTGACACTGCAGAGAACGAGCACCCGATCATGATCGGTCGGATCGTTGCGATAGGTAACTGATCACGTGCGGGTCCAGCGCCCCAGCACCATCAGCGTCCGGGTCCCGGTGACCGTGCCGTTGCGCCGCAGCCGGTCGATGACCTCCTGCAGGTGCGCGAGATCGCGCACCCGGACCTGCACCAGGGCGTCGAGGTCACCGGCGAGGGTGTAGACCGCCTGCACCTCCGGCTGGCGCGACGCCGTGTCGACGATCTCCGAGACGCTGGCGGTGCCGGCGTAGCGGATCTCACTGAACGCCTCGACCGGCCAGCCCAGCTTGGCGTGGTCGATCTGCACGGTGAAGCCGGTGATCACCCCGGACTCGCGCAGCCGGTCGACCCGGCGCTTGGTCGCGGCGGTGGACAGCCCGACCCGTGCGGCCATGTCGGCGTAGGTGCGGCGCGCGTCCTCGTGCAGCAGCCGCAGGATCGCGTGGTCCAGCTCGTCGACCTCGGTCTCGGGCACGGCACCTCCGGCGCAACGGATTCACGTCTGTGTGGTCGTCGCACGGTATCCGTTGCGTTCTCTCGGTCAGAGTTCCCTCGGCTGTTGCGTCGTGGCGCTCGTCACGCTGTCCTGAGCGGACCGCGCCGCCCACCCGACGAGGAGCTGTCACCGATGACCGTGCTGGACGACAAGTACCTCGCCACCCACGGGCGGGCTCCGATGACCGGGATCCAGGCGCTGGTGCGGCTCGTGCTCGAACAGGCCCGCCTCGACACCGCGCGCGGCTTCGACACGGCCTCGTTCGTCTCGGGCTACCAGGGTTCCCCGCTCGGCACCTTCGACGCCGAGCTCGGCCGCGCCCGGACCCACCTCGACGCCGAGCGCGTGGTCTTCCGGCCCGGGCTCAACGAGGAGCTCGCCGCCACCGCCGTCGCCGGCACCCAGCTGCTCGACGCCGTCCCCGGTCGCCGCCACGACGGCGTCGTCGGCTGGTGGTACGGCAAGAACCCCGGCCTCGACCGGGCCGCCGACGCGATCCGGCACGGCAGCCTGGCCGGCACCGCCCGGCTCGGCGGCGCCGTCGCGATCATCGGCGACGACCCGTCCTGCAAGTCCTCCACCGTGCCCAGCTCCTGCGAGCCGATGGCGCAGTCCCTGACGATGCCGCTGCTCGCGCCGGGCTCGGTGTCCGAGGTGATCGAGTTCGGGCTGCACGCGGTCGCCTTGTCCCGGGCCACCGGTCTCTGGACCGGTCTGAAGATCATCGCCGACGTCGCCGACGCCTCCTGCACCGTCGACCTCGGCGCGCTGCGCCCGGAGCTGGTCGGCGTCCCGGCCCCGCCCGCCACCGACCGCGCGCAGGCCGGCCCGCTCGTCGGGCCCGCCGCCGTCGAGGCCGAGCACGACCAGCTCACCCGCAGGCTCGACCTCGCCCGCCAGTACGCCCGCGAGACCGGGCTCAACCGCGTCACCTTCACCTCCCGCGACCCGCACCTCGCCGTGCTCGCCTCCGGCACCGGGTACGCCACCGTGCTGCGGGCGTGCGAGGACCTGGGCCTGGGTGAGGCCGAGCTCGACGCACTGGGCGTGCGCCTGATCCGCCTCGCCATGCCGTTCCCGGTCGACGCCGACGCGCTCGCCGGACTCGTCGAGGGCTGCGCCGAGGTGCTCGTGGTCGAGGACAAGGTGCCGTTCCTGGAGGGCCACCTGCGCGACGCGCTCTACGGGCGCGACCACCGGCCCACGGTCACCGGCCGCCGCGACGACCGCGGCCGCCCGCTGCTGTCCGCCCGCGGCCAGCTCGGCGCCGAGGACGTCGCCCGCGCCCTGGCCGCCCGGCTCACCGCCGCCGGACGGACGCTGCCCGCCGCGGCGAGCGCGCACCTGGAGCGCCTCGCCCCGCCGAAGCCGTCGCGGATCGGTCTGGACCTGCTCGGGAACCGGACGCCGTACTTCTGCTCCGGCTGCCCGCACAACACCTCCACCCGCACCGGCGACGACACGCTCGTCGGCGTGGGGATCGGCTGCCACGCGATGATCGCCCTCGACGGCGAGCACCGCGGCCGCCAGATCGGGCTGACCCAGATGGGCGGCGAGGGCGCCCAGTGGATCGGCCTGGCGCCGTTCACCGACGACCGCACCCTCGTGCAGAACCTCGGCGACGGCACCTTCCACCACTCCGGCTCGCTCGCGATCCGCGCCGCCGTCGCCGCCGGGGTCACCATGACCTACAAGCTGCTCTACAACGACGCCGTCGCCATGACCGGCGGGCAGCGTGCCGAGGGGCGGATGAACGTCCCCGACATCACCCGCTCGCTCGCCCTGGAGGGCGTGCGCCGCATCGTCGTCACCACCGACGACCCGCGCGACTACCGCGGCGTCGCCCTCGACCCGATCGCGAGCGTCCGCCACCGCGACGAGCTGGCCGCGGTCGAGCAGGAGCTCGCGGCCCTCGACGGCGTCACCGTCCTGATCCACGACGACCGTTGCGCCGCCGAGGAGCGCCGGCTGCGCAAGCGCGGGAAGCTGCCCGCCCCGGCGGAGAAGGTGCTGATCAACGAGCGGGTCTGCGAGGGCTGCGGCGACTGCGGTGACCAGTCGACCTGCCTGTCGGTGCTCCCGGTGGAGACCGAGTTCGGCCGCAAGACCACCATCCACCAGTCGTCCTGCAACACCGACTACTCCTGCCTCAAGGGCGACTGCCCGTCGTTCCTGACGGTGGTGCCCGGCACCCGGCCGCGCCGGGAGATCCCGCCGCTGCCGGTCACGCTCGTCGCCCCTGAGTCGCGGGTCGACCCGGACGCGACCCTGATCCGGATGCCCGGCATCGGCGGCACCGGCGTGGTCACCGCCTCGGCGATCCTGCAGATGGCCGCTCACCTCGACGGGCTGTTCGCCGCCGGGCTGGAGCAGGTCGGGCTCGCGCAGAAGGGCGGCCCGGTCGTCTCCGACGTCCGGATCGCCAAGCAGCCCCACCACGGGATCCTGCGCGCCTCCCGCGGCACCGCGGACGTGCTGATCGGGATGGACCTCGTCGGCACCGCCTCCGACGCGACGCTCGCGGTCGCCCGGCCCGGGCACACCGTCGCCGTCGTCAACACCTCGCTCGTGCCGACCGCGGCCATGGTCACCGGACGCGTCGTGCTGCCCGGCTCCACCGACGACGCCGTCGAGCGGATCGGCGCGGTCACCCGCGACCTGCTCGCCGTCGACGCCCAGACGCTGTCCGAGGCGCTGTTCGACGACCACCTGCCCACCAACATGCTGCTGCTCGGTGCCGCCTACCAGCACGGGGTGCTCCCGGTGTCGGTCGAGGCGCTGGAGGAGGCGATCCGGGTCAACGGCGCGGCCGTGGAGACCACGCTGACCGCGTTCCGCTGGGGCCGGGCCGCCGCGATCGATGCCGCCGCCGTGCGCCGGGCGCTCCTCGCGCCGCAGCCGGCCCCGGTCGCCGTCGACGAGGTGTCCGCGGCGCTGGCCCGCTCGGTCGCCACGGGCCCCGAGCTCACCGAGGCGCTGGCCACCCGCATCGCCGACCTCACCGGCTACCAGGACGCCGCCTACGCGCACCGCTACGCCGAGGAGGTCCGCCGGGTGGCGGCCATCGCCGCCGCGCGGGCCGGTGACGCGGCCGGCGAGCGCGTCGGCGCCGCCTACGCCCGCGGCCTGCACCGGCTCATGGCCTACAAGGACGAGTACGAGGTCGCCCGCCTGCACCTGGACCCGGTCGAGACCGCCCGCCGCGACGCCGCGTTCGGTCCCGACGCCCGGGTCTCGGTGATGCTGCACCCGCCGGTGCTGCGCGCGCTGGGGATGAACCGCAAGATCGCCCTCGACAGCCGGCTGGCCGGCCCCGCGTTCCGCGCGCTGCGCGCGGCCCGGCGGCTGCGCGGCACCCCGCTGGACGTGTTCGGCCGCGCCGGGGTCCGCCGGGTGGAGCGCGAGCTGGTGGGGGAGTACCAGACGCTGGTCCGCGCCGCGCTGGACCGGCTCACGCACGACACCGTCGACGGTGTGGTCGCCGTCGCCGAGACCGCGGACCTGGTGCGCGGCTACGAGGACGTCAAGCTCGGCAACGTCGAGCGGTTCCGGGAGCAGGCCCGGACCGCGCTCGCCGCCCTGACCGGCTGACTCTCAGCGACTCGCGCGGGCGCGCCTCAGGCATCCCTCAGCGTTGCGGCGCACAATCGCCCGCGTGGGGGAACGCCTGATCGCACAGCACTGGAACGACCGTCTCCGGGAGACCCGCACCGGGCGACGGTGGCGCCGCCCGGACCCGTCGGTGCTGCGGCGGCTCGGGGTCGGGATCCTGGCCGGCGGGCTCGTCCTCGCCGGGTGCGCGGCCCCCGCCGCGGCCGGCGTCGCCGCCGTCGCCTCGGTCGTGCCGCCGGGGACGACCGGCGACCTGCCGAACGCGGCGGCGCTGCCCGCGGCGACGGTTCTCACCGACCGCGACGGCACCCCGATCGCCTACCTCGACGAGCAGTACCGGATCCCCGTCCCCTACGACCGGATCTCCCCGTCGATGGTCGCCGCGATCGTCGACGTCGAGGACCGCCGGTTCTTCGACGAGTCCGGGGTGGACCCCGTCGGCACCCTGCGCGCACTGGTCACCGACGCCGCGGGCGGCGCCGTGCAGGGCGGCTCCACCATCACCCAGCAGTACGTGAAGAACTGGCTGATCGACGTCGTCGACCGCGACGACCCCGCCGCCCAGCGGGCCGACCACGCCGACACCCCGACCCGCAAGATCCGCGAGGCGGTGCTCGCCCAGCGCCTGGCGCACAGCACGTCCAAGCAGGACGTGCTCGCCGGGTACCTCAACACCGTCGAGTTCACCGGCAACGTCTACGGCGTCGAGGCCGCCGCGCGTGCCTGGTTCGGCACCGACGCCGCGCACCTGACGGTCCCGCAGGCCGCGCTGCTCGCGGGTGCGGTCAACAACCCCACGCTGTTCGACCCGTTCCGCCACCCGCAGGCCGCGACCGACCGGCGCAACACCGTGATCGCGGCGATGCGCGACGCCGGGTCGCTCACCCCGGCCCAGGCCGCCGAGGCCACGGCCGCGCCGCTCGGGGTGCGCCCCGGCGGGCCGCAGGTCCCCGGGCACAACTGTTACGGCGCCACCGACGGCGCCGGGTTCCTCTGCGAGTACGCGGTGTCCGAGCTGGAGAAGGCGGGGTTCACCGAGCAGCAGCTCGACACCGGCGGCTACACGATCCGCACCACCCTCGACCCGGCCGCGACGGCGTCGGCGCAGCAGGCGGTCGACGCGAATGTGCCGCGCACCCAGGACGGCGTCGCCAACACCCTGGCGCTGATCCGGCCCGGCCACGGCGACGCCGCCACCGGCGACCACCAGATCCTCGCCATGGTCGCCAACCGGCGGCCCGGCACCGACGCCGCGGCCGGCGACACCACGCGCGACCTCGTCGCCGCGCCGTCGAACGTCTTCGGTGCCGGTTCCACCTTCAAGATCTTCACCACCGCCGCGGCACTGGAGGCGGGCACCGTCGGCTACGACAGCACGCTGCCCGACCCGGCCTCGGCGTGCTTCCCCGGCGCGGGGAGCAGCTGCTACCCCGTCAGCAACGACACCCCGAACTACCCGGACCCGATCCCGCTGCCCGTCGCGCTCGCGACCTCGCCGAACACCGCGTTCGTCGACCTCGAGGAACGCACCGGTATCCCCCGGGTGGTGGACATGGCGCGCCGGCTCGGGCTGGGCGACACCCTCGCGTCGAACGCGGCGGGCGGGACGCCGGACCCCTCGTCGCCGGACGCGCGGATCTCCCAGCCGCAGTCGCAGTTCTTCGCGAACCTCCCGTCGTTCACCCTCGGGGTCAGCCCGGTGTCCACACTGGAGGAGGCGAACGTCGCGGCGACGATCCAGAGCGACGGCGTCTGGTGCGCCCCGGACGCGGTGCTGTCGGTGACCGGCCGCGACGGTGCGGCGGTGCCGGTGAACCGGCCCGCCTGCGAGCAGGCCGTCGCCCCCGGCGTCGCGCACACCCTGGCCGCCGGGCTCGGTGGCGACACCGTGACCGGCACCTCGGCGGCCGCGGCGCGGGCCGCGGGCTGGACGCGCCCCACGATCGGCAAGACCGGCACGACGAACTCCTCGGAGTCGGTCGCGTTCGTCGGGGCCACCGGCGGGATCGACGGCGTGGCGGGGTCCTCGATGGTGTTCGCCGACGGCCCGAACCCGTCGGAGATCTGCCCCGGCGACCCCGTGCACCTGGGCGACTGCGGGCACGGCGCGTTCGGCGGGACCGTCGCGGCGCCGCCGTTCTTCGCCGCCGTCGACCCGCTGGTCGCCGGGCGGGCCGACGTGCCGCTGCCCGACCCGGACCCGGCCTACCTGCAGCCCCGCACCGGGTGACCGGGCCTACTTCAGCAGTGTCTGGACCTCGCGGAAGCGCGGATGCGCGGCGTCGCGCAGCCACTCGAACAGCACCATCTCCGAGGTGACGACCTCCGCCCCGGCCGCGCGCGCCCGCTCCAGCGCCAGCTGCTCGTCCTGCGGGAACCGGGACCCGACGGCGTCGGCGACGACCACCACCCGGCGGTCCTCGGCGCGCAGCTCCAGCACGGTCTGCAGCACGCAGACGTGCGCCTCCACCCCGGCGACGACGATCTCGGTGCGGCCGGGTGGGAACAGCACGCCGTCGTCGGCGGCGAAGCGGGTCTTGGGCATCACCAGGTGCGGCAGGCCGGCGAGCCGCTCGACGGTCGGGCCGAGCTTCTCCGGGACCTGCTCGGTGGCCAGCACCGGGACCTCCAGCAGGGTCGCGGCCTCGGCGAGCCGGGCGGCGCGCTCGACGACGCGATCGCCGTCGTGCATCGCGGGGACCAGGCGCTCCTGCAGGTCGACCAGGAGCAGGACGGCCTTGCCTGCGGTCATCAGCACGGCGGAGACGGTACGGCCGGCGACCGGTCCCGCACCACCGCCCCGGTCAGCCGCGCGACGCGGCGATCACCCGGTCCAGCACCGTCCGCAGCTCCTCCAGCTCCGGCAGCGGCATCCCGAGCCGGTCCACGATCGCCGCCGGGATCGCCTCGGCCCGCGCCCGCAGCGCCCACCCGGCGTCGGTGAGCGACACCGCCATCGTCCGCTCGTCACCCGGGACCCGGCGCCGGTCGACCAGACCCGCGGCCTCGAGCCGCTTGAGCAGCGGCGACAGCGTGCCGGGGTCGAGCGCGAGCTCCCGGGCCAGGTCGCCGAGCGAGCGCGGGGAGCGCTCCCACAGCGCGAGCAGCACCAGGTACTGCGGGTGGGTCAGCCCCATCGGCTCCAGCAGCGGCCGGTACAGCGCGATGACGTTGCGGGCCGCGACGGCGAGGGCGAAGCAGACCTGACGGTCGAGCCGGAGGAGGTCGTCGTCACCCGGGGATGCGCTCGGCATGGCACCCATCGTACATTGTTGGTGCACCAAGAATTGGGGGACCAACAATGGATCAGCGGCCGAACCCCGTCCAGTGGGTGGCCTACGCCTACGGCGCCGGGCTGCCCTCCCGGCTCCGGGGCTGGGTCCTGCACGACGTCACCACCCGGACCTGGCAGCTGCGTCACCTGGTGCGCACCACCGTGCAGCTGCTGCCGATCGGCGTGCTGCTCTACCTGCTGATCCCCGGCCCGGTGTACGTCCGGGCGCTGTCGGTGCTGGCCGGGGCGATCCTCGGCTACTTCTACTCGCTCGCCTACATGTACGAGTCCGCCGAGCACCGCGTCGCCAAGGCGGGGTACCCGGTGGGGCGCGCCGCCGCGGTGCGCGAGAAGGCCGACGAGGGGACCCGCGAGGCCGCGCGGGAACGCTACGAGCGCCGCTGGCGCGGTTAGGGGCCGGAACCCGGCAGGATGGGCCCCGTGACCGTCCACCCCGACCCGGCGGCCGTCGCCGCCCGCCTCGACGCCGAGGACCCGCTCGCCGCCCTCCGGGAGCGGTTCCTGCCCGCCGACGGCGTCGTCGCCTACCTCGACGGCAACTCCCTCGGCCGCCCGCTGCGCGCGGCGGCCGAGCGGATGGAGCGCTTCGTCCGCGCGGACTGGGGCACCCGGCTGATCCGCGGCTGGGACGAGGGCTGGATCGACCGCCCGCGCACCCTCGGCGACCGGATCGGCGCCGCCGCGCTCGGGGCGGGGCCGGGGCAGGTCGTCGTCGCCGACTCCACCACGGTCCTGCTCTACAAACTGGCCCGTGCCGCCCTCGACGAGCGCGCGGCGCACGGCCGGGACGAGATCGTCGTCGACACCGACAACTTCCCGACCGACCGCTACGTGGTCGAGGGCATCGCCGCCGAGCGCGGCGCGTCGCTGCGCTGGATCGAGTCCGACCCGACCGCCGGGGTAACGCCGGAGCAGGTCGCGGCGGCCGTCGGGCCGCGCACCGCGCTGGTGCTGCTGTCCCACGTCGCCTACCGGTCCGGGTTCCTCGCCGACGGCCCCGCGATCACCAGGGTCGCGCACGACGCCGGCGCCCTGGTGCTCTGGGACCTGTCGCACTCGGTCGGCTCGGTCCCGGTCGAGCTCGACGCCTGGGGCGCCGACCTCGCGGTCGGCTGCGGCTACAAGTACCTGAACGGCGGGCCGGGGGCGCCCGCATTCGGCTACCTCGCCGCCCGGCACACCGGCGCGCTGCGCCAGCCGATCACCGGCTGGTTCGGCCACCGCGCCCCGTTCGCGATGGGCCCCGGCCACGAGCCGGCGCCCGACGTGCGGGCGCTGCTGTCCGGCACCCCGCCGGTGCTGGCCTCGGTGCCGCTGGAGTGCGGCGTGGAGCTGCTCGCCGAGGCCGGGATCGACGCGGTCCGGGCGAAGTCGCTGCGGCTGACGGCGTTCGCCCTCGACCTGGCCGACACCCTGCTCGCCGAGCACGGCGTGCAGGTCGCCTCACCGCGCGACCCCGACCGCCGCGGCGGGCACGTCACGCTGCGCCGGTCCGACTTCGCCGAGGTCAACGCCCGGTTGTGGGAGCGCGGCGTGATCGGCGACTTCCGCGCCCCGGACGGCATCCGGATCGGGCTCGCGCCGCTGTCGACGTCGTTCGCCGAGGTCGCGGCGGGCATGGCCGCGCTGGCCGAGGAGGTCGCGCGATGAGCACGGAGGACAACACGCGTGTGGTCGAGGACGGCGTCGTGCGCGACTTCCGGGAGAACCTGTCCTACGGCCGCTACCTCGACCTGGACCGGATCCTCGGGGCCCAGCACCCGCCCAGCCGGCCCGAGCACCACGACGAGCTGCTGTTCATCGTGCAGCACCAGACCTCCGAGCTGTGGCTGAAGCTGGTCCTGCACGAGCTGGGCACCGCCGCCGACGACATGGCCGCCGACGAGCTGGCCCGCGCGCTCAAACGCCTGGCCCGGGTGAAGCCCGTCCAGCGCACGCTGATCGAGCAGTGGTCGGTGCTGGCCACGCTGACCCCGTCGGAGTACGGGCAGTTCCGCGGCGCCCTCGGCACGTCGTCGGGGTTCCAGAGCTACCAGTACCGGGCGGTGGAGTTCCTGCTCGGCAACAAGAACGCCGCCATGCTGGAGCTGTTCGGCGAGGACCCGGCCGCGCACGCGCTGCTGGAGGCGGCGCTGCACCGGCCCAGCCTCTACGACGAGTTCCTGCGGCTGCTCGCCCGCCGCGGCTTCGCCGTCCCGTCGGACCTGCTCGACCGCGACGTCACCGTCGCCCACACCCGGCGCGAGGACCTCGTGCCGGTGTTCGCGGCGGTCTACGCAGACCCGCGGACCCACTGGGACCTGTACGAGACCTGCGAGGAGCTCGTCGACGTCGAGGAGAACTTCCAGCTGTGGCGCTTCCGCCATCTCAAGACCGTCGAGCGGACGATCGGGGTGCGGCGGGGAACCGGTGGGTCCAGCGGCCGGGACTTCCTGCGCCGGGCGCTGGACCTCACCTTCTTCCCCGAGCTCTACGACGTCCGCACGGCCCTCTGAACACGGAGCACCGACGCTCCCGGCCCGGCCGTCGGCGTCCGCGCGTCACCCGCAGGGGCAGGACGTGTGGGCTCACGGCTCCTGTGCGCGGCGCCGCGCCGAGAGCCCCGACCGGTACTGCTTCGGGATCGCGTGCCCGCGGAAGTCCTGGTCCAGGGCTGCGTTCAGCGTCCAGTACGGGTCCACCAGGTGCGGACGGGCGATGGCACACAGGTCCGCCCGGCCGGACGCGATGATCGTGTTCGCGTCCTCGACGCTGGACACCGCGCCGACGGTGATCGTCGGGACGCCGGTCTCCTGCCGGATCCGGTCGGCGAACGGCGTCTGGTAGAGCCGCCCGTAGCGCGGCCTCGCCTCGGTGCTGGTCTGGCCGGTCGAGACGTCGACGATGTCCGCGCCGTGCGCGTGCAGCATCGGGGCCAGGGCCAC
This sequence comes from Pseudonocardia sp. ICBG1142, assembly GCF_020496255.1. Lineage (NCBI taxonomy): Bacteria > Bacillati > Actinomycetota > Actinomycetes > Pseudonocardiales > Pseudonocardiaceae > Pseudonocardia > Pseudonocardia sp. ICBG1142. The sequence goes on along the minus strand of NZ_JAHLJC010000004.1, from coordinate 147,999 downwards.
CGCGTCGTCGCCGTCGAAACCTCCCTCGACCCAGTCGGTGGCGCTGATCCGGACGCTGATCGGCCGGTCGGCCGGCCACACCTCGCGCACGGCGTCGAGGATCCGCAGGCCCAGTCGGGCCCGGTTCGCCAGGCTGCCGCCGTAGGAGTCGGTCCGCCGGTTCGACACCGGGGACAGGAAGCTCGACACCAGGTACCCGTGCGCGAAGTGCAGCTCGATCATGTCGAACCCGGCGTCGGCGGCGCGGCGTGCCGCGGCGACGTGGTCGGCGACGACCTGGTCGAGGTCGGCCTCGGTCGCCTCGCGCGGGACCTGGCTGTCGGGCCGGTAGCGCACCGGCGACGGCGCCAGGATCTCCCAGTTGCCGTCGGAGAGGGGCTCGTCGATGCCCTCCCACATGACCTTCGTCGAGCCCTTGCGCCCGGCGTGGCCGATCTGGGCGGCGATCTTCGCGCCGGTGTTCTCGTGCACGAAGCGCACGACGCGGGCCCACGCGTCCCGCTGGTCGTCGGTGTACAGGCCGGGGCAGCCGGGGGTGATCCGGCCGTCGGCGGAGGTGCAGATCATCTCCGTCATGACCAGCCCGGCGCCGCCCTGCGCCCGCCCGCCGAGGTGCACGAGGTGCCAGTCGGTCGGCACGCCGTCCACGGCGGAGTACTGGGCCATCGGCGAGACGACGATCCGGTTCGCCAGGGTCATGCCGCGCAGCCGGTAGGGGTGGAACATCGGCGGGGTGCCGGTCTCGACGTCGCAGCCCAGCTCGCGGGTGCGGTCGGCGAGCCAGGCGTCGACCCGGCCGACGTAGCCGGCGTCGCGCAGCTTGAGGTTGTCGTAGGTGACCCGCTGCGAGCGGGTGAGCAGCTGGAACACGAACTGCTCGGGGGCCAGGCCACGGTAGCGGCGCACGCCCTCGAACCACTCCAGGCTGGTCTGCGCGGAGCGCTGCAGCGACTCGACGACCGGCTTGCGGTCCTCCTGGTAGGCCTTGAGCGCGGCCTCGACGGTCGGTTCCCGGTCCACCGCGCCGACCAGCCCGATCGCGTCCTCCAGCGCGAGCTTGGTGCCCGAGCCGATGGAGAAATGCGCGGTGTGCGCGGCGTCGCCGACGAGCGCCACGTTCCCGGCGCGCCAGGACCCGCTGCGCAGCACGCCGAAGGACAGCCAGCCGGAGTTGTTGCCGATCAGGCCGTGGCCGTCGAGCAGGTCGGCGAAGACCTCCTCGCAGAAGCGCAGGGAGCGCTCGTCGTTCTCGCCGGGCCTGCGCTCGGCGGCGGCGAACTCCGCGAGCCCGGCCCGCTCCCAGGTGTCGGAGTCCGTCTCGACGATGAAGGTGGAGCGCTCGCCGTCGAACGGGTAGATGTGCGCCCAGAACAGCCCGAACCTGGTCTCGACGAACTGGAAGGTGAAGCAGTCGAACGGCCGGGTGGTGGCGAACCAGACGTACTGGGCGGTCCGCCGGTCCAGGGTGGGCCGGAACTCCTCGGCCAGCGCCTCGCGGATGCGGGAGTTCACGCCGTCGGCGGCGATGACCAGGTCGTGGTCGCGGCGCAGGGTGTCCAGGTCCGGCGCCTCGGTGGAGAAGCGCAGGTCGACCCCGAGCTCCGCGGCCCGCTCGCCGAGGATGCCGAGCAGCCGCTTGCGCTCCAGCGCTGCGAAGGCGTGCCCGTCGCTGCGATCGCGTACCCCGAGGACGTCGACGTCGATCGCCGACCAGTGCCGGAACTTCGCGGCGATGCGGTCGAGCGACTCCGGGTCGGCGGCGCGGATGTTGTCCAGCGTCTCCTCGGAGAACACGACGCCGAAGCCGAAGGTGTCGTCGGCGCGGTTGCGCTCGTAGACCACCACCTCGCGTGACGGGTCGGACTTCTTGAGCAGGATCGCCGAGAACAGCCCACCGGGGCCGCCACCGACGGAGACGATCTTCTGGGCTGCAGCGCCCACGGGAGAGCTCACGGGAGACTCACCAGTCCTTCCTGGACGACCGAGGCCAGCAGCCGGCCGTCGGCGGAGTAGAGGCGGGCGGTGCCGAGCCCGGTGCCGCGGGTGGCGACCGGGGAGGTCTGGACCAGTGCGACCCAGGAGTCCATGCGGCCGTCGTGGTGCCACCACATGGCGTGGTCGAGGCTGGCGGTGACGACGCCGTCGTCGGCCCAGGCCGAGCCGTGGCGGCGCAGGATCGGCTCGAGCAGGGTGTAGTCGCAGACGTAGGCCAGGGCGCTGCGGTGGATCGCCGGGTCGTCGGGCAGCCGTTCCCAGGCCTTCAGCCACACGGTCTGCCGGGCGACGCGCTCGCCGCCGGCGTCGGTGTAGAGCGCCGAGGGGGAGTGCCGGATGTCGAAGCCGCGGTGGAAGCGCCAGTACTCGGCGTCGCGGGTGTCCGCGCCGACGAGCACGTCGGCGGTGCTCGGCAGCTCGCTCGGGTCACCCGCCTCGGGCGGCAGCGTGTCGGAGTGCTCGACGGCACCCGCGGTGGGCACCGCGAACTGGGCCATCGCCCGGAAGATCTCCTTGCCGCCCTGCAGGCCGCGCACCGCGCGGTGGGAGAAGCCGCGGCCGTCGCGGACGCGCTCGACCTCCCAGCGGGTCTGTGCGTGCACGTCGCCGGCGCGCAGGAAGTAGCCGTGCAGGTTCGCGACGCGGCGGTCCTCGCCGACGGTGAGGGTCATGGCCCGCTCGGCCTGTGCGACGAGCTCGCCGCCGTAGGCGCGGCCCGACGGGATGACCTGGTGGCGGGCGAGGAACGCGTCGTCGCCGTCCTTCTGCAGGTCCAGGGCGGTGAGCAGCGGGGCGACCGACCGCTCGGTGTCCGCGGGCATGGGCGTGGTGTGCTCGGTGCTCATGCGCGGCGGTATCCCTCGAGGCTCGCGTCGTCGACCTCGGGGAGGTTGACGACGATGTTGTCCGGTGTCCGGCAGGTCAGCCACACCAGTTCCTCGGTGGTCGACATGTTGCCCTCGACGTGCGGCATGAACGGCGGGACGAACACGAAGTCGCCCTCGTTCATCTCGATCCACTGCGCGTAGTTCTCGCCGTACCAGATGCGGCCGGTGCCCTTCAGCACGTAGCCGCCGGTCTCGGCCTCGCCGTGGTGGTGCGGCAGCGAGCGGTAGCCCGGCTCGTTGGAGACCCGGCCGAACCAGATCCGGGTGGCCGGGGTGTGCTGCGGCGACACGCCGGAGACACGGACGCAGCCACCGGACTGGCCGGTGCCGGTGTCCTCGGACCCGGCCCGGGTCACGACGGGGACGGCCGACCAGGCCAGCTCGGTGGCGTCCTTGCTCTGCTCACTCATGCGCACTCCCTGTGCTCGGTGCCGGTCTTCTCGATGCGGATCGGGGTGGTCAGGACGCCGACGCCGACCAGCTCGACCTCGACGACGTCGCCGTCGGCCAGGGCGCGGGGCGGGGACATCCCGGCGCCGACCCCGGCGGGGGTGCCGGTGAGCACGACGTCGCCGGGGGACAGCCGGGTGAACGCCGAGACGTAGGCGAGCAGCGCGGGCGCGTCGAACACCAGGTCCGCGGTGTCGCCGGACTGCACGAGCTCGCCGCCGACCCGGCAGGTCAGTGAGAGACCGGCGGCCGGGTCCAGCTCGTCGGGGGTGACGAGCACCGGGCCGAGCGGGGTGGTGGCGTCGAACGCCTTGCCCGGCAGCCACTGCCCGGTGTGGCGCTGCCAGGAGCGGACCGACAGGTCGTTCGCGGCGGTCGCCTCGTCGCGGTCCGCGCGGTGCAGCGGTGCCCCGACGACGACGGCGAGCTCGGCCTCCCAGTCCAGGCCCTCGGCCCAGTCCGGCACCGTCACGGTGTCCGCGGGCCCGGTGAGGGTGTCGGCGAACTTGGTGAACAGCGTCGGGTGGGCGGGCAGCTCACGGCCCATCTCGCGGATGTGTCCCGCGTAGTTGTGCCCGCAGCACACGACCTTCGCCGGGTGCGGGACGACCGCGGCGAGGTCCTCGCCCCCGGGGACCGCACCCGGTGCGGCGACGGCGCGGGCCCGGCCGGGGCCGTCCGGGTCGGCCAGCAGCGCACCGACGTCGCGGTACCCCAGCGGCACCCACCGCCCGTCGGCGGCGACGGCGGCGACGGTGGTGTCCGCGCGGCGCAGGGTCGCCAGGCGCATCCCGACCTCCTGTTGTGTCGCCTCCTTGACGGGAACCACTGAAACACGATGAACGGTGTCGCGGCAAGCGCGTCGCGATCATCTGCGTCAGGTGGACAGCGTCCGCGTTTCGCGGCCATGACGTGCTGATCTCGTTCTCCGGATGCCTCGGTGGTGGGGGTTGTCGGCGGTCGCCGTTCCGTGCTGTGATGACTGTCGTCACGTCAGCGATATACGGCTTGTGCCGGGAGAAGGGGACGTCGTGACCGACCAGCCGTTCTGGAACCCCAAGACCGAGCTCATGCCGCGCGCGGAGCTCGTCGAGCTGCAGCTCGCGAAGCTGCGCCGGGTGCTGGCCTGGGCGAAGGACCGCAGCCCGCACTACCGGCGCACCCTCGCCGGCGTCGACCCGGACCGGATCCGCACCCGCGACGACCTGGCGCGCATCCCGTTCCTCACCCGCGAGGAGTGGATGGCGTCCCAGGACGCGCACCCGCCCTTCGGTGAGCTGCCGGTCACCGGGCCGGAGTCGGCGATCCGGCTGCACACCACCTCTGGAACCTCCGGACGCACCCCGCTGCGTGCCTTGGACTCCCGCAAGGACTGGTCGTGGTCGGCGGAGATGTGGTGCTACGCGCTGTGGGGCGCCGGGGTCCGCCCGCACGACGTCGGCTACGTCGCGTTCGGCTACGGCTCGTTCATCGGGTTCTGGGGCCTGCACAACGGGCTGGAGAAGATCGGGGCGCTGACCATCCCCGGCGGGGCGCAGTCCACCGCCCAGCGGGTGCGCCAGATCCACGACTTCGGCGCGACCGTCGTCGCGTCCACCCCGACCTACGCGCTGCGCCTGGCCGCGGAGGCCGAGGAGCTGGGCATCGACCTGGTGAACGGCCCGGTCCGCCGGGTGATCCTCTCCGGCGAGCCCGCCGGGTCGATCCCGGAGACCACGGCGCTGATCGAGCGGAAGTGGGGCGCGCGGGCCTACGACACCGCGGGCATGACCGAGGTGTCGACGATCGTCATGTTCACCCCCGCCGAGCAGCCCGGCGGCTGCCACGTCATCGAGGACCACCTCCTGGAGGAGGTGATCGACCCCGAGACCGGGCGCGAGGTCGGCTACGGCGAGCGCGGCGAGCGGGTCTGCACCTCCTTCGGGCGCTCGACCACCCCGTTGCTGCGGTACCGCACCGCCGACCTGGTGGTGAAGGTCCCCGGCACGGCGACGACCTCCGGGCGCACCTGGGACCTGTACCAGGGCGGGATCATCGGCCGGGTCGACGACATGAAGCTCGTCCGCGGCACCAACGTCTACCCGGGCGCCGTCGAGGCGATCGTGCGCGGCTTCGACGGTGTCGAGGAGTTCCAGATCCGCATCTCCCGCCCCGGCGACCGCGACGAGATCGAGCTGCTGCTCGAACCCGCGGCCACCGTCGACGGCACCGCCTGGGACCTGCTCTCCGGGCGGGTCGCGGCCGAGCTGGCCGACGCGCACGAGGGCCTGCGCTTCCACGTCCGCCGCGCCGCGACCGGGGAGCTGCCCCGCTTCGAGCTGAAGGCCAAGCGGCTCACCGACCTGCGTCCGGCCATCTGACCGGGCCCGCCGCCGACCCGACCCGCGAGGAGCCCCCCATGAGCACGACCACCGCCACGACCACCGCGCCGTCCGCCCCGCGCGCCGCCGCCGACCGGGCGACGGACCTGCTCGGTGTCCCGCTCGACGACGCCGAGCAGGCCCTGCTCGACGTCTACGACCGGATCGTCGCCGCGCTGCGCCGCGACGACCTCTCGCCCTGCGTCGCCGCGAACCTGCGCGCCGCGCTCGCCCCGGTGGCCGTCGCCGTCACCGACCTCGGCCTGCGCTTCGAGCACCTGACCGACGTGGGCGTCTGACCGCCGTACCCGCCCCCGTACCCGCCCCGCGGCGCCGATCGGACAGCGACCACGTCCACGGGATAGGCGCCGCGCGATCCGATGCCTAGCGTCGGTGCCGACGACCACACCCACCACCACGACCACCACGACGAGAGGACGGCCATGGCCGAACGGTCCTCCGCCGCCGAGGTGCAGAAGCTGCGCGCCGGTGCCGGCGAGACGCTGCACGTCGAAGGCATCCTGGCCGTGACGAAGGCGCTGCTGCAGTCCGGCGTCGCCTACGTCGGCGGCTACCAGGGCGCGCCGATCTCGCACCTCATGGACGTCCTCGGCGACGCCCGCGAGATCCTCGACGAGCTCGACGTCCGGTTCGAGAACTCCGCCTCCGAGGCGACGGCCGCGGCCATGCTGGCCGCGTCGGTGCACCACCCGCTGCGCGGCGCGATCACCTTCAAGTCCCCGGTCGGCACGAACGTCGCCTCCGACGCCCTGGCCAACCTCGCCTCGGGCGGGGTCACCGGTGGTGCGCTGGTGATCCTCGGCGAGGACTACGGCGAGGGCTCCTCGATCATGCAGGAGCGGGTGCACGCGTTCGCGATGAAGTCGCAGATGTGGCTGCTCGACCCGCGCGCCGACACGACCGCGATCGTGAACGCGGTGGAGTCCGGGTTCGCGCTGTCCGAGGCGTCGAACACCCCGGTCTTCCTGGAGCTGCGGCTGCGGTCCTGCCACCTGCACGGCGGGTTCGTCGCCAAGGACAACGTGCGGCCGCCGATGACCGTCGCCCAGGCCGCGGACGCCCCGCGGCGCAGCGTCGACCGGATCGTGCTGCCGCCCGCGTCGTTCGCCCACGAGCGGGAGAAGCTGGAGGACCGCTGGCCCCGGGCGGTCGAGTTCATCCGGGAGCACGGACTCAACGAGCTGTTCCCCGGCGACGGCACCGCCTCCGACGTGGGCATCATCGTCCAGGGCGGGCTGTACAACACCCTGAACCGGTCGATGGAGCTGCTCGGTGCCTCCGACACGCTCGGCCGCACCCGCGTCCCGACCTACGTCATGAACGTGACCTACCCGGTCGTCGACTCCGAGATCGTCGAGTTCTGCGCCGGCAAGCGCGCCGTGATCATGGTCGAGGAGGGGCAGCCCGACTACATCGAGCAGAACCTGCACGCGATCCTGCGCCGTGCCGACGTCCCGACCGTGCTGCACGGCAAGGACATGCTGGCCGCGGGCGGCGAGTACACCGCCCAGGTCATCACCCGCGGACTGGACCAGTTCCTCGGCAAGTACGCCCCCGACGTCGTCACCCACCGGCCGTCGCTGCTGCGCGACCCGGCCGACCCGGCGAGCCCGTTCGCGCCGCGGGTCGCTGCCGAGGTCGTGCGCCCGCGCCCGCCGGGCCTGTGCACCGGCTGCCCGGAGCGCCCGATCTTCTCCGGCCTCAAGCTCGCCGAGCGCGAGACCGGGCAGCACCAGATCTCCGCCGACATCGGCTGCCACCTGTTCGCCATCAACGCCCCGTTCGACCTGGGCGCGACGACGATGGGCTACGGCATGGGCGCCGCGGGCTCGTCCGCGCTGGCCGGCGGCGGCGCCGAGAAGCGGCCCGTGTCGATCATGGGCGACGGCGGCTTCTGGCACAACGGGCTCGTGTCCGGCGTCGGGAACGCGGTGTTCAACAAGTCCGACCAGGTCATGGTGGTCGTCGACAACGACTACGCCGCCGCCACCGGCGGGCAGGACGTGCTGTCCAGCCACGCCGCCCTCGAGCGCCGCTCGACCAAGCACCCCATCGAGAAGGCCGCACGGGGGCTCGGCATCAACAACGCCACCACGATCGACAACACCTACGACGTGGCCCGCGTCCGCGACACCTTCCTGAAGGCGTTCCGCCGCAGGGAGCCCGGCCCCGAGCTGCTGGTCATGCAGTCGGAGTGCCAGCTCAACCGGCAGCGCCGGGTCAAGAAGGACCGCGCGGCCAGGCTCAAGCGCGGCGAGCGCGTCGTGCGCGAACGCTTCGGCGTCGACCCGGAGACCTGCACCGGCGACCACGCCTGCATCCGGATCTCCGGCTGCCCGTCGCTGACGATCACCGACAACCCGGACCCGCTGCGCACCGACCCGATCGCGACCGTGCTCGACTCCTGCGTCGGGTGCGGGGTCTGCGGCAACAACGCCCACGCGGCGGTGCTGTGTCCGTCGTTCTACCGCACCGACGTCGTCGACAACCCCACGGCCGGCGAGCGGGTCCGCGCCCGCGTCCGGTCCTGGTGGATCACCCTCGTCGGACGCGGCCTGGAGCGCCGCGCCGCCCGGATGGAGGCAGCCTGATGCCCACCGTGATGCCCGCACCGACCCGGACCGGCACCGCGTCCTGGTACGCCGGGAACCGCCCGATCACCCTCGCGATCCTCGCGATGGGCGGCGAGGGCGGCGGGGTGCTCGCCGACTGGGTCGTGGCCGTCGCCGAGGCCGCCGGCTACCACGCGCAGACCACCTCGGTCGCCGGCGTCGCCCAGCGGACCGGGGCGACCGTCTACTACGCCGAGCTGCACCCCCCGCTGCCCGAGAGCGACTCGGCCGACGGCGCGGGCCGGGCCGAGCCGGTGCTGTCGGTGTTCCCGACGCCCGGCGAGGTCGACGTCGTCGTCGCCTCGGAGCTGATGGAGTGCGGCCGCGCCGTGCAACGCGGCTTCGCCACCCCCGACCGCACCACGCTGATCACCTCGACGAACCGCGTCTACTCCATCGACGAGAAGATGCACCTCGGTGACGGCCGCGTCGACTCCGACGAGCTCGTCGCCGCGGCGGGCCGCGCCGCGCGGCACCTGGTCGCCGCGGACTTCGCCGCGATCGCCGAGGAGCACCGCAGCGTGATCTCCGCGGCGCTGTTCGGGGCGCTCGCCGGGTCGGGGGCGCTGCCCTTCTCCCGGGACCGCTTCGAGCAGGCCATCCGCGACGCCGGCAAGGGCGTCGAGCCGAGCCTGGCCGCGTTCGCGGGCGGGTTCGACGCCGCCACCGCCGCACTCGCCCCCGCACCGCCCGCGCCGCCCGCGCCCAGCGCGCCGGCGACCGTCGACATCGCGATCGGGCCCCGCCCCGTCTCCGCCGAGGAGCGCAAGGAGCGCGAGGAGGCGCGGCGCAACGACATCGCCGCGACCGACCCGGAGTCCCTGGTGGGGGAGGACCTGCGGCCGCTCGCCCGCACCGTCGCCGACCTGCCGGCCGCGTCGCGGTCCACGGTCCTGCACGGGCTCGTGCGGACCGGGGTCTACCAGGACCTCGACTACGCCGCCCGCTACCTCGACCGGGTCCGCGCGTTCGCCGCCGTCGACCCCGACCGGTCCGGCGATGCCCGCCTCACCACCGAGGCGGCCCGGCACCTGGCGCTGTGGATGTGCTACCAGGACACGATCCACGTCGCGCTGCAGAAGACCCGCAAGCGCCGTCTCGAACGGGTCCGTGAGGAGGCCCGGGTGACCTCGGCGCAGCTGTCCCAGGTGCGTGAGTACCTGCACCCGCAGGCCGAGGAGATCACCGACACGCTGCCGTACCGGCTCGGGAAGGTGCTGCGCCGGTCGCGGGCGTTCACCCGCACCGTCGACCGGGTCACCTGTGAGGGCATGGTTCTCGACACCACCTCGGTGTCCGGCTACGCGATGCTCGCGACGATGGCGCGGATGCGTCCGCTGCGGCCGCGGTCGCTGCGGTTCGTCGAGGAGCAGAAGGCGATCGAGGCGTGGACGGCGCTCGCGCTCGGGATCGCCGCCGAGGACACCGACCTCGCCACCGAGGTCGTCGTCTGCCAGAAGGTCCTCAAGGGCTACGGCGCCACCTACGCCCACGGCAACGACAGCTTCGCCCTGCTCTGCCGGGCCGCCGGCGAGCTGCGCGGCCGCGCCGACGCCGCGGCGGTGCTCGCCCGGCTGCGGTCCGCCGCCCTGGCCGACGAGGACGGCGCCGCCCTGCGGCAGCAGCTGTCCGGGGCCGGGCTGCCCACCACCGTCCCGTCGAAGAAGGGGAAGCACTGACATGACCACCGGCACCGCATCCGACGTCGAGCTCATCAACCCGGACACCCTCGCGAGGCCGTCCGGTTTCACCCACGCCGTCCGGCACGGCGACACCGTGCACCTCTCCGGCCAGACCGCGATGGACGCGACCGGCACGATCGTCGACGGCGACATCGTCGACCAGTTCCGCCAGGCCCTGACCAACGTGATCACCGCCCTGCGTGCGGCGGGCTCCGAGCCCGCGGACCTGCTGTCGGTCCGGATCTACCTGCTCGACGTGCCGGGCTACCAGGCCCGCGGCAGGGAGATCGGCGCGATCTGGAAGGAGCTGTGCGGGCGGACGTACCCGGCCATGACCGGTGTCGGGGTCACCGCGCTGTGGCAGCCCGAGGCGCTGATCGAGATCGAGGCGGTCGCGGCGCGCCGGGTCTGAGCGCGGCCACCCGCCCGCTCGCGCCGGGTCCGGACCACCGGGCCCGGCGCTCCGGCGTGGGCTCCGGCGTGGGCGGAGGTGTTCCGTGGCCGGGTGGAGCGTGTCGGACCAGGGGGTTCGGTGAATTCGCTTACCCGGTAAGCGAATTCACCGGAGGTGGTGTGCGGTGCCGGCGGATCCCGGGTGCCGTCGGCCCTCGGCCTGACCCGGGGCAGGGTGCACTCGCGGTGCGGTGCGGCACCGTCGCCCCGGCGCCCGACCCCGGCGAACTCGCTTACCGGGTAAGCGAATCGTTCGACCTCCTGCCCGCGCGGTCGCTCCGCCGGGCGGTTGCCCAGCCGGGCGGTTGCCCTGCCGGGCGGGCGCCTGCCCGTGATCGTCCTGCCGGGCGACGGCCCGTCCCTGCTCCGGCGACGCACGGGGCCCGTGGCCGGTGGGCACGACTGCGCTGCCCCCGCAGGCCGCCGGTCGCACGGCGCGGTTCCCGGAGGCTCAGGCGTCCAGGACGCTGCTGACGTGCTCCCGTGCCGGGCCGGCCAGGCGGGCCCGCAGGTCGCCGAACAGGTCCTCGGCGCGGTCGCCGACCCAGTTCTCGGGCAGCGCCTCCAGCGGCAGGCCCGGGTCGAGGTAGGGGAGGCGTCGCCAGACGGTCACCAGCGTCACGTAGTCGGCGAAGGCCTGCTCGGCGGTGCCGTCGGCGTCGCGCCAGGCGCGCAGCACCGGCTCGTGGCGGGCGACGAACGCCGAGTACTGCGCGGCGAGGGCGTCGAGGTCCCACCAGGACGCGACGGTCTCGCACAGTGGGCGTCCGGCGACGTGCCGGCTGCGGAACAGCTCGGTGTACCCGCGCAGACCGGCGCGGTCCAGCGCGTGCGAGACCTCGGCCTCCAGGTGCGCCGGCGCGACCCACAGGCCCGGAGCCACGGTGCCCAGGCCGAGCCGGATCAGCAGGCTGCGCAGCTGATGACGCTGGTCACGGGCCGATTCGGGCACCGAGAAGGCCACCAGCAGCCAGCCCTCCCCGGCGCCGGCGCGGCGACGGGAGAAGATCCGCTCGTCGCCCTCGGCGAGCACGTCGGCCAGCGCGGCCGACAGCCGGTACCCGGCGGCGCCGCCGACCTTCTGCGGCTCCAGCAGACCACGCCGCTTCAGCCTCGACACCGCCGAGCGCACGGCCTGGCCGTCGACCCCGAGCCCGCCGAGCAGGCGCACCAGCGACGACACCGACAGGGCGCCGCCGCGTTCGCGGGCGTAGAGCCCGTACACCGACACGATCAGCCGGCGCGGCGGGACGGGCGCCAGGATCTCCTCCGGTTCGGCGACGGTCGTCACGTCGGCATCGTACGGCCGCGAGCGGCGGCCGGGCCGCGCGCCGGGCCGACGGCGGGGTGTCGGCGCGGTGGTCAGGGCGGTGGTCGGGTCGGCCCCCGCCACGCGGCGACGCGCCGCACCGTCCGGGAGGGACGGTGCGGCGCGTCGCGGGGGAGCGGTGCTCGTCACCCGGCGGCCCGCAGCGGGGCCCCCGTCCGCCGGTCCGCCCCGGCCGCGGTGAGCGGGGCGTGCCGGGCGGTCAGCTCGGCGGTGATCCGGGCGTACGCACCGGGGTCGACCGGCAACAGCCACTCGGCCAGGCGGCGGCGCCGTCCGATGCCGGCGCCCAGGTCGGAGAGCATCTCGTCGATGTTGTGCAGCGAGAACGGGATGATGTTCGTACCGCGGGCGTGCTTGCCCTCGGTGCGCTCCTCCATCCACCGCAGCCGCTCCTGCACGAAGGCGCGCCGCTGCTCCACCGACGGCAGGTCGATCCCGCCCGCCAGGTGCACCCCGATCCACAGCGCCGCGACCTCGGCCGACAGCGGGGACAGGAACGAGGAGTTGTACCCGCAGAAGCTCAGGTCCGCCACGGTGTGCGGGTGGATCTGGCGGTAGAGCTCGAAGTTGCCGCGCTCGTCGACCAGCCGGTCCCGCACGTCCTGCGACAGGAACGGCACCCGCTGGTGGAACCCCGTCGCCGCGACGACCACGTCGGCCGGGACCTCGGTGCCGTCGGACAGGATCGCGACGGGCCTGCCGTCGCGGGCACCGAGCGCGCTGATGAGCGTGTCGCGGTGGACGGTGATCGAGCCGTCGGCGACGGCCTCGTAGAAGCCCTCGGTGGCCAGCGACACCGTGGAGCGCGCGATGTCCTCGAGCGTCCCGTCCGGCACCAGGCCCAGCTTCTGCAGCCCGAGCTGGCGCACGATCTGGCCCTGCAGGCTCGACATCATCCCGTTGCGCACGCCCTTGCCCGGGCCGTGCAGGAACTTCTCGAAGCCGGCGAGGTGGGCGTAGCGGAACAGGCCTTCGCCGAGCCGGGTGAGCAGCAGGTACTTGTAGTTCAGGGCACCGCCGATCCGGCGGGGCATCTTCCACAGCAGCTCGCGGGCCACCACGGTGGTCGTGCGCGACACGCTGTTCAGGGCCACCGCCACGTCGCAGCCGGACTCGCCGTAGCCGATCACGACGACGTCGCGGTCGCGGGCGTCGTCGATGTCGGTGAAGTCCGACGGCGCGCAGTACCGCCCGCCGGCGGCGCGGTGCTCCTCGGTGCCGGGCAGCGGCGGCAGGAACGGTTCGGAGAAGATCCCGTTCGCGACGACGAGGTGGTCGAACTCGCCCACCCCGGCGGCCGCGCCCGCGGTGGTGACGGTCCAGCCGCCGCCCTCGCGCGGCTCGGCGGAGAGCACCTCGGTGTCGGTGCGCACCGCGTCGCGGATGCCGAAGTGGCGGGCGTAGGACTCCAGGTACTCCTGCACCTGCTGCCCGGACGGCCACTCCGGGTAGTGCTTCGGCATCGGGAAGTCCGACAGCGAGTAGGTGCCCTTGTCGTTCTGCGTGGTCAGGCCGGGGTAGCGGCGGCTGGCGCTCCACACCCCGCCGACGTCCGGCGCCTTCTCGAACACGGTGACGTCGTGACCGAAACCGGTCAGGACCTTGGCGGAGGAGAGGCCGGCGAATCCGGCCCCGACGACGGCGATCTTCATGGTGGTCACTCCGAAGCGGTCGCGAGCTGGGGGATGGCGGGAACGGCCTGCTCCGGACCCATCGCCGAGTAGCCGCCGTCGACGGCCCAGTCGGCGCCGGTGACGGCGGAGGCGGCCGGGGAGAGCAGGAAGGCGACGACGGCGCCGACCTCGTCCGGGTCGCCGACGCGGCCCGTCAGATGGAACGGGGCGGCGACGCGGTCGGTGTGCGCACGGTCGCCGCCGGACAGGTCGTCCATGATCTTCGACCAGGTCCAGCCCGGGGAGACCGAGTTGACCCGGATGCCGTCGCCGGCGAGGTCCATCGCCATGGAGCGGGTGACCTGCACCAGCGCGGCCTTCGACGCCGGGTAGACCCAGCGCCCCGTCTGGGCGACCTTCGACGAGATCGAGGTCAGGTTGACCACCGCGCCGCGGGCCGCCGCGAGGTGGGGCCGCGCGGTCCGGGTGGCCTGCACCGCGCTGACCAGGTTGACCTCCAGCGCGCGCAGCCAGTCGGCCCGACCGGTGTCGGCGCCCTCGTCGAGGTAGCTGCACGCCAGGTTCACCAGGCCGTGCAGGCCGGACGGGGCGGCGACGGCGGCGACGGTGGCGGCCACCGCGTCGTCGTCGGTGATGTCGGTGCGGTGGAACGCGACGCGCCCGCCGAGCTCGTCGAGCAGCGGCTTCGCGCCGGCCTCGTCGATGTCGGCGATCGCGACGGACGCCCCGGCGGCGTGCAGGGCACGGACGACACCGTGCCCGACCAGGGTCGATCCGCCGGTCACCAGCACCGTGCGGCCGTGCAGGTCAGTCATGGGAGCCTCCGAAACATGACGGTCATCTAGCGGACGCGTGATGGCAGTCATCATTTGGCTATATGGTTGGCGTGACTATCCCCACCACGCGGTCGCTGTCCGTGGGACGCGGCCGGGACGCACGAACCGGGGTCGAGCACGAGGAGGTGCCATGACCGAGGTGCTGAGCGGTTTCCGACGGGTGCACTCGCCGGACCTGGAGGAGGCCCGCGAGCGGGTCGGCGAGGTGTTCTGCCCGCACCGGCTGGAGCCGGTGGACCGCGCGACACCGGCGCCGGTCCGGTTCAACACGGCCGCGTTCGGGGCGGTCGGGCTGTCCTACCTGTCCTACGGGGCGGCGGTACGGATCAGGCCGCAGCCGCTGCGCTCGTTCGTCCTGGTCCAGATCCCGCTCTCCGGGCGCGCCCTGGTGCGCACCGGCGGCACCGAGGTCGTCTCCGACGCCCGCACGGCGTCGGTGCCCGACCCGGACGCCGGCCTGGACATGACCTGGGAGTCCGGGAACGAGCAGCTCATCGTGCGGGTCGAGCGCGAAGCGCTGACCGGGCAGCTGCACCGGCTGCTGGGCCGCCCGCCGTCGAAGCCGCTGCGGCTGGCGACCAGCGTCGACCTCACCACCCCGGCCGCGCGGTCCTGGCTGTCGACGGTGGACATGGTCCGCACCGACCTCGACGGCCCCGGCGGCCTCACCCACCCCGTGCTGCGTGCCCAGGCCGAGCAGCTGCTGATGAGCCAGCTGCTCGCCGCGGTGCCGCACTCGTCCAGCGACGAGCTGCTCGCCGCGGCCGACCCGCCGCCCGCGGTGCCGAAGGTGATCCGCCGCGCGGAGGCGCTGATCGACGGGCACGCGCGCGAGCCGTTGACCGTCGACGACGTCGCCGAGGCCGTCGGGCTCTCGGTCCGCAGCCTGCAGGAGGGCTTCCGCCGCCACCTCGACACCACGCCGACCGCGCGGCTGCGCGAGGCACGGCTGGCCGGTGTGCGGGCCGAGCTCACCGAGTCCGACCCGACCCGGCGCACGGTGTCCCAGGTCGCCGCGGACTGGGGCTTCGCGCACCTGGGCCGGTTCGCCGTTGCCTACCGGGAGCGGTTCGGGGAGTCGCCCTCGGAGACCCTGCGCGGCTGACCCCGGGCGGCCGACCTCTGGGGGGCTGACTCTGAGCGGACAGCCGCCGCGCGGAACGGATGGCCGGACACGCATCGGTGCGACGAAGCTGTCCGGCACGTCCCGACCGACCTGGAGGTCCCCGTGTCCGTCCTCTCCGCCCTGCTCGACGCCGCGCGTTCCGGCTCGGTCCGGGTCGTCGACCTGACGACCCCGCTGCAGGCCTCGACGCCGATCCTCGAGCTGCCCGAGCCGTTCGGCCAGACCGCGCGGTTCGAGCTGGAGGAGATCTCCCGCTACGACGACCGCGGCCCGGCCTGGTACTGGAACAACATCCGCACCGGCGAGCACACCGGCACCCACCTCGACGCGCCCAACCACTGGATCACCGGCAGGGACGGCCTCGACGTCTCGCAGGCGCCGCTGTCGACCCTCGTCGCGCCGGTCGCGGTGATCGACCGGACCGCCGAGGCCGAGAAGGCCCCCGACTACCTGCTGCAGATCGCCGACGTCGCGGCGTGGGAGGCGGAGAACGGCCCGCTGCCCGCGGGCGGGTGGCTGCTGCTGCGCACCGGGTGGTCGGCCCGCGGCGAGGACGAGGCGGCCTTCGCCAACGCCGACGAGAACGGCCCGCACACCCCGGGCGTCGCACCGGAGTGCGCGCGGTGGCTGGCGCGCGAGACCCCGATCACCGGCCTGGGCGTGGAGACCGTGGGCACCGACGCGGGGCAGGCGCCGAACCTGGAGCCCGCGTTCCCGTGCCACTCCGAGCTGATGGGCGCGGACAAGTGGGGGCTGACCAGCCTGCGCAACCTCGACCAGCTCCCGGCCACCGGCGCGGTGCTGGTGGTGTGCCCGCTGCCGATCGTCGGCGGCTCGGGCAGCCCGGCGCGCGTGCTCGCACTGGTCGAGGGCTGAGCCGTGCACGCCACGTACGACGCCGTCGTCGTCGGCGGCGGCATCAACGGTCTGGCCGCGGCCGCCCGACTCGCCCGCGGGGGCTGGTCGGTCGCGCTCGTCGACGACCACGACCGGGTCGGTGGGTTCGTCGCCGCCCAGGAGCACGATGGGTTCGTCCACGACACCTGGTCGAGCTGGCACCCGCTGTTCGTCACCGGCCCGGCCTACGCCGCCTTCGGCGACGACCTGCACCGGCACGGTCTCGCCTACGCCAACACCGACGGCCCGCTCACCGCGACGGTCGCGGGCGACGGCTCGGTCGCGCTCGCCCACCGGTCGGTCGAGGCGACCGTCGCCGGGTTCGCCGAGGCGGCCGACCGCGACGCCTACCGGGCCATGATCGACCGGTTCGGCACGCACGCCGCCGGGATCGGCGGGCTCCTCGGCGCCGAGCTGCACGCCCCCGGCACGCTCGGCCCGGTCGCGACGCTGGCCCGCGCCGCGGGCGTCGCCGGGATGGAGACCTACGCCCGCGACGCGCTGACCTCCGGCCGGTCCTGGATGCGCGCCCGGTTCACCGGTCCGGAGACCGACCGGCTCTGGGCGCCGTGGCTGCTGCACGCCGGCCTGGCCCCGGACTCCGCGTCCGGCGGGCTCATGGTCCCGATCTTCGCCGCGACCATGCACGGTGCCGGGCTGCCGGTCGTCACCGGCGGGGCGGGCCACTTCCTCACCGCCTGGGAGCGGCTGCTCGACGAGCTCGGCGTCGCGGTGCACACCGGCTGCCGGGTCGAGCGGGTCACGGTCGCCTCCGGGCGCGCGACGGGCGTCGCCGGTGGCGGGTTCGCGTTCCGGGCGCGGCGCGCGGTGCTGGCCTCGGTGACCCCGCCGGCGCTCTACGGATCGCTGCTCCCGCCCACCGTGGTGCCACCGCCGGTGGCCGCCGCCGCCGCCCGCTACCGCCCGGGTCGGGCCGCGATGCAGATCCACGTGACGCTGTCCGGGCCGGTCCCGTGGGCCGACACCCGGCTGCGCGAGGTCCCCCTGGTCCACGTCTGCGACGGGTCCGACTCGACCGCGATCGCCTGCGCCGAGGCGGAGGCGGGGCTGCTGCCGCGCCGGCCGACCGTCGTCGTGGGGCAGCAGCACGTGCTCGACCCGACCCGGGTCCCCGAGGGCGCCGCCGCGCTGTGGCTGCAGCTCCAGGAGCTGCCCTTCGCCCCGGTCGGCGACGCGGCGGGCGAGCTGGACCCCGCCGACGGCTGGGACGCCACCCTCGCCGAGGGCTACGCCGAGCGGGTCCTCGACCGGGTCGCCGCGCACGCGCCGGGCCTGCGCGAGCTCGTCGGCCGGGTCGACGTGCTCGACCCGACCGCGATCGCCGCGCACAACCCGAACGCGCTGCGTGGGGACCCCTACGCCGGGTCGGCCGAGCTGGACCAGAACTTCTGGTGGCGGCCGCTGCCGACCTCCGGCGGGCACGCGACGCCGGTGCCCGGGCTGTGGCAGATCGGCGCGTCCACCCATCCCGGTCCGGGGCTGGGCGGGGCGTCGGGTTTCCTGGTCGCCGACCGGCTCGCGACCCCCGGGCCGGTGGCACGGCTGCGCTCGCGCCTGTCCGGGCGGTGACGCGGGGCCGTCGGTGATCGCCGGGAGTGGAGTGCACGGGGCGGCGCACTGCGCTGCGCGCTCCACTCCCGGCGATCATCCGGTGGTGTCGACGGTCGCACGCGGCCTGCGCACGTGCCCCGTCACGGGTGCGTCGCTGCGCCCCGCGGGACCAGCACCATGACGATCGCGCCGAGCACGGCGGGGATCGCGAAGGCGAGGAAGTTCGCGGCGAACCCGGCCCCGGTCGCCATCACGACGCCGCCGTAGAGCGGACCCGCGATGGCCCCGATCCGGCCGATCCCCAGCGACCAGCCGAGCCCGGCGGCGCGCAGGTGCTCGGGGTAGAAGGTGGCGGTGTAGGAGTTCACGATGATCGTCGTGCCGATCGTGCAGGCCCCGGCGACGGCGATCAGGCCGAGCAGCACCGGCGTCGGGAAGCGGTTCATCAGCAGCAGGATCGACGCCGCCGCGGTGAGGAACATCCCGGTGACGACCGGGCGCGGCCCGATGCGGTCGGCGAGCGCCCCGAGCAGCGGCGCCCCGACGATCGCGCCGAGGTTGAGCGCCAGCAGGAACGCCAGTGCCCCGCCCAGCGGGTAGCCGGCCTGACGCATGATCTGGGCGAGCCAGGTGTTGAGGCCGTAGACCAGCAGCAGCCCGAACCCGGTGCCGACCCAGAACAGCAGCGTGCCGCGCAGGTGGTGGCGGTCGAGCAGCGCACGCAGCCCGGCGCGGCCGGCACCGGGCGGGGCGTCGTCGGGGACCGGCATCCCGTAGCGGGCGGCCAGTGCGGCCGCCTCGGCGCGGCGACCGCGCCCGACCAGGTAGGCCGCCGACTCCGGCAGCGCCACCGCGACGACGACGAGCAGCACCGCGCCGACCCCGGCGCCGATCCAGAACAGCGCCCGCCAGCCCAGCTGCTCCAGCAGCACGATCCCGGACAGCGCCGCGACGACGCCGCCGACGGAGTAGCCGGAGAACATCAGGGCGTTCGCCGCGTTGCGCCGCCCGGCCGGGGCGTACTCGACGGTCAGCGCGATCGCGGTCGGCACCACCCCGCCCAGCCCGATGCCCGCGACGAACCGCAGCAGGCCGAACACCTCCGGGGACGGGGCGAGGGCACAGAGCGCCATCGCGACCGAGAACCAGGCGATGCAGATGATCATCAGTCGGCGTCGGCCGATGCGGTCGGTGACGGTCCCGGCGAGCAGCGCGCCGACGAGCATGCCGACCAGTGCCAGTGACCCGATCCAGCCCGCGGTGCCCGCGTCGAGCGCCCACTCGCCGGAGATCAGGGTGGGCAGCACGGTGCCGTAGACGATGAGGTCGTAGCCGTCGACGACGATCGCCGTCCAGCACAGGGCGATGACCCAGGCGCGGGAACGGGTCCCGGTGCCCGGTGGTGCGGAACGGTCGGACACGTCGGTCATGCGTACCTCCTGGGACGGCATCGTCGAGAAGGCACCTTATGTCGGTTGTGTTCCGTACGTCACCGTCGGGACATGACGCAGTGCGTCCGGGTCCGGTCGGGCTGCGTCCGGACCCGGACGTCCGTGCCGGGGCCGCGAGGGTCGCCCGGTGGGCGGGATGGCCTCAGTCGGTGGGGGCGTCCACCCCGGTTCCGGCGTCGCCCGGCTCGCCGGCACCCTCGACGGGTTCCGGCTCGGCCGCGCCCTCGGACGTCGTGTCCTCAGAAGACTCCTCGCGGTCGGCCTCGGTGTCGCCGGCGTCGATCCGCTTGCCGAGCACGCGTTCCTCGAGTTCGTCGAGCGCACGTGCCGGGTCGATCGGGGGACTGGCGCGTCCGGTGTCGTTCTCGTCGTCGCTCATCGGGCGGGGGTACCCGGACGCCCGGTTCCCCATGCCGGGCCGAGCGGCTCAGAGGCCGGCGGTCGACTGCTCCAGGCGGGCCCGGGCCAGCCGCTCGACCAGCTCGGGCAGCGCACCCACCGGGCTGCCGCGCAGGTCGTCGCAGGCCTGCGCGACGGCGGCGACCACGTCGTCCCGGCTGACGGCCGGACCGAGCTCGTCGATCAACCTGCTGACGGCGTCGGTGGCCCGGGCGAGGTCCGGCGTCACCGGAGGCCGCCGGCGGATCGGCGGCAGGCGCCCGTCCGACGACGACACCGACGGAGTCCGGAACGGAGGTCCCTCTGTGTGTCGGTCATGACGATCCTTCCGTCGATCCTCACCCGGCTGAGTGAGAGTTACCCGGGAACGGGCAGCTCAATCGCGTCGGAACGGGTGACACCCGTGACCACGGAGCGCGATCGTGACCCGCCGCCGCGTCACCGTCGGACGGTCGGTTCAGGCACCGTCCCGGCCCCGTGGCGGGTCGAGCAGGCCGTGGTGCAGGGCCCGCAGCACCGCGCGGGTCCGGTCCCGCGTGCCCAGTTTCAGCAGCACGCTGGACACGTGGTTCTTCACCGTGCCCTCCGCCAGCACGAGGACCTGCGCGATCTCACGGTTGCTGTGCCCGGCGGCGAGCAGCCGCAGCACCTCGACCTCGCGGGCCGACAGGTCCTGCGGGGCGACGCCGGAGCCGTCGTCGGCCGGGGGCGGGCCGTCGCGCACCGCGCGCAGCAACCGGTCGGTGACGGCCGGGCTGATCAGGGTGCCGCCGTCGGCGAGGGTCCGCACCGCGCCGACGAGCTGGTCGAGGGTCACGTCCTTGAGCAGGTATCCGCGGGCCCCGGCGCGCAGTGCGGACAGGACCAGCTCGTCGTCGTCGAAGGTGGTGAGGACGAGCACCGGCACGTCGAGCCCGCGCGAGCGCAGCTCGGTCAGCGCCCACAGCCCGTCGTGACGGGGCATGCGCAGGTCCAGCAGCAGCACGTCCGGGTCGTGCTCGACGACGGCGGCCACCCCCTCCGCGCCGTCCCCGGCCTCGGCGACGACCTCGACCCCGTCGGCCAGGCCGAGCAGCCCGCGGACGCCGTGCCGGACCAGGGTCTGGTCGTCGACGAGCACCACGCGCACCGGCCGGTCACCGGGCGTCGTGGGCCCGGTCACGGCAGGACCGCCGTGACGACGAACCCGCGCGGTGCGGCGGGGCCCCAGTCGACCGACCCGCCGAACGCCTCGGCCCGTTCGGCCAGGCCGCGCAGCCCGTTCCCGGGGACCACGTCGGCGGCGGGGCCGCGGCCGTCGTCGCGGGCGGACAGCCGCAGGCCGCCGCCGGGGACGGGGGACAGGTCGATCCACACGGTGTCCGCGTCGCCGTGCCGGATGGCGTTGGTGAGGATCTCCTGCACGCAGCGGACCACCGCGAGGGTCCGCTCCTCGTCGGCGGCGACCCCGTCGGCGACGTGCACGTGCACCACCGGGCGGGGCAGCTGCTCGGCGATCCGCTCCAGGGTGGCCGCCAGGTCGGGGGCGCGGCCGCGCAGCTGCCCGACGGTCGTGCGGACGTCGGTGAGCAGGTCACCGGCCAGCGCGCGGGCCCGCGCGACGTGCCCGCCCGGGTCGGCGCCGGTGTGCGTCGCGATCTCCAGCTCCAGGGCGAGGGCGGTGAGCTGGTGCCCGACGAGGTCGTGCAGCTCGCGGGAGATCCGCAGCCGTTCCTGTGTCCGGCTGGTCTCGGCGAGCGCGGCGCCCGCGGCCGCGAGCTCGGCGTGCGCGGCGGCCAGTCGCCGTCGTGACGCCTCCTCGCGGTGCAGCGTCACGAGGAGCAGCACCGAGGCGCTCTGCAGCAGCAGGTAGATCGCGCCGGTCACCGCCGCGACCTGCACCGAATCCCCCGCGATCAGCGTCGCCACCGCGGCCACCCCGACGTTGACCACGACGATCGCCGCGGTGACCCGGCCCGGCAGGTGGTAGGTGGAGATGGCCGCGGTCACGACCAGGAAGATCGGCAGCCAGCCGAACGGCGCGCCGATCAGGACCAGCGCCGCCGCGGCGACCACCATCAGCGCGAGCAGCGCCCGGGTCGCGGTCACGCCGACGACCTCGTCCAGCCAGCCCCCCACCACCAGCGCGACGAGGAAGGCGGCGTAGGCGACCCACCACAGCCAGGGCGGGCCGAGTGGGCTCGCGGCGCCGGCGGCCTGCTCCAGCGCCACCGGGACGGCGAGGACCCCGCACAGCACACTCATGATGAGTCCGGCCACGACGTTCGGGTCGATCCGGCGCACGTCGGACACGGTAGGGCACGGTGCGGCGGGGTCCCCAGTGCCGGAAGTCATGGCTCGGGTTCACGACGTCCGGCACTGACCCCGGCCCCGGTCCGGCCGCCACTGTGACCGGCATGGATGCGATTGAGGTGCACCGGCTGCACAAGCGCTACGGCGAGACGGTGGCCGCCGACGGGGTCGACCTGTCGGTGCCCGCGGGGTCGGTCGTCGGGCTGCTCGGACCCAACGGGGCCGGCAAGACGACGACCGTCGAGTGCGTCGCGGGGCTGCGCGCCCCCGACTCCGGCACGGTACGGGTGCTCGGGCTGGACCCGCGCCGGGACCGACGCGCCGTCCGCGCGGTCCTGGGCGTGCAGCTGCAGGAGGCCGCCCTGCACGACATGCTCACCGCCGCCGAGCTGGTGCACCTGCACCGGTCCCTGCACCGCACCGGGCGCGACCCGGTGGAGCTGCTCGAGGCGGTCGGGCTGTCCGCGCAGGCCGGGACCCGGTTCGACCGGCTCTCCGGCGGCCAGGCCCAGCGCCTGTCGGTGGCGCTCGCGCTGGTCGGGGCACCCCGGGTGGTGATCCTCGACGAACTGACCACCGGTCTGGACCCGGCCTCCCGGGAGACCGTGCTCGACCTGGTGCGCGACCTCACCGTCGACGGGGTCGCGGTGCTGCTGGTCAGCCACCGGATGGACGAGGTCGAGCGGCTCTGCGACCGGGTCCTGCTGCTCGACGCCGGCCGGGTCGTCGCCGACGCCGCCCCGGCCGGGCTCGTCGCGGCGGCCGGGCTCGCGGACCGCGTCCGGTTCCGGACCGACGCCGCCTTCGACCGGGCCGCGCTGCTCGCCCTGCCCGGCGTCGCGGAGGTCTGCCGGGTCGGGCACGACGTCACCGTGACCGGCGAGGGCGAGCTGCTCGGCCCGGTCGGCGCGGAGCTCGTCCGGCAGGGTGTCGTCGCCACCGGGCTGCGTGCCGAGCGCCCCGGCCTCGACGAGGCGTTCCTGGCGCTGACCGGGCACCGGGTCCGCGCCGACCGCCCGGCGACGGCGGGGGAGGTGGCGGCGTGAGCGCCCCGGTCCGGTCCGGGCTGCCGCTCGCCGGGTGGCGGGCACTCGTCGCCGCGGAGTCCAGAATGGTCGCCCGGGACACCGCGGGACTGGTGGTCCCGCTGGTGCTGCCGCTGCTGATCCTGGTGATGGTCGGCGCGACGGTGCCGGAGCTGCCCCCGGATGTGCTCGGCGGCCGTTCGGTGGTGGAGGTCGTCGGGCTCCCGATCGCGGTCGCCACGGTGCTCGCACTGGTCGGCATCGTGAACGTGCCGAGCTTCGTCGCGTCCTACCGCCGCGGCGGGGTCCTGCGCCGGCTCGGGGTCACCCCCGCGGGCCCGGCCCCGGTGCTGGTGGCGCAGACGGTGGTCGGGGTCGGGCAGGTCGCGGCCGGTGTCGGCGTCGCGCTGGCGGTCGCGGTGCCGGTGTTCGGCGCGCGGATGCCCGCCGCGCCGTGGGCGGCGCTGGGCGGGCTCGTCCTGGGCACGGCGGCGTTCTTCGCGGTGGGGGCGCTGGTCGCGGCGCTGGCGCCGACGGCGAACGCGGCCGTCGCGGGCGGGGTGCTGCTGTTCTTCGCCACCGGGCTCCTGGGCGGCATGTTCGGCGACCCGCGGACGCTGCCCGGTCCGCTCGCCGAGATCGGCCGGACCCTGCCCTACGGCGCGACGTCGGAGCTGCTCGGGACGGCGTGGCGCGGGGTCCCGCCGGACACCGGCGCCGTCGTCGGGCTGGTCGTCGCGGTGCTGGTCGGTGCGGTGGGTGCGGTCCGGCTGTTCCGCTGGGACCGCTGAACAGGGCCCCGTTCGGTCCGCGGGACCGAACGGGGCGCCGATCTTCGGTCCCGACGACCGAGGAATCGCGGACCGATCTCCCTACCGTCTGCTCGCGACGTTCCGTCAGAGCCGACGCGAGGAGGAACCCGATGCGGACCTATGCACTGTCCGAACCGGTGAACGGTGAACACACCTGGCAGGACGGCAAGCGCTACGCCTGGCTGCTCGGCCTGCTGGTGCCGGTGCTGCCGTTCCTCGCGATCGGGCTGCACCTGGCCACCGGCTGGTCGGTGGCGCTGTGGCTGGGCCCGATCGTCGTCCTCGTGATCGTCCCGGTGATCGACCTGTTCGCGGGCAAGGACCCGACGAACCCGCCGGACGAGATCATGGAGGAGCTGGAGGAGGACCGGTACTACCGCTGGGTCACCTACGCCTACCTCCCGCTGCAGTACGCGGGCCTGTTCGCGGGCATGGGGTACATCGCCACCGCGGGCGCCCCGGTGGTCGGCAACATCGGCCTCGCGGTCACGCTCGGCACCGTCGCCGGCGTCGCGATCAACACCGCCCACGAGCTGGGTCACAAGCGCGAGGACGTCGAGCGCTGGGCCGCGAAGATCGCGCTCGCCCCGAGCTTCTACGGCCACTTCTACGTCGAGCACAACCGTGGCCACCACGTGCGCGTCTCCACCCCGGAGGACCCGGCCTCGGCCCGGATGGGCGAGAGCTTCTACCGCTTCTGGCCGCGCACCGTGCTGGGCTCGCTGACCAGCGCCTGGCGCCTGGAGCGCAAGCGCTACGCCCGCCGCGACCGGCACCCGTTCCGGATCGGCAACGACGTGCTGAACGCCTGGCTGATGTCGGTGGTGCTCTGGGGCGCGATCATCGCGCTGTTCGGCTGGGGCGTGCTGCCCTACCTGCTGATCCAGGCCGTCTTCGGGTTCACCCTGCTCGAGCTGGTGAACTACATGGAGCACTACGGGATGCTGCGCCAGAAGGTCGGCCCCCCGGACCGCCGCCGCTACGAGCGCGTGCTGCCCGAGCACTCCTGGAACTCCAACAACATCGCCACCAACGTGCTGCTCTACCACCTGCAGCGCCACTCCGACCACCACGCGAACCCGGTCCGCCGGTTCCAGACGCTGCGCGACTTCCCGGAGGCCCCGGTCCTGCCGACCGGCTACACCGGGATGATGCTGGCCGCGACCGTCCCGCCGGTGTTCCGCCGGCTGATGGACCCGCTGGTGGTGGCCCACTACGACGGCGACCTGCGTTACGCCAACCTGCAGCCCGGCAAGCGCGAGAAGCTGCTCGCCGCGTACCCGCCGCCCGCCGACCCGGCCCCGGCCGCGGAGACCGCGGCCGACGTCACCCGGCGGGCCCAGAGCGACGCCGTCACCGCCGCCCGCTGCCCCGGCTGCGGCTACACCTACGAGGTCGCCGTGGGCAACGAGGCCGAGGGCTTCCCGGCGGGCACCCCGTGGTCGCAGATCCCCGACGACTGGTGCTGCCCGGACTGCGGGGTCCGCGAGAAGGTCGACTTCGTCGCGCTCACCACCGAGGAGGTCTGATGCGCATCGTCGCCGACCTCGACGCCTGCCAGGGCATCGGGATGTGCGAGGCGATGGCCGACGGCTGGTTCGAGGTGGGGGAGGACGACGTGGTCGTCGTCCGCGACGAGCACCCGCCCGAGTCCGAGCGGTCGCACGTGGACGCCGCCGTCCGCGCCTGCCCCGCCCGCGCGCTGGCCCTGGAGAGCTGAGCACCTCCGCGCGACGCCCGCCCCGCACCGGATCCCCGGAGCCGGGCGGGCGTCGCGCTACGGTCGGTCCCGTGTCGACGGTGACCGACCTGCTCGCCCGCCTCGCGACCGAGGTCCGCGACGACGTCGAGGCGCTCGGCGCCCGGGTGCTCGCCGAGATCGACGCCGGGTTGCCCGAGCTCGGCCGCGACCCCCGCGTGCGCGAGCTGCTGGTCGCCACCGTGCAGGGGTCGCTGGAGGGGGCGCTGGCCGTGCTGACCGGCCGGGCGCCGGGCGAGGTGCCACTGCCCCCGGTCGCCGGGGAGATCGCCCGCCGCCTCGCCCAGCAGGGGGTTCCGGTCACGGTCGTCCTGCGGGCCTATCGGCTGGGGCAGTCGGTGTTCCAGCAGGAGCTCATCGGCCGCATCGCCGGGTCCGGGCTGGGGACCGCCGAGGTCGGCGACGCCGTCGGCGCGCTCACGGCGGTCGCCTTCGGCTACGTCGACCGGGTCTCCGAGGAGATGGTCGCGGTCCACCAGGCCGAACGTGACGGCTGGGTCCGCCGCCGCGACGCCGCCCGGCTCGCGATGGTCGACGCCGTGCTCGCCGGGCGCGGCGGGACCGTCACCGAGGTCGAGGCGGCGCTCGGTCACCCGGTCGCGGGGGAGCACGTGGCCGCGGTGCTCTGGGTCGACCCGGACGCCCCGGATCCCGGCCGGGCCCTGGAGCGCGCCGTCGCCGACCTCGGCGTCGCCCTGGGCTGCTCGCGCGCCCCGCTGGTCGTCGCCCCGGACGCGGTCACCTCCTGGGCCTGGTACCAGGGCGGGGGTGGTCCGGTCACCCTGCCGCCCGGCCCGGTGTGGGTCGCGCTCGGTGGTCCCGGCCGCGGCCTCGACGGGTTCCGCGGCGCGCACCGCCGGGCCCGCCGGGGGCAGGAGGTGGTCACCGCCGCCGCTCCCGCGGCCCGGCTCCCGGTCACCACCGCCGACGACCTCGGTCCGCTGCTGCTGCTCGACGCGGGCACCGACCTGCTCGCCGACCGGGTCGCCGAGATCCTCGGCGACCTCGCGATCGACGACGAGCAGCACGCCCGGCTCCGCGACACCCTCGCGGCCTACCTGCGCGGCGGCGGCAGCCTCGCCGCCGCGGCGGGCGAGCTGCACCTGCACAAGAACACCGTGCAGTACCGGCTGCGCCGCGCCGAGGAGGTGCGGGGCAGGCCCCTCGGCGACGACCGGCTCGACGTCGAGGTGGCGCTGCTGGCCTGCCGCGTACTCGGGTCGACGGTCCTGCGCCCGCCCGACTGACCGGGGTCCCGACGCCGGTCCGCCGCCGGCCGCCGGTCCGCCGATCCGCCGCCGCGCCGATCCGCCGCCGCGCCGGTCCGCTGCCGCGCCGGCCTACCGGCACCGCGCCGATCCGCGCAGCCCGCCGCGGTGATCCCCCGCTTGCTCCGGCGATCCCCCGTCCGCCTGGTGATCCCTTTGCCGCGCGGTGATCCGCTCCGCGCGCGCGTCGAAGCACGCGCGGGCCGCGGATCACCGCGCGGGGTGCGGATCATGCTGCCCGGGGGAGACGGTGCGCGACGGCGGCGAAGTCGTCCAGGTCGTCCCAGGTCCAGCGCACGACCGTGCGCACCTCGGGTCGGGCCCGCAGGGCGTCCTCGCGCCGCTTCTCCCGGACGACGGCGTCCGCCGCGCCCTCTCCCGGATGCACCGACCGCCCGTACTTGCCCAGGCCGTCGAACTCCCCGATCACCCCGTGGTCCGGCCACCAGAAGTCGACGACGCCGATCCGGTGACCGCGGTCGTCGAGCACGGGGTGCTGCAGTACGGGTGTCGCCACGTGCAGGCGCGCCATCCGGACGCGGCTGCGCGACTCGCCCGGCCCGTCCGCGCGGGCGTCGGCGAACGCGACGACGGCCCGGGCCCGGCCGATCCCATGGCGTCCGCAGGCGGCGAGCACCGCGTCGCGCAGACGGTCGGGCGTGACCAGATGCCGGTGCAGCGCCGCGTCGGCGACGGCCACGGCGGTCTCGAACGGGGCGGTGCGGGCCACGTCGACGACGGTGCGGGCCACCGACGTCGTCGGGATGCCGTCGACGTCGACGACCTCGCCGTCGGCCAGGGGTGAGGCGTGCACGCGCAGCCGCGGCCTGCCGCGCCCGCCGGACGGGCGGTCCCGGGTGACGTGCACCGTGGTCAGGGGGACGCCCCAGACCGGCAGGCCGTGCCGTACGGCGGCGGAGGGACCGCTGACCACGGCCCCGGGGGCGAGGGTGGGGAACGTCGCCTCCACCAGGGTCGCGTGCCGTGTGGAGGCGAACCGCAGACGCTCGTCGCCGGTCTCCAGGTACACGCCCGGACGCAGACCGGTCCAGCGACCGGTGCGCAGGGCGGTGCGGATCTCGGCCTCGGTCGTCCCGAGTCTCAGCAGGTCGCGGCGCAGCAGCGGTTCGTCCACGGTCCCGACCCTGCCCGGATCCGGCCACCACACCGGGACGGGCTCGCCTCCTGTGGAGCAATCCCACGGTTGTGGACGGGCACCGGTACCGGTGATCCCCGGTGCGCGCGCTGATCCGCTCGGTGCGCGCATCCGGACACGCGCGCGCAGCGGATCACCGCGCGCAAGGCGGATCACCGCGCGCAAGGCGGATCACCGCGCGCATGGCGGATCACCGCGCGAACAGGGGATCACCGCGCGAACGAGGATGCCCGCGCGGCGGCGGATCAGCGCAGGTACAGGGCGATCGGCGCGGGTACAGGCGGGTCACCACCGCGGGTGGGCGCAGCGGTGCGCGAGCGATATGCGAGCGGCGTGCGAGCGGCGTGAGACCAGTGGTCAGAGCTCGCCGGCGAGCACCTCGTGGCCGCGCAGGCGGGGCAGCGGCAGCACGACGGCGTCGCGGTCGTCGCGGGTGGGGCGGGCGCAGTGCGGGCAGCGGGCCCCGGCGGTGGCCGCAGCGGGTGCCTCGTGAGCAGGCATCGGCGTACCCCCGGACGTCGACGTCGTGTGTTCGCCCCAGGCTAGCGCAGTCGGTGTGTCCTCCGTCACCCCACGGTGGCGAGGCGGGCGCGGTAGAGGTCCGCGTGCCGCTCCGCCGCCGCCGACCAGGTGTGTGCGGCGGCCAGTGCCCGCCCGGCGGTCGCGCGCCGCGGGTCGGGGGCGGCCAGCGCGTCGGTGAGTGCGGCGGCGAACCCGGCCGGGTCGTGGGCGAACCGTGCCGCGTCGCCGAAGACCTCGCGCAGCACCGGCAGGTCCCGGGTCACCAGCGGGACCCCGGCCGCCAGTGCCTCCATCGCGGCCAGGCCGAAGCCCTCCTTGGCCGACGGGAACGCGAACGCCGCCGCGCCGGCCATGAGACCGGGGAGCGCGTCGTCGTCGACGGGGCCGAGGATCTCCGGGACGACGCCCAGCTCCTCGGCCCGGGCGAGCACCCGGGACCGGTAGTCGCGGTAGTCGAACAGTGTCTCGCCGCCGCCGATCACCAGGCGGGTCCCCGGGCCGAGCAGCGCCATCGCCTCGACCAGGTCGGCGGTGCCCTTGCGCGGTTCGATCCCGCCGACCGAGAGCACGTAGCGACCGAACCGGTCCCGCCACGGCGAGCCGGCGCCGGTGTCGGCGGCCCGGGCGAAGCGGGCGGCGTCGACACCGTTGCCGATCACGGTCGCCTCCCGCCCCCAGCCGGCGCGCACCTCGGCTGCGACGGCCCGGGAGACGCACACCAGCGCCGCCGGTCCGACCAGGGCGCGTTCGTGGCAGGCGGCCAGCTCGGGGGTGCTGAACTCGTCGAGGTGGTGCACGGTGCGCAGCAGCGAGCCGTAGCCGTGCGCGCGACCCTCGGCGTTGGCGGACAGGCAGTCCTGGGCGTGCCGCACGTCGACGGGCGGGGCCTCGGCCAACCCGGCGGCCAGGAGGTCGATCGAGCGGAGGATGCGGGCGCCGACGGTCTCGCCCTCGACCTCGGGCACCTCGACCAGGTGCACCGCGACGCGGGGGTCGACGGCCCGGAAGAAGCCGGCGTCCCCGCCCCGGGCCAGTGAGAACACCGCGACGTCGTGCCCGGCGGCGGCGAGCGCCTCGGCCAGCGCGAGGGTGTGCACGACCCCGCCGCGCGGCTTGGTGGAGTAGGTGGACAGCCGGATCCGCACAGCTCAGCCCCGGTAGAGGTCGGGTCGGCGTTCCTTGAGGTGGTGCAGCACCGCGCGGGCGGAGCCGATCATCTCGGCGGGTTCGACGTCGGCGACGGCGAGCCCGCCCTTGGACCAGGTGCGGGCCAGGATGTCCCCGCCCGGCCCGACGACCTTCGCCCGGCCCAGGAAGTGCAGCGAGCCGTTGCGCCCGCTCTGGTTCGCCGAGAGCAGCAGCACCTGGTTCTCCGCGGCGCGGGACTGGTCGTACAGGTCGAACAGCCGGGCCTGGCGGTCCTGCGCCATCCGGGGAGCCCGGTTGGTCAGCGAGGTCGGCCAGGCCGACAGGCAGGCCAGCAGCTGCGCGCCGTCGAGCGCCAGGGAGCGGGCCGACTCGGGGAAGGTCTTGTCGTGGTCGATGAGCATCCCCATCCGGCCGGCGGGGGTGTCGAACGCGGTGAACCCGTCCCCGGCGGCGAACAGCCCGGCCACACCCGCGGGCTGGTGCACCTTCCGGTGCCTGCCGAGCACGCCGTCGCCGGTCAGGCAGACCGCGGAGTTCCAGCGGACCCCCGGCTCGGGTCCGGCCTCGCAGAACCCGACGCACACCACCATCTCCCTGGCGAGCGCGGCGACCGCGCGCACCTCGGGGCCGTCCGGGTCGAGCTCGGGCGGCAGCACCGCGTCGTCGGCCGGGTCGGGGCTGCGCAGGTCGTGCACGTAGCCGCCGAGCGCGCCGTCGGGCAGCACCAGCACGCTCACGCCCTGCTCCCGGGCGTGCGCGACGATCACGCCGATCCGCTCCAGGTCGAACGCGACGTCCCGGGTGAAGTTCGCGGCCGCCGCGGCGACACGCACCTCACACCCCCGCGCGGACCGGACCCGGTCCGTAGGCCGCCGGACGGCGGTCACGCAGGTGCCCCATCACGCGGCGGGCGGCGTCCACGGACTGGTCGACGTCGACGGTCGCGACGGCCAGACCGGCCTCGCTGCCGGTCGTCGCCAGCACCTCGCCTCCCGGGTCGACGATCTTCGCGCTCGCCACCAGCTGCATGTCGCCGAAGGTACCGGCCTGGTTCGCCGAGACCCAGACGATCTGGTTCTCCAACGCCCGGGAGCGGTCGTGCAGGTCGAAGCGGCGGGCCCACCGATCGTCGGCGAGCACCGGGGCCCGGTTCGTCCGCGACGCCGGCCACGCCGACAGGCACAGCACGGTCCGGGCGCCGTCGTCGGCCAGCGCGCGGGCCGCCTCCGGGAACGCCTTGTCGTAGCAGATCATCATGCCGGTGCGGCCGTACGGCGTGTCGAACGCGGCGAACCGGTCACCGGCGGCGTAGCTGGAGTTCTCGTTGATCGGCTGGTGCACCTTGCGGTGCCGGCCGAGCACCCCGTCACCGGTGACGGCGACGCAGGAGTTGTAGGGCAGCCCGCCGGACGCGTCGTCCCCGATCTCGCAGTACCCGGCCGCGACGACCATGTCCCCGGCCAGCGCGGCCAGCCGCCGGATCTCCGGTCCGTCCGGGTCCAGCTGCGGGGGCCGGTCGGCCGGGGTGCCGGGCACGTCGTGCAGCGACGACAGGTAACCGCCCATCGCCGCCTCGGGCAGCGCGAGCACCTGCACCCCGGCCGCGCGGGCGCGGGCGATCGTGGCGGCGATCCGGTCGAAGTCCTCGTCGAGGTCACGGACGAAGCCCTGCGCGGCGGCGCCGAAGGTCGTGGGCGTCATCGGGTCTCCTCAGGGTGGGGGGCGGGGGTGCCGGCACGGCCCATGCCGGTGACGCCCGCGGCGACGGCCTCGGTCTCCTCGCCGTCCGGCCAGCGCAGCCGGACCCCGGCACCGGGGACGAGCTCGCCGCACTCGGCGGAGACCGCGGGCCCGGCGTCGGGGGCGGGGGCGCCGGGGTCGTCCGCGGTGAGCAGACCGAACCCGGGGAAGCAGGTGAACCAGTCGCCCGCGGTGGCACCGTCGGGGCGGGGGACGGCGGCGACGTCGAGCACGGCGCCGACCCCGGAGGCCTCGGCGAGCATGCCGAGGGTCCCGGCGAGCCCGGCCATCGACACGTCCTTCGCGGCGGCCGGGCGGTGCGGTGCGTCCGGGCCGATGGCGCCGACGGTCGCGGCGAGCTCGGCGCGGGTGCGCGAGGTCGTCGAGTCCCACTGGCGTCCGGCGTAGCCGGGTCGCCAGCCGCCGCCGAGGTCGGTGGTGAGCCGCACCCGGTGCCCGGCACGCCCGCCACCGGCGGGGACGGGCCGGTCGGTGCGCCCGAGCGCGGTCAGCGACAGCGACGCGGGCACGTCGAGCTGGGTGTGCCCGCCGAGCAGCGGGACGCCGTAGGCGGCGGCCGCGTCGCGCACGCCGCTGAGCACGCGGTGGGCGAAGGAGGCGTCCCGGGCGCCGACGGCGTCGAGCAGCCCGACGGGGGCGGCGCCCATCGCCGCGAGGTCGTTGACGTTGACCAGCACCCCGGCCCAGCCCGCCCACTCAGGGTCGCGCTCGACCATGGCGGGCACGATCGCGTCGCAGCAGGCGATCAGGTCACTGCCCGGGACGGGGGCGCCGTCGTCGCCGACGAACCCGGCCGGGCCGAGCCCGCCGAGCAGCGCCCCCAGCGGGGCCTTGGTCGCGACGACGAGATCCTGGACGCGGGTCACCGGCCACCGCATCGTGACGTGCGGGGCCCCGGCGACCACGCTGTCGCGCACCCGGGTCCAGCCGAGCCGCTCGAACAGGACCGCGCCCGCGGCCTGCACGTCGGCGTCGAAGCGCAGGGCACCCGCGGCCTCGGCGCGCGCGCACGCGGCGCGGACCAGCGCGGCGCCGACGCGGACACCGGCGCGGCGGCGCGCGGCGGGGGCCACCACCAGCCTGCTGCCGGTCCACCACCCGATGTCGGGGTGGGCCGCCCCGGTCGGGCCGAGGCGTACCCCGCCGAGCAGGGTCCCGTCGGCGTCGTGGGCGAGCAGGACGACGACGCGGCCGTCGGCGTCGTGGTCGTCGAGGTCGGCGGTGGGCCGGTCGGGGAACAGGCCCTGTTCGACGCAGAACACCGCGCGGCGCAGCGCCCGGTACGCGGCGACGCCGGGGTCGCGTGCATCGTCGGCGCGGGCCTCACGGATCGTGACCGCCGGCGGGCCGCCCGCGCGGGTCGGGCGGCCGCCGAGCAGCTCGTCGGCGATCCAGCGCGGTGCCGGGGTCAGGTGCCGGGGCGCACCGGTCACGAAGCGGGGGCGCGGGTCGGTGGTGCTCACGCTCAGCCCCCCGCCGCCGACAGGGCGCTGCACGCCCCGCAGGCCGCACAGCCCGCGGCCTGGTCGGCGCCGCGCATCCCGGCGGCGCGGAGCACCGCGGCGACCCGCTCGGTGACGTCGGCGAGCAGGTCCGGGTCGGGTGCGGGCACCCCGTCGGCGAACGCGAGGGTGCCGGGCAGCGGCCGGTAGGGGACGACGAACGGGTACACCCCGGCCGCGACCAGCTCCGCGGCGCCGGCGACGAGCTCGTCGGGGTCCTCACCGAGACCGACGATCAGGTAGGTCGACACGGAGTTCGGGCCGAACACCCGCACGGCCTCGTCCCAGGCCGCCCAGTACTGGGACAGCGGGACCGTGGCCTTGCCGGGCATCCAGCGGCGGCGGACGTCGTCGTCGAGGGACTCGACGTGGATGCCGATCGCGTCGGCGCCCGCGGCGGCCAGCTCGGCGACCACGCCGAGATCGTCGGGGGCGGGCGGCTCGCACTGGACCTGGATCGGCAGCGCCGGGACGCGCTCGCGGATCGCGCGCACGCAGCGCAGCAGGTGTCGGGCGCCGCGGTCGCGGCCGTTCGAGGTGCCGGTGGTCAGCACCATCTGACGCACCCCGTCCAGGCGGACCGCGGCCTCGGCGACCTCGGCGAGCTGGTCGGGGGTCTTCACCGCCGTCGTCGCGCCGGAGGCCAGGGACTGCTCGATCGCGCAGAACCGGCAGCGGTCGGCCTCGCCGTAGCGCACGCAGGTCTGTACCACCGTCGAGGCGAGCACGTCGTTGCCGTGCAGGCGGGCGATCTTCTCGTAGGACACGCCGTCGGCGGTGGTGAGGTCGTAGAACGCCGGCCGGGCGACGGTGTCGACGGCGACGCCCATGTCGGTCACGCCGCCGCCGGGCTCGCGGCGCAGCAGCCGTCCGTCCCGCAGCCGGTACGGGGAGTCGGCGACGATCGGGACCGTGGTCGCCAGCCCGTCGACGAGCACGTGCCCGTCCGCGGACGGTCCCGCCCCGCCGGGGCGGCGCAGCGGGATGACCGAGCCGAGGTCGGTCACGCCGGAGGGTCGGTCCGGCCGGGTGCCGGTGTCAGCGCCGGTGTCGGTGCCGGAGCCGGAGCCGGTGTCGGAGTCGGTGTCGGGGTCGAGCCCCACGCCGCGGACGGCGAGCTCGGCGCGGGCCCGCAGACCGGGCTCGGTACGGGACGGTGCGGACATGCGGCGGACCTCCGTGGATGCGACGGCCGGGTGCGACGGGCCGGATGCGACGGGCCGGGTGCGGTGGGGCGACCGGTGCGCCCGCCCGCACCGAGACGCAGCCCACGGCGGGCGTGGCGGGCGACGGGGGCGCCCTGTGCTGCATCTCGGTGCGGGATCCGGTACGCGACGGCGTCCCGCCGTCTCCTCAGAGCTGGTAGGTCGAGTTGATGATCGCGCCCTTGCGGGCGTAGTAGATGAGGGCGTCCTGGACGTCGAGCGGGTGCGTCGGGATGACGCCCTCGATCAGGTCCTCCTCGCGGGCACCGTGCAGCGACAGCCCGAAGCGGCAGCAGTAGACCTTGCCGCCCTCGCTCATGAACGTCTTGAGCTGGTCGTTGATGTTGTGCTCGCCGGGGAACGCGGACGTGCCGGTGGTCGGGAAGCCGCGGGTGGCCAGGCAGTTCAGCGAGCCGGGGCCGTAGAAGTACATGGCCGACTCGAAGCCCTTGCGCAGGGCACGGGTCGCCTGCAGCACGGCCACGAAGCTGACCGAGGACTCGTGGGCGATGCCGTGCACCAGGGTGAAGTAGGAGGCTTATTCAGGCCCCGTGAAATAACGATCTAGCCCGGCGTGTCGGGTTGGGCGACAGCCCGTCCATCGCGAAGATTGGTTTGCCGAATCAATCCGAGATGAACGGGCTGCCGCAGTATGTACTATACCACTGGTTTCCGGCGTGATGAAATTCAGGATCTTGTCGCTATAGTGTATGAGCAGGATCAGCGGGACGCGACGGAGGCACGTTTGTCTTGGCCGCCGGTTCTGGGGTTGTTCTGGTCGGTGGTGATCACGTTGGCGTATCTGCGCGGGAATCGTGTGCAGTGGGAGTTGGCGGAAACCTATGGGGTGTCGCAGTCGACGGTTAGTCGAGCGATCACGGGGGTGACACCGTTGCTGGCACAGGCGCTGCGGAGTGTCGTTCCGACGGCAGAGGAGCTTTGTGCCGATCGGCAGTACATCATCGATGGAACCTTGCTGCCCTGCTGGTCATGGGCCGCGGTGCCGGGTCTGTGGTCGGGCAAGCATCGCACCACCGGCGTCGTCGTCCAGGTCGCAGCCACCCTGGAAGGGCAGCTGTCGTGGATCTCCGACCCGACCCCAGGCTCCCGACACGACCTATATTGCCTCGACCAATCCGGCGCCCTCGACCACCTCGCCACATACCCCCCGATCGGCGATAAAGGATACATCGGGCGCGGCATGCTCACCCCGTTCAAAAAACCACCCGGCCGGGAACTTCTCGACTGGCAAAAAACATTCAACAAGAGCCTCAACCACACACGCGCCACCATCGAACGAGTCATCGCCCATATCAAAACGTGGAAAGTTCTCCACACAGACTACCGGCGGCCCTACGCCACATTTAAAACGACAATCTCGGCAGTCATCGGACTCATCTTCTACACACTTACCTGACGGAGCCTGAATAAGCCTCTAGGTCTCGCCGTCCTCGGCCTGCAGGTCGGGGAAGACCTTCGTCCCGCCGTAGATGCTCGAACCCTCGGGCAGCGAGGGGTGCGGGATCTCCTCGAGGCTCTTTTTCTCGACGTCGGACAGCTCGGCGCTGGTCATGGGGATGCTCCTCGTGGTGTGACGGATCCACGCCGGGAAACGTGTGCGTGGGAGCGCCGGAGAGGGAGAATGCGATGGAATCGGGTCCCACCGTTTCCGGCGATCACTACGACACCAGTGTTCTGTTGCCGGAACGTTGAGAGCGGACTACGACAACAATTCCGGATCAGCCCTGTGTGACCGTCGTGTTGCGTAACACGGGGCAATACTCCCGTCGTCCGAACGACACGATTCGGTAATGCGACGGGTCGACCGTGGGTCCGTTCCCCGACCACCCACGAGGAGGCCCCATGACCGCGATGATCCGACGCGAGGACCGGCGTCCCCCGCCCGCCGAGCTGGACGGTGAGCACCGGACGGTCGTCGTCGTCGGCGGCGGGCAGGCGGGTCTGTCGATGAGCCGGTGCCTGGACGTGCGCGGCATCGACCACCTCGTGCTCGAACGCGACGTCGTCGCCTCGTCCTGGAAGCGGCACCGCTGGGACACGTTCAGCCTGGTCACGCCGAACTGGCAGTGCGACCTGCCGGACTTCCCCTACGCCGGGCCGGACCCGCACGGGTTCATGGTCCGCAGCGAGATCGTCGACTACCTGGAGGCCTACCGGGCGTTCGTCGACCCGCCGCTGATCGAGGGCGTCGAGGTGAGACGCGTGCACCAGGACGAGCGGGGGACCTTCGTCGTCGAGACCTCCGCCGGGACGTGCACCGCGGACCAGGTCGTCGTCGCCACCGGCGGGTACCACACACCGCTCACCCCGCCGCTGTCCGAGCCGCTGCCGGCCGACATCACGCAGATCGGGTCCCAGGACTACCGCAATCCCGGGCAGCTGCCGCCGGGGGAGGTGCTGGTGGTCGGGTCCGGGCAGTCCGGCGCCCAGATCGCCGAGGACCTGCACCTGGCGGGGCGGACGGTGCACCTCGTCGTCGGGCACGCACCGCGGGTGGCCCGCTTCTACCGGGGTCGCGACGTCACCGACTGGCTCGACGAGATGGGCTACTACCGGATGCCGGTCACCCGGCACCCGCGTCGCGAGGCCGTGCGCGCGCAGGCCAACCACTACGTGACCGGCCGCGACGGCGGTCGCGACATCGACCTGCGCCGCTTCGCCACCGAGGGCATGCGGCTCTACGGCGCGCTCACCGACCACGCCGCGGGGCGGCTCACCTTCGCCCCCGACCTGGAGTCCTCGCTGGACCACGCCGACGAGGTCAGCGAGTCCATCAAGGACACCATCGACGGCTGGATCGCCGACAAGGGCATCGACGCCCCGGTCGAGGAGCGCTACACCCCGGTGTGGCGCCCGGAGCGCGAGGTCACCGAGCTGGCGCTGGCCGACACCGGGATCACCTCGGTGGTCTGGTGCATCGGGTTCCGGCAGGACTTCTCCTGGGTCGACCTCGGTGTGTTCACCGGCCGCGGCTCGCCGGTGCACAGCCGCGGCGTGACGAGCGTCCCGGGGCTGTTCTTCCTCGGTCTGCCCTGGCAGTGGACCTGGGGGTCCGGGCGGTTCTCCGGGGTGGGCGCCGACGCGGCGTTCCTCGCCGAGCGGATCCGCTCCCAGCGCGGCCTGACCTCGACCGGCGGCCGCGGCGACGTCTGCAACGTCCTGGCCCTGGGGTCCTGAGTGGACGGGTCCGTCGACCCCGACGACCCGGCCGACCTGGGCGGGACGACGGGCTGGGGCCGGGTCGTCGCCCCGGGCGACGTCGAGCCCGAGCCGCCGTTCGCCCGGGCCTGGGAGGGGCGGGCGTTCGCACTGACCGCGCTGACCATGGGCCGGATCTCCGGACGCAACCTGGACGCGTTCCGGCACGCGCTGTCCCGGTTGGACCGCACCCGCTACCTCGACGACGGCTACTACGGCCGCTGGCTGCACGCCGCCGAGCTGATGCTGGTCGACTCGGGCGTGCTGGCGCCCGGCGCGGTGGAGGCCCGTGCCCGTCGCACCCGCGGCGAGGACGTGCCCGAGCCGGCCGACCCGCCCCTGGCGAAGCCCGACTACGCACCCACCGCGCCAGGGTCGCTGCGCACCGTCGACGCCGCGCCGCGCTTCGCCCCCGGCGACCCGGTCCGCGCCCGCCGCGAGCTCCCGGACGTCGCGCCGCCCGCGCCGTCGGCGGGTCCGGTCGGGCGGGGACCGTGCAAGCTGCCCCGCTACCTGCGCGGAGCGCCCGGTGTCGTGACCGCGGTCCGGCCCGCGCACGTGCTGCCCGACACCCACGCGGTGTTCGCCGGGGAGCACCCCGAGCACGTGTACACCGTGGCCTTCGCCGCCCCCGACGTGTGGGGCCCCGGCGCGGACCCGGACGTGATCGTGCACGCCGACCTGTTCGAGTCCTACCTGGAGCCACGATGACCGACGACGATCCCGGTCCGGCGCTGCGCACCGCGGCGCTGGAGGAGCTGCTGGTCGAACGGGGGCTGGTGGACCCGGCCGTCGTCGACGGGTTCGTGCGCACCTACGAACGCGACGTCGGTCCCCTGAACGGGGCGACGGTCGTCGCCCGCGCCTGGACCGACCCGGAGTACCGGGAATGGCTGCTGCGCGACGGCACGGCGGCGATCGCCGCGCTCGGGTTCAGTGGGCCGCAGGGCGAGCACATGGTGGTGCTGGAGCAGACCGACCAGGTGCACCACGTCGTGGTCTGCACGCTGTGCTCCTGCTATCCGTGGCCGGTCCTCGGCCTGCCCCCGAGCTGGTACAAGGACCCCGCCTACCGGGCCCGGGTCGTGCGCGAGCCGCGCACCGTGCTCGCCGAGATGGGGCTCGACGTGCCCCTGGAGCGCCGGATCGAGGTGTGGGACTCCTCGGCCGAGGTCCGCTACCTGGTGCTGCCGCGCCGACCCGCCGGCACCGACGGGTTCACCGTCGAGCAGCTCGCCGGGCTGGTCGGGCGGGACGCGATGGTCGGGGTCGCCGACGTGGCCGGGCCGTCGTGAGCGGGCCGGTGCTCGACACCACGGGTCCCGCGGCCCCGCCTCGCAGCAACGGCGAGCTGGTGTTCGCCGCGCCCTGGGAGGGACGCGCGTTCGGGCTGGCCGTCGCGCTCGCCGAGGCGGGGGTGTTCACCTGGGACGGGTTCCGCGACCGGCTGGTCGCGCGGATCGCCGCCGATCCCGCCGCCCCCTACTACGGCTGCTGGCTCGCCGCCTGCGAGGACGCGCTCGTCGCCGCGGGCCGTCTCGACGGGGCGGAGGTCCTCACCCGGGCCGCCGACCTCGCCGCCCGCCCGGCCGGGCACGACCACGACCACGCCGACCACGACCACGCCGACCACGCTCGGTAGGAGAACGTGCACCGATCGTCACAGAATGGTTCGGTGGTCGCATTCCGCGCATTACCCCGCGCGAATGGGGAAGGGAACTGCGCCGACCCGATCGGGGCGGTGAACGACCCGGCCGGTGTCACCGCTCGGTAACCGATCATGTTTCGCGGGGCCGATGTCCCGGTGCGCGGATAGATTGTGGTCATGAGCGGATCGCGGCCGATGGTCCTGCGGACCGTCGCCTGGTGCGCGGGCGTCCTGCTGGTGGGTGCCGGCGTGCTGGCCGCCGTCGTCGTCGGTGTCGGGGCGCTCGTCGCACCGGGGGAGGCGCGCGCGTCCCGCGAGATCGACCCGGCCACCGAGTTCGCCCGGCTCGCCGTCGACGACCCGGCCGCCGCGCTGCGCTCGTGCACCCCCGCGCAGGGGACCCTCCTCGACGCCCTCTCCGGCGCGCTCCCGGCCGGTGCGGTGCCCGGCGCGGCCCGGTTCACCGCGACCGACGGGGACCTCACGTTCGTCTCGGCGCCGATCACCGGCACGGTGCGCGGCGCCGGGGACCGCGCCGTGTGGGTGTGGGGGCGCCAGGGCTTCGCCGCCGTCACCGACGACGCGCGCGCCCTCACCCCCGAGCTCCCCGGGCCCGCGCTCTACGCCACCGGCCCGGACGCCGCGGGCGCGGTCCGCGCCGCGACCTGCGTGGAGGCCGCGCAGCGCGCCGAACGCTCCGGCGTCGCGCCGACCCAGGGCCCGATCGTCCCGCGCTGATCCGGGATCGCCCCCGGGCACGATCAGCCCGGCCCCCGGGCAGGGTCAGCTCGGCCCGTGGGCGGGATCAGCTCAGTCCCCGGGCAGGATCAGGCAGCTCGACGTGGCCTCGCCCAGCAGCCTGCCCCGGGCGTCGGTCAGCTCGGCCCGGGCCAGCGCGGTGCGGCGCCCGGCCTGCACGACGTGGCCGGTGCACGTCACGGTGCCCGTGTCGACGGTGATCCGGCGCAGGAAGCGCACCGACAGGTCCAGGCTGGTGTAGCCGGTCCCGGCGGGGAGCGTGGAGTGCACCGCGCACCCGCAGGCGGAGTCGAGCAGCGTGGCGTACACCCCGCCGTGCACCGAGCCGATCGGGTTGTACTGGTGCTCGCCGGGTTCGAAGGCGAACGCGACGCGCCCGTGCTCGGCGGAGACGGCGCGGAAGCCGACGAGACTCGCGACGGGCGCACCGGGGAGACGGCCGTCGACGATCCGGCGCAGGTACTCCAGTCCGTCCAGACCGGACGCGGCGGCGGCGAGCGCCATCGGGTCGGTCCACTCGTGCTCGCGGCGGCGCGTGGCGGCCGGCCCGGTGGCGGGCCCTGCTGCGGAGGTCATCGTGGCTCCTGGTCGGTGTCGGTGTCGGTGTCGGTGTCGGTGTCGGGGGCTCCGGGCCCCGGTTCGAGGTGGACCTCGTCGGTACGGCCCAGACGGTGTCCGGCACCGCACACGCTCACCAGGCGCACCGGGGCGCCGCAGCCGGTGTGCACGCGGACCACGGGAGGTCCGGCGTCGCCGGCGAGGTGCCGGTCACCGAAGTCCATGAGTGCGGCCAGGACGACGCCCAGATCGCGGCCGCGCCGGGTCAGGCGGTACTCGGCACGGGTCCGCGCCCCGGGTTCGCGGTAGTCCACCCGTTCGACGACGCCGTCGTCGACCAGCTCGGACAGGCGCCGGCTCAGCACGGTGCGCGCGACACCCAGGCCGCGCGCCAGCTGGTCGAAGCGGGTGATCCCGCGGCCGAGGTCGCGCACCAGCAGCACCGTCCAGGGGTCGGCCAGCAGCGCCGCGGTGCGGGCCACCGAGCACACCTGGGACGCCGCCGCCGTCCGTGCGTCCATCCCGCCCCCTGGGTATCGCCGAGCTACCCAGGCAGCGTAGCCCGGCGGGGAGGACGGCGACAGGTGCCGGTCCCTCGTGCGCGATTGACCGCGCCCACAGCGGGAAGGCGGGACGGGACACCGCACGAGCACGAGACCGAGGAGGAACCCACGGTGGCGAACGAACTGCAGGGCCGGACCGTCGCGATCCTGGCCACGGACGGCGTCGAGAAGGTCGAGCTGGTCCAGCCCCGCGACGAGCTGCGCAAGGCCGGCGCGCGGGTCGAGGTGGTCTCGCTGTCCACGGACCCGATCCAGTCGATGTCGGCCGACATCAACCCGGACGAGAAGCTCGACGTCGACCGTGCCGTCGCGGACGTGTCCGCCGACGACTACGACGCCCTGGTGCTGCCCGGCGGCACCGTGAACCCGGACAACCTCCGGGCCGACGCCACCGCGGTGGCGTTCGTGAAGGCGTTCTTCACGGCGGGCAAGCCGGTCGGCGCGATCTGCCACGGGCCGTGGACGCTGGTCGAGGCCGACGTCGTGAAGGGCCGCACCCTCACCTCGTTCCCGAGCATCCGGACCGACCTGCGCAACGCCGGCGCGACCGTCGTCGACGAGCAGGTCGTGACCGACGAGGGGCTGGTCACCAGCCGCAACCCCGACGACCTCGACGCGTTCTGCGCGAAGCTGGTCGAGGAGTTCGCCGAGGGCAGGCACCCGGTGCACCCGGAGGGTGCGACCGCCTGAGCGCCCCACGGACGACGGACGGGGCCGTCCTCCCAGGTGAGAGGGCGGCCCCGTCGGCGTCGGTCCGGGTCAGCCCTCGACCGGGCCGGGCATCTGCGCGTCGTCCTCGGGGTGCTCGCGACAGCGGTCGGTGTCGGGGCGCACCTCGAGCCGCTCGTCGTCGATCCGTCCGCCGCACACGTCGCAGCGGCCGTACTCGCCCTTGTCGAGGCGGGTCAACGCCGCGCGCACCCGCTGCGTGCGGGCGCGGCGGGTGTTCTCGTCCAGGTCGTGGGCCATCGTCTCGTAGGCCCGAGCGCCCTCGTCGCCGAAGTCGAGACCGTCGCCGACGCGGTCCTGGCCCGGGGCCGGCCGCTCGGTCGCGGCCGTACCGCCCTCCAGCCGGTCCAGCTCCTCGGTCAGCAGGGACCGTGCCCGCTGCGCGTCCATCGGGGTCTCCTCTCCTCGTCGTGCGACCGTGCCGGCCGCACGGGGACCGGACTACCCCGCCCGCCGTCCGGCACACGCGCACCGTTTCGCTGCCGGAACCACGGGTAGCCGCGGACCGGTCGTCGGGCGCGGCCGTCGATCCCCTCGGTCGTGCCCGTCGGTCTCCCGCCCGCCGTCGCACCGACGCGGGACGACCGTGAGGAGCCCCCGTGCCCGACAGCCCGCCCGCTCAGCAACAGACCCCACCCGGTGACACCGCGGCGATGACCCCCGAGCCCCGCGACGAGATGCGCGGCTACCGGGGCCGTGACCTGCTCGCCGGCACCGTCGCACTGGTCACCGGCGGCGACTCCGGCATCGGGCGCGCCGTCTGCGTCGCCTTCGCCAAGGAGGGCGCGGACGTCGCCCTGGCCTATCTCGACGAGGACGCCGACGCCGAGCACACCGCGCGGCTCGTTCGCGACGAGGGCCGCCGCTGCCTGACCCTGCCCGGTGACCTCGGCGACGCCGGGCACTGCGCCGAGGTCGTGCGCCGCACCGTCGACGAGCTCGGCCGCCTGGACACCGTGGTCAACAACATCGCCACCCAGGAACCCGTCGACGATCTCACCGACATCGACGACGACGCCTGGCTGCGCACCTTCGAGGTGAACATCCACAGCTACTTCCGCGTGACCAAGGCGGCCCTCGCGCACCTGCCCGACGGCGGCGCGATCGTCAACACCGGGTCGATCAACGGGTTGCGCGGCAACAAGAGCCTCATCGACTACTCCGCCACCAAGGGCGCGGTGCAGTCCCTGACGTACTCGCTCGCCCAGTCGCTGACCCCGCGCGGCATCCGGGTCAACTGCGTCGCCCCCGGCCCGGTGTGGACCCCGCTGATCCCGGCGACCATGCCGGAGGAGAAGGTCGAGGGCTTCGGGGAGCAGACCCCGATGGGGCGGCCCGCGTCCCCGGACGAGATCGCCCCGTCCTTCGTGTTTTTCGCCGCGCCGCGGCTGTCCTCGTACTACACCGGGGAGGTGCTCGCCCCGGTCGGTGGCGAGACCCTGCCCGGCTGACACCGGGAGGTCGCGGGGCGGCCGCCGCCGGGGAGGCCCGCACGGGTCAGTCGCCGGTGAGCCGCTCGCGCAGCCGCGACAGCGTGCGGGACAGCAGCCGGGACACGTGCATCTGGGAGATGCCCAGGTCGGCGGCGATCTGGGACTGGGTCCGGTCGCCGTAGAAGCGCAGCACCAGGATGCGGCGCTCGCGCTCGGGCAGCTCGGCCAGCGCCGCGCGCATGCCCGGGCCGTGGGCCGCCAGGTCCAGCGCCGGGTCCTCTCCGCCCAACCGCTCGACGAGCGGCAGGGTCTGACCGGGGCCGTTGCCGTCGCCGACGGGGGCGTCGAGGGACCTGGCGTGGTGCGACTCCAGCGCGCCGAGCGCATCGACGACCTCGTCGACCGACACGCCGGCCTCCTCGGCGATCTCCGACGGCCGCGGCGGGCGCCCGAGGCGCTGGCCCATCTCGTCGGCGATCCGGCCGACCGCGACGGCCAGCTCCTTGAGGTCGCGCGGCACCCGCACCGACCACGAGTGGTCGCGCAGGTGACGCTTCATCTCGCCGCGGATGCTCGGCACCAGGTAGCCCAGCGGGCCCCCGGTCGCCGACCCCGGGTCGTACCGGTCGACCGCCTTGACCAGGCCGAGCATGCCGGCCTGCTCGATGTCCTCGGCGCCCCGGCCGGGAGCGGCGAAGCGCCGGGACAGGTTGCGCACCAGGGGACGGAACTCGGTGATGACGTGGTCGCGCAACGCCGCCCGGCCGGGTGCACCGTCCGGGGTGGCCGCCAGCTGGTGCAGGTCGGGGATGAGGTCGTCGTAGCCGTGGCGGCCGTCGCGGGTGCGCTCCGCGGGCCGGGTGGGAAGTGTGGGACTGTGCATGGTCCCTCGCAATCGCCGATGGCAGTGCGGGGTCCGCTGCGTGTTGAACGGATCTCGGATCGGCTCCCTCGGGCACGGTACGTATCGGAGCCGGACGATCACCGTAACCCCGGGCCGCGGCCCCCACAACCCGTCGGAGCCGCTGCCGGGCAACGCCGTGACCGCACCCCTCGTCGGGCGCGGCGCGTCCGACGAGGGGTGCGCTCGTCTCCGGGGAGTCGGTGGTCGGTCAGGCGTCGACCTCGGCGACGGTGGCGCCCTCCGCGGCGCGCTGCACCGCCTCGCAGCCCTTGTGCGCCGCCGCCTTCGTCTCGTAGGCCTCGCCGA
This sequence comes from Pseudonocardia sp. ICBG1142, assembly GCF_020496255.1. Taxonomy (NCBI): domain Bacteria; kingdom Bacillati; phylum Actinomycetota; class Actinomycetes; order Pseudonocardiales; family Pseudonocardiaceae; genus Pseudonocardia; species Pseudonocardia sp. ICBG1142. The sequence continues at coordinate 103,724 of NZ_JAHLJC010000004.1, read as the reverse complement.
CCGCGACGACCTGTCCGTTGCTCGCCTTGAGCCGGAACCGGAACTTTCCGCCCCGGTCCTCGTACACCTCGAACTTGCCTGCCACAGGGACCTCCTCGTCTCGACCGGTACCCGCGGTTGCTGCGGATGGGGGCGCACGTTAGTCCAGATGGCGTTGCGATGTGGAACGACGCGGTGGGCCCGGGGTCACCGGTCCCGGTGGTCCCGGAAGGGTCTCAGCGGGCTCTCAGCGGGCCGTGACCTTCTCAGGGGCACCACAGCGTCCGGGTCCTAGCGTCCCGGACATGCCGACTGCACTGGTGACCGGAGCGAGCCGAGGGCTCGGCGCCGTCTACGCCCGCGAGCTCGCCGAGCGCGGGTACTCCGTCGTCCTCGTGGCGCGCGACGCCGCCCGCCTCGCCGAGGTCGCCGAGTCCGTCGGCCGGGCCACCGGCGCGATCGTGGAGACGCTGCCCGCCGACCTCACCGACCCGGCGGGGCTGGCCGCCGTCGAGCGCCGGATCACCGACCGGGACCTGCCGATCGACGTGCTGGTCAACAACGCGGGCGTCGAGACCGACGCGGTGTTCGCCGAGGCGCCGGTCGAGGTGCTCACCGGCGAGATCGACCTCAACGTGACGGCCCTGATGCGCCTCACCCGCGCGGCGGTCCCGGCGATGACCGCCCGCGGCCACGGAGGGGTCCTCAACATCGCGAGCGTCGCTGGGTACCTGCCCTCGGGGGGCAACGCCTACGGCGCGTCGAAGTCCTGGGTGCTGGCGTTCAGCGACACCGTCGCGGCGTCGCTGCACGGCACCGGGGTGACCGTGACCGCAGTCGCCGCGGGCCGGATCCGGACCGACGACGACCCGCAGGGCCCGCTGTGGCTCGACTCCCGCGACGTCGTGCGCCGTTCGCTCGACGACCTGGCCCGCGGCCGCACGCTGTCCGCGCCGGGCTGGGTGTACCGGGCGCTGGTCGGCTACCTGGAGGCGCCGCGCACCGCGCTGCGGCTGGCCGCACGGGTCGCGGGCCGGGGCCGGGAGCGCTGCGAGCGGCTGGAGCGGGGGAGCGGGCACACCCGGCCGTCGCCGGTCCCGACGCCGTTCCGCGACGAGCCCGCTCCGTCCCGGCCGCTGCCCGCCGTGGCGGTGGGCCCGGCGACGCCGGTGCCGCCGGTCCTGCCCGAGGAGCCGGTGCGGCCCGCGCACGTCGCCGCCGCGACCGTCCCGGCGCCGCGGGTGTCGGGCACCGGGCCGCTGCCCGTCGTGACCCGTCCGGCCGTGGCAGGGTCCGGGGCCCTCCCGGGTCGCCCGACCGCCGCGCGGGCGGCCACCTCCGCGACGGCCCGCGCCGCCGTCCGCAGGCTGCCCGCCGCCCCCCGTCCGGTGCAGCCGGCCCGCGAGGTCGCGACCGTCCGGCTCGCCGCGGGCTGAGAGCCCCGGGCCGGCTCCGGGGCCGGTTCCGGGCCGTCGGCGGGGACCGCGCGTTCGACGGCGGAAACGGACAGATGTGACGAGGCTCGCGTACCCCCCGTTGTCGGAACCCAGAGCCATGCCCTAGCGTTTGCCCGGTCGAAGGGGAGTACTCCCGAACACGGCGTCGCCGTCAATACGGAACCAGGACGAGCTGGTCCCGGTGGCGCCGGTCCATCGCGGTCACCGCGGCGGGCGGAGGAGACCTTCAGCGCCCCTATCTGCGCTGGAGGATCCCGCAATGAATGTTCCCCTCTGGGTGTGGCTGGCGACGGTCGCCGTCGTCATCGGCATGCTCGTGTTCGACTTCGTCGGGCACGCCCGTGACCCGCACGAGCCCACGCTGCGCGAGTCGGCGATCTGGTCGGCCGGCTACATCGCGATCGCCCTGCTGTTCGGCGTCGGTGTCGGTGTCTTCTCGGGCTGGCAGTACGGCGGCGAGTACATGGCCGGCTGGCTGACCGAGAAGGCCCTCTCGGTCGACAACCTGTTCGTCTTCCTGCTGATCATGACCAGCTTCGCGGTGCCGAAGGTGCACCAGCAGAAGGTGCTGCTGATCGGCATCGCGATAGCGATCGTCATGCGCGGTGCGTTCATCGCGGTCGGTGCGGTGATCATCGAGCAGTTCGTCGCGGTGTTCTACCTGTTCGCGATCATCCTGTTCTGGCTCGCCTGGTCCCAGATCCGCGAGGCGCTGTCCTCCGACGACCACGAGCAGGCCGACGCCGGTGACTCGAGGCTCATCCGCCTGGTCCGCAGGGTGCTGCCCACCTCCACCGAGTACGACGGCGCGAAGCTCGTCACCCGCATCGACGGCAAGCGGCTCCTCACCCCGATGGCGCTGGTCATGGTCGCGATCGGGCTGACCGACCTGCTGTTCGCGTTCGACTCGATCCCGGCGATCTTCGGCCTCACCCAGGAGCCGTTCCTGGTGTTCACCGCGAACGCCTTCGCCCTGCTCGGCCTGCGCCAGCTGTACTTCCTGATCGGCGGCCTGCTGGAGCGCCTGATCTACCTGGCGCACGGCCTCTCGGTGATCCTCGCGTTCATCGGCGTCAAGCTCACCCTGCACGCGCTGCACGAGAACAACGTGCCGTTCATCAACGGCGGGCAGCCGGTGCCGGTGCCCGAGGTGCCGATCTGGCTGTCGCTGCTGGTCATCACCGGGACGATCGCCGTCGCCGCCGTCGCGAGCCTGGTGGTCTCGCGCCGCCGCGCCGCCGCGGCCGGTGACGCCCCCTCCGGTGCTGCCGGCACCGGCTCCGAGGGCACCGGCTCCGACGACGGCGGGGCCGCCGGTCACGGCGACGCCACCGGCCACGGCGACGCCACCGGCCACGGCGACGCCACCGGCCACGGCGACGACACCGGGCACGGCGACGACACCGTGCGCGCGGGTCAGAGCCCCAGCACCAGCCGGGCGACCGAGAAGTAGATCAGCAGCCCGGTCGCGTCGACGAGGGTCGTGACCAGGGGAGCGGACACCACCGCCGGGTCGATTCCGACCCGGCGGGCCAGCAGCGGCATCGTCGCGCCGACCGTCGCCGCCCAGCCGCAGATCGCCACCAGGGTCACCGCCACCACGACGGCGACCTGGACCCCGACCAGCAGCGACGCGACGAGCAGGCCGAGCGCGCCGAGCAGGGTGCCCAGCAGCAGCCCGACCCGTAGCTCCCGCCAGACGACGGCGGGCAGGTCGGCCAGCCGCACCTCCCCGACGGCGATCGCCCGGACCGCCGCCGACGCGGACTGGGCACCGGCGTTGCCGCCGGTGCCCACGAGCAGCGGGATGAACAGGGCCAGTGCGGTGACCTGCTCCAGGGCGTCCTCGAAGATCTGGAGCACGTTGACCGTGAGCACCGCGGCGAGCAGCAGCACCGCCAGCCACACCGCGCGGGTGCGCGCCAGCTTCGTGACCCGCACGTACATGTAGTGGCCCGACCACGGCGTCGCACCGGACTGGCGGGCGGTGTCCTCGGTGTCGGCCCGCTCCAGGATCTCGACGGCGTCGTCCGGGCGGGCCAGCACCAGGTCGCGCAGCGAGACGGTGCCGATCACCCGGCGCCCGGCGTCGGTGACGGTGAGGGTGTAGACGGTCTCGGCCCGGGCGCCCTTGCGCCGCACGACGGCCAGCGCCTCGGTCACGCTGCTGTGCAGCGGTACGGCGACGGTCTCCGGGGTCATCACCCGCCCGACCGAGCCGTCGGGGTAGCCCAGCAGCGCCGCGGTCGTCTCCCGCTCCGAGGCCGAGAGCCCGGCGAGCATCCGGGTCGCGACCTTCGCGGGGGCCTCGCCGAGCATCCGTGCGCGGTCGTCGGGATCCATGTCCTCGACCAGGGCGGTCACCGCGTCGTCGCGCAGCCCGGCCAGCAGCTCCTGCTGGTCGACCGGGTCGAGCTCCTCGAACACGTCGAGCGCGCGGTCCTTGTCGAGCAGCCGGAACACCCATCCCGCGTCGACCGGTTCCATCCGGGCCAGCGCGTCGGCGATCTCGTGGGCGGGCCGTCCGTCGAGCCGGTCGAGGACTCCGGCGGGGTCGTGGCGTTCGACGAGATCGGTCCAGCGTTCCATGCGGCCGATCCTGCCGCCGGGGCCTGCCGCGTGCAGCGGCGGGAGTATGTCCGTTTCGGTAGGATCGGTGACATCTTCAGCACATCCCGGATGGCTGTGGCCGGGAGCGGGAACCCGGTCGGTGGCACCGAGGAGGTCACGATGTCCGTCACACCCCCGCCCCTGCCGCCGTCGTCGCCCGGCGGTGGGACCGGCGATCCCGATCCGCACCCGTCCGCGCGGCCCCTGGACCGCGACGAGGAGCTCCGCCTCTCCGCCCTCGAGCAGGAGCTGCGCCGTTCCGACCCGCGGCTCGACACCGAGCTGACCGCACCGCACCGGCCATCGCGCGCCGCGGGCGGCCGTGCCGACCGGATCCTGCAGGCCGTCGCGATCACCGTGATCGTGCTGGTCCTCGTGCCGGGCGACTGGATCGCCGGGCTGCTGTCGTTCGGGCTGCTGCTCGGCATCCCGGTGGTGATGGCCTGGATCGCCGTCCGCGCGCACCGGGAGAACGTCGCCCGGGAGCAGGCCGAGGGCCGCGACGACGAGCGCCCCTGAGCGCCGGGCCCGCCGCGGCCCGATCGGATCCGGCGGCGCCGTCGACCAGCGTCGACCGCGGGAGCCACCGTCGAGCACGACGCTACCGTCAGCGGCACCGTCAGCCCGCGGTCGGAGCCGCCGTCGCCGCCTCGGTCGGGTCGGTCGTCGAGCGGACGGCCGGGAGCCCGAGGTGCTCGCGCAGCGTCGTCCCCGTGTAGTCGGTGCGGAACGACCCGCGCTCCTGCAGCAGCGGCACGACCGTGTCGGCGAACTCGTCGAGCCCGCCCGGGGTGACGTGCGGGACGAGCACGTAGCCGTCCGCGGCGTCGGACTGCACGGCGTCGTCGATCGCGTCGGCGACCGTCCGGGGGCTCCCGACGAAGGTGTGCCGCCCGGTCACCTCGATCACCGTCTCCCGCAGCGAGAGGCCCTTTTCCGCGGCGAGGGCGCGCCACTGGTCGGCGACGGCCTTCGGGTCCCGGTACTGGCGCACGCTGGCGCGGCCCTTCGACACCAGCTCGCCCTCGACCGGGTCGAACTCGGGCAGCGGGCCGTCCGGGTCGCGGTCGGACAGGTCGGTGTTCCAGAGCTGCTCGGCGAACACGATCGCGGTCTGCGGGCTGACCTGCTGGGAGCGGATCACCTCGGCGCGCTCGGCGGCCTCGGCGTCGGTGTCACCCAGCACGTACGTCGCGGCGGGCAGGATCTTCAGGTCGTCCCAGGCCCGGCCGTAGCGGGCGAGGCGGCCCTTCACGTCGGCGAGGAACGCCCGTCCGGCCTCGGGCTCCGCGTGCCGGGAGAAGATCGCGTCGGCCGACGCGGCGGCGAACTCGCGCCCCTCCTCGGAGTCCCCGGCCTGCAGGATCACCGGGCGGCCCTGCGGGCTGCGCGGCAGCGAGAACCGGCCGTGCACGTCGAACTGGTCGGAGGTGTACGCGAACTCGCCGCGGTCGCCCGCGCCGGTGCGCGAGTCCCAGATCGCGGCGGTCGCGGCCAGCTGCTCCTTCGCCCGGGAGTAGCGCTTCTCCTTCGGCAGGAAGCCGCCGCGGCGGAAGTTCTCACCGGTGAACGCGTCCCACGAGGTCACCACGTTCCAGGCGGCCCGGCCGCCGGACAGGTGGTCCAGCGACGCGAACTGGCGGGCGACGTCGTAGGGCTCGGTGAAGGTGGAGTTGATCGTGCCGGCGAGGCCGAGCCGGTCGGTGACCGCCGCCAGGGCGTTCAGGATCGTGAAGGTGTCCGGGCGGCCCATCACGTCGAGGTCGTAGATCTCGCCGCGGTGCTCGCGCAGGCGCAGGCCCTCGGCGAGGAACAGGAAGTCGAACCTCGCCCGCTCGGCCGTCCGCGCGAAGTGCGCGAACGACTCGAACTCGATGTGGCTGCCGGACGCCGGGTCGCTCCAGACCGTGGTGTTGTTGACGCCCGGGAAGTGGGCGGCGAGGTGGATCTGCTTGCGTGGCATGCGTGTCCTCCCGACGTGGCTCCTACCGGTGCAACACCCTCCGGGCCAGGGTGTTCCCGAGCAGCTGCGCGCACTGCACGACGACCACGATGATCGCCACCGTCAGCAGCGTCACCGGCCAGTCGAACTGCTGGTAGCCGTAGGTGATGGCGAAGTCGCCCAGCCCGCCGCCGCCGACGTAGCCGGCCATCGCCGACATGTCGACGACCGCGACGAACACGAACGTGTAGCCGAGCACCAGCGGTGCCAGCGCCTCGGGTACGAGCACGCTCCACACGATCCGGAACCGGCTCGCGCCCATCGCCCGCGCCGCCTCGACGACGGCCGGGTCCACCGACACCAGGTTCTGCTCGACGATGCGGCCGATGAAGAACGTCGCCATCGCGACCATGGGGAACAGCACCGAGCGGGTGCCGATCGTCGTGCCCATCACGAGCAGGGTCAGCGGGCCCACGGCGGTGATGAAGATGATGAACGGGATCGGCCGCACGATGTTGACCAGCACGTTCAGCACGCCGAACACGGCGCGGTGCGCGTACAGGCCGCCGGGACGGGTGGTGTGCAGGGCGACGCCGAGCAGCAGCCCGAGCAGCCCGGCCAACAGCATCGTCCAGAACACCATGTAGGCGGTCTGGAGCACCGACAGCCACAGCACCGGGCTCAGGGTCTCCCAGTCGGCCTTCATGCGGACTCCTCGTCCTGGGTGGTGACGGCGTCCGGGGTGACCCGGGTGATGCGCGAGAGCTCGTCGACGCAGGCGTCGACGGCGTCGTCGTCGCCGGTCAGGGCCAGGGTGAGGCTGCCGACGGGGCGACCGGACAGCTCGCGGATGCCGCCGTGCACCACGGTCGCGCGGACCCCGTGCGCGGCCGGGACCCGCGCGATCGCGTCCTGGGCGTCGGCGGCGGCCGAGCCGGGCCCGCCGACGCCGACGGTCACCAGCCGGCCGGGGTGCCGGTCGCGCAGCCGGGCGAGCGTCTCCGGCGACGGCACGTCCTGCAGGACGCCGTGCACGAAGCGGCGCGTCGCCGGGTGCGACGGCGCGGCGAACACGTCGTACACCTCGCCGTCCTCGATGACCTTGCCCTGCTCCATGACCACGACCCGGTCGCACACGTCGGCGACGACCTCCATCTCGTGGGTGATCACGACGACCGTGGTGCCCAGCTCGCGGTTGACCCGGCGCAGCAGGGCCAGCACCTCCCGGGTCGTCTCCGGGTCCAGCGCGCTGGTCGCCTCGTCGGCGAGCAGGATCGACGGCGACGTGGCGAGCGCCCTGGCGATGCCGACCCGCTGCTTCTGCCCGCCGGACAGCCGGGCCGGGTAGCGCCCGGCCAGCTCGGCGAGCCCGACGAACTCCAGCAGCTCCGCGACGCGGGCCCGACGCTCCTCCCGCGAGCGGCCGGCGACGGCGAGCGGGTAGCCGACGTTGCCGGCGACCGTGCGCGAGTTCATCAGCGCGAACTGCTGGAAGATCATCCCGACCTCGCCGCGCAGCTCGCGCAGCCCCCGCTCGGACAGCTCGGAGGTGACCCGCCCGCGCACCGTGACGGTGCCCGCCGTCGGCAGCTCCAGTGCGTTGATCATCCGGACGAGCGTGGACTTTCCCGCCCCCGACCAGCCGATCACGCCGGTGATCCCGCCCTCGGCGATGTCGAGGTCCACGTCGTCGACGGCGGTGACCCCCGGGCCGCGGCGGGCCGGGAACGTGCGGGTCGCGCCCGAGAACGAGATCACCGGCTCCGCCATCAGCGTGCCCGCAGCTGCTGCTCGATGCCGGCCAGGGTCTGGCGCAGGTCCTCCGCGGAGTTGTCGCGGAACACACCGCCGTCGCCGAGGTCGCGGCGGGCGGCGGCGAGGACCTCCGGGTCGTGGTAGATCCGGACCAGCGTCGCGTACACCGGGTCGTCGGCCTGGTCGGCCCGGGCGACGAACAGGTTGATGTAGGGCTTGGCCTTCTCCGAGTCCGGGTCCTCCTGGTAGAGGACCTGGTCCTGGGTCAGGTCGGCCGACTGCGCGTAGTTGTTGTTGACGATCGCGGCGTCGGCGCTCGCCAGGTTCGCCGCGGTCTGGGCCGCGTCGACCGGGGTGACGGTGACCTTCGAGGCGGCGCGGTCGATGTCGGCCGGGGTGGAGGTGGTGGTGCCCCCGTCGGTCAGCCTGAGCAGCCCGGCGGACTGCAGGACGGTCAGCGCCCGGGCCTGGTTCACCGCGTCGTTCGGGATGACGACCTGCCCGCCCTGCGGGATCTGCGCCAGGTCGGTGTGCTTCGTGGAGTACAGCGGCAGCGGGTACACCGCGGTCGCGCCGACCGGCACCAGCGTGTCGTTGTTCTGGACGTTGTAGTTCGCCAGGTACTGCAGGTGCTGGAACTGGTTGAGGTCCAGCTGGCCCTGGGCCAGAGCCGGGTTCGGCTGGTTGTAGTCGGTGAAGTTGGTCAGCTCGACGGTGATGCCCTGGGCGGCGGCCTTGTCGGTGAAGACCTTCCAGTAGTGCTCGGCGCCGTCGGAGACGCCGATCCGGACGGTCCGCGACCCGCTCTCACCACCACCGGACGAGGACTCGCCGGGGGCGGAGCAGCCGGCCGCCAGCACGGCGAGCACGGCGACGGGGACCAGCAGGGACAGTGCGCGTGGCAGGCGCATCGGACTTCCTCTCGGCTCCGGCCCCGGGACGGGTCGCGTCCGGGTGCCGGTGCGGCGGTGCAGCGGGGGGATGTGCCGGGCACCGGGTACGGCGCCCCGCGAAGGTGACGCCGGGCGGGAGCAGGTGCTCCGGGGGCGTGACCGGGGAGACCGGGCCACCGGACCGGGTCCCGCCGGGTGGGCGCGACCGGCCGCGGCGGGGCGGTCGGCACGATCGGAGAACCTACATCGGACGAACCACCCGGACCGCACCGCCGCGACGAAGCTCACGGTGGCCGGGCGTGGCGTCCGGAACCCGGCCGAACGGAGCCGACCGGAGCCGACCGGGGCCGGTCGCTCAGCGGGGCGGCTCGGCGAGCAGGCCCCGCCGGCGCAGCTCGGGCAGTACACCCTCGCCGACCCGGTAGGCCTCCTCCAGGTGCGGATAGCCCGACAGCACGAACTCGTCGATCCCCAGCTCGTGGTACTCGGCGATCCGGTCGGCCACCTCGCTGTGCGACCCGACCAGCGCGGTCCCCGCACCGCCCCGGACCAGGCCCACCCCGGCCCAGAGGTTCGGCGCGATCGTCAGCGCGTCGGCCGAGCCGCCGTGCAGCGCGAGCATCCGTTGCTGTCCGACCGACTGGCTGGCCCGCAGGGTCGCCTGGGCGCGCTCGATCTCGGCCGGGTCGAGCGCGTCGAGTAGCCGGGCTGCCTCGGCCCACGCCTCGTCGGCGGTGTCGCGGGTGATCACGTGCAGCCGGATGCCGAAGCGGGGGCTGCGGCCCAGGTCGTCGGCGAGCTTGCGGACCCGCCCGATCTTCTCGGCGACGGCAGCGGGTGGCTCGCCCCAGGTCAGGTAGACGTCGGCGTGCCGGGCGGCGACCGGCAGCGCGGCGTCGGAGGAGCCTCCGAAGTAGACCGGGGGCAGCGGGTCCGGCGGGGAGAGGGTGGTGGCGCCGTCGACGTCGTAGTGGGCGCCGGTGAAGTCGAACGGCTCGGGTGACCAGGCGCCGCGCAGCACGGTGAGGAACTCGTCGGTGCGGGCGTAGCGCTCGTCGTGGGAGGCGTGGTCGCCGAAGCGGCGCTGCTCGATGGCATCCCCGCCGGTGACGATGTTGAGCATCAGCCTGCCGCCGGAGACGCGCTGGTAGGTGGCGGCCATCTGGGCGGCGAGCGTCGGGGAGAGCACACCGGGCCGGAACGCGACGAGGTAGCGCAGCGTGCGGGTCTCGCGCAGCAGCGCCGCGGTGGTCAGCCAGGCGTCCTCGCAGAAGGTTCCGGTCGGGGTGAGGACGCCGTGGAAGCCCTGGGCCTCGGCGGCCCTGGCGATCTGGGCGAGGTAGTCGATGCTCGCCTCGCGGGCCGTCGAGCCGGCCTCGCCGCGGTCGGCGTGCCGGCGGGCGACGATGGTGCGGCCGTCGCCGGAGGTGGGCAGGAACCAGTGCGGGACGATGCTCATGGTGCTCCCGTCCGTCGGTCGGTGGGGGTGCCCGGGATGCCGTCCCGGGCCGCGGCCAGCGTGGTGGCCTCGAAGCGGCGGTCGACGAACGCGCCGACGTCCGCCCGGCCGGGGATCACCCCGGCCTCGGAGAACGCGTCGGCCAGCGCCTGCTGGGAGGCGACGACGGTGTCGTCGAGCGGGACCGGCAGGTCCGGGCCGCGTGCGACGGCCCGCCGGGTGATCGGCAGCGGGATGGTCGTCTCCTCGCTCCACACCCGGGCCCGCTGCTCGCGGTGGGAGTCGGAGTAGACCTGGGCGGCCGCGACCCGGGCGAGGTAGTCGGCCAGCGCGGCGCTGCGGGCCGGGTCGGCGAGGGTGGCGTTGGACGCGACCTGGAAGCCGTAGCCGTTCGCGTTGCCGGTGCCGTCGGCGACGATCCGGGCGCCGGCGTCGAGCTCGGCCTGGGAGGTGTAGGGGTCCCAGACGGCCCAGGCGTCGACGTCGCCCTGGCGGAACGCGCCGTAGGCGTCGGCGGGGGCGAGGAAGGTCAGGTCGACGTCGTCGAGGGTCATCCCGGCGGCCCGCAGCGTGGACAACACCTGCCCGTGCGCCGACGTGCCCTTCCCGACGGCGATCCGCGCCCCGCGCAGGTCGGCGACGGTGCGGATCGGCGAGTCGCGGCGCACGAGGATCGCGTCGCTGGTGACGTTGCCGCGGTTGGCCGACACGACCTGCACCCGGGCGCGCGCCGCGGCGGCGAAGATCGTCGGTGTGTTGCCGGTGCCGCCGACGTCGATCGCGCCGGCCCGGGCCGCCTCGATCAGCGGGGGGCCGGCGGTGAAGGTGCGCCACTCGATCCGGTAGGGCAGGTCGTCGAGGAGATCGGCGGCCCGCAGCAGTGACCGGGAGCCGCCCTTCTGGTCCCCGACGACGAGGGTCACCCCGGCCAGCGCGGCCGGGTCGACCGGCGGCTGCACCGGGGGCCGGGACACCGGGACCGAGGAGCACCCGGCGAGCACCAGCGCCGCGACCGCGACGGCCAGGACGGTGACCCGCCGGCGCACCCGCGCGGCGGTCGTCGCACCCGCCGCACGGGTCGCGACGACCGCATCCGGGGTGCGACGGGGACGCTCACGCGGCATCGGCGGCGACCCCCAGCTCGTCGAGCACGGTGCGGCGCAGCGCGGCGAGCCGCTCGGGGTCGCGCGGGCGGTCGCCGGGGCGGTGCTCGTCGCCGATGCGGCCGTCGGTCAGCACCAGCACCCGGTCGGCGAGCAGCAGCGCCTCGTCGACGTCGTGGGTCACGAGCAGCACGCCGGGGCGGTGCCGGTGCCACAGGTCGAGGACGAGCCGGTGCATGGTGATGCGGGTCAGCGCGTCCAGCGCGCCGAACGGCTCGTCGAGCAGCAGCAGGTCCGGCTCGCGGACCAGGGCCCGGGCCAGCGACGCCCGCTGGGCCTCGCCGCCGGACAGGGTCAGCGGCCAGGCGTCGGCCCGTGCGGTCAGCCCGACCTCGGCGAGCGCGGCGTCGGCGACCCCGGCGGGGGTGTCGCCGCCCAGGTCGCGGTGCAGGCCGAGCGCGACGTTGTCGCGGACCGTGCGCCACGGCAGCAGCCGCGGCTCCTGGAAGGCCACCGCGACCGAGCCGGGCACCTCGACGGTGCCCGACACCCCGGCGTCGGAGGCGTCGTCGAGGCCGGCGAGCAGCCGCAGCAGCGTCGACTTGCCCGAGCCGGACCGGCCGAGCAGGGCGACGAACTCGCCGTCGCCGATGGTGAGGTCCAGCCGGTCGAGGACCCGGCGGCCGTCGAACTCGCGGACCAGGTCGTGCACGCGGGCGCTCATCGGTCGGCCCCCGCCGGTCCGGCCGGGCGCCAGGCCAGGACACGGCGCTCCAGCCGGCGCACCAGGGCGTCGGTGCCCAGGCCGAGCAGCGCGTACACCGCCAGGCCCACGACGATCACGTCGGTGCGCAGGAACTCGCGGGCGTTCATGATCATGTAGCCGAGTCCGGCGTCGGCCGACGTCGTCTCCGCGACGATGATCGACAGCCAGGCGATCCCCAGTGCCAGGCGCAGGCCGGTGAGCGTGGAGGGCATCGCGCCGGGCAGCACCACGTGGCGCAGCTGCTCGGCGCGGGTGAACCCGGACACCGACGTCGCCTCGATCAGCTTCGGGTCCACCCCGCGGACCCCGGAGTGCACGTTGAGGTACATCGGGAACAGCACGCCGAGCGCGACGAGCAGCACCTTCGGCAGCTCTCCGATGCCGAACCACAGGATGAACAGCGGCACCAGGCCGAGGTGCGGCAGCGTGCGCAGCATCTGCACCGGCGGGTCCACGAGCAGCCCGCCCCAGCGCGAGAGCCCCGAGACCACGCCGAGCCCGACCCCGACGACCAGGCCGAGGACCAGCCCGGTCGTGACCCGGGCGAGCGAGACCAGCAGCCCCTCGGGCAGCTCCCCGCTGCGGGTGAGGTCGACGGCGGCGGTCACCACCCGCAGGGGCGAGGCGAGCTCGTCCTCGGCGAGCAGCCCGGTCGACGACGCGAGCTGCCACGCGAGGATCAGGGCGACCGGGGAGATCCAGCGGCGCAGGTCGGGGCGGCGCCGGGTCCGGCGGGCGACGGGTGCGACGACGGGTGACGACGGCGTGGCGGGTGGTGCACCGGCGTCGGCCGGTGCGGGGGTCCAGGTCGTGGACACGATGGCTCCCGGGATTCACGGTGATGACAGGGGTGGGCAGGGGTGGGCGCACGACGGGGCGGCCCCGCGGCACGGGCGGCACGGCGCGGCGGGATCGCCGCGGTCAGCGACAGGTGCAGCCGGCGAGGCGGAGCAGGTCCACGTGGCGACGACGGGTGAGGTCCCGGCCCGGACCGACGGCGACCGTGCGTGACGGGGTGCGCCGGCCGGTGTTCATGCCACCAGGTGACCACGGCGTCCGGACCTTCACAAAACGGTGTCCGGACCGCGGGACGGGTGACAGGAGGTGTGCGGACCGCCGGCTCCCGTGCGTCCCGCTGGGTGGGATCTCAGGCTCGGGTGGCCCATTCCCGCGCCAGCAGCTCCTGCGAGGCGACCCGGTCGGTGTGCCGGTGGGTGATGGTGGTCAGGAGCAGCTCGTCGGCGCCGGTGACGGCGCGCAGCCGCTCCAGACCGTCGGCGACGGCGGCCGGTCCGCCGACGAGGCGGGTCCCGACCCGGTCGGTCACCAGCGCCGGGTCGGCCGGGAGTGCCTCGGCGTCCTCGGGGCGGGGGTAGGGGATGGCGCCCACCCCAGTGCGGATGCTGTGCACCCACGGGGCGAAGCCCGCCGCGATCCGGGCGGCGTGCGCGTCGTCGGTGCCCACGACGACGTCCGCGGACACCATCACGTGCGGTCGGTCCAGCCGGTCCGACGGCCGGAACGCCTCCCGGTAGGCGGCCACGGCGTCGAGCACCGTCGCCGGGCTGACGTGGTAGTTCGCCGCGAACGGCAGCCCACGGCGCCCGGCGAGCACGGCGCTCTCCCCGCCGCTGGAGCCGAGCACCCAGGTCTGCAGGCCGGCCCCCTCGCCGGGGACGGCCCGGACCTGCACCCCGCCCGGGGCCCAGGTGCCGGCGATCAGCCCCTCGACGGCGTCGAGGAACTGCTCGTACGGCGGCGCCTGCGCCCCCGGCTGGCGCAGAGCGACCGTCGTGGCGCGGAACCGGGGCGAGGTCGCGAGCGCGGCGAGCGACACCGGGGCGGGGATCAGCACGCCGTCGACGACGCGGTCGCCGCGTCCGTCCGGTTCGCGGGCCGGCGGGCGCGGCCCGCCGGAGCGGCCGAGTCCGAGGTCGATCCGGCCGGGGTGCAGCCCGTCGAGGGTCCCGAAGTCCTCCACCACCGACAGGGGGGTCCGGTGGCCGGTCTGCACCGCCCCCGAACCGACCCGGATCGTGGTGGTCGCGGCGGCGACGGCGCCCATCAGGACGGCGGGCGATGCCCCCGCGACGCCCGGGTTGAGGTGGTGCTCGGCGAGCCAGAACCGGGCGTAGCCGGCCCGTTCGGCGGAGCGGGCCAGGCCGAGGGTGTCGCGCAGGGCGTCGGCGACGGTCGAACCGGCCGGCACCGGGGAGAGGTCGAGTACGGACAGCGGTACGGGCACGGCGGCAGCCCTCCGGACGTGCCCGGGGCGGTCGCGACGACCGGGCCGGGCGAGGGGTGTGCGCCCCCGGCGAGCCCGACGCGGGACGTGGGCGGGCCGGGGCGCGGGCTCGGGCGGTGCGCTCCGGGCGGTTACGGCCCGGAGCGACGCCGTCGCCCGCCGATCCTCACCCCGCGCGCGACGGGGGCGCAACCCCGGTGCTGCTTGCTACCGTCGACGTCGTGTCGGCCGCCCCGCCGCGCCGCCCGCCCGCGGGACCGCGCGACGGCCCGGTCCGGCCGGGACGCCCCCGGCGCACCCGCGCTCCGCCGGCGCCCGGCCCCACCCGGCACGTCCGGTGACGACGCGTGCGGCGCGGCCGCGCGTGAGGCGGTGCTTCCCATGAGGTTCCAGGTTCTCGACATCGTTCCGCACGCCCCGCACCCGGTGACCGGCGAGATCGTCGACACCCACGAGCGGCTGCGTCGGGTGGTGGACACCGCGGTGCTCGCCGAGCGGCTGGGGTTCGACTCCTACGCCGTCGGCGAGCGGCACGCCGGAGAGTTCGTCTCGTCCGCGCCCACCGTGCTGCTGGGAGCGATCGCCCAGGCCACGTCCCGGATCCTGCTCTCCACCGGGGTGACGGTGCTGTCGCTGCTCGACCCGGTCCGTGTGGCCGAGGACTACGCGACGGTCGACCAGCTCTCCGGCGGCCGGCTGGAGATCGTGATCGGGAAGGGCAACGAGGACCGGCACTTCCCGATGTTCGGGCTCGAGCTCGGCCGCCAGTACGAGTACCTCACCGAGAACTACGAGCTGCTGCGCCGCCTGCTGCGTGAGGACGGGGTGGACTGGAAGGGCACCCACCACGCCGACCTGGCGGGCGTGACGACCTTCCCACGACCGTTCGCCGGCCCGTTCCGGATCTGGCACGGCTCGGCGACCTCGACCGTCGCCGTCGACCTCGCCGCCCGCTGGGGCGACCCGATCTTCTCGGCGAACGCGCTGCAGCCGCGGGAGAACTACCGCGTCCTCATCGACCGCTACCGGGAGAAGCTCGTCGAGCACGGCCACGACCCGGCGCTGGGCTACGTCGGCTCCGGCTCGGGCGGGCTGTTCCTCGCCGACACCGACGCCGAGGCGATCGCGGAGTACCGCCCGGTCTACGAGGGGTTCGCCGCGAAGATGCGGGCCGCGCACGCCGGGGACGACCGTCCGGGCAAGGCCACCTCGTTCGCGACCGTCGAGGAGGCGGTGGCGCACGGCCCCGCGCTGGTCGGGAGCCCGGAGCGGGTCGCGGCGAAGATCCTCGACTACCACGGGGCCTACGGCCACGACGTCCAGTCGGTGTCGGTCAACCCGGTGCTGCCCTACGCACGCCAGCACGAGGTGCTGACCCGGTTCGCGACCGAGGTGGTGCCGCTGGTGCGTCGCGAGGTGTCGACGACGCTGTGGGGCCCCGACGACGCCGGCCGTGCGGCCGGGTTCACCGCCGCCGCCTGACCCCGGCCCCTCCCACCGGCCGCTGCCCGGCGCGACGGGCGGGCCGGTCGCACTGGTCCAGCGCGACCGGTCCGCCCGTGCGGTGCGGGGAGCGGGACGGCGGTGCCGGGTCAGTCGGCGTCGGGCAGCGCCACCGGGGTCCAGTCGTTGGCGAACTCCAGGCCGCTGCGCTCGAACAGCTGGGTGACCGGGCACCGCCGCGCGGTCTCCGACACCAGCCGCTCGAACTGCTCGGGCGTCGCGTCGGTCTCGACGGTGGCCCGGACCTGCACCCGGTCGAAGTTGGCGTTGCCCTCGGCGCCACCGACGAGCACCGCGGTGTCGAGGTCACCGTGCACCTCGAAGGTCCAGTGGCCCAGGCGGATCCCCAGGTCCTTCGCGACCAGGCTCGCCGTCACCTGGTTGCACGAGGTCAGGGAGCCGAGTGCGTAGAACAGCGGGCTGGGCGCGGAGTCGGCGCCGCCGAAGGCCGGGTAGGCGTCGGCGGTGAAGACGTGCCCGGCGTCGCCCTCGGGGCGCAGGGTCTGGAAGACCCCGGTGCCCTCGGAGTGCACGACGAACGGAACGACGGTCTGCTTCGGACGGACTGCGGTCATGGGTGTCCTCCCGGACGAGGTCGGTGCGGCGGGAACGGGCGTGCGCAGCGGGCCGGCACCGCCGCCGGGCGGGGTGCGGTGGGCTGCGGGCCGAGGGGGTGACCGGGTCAGCGACAGAGTGCGGACCGGGTACGACCCAGGTCCACGTGCAGGCGCGCGACGAGACGCGCGGTTCCGGTCACGGGAGCGATCGTGTCCGATCCGCTCCACGGGCGGCAAGCCACGCCCGCCCCCCCGTCCGGTCGGTGGACGAACGGCGGTCGCGGTCCGGACAACGTGGGTCTCCGTCCCGCCGGTCGGGAGACCGGGACGGTCCGTCCGGTGTTACGGGGCCGGTGCGTGGTGTTCCTGACAGCGGGTCCGTCCTTGTCCGCGGCACAGCCGTCCGGTATCTGTTCTACGGTGCCGCGGGGGACGACGGCAGGACGCGCGACGCCCGGCCACCGTCCCCGGTGCACGGTCGGCTGCCGCTGACCGTGCACGCCCCGTCCGGCCCGCCGGCCCCTGCTCCCGCGGGCCCCGGTGGAGGGCGAGCTGCACCCGAACCGTGACCGGCGAGCCCTCAGACGACGGAGCCCTCGTCCGCACCCGTGCCGACGGCCGCGCCTGCGGCCGCCCCCCGGCACGTCGTCCGCGCGCGGACGACCCGGCCCACCCCGGCGCCGGTCCGCGCCCCGTGCCCGCCGAGAGGTCCACCGTGTCCGCGTCCACCGACACCCCGTCCGGGGCGGCTCGTGCCGCACCCCCGTCCCCGCGCCGCCTGGCGTTCGACCCCCGTACCGCGCTGCTCCCGGTCCTGTCGGTGCTGGTGTTCCTCGCCGTCTGGCAGGCCGCCGCGGCGAGCGGGGTCTGGAACGAGACGTTCGTGCCGTACCCGTCGACGGTGTGGCGCGCGTTCGTGGAGGTGTCGACCACCCACGACGGCACCCGCGGCTACGGCGGCTACCTGCTGTGGGAGCACCTTTACATGACCCTGCGCCGGGTCCTGGCCGGTGTCGTCCTCGGTGTGGTCGTCGGTGTGCTGGTCGGTCTGCTCATGGGCACCGTCGGCTGGGTCCGCCGGGTCCTGGAGCCGTGGCTGACGTTCCTGCGGGCACTGCCGCCGCTGGCGTACTTCTTCCTGCTGGTCATCTGGCTGGGCATCGACGAGGCGCCGAAGATCACCCTGCTCGCGCTCGCCGCCTTCCCACCGGCGGCCGTCGCCACCACGGCGGCCGTCGCCGCCGCCCCGGTCGGGTTGGTCGAGGCGGCCCGCGCGCTCGGCGCGACCCGCGGCCAGGTGGTGCGGGACGTCATCGTCCCGTCGGCGCTGCCGGAGACCTTCACCGGCATCCGGCTGGCCGTCGGGATCGCCTACTCCTCGGTCGTCGCGGCCGAGCTGTTCAACGGCATCCCCGGCATCGGCGGGATGGTCAAGGACGCCAGCAACTACAACAACACCCCGGTCGTGCTCGTCGGCATCTTCGCGATCGGCATCTCCGGCCTGGTGATCGACGCGCTGCTGCGCGCCGTCGAGCGCCGCACCGTTCCGTGGAGGGGACGAGCATGACCACCCGCACCCGACTGACCGCACTGCTCGTGGGCCTGCTGGCCGTCGGCGTCCTCGCCGGCTGCGCCGTCGGCCCTGCCGGGCAGGACTCCGGCAAGCCGACCATCCGCATCGCCTACCAGAGCTTCCCCAGCGGCGACCTGGTCGCCAAGCACAACCGCTGGCTGGAGGACGCCCTGCCCGACTGGAACGTGCAGTGGACCAAGTTCGACTCCGGCGCGGACATCAACACCGCGTTCGTCGCCGGTGAGCTGGACTTCGGTGCGATCGGGTCCAGCCCGGTCGCCCGCGGGCTCTCCGCGCCGCTGAACATCCCGTACCAGGTCGCGTTCGTGCTCGACGTCGCCGGCGACAACGAGGCGCTCGTCGCCCGCAACGCCACCGGGATCACCGACGTCGCGGGGTTGCGCGGCAAGCGGGTCGCCACCGCGTTCGCGTCCACCTCGCACTACAGCCTGCTCGCCGCCCTGGACCGCGCCGGTCTGAAGCCCACCGACGTGCAGCTGATCGACCTGCAGCCGCAGGCCGCGCTGGCTGCCTGGGAGCGCGGCGACGTCGACGCCGTCTACACCTGGCTGCCGACCCTCGACGAGCTCCGCAAGACCGGGAAGACCCTGGTCACCAGCCGCGAGCTGGCCACGGCCGGCAAGCCGACCCTCGACCTGGGGGTGGTCTCCACCCCGTTCGCCGAGCAGCACCCCGAGGTCGTCGACACCTGGCGCAAGGTCGAGGCCCGCGCCCTGGAGACCGTGCGCAACGACCCGCAGGCCGCCGCGCAGGCCGTCGCCGCCGAGATCGGCACGACCCCCGAGAACGCCGCGTCCCAGCTGAAGCAGGGCGTGTTCCTGTCCCCGCAGGAGCTGGCCTCCGCCGAGTGGCTCGGCACCGACGGCGCCCCGGGCAACCTCGCCCAGAACCTGCAGAGCGCCGCCCAGTTCCTCGCCGCGCAGAAGCAGATCCCCACGGCGCCGGACCTCGCGACCTTCCAGAAGGCGATCTACACGAAGGGTCTCCCGGATGTCCTCGCCGCAGGCTGACACCGACGCTGACACCGACGCCGACACCGACGCCGACGCCGACACCGACACCGATACGGACCCCGACACCGGGGCCGTGGCGGGGGAGGGAGTGCCGGCGATCGCCGCGTCCGGGCTCGGGCACTCCTACCCGGGCCGCCGGGACCGGGTCCACGCGCTCGGACCGCTCGACCTGACCGTCGAGCGCGGCGAGTTCCTGGTGCTGGTCGGGGCCTCGGGCTGCGGCAAGTCGACTCTGCTCCGGCTGGTCGCCGGGTTCGAGCGGCCCACCGACGGGACGCTGACCGTCGCCGGCCGGGCACCCGAGCCGGGTGTCGGCGCCGGCGTGGTGTTCCAGCAGCCGCGGCTGTTCCCGTGGCGCAGCGTCGGCGGCAACGTCGACCTCGCCCTGAAGTACGCGGGGGTGAACCCGTCCGACCGTCCCGTGGCCCGCGAGGGGCTGCTGGAGCGGGTCGGGCTCACCGGTGTCGCGGACCGGCGGATCTGGGAGATCTCCGGCGGCCAGCAGCAGCGGGTCGCGATCGCCAGGGCGCTGGCCGCCGACCGGGACCTGCTGCTGCTCGACGAGCCCTTCGGTGCGCTCGACGCGCTCACCCGCGAACGCCTGCAGGACGACGTGCGCCGGGTCAGCCACGAGACCGGCCGGACCAGCGTGTTCGTCACCCACTCCGCCGATGAGGCGGTGTTCCTCGGCTCCCGGGTCGTGGTGCTCACCGCCCGCCCCGGACGGATCGCGCTGGACCTGCGGATCGACCTGCCGCGCTCCGGTGTGGACGCCGAGGCGCTGCGCGGCTCGCCGGAGTTCGCCGAGCTGCGGGCCCGGGTCGGGGCGGCGGTGAAGGAGGCCGCCGCGACCTGAGCACCCGCTCCGCGGCGCGGGCGGGTCGTCCGCCGATCCGCCCGCACCGACGGGGTGCGCCACTGCGCCCGGGCACCGTGCCGTCCCACTGGGTGATGCCACAACCGATCTCCCGGTCCGCGCTTGACACCGGATCGGTGCGTCGGCTGCAGTGGTGAGGTCCATCCAGAGCGGTCGAGAGTCCCGGCTCGTCGACGCCGCAGCAACCCGCCCCGTTCCGGGCAGGGTGCTACCGCCGGGTCCGATGGGAGACCCCGATGCCCCACCGCCCCGCGAGACACCGGCCCGACGCCGGGCAGCGGGCCCGGATCCGGCTGCGCTGGGTCCGTCGCCGGCACGTCGACCTGTGCCGCACCGGCGCCGCGCTCTGTCGCTGACCTCTCCACCCGTGCCCCGCACCGGACCGCCCGCCACCGCGGGCGGCCGGTCCCCGCCTGCCCGAGGGCAGCGCTCGCACCGAGAGGTCCCCACCGTGACCGCGCTCCACCCCGCTCCGCCCACCACCTCCGCCCGTCCGGAGGTCCGCTGGGTCGCCTACACCGACCCGCTCGTCCGCCCGATGCTGGTCGAGCTCGACCAGGAGTACGGCGTCCGCTACGGCCACACCCTCGGCGACCTCGACGCCGAGACCCTCCGCGAGGCGAGCCGGTTCGCCCCACCGTCCGGCGGGGTGGTCCTGCTGCTCGACGGCGGTACCCCCGTCGCGGGGGGCGCCTTCCGCCGGTGGGACTCCGACACCGCCGAGCTCAAGCGGATCTGGACCGGCTCGGCGTACCGCCGCCGCGGCCTGGCCCGCCGGGTGCTCACCGAGCTGGAGGACACGATCGCCGCCCGCGGCTACCGGCGCATCTACCTGACGACCGGTCCGCGCCAGCCCGAGGCCCGCCACCTCTACCTCGCCGCGGGCTACACGCCGCTCTACGACCGGACCCTGCACCCGGAGACGGTCGGGCCGCACCCGTTCGAGAAGTACCTGACCGGGGGCTTCGCGTGAGCAGCCGCACCGAGGCCCGGGCCGCCCCGGGCGCCGTCCCGCCCACCGGGGACGACGACGCCGGCCTGCGGGTCGTCCCGGCCCGGCACCCGTGGCGGTGGGCGGGGACCGCGGTGGTGGCGGTCCTGGCCGCGATGGCGGTCAACGCGCTGGTCACCAACCCGGCCTGGGACTGGCCGACCGTCGGCCGCTACCTGTTCGCCCCGTCCATCGTGAACGCGGTGCTGCTGACGCTGCAGCTCACGGTGCTCGGCATCGTCGTCGGGTTCGTGCTCGGCACGGTGCTCGCGGTGATGCGGCTCTCGCCCAACCCGCTGCTGCGCTCGGTCAGCTGGACCTACATCTGGATCTTCCGGTCCGTGCCGCTGATCCTGCAGCTGCTGTTCTGGTACAACCTCGCCCTGCTCTACGACCGGCTCTCGATCGGCATCCCGTTCGGGCCGTCGTTCGTCGAGTTCGGCACGATGGAGCTGGTCAGCCCGGTCACCGCGGCGGTGCTGGGGCTCGGCCTGCACCAGGCCGCCTACGCCGCCGAGGTCGTGCGCTCGGGGTTCCTGGGCGTCGACGCCGGCCAGCTGGAGGCCGCCACCGCGCTCGGCATCCCGGCCTGGCGCCGGTTCCGGCGGATCCAGCTGCCGCAGGCGATGCGGATCATCGTCCCGACCGCGGCGAACGAGCTGATCGGCCTGGTCAAGGGCACCTCGGTGGTCTACATCATGGCGCTGTCCGAGCTCTTCTACCAGGTGCAGGTCATCTACACCCGGACCGGACGGGTCATCCCGATGCTGCTTGTCGCCGCCGTCTGGTACCTGGTGCTGACCAGCGCGCTGTCGGTCGGCCAGTTCTACGTCGAGCGGTACTACGCCCGCGGCGCGCAGCGCACGCTGCCACCGACCCCGTTGCAACGCGCGCGGGCCGCGGTGTCCGGACGGCGCCGGCGGGGGGCCACGGCATGACCGCCGCCGGCACTGTCCCGATGGTGGAGCTGCGCGGGGTGCACAAGAGCTTCGGTCCGCTGCCGGTGCTGCGCGGGGTCGACCTGACCGTCGCCCCCGGCGAGGTCACCGTCGTCATCGGGCCGTCCGGGTCGGGCAAGTCCACCCTGCTGCGCACCATCAACCACCTGGAGAAGGTCGACCGCGGCACGGTCCGGGTCGGCGGCGAGCTGATCGGCTACCGGCGGGTCGGCGACCGGTTGCACGAGCTGCCGGAGCGGCGCATCCTGCGCCGGCGCAGCCGGATCGGCTTCGTGTTCCAGAGCTTCAACCTGTTCGCCCACCTGACGGTGCTGGAGAACGTCGTCGAGGCGCCGCTGTCGGCGCAACGCCGCGACCGTGCCACCGTCCACGCCGAGGCCCGTGAGCTGCTCGCCCGGGTCGGGCTCGCCGACAAGGCCGACGAGTACCCGCGGCGGCTGTCGGGCGGTCAGCAGCAGCGCGTCGCGATCGCCCGCGCGCTCGCCCTGCACCCGCAGCTGCTGCTGTTCGACGAACCGACCTCCGCGCTCGACCCGGAGCTCGTCGGCGAGGTCCTCGAGGTCATCTCCGATCTCGCCCGGGACGGCACGACGATGGTCGTGGTCACCCACGAGATCGGCTTCGCCCGCGAGGTCGCCGACACCGTCGTGTTCCTCGACGAGGGCCGCGTCGTCGAGTCCGGCCCGCCCGCCGCGGTGCTCGACACCCCGCGTGAACCCCGTACCCGCGCCTTCCTCGGCGCGGTCCTGCGCTGACCCCGGTCTGCGCCGACCTCCCCACAGGAGTATCGATGTCCCGGATCCCCCGGCCGCTGCGCCACCTGCGCCTCGCGGCCGTCGCCCTCGTCCTGCCCCTGGTCGCCGCCGTCGGCTGCTCCGGCGCCGATCCCGACCAGGCCGCCCCGGTGGACCCCGGGACGGCGGTGAACACCAGCCCGGAGCAGAACCGCGTCCGTGCGGACCGCATCGAGGCCATCGCCGCGACGGTCCCCGCCGCGGTCCGCGAGTCGGGAAAGCTCACCGTGGCCACCACCGGCAGCGGTAACCCGCCGCTGTCCTTCCGCGCCGACGACGACCGCACCGTCATCGGCGTCGAGCCGGACCTGGCCCAGCTCGTCGCGGACACGCTCGGGCTGCGGCTCGACCTGCAGCCGACGTCGTGGGAGAACCTGTTCCTCGGCGTCGAGTCCCCCACCTACGACGCGGGGTTCTCCAACATCACCGTGACCGAGGAGCGCAAGGACAAGTACGACTTCGCGACCTACCGCGTCGACACCGTCACCTTCGAGGCCCGCAACGCGGGGAGGGTGGAGCGGATCGAGAAGCCCGCCGACATCTCCGGGCTCACCATCGGCGTCTCACCCGGCACCAACCAGGAGCAGATCCTGGTCGAGTGGAACCGGCAGAACGAGGCCGCGGGGGTCGCACCGGCGACGATCCAGTACTACCAGAACACCGGTGACTACTACCTCGCCCTGGACTCCGGACGCCTCGACGCCTACCTCGGCCCGAACCCCGGCGTCGCCTACCACGTCGCCACCGGTGGCACGACGAAGGCGGTCGGCTCGCTCAACGGCGGCGGCGGGGGAGTGCAGGCCGACATCGCGGCCATGACCCGCCGCGGCGACGGGCTGGTCGGCCCGATCCACGAGGCGATCGACGCGCTCATCGCGAGCGGCAAGTACGGCGAGGTGCTGGCGCGGTGGCACCTGGAGAACGAGGCGCTGCAGGACTCCCGGATCAACCCGCCCGGGCTGCCGCGCCGGGCGGCGTCCTGAGCGACGCGCGGTCAGCCGGCCGGGGGCGGGTGGTCCCCGGCCGGCGGCAGCACCGCGGCCAGCGCCGCGCTGGCCGTCTCGACCAGCCGGGGGTCGGCCCCGGCCCGGACCCGCAGGTGCAGCGGCTCGGACGGCGCCCCGGGCAGGTCGGTGCACTCCTCCAGCCCCTCGGGTGGGTCGCCCAGCCCGGCGACGAGCGCGACCCCCAGACCACCGCGCACCGCGTTCAGCACCCCGGCGAGGTAGGCGGCCTCCCCGACGACGGTCGCCGCCATCCCGGCGGCGGACAGCGTCTGCAGGGCGCGGCGCCGGATGGTGCACGGCGAGTCGATCACGACCAGCGGCACCGGACCGTCCGCGGGACGACGCCAGCCCGGCGCCGCGTACCAGGTCAGCGGGATCGCCCCGGCGGCGACGCCGGGGCCGTCGACCACGTCGCCGATGTACATCGCCAGATCGAGCGTGCCGCGGTCGACGGCGTCGTTCAGCCGGCTGGAGCGGTCGAGTCGGAAGCGCACCGCGGTGCCGGGGAACACCTCCTGCAGCCGCTCCATGACCCGGGGCAGCAGCTCGTCCGCGGCGTGCTCGGTGGAGCCCAGCACCAGGGACTCGCGGGTGTCGCCGACGCCGAGACGGCGCAGTGCGTCGTCGTGGGCGGCCAGGATGCGACGGGCCTCGCCGAGCAGCGCCTCGCCCTCGGCGGTGAACCGGCTGACCCGGCCGTCCTTGCGGACCAGCGGGCGTCCGACGGCCTTCTCCAGGCGGCGGACGTGCTGGCTGACCGCGGACTGGGACAACGTCAGGGACTGCGCCGCGCGGTGGAACCCGCCCTGGTCGGCGACGGCGACGATGCTCCGCAGCGCGGTGATGTCGAGGGCGGCGGGCACGGTACCGAGGCTACCGACAATGATCGCGGATCGCGATCGGTTGTGATGCGCATTCGTCGTTGGACCCGGGCGCCCCGGCCGTCTGTGATGGTGGGCATGACCCGCCCGCGCTCCGCGACCCCCGGCCGGCACGTTCCGGCCGCGGTCGCGTGCCGTGACGGCGGGTTCACGCGTCGCCGGGTCGTCGACCACGGCACCGTCTGCTCCGCGGCCTGTCCGGCCCGCTGAACCACGGGTCGGTCGCGACCCGTCCGGAGCGCGCGGCCCCGGTCGCCCTCCGCCGGCCCTCCCCGGGCCGGTGTCCTCCGGCGTCACCCGAGACGACGTCACCCGAGAAAGAGATGAGTCCTCCATGACTGCAGTCGGCACGACCCCGGTCCTCGCGTCCTGGACCGAGCCCGAGGGCATCCGTCCCCGCGGCACCGTCGTCGTCGTCCCGGGCCGCGGCGAGCACGCCGCGGTCTACGAGCGGTTCGGCAGGCGCATCGCCGCCGACGGCTACCGCGTCTGGGCGGTCAGCGACCCCACCGTCGACGCCGCCCGCACCCTGGGCCAGATCCGCTCGCTGCTCGACCGCACCCCGTCCGAGGAGCCGGGTGAGGCCGGTCCGCCGCCGCGGGTGCTGGTCGGCTCCGACACCGGCGCGCTGTTCGCGGCCGGGCTGGTCGCCGACGGCGCCGCCGGCATCGACGGCCTCGTGCTGGCCGGGCTCCCGCTGCACACCACCCCGGGCGCACCGGACTGGGCCGACGAGCTCGCGCTGCGCACGTCCTGCCCGACCCATCGCGGCCGCCTCGACGCCGACGACACCGTCCGCCGCGGCGCGCTCACCGGCCGGCTCCCCGACGGCTGGGTCGACCGGGCCCGCCCGGCCGCGTTCGGGGTGCCGGTCCTCGGCCTGCACGGCGCCGCCGACGCGGTCAGCCCGCTCGCCGACGTCCGCGACTTCTACGCCGCCCTCCCGGACGGGGAGCTGGTCGGCGTCGCCGGCGGTGTGCACGACGCCCTCAACGACGCGACCCACCGCATCGCCGCCGCCACCGCGGTGCTGTTCCTGGAGCGGCTGCGTGTCGGGTCCCCGCTGGCCCGTGTCGAGGTCGCGGCGGTGCCGCGGTGACGCGTTACGTCGTGGTCGGCGCCGGGGCGGTCGGCGCCACGCTGGCCGCCGAGCTGCACCTCGCCGGGCGCCAGGTCGTGCTCGTCGCCCGCGGTGCACAGCTCGCCGCGCTCCGCGGCGGCCTGCGGTACCTGCGTCCCGAGGGGGAGCAGCGGGTCGGCGTGCCCGTCGCCGGGCAGGACGAGGTGACCCTGCGCGCCGACGACGTGCTCCTGCTGGCCACGAAGGCCCAGGACGCCGACGCGGCGCTGGCCCACTGGGCCGCACGCCCAGTCGCCGGCGGCACCGCGGCCGCGTCGCTCCCGGTCGTCGTGCTGCAGAACGGCATGGACACCGAGTGGGCCGCACTGCGCCGGTTCACGACCGTGTACGGCGCCGTCGTGCGCTCGCCGACGACCTACCTCACCCCCGGCGAGGTCGTCTCGCCGGGCGCACCCGCGGCCGGGCTGGTCTGGCTCGGCCGGTACCCGGCGGGCCGCGACGCGCGCGCCGAGGAGATCGCCGCCGACCTGACCGCGGCCCGCCACCCCACCCAGCTCGTCGACGACGTGCCGCGCTGGAAGGCGGGCAAGCTCCCGCAGGTGCTGGGCAACGCCCTCGACGCGCTCTACCCGCCGGGGCGACTGCGTGAGCGGGCCGCGGCCGCGCTGCGCGCCGAGGCCCGCGAGGTGTACCGGGCCGCGGGCGTCGACCCGGCCGACCACCGTGCGGAGTCCACCGTGGACCTCGGTTCACTGATGGTGCGGCCGGTGCCCGGAGCACCGGCCGCGGGGCGTTCCACCTGGCAGAGCCTGCGCCGCGGGGTGAGCCCGGAGACCGACTTCCTCAACGGCGAGATCGTGCTGCTCGCCGGTCTGCACGGCACCACGGCGCCGCGCAACGCCGCCGTCGCGGACCGGGTGCGCCGCGCCGTCGCCGACGGGGCCGGGGCGCACGACCTCGACGACGCCGACCTGGCCGCGACCCTGCCCTCGGTGTCCGTGCTCGTCGACGCGGGTGCGCTGGCCGCCGAGCTGGCGGGGGACACCCCGCCGGTGCTGCTCGACGTCCGCTGGGCCCTCGGCGACCCGCACGGGCGCGAGCACCACCGCGCCGGGCACCTGCCCGGCGCGGTGTACGTGCCGCTGGACACCGAGCTCGCCGCGCACTCCGACGACCCCCGCGACGGCCGCCACCCACTGCCCGACGTCGCGGCCCTGCAGACGGCGGCGCGGCGCTGGGGCGTGCGCGCCGACCGCCCGGTCGTGGTGTACGACGCCACCGGCGGGCTCGCCGCCGGGCGCGCGTGGTGGTTGCTGCGCTGGGCCGGGCACGACGACGTCCGGCTGCTCGACGGCGGCCTGGCCGCCTGGACCGCCGCGGGCCTGCCCGTCGAGTCCGGGGACGTGCCCGACCCCGAGCCCGGCGACGTCGTGCTCACCGGCGGCGCGCTGCCGGTCCTCGACGCCGACTCCGCCGCCGCGCTGGCCCGCGACGGGCTGCTGCTCGACGCCCGCGCCGGGGAGCGCTACCGCGGTGAGACCGAGCCGGTCGACCCGCGCGCCGGGCACGTCCCCGGCGCGGTGAGCGCTCCCACCGGGGACAACCTCGCCCCCGACGGCCGCTTCCGCGACCCCGCCGCGCTGCGCGCCCGCTTCGCCGCGCTCGGTGCGCTCGACCGGCCGGTCGGTGTCTACTGCGGATCCGGGGTGACCGCCGCCCACCAGGTGGCCGCGCTCGCCGCGGTCGGTGTGCGCGCCGCGCTGTACCCGGGGTCCTGGTCGGCGTGGTCGAACGACCCGGCGCGCCCGGTCGCCACCCGGGCGCAGCCGTGACCGGCGCCGAGGCCCGCACGCCGCCCGGACGGGGCACCACGCGGTCATCGATCGCGTCGCGTGATCGGAACCGATCCCGATTCGTCGCTGGACCCCGACCGGTCGTCCGGGATTCACTCGTCGGTGTGGACACGACGACCTCGACCGGGCCCGCGGCGCCGCGCCGCCGTCCGGCACCGTCGTGCCCGCCGCCCGCGCCGACCGGTTTCACCCGGCGCCGCGTGATCGACCACGGCACCGTGTTCTCCGCGGGCTGTCGCGCCCGCTGAGACCCGGCCGCAGCGCCGCCCCCCGGGTCCCTCCTCCGGTCCCTGCGTGCCCCCACCGCGCGCCGCCCTCCCGACCCGCCCTCCCGGCGGGCCCGCCCCCGCCGTACCGCCCTGCGGTCCGCGGCGGGGCGCCGAACCGGAAGCAGACCTCCCTGTGCCCAGCCGTGCCGTCAGCACCGTGACCCACCCCCGTACCGACCCGTCCGCCCTGGCGGGATGGAGCACCGACCCGGCCGTCCGGACCGCCGCCCGCCTGGACCGCTCCGGGTTCGACCCGGGCTCGATCCCGGATGCCGTCGTCGCCGCCCGCTCGGTGGACGACGTCGTCGAGCTGCTGACCCACGCCCACGCCACCGGCACCCCGGTCGTCGTCCGCGGGGCCGGGACCGGGCTGTCCGGGGGAGCGGTCGCCGGGGCCGGGAGCGTGGTGCTCGACCTGAGCGGTCTCGACCGGATCGTGGAGATCTCCCCGGTCGACGAGCTCGCCGTCGTCGAGGCCGGGGTCCTCACCGCCGACCTCGATGCCGCGGCCGCCGCGCACGGCCTGCGCTACGCCCCGGACCCGGCCAGCGCGGCGATCTCCACGATCGGCGGGAACATCGCGACCAACGCGGGCGGGCTGCGCTGCGCCAAGTACGGCGTCACCCGCGAGGCCGTGCTCGGCCTGGACGTCGTCCTCGCCGACGGCCGCCGGGTCGCCACCGGACGGCGCACCGTCAAGGGCGTCGCCGGCTACGACCTGACCGGACTGTTCGTCGGTTCCGAGGGGACCCTCGGGGTGGTCGTCGGCGCGACCGTCCGGCTGCGGCCGGTCCCGGTCGCGACCGCGACCCTGGCCGCCTGGTTCGACGACGTCACCACGGCCGCCGCCGCGGCCGCCGCGATCACCGCGGCCCGGCTGCAGCCCGCCGTCGCCGAGCTGCTCGACACGACGTGCCTGGACGCGATCGCCGCGGCCGGCGGGGCCGCGTCGCACGGGGCGGCGTTCCTGCTGGTCCAGACCGACGGGTTCGGCGCCGCCGCGGAGATCGACGCGGTGCGCGCCGTGGTCGCCCCGCTCGCGTCGCGGGTCGACCTCGCCACCGACGACGCCGGGTCGGAGGCTCTGCTCGCCACCCGCCGCGCCGGGCTGCCGGCCCTGGAGCGGCTGGGCCGGGTCCTGGTCGAGGACGTCGCGGTGCCGCGCTCGCGGCTCGCCGAGGCGGTCACCGCGATCGCCGCGATCTCGGCCCGCAGCGGGATCCGGATCGCGACGATGGCGCACGCCGCCGACGGCAACCTGCACCCGATCCTCGTCCTCGAACCGGGCCGTGAGCTCGACCAGCAGGTGTGGGACGTCGCCGGGGAGGTGTTCGCGACGGCACTGCGCCTGGGCGGCACGCTGACCGGGGAGCACGGCGTCGGCCTGCTCAAGCGCCGCTGGCTGCGCGACGAGCTCGGCGACGACCTGGTGGACCTGCAGCAGCGGCTGCGGTCGGTGTTCGACCCCCGCGGCGTCCTCAACCCCGGCAAGGCCCTCTGACATCCCCGGGACGCCGCGCCCGACCGCCCACCCGTGACCCGACACCCGCCCGGACGTGCCGCACCGCCGCGCCCCGGCCGTCCGCCCGTACCCGCACCGAGGAGACACCGTGCCCGACACGCCCGTGACCGCTCCGTCCCACACCGCCCCGTCCGACACCGTTCCCGAGACGGCCGCCCGCCGCGTCGAGTTCATCTCGCTGTCGCACCTGAACCCCTCCACCGAGCTCGCCCCGCTGCCGACCCGCGGCATCGACCTGCCCTACTTCCGGCGCTACGTGCGCACCCTGGAGGAGTCCGGCTACGACTACACGCTGCTGCCCTACGGCTCGAACACCGCGGACTCCTTCGTCGTGGCCTCCGCGGTCGGACAGCTCACCGAGCGGCTGCGCCCGATCGTCGCCGTCCGGCCGAACACCGCCTTCCCCCTGGTGGTGGCCCAGCAGCTCGCCACGCTCGACCAGCTGACCGAGGGGCGCGCCGTCGTCCACCTCATCTCCGGCGGCAGCGACGCCGAGCAGGCCCGCCAGGGCGACTACCTGCCCAAGGCCCGCCGCTACGCCCGCACCAGCGAGTTCATCACGCTGCTGCGCCGCGCCTGGACCGAGACCGAGGCGTTCGGCCACGACGGGGAGTTCTACCGCTTCGACGACTTCGGGCCCGGCTTCGCGCCCTACGGCGACACCATCCCGATCTCCATCGGCGGCCAGTCCGACGAGGCGTTCGAGATCGGTGGCCGGCAGGCCGACGTGTTCAGCTTCTGGGGCGAGCCGCTCGCCGACATCCGCGCCCAGATCGGCCGGGTGCACGCGATCGCCGACGCCGCGGGCCGGCCGCGGCCGCGGATCTGGGTGACCTTCCGCCCGATCGTCGACCGCACCGACGAGCTGGCGTGGGCCAAGGCCTACCGCTACGCCGACGCCATCGGTGCGAGCTTCCGGCGCGGCGCGACCAAGCACCGCTTCACCGGCAGCCCGCAGAACGTCGGCTCGCAGCGGGCACTGGAGTTCGCCGCTCGCGCCGAGGTCTACGACCGTGCGCTGTGGACCCGCACCGCCGCCGTCACGAACGCGGGCGGTGCGTCGACCGCGCTGGTCGGCACCCCCGAGACCGTCGCCGCGGCGATCGTCGACTACATCGACCTGGGCGCCGACCTCGTGTCCATCCGCGGCTACGACACCCTCGCCGACGCCGCCGACTACGGCCGCCGGGTGCTGCCCCTGGTCCGTGAGGAGCTCGCGCACCGCGCCGCCACCGGGCGCCGGGGCACCCTGCAGGCCGACCACCCGGGCGCGTTCGCCCCCGGTTTCGACGCCGACGCGCTGGCCGGTGTCCGGTGACCGCGCTCGACGAGCGGACCGCGGCGCTCCCGGTCCCCGACCTGTCCGACGCCGCGCTGGCCGCGGTGACCGCCGAGCTCGCCGCCACGGCCGAGACCTACGACCGCAGCGGTGCCGTCCCCGAGGCGGGCATCGCCGCGGTGCACCGGGCCGGGCTGCTCACCGCCACCGTCGCCCGGCGGCACGGCGGCCCCGGGGTGTCGCTGCTCGACGCGGCCCGGATCCTCGTCGCGCTCGGCGAGGGCGACCCCTCGGTCGCCCTGATCACCGCGAACACCCTCAACGCGCACCAGGGCCAGGCCGCCGCCGCGACCTGGCCGGAGGCCACCTACGCGGAGATCCTGCGCCGCTCGGTGCACGAGCCGGTCCTGATCAACGCGGTGCGTGCCGAGCCCGAGCTGGGTGCCCCGGCCCGCGGCGGGCTGCCCGCCACCGTCGCCCGCCGCACCCGCGACGGGTGGTCGCTCTCGGGCCGCAAGGCCTACGCCACCGGTGGCACCGCGCTGGCCCACCACGTGGTCTGGGCGGTCACCGACGACGAGCCGCGCGTCGGGCACCTGCTCGTGCCCGCCGACGCCCCGGGCATCAGCTGGGTCGAGACCTGGGACCACCTGGGCCTGCGCGCCTCGAACACCCATGATGTGGTCTACGACGACGTCGCGCTCCCGCTCGACGCGTTCGTGGAGATCCCCCGCGGCGACGACGGCGTCTACCGCGACCCGGCCGCCGTCGCCGACCCGGCGAGCCTCGGCCACCCCGCGCTCTACGTCGGGGTGGCGCGCGCCGCCCGGGCCGCGTTCGTCCGCTACGTCCGCGAGCGGGTCCCCACCGCGCTCGGGCGCCCGATCGCCGAGACCGACCGCATCCGCACCGTCGCCGGCGAGATCGACGCCCACGTCGCGCAGGCCGAGACCCTCCTGTACGGGGCCCTGCTGCGAGCGGGCTCCGGCGAGACCTCGCACCTGCCGCAGCTCTCGCTGCTCAAGGTGCAGATCGCCCACTCGGCGATCACGGCGGTCGAGACCGCCGTCGCCGCGCTGGGCAACCCCGCGCTCACCCGACACCTGCCGTTCGAACGGCACCTGCGGGACGTGCTCTGCGTGCGGGTCCACCCGCCGCAGGCGGACGCCGCGTTCCTCGACGCCGGCCGCCGCCTCCTGTCCCGCCCCACCCCGCAGGAAGAGAACCCCCGATGACCACCCCCTCCCGCCGGTCGGTGCTGCGCGCCGCCGCCGGTGTCCTCGCCGCCGCCGTCCTCGCGTCGGCCTGCGGCACCGGAGCGGTGCAGAACACCGCCGCCGGCGCCCCCACCGACGGCGGCGACCTGACCTTCCTCATCGACTCGCTCGGCGACACCTGGGTCCCGAACGACAGCTCGATCTCCAGCTTCCAGGGCCACGTGTGGGGTCACGTCACCGACAAGCTCGTCTACGTCGACGACAAGGGCGCCGTGTCGCCGTGGGTCGCGCAGAGCTGGCAGCAGAACGCCGACGCCACCGAGTTCACCCTGAAGCTGCGTCCCGGTGTCACGTTCTCCGACGGGTCCCCGGTCGACGCGGCCGCCGTCGTCGCGAACCTCGACATCTGGGCCAAGGGCCGCC
Source organism: Pseudonocardia sp. ICBG1142 (assembly GCF_020496255.1). NCBI lineage: Bacteria > Bacillati > Actinomycetota > Actinomycetes > Pseudonocardiales > Pseudonocardiaceae > Pseudonocardia > Pseudonocardia sp. ICBG1142. The sequence goes on along the minus strand of NZ_JAHLJC010000004.1, from coordinate 71,695 downwards.
CCGACGAGGGCATCAAGCCGATCGGGCTGTTCCCGAAGACCTACCAGGCCGCCCGGGCGGTCGATCCGACGACGGTGCAGGTCACGTTCCGCTCGCCGACGCTGGGCTTCATCCCGACCCTGGGCTACCACGGCTCGATCCTGATCTCGCCGAAGACGCTCGCGCTGCCCGCCGCCCAGCAGGCCGACCTGTCGAACGACATCGGCTCCGGCCCGTACGTCGTCGAGTCCTGGCGCGACGACGACAACGTCGTGCTCCGCAAGCGCCCCGACTACGACTGGGCGCCCGCCGCGCTGGACCACCAGGGCCCGGCCCGGATCGACACGCTGACCTACAAGGTCGTCTCCGAGCAGCAGGTCCGCACCTCCTCGGTGCAGTCCGGGCAGGCCGACGTCGCCTACAACCCCTCGCCCAAGGAGCTGGAGACGCTCAAGGCGCAGGGCCTGACCACCGCCACCCCGCGCTACCTCGGCTTCGTCAACGGCTTCGCGCTGAACACGACGGTCGCCCCGTTCGACGACGTCCGCGTCCGCCAGGCCGTGCAGCACGCCATCGACCGCGACGAGATCATCGCGACCGTCTACACCCCGGACTGGCAGAAGGCCGAGTCGTTCATCCAGAGCAACGTCCCCGGTGCCACCGACCACTCGTCGTCGTTCGCCTTCGACGTGGCGAAGGCCACGGCGCTGCTCGACCAGGCCGGCTGGGTGCCCGGCCCCGACGGGATCCGCGTCAAGGACGGGAAGCGTCTCTCGGTCACGCTGCACCCCAACCCCTACCTCGCCACCTCGAGGGCGATCGACGAGCTGATCGCCCAGCAGCTGCGCAAGGTCGGGATCGAGGCGCCGATCCAGGCACTCGACGTCGTCAACTACACGCAGAAGGTCGTCGTCGGGAGCCCCACGGTGCCCGCCTACGAGGTCACCCGCAGCTTCATCGACGCCGGCACCGTCTCCGGCGTGCTCACCGACGCGAACAAGGGGGAGAACTGGTTCGGCCTCGGCCGCAGCGACCAGAAGCTCGACCAGCTCGCCGACGGCATCGCCGGGGCGAAGGACACCGCCGCGCGCAACGAGCTCCTCGACCAGCTGCAGGCCCACGTCCTCGACCAGGGGTACTTCGTGCCGATCACCCAGATCGTGCAGCGCATCTACGCGCAGTCCCCTCGGGTCCAGGGCGTGACCTACAACGGCGTCGCCTACGCGAACTACTACACCGCATGGCTGCAGGACTGATCGCGCGATGAACCGGGACTACGTCAGCTACGCGCTGCGCCGCGCCGGGCAGTCGCTCGTCGTGGTGGCCCTCGCCTACGTGTTCACCTTCGTCGTGATCAGCGTCCTGCCGGGCGACCCGGTGACGACGACGCTGCGCAACCCCGAGAACGGGTTCACCGAGGAGGAGATCGCGCGGATCGTGGCCTACTACGGCCTCGACCGCCCCGTCCCGGTCCAGCTGTGGGAGTCGGCGTCCCGGTTCGTGACGGGCGACCTCGGCCTCTCGCTGCGGTCCAACCTGCCGGTGTCCGGGATGGTGGCCGAGGCGCTGCCCTCCACCCTGGCGCTCGCCGCATCGGCCATGACGATCGCCGTCGTGATCGCCTTCGGCGTCGCGTTCGGTGTGCACCGGCTGCCCGCCCCGTACAGCTCGATCCTGCGGTCGGTGCCCGCGCTGTCGCTGTCGGCGCCGACCTTCCTGGTCGGGCTGCTGCTGATCCAGGTGTTCTCCTTCCGGCTCGGGTGGTTCCGGGCCATCGACGCCGACTCCGCCGTCGCGACCTTCTTCGCGGCGCTCACCCTCGGGATCTGGGTCTCCGCCCAGATCGCCGAGGTGCTCATCGCCAACCTCGACCACGAGGCCGACCAGGAGTACGTGGCGGTGGCCCGCTCCCGCGGGCTCACCCGGACCCGGCTGCTGGCGCGGCACCTGCTCCGGCCGTCGTCGCTGCCGGTGGTGACGGTCTTCGCGCTGATGGTCGGTGAGGTCCTCGGCGGCGCGGTGATCATCGAGGCGGTCTTCGGGCGCACCGGGCTCGGCAGTCTCGTCGAACGCTCGGTCGCCATGCAGGACCTGCCCGTCCTGCAGGCGGTGGTCACCCTCGTCGCCGTCGTGTTCGTCGTCGTCAACCTCGTCGCCGACCTGGTCTATCCGCTGCTCGACCCGCGGGTGCGACCGGTGGCCCGCCAGGAAGCAGGAGTGACCGCATGAGCGCCCCCGCCCTCACCCGCACCGACGGGGCACCCGAGCCGGACGCCCGCGCCGCCCGGACCCGTCGGTGGGCGCCGCCGACGGTGCTGGCCTCGTTCGTGGTCGTCGCGCTCGTGCTGGCCTGGGCGGTCGCGCCCGGGCTGTTCACCAGCCACGACCCGGTCGACGGGATCCCCTCGGAGCTGTTCCGCCCACCCGGTGCCGGGCACCTGCTCGGCACCGACCAGCTGGGCCGTGACGTGTTCGCCCGGATCGTGCACGGCACCGCCTCCTCGGTGACCAGCGCGCTGGTCGCGGTCGCGATCGGTGTCCTCGTGGGTGGCGCGATCGGGCTGCTCGCCGGGTTCCTCGGCGGCCTCGTCGACGTCGTGCTCGCCCGGCTCGTCGACGTCCTGCTCGCCATCCCCAGCTTCCTGCTCGCCGTGGTGATCGTCAGCGCGCTGGGGTTCCAGACCATCAACGCCGCCGTCGCCACCGGCATCTCCGCGATCGCGGTGTTCGCCAGGGTGATGCGCTCGGAGGTGCTCAAGACCCGCTCGGCCGTCTACGTCGAGGCCGCCCTGCTGCTCGGCGGCTCCCGCTGGCACGTGCTGCTGCGCCACGTCCTGCCCAACGCCTCGCGCTCGGTGCTGCAGCTCGCCGTCCTGCAGTTCGGGCTCTCGGTGCTGGTCATCGCCAGCCTCGCGTTCCTCGGCTACGGCGACCCGCCGCCCGCCTCGGACTGGGGTCTGCTCGTCGCGACCGGCAAGGACTACCCGCTGGCGCCCTGGCTCGTCTGGGCGCCGGCACTCGTCACGATCGTCACCGTCCTCTCCGTGAACAGGATCAGCCGATGGCTCCGCACGACCGACTGACCGGCACCGTCCTCGACACCGACACCGACCCCGACACCGACACCGACACCGACACCGACACCGGCGCCGATCCCGCCGGCGCCGCGGAACCCACCGACCTGCCCGGACCGCCGCTGCTGCGGGTCTCGGACCTGACCGTGCACTACGGCCACCACCGCGTCGTGTCCGGTGTGGACCTGACACTGGCCGCCGGCGGCTCGCTCGCGGTGATCGGCGAGTCCGGATCGGGCAAGTCCACGATCGCCCGCTCGCTGCTGCGGCTGCTGCCCACACCCGGCCGGGCCACCGGCCGGGTCGAGGTCGACGGCCGCGAGGTGCTGGGCCTGTCCGAGCGCGCGTTCCGGCCACTGCGCGGACGTACCCTCGGGTTCGTCCCGCAGGATCCGGCCAGCTCGCTCAACCCGGTCCGCACCATCGGCTCGCAGGCCCTGGAGGCGGCCGCGCTCGCCGCCGGCGTCGCGCCCGCCGACCGGCGCGCCCTGGTGCTCGACACCCTGGAGCGCGTCGGGCTGCCCGACCCGGTCCGGGTCTACGGTGCCTACCCGCACCAGCTCTCCGGCGGGATGCTGCAACGCGTCCTCATCGGCCTCGCGGTCCTGCCCCAGCCGTCGCTGCTGGTCGCCGACGAGCCGACCTCGGCACTCGACGTGACCGTGCAGCGCCGCATCCTCGACCTGCTCACCGGTCTGCGCACCGAGCTCGGCATTGGCCTGCTGCTGATCACCCACGACCTGGCCGTCGCCGCCGACCGGGCCGAGGAGCTGCTCGTCCTCAAGGACGGCACCGTGCAGGAGACCGGCCCGACCCGGCAGGTCTCGCAGCGCCCGGCCTCGGAGTACGCGCGCCGGCTGCACGCCGACGTGCCCGCACTGCACCCCGACCGCTGGGCCGAGCTGCGCGCGGTCGGCCGGTCCCGGTCCGGGGCCGAGCCGCGGATCGAGCTCGACGGCGTCGCCAAGACCTTCCCGGGCGGTGTCGTCGCCGCCGACGACGTGTCGTTCCGCGTGCCGTCGGGCACCACCCACGCGCTGGTCGGCGAGTCCGGGTCGGGCAAGACGACCGCGGTCCGGATGCTGCTCGGTCTGGAGCGGCCCGACGCCGGGCGGATCGTCGTCGCGGGTCGCACGCTGCACGGCCGCTCGCGCGCCGAGCTGCGCGACATCCGTCGCCACCTGCAGCTCGTCTACCAGAACCCGTTCACCTCGCTGGACCCGCGATGGAAGGTCGGACGGCTGGTCCGCGAGCCGCTGGACCGGTTCCGGGTCGGCGACCGCGGCGAGCGCACCGCGCTGGTGCGGGCCGCCCTCGCCTCGGTCGGTCTGGCCGAGGAGCTGCTCGACCGGCGCCCGGCCGCGCTGTCGGGCGGGCAGCGGCAGCGGGTCGCGCTCGCCCGCGCCCTGGTGCTGCGACCGGACGTGATCGTGCTCGACGAGCCGACCTCCGCGCTCGACGTCACGGTGCAGGCTGGGATCGTGGAGACGCTGCTGCGGCTGCAGGCCGAGCTGGGGCTCACCTACGTGTTCGTCTCGCACGACCTGGCACTGGTCCGCCAGCTCGCGCACACGGTGTCGGTGCTCCAGCACGGACGCGTGGTCGAGTCCGGTCCGGTCGCGTCGATCTTCGACGAGCCGCGCGCGGAGTACACCCGCACGCTGCTCTCCTCGCTGCCCGGGACCGGGCGGGCCGCCGCGTGAACGCCCCGGCCACGTCGTCGACCGCGTCGGGCCCACGGACGGCCGCTCCGGCGGGCGGGCCCCGCCCGGTGACCGGGCTCGGCTTCAACACCCGGGTGTCCTGGTCCGACGACCACGGCCCCGCCGCCGGGCTCGCCGAGGGGATCGCGCTCTACCGGGCCGCCGAGGACCTCGGCTACGACACCGGGTGGGCCTACCAGCGTCACTTCGACCACTACCTGTCCTCGCCGCTGCCGTTCTTCGCCGCCGTCGGGCAGCACACGTCGCGGATCCGGCTCGGTTCCGCGGTGCTCCCGATGCGCTACCAGGACCCGGTGCTGCTCGCCGAGGCCGCCGGGACCACCGACCTGCTCGTCGGCGGCCGGCTGGAGCTGGCGCTCGCGACCGGCTCCCAGGCGTCGTGGGACGCGGTGTTCGGCGGTGTCGACACCGACCCGCGGACCGAGGCGCTGCGCCGGCTCGACCGGTTCCTCGCCGGGGTGTCCGGCGAGGCGCTGCACGTCGTCGACGGGCCGGGCCAGGGCGCCCCGGTCGGCACCCCGATCCGGGTCACCCCGCACAGCCCCGGGCTGCGCGGCCGGCTGCGGATCGGCGCGGCGAGCACCGATTCCGCGCGCCGCGCGGCCCGCCTCGGGCTCGGCCTGATCACCGGCACCGTGCTGCACGGCCTCGCCGAGGGGGAGACGTTCGCGCAGTACCAGGCCCGGGTGATCGCGGCCTACCGCGACACCTGGTACGAGGTGCGCGGCTCCACCCCGCCGCCGGTCGCCGTCGCCGCGTCGATCCTGCCCGGGACCACCGCGGCGCTGCGCGAGACCTACGCCGCCTACGACCACCCGCGCCGCACCGAGGGGATGGCCGCGTCCCGGCCGCGCGGCGCACTCGAACCGGTGGTCGGCGCGCAGCTCCCGGCCGGGCAGCGGATCAGCCCGGTGCACCACGGCACCCCCGACGAGGTCGCCGCCTCGGTGCTCGCCGACCCCGGGATCGCCGCCGCCGACGAGGTCGTGCTGTTCCTGCCACCGGGCTTCGGGCCCGGGGCGAACGTCCGGCTGCTCACCGACCTCGCCGCCGTCGCCCCGGCCTGGGGCTGGTCCCCGGCCTGACCCGCGCCCGGGTCACACCGGCGGCCGGTGCGCCCCCACCGGGCGCACCGGCTCGTCGTGGCGGGTCAGCTCGACGGCCGCGTGCTGGCCGGTGCAGCCCTGCGCCAGCGGCGAGGTGCCCACGTCGCGGGTGAGCACGTTCGGGTTGCCGTGCACGCAGAACGGCCGCTCCGCCGCCGGGTCCAGTGGGTCGAACCAGGCCCCGGTCGGCAGCTGCACCACCCCGGCCCGCACCTCGTCGGTGACCCGGGCCGCGGCCAGACAGGCCCCGCGGTCGTTGTGCAGCCGGACCAGGTCGCCGTCGGCGATGCCGCGGGTCGCGGCGTCGTCCGGGTGGACGGCGACGACCTCGCGGCCGTCGATCTTGTGCGCGGCGCTGTGCTCACCGAAGTCCAGCTGCGAGTGCAGCCGGGTCGCCGGTTGGTTCGCGACCAGCCACAACGGGTGCCGCGCGGTCGGCGCGTCGGTCGGTGCCCGCCACACCGGGTACCCGGGGGCGTCGGCGTAGCCGAATGCGGCGACGGTCGCCGAGTACAGCTCGATGCGGCCCGACGGCGTCGGCAGCGGGTGCGCTGCGGGGTCGGCGCGGAACGCGGCGAGCACGTCCCCGTCGCCGGGACGGGTGGGGAGCGCGAGCTCGCCCTCGACGCGGAACCGGTCGTAGGACGGAGCGGGCAGACCGCGGGCGGCCAGGTCGGCGCGGGTCACCTCGTAGAGGTGGGCGAGCCAGCCGTCGGTGTCCCGGCCGCCGGTGAACGCCGCGCCCGCGCCGAGCCTCTCGGCGAGCGCGGCGAGGACGGCATGGTCGTCGCGGGCCTCGCCGGGCGGGTCGGTGAGCCGGTGCATCGCGGTCATCACCGGGTCGTGGCGGCTCGCGCCGATGTCGTCACGCTCGATCGTCCAGGTCGTCGGGAGCACGACGTCGGCGTGCCGGGCGGTCGCGGTCCAGGCCGGCTCGTGCACCACGAAGGTGTCGAGCCGGGCGACGGCCCGGCGCAGCCGCCCGAGGTCCTGGTGGTGGTGGAACGGGTTGCCGCCCGCCCAGTAGGCGAGTCGCACGTGCGGGTAGCGGCCGCGGCGGCCGTCGTGGTCGTAGGGCTCGCCGGGGTGCAGCAGCATGTCCGCGACCCGGGCCACCGGGATCGCCTCGTCGACGCCACCCGTGCCCTGGGGGAGCGCCCCGATCGCGACGTCGACCCGGGGCCTGCCGTAGTGCCCGATCGAGCCCAGCCCGTAGCAGAACCCGCCGCCGGGCAGCCCGATCTGGCCGAGTGCGGCGGCCAGGGCGATCCCCGCCCAGACCGGTTGCTCGCCGAACTCGGCGCGCTGCAGCGACTGCGCGACGGTGACCAGGGGCCGCCCGGCCGCCGCGCACCGCGCGAGCCCGCGGATCGCCTCGGCCGCCACCCCGGTGATCCCCGCCGCCCAGACGGCGTCCTTGACGACGCCGTCGTCGCTGCCGCGCAGGTACCCGGCGACCCGGTCCCAGCCGACGCAGTACCGGTCCAGGAACGCCCGGTCGTGCCGGTCCTCCTCGAGCAGGGTGTGCAGCAGCCCGAGCATCAGCGCGGTGTCGGTGCCCGGCGGCAGCGACAGCCACCGCGGGCGCGCCTGCGCCGGCAGGTCCGAGCGCAGCGGCCCGATGTTCACCAGGTGCGCGCCGCGCGCGGCTGCCGCGGCCAGCGCCGAGCGCTCCACGTGGGCGCTGATCCCGCCCGCCCCGACCGTGGAGTTCTTCAGGTTCATCCCGCCGAAGGCGAGCACCGTGTCGGTGTGCGCGGCCACCTGGTCCCAGGTCACCGGCCCCTTGGAGACGACATCGGTGGGGCCCAGCACGTGGCGCAGCACCGTCTCCGCGGCGGCCGCGCTGTAGGTGCCGACCGAGCGCACGTACCCGCCGAGCACGGTGTTCAGGAAGCGGTGGACCTGGCTCTGCGCGTGGTGGAACCGGCCCGCGCTGGCCCAGCCGTAGCTGCCGCCGTAGACGGCCTGCGGGCCGTGGGTGTCGCGGACCCTGGCGAGCTCGGCGGCGAGCCGGTCGAGCACCTCGTCCCAGTCGACCTCGACCCAGCGGTCGGCGCCGCGTCGCGCGTCCGGGCCGGGGCCGTCGGTCCACCACCCGAGCCGCACCGCGGGGCGCCGCACCCGTGCCGGGTGGTCGACGGCGGAGGCGACGTTGCCGAGCAGCGGCGACGGGTCGGGGTCGCCGGGCCGGGGGAACACGGCGAGCCCGGAGGGGGAGGTGACGGCCCGGAACGAACCCCAGTGCGAGCTGTGGTGGCGGGCGGACGGCGGGGGAGCGGGGACGGCCACCGTCCGAGTCAAGGCGGCCGGGACCGGCGGTGTCCAACGACGATCCGCCATCGCCGTCGATCGTCCTGCGCGATCGGTCCGGCCGGCGGTGCCGGGTCGCACCCCTGTGGGGCACCCGACGACGCGGTGCCGGGAGCGGAATCCGGCGCCCTCTCCCAGGACCGGACGGGCGCCCTATGGCGCCGCCCCGGTGTCGGCGCCCCCGTGGCTGCGGGACCTGGAGCGGGCTACCGGGCCAGGGCACGGCGCCACTGGGCGGTGACGCTCCGGCGCAGCGCCTCGGTGTCGACGCTGTCCGGGGCGAGCAGCCGCTGCAACGCGATCCCGCGCAGCTGCCCGACGACGGCGGTCGCGACCTCGTCCGCGCCGGCGTCCGCCGTGATGCTGCCGTCCGCGATGCCGGCCTCGACGTCGTCGCGCAGGTCGGCGCGGAAGGCCGCGTCCCGTTCGCGGAAGATCGGGGCGAGCTCGGGCTGGGTGGCGGCCTCGGCCCACAGCAGCAGGAAGGCCTGATGGAACGCACCGATCCGGCCGAGCTCCCCGAGGTAGCCGTCGATCAGCCGCAGCAGGCGGTCGAGGCCGGGTGGGAGGCCGTCGAGTCCCGGGACGAACCCGGCCTGGGTGGCGCGCGCCAGCCGCTCCACCAGCGCCTGCTTCCCGCCGAAGTGGTGGGTGACGATGCCGCGGCTGTACCCGGCCCGTTCCCCGACACGGGCGAGCGTCAGCGACCGCACGCCCTGCTCGACGACGAGTTCGGCGGCAGCGGTGAGCAACGCGGCTTCGGCCTGGTCGCGGCGTTCCTGCTGGGTACGGCGCATGGCCGGACACTAGCAAACGAACTTGCGTGTTATCCAACAAGTATGCGTAGGGTGGGTGTCAGGAGGTTCCGATGATCGAGATCGAAGACCACGCCCTGGACGCCCTGCTGGCCGACGACCCCGGTGGCCCGGTCGTGATGCTGAACCTGTTGCGGTTCCGCCCGGACGGCGGCCGGGAGAGCTACCAGCGCTACGCCGACGCTCTCCGGGCCGAGCTCAACCCCCGCTACGGCCTGCAGGTGGTGTACCTCGGTGTCGGTGAGCCGGCGCTGGTCGCCGAGAGCGGGCAGGCGTGGGACATGGTGGTGCTGGTCCGCTACCCGGACCGGGAGGCCTTCGCGGCCATGGTGCGCGATCCCGAGTACCAGGCGATCACCCACCTGCGCACCGAGGCGCTGGTGGAGTCGGTCCTGCAACCGACGACGCCGGTGGCGGGCTGATGCCCGCGGTGTTCGTCCACGGCAACCCCGAGACGGCGGCGGTCTGGGACCTGCTGCTGGCGGAACTCGCGCCCACGCGGACCGACGTGGTGTGCCTGTCGCCGCCCGGTTTCGGTGCGCCCCTGCCCGCCGGGTTCGAGGCCACCCCGGCCGGCTACCGCGACTGGCTGGCCGGCAAGCTGGCGGCCTTCGGCGAGCCGGTGGACCTGGTGGGCCACGACGTCGGCGGCATCCACGTCCTCAATGTCGTGCTGAGCCACCCGCACCTGGTCCGCAGCTGGGTCAGCGACGCCCTCGGAGTGTTCGACCCGGACCACGAGTGGCACGAGCTCGCCCGCCGCTGGCAGACCCCGGGCGTCGGCGAGGCCGACGTCGCGGCGCGCTTCGGTGCCGCGCCCGCCGAGCGCGCCGCGGTGCTGGTGGAACGCGGGATGGGTCGGGCGGTCGCGGCGCGCGTCGCAGCCGGGCAGGGCGAGGAGATGGGCCGCGCGGTGCTCTCCCTGTACCGGTCCGCCGCCGCGGCCGGTGCGCCCGGCCTCGGCCTGCCGCTGGAACGCGCGGCGGCCCGGCCGGGTCTCGCCGTCCTGGCGACCGCCGACCACGTCGTCGGCACCGAGGAGCAACGCCGCAGGGCGGCCGCCCGCGCCGGGGCCCGGGTCGCGGTCCTCGACGGTCTCGGCCACTGGTGGATGACCCACGAGCCGGCCCGTGGCGCCGCGGCGCTGACCGGGTTCTGGGCGTGCCTGCACTGAGGCACGGCGGGCGGTGCTGGTCGGCCCGGGGGCGGACGGGGGAAGCGCGACGGCGCCGCGCCCGGCCGCCCGTTCGACGGGTCAGTCCGCCCGGGACGCGGCCTCGGCGGTGACCGCGCGGGCGACCTCGTCCGGCACGACGCGGGCGCCCGGCCGGTAGGTCACCGACCGCAGGTCGCCGGTGAACCGGAAGATCCCGCGCTGCCGCCGCAGCGCCCAGGACACCGGCCCGCGGGCGTCGCGGCCGACCGAGATGCCGCTCCAGGGTGCCATCCCGGTCAGCGCCCACGGGTCGGGCAGTGCGGTGACCGGGGCCCCGTCGGCGGAGACGGCGAGGTGCCAGCGCAGGTCCGGGGTCGCCGTCACGGACAGGACGACCGTGCGGGTCCCGGCCGGGGCCGGGCCGTCCGCGGTGGACACCCGGCCGCCCGCGTTGTGCAGCACGACCAGCCGCCCGTCCTCGACTGCGAGCAGGTAGCCGCCGAACGCGTCGCCGTGCGCGACGAGCACGCCCTCGTCGCCCGGGGCGAGCCCGCCGAGAGCGACCTCGACGTCGAACGACCGGAACGCGACGAGCTGCGCGGACCGGTAGCGCTCCAGCACCGGGGTGCCGGGCAGGATCCGCACCGGCTCGGCCAGGCGGGCCTCGCCCGGCCGTCGCACCGCCAGGTCACCGCGGTCGAGCAGCGGGAACACGGTGTTCTCCCAGGCGGCGCGCTCCCAGGCGGCGCGCTCCCAGGCCGCGGCGAGCTCGGCGGCCCGCTGCGGATGGGCGGCGGTGAGGTCGACCAGCTCGGCGGGGTCGGTGCGCACGTCGTAGAGCGCCCAGGCCGGGTCGTCGATGTCGCGGTGGCCCGGCTCGTGGCGGGCGAGCAGCTTCCAGCCGTCGCGGTAGAGGCCGCGGTGCCCACCCATCTCGGAGTACTGCTCGAGGTGCGGGCTCGCGGTCACCTCGCCGCGCAGGAACCCGCCCAGGTCGACGCCGTCGGGCTCGGCGGTCGGCGTGCCCGCGCGCTCGGCGAGCCGGGGCACCCCGGTCAGCGCGAGCAGTGTCGGGACCAGGTCGGTGACGTAGGTGTAGTCGCGCAGCACCCGTCCGGCGGGCAGGCCCCGCGGCCAGGACACCAGCAGCGGCACCCGTACCCCGCCGGCGTAGGTCTGCCCCTTGTAGAACCGGAACGGGGTGTTCGACACCTGTCCCCAGCCGCGCGGGTAGTGCGCGCCGAGCTCCTCGGACCCGATGAGCGACTCGTCGTGGTCGACGTCGCGCTCCCAGTCCGCGGGGACGGGATGGTGCACGAAGCGGGTGAAGTAGCTGCGGGTGCCCTCCGGGCCGCCCTCGGCGGTGCCGCCGTTGTCGGAGGTGAACACGATGATCGTGTCGTCGAGCTCGCCCAGCTCCTCGAGCAGGGCGGTGACCCGGCCGAGCGAGGCGTCCACGGTGGACACCATCGCCGCGTAGACCTCCATGTAGCGGGCGTAGCGGCGGCGTTCGTCGGGCGACAGCGACTCCCACGGCGGCACGTCGTAGCCGGGTTCGGGGTTGCGCGGGGCCTGCCGGGTGCCGGGCGGGAACAGGCCGCGGTCGAGCTGGCGGGCGAAGCGGGCCTCGCGGACGGCGTCCCACCCGGCGGCGTAGCGGCCCTCCTGCTCGGCGAGGTCGGCGGCGGGCACCTGCAGCGGCCCGTGCATCGCGACGTGCGCGAGGTACAGCAGGAACGGCCGGGTGGCGTCGTGCGCGCGCAGCTCGGAGACCATCGCGCACGCGCGGTCGGTCAGATCGTCGGTGACGTAGTAGCCCGGCGGGTACTCGTCGACGTCGAGGGCGTGCTCGTCGACGGTGATCTGGTTGGGGTGGAAGAAGGAGTTCAGGCCCTCCAGCGAGCCGTGGTAGCGGTCGAACCCGCGCCGGGTCGGCCAGGAGTCCCGCGGCCGGCCGGGCGCCAGGTTCGCGTCGCGGACCAGGTGCCACTTGCCGACGGCGAACGTGGCGTACCCGCCGGCTTGCAGGTGCTCGGCGAGGGTCGCGGCGTCGTCGCCCAGCTCCAGGCGCATGCCGGGGAAGCCGGGGTCGGCGTTGGCGACCCAGCCGTACCCGGCCCGGTGCGGGTTGAGCCCGGTCAGCAGCGCGGCCCTGGCCGGGGAGCACAGCGGTGCGGTGTGGTGCTCGGCCAGGGTGAGCCCGGCCTCGGCCAGCCGGTCGAGGTGCGGGGTGGGGATCTCCGAGCCGTACGGGCCGATGTCGCTGTAGCCCAGGTCGTCGACGACGACCACGACGACGTTCGGTCGCCGGACCCGCGCGGGCTCGGGCGGCCACCAGCGGGTCGAGGTCGCGGCGGTCCGGCCGATGGCGCCGCCGAACCCGTCGTAGCCCCGCGCGCCGGGCGGGACGGGGGGGACCGGCGACGCCGCGGTGGGCGGGGGATCGGTGGGCACGGCGGGACCTCCGGGCGGGGACGGGCGGGACGGGGCGGGGCGCCGACGGACGGGTGACGCAGGCCGGCCCGGCGTCCGCGGGTGCGGGCACCGGGCCGGCGGCCGGGCTCAGTTCGTGTAGTGCGAGGAGTCGCCGGTGCGCACGACGCTGCGCGCCCCGCTGGGCGAGACCGGGATGTCGCCGGCCAGGGTGATCCGGCGCAGCGCGCGGTGGTGGTCGTCGTAGTCGGCGACGGCGTAGTGCTGGGTCGCCCGGTTGTCGAACAGCACGAAGTCGCCGTCGGACCAGTTCCAGCGCACGGTGTTCTCCAGCCGGACGATCCGGTCCTGGAGCAGGTGGTAGACGGTCTGGGACTCCTTGGAGTTCAGCCCGACGAACTCCCGGACGAAGTGGCCGAGCACGAGCACCCGCTCGCCGGTCTCCGGGTGGACGCGCACCACCGGGTGCTCGGTCTCGTAGGTGGTGGAACGGAACTCGGCGCGGTAGGCGGCGATCCGGTCGTCGTCGGGCGCCGTGGTGGTCTCGGCGTCGCGGGCGTAGTCGAAGGCGTTGGTGTGCACCGCCCAGAGCTCGTCGACGAGGTTCTTCAGCGGCAGCGGGAGCGAGGCGTAGGCGGCGCCGGTGTTGGCGAACACGGTGGTGCCGCCGTAGGGCGGCAGGTCCAGCGTGCGCAGCGAGCTGATCGCGGGGATGCGGTCGACGAAGGTGACGTCGGTGTGCCAGCTGTTGGCCTTGCCCCGGTCGGAGTCCACCGGCAGCACATGGGTCTTCTCGCCGCGCACGGTGGGGTGCGCGGTCGTGGGCCGGCCGAACAGCGAGACGAACGCGAGGTGCGACTCGTCGTCGAGGTGGCCCTGTCCGCCGAAGAACAGCGCCTTGTGCTCGAGCAGCGCCGCACGCAGCGTGGCGACGGTGGCGGCGTCGAGGTCGCCGCCCAGGCGGACGCCCTCGACGCGGGCGCCGATGCGCCCGCCGACCTTGCGCACGACGGGCTGCGCGGCTGCGGTGGGGGTCGGGTTCTCGGCCTGCAGGGTCATCGGATCTCCAGACGTGGGGTGCGGGTGGCCCGGGGGCGCCGGTCGCGGCGGCAGGGGCGGGAGGACGCCGGCGGGCGGGCCGCCCACCGTCCACTCCGGACGGAGTGGGGGAGCGGGGCACCACGGTCCCGGCACGTCGTCGACGGTAGGGAGGCGCCCGCCGCGGCGGCAACGGTTGCGCTCATGCCGATCCCAACCCCTGCGCCGGGACCGCGCGGGCCGCGGTTGTCAATGTGATCCGCTGCCGTGATTCCAGGCATCGACCCGGTCTCCCGGCCGCTGCTAGCGTCACCGGTGTGAGTGACGACCGCGACCGACCCGGGCCGCGGCCCGGCGTGCGCCGCGGCCTGGTCCCCGGCGTCCTGCCCTTCCTGGTCCTGCGCCGGCACGTCGATCTGTGCCGCACGGCGACCGCACTCTGTCGACCGGTCTGACCCACCCGACGCCCTGACGCGTCCCGCGACCCCGGAGCGGGCGCGGCGCCACCGCACCCGCGGTCCCGCCGCGCCGTCCCGCCCGGAACGCGCGCCCCCTCGAACGGCCCCGCCGGGTCCACGTCCCACCGGCGCCGCCGTGCCCCGACCGTCCGCCGCCGCGGCCCGGACGGGGCCCGCCGACACCCAGGACCACCCGGCCACCGCGCGCCGCGGACCCCACCGGGGGGCCGCGCGACGTCGTGGCCCGCGCCCCGAGGACCACCGATGCCCGGCTCCACCACGCCCGGACCCTCTGCCGACCTCCCCTCCGCACCCGCCGACCCGGCCCCGCGCCCATCGGCCCGGCCGCGTCCGCACCACGTCCGCCAGGTCGGCGGCCACCGTCCCGCCCACCGCGCCGTCGTGCGCGCCGCGGCCCCCGAGCCGGTCACCGGGGCGGGCGTGCCGGCCGCGGCGGCGGTGCTCGGCGCCGTCCGCCGGGCCGGGGTGGTGTTCCGCGACGAGCTCGTCACGGCCACCGGGCTGTCGCACGCGACGGTCAACCGTCAGGTCGTCGCGCTCGTCGCCGCCGGAGTGGTCCGCGAGCGGCCCGACCTCGTGCCCACGGGCACGGTCGGCAGGCCCCGCATCCCGCTGGAGATCGACACCGACCGGTTCGGCGTGCTCGGCCTGCACGTCGGTCTGCACCGCACCACGCTCGCCGTCGGTGACCTGCGGGGCACCGTGGTGTCGGCGACCGACGTGCCCACCCCGCGCGACGCCGAGCCCGGCACCGCGCTGGCGGGGCTCGCCGCCCGGTTGCGACGGTTCGCCGCCCGCGGCCCGGGGCGGACCGTGCTGCAGGTCGGCCTCGTGGTCGGCGGCCAGGTGTCGGGTGAGCGCGACCGGTTCGGTCATCCACGGCTCGGCTGGGACCCCGCCCCGCTCGCCGACATCGTCGACCGGGTCGGGCTGCCGGGGGTCGTCGTCGTCCCGCAGATCGAGGCGATGGCCGGCGCCGAGTCGCTGCTGTCCCCGCACGTCGACGAGGGGACCACGCTGCACGTCTACGCCCGCGAGGCCGTCGGTGCCGTGCTCACCGTCGACGGCAGGGTGCACGCCCCCGCCGGCGGCCCCGGCACCGTCAGCCACCTGCCCGTCGGCGGGGACGGGGTGCTGGGGCGGGAACGCTGCCACTGCGGGCGGACCGGCTGCCTGGAGGCCGCCGCCGGCGACTCCGCCGTGGCCCGCGCCGCGCACGCGGCCGGGATCGTCGACGCACCCGTGATCGAGAAGGTGGTCGGCGCGGCCGAGGGCGGCGACCGACGGGCGCACGACCTGCTCGCCGAGCGGGCCGCCCTGCTGGGCCGCGGCGTCGCGCTGGTCCGCGATGTGCTCAACCCCGACCGCGTCGTCCTCGCCGGGCAGGCGTTCACCGCCTACCGGGCCGGACTCGCCCACGTCTCCCGGAGCTTCGCCGAGGCGAGCGCGCTCCCGCCGATCAGCCTGCAGGCGGGCACCTTCGGGTCCGCACTGCAGGCGGTCGCCGCGTGCACCGCCGGCCTGCGCCCGATCTACGCCGACCCGCTCGGCACCACCCGCCGCGCCGCCGCGGTCGCCGCCGACGCGCGCGCGGCGCCTCGGCCGTTCCCGACCCCCACCACCCCCCGAGAGGCGAACCACCGATGACCACCCGACTCCTGTCCTCCCCGCTCGACCGGCGCAGCCTGCTGCGCCGCGCCGGACTCGGTGTCCTGGCCGCCGGCGCGGCCGGCGCGGGCCTGACCGGGTGCGCCTCCGCCGTCGACGAGCGGCGTGCCGCCGGGAACGCCGCCGCGAGCGCACCGGTGCGCGGCGGGACCCTGAAGCTGGCCGCCCGGACCGACCTGGTGCCCGGCAACTTCCTCACCAACTCCAACGACGGCGTCACCACCACCGTCGGCCTGGTCTACGACACCCTGGTCCGCCGGCCGAACACCGGGTTCGAGCCGCAGCCGCGGCTCGCGACGTCCTGGGAGATCAGCCCGGACGGCCGCACGGTGACCCTGCAGCTGCGTGACGACGTCTTCTTCCACGGCCGCGGCACCGAGCGGGGCCGGCCGTTCACCTCGGCCGACGTCGAGTTCTCGATCCGCACCTACGCCGACCCGAAGTGGACCGCGCAGCTGCGCAGCACCGCCGCCGCGGTCACCTCGTTCGACACCTCGCAGCCGCACCGGGTGGTGCTGGGGCTCGCGGAGCCCCTGTCGAACATCCTCGACCTGCTCGACACCGTCCCGATCCTGGACTCCGCGACCATCGACGCGCTCGGGCGTGGCGAGGCGTTCGTCGGGACCGGCCCGTTCCGGTTCGAGTCCTGGACCCCGAACACCTCGATCGTCTACGTGCGCAACGAGCACTTCCGCGACCCCGAGCGGCCCTATCTCGACCGGGTCGAGCTGAGCATCGGCGGCGACGCCCAGGCGCTGCTGGCCGGCCTGCGGTCCAACCGGTTCGACGTCGTCGGCGGGCTCCCGTTCCGCGACATCGCGACCCTGGACGCGGCCGAGGGCTTCCACGCGATCACCATGGAGGGCGCGGAGCTGCAGACCTACGTGGGCGCGAACGTCACCGCCCCCGGGCTGTCCGACGTGCGGGTCCGCCAGGCCGTCGCCTACGCGATCGACCGGCAACGGGTCGTCTACGAGGTGCTGCGCGGCTCCGGCTACCCGATCAACCTGCCGTGGCCGAAGAGCTCCCCGGCCTACGACGAGGCCCGCAACGCCACCTACACCCGCAACCTCGACCGGGCCCGTGCGCTCGTCGCGGAGGTCGGCACCGTGCCACCGCAGCCGCTGACGTTCCCGGCCAGCCACCCCGTCCACGAACCGGTCGCGCAGATCGTGCAGGCCGACCTCGCCGAGATCGGCATCACCACCACGCTGCAGCCGGTCGATTCCGCGCAGTTCGTGAAGCAGCTGATCGGCGCGCAGTTCCCCGGGCTGTGGACGACGTTCCACTCGTGGGCCCAGCACACCCCGTCGACGCTGACCGTCAGCGCCTACCCCTTCAACGCGCAGAAGAACTCCTCGCGGTTCGTCTCGCCCGACTACCAGCGGGCCGCCGCCACCGCGTGGACGCTGCCCGCGACCGACACCGCCGGCCTCGGCCGCGCCTACACGGCGCTGTCCGACGAGCTGCTCGAGCACCTGTTCCTGGTCGAGATCGGCGTGGTGCTCAACCAGCTCGCCGCCTCGGACCGGGTCCAGGGGGTCGGTTGGTCCAAGCGGGCCGAGATCGACCTCACCGACGCGTACACGGCGGCCTGACATGCTGCGCTTCGTCATCTCCCGGCTGCCGTCGGCGGTCGCGGTGCTGTTCCTCGCCTCGGTGCTGATCTTCGGTCTGCTGCGCCTGGTCCCCGGCGACCCGGCGACCACGCTCGCCGGGCCGGACGCCTCGCCCGAGGTGGTCGAGACGATCCGGGTCTCGCTCGGGCTCGACCGGCCGGTGTGGGAGCAGTACGTGCTGTGGCTGGGGAACGTCCTCACCGGTGACCTCGGCCGCTCGTACCTGATCGGCGGTGAGATCGGCACCCTGGTGGCGGCCGGCCTGGTCAACACGCTCTGGCTGGCCGGCGCCGCGCTCGTCCTGGCCGTGGGGCTGTCGCTGGTCGTCGGGGTCGCGGCCGTGCTGTCGCGGGCCCGGTGGGTCGACACCGTCGTCACCGGGTTCACCACGCTGGCGCTCGCGGTCCCGACGTTCGTCACCGGTGTGGTGCTGGTGCTGCTGTTCGCGGTCGCCTTCCCGGTGCTGCCCTCCGGCGGGGCCCCGCCCGGGGGGTTCCTCGCCCGCCCCGACCTGACATGGCAGTACCTGCTGCTGCCGGCGGTGTGCCTGGCCCTGCCGGTCGCCGGCGCGCTGTCGCGGTTCGTCGTGGAGTCGCTGCGCACCGAGCTCGCGCAGCCCTACGTGCTCACCGCCCGCGCGCTCGGCGTGCCCCGCCGGCGTCTGGTGCTCGCCCACGCCCTGCCCGCCGCGCTGCCCACGGTCGCCACCGTGCTGGGGCTGCAGATCGGCAACCTGCTCGGCGGCGCCGTCCTGGTCGAGCTGATCTTCACCTGGCCCGGGCTCGGTCAGCTGATCGAGCAGGGCATCAGCCGCCGCGACTACCCGGTGGTGCAGGTCCTGCTGCTGCTGTCGGTCGCGGTGTTCGTCGCCGTCCAGCTGGTCACCGACATCCTGCACGCCGCGCTGGACCCGCGGGTGCGGATCGGAGGGAACTCATGACCGTCACCGCCCCCGGCGAGATCCTCCCGGCGAGGACGGCCGCGCCGGCCCTGCCCGGTCCCACCCGCCGCCCGCACGCGCTGTCGGCGCTGTACCGCGGGCGCGGGCTGGTCGGGGCGGTGCTCGTCGGCGTCGTCGTGCTCGCCGGTCTCGCCGCACCGCTGCTCGCGCCGTACGACCCGTTGGCGCAGATCCCGGGTGCGAACCTGCTGCCCGCGTCCGGTGCGCACTGGCTGGGCACCGACGAGGTGAACCGCGACGTCTTCAGCCGGACGCTGTACGGCATCCTCGCCAACCTGTCGATCATCGCGGTCGCGGTGCCGCTCGGGGCGGTCGCCGGTGGCCTGGTCGGTCTGGTGTCGAGTCTGTCGGCGGCCGTCGACGTCGTCGCACAGCGGGTGTTCGACGTGCTGCTCGCGTTCCCGGTGCTGATCCTCGGGATCGCACTGGCCGCGGTCCTCGGGCCGGGCACGACGGCGGTGGTCGTGGTGATCGTCCTCGCCGAGATCCCGATCTTCGGGCGGCTCGTGCGGGGTGCCGCGCTGCGGGTGCGGGAGATGCCCTACGTCGAGGCGGCCACCGTGGTCGGGGCCGGGCGCTGGTGGGTGCTGCGCCGCCACGTGCTGCCGGGCGCCGCGGAGCCCGCCGGTGTGCAGGTCGCGGTGTCGTTGTCCGTCGCCGTCTTCGTGGAGGGGGCCATGAGCTTCATCGGTATCGGGGTCCGGCCACCGGACCCCTCGCTCGGGTCGATCGTCGCCGACTCGGTGCTGTACCTCGACGTCAACCCGGCGATGGCGCTCGGCCCGCTGGCCGTGGTCACGATGCTGACGCTGGGCTTCCTGCTCGTCGCGCAGGCCCTCGCGGCGGGACGGCGGGTGGCCGGATGAGCACCGTGCTGAGCGTGCGGGACCTGCGAATCTCCTTCGGCGACACGGTCGCCGTCGACGGCGTCGACCTCACGGTGCGCCGCGGGGAGGTCGTCGCGCTGGTCGGTGAGTCCGGGTCGGGCAAGACGCTGACGGCGCGGTCGGTGCTCGGCCTGCTCCCCGACGCCGCGACGGCGTCCGGCTCGGTCGAGCTCGCCGGGGACTCCGTCCTCGGCGCACCCGAGGAGGCGCTGGACCGGGTCCGCGGGACCCGCGCCGCGATGGTGTTCCAGGAACCGCAGACCGCGCTGAACCCGGTGCGCACGGTCGGCTGGCAGCTCGTCGAGGCGATCCGGGCGCACGCCCGGGTGCCGCGCGCGCAGGCCCGCCGCCGGGCGGTGGAGCTGCTGCGGCTGGTCGACCTGCCCGAGCCCGAGCGCCGCGTGCGGTCCTACCCGCACCAGCTCTCCGGCGGCCAGAAGCAGCGCGTCGTGATCGCCCTGGCGCTGGCCGGGGAGCCGGACCTGCTGCTGGCCGACGAGCCGACGACCGCGCTCGACGTCACCGTGCAGGCGCGGATCCTGGAGCTGCTGCGCGACCTGCGCGACCGCACCGGCGTGGGCGTGCTGCTGGTGACCCACAACATGGGCGTCGTCGCCGAGCTCGCCGACCGCGTCGTGGTGCTGCACCGCGGCCGGGTGGTGGAGCAGCGCTCCGTCGCGGACCTGTTCGAGCGGCCGGCGACCGACTACACGCGGGCTCTGCTCGCGGCGGTGCCGACGCTCGCCGACCGGCCGCGGGGGAGCGCCGTCGCGGCGGTGGCGCAGGCCGCCGACGTCCCCTCGCCGCGCGACCCGGAGGGGCCGGTGCCGGTGCTGTCCCTGCAGGACCTGTCGGTGGTGCACCCGGCCCGGCGCGGCCGGCCCGCGTTCCGGGCCGTGCACGCCGTGAGCCTGGACGTGGCGCCCGGCGAGGTCGTCGGGCTCGTGGGCGAGTCCGGGTCGGGCAAGACCACGATCGGCCGGGCAGCGGCCGGGCTGCTCCCGCCGGCGCAGGGCCGGGTGCTGCTCGACGGCACCGACCTGGCCGGGCTGTCGCGCTCCGGGCTGCGCCGGGTGCGTCGCGGGCTGGCGATGGTGCACCAGGACCCGGCGGCATCGCTGGACCCGCGCCGGTCCGTGGAGGACTCGGTCGCCGAGCCGCTGCGGGTGCACGGCGCCCGGCCCGGCCCGGAGCTGCGCTCCCGGGTGGGCGAGCTGCTGGAGTCGGTCCGCCTGCCACGGGAGTTCGCGACCCGCCGGCCCGGCGAGCTGTCGGGCGGGCAGCGCCAGCGGGTCGCGCTGGCCAGGGCCCTGTCGCTGTCGCCGCGGCTGCTGATCGCCGACGAGCCGACCAGCGCGCTGGACGTGTCGGTGCAGGCCGAGGTGCTGGAGCTGTTCGCGTCGCTGCAGCGCGAGCTGGGGTTCGCCTGCCTGTTCGTCAGCCACGACCTCGCGGTCGTCGACCGGGTCTCCGACCGCGTCGCCGTCCTGCGGGCGGGGGAGGTGGTCGAGCTCGGCACGCCGGCCCAGGTGTTCGGGACCCCGCGGCACGACTACACCCGCCGCCTCGTCGACACCGTGCCCCGCGTCCCCGCCCGGATCTGACACCCGCCCCGCACGAGCGGACCGGTCGTCCGGCAGGGTCCGTACGACCGGTCCGCTCGTGCAGTGGGGAGCAGGACCGTGGGGCCGGGTCCGGGTCCGGACCGGGAACCGGGGTCAGGCGGGGGCGGCGCCCCGGCGCCGGGCGTGGACGGCCGCGGGATGGTCGGCACGGACCCGTGCCTGGCCCGCACCCTGCAGGTGCTCGCGCAGGGTCGCGCCCTCCGGGGCCTCGGCGAGCACCCCACGCCGGCGCAGCTCGGGCACCACGTGCTCCACGACGTCGGCGAAGGTGCCGGGGGTGACCGCGTAGGCGAGGTTGAAGCCGTCGACGTCGGCGACCTCGGCCCAGCGTTCCAGCTCGTCGGCGACCGTCTGCGGCCCGCCCACGACGACGGCGCCCATCCCGCCGATCCCGATGTGCTCGGCGATCGCCCGCGGCGTCCACTCCCGTGTCGGATCCGCCGTGGTGAACAGCTCGACCGCGCTGCGGATGGCCTCGGTCTCGGCGAACCGCAGCGGCTCGTCGGGGTCCATCGTGGACAGGTCCAGGCCGGACCAGCCGCCGTAGAGGGTGAGGGCACCTTCCAGGCTCACGTACTGCGCGAGGTCGGCGTAGCGCTCGCTGGCCTGCTCGTCGGTGGCGCCGGTGACCACGGTGACCATCGTGAAGACCTTCACCGCACGGGGATCGCGGCCCTGCTCGGCGGTCTGCCTGCGCAGCTCGGCGACCCGCGGGGCCAGTGTCTCCGGGGTCGGGGAGATGACGAAGACGCCCTCGGCGTGCCGGGCGGCGAACGTCGTGCCGCGCGCGGAGGCGCCTGCCTGGAAGATCGTCGGTGTGCGCTGCGGGGAGGGCTCGGTCAGGCCGATGCCCGGCACGTCGAAGAACTCGCCGTGGTGGCCGATCGGACGGACCTTCGCCGGGTCGGTGTAGACGCCCTTGTCCCGGTCGAGCAGCACCGCGTCGTCGTCCCAGGACGCCTCCCACAGCTGGTAGCAGACCTCCATGAACTCGTCGGCGACGTCGTAGCGCCGGTCGTGCGGCACCTGCTTCTCCAGCCCCAGGTTGCGGGCCGCGGACTCCAGGTAGGAGGTGACGACGTTCCACGCGACCCGGCCCCGGGTGTAGTGGTCCAGGGTGGAGAAGCGCCGGGCGAGCGCGTAGGGCTTCTCGTAGGTCAGCGACACGGTGATCCCGAAGCCGAGCCGCTCGGTGACCGCGGCCATCGCCGAGACGGCCAGGGTCGGGTCGCCGACGGGGACCTGCACGCCGTCGCGGATCGCCGGTTCGGGGCCGTCGCGGTAGACGTCGTAGAGGCCGACGACGTCGGCGATGAACAGGCTGGTGAACCCGCCGCGCTCCAGCAGCTGCGCCAGCTCGGTCCAGTAGCGCAGGTCGTGGAAGGTGTGCGAGCGGTCCTGCGGGTGGCGCCACAGGCCGGGGGACTGGTGCCCGGCGCACGTCATGTCGAAGGCGTTGAGATGGATGCGGCGCGGTGCCGGGTCGATCGCGCGGCTCATCGCTTGCCGGCGCTCCAGGCGTAGGGCAGGTCGGTCCCGTTGAGCACGTGGTCCCCGACCGACTGCAGCTTGTAGATCAGCGGGTTGTGCACCGAGATCACCCGGGCGTTGCGCCAGTGCCGGTCCAGCCGCAGCTTCTCCGAGGTCACGGAGGCACCGCCGACCTCGAACAGCTGGGTGGTCGCGTCGAGCACCGCGGGGATGATCGTGGCCTGGGCGTGGGCGGCGTCGAGCTCGACCCGGTCGAGCAGCTCCGGGTCCTCCCCGCCCGCGGCGAGCAGCGTGTCGAGCTGCTCGGCGATGGCCAGCACCAGGGCACGGGATGACCAGGCGGCCGCGGACAGTCGCCCGATGACCTGCTGGACGAGCGGGTCGTGGCGGGGCAGGTCGGCCGGGGCGTGGGTGAAGGTGCGGGTGCGCTCGCGGACCCAGGCGCTGACGTCGTCGGTGGCGCGCCGGGCGATCCCGGCGAGCACGGCGAGCTGGACGAGCTGTAGGTAGGAGGTGCCCCAGCCGCGGCCCTCGGTGCCGTACCCGGGTCCGAGGACCCGCTCGCGGGGGACGGCGACGCCGTGGAACTCGGTGGTGCCGCTGGCGGTGAGGCGCTGCCCGAAGCCGTCCCAGTCGTCGTGCTGGACGACGCCCTGGGCGTCGCCGTCGACGAGCACGGACACGCGCTGCCCGTCGAGGTCGGCGGCGACCAGGATCTGGTCGGCGTAGAGGCTGCCGGTCGAGTAGTACTTGGTGCCGTCGAGGCGGTAGCCGTCGCCGTCGGGGGTCAGGGCGGTGCGGTACCGGTCGATCGCGCCGACGCCGGGCTCGGTGATGGCGTTGCCGACGAGCCGGCCCTCGGCGACGGCCGCCAGCCGGGCGTCGCGGTCCGGGCCCGGGGCGGCGAGCAGCAGGTCGTCGACGTACCACCAGTGCACGCGCAGCGCCTGCGGCAGGTTCGACTCGGCGGCGGCGAGGTCGACGAGCAGCCGGAACTGCTGGCGCACGGTGGCGCCGTAGCCGCCGAGCTCCACGGGCAGCCGCAGGGCGCCGAAGCGCTCCGCGCGCAGCGCGGCCACCTCGTCGTGGGCCAGGGTGCGGCCCTGCTCACGGGCGACCGCGCCCTCGGCGATGCGGGCGAACACCGGGGCGAAGACGGCGTCGAGCTGCTCGTCGGTCCAGGCGGCCCGGCCGTCGGTGCCGGTGGGGGCGGGGGAGGTCGTGGTCATGGGGGTCCTTCCGGTGGGGCCGGCGGTGCGCCGGGCACGGTCGCGCGGTGATGGCGGGGTGGGGGGACGGACGGTCACCGCCGTGCGGGGCCGGTCGCACGGGCATGTCCGCTCCGCCCTGTGGCAGGCGGGCCGGCCGGTGGTGGCCGTCGGAGACGGTCCCGGTGCGGCGGGCGCGTGGGGCGGGCGCAGAGCGGATCCGGGTCGGTGGGTGCGCGGCCTCAGCGGCGGCGGAGCGGGCGACGACAGAGCGCCGACGCCACGCGCGCGAGATCGACATGCCCCCGCGTGGTCAACAGCACCGATCCGGTCACGGGGTCCACGGTAGCCGCGACCGGCTCCGCTTCCCAAGACGTCGGCGACCCGGATCACCGGCGTCCTGCCTGGTGGGAGGCCCGGTCCCGGGCGTCCGGACAGGTGTCCCGCGGGGTGGACGGTCCACTGTGGAGCATGATGTGACCGTCGTCCCCACCGACTTGCGCCGGCCGGTGCGGCCCTGTTGCGTCTGCCGGATGGGAGTCACGCTGCACTGGTTCCTGCCCACGATGGGCGACGGCCGCCATCTCGTCGGGGGAGGCCACGGGAACGCGACCGGGTCCGCCGGCGCCCTCCGCCCCGCCTCGATCGGCTACCTCACCCAGGTCGCCCGTGCCGCGGAGCAGGCCGGGTTCGACGGTGCCCTCACCCCGACCGGCGCCTGGTGCGAGGACGCGTGGCTCACCACCGCGATGCTCGTGGCCCACACCGAGCGCCTGAGGTTCCTCGTCGCGTTCCGGCCCGGGTCGATCTCCCCGACGCTCGCCGCCCAGCAGGCCGCCACCTTCCAGCGGCACTCCGGCGGCCGGCTGCTGCTCAACGTCGTCACCGGCGGCGAGTCGCGCGAGCAGCGCGCCTACGGCGACTTCCTCGACAAGGACTCCCGCTACGCCCGCACCGGGGAGTTCCTCTCGGTCGTCACCCGGCTGTGGCGCGGCGAGACCGTCGACCTCGACGGCGAGCACGTGCGGGTCGAGCAGGCGTCGCTGTCGCGGCTGCCCGACCCGGTCCCGCCGGTCTACTTCGGCGGCTCCTCGCCGGCCGCGGCCCAGGTCGCCGCCGAGCACGCCGACGTCTACCTGACCTGGGGCGAACTGGTCGAGGCGGTCCACGAGAAGATCGAACGGATCCGCAAGCTCGCCGCAGACCGCGGGCGCACCGTGCGCTTCGGGATCCGGCTGCACGTGATCACCCGCGACACCGCCGACGAGGCGTGGGCGCAGGCGCACCGGCTCCTCGACGCGCTCGACCCCGAGACCATCGCGGGTGTGCAGGCGGGTCTGGCCGCGAGCGAGTCGGAGGGCCAGCGCCGGATGCGCGCGCTGCACGGCGGGGTCAAGACCTCGGTCGAGGAGCTGACGATCGCGCCGAACCTGTGGGCCGGTGTCGGCCTGGTCCGGGGTGGTGCGGGGACCGCGCTCGTCGGCAGCCACACCGAGGTCGCGGATCGGATCGCCGAGTACCACGAGGCCGGCATCGACGAGTTCGTCCTCTCCGGCTACCCCCACCTGGAGGAGGCGTGGTGGATGGGCGAAGGGGTCATGCCGGTGCTGCGCGAGCGCGGCCTGTGGACCCCGCCCGACGGCGTCGCCGATGTCGACGACGCCGCTCGTTCCGTGCCGTTCGCCGCCGACTACCGCACGTGAACCACGCCGCGCCCGCCGTGGCGCGGCAGGACGGACCGGACCCGCCCCGCCGATCGGTGGGGCGGGTCCGGCCGGGTCAGGAGCCGGAGGGGGCGCGCAGGTCCTCGACCGCGGAGGCCACGTCCACCCGGTTGCGCAGCACGCCGTAGTCGGAGTAGCGGTCGGCCACCCCCTGCAGCTCGGCGACGAGCTCCGGGGACAACGGCTGGGTGTCGCGCAGCGCCCGCTGCGCCATCAGGTCGGCCACGGCCGCGGGCCGCTTGGTCAGCTCCGCGTAGATCGCGGCGTTCTCCCGGGAGTTCTCCCGGGCCCACTGCAGCGCACGGCCGTAGCGCTCGGTGAAGTCGGTCAGGGCCGCGCGGGTGCCGGCGTCGTCCAGCGCCGCGGTGTTGGCGTCGAGGAAGGTCAGCCCGGTACCGAGGCCCTTCGCGTCGCGCAGGACCCGGGCGCCGGACTCCTGCTGGGCGACCGCGGTGTAGGGGTCCCAGGTCGACCAGGCGTCGATCGCCCCGGAGTTCATCGCGGCGGCGGCGTCGACCGGCTGCAGGAACGAGATGGTGACCTCGTCCGGCCGCACCCCGGCCTCCTCCAGCGCGCGCAGCAGCAGGTAGTGCCCGATGCTGCCCTGGGTGGTCGGCGAGACCGTCTTCCCGCGCAGGTCGGCGACCGACCGGATCGGCGAGTCCTTCGGCACGAGCAGCGCCAGCCCGCCCTGGCTGGGGGACCGGGTCGCCTCGACGATCTTGATGCGGTCGGTGGAGGACAGCGCGGTCAGGGTGGGTGCGTCGCCGGCGACGCCGACGTCGATCGCCTCGCTGCGCAGCGCCTCCAGCAGCGGCGCGGCCGCCGGGAACTGTGCCCACTCGACCCGGTACGGCGCGCCGTCGAGCGCGCCGGAGGCGTTGAGCAGGGCCTGCTGGATGCCGGCCTGGTCGCCGACCCGCAGGGTGACCTGCGACAGGTCGACCGGGCCGTCGTCGGCGGCTCCGGAGCAGCCGGTCAGCAGCAGCGCCAGCGCGGCGAGCAGGGCGGGCAGGGCGAGCAGCGGACGGCGGGTCACGGGGTGGTCTCCGGGTCGGTGAGCGGGGTGAGCGAGGGCAGGTTCACGACGATCCCCTCCTGCGTGCTGCGGGAGATGACCACGACGGCCGGCACCTCGGGGTCGGGGTTCTCCTCGCGGTGCGGGACCCACGGCGGCACGAACACGTAGTCGCCGGGCTCGGTCTGCAGGACGACCTCGCCGGTGCCGTCGTGGAAGACGAACCGGGGCCGGCCGGAGACGACGTAGATGGAGGTCTCGGCCTCACCGTGGTGGTGGTCGCCGGAGTTGGTGGCGGGGGCGACGTGGGTCTCGCCGGTCCAGAGCTTCGAGGAGCCGACGGTCCGCCCGCTCACCGCCTCGCGGCGGGACATCCCGCTGGTCTGGGCGGTGTCGGCGGACAGCTCCGAGCCGCGGACCAGGTGCACCCTGGCGTGGTCGGGCGGCGTGGGGGCGAGGTCGGGGTGGAACGGGTCGGTCCCGTGCGGGTGCGTGGTCACCGGGTATCGCCCTCCAGGGCGGTCAGGGTGCGGGTGGTCAGGAAGTCCGCGACGGTGCGCTCCAGGTCCGCCCACAGCGGGGCGGCCGGACCGGTGTCGCGGACCGAGGCGATCGAGCCCTCGGTGGCGCGCACGACGTCGGCGACGGTGATCTCCGCGGCCGGGCGGGCCAGCCGGTAGCCGCCCTCGCAGCCGCGACGGCTGGTCACCAGACCGGCCCGGCGCAGCGCGAGCATCACGTTGACCAGGGAGTTCAGCGGGACACCTCGGGCGCGGGCCATCGCGTCGCAGGTGACGGTCGCACCGTCGGCGGCGACGAGCTCGGCGAGTGCGCGCATCGCGTGGTCGAGCCGCGCGGAGACGTTCAGCGGCGCGGCGCGACCGGGGGCGGGCCCCGCCGCGGCGGGCGGCGCCTCCTCGGCGAAGCGGGCACCCTTGGCGAGGCGTTCGAGGAACTGCACGAGCCGCGCGGCGACGATCCGGTGGAACTGGTCGTTCAGCACGTCGTGCACCCCGTCGTCGACGACGGCCACGTCGTCGCCCGGACGGGCCAGCGACCGGATCCCGGCGACCGGGGCGACCGGGTCGGCGTCGCCGTGCAGCCACAGCACCGCCGCGTCGGGCAGCGGGTCGGACGGCGGCGGGGGCGGGACCTGCGCGAGCGCGCTCCAGGCGAAGTCGGGGTCGGACTCGAGGAGCCCGCGGTGCACCGGGCAGGCGGTCCGGGCGTCGAGCTCCCCGGCCCGGTCCGCGGGCGGCTCGCCCGGGGCGCCCGTGGGCAGCCCGGCCAGCACGAGCCCGTCCGGGCGGACGGCCCCGGCCAGCTCCCAGGCGCGCAGCGCGCCGGTGTCGGACCCGAGCAGCACCCGGGCCCCGGTCGCGCCGGCCAGTGCGGCGGTGACCTCGTCGGCCCCGGCACCGGGAGCGGGCACGGCGAGGGTCCACCCGTCGACGGCGAGCCGCCGCCCGAGGCGGGCGTAGAGGCCGGGGTGCTCGCCCCGGCCGGTCAGGACGGCGACGGTGCCGCGCGAGGTCCCCTCGGGGGTCCACACCGTGCCGGTGGTGGCGGGTGCGCTCACGCGGGGACCCCCACCCCGGCGGCCGCGCCGCGTCGGGCGAGCTCGGCGCGCACGGCGGGCAGCAGCTCGCGGCCGTAGCGGCGGGCGTCGTCGATCGGGTCGTAGCCGCGGATGAGCAGCGTGCTGACGCCGATGTCGACGTAGTCGGCGAGCGCCGCGGCGACGGTGTCCGGTGTGCCGACCAGGGCGGTGGAGTTCCCGGCCGCGCCGGAGGCCGCCGCGGTGGCCGTCCACAGGCAGCGGTCGTGCAGCTCCCCGGCCTCGGCGGCGGCGAGCAGGCGCTGCGACCCGACGTTGGCCGGGGCCCCCGGCTCGCGCATCCGGGTGCCGGTGAACGAGCCGTGCCCGCCGCGGGCGGCGACGATCCGGTCGCGGACGTCGTGGGCGCGGGCCCAGGCCTGCTCCTCGGTGTCGCCGAGGATCGGGCGGAACGACACGCTGATCCGGGGCAGCTCGGAGCGGCCCGCGGCGCGGGCGGCCTCGTGCACCCGGGCGATCTGCTCGGCGGTCCCGGCCAGCGGCTCGCCCCACAGTGCGAAGACGTCGGCGTGCCGCCCGCCCACCCGGTACGCGGCCTCGGAGGACCCGCCGAAGTACACCGGGATCGGGCCGAGCGGGCGGATCTCCTGGGCGACCCCGGCGACCCGGTAGTGCTCGCCGGCGTGGTCGAAGGGCTCGCGCTCGGTCCAGGCCCGGCGCACGACCGAGAGGTACTCGTCGGTGCGGGCGTAGCGCTCGTCCTTGCCGAGCCAGTCGCCGTCGCGGCGCTGGTCGGTGTCGCTGCCCCCGGAGATGACGTGCATCGCGACCCGGCCACCGCCGCTGAAGTGGTCGAGCGTCGCGTACTGGCGGGCGGCCAGGGTGGGGGCGGTGAAGCCGGGCCGGTGCGCGACGAGGAAGCCGAGCCGGTCGGTGTGCGCGGCCGCGTACGCGGCGACCTGCAGCCCGTCCGGGGTGGACGACGAGTGGCCGATGAGGACCTTGTCGAAGCCGGCCTCCTCGTGGACGGCGGCGAACCGGCGCACGAGCGCCGGGTCGAGGACCGGGCCGGTGGCCGGCAGGATCTCCGAGACCTCCTGGGTCCCGATCATGCCGATGAACTCGATGCTCATGTGCGCTCCTGGGGTCGGTGCACGCCGAGGCGGCCGAGCAGGTCGGCACGCAGGCGCTGGAAGTCGGGGTCGGTGACGTCGCGGGGGCGGGGGAGATCCACCGGCGCGTCGTGCGCGATCCGGCCGCCGTCCATCACCAGGACGCGGTCGGCGAGCACGAGCGCCTCCTCGACGTCGTGGGTCACGAGCAGCACCGCGCACCGGTGGCGCTGCCACAGCTCGTCGACGAGCCCGCGGGCGGTGATCCGGGTGAGCGCGTCGAGCGCGGAGAACGGCTCGTCGAGCAGCAGCAGGTCCGGGTCACGGACGAGGGCGCGGGCCAGCGCCGCGCGCTGGGCCTCGCCGCCGGAGAGGACCTTGGGCCACACGTCGGTGCGGTGGGCGAGGCCGACCTCGGTCAGGGCGGCCTCGGCGCGGGCGCGGTCGGGGCGCCCGGGCAGGCCGAGCACGACGTTGCGCCACACCTTCTTCCACGGCAGCAGACGCGGCGCCTGGAACCCGACGGCCCGTCGGCGGGCGACGGTGACCTCGCCGCTGACGTCGTTGTCGAGGTCGGCCAGGATCCGCAGCAGGGTGGACTTGCCGCAGCCCGAGGCCCCGAGCAGCGCCACGAACTGTCCGGGCTCGATGTCCAGGTCGAGGTCGGTCAGGACGGCCCGGTCACCGAAGTGCCGGCCGAGGCCACGGACCGACACGGGTCGCGCGGTGGTGCTCACCGTCCGCTGAACGCCGGTCGCCACGACAGCAGCCCCCTCTCCAGGGTGCGCACGACGAGGTCGCCGACCAGTCCGAGCACCGCGTAGAGCGCGAGGCAGACGACGATCACGTCGGTCTGGAAGAACTCCCGGGCGGTGTTCATCTCGTAGCCGATCCCGGAGGTGGCGTTGATCGTCTCGCCGAAGACCAGGGCGAGCCACGCGGTGCCCAGCGCGTAGCGCAGACCGACCAGGAACTGGGGCATCGCCGAGGGCAGGATCACGTGGCGGACCTGGCCGAACCAGCCGAGCCCCAGGGTGCGGGCGGCCTCGACGAGGGTCGCGTCGACGTTGCGGATCCCGCCGAACAGGTTCATGTAGAGCGGGAAGGTCACGGCGAGCGCGATGAGCGCGATCTTGGGTTCCTCGCCGATGCCGAACCAGATGATCAGCAGCGGGATGAGCCCGATGACGGGCACCGTCCGCAGCATCTGCACGGGCGCGTCGATCACGTCCTCGCCGCGGCGGAACAGCCCGGACAGGGTGGCGAGCAGCACGGCGGCGACGAGGCCGATCGCGATGCCGGACAGCACCCGCACGCTCGACACGGCCACCGCACTCTGCAGCGCGCCGTCGGCCCACATCTCGGCGGCGGTGACCGCGACGGTCGCGGGCGAGGCGAGGACGTCGCGGGGGAGGACCCCCGTGCGCGACAGCACCTGCCACAGCACGATGAGCACGACCGGGGAGGCGGTCTTGACCACCCAGCGGGGCACCCGGTCCGGGCCTCGGGTGTGGCGGGTGCGGAGGGTCTCGACCTCGGGTGGGGAGCTGGTGCGCTCCCGTTCGGAGGTGGTCGTCATGGGGGCTCCTGGGGCTCGGAGGGCATGCCCGACCGGCCCGGGTCGCCGGTGCGGCTCGGGCGGTGCGGATGCCGGATGCGGATGCCGGACGCGGAGGTCTGGTGCGGAGGTCGGTGCCGGACGGACGTGGCGGTGTGGTGCGGGTGGGCCGTCGCCGGGCGGGTCGGGTGCGGGTGGGGCGCCGGCGGTGCCGGCACGCCGTGGCTCGACGCGCAGGGCGGCACGGTGGGGTCGGTGCCCTCGCGTCGGCCGGTGGGATCAGTGCTGCCGGGCGGTCCGGCGCCTCGGTGGGTCCGGTGCGTCGGCACTGTGGGGAACCGCCGCACCACCCCGGAACGAGGTGGACTCCGGCGGGAACCGTCCCGGTGGGCCGGGCGCCGGGCCGGCACCGCGGTCGTGGTTCGCCGGTGGTGCGGTCGCGGTCGCCGTCGGGTGCCGCGGTCGGCCGGGCGGTGCGGTCGGCGGCGCGGCGCGGCGGGACCGGTGTCAGGACCGACAGAGCGCCGACGCGACGCGCGCGAGGTCGATGTGCGCGCGCGTGGTCAGCGGAACCGGAACGGACATACGGTGACGGTAACCGGCCCGCGTCCGAAACCCAACCCCTGGAGTTGGGATTGGGGTCACGGCGTTTCGGCTGGTGGGAACGGTTCTGATCGCCCGTCCGGACACCCGGCAGCGCACGGCACGAGCGGGCCGTCCGTACGGGGTGCGTACGGACGGCCCGCTCGGGTGCCGGCGGGTCAGACGGTGAGGGCGAGCCCCCGGGCCCGCAGCACCCGTCGCTCCAGAGGGCGGAAGACCAGCAGCTCCACCCCGATGCCGACGATGAGGATCAGCAGGATCGCGGCGAACACCTGGGCGATGTCGTTCACGTCGGCGCCGTTCTTCAGGTAGGCGCCGAGCCCGACCCCCAGCGCCGGGCCGGCGGCGATGATCTCCGCGGCCATCAGCGAGCGCCAGGAGAACGCCCAGCCCTGCTTGCAGCCGGCGAGGTAGCCGGGCAGCGCCGCGGGGAGCAGCACGTAGCGGGCCATCTGGTAGCCCGTGGCGCCCAGCACCTGGCCGGCCCGCGGCAGGATCGGCGGCACCTGGTCGATCCCCGCCACCAGGCCGTTGGCGATTGAGGGCACCGAGCCGAGCAGCACGACGAAGAAGATCGTGGCGTTGGTCAGCCCGAACCACAGCACCGCGGCCGGCACCCAGGCCACCGACGGCAGCGACTGCAGGCCGGTGAGCAGCGGGCCGATCGCTGACCGGATCACCGGCACCTTGGCGACCAGGACGCCGAGCGGGGTGGCGATCACCAGGGCGAGCAGGAAGCCGAGCGCGGCCCGGCTGATCGAGGTCCACAGGATCGACCAGATCTCGCCGCTGGCGACCGTCGCGCCGAACGCGTCGGCCACCGCCCCCGGTGCGGGCAGCTTGTACTCCGGCGTGACCGCCGAGGCCCAGACGATCTGCCAGACCAGGACGATCAGGACGAGCGCGACCAGCGGTGGCAGCCAGGTCCGCAGGAACCGCTGCCACCACGGGGTGGTGCGCTCGACCGGGGTGTCGAGGGCGTCGAGCCCGGCTACCGCGGCGGCGGAGTCCCGGTCGTTGTCGACGACCGTCATCGAGGAGTCCTCACGCGGCATGGCTGGTGATCACCTGCCGCAGTCGTCCGGTGATGTCGTCGTGCAGCTCGGCCTGGGCCTCGGCGTCGTGTCCGTCGGCGGGCACCGACCATTCGCGGACCACGGTGCCGGGACGCGAGGACAGCAGCACGACCCGCTCGGCCAGCCGGACCGCCTCGCGCACGTCGTGGGTGACGAACACGATCGTCGTGCCGGTGGCCCGCCAGACCCGCAGGAGCTCGCCCTGCAGCACGTCTCGGGTGATCGCGTCGAGTGCGGCGAACGGCTCGTCCATCAGCAGCAGCCCGCCGGTGCCGGGCTCGTCGCCGAGTCCGGTCGCGGCGGCGAGCGCCCGGGCCAGCGACACGCGCTGGCGCATGCCACCGGACAGCTCGTGCGGCCGCTTCCCGCCCACGCCCTCCAGGCGGACCAGGGTGAGCAGCTCCTCGGCCCGCTCACGCCGGGCCGCCCGGCCGTGCCCGGCGAGCTTGAGCGGCAGCTCGACGTTGCGCAGCGCGGTCAGCCACGGCATGAGCGCGGCCTCCTGGAACATGAACGACGGTCGGGCGGACCCCACCGCGACCTCGCCCGCGGTCGGCTCGTCGAGCCCGGCGAGCAGGTTGAGCAGCGTCGACTTGCCGCAGCCGGAGGCACCGAGCACGCAGACGAACTCGCCGTCGCCGACCCGCAGGTCGATCCCGTTGAGCGCGGTCACCGCCCCGGGGCCGGTGCCGAAGGTCTTGGCGACCCCCGACAGCTCCACGGCCGTGTCGCGGGCCGGGGGGCGCCGGGTGGTGAGGTCGACGGTCATCGGTGGTTCCCCTCGTCGGTCGGGATGGTCAGTTCGCGGCGGCGAGACCGGCCGGGTCCACGGCGGCCTCCCCGGAGCTGGTGCGGACCGCGTCGATCGCGGTCGGGTCGAGGAAACCGGTCAGGTTCGCCTCGCTCTGCGCGATGCCGGCGGTGACGGAGTCCTTCGCCAGCTGCGGGAAGGTCGAGGCGAGCGGGTCGGTGTCGAAGGACAGCTCGGTGAAGGCGCGGTCGAGGATGTTCGCGGCCAGGGGCTTGCCGGTGATCTCGCCGATCGCGGCGTTGGACACGGTCTTGGCCTGCGCCGGGTCGCTGCGGATGAAGGAGATGGCGGCCTGCTCGCCGCGCAGGATCGCCTCGACGGTCTGGGGGTGCTGCTGCAGGAACTCGGTCCGGGCGATGACGACGGTGGTCGGGAACTTCCCGTCCGGCCACAGGGACTTCTCGTCGACCAGCACCTTCGCGCCGGCGTCGACCAGGCGCGAGCTCCACGGCTCGGGCAGCCACCCGCCGGCGAGCTTGCCCTGCTTGAACAGGTCGAGGGTCTGTGGGTTGTCGATGTTCTGGACGGTCACCGCGTCCGGGCCGTCCCCGATCGGGAGGTTGTTCTCCTCGAGCCAGGTCTTGAAGGCGATGTCCTGGGTGTTGCCCAGCTGCGGCGTCGCGATGATCTTGCCCTTGAGCTGCTCGGGCGAGGTGATGTCCGGGCTGGTCACCAGCTGGGCCCCGGCCGAGGTGGAGCCGGCGACCAGACGCACCGCCTCGCCGTTCGACTTGGTGAAGGCGTTGATCGCCGGGCCGGAGCCGATGAACGCGACGTCGATCGAGCCGCCGAGCAAGGCGTTGACCTGGTCCGGGCCGGCGTTGAAGGTCTGGGTGGTGAGCTTCGTGCTGCCCAGCTCCTTGGCGAACAGGCCCTGCTTCACCCCGACCAGCGCGGGGGCGTGGGTGATGTTCGGGAAGTAGCCGACGCGGACCTCGGCGGCGGGGGAGGTGGCACCTGCGGCGGTGGTGCTCTCGGCGGCGCGGGAGCAGCCGGCCATGAGTCCGAGCGCGGTCAGCAGCGCGAGCAGGACGGCGGCGGTGCGCACCCGGGAGCCGGGGCGCAGGACGTGCGGGGACATCGCGGGACGGGGTCCTTCCGTGGTGGGCGGTGGGCGGTCGGGACGACCGCGGCGCGCCGGGTCCGGCCGGCCGGGACGGCGTGCCGGGATGCAGGACGGGTGGCGGGCCGGACCGGTGTCCGGCGGGCGATCCCGGTTCCGGCGGATGCGTCGGACGCCGGACGTGTGGCGTTACCGTCCGCGGAAGAGCGGGGACCGGTACGGCTCGGTCAGCGACAGAGCTCGCTGTAGGCGGGGGCGCGCCGGCTCGGCCAGAACGGCTCGAGGCCGGTCGGACGCACCGGCAC
Organism: Pseudonocardia sp. ICBG1142; assembly: GCF_020496255.1. Taxonomy (NCBI): domain Bacteria; kingdom Bacillati; phylum Actinomycetota; class Actinomycetes; order Pseudonocardiales; family Pseudonocardiaceae; genus Pseudonocardia; species Pseudonocardia sp. ICBG1142. Next base: position 37,291 of record NZ_JAHLJC010000004.1, on the reverse strand, counting down.
CGCACGCCGTGCGGCTCGGGCCGGCTGGTGGGGGGAGGGCTCGGTCGCACCCCCTGCGAACCGGTGGGGGCGCGAGGGCCTCCGTCGGCTCGTCGTCACCCGACCAGGGTGCGTCGTGGTCACCTCTCCGGACAACCTGGTGTCCACCCCCCCAGGAAAGCGACCGGCTTGTCCGGACAGGTCGAGCCGGTTAGGCATCCCGATTCCGCCGGTCGGGAGCTTCGGTGCGGCGGGGATCACTGGGCCGGCTCCGCGGGTTGACACCATCGGGCACGGGCTCCCTACAGTCGGGGTGCACACCATCCGGAGCGGCCGAGAGACCCGGCTCGACGACGCCGCAGCAACCCCCCGCATCAGCGGGTGCGGGTGCTCCAGCCGGGTTCGATGGAGGAGATCATGCGGTCGATCGCGGAGCAGGTGCGCGGCGCGCACCACCCTCGGTACCGGCGCCACGTCGACCTGATGCGGGTGGCCGGCGCGACCTGTCGGGCCTGACACCGCCCCGTCCCGCGCTGCGCCTCGCCCCGTCGGCGCCCCGTCGGCGGTGGCGTCCGCCCCCGTGACGTCCCACCCGTTCCGTCGCACCCCGTGCGACGAGGAAGCGATGCCCTCATGTCCACAACGGACACCTCAGGCCGGCCGCTGCACCTGGCCGTCGCGCTCGACGGCGCCGGCTGGCACCCCGCCGCCTGGCGCGAGCCCGGGACCCGGCCCGGCGAGCTGTTCACCGCGCGCTACTGGGCCGACCTCGCCCGCACCGCCGAGCGCGGGCTGTTCGACCTGCTCACGATCGAGGACGGGTTCGGCCTGCAGTCCGGGGACCACCTCCACGGGGCACAGCGCCGCACCGACCGGGTCCAGGGACGCCTCGACGCCTCGCTGGTCGCCGCCTTCCTCGCCCCGCTGACGTCGCGGATCGGGCTGGTCCCGACTGTCACCACCACCCACACCGAGCCGTTCCACGTCGCGTCCGCGCTGGCCACCCTCGACCACGACAGCCACGGCCGTGCCGGCTGGCGGGTGCAGACCTCGGTCCGCGCCGACGAGGCCGCCCACTTCGGGCGCCGCACCGTCCCCGGGCTGCGCCGCGCCGACCTCGACACCCCGGCCGGCCGCGCGCTGGTCGCCGAGCTGTTCGGGGAGGCCGCCGACGTCGTCGAGGTCGTCCGCCGGCTGTGGGACTCCTGGGAGGACGACGCCGAGATCCGCGACGCGCTCACCGGGCGCTTCGTCGACCGCGACAAGCTGCACCGGGTCGACTTCGCCGGGGAGCACTTCGGCGTCGCCGGCCCCTCGATCGTGCCGCGTCCGCCGCAGGGCCAGCCGCTGGTCCTGTCGCTGGCCCACGGCTACGAGCCGGCGTTGCTCGCCGCCCGGGTCGGCGACGTCGTGGCCACCACCCCGCACGACGCCGACGACGCCGCCCGCATCGTCGCCCAGGTCCGCTCCGCCGAGGCCGCGGCGGGCCGCACCGCGCCGCCGCTGCGCATCCTCGGCGACGTGGTCGTGGTGCTCGCCGACACCCAGCGCGTCGCCCGCGAACGGCTCGCCCGGCTCGACGCACTCGACCCGCTCTCCTCCGACGCCCCGATCCTCGCCACCACCCCCGCCGGGCTCGCCGACACCCTGCTGTCCTGGCGCCGCGCCGGGCTCGACGGTTACCGGCTGCGCCCGGCCGTCCTGCCGACCGACCTCGACGCCGTCGTCGACGGCCTGGTCCCCGAGCTGCAGTCCCGCGGCGCGTTCCGCACCGCCTACGGCGAGACCACCCTGCGCGAGCGCTTCGGGCTGCCCAGGCCCGCCAGCCGCTACGCCGCCGGGGCCGGGTCCGCCGTCGTCCCGACCTTCTCCGGAGCCACCGCATGAGCAACAGGAAGCAGATCGTGCTCGGCGCCTACTTCCCGGGCGTCAACCACGACACCGTCTGGAGCGACCCGGCCTCGGGCAGCCACATCGCCTGGGAGTCGTTCGAGCACTGGGCGCGCACCGCCGAGCGCGGGCGCCTCGACCTGCTCTTCCTCGCCGAGGGCCTGCGGCTGCGCACCCGCGGCGGGGAGATCTTCGACCAGGACGTCGTCGGACGCCCGGACACCTTCACCGTGCTCGCCGCGCTGGCCGCGGTCACCGAGCACATCGGTCTGGCCGGGACGATCAACTCCACCTTCAACGAGCCCTACGAGCTGGCCCGCAGGTTCGCGACGCTGGACATCCTCTCCGGCGGGCGCGCGGCGTGGAACGTCGTCACCAGCTCCGACGCCCCCACCGGCGAGAACTTCCGCCGCGGCGCCTACCTCGGCCACCACCAGCGCTACGAGCGTGCCGGGGAGACCCTCGCCGCGGTCCGGGCGCTCTGGGACTCCTGGGGTTCCGACGCCGTCGTCGCCGACCCCGCGTCGGGCACCTTCCTGCGCGACGGCCACGTCGGCGACTTCGCGGTCTCGGGCAACCAGTTCGACATCGCCGGGCGCTTCACCACCCCGCGCAGCCCGCAGGGCCACCCCGTCGTGCTGCAGGCCGGCGAGTCCCCGGCCGGTCGCGACTTCGCCGCCGCGTCCGCCGACGCGATCTTCTCCCGGTACCAGAAGTTCGACGAGGCCCGCGCCTTCTACGACGACGTCAAGGCCCGGGTCCGCAAGGCCGGCCGCGACCCCGACGAGGTGCGGATCCTGCCCAGCGCCGGCGTCGTGCTCGGCGACACCGACGCCGAGGCCCGCGAGCGTCACGAGTACATCCACGACCAGCAGGTCGACCCGTGGACCTCGATCGTGCTGGCCGAGATGGTCTGGAACCGCGACCTGTCCGGCTACGACCCGGACGGGCCGCTGCCCGACGTCGAGCCCACCCCCGAGGCCCCGAAGTGGATCGAGGGCCGGGCCCCGCTGACCCAGGACGCGCACGCCACGGTCGCCGCCTGGCGCGAGCTCGCCGACGCCCACGGGTACTCGCTGCGCGAGACGGTCAAGCACGTGTTCGACCGCGCCGTGTTCGTCGGGACCCCCGAGCACGTGGCCGACGAGATCGACCGCTACGTCCAGAACGACGCCTCCGACGGGTTCATCCTCGGCTCCCACGTCAGCCCGACCGGCCTCGACGAGATCGTCGACCGGGTGGTGCCGATCCTGCAGGAGCGCGGGGTGTTCCGGACCGACTACACCCCGGGCGCGACGCTGCGGGAGAACCTCGGTCTCGCGCACCCGTCGCGGTTCGGCGAGCGCCACACCCCGGCTGTGACGGCGTGAGCCGCCGGTTCGGGTCCGGGCGGGGCGTGACCGCCGGCCGCTGCGCGGTGCTGCTCGCCGCCACCGCGCTGGTCCTCACGGCCTGCGGATCGGGCGCCGGTGGCGCCGGTGACGATGTCGGGCCGCCCCGTCCTGGCGGCACCCTGGTGTTCGCGGTGTCCTCGGACCAGGGCTGCGCCGACCCGCAGCAGGTGCAGAGCAACTACTCGATCTACTCGCTGCGCCAGATCGTCGACTCGCTCACCGACCAGGACCCGTCCACCGGGGCGATCGTGCCGTGGCTGGCGACCCGCTGGTCGTCGAACGCCGACGCCACCGCCTGGACCTTCACGCTGCGCCAGGGCGCGACCTTCTCCGACGGCGCCCCGGTCGACGCGGCCGCGGTCAAGGCCAACTTCGACCGGGTCGGCTCGCTCGGCGCCCGCGGCAGCCTGCCCAAGGGCTACCTGGCCGGGTACGTCGGCACCGACGTCGCGAGCCCGACCGAGTTCACCGTCCGGTTCTCCCGGCCCAACGTGCAGTTCCTGCAGGGCACCTCCACCCACAGCCTCGGCCTGCTCTCCCCGGCCAGCGCCGCCCGCTCCGACGACGAGCGCTGCGCGGGCGTCGTCGGCTCCGGGCCGTTCACCCTCGAGCGCTACGCCAAGAACGACGTCACCGTGCTCGCCAAGCGGGCCGGCTACGACTGGGGCTCGCAGCTGTTCACCCACCCCGGCGAGGCCTGGCTCGACCGGGCCGAGTTCCGCGTCGTCCCCGAGTCCGGGGTGCGGGCGGGCAGCGTGCAGTCCGGCGAGGTCGACGCGATCGCCAGCGTCGGCCAGCAGGACGAGGCCCCGCTCACCGCGGCGGGCGTGCAGCTCCCGGCCCGGCCGAACCCCGGCCTGCCGTTCGGGATCACGTTCAACCAGGGCACGCCGCTGGGTGCCGACGCCGCCGTCCGGGAGGCGGTGAGCCGGGGCATCGACCGCAACGAGGTCGTCGCCGCGGTGTACCCGAGCCAGACCCGCGCGGCGACGAGCCCGCTGTCGTCGACGACGCCGTCCTACGCCGACCAGTCCGCGCTCGTCGGCTACGACCCGGCCGCCGCGACCGCCGCCCTCGACCGCGCCGGCTGGGTGCCCGGTCCGGACGGCATCCGTGCCAAGGGCGGGCAGCGGCTGACCGTGCCGCTGACCTTCGCGCAGAACATCGGCACGACCAAGCCCGCGCTGGAGCTGATCCAGCAGCAGCTGCGCCGGATCGGGATCGACGTGGCGCTGCGCGAGGTCCAGATCGCCGAGACCCAGGCCGTCCTCGACGGCGGTGACTTCGTCGCCGCGTGGGGCAACCTGACCCGGGCCGACCCGGACATCCTGCGGTCGACCTACGGCACCGACGGAGTCAACCGGTACCGGTTGCCCGACGGGCCGCTGCAGGCACCGCTGCTGGCCCAGGCCGCGACGGTGGACCCCGCGCGGCGTGCGGCACTCGTCGGGCAGGCGCAGGCGCTGCTCGCGCAGCGCTTCGACACCGCGCCCGTCGTCGAGCTCACCACGGTGCTCGGCGTCGGCCCGGACGCGCACGGGGTCGCGTTCGACGCGTCCTCGCGCATCCAGCTCCACGACGCCTGGAAGTCCGACGCGCGATGACCCTTCCCTACCTGCTGCGCCGCCTCGGGCTCGCCGCCGTCGTGCTGTGGGCGGCGTGGACGGTCAGCTTCGTCGTGCTGTACCTGCTGCCCGGTGACCCGGTCGCGACCATGGCGTCGGCGTCGGACGGCGAGCCGGTCTCCCCGGCCGAGCTCGCCGCCCCGCGCGCCCGCTACGGCCTGGACCAGCCGCTGCCGGTGCAGTACGTGACCAAGCTGTGGGCCGCGCTGCACGGTGACCTCGGGACCTCCTTCGTCAGCGGGCAGGACGTGCGGACCGCCGTCGCCGAGGCGCTCCCGCCGACCCTGCAGATCGCCGCGGCCGGGCTGGTCGTGGCGGTCGTCGCGGGCACCGCGGTCGCCGTCGCGGCGACCTGGGTCCGGTCGCCGTGGCTGCGGCAGGTGCTGGCGTCGCTGCCGTCGCTGGCGGTGTCGCTGCCGGTGTTCTGGGTCGGGCTGATGCTGGTGCAGCTGTTCTCGTTCTCCCTCGGCTGGCTGCCGTCGGTCGGCGACCGCGGTCCGGAGTCGCTGGTGCTGCCCGCGGTCACCCTCGGGCTCCCGACCGGCGCGCTCGTCGCCCAGGTGCTGGCCAAGAGCCTCGGCCAGGCACTGGACTCGCCCTACGTCACCACCGCCCGCGCCAAGGGCGTCGGCGAGGCCGCGGTGCACCTGCGCCACGCGCTGGGCAACGCCGCGATCCCCGCCCTCACCGTCCTCGGCTACGTCGTCGGCAACGTGCTCGCCGGGTCCGTCGTCGTCGAGACGGTGTTCACCCGCCCCGGTCTGGGCCGGCTCACCGTCGCCTCCGTCGGGGCGCAGGACATCCCCGTCGTGCAGGGCATCGTGTTGTTCGCGGCACTCGCGTTCGTCGTGGTCAACCTGCTCGTCGACCTGGCCTACCCGCTGCTCGACCCGCGGGTCGCCGTCGCCTCCGGGAGCTCCCGATGACCCTGCTCGACCGCGACCTGGCCACCCCGGCTCCCGCGCCCGGCGCGGAGCCGGTTCCGGCCCCGCGCCGCCCGGCGGCCCGGCTCGGCCGCCTCCTGCGGGCCCGGCCCGGGCTCGTGCTCGCCGCGGCGATCGTGCTGCTGGTGCTGACCGCGGCGTTCGTGCCGTCGCTGCTCGCCCCCGGCGACCCCGCCGTCGGCGACACCGCACGCCGGCTGTCCCCGCCCGGACCGGGCCACTGGTTCGGCACCGACCACCTCGGCCGCGACGTGTGGACCCGCGTCGTGCACGGCGCCTCGCTGTCGCTGCAGGCCACGGTGATCGCGGTCGCCGTCGCGCTCGTCGCGGGCGGGCTGATCGGGCTGGTCGCCGGGTTCGCCGGTGGCTGGGTCGACGAGGTCCTCATGCGCGGCGTCGACGTGCTGCTCGCCATCCCGGCGATCCTGCTGTCGCTCGCGCTCATCACCGCGCTCGGCTTCGGCACGGTGAAGGTGGCGATCGCGGTCGGCGTGGCGAGCGTCGGGAGCTTCGCCCGGGTGATGCGGGCCGAGACCCTGCGGGTGCGCCGCGCCCTCTACGTCGAGGCCGCCCGCGCCGTCGGCACCCGCTGGTACGTCTCGCTGTGGCGGCACGTCCTGCCCAACGCGGCCGGACCGGTCGCCGTGCTCGCTGTGCTGGAGTTCGGGCTGGCGATCCTCGCGGTGTCCGCGCTGAGCTTCCTCGGCTACGGCGCCCCGCCACCGGCCTCGGAGTGGGGCTCGCTGGTCGCCGACGGCCGGAACTACCTGGCCGTCGCCTGGTGGGTGTGCGCGATGCCGGGCCTCGTCATCGCCGCGACCGTGCTGTCGGTCAACCGGATCGCCCGGGCCCTGGACGGCGAGTGGAGGCGGTCGGCATGAGCGCCCTGCTGGAGGTGACGGGCCTGGAGGTCGCCTACGCCGGAGGTGGCGGGACGGTGCACGCCGTGCGCGGCGTCGACCTGACCGTCGCGCCCGGGGAGGTCGTCGCCGTCGTCGGGGAGTCCGGGTCGGGCAAGACCACCCTGGCCTCCGCGGTGCTCGGGCTGCTGCCCGCCGCAGGGTCGGTCACCGCGGGCACGGTCGCACTCGACGGCACCGTCCTCACCGGGCTGTCCGAGCGCGCCTACCGGTCGGTGCGCGGAGCCCGGATCGGGTTCATCCCGCAGGACCCGGGCGTCGCGCTGAACCCCGTGCAGAAGGTCGGTGTGCAGGTCGCCGAGGGCCTGCGCGCCCACGGGCTCGCCGACCGCCGCACGGCCGCGGCCCGCGCCGTCGAGCTGCTGGCCGCGGCCGGTCTCGACGATCCGGGGACCCGCGCCGGGCAGTACCCCCACCAGCTGTCCGGCGGGATGCGCCAGCGGGTGCTCATCGCGATCGCCCTCGCCGCCGGACCCTCGCTGGTCGTCACCGACGAGCCGACCAGCGCGTTGGACGCGACCGTCGCCCGCCGGATCCTCGACCACCTCGACGCGCTGCGCCGCGAGCGGGGCACCGCGCTGCTGCTGATCACCCACGACCTCGCCGTCGCCACCGACCGGGCCGACCGGATCGTCGTGATGCGGCACGGTCGGGTCGTCGAGCAGGGCACCCCGGCCGAGCTGCTCGCCGGGGCGCAGGACCCCTACACCCGGGAGCTGCTCGCCGCCGCCCCCGGTCTCGCGATCACCGCCCCGCCGGTGCTGCCGCCCGTCGACACGGCGGGGACCCCGGTCGCCGAGGTCCGCGACCTGGTCAAGGAGTTCCCGCTGCCGCGGGCGCGAGGGTCCTGGACGCGGCGCACCCACCGCGCCGTGGACGGGGTGTCGTTCACGATCGCCCGCGGCGAGACCGTCGCGCTGGTCGGGGAGTCCGGCTCGGGCAAGTCGACGACGGCGCGGCTGCTGCTGCGCCTGGAGGACCCCACCTCCGGGCAGGTGCTCCTCGACGGCGAGGACGTCACCCGCGTCCGCGGCGAGGCGTGGCGTCAGCTGCGCCGCCGCGCCCAGCTGATCTACCAGAACCCCTACGCCTCGTTGGACCCCCGGTTCGCCGTCCGCGAGATCGTCACCGAGCCGCTGCGGGCGTTCTCCGTCGGGTCGGCCGCCGAGCAGGCCGACCGGGCCGCGGAGCTCGTCGACCGGGTCGCGCTGCCGGCCGGGGTGCTCGACCGGCGGCCCGAGGAGCTGTCCGGGGGACAGCGCCAGCGGGTCGCGATCGCCCGCGCGCTCGCGCTCTCGCCGGACCTCGTCGTCGCCGACGAGCCGGTGTCCGCGCTCGACGTCTCGGTGCAGGCCCAGGTGCTGGAGCTGCTCGCCGAGCTGCAGCAGCGCGACGGCCTGTCCTACCTGTTCATCTCGCACGACCTCGCCGTGGTGCGGCGGGTCGCGCACCGTACCGGCGTCCTGCGCGACGGACGGCTCCGCGAGCTGCGGCCCACCGCGGAGCTGTTCGACGATCCGCAGGACGAGTACACCGCAGAGCTGCTCGCTGCGATCGCCGGTAGACGGGCGGGGGTGGTGTCGTGACCCGCACCGTCCTGTCCCGGCGGCGTCACATCGACTACGTGCGGATCTCCTCGACGCTGTGTCGTCGCGGCCGATCGACCCCGACAGCCACGTCACCAGGAGACATCCCATGAGCGTTCCGACCCTGCCCACCACCGATCCGGGTACCCAGCTGCTCGACGGGCTCGACGCCCTCGTGCGGCGCCACCGCGCGCTGCGTGGCGGCGGCGACCCCGTCAACGACGCCCTGCACGCCGAGCTGATCACCGCCGAGGTGGCCCAGCAGCTCGCGGCGGCCCGCACGGCGCTGCGCCGCCGACCGCGCGTCGCCTGATCCCCGCCCGCCGGGACGCGGCACGCCCGTCGCGTCCCGGCGGACCCGGGGGAGACGCCGAGATGCAGCTCAGGGGGCGCGGAGTGACCCCGTGCGCCCGCTGGGCCGCATCTCGGCGGGCGAGGGAGCGCGCGCCACGGCGCCACCGGGCAGCCGGCGTACGGCCACCGCCCGGGCGCGGTACTGCTCAGGACCGCGCGATCCGGCCGAGTACGGCCACGGTGCGGGCCCGCTCGGCGGCGTCGCCCAGCGGGCTGACCAGCAGGTCGGTGGCGCCGGCGTCGGCGTAGCGGGCGATCCCGGCCGCGATCGTGTCCTCGTCCCCGGCGACGACGAGCCCGCCCGGGGAGCCCAGCCCCTCCCGTTCCAGCACCCCGGCGTAGGACGGCAGCCGGGCGTAGTCCGCGTAGTCGACCGCGGCCGCTGCCCGCACCCGGTCCGGTGCGGTCGTCGCCGACACCGGCACCCCGACGACCACCCGCGGCGACGGCCGTCCGGCGGCCGCCGCGTCGAGCAGCGGCCGGACGTGCTCGGAGATCGTCCGCGGCCCGGTGAGGAAGGTGATGGTGCCCGTGGTCCGCTCACCCGCCAGCCGCAGCATCCGCGGGCCCAGCGCACCGAGCAGCAGCGGGACCTCGGGCGTGGCGCCGGGCACCGCCGTGTCCGCCGGGTCCGACCCGGGACCGGACGAGCCGGGGACCCGTTCGCCGCGCAGCAGCGGGGCGAGCACGTCGAGGTGGTCGGTCAGCGCGGCCACCGGCCGCGTGAACGGCATGCCGTACACCTCCAGCAATCCCGGGTGGCTCACCCCGAGACCGAGCGTGAGCCGCCCACCGGACGCCGCCTGCACGGTCAGCGCCTGCGCGGCCAGCACCCGCGGGTGCCGCGGCTGCACCACGACGACCGACGCGCCCAGCTCGACGTCGGGGACCTCGCGGGCGACGGCGGCGTACAGGGTGAGCGTGTCGGCCCCGTACCCCTGGGGCAGCCACACCGTGCGCAGCCCGGCGGCGGCCACCACCCGCGCCCGCGCCACGATCTCCTCGACCAGGTTCGCGGGTGGGGGATCATCGAGCCCGGCCGCGAGGTTGACACCGATACCGATCATGGGGTCCACCGTCCGCCGGCGGCCGGGACCGGACCAGGAGCGAACCGATGGGGGTACCCGTGGTGACAGGATCGGCGTCGGCGCGTGTGCGGCCCACGACGACGACCGACCGCCGCCGGGAACTCGGCGCCTGCCTGCGCTCCTACCGTGAGCGCGTCGCGCCGGCCGCGGTCGGTCTGCCCGACCGCGGCCGGCGCCGCACGCCGGGGCTGCGCCGCGAGGAGGTCGCGGCGCTCGCCGGGGTCGGTCTCACCTGGTACACGTGGCTCGAACAGGGCCGGGTGACCGCCTCGGACGAGGTGCTCGCCGCCGTCGGCGGGGTGCTCGGCATCGACGCCCCCGGGGTCGCACACCTGGTCCGGCTGTCCCGCGACGGCGCGGCCCCGGCGGCGACGGCGCCCGAGGAGCTGCTGCCGGTGCTCGCGAGCTGGCCCGGTGACCCGGCGGCGCTGCTCGACGCCCAGCTCGGCGTCGTCGCGGTGAACGACGCCTGGGAGGCCGCGATCGGCCGCCCGGCCGACGGGCACCCGGGACGCCGGCACGTGCTGTGGCAGCTGGCCGCCGACCCCGCGGCCCGTGCCCGGATCGGCCCCGACCCCGACGAGCTGCTCACCGCACTGCACCGCAGGTTCCGGATGGCCTCCGACCTCGACCCGGCCGCCCCGGGCACCCGCGGGGTCCGCGACGTCCTGCACGCCGAGGCCCCGGAGCGGGCCCCGCTGTGGGAGTGCCGCGGGGTCGGCGCGTTCGGGCGGCCCCGGGTACGCCTGGGCGGTGTCGAGCGCACGGCCTACCTGCTGGGCGAGGCCGGCGCACCGGGCGCGGCAGTGCTGGTGCTGCTGCCGTCCTGACCCCCGCGGCCCCGGTGGCGGCCCGCCGACGGTCGCACCCGGGCCGCGGTCGTCGCACCCGCCGCGACGGGTGCGACGACCGCACGGGCGGTGCGGCGGGCCTACTTCACCTCGTTCAGCCGCCCGGTCGCGACGTCGAACACGAAGCCGCGGACGGCGTCGGTGTGCGGGATGAACGGGTTGGTCCGGATCCGGGCGAGCGACTGGCGGACGTCCTCGTCGAGGTCGTCGAACGCCTCGGCGGCCCACTGCGGCTTGATGCCGGTCTCGTCGCGGATCGAGGCCTTGAACGCGTCGTCGGTGAAGGTCAGCATCCCGCAGTCGGTGTGGTGGATGAGGATGATCTCCTCGGTCCCCAGCAGCCGCTGGCTGATCGTCAGGGAGCGGATCTCGTCGTCGGTGACGACGCCGCCCGCATTGCGGATGACGTGGGCGTCGCCCTCGGCCAGGCCGAGGATGCGGTAGACGTCGAGCCGGGCGTCCATGCAGGCGACGACGGCGATCTTGCGTGCCGGCGGCAGCGGCAGCGGGCCGGAGAAGCTCTCGGCGTAGCGGGCGTTGTTCTCGAGCAGTTCGTCGGTGACGGACACGGGGTCCTCCGGAGTGGTGGTCGGTGACGCGGGCGTCGTACCCGCGCGCGATGCACGGGGCGGCCACGCGGCGGCCCGGGGGTCGCTACGCGGCCCACCGACACAGCTCGTCGAACGCGACGATGCGCCGACCGGGCCAGAACGGCTCAAGCAGGGTGCGCATCACCGCATGATTCGATCGCGATACCCGGTCCGGAGCAAGGAGCCGTCCACCGGATGGACCTGCGGCGGGATGTGTCCGGACACATCCCCGACCCACGGGGGTCAGGGCACCGGGAGGGCGGGGTACCCGATCGGACTCCGGTCGCCCTCCCAGCCCCAACGGCGCACCGGGACCGAGCTGACGTCGTAGGCGTCGACGGCGAGGTCGGTGTCGATCCGGACGACCGCACCCCAGTCGGCCTGGCCCGGGACGTCGGCAGTGTCGATCCGGGTCGCGACGACCTGCTCGGTGGTGGTGCGGCGCATCGCCGCGAAGCTGCCCCCGGCGACGTCGGCGAAGGACACGTCCACGGCGAACCCCAGCGACGACGGGCCCAGGACCAGGTAGCGCGGGGTCTGCACCAGACCGGCCCGGACGGCGGGCAGGTCGCGCAGACAGGGCGCCGCCCAGAGGATCGACCAGTCCACGTAGACCGGCCCGTCGGCGTCGCGCAGCATCGGCACCACCGGCGCCGAGGTGACCACCCGCGGGGCGGCGGCGGCCACCCAGCCGCCCGGCCCGACGGTGGTGTCGACGGCGTGCAGCCGCACCCGGTCGACGTCCGCCGGGAACGCGGAGACGGGCACCCGCACGGTGCGCCAGCCCGACCGGTCCAGCGGCACGGCCTCCTGCACCCGCTCGGCGGGGTAGGTGCCGCGGGCGCCGGTCGCGGTGTCGTCCAACGACACCTGGCCGTCCGGGCCCGGCGAACCGGCGCGGGCGTACTCCAGCTCCAGGGTGTTGCCCTGCCCGGTCCGCCCGGCGACGTCGACCGACAGCACCCGGTCCGGTGGCCCCGGTGTGACGGCGAACCAGCGGGTCCGGAGCTCGCCGGTGGTGCCCGCTCCGCCGTCGAGGCTGCCCCAGGCGAGCCCGCCGCGCGGCGGGGCGTCGACCCAGCCACGGCCCTCGGTGAACCCGGTGAGCGTGTCGGCGCCGCCCGCGGCGGGCAGCGCGCCCCCGTCGACCCCGACCGTGACGTGGTCGAGGATCCCGCAGGTGTCGCGGCCGGTCAGCTCGCTCCACAGCTGTCCGCCGACGCTGTAGCCCCCGCCCTGGCGCACCGGGGCGACGACGAACGACGCCACCACCACCGACACCCCGGTGAGCAGGGCCACCACGACCACCCCGGCGGGCAGTGCCGCCGCGGCCCGGGCCACGCAGTCCCGCCCGGTCCGGTGCCGTCCGTGATCCGCCCGTCGACCTGCCAGCAGACCTGCTCGTCGGCCCGCCCGGTGGACCGCGGCGGCCGACACGACCAGCACCGCCAGCGCCACCAGCGCCCACACCAGCGGCGAGTCCAGCGGCGTGAACGGGCCGTCGGCGCGCGGCACACCCCAGCCGGACCACAGGAACCACTCGTTGCGCCCGCTGAAGGCCAGCGCGGCGAGTACAGCCGCCGCCACGGTCCCGGCGGCGGCCGCGCCGCGCACGGTCGGGTCGCCGGGCCGCCGGGCCGCGGCCACCACCAGCACCACCCCCGCCGCGGCGGCGAGCGCCCCGGTCCCGGCGAGCGTCCCGAAGTAGTGGGTCCACTTCGACGGTGCCGGGGTGAGCAGCACGAACCCGAGTGCGAGCCCGACCAGCGGCACCGGGGTCCACCGCAGACCGGGACCCCACCGGTGCGCGCCGCGGGCGACCAGCGGCAGCGCCGCGACCAGCAGGGCGATGGCGAGCAGCACCGGCACCCGGCGGCCGAGGCCGCCCTGCTCGGTGCCGAATCCGAGCAGGTAGTCCCATCGGCGCAGCTCCTGGAACCACGGTGTGGCCGGACCGTAGAACTGGTGCATCTGCGTGGCCCGCGCGACCGTGTACAGACTCTGCCCGGTGAACACCGGCGTGAGCCCCGCCGCGGCGATCCCGGCCGCGGCGACGGTCGCCGCCACCCCGACGGCGATCCCCCCGCCGCCGTGGCGGACGACCCGCCGCCACAGCGCGGGCAGCAGCAGCACCAGCGGACCGGCGACGGTCACCGCCGACGGCGTCACCGCCAGCGCCAGCCCCGCGGTCAGCGCCGCGGCCGCGGTCCACGTCCCGCCGCGGAGCCCCGGCCGGGCGGCGGCGCGCAGCGCACAGCACAGCGCCGCGGTCGTCGCGAGCGCCGCGAACGGCTCGGGGCGGACCCCGAGGTTCAGCGGCAGCCACCACGCCAGCAGTGCGACGCCGAGCGTGCCCCGCACCCAGGCCCGTCGGTGGTGGCGGGCCAGCACCGCGGGCAGCGCGACCCGCGACAGCAGCAGCCACACCGCGATCCCGGCGAGCACCGACGGCACACGCAGCACCAACGGCCCCACACCGGTCTCGGCCAGCGCCCGGACCAGCCGGATCACCAGCGTGTACGGCGCCTCCGAGGCGTTGCCCCAGCGGTAGACGTTGCCGAAGTCGCCGGTCGCCGTGCCGGTCGCGTTGCGCGCGATGGCCTCGGTGAAGCCGTCGTCGGTCGACAGCGGCCCTAGCACCGTCCACCCCGCCAGCGTGGCGACGACGAGCACGTCCGCGGCGGCCCGCCCGATCCCGGCCGGGGTGCCCACCGCGGCCAGGCGGGCCCGCCGGACCCGGGCCGTGCGGCGGCGGCGCCGGAACCGGTCACCGGCCAGACGTGCCAGCAGCACGGCGGCGACGGCGGCGGCGAGCCACTGCAGCCCGAGCAGCGCCGTCTTGGCCGGCGACGAGGCGGCGGCGAACCAGTCCGCGGTCCGCGCGGTGACCCGCAGCCCGTCGGCGTCGGCGGGGGAGAGCTGGGTGCCGAACGCGGCCACGGCGCGCACGACATAGCCGGGGAAGGCGCGCGGGGCGTCGTCGCCGAGGGTGACCCGGGACCCGGCCTCGTCGGTGTCGAGGACCAGCCCGCAGGCGTCGCCGGACGGGACGGGCGCGCGCAGCAGCTCGCGGCCGCCGACCTGGACCCGCAGCTCCCCGCCCGCCCCGGTGAGCACGGCGAACCCGGTCCCCGGGGCACCGGGCCGCTCCGAGCCGACGACGGTCGTCGCGGCCCCGGTGCCGGCGGAGCGGGCCTGCGCGGCGCGCAGCACCCGGCAGGGCACCTCGACGCGCACCGCCTCCGGCGCGGCGGGCTGGAACGCCGCCGTCGTCGACGTGGGCCGCTCGCCCGCCCGCGGCCAGGACACGGTCGTCGTGCGGGTGTCGACGGGGGCGAACGGCACCAGCACGGCGAACAACCCCGCCAGCAGTCCGGCGACCAGGGTCGCGACCACCAGGCGACGGGAGACGGGCGACGGGGCGGAGCGGTCTGAGGGGTGCATCGACTTCCGGATCGACTCGGCGGGGGGAGCGCGGCGCGGGACCGGGCCGTCCGTCCGACGGCGGCGACCGGCACCGTGTGCAGGCCGGTCACGCCGTCGGGGATCGAGCCGTGTTCCCGTTCCGTCTGCACCGTGCCGGTCCGCTCGGTCGCGCGCACGCGCAGGGTGCGCTCACCGGGTCCCGGGTCGATCTCGATGCGCCACGTCCGTCGTGACAGCAGGGTGTTCGTACGACGGCGGGCCCGGGGTTCGCACCCCGGGCCCGTCGTGTCGTGCGGCGGTCGTCAGCTCTTGGGCATGAGGACCTTGTCGATCACGAAGACGGTGGCGTTCGCGGTCGGGATGTTGCCGCAGAGGATGTTCGCGGTGTTGCCCTGGCCGTCGGTGACGGTGGGGGCCTCGGGGGTGCCGCCGATGGTGAGGTCGCCGCCGGCCAGCTCGGTGAGGGTCTTCTTCTCCACGATGCCCGCGGCGTCCAGGCGCTCGGGGGTCACGTGGTAGGAGAGCAGCCCCTGCAGGGCACTGGTGTCGGCCAGCAGGGCGTTGAACTTCTGCTCGCCGAGCTGCTTCTGCACCGCGGCGAAGGCGTCGTTCGCCGGGGCGAAGACGGTGATGCCCTTCTGCTGGTTCAGGGTGTCGGCCAGGCCGGGGACCTTGCCGACGGCGGTGACCAGCGTGGTCAGCAGCGGGTTGGTGCTCGCGGCGGTGGCGACCGGCTGCGGGCCCATCGAGTCGAGCGAGCCGGGCTCGTTGCCCTGCGGCAGCTGGCTGCAGGCCGGGCCGAAGACGTCGGCGTTGGTGGTGACGCCGTCGGCGGCGGCGGTGGTTGCCGGTGCCGAGGAGGTGGCCGGGGCCGCGGCCGGCGGGGCGGCGGTGTCGCTGCCGCCGCCACAGGCGGTGAGGCCGAGCGACAGGGTGGCGAGCAGACCGACGGTGGCGAGGGTGCGAGAAGCGCGCATGGCTGGATTCCCTTTCGAGGAAACTGTCTGTCCTACATGGACTGTCGATTGATTGTTCGGGTCGTGGGGCCGGGCGGTTCGGGTGTTCCGGAAGATTTCCGGATCTTTTTTCGACGGCTCGGGAATCGGTTCAGACGACGGTGACGATGGTGCTGGGCCACCCCGTCGCACCGTCCGGGATCGGGTCGACACGGACGTCGGTCTGGACGAGCCCGCGGCGGTCGGTGGCGCGGGCGGTGAGCGTGTGGCTGCCGGGGGAGAGGTCGAGCTCGGCCCGCCACATCCGCCAGGTGTTCGGGTTGACCTCGGTGGCCAGCTCGGCGCGGACCCACGGGCCGTCGTCGGCGCGGACCTCGACGGCGGTGATCCCGACCGGCTGCGCCCACGCGACCCCGGCGACCTGCACGCGCCCCGCCGGCAGCCGGGAGAACCCGACCGGGGCGTCGATGCGGCACTGGGTCTTGATCGGGGCGCGCTCGGCCCAGCCGCGGTCGCGCCAGTAGACGCTGCGCTCGGCGAAGGTCGTCAGCTCGATGTCGGCGAGCCACTTGGTGGCCGAGACGTAGCCGTAGAGCCCCGGGACGACCATGCGGACCGGGAACCCGTGCTCGACCGGCAGCGCCTCGCCGTTCATGCCGAGTGCGAGCAGCGCGCCGCGGCCGGGCTCCAGCACGGTCGCGGTCGGGGTGCCCGCGGTCCAGCCGTCGCGGCTGGTGGAGACGATCTGGTCCGCGGCCGGGTCGACGCCGGCCTCCAGCAGCAGCGGGGCCAGCTCGACGCCGACGAAGTCCGCGGTGGACACCAGGTTCCCGCCCACGGTGTTGGAGACGCAGGTCATCGTGATCGTCCGCTGGACCAGCGGACGTCGCAGCAGGTCGTCGACGGTGAGGACGAGCTCGCGCCCGACCCGGCCGTGCACCCGCAGCGACCAGTCCTCGGCCCGGACCGCGGGGATCGTCAGGGCGACGTCGATCCGGTAGAAGTCGGCGTTCGGGGTCACGAACGGAACGGTCCCGAGCTGGGGGAACGCGGCCGAGGCCGGCACCGGCGGCGCGGTCTCGGCGAGCGTCGCCGCGGCCAGCCTGCCGGTCAGCGCGGCCCGTGAGGCCACGATCCCGCTGCCGGCGGAGGACAGCGCCAGGCCGGTCCCGCCCACGACGAGCGTCCCGGCGGCGACCGCCGCCGACGCCCCGGCGAGCACGGTGCGCCGGGGGACACCGTCACCGTCACCGGCGCCGCCGTCACCGGCGCCGCCGTCCCCGGTGCGGGTGGTGCCGGGACGGCGGGCGAGGCCGTCCAGCCCCCGCTGCACCGCCACACCCACCACCAGCGCGACGACCGGCGCGGCCAGGTCGGTCGCGGTCGGCACCGGCCCGGTCAGCACCGCCGCCACCGCGAGCAGCCCCAGCACGGCGACCGCGGCGGTCCCCACCACCGCCTGCCGGCGCGCCGCGAGCCCGGCCAGTGCGCCGAGCAGCACCAGCAGCACACCGATGCCGGCGAGCAGGACCGGCTTGTCGGCCGTCCCGAACGCGGACTTGGCGAACTCCACCACCGGCTGCGGCGAGAGCCGCACGACCGCGTCGCCGACCGCCACGAACGGTGACGACGCCGGCGCCACCAGGGCCGCCACGAGGTGCCCCGACGCCACCGCCGCAGCGATCGCCAGCAGTTCCACCAGGATCGCCACGGAACGCGACGGAAGGACCAGGGGCCCGTTTCCCTCGGTCCGGTTCTCGGTCAGCACAACCGTTCTTCGGAACCCCGGCGGAAACGGTTCGACCGGCCCGCGGATTCCGCTGCGGAACGGGGTCAGGTCAGGCCGAGCGACTCCGGCTGCACCGGGATCGGGGCGTCGGCGCCGAGCCCCTTCTGCGCCGCCGCGGTCCGGACGGCCTCGATCACCAGCGGCACCGCGGCCCGGCGCGCGGTGGTGGTGCGGTAGGCCAGCGACACCGTGCGGGTGAGGGCGTCGCCGAGTGCGACGATGTCGACCCCCGGCGGTCGCAGCGCCAGACCCAGGTCCGTCACCAGGGTGACACCGAGCCCGGCCGCGACCATCGCCATGGCGGTGGCCTGCTCCTCGACCTCGTGGTCGATCCGCGGCTCGAAGCCCGCGCTCTGACAGGCCAGGCGGGCCGCCTGACCGAAGTGCGACCGGGCGGGCGAGACGATCCACGGGTGCTCGGCCAGCTCCGCCAGCATCACGCTCGCGGCGGGCACCGCCCCGGCGGGCACCGCCGCGTAGACCCGCTCGACGGCGATGACCGCCCGCTCCAGGCCCTTGTCCCACGTCATCGGGTAGTTCGAGTAGTCGATGACGAACGACAGGTCGAGCTCGCCGTCGCGCACCGCGGCCGCGGTCTCCTCCGGGGCGAGCTCGCGGGTGCGGACCTCGACACCGGGGTGGGTGCGGGCCAGCGCGGTCAGCGCGTCGGGCAGCAGACCCGAGGCGACCGAGGCCCACACCCCGGCGGTGAGCTTCGCCGCAACGGTCTCGCCCGCCTCCTCCAGCGCCTGGGTGGCGCGCTCGACCGAGGCGAGGATCTCCTCGGCGTGCTCGGCCAGCAGGACACCGAGGTCGGTGAGCTGGACCCGGCGCCCCCTCCGCTCGAACAGCCGCGTCCCGACGTCGCGCTCGAGCTGCGCGAGCTGCTGGGACACCGCCGACGCCGTGTAGTGCAGCGCCGTCGCCGCCGCCGTGATGGTTCCCCGCCGGTGCAGCTCGCGCAGCATGCGCAGCCGGGACAGGGACAGCTCCATGCGACCGAGCCTATTGCGCTGTGCAGGAACGGTGAACAGCGGCGTGAATGATCCGTAAATGGACGCGGAGCCCGGTGCGCCCGCAACCTGGGGCCACCGGTCGGGAACGACTGCCGCCGGGGGGACGACGAGGTCCGCGATGTCGACGAGACCGGAACGGCCCCTGGTGGCGACGACCGGTGCAGTACGAGCAGGAGGTGGGTCGCCATGACGACGATGCAGAACCCGGCCGGGGGCACCCCGCAGACGGCGGCCACGGCCGCCCCCTACGTCCCCGGCGCCCCGGCGCCCACCGTCGCCCCGGTCGTCCGCCGTCCCGAGCCCTACATGCGCCTGCAGTGGAACGACGCCGTGACCGGCGCCGTCGGCTACCTGGTCGTGCACACCCTGCGGGCAGGGCTCGCCACCGGCGGCACCCGGATGCGGGCCGGCTGTACGTTGTCCGAGGTCGAGGACCTCGCACGCGGCATGGCCAACAAGACCGCCACCTTCGACCTGCCGATCGGCGGGGCCAAGGGCGGCATCGACTTCGACCCGAAGGACCCGCGCGCCGTCGAGGTGCTGCAGCGCTTCTGCGAGGCCATGCGCCCCTGGATCGACGCGCACTGGGTGACCGCGGAGGACCTCGGCGTCCCGCAGCACCTGATCGACGAGGTCTTCGAGAAGCTCGGCCTCGGCCAGAGCTACCACGCCGCGATCAGCCGCGCCGCCGACCCGGCCGCCACCCTGGAGCGGGTCCGCACCGGGCTGAAGGCCGAGGTCGACGGCGGGTTCGAGCTGGGCGACGTGATCGGCGGCTACGGCGTCGCGCACGCCTGCCTGGCCTCCGCGGTGTCCTGGGGCCAGATCCCGGCCGACACCACGGTCGCGATCCAGGGCGTCGGCACGATGGGTGGTGCGGCCGCCTACTACCTGCACGAGGCGGGGATGAAGGTCACCACGCTGGCCGACGCCGCGGGCACCCTGCACTGCGCGGACGGGCTCGACGTGCCCGCGCTGCTGGACCTGCGCGACGGCTACGGCGAGATCGACCGCACCCGGCTGCCCGCCGGCGTCGAGCAGCTCCCGCGCACCGCGATCCTGCCGGCCGAGGTCGACATCCTGGTGCCGGCCGCGATCTCCTACGCGATCACCCCGGACAACTCCTACGACGTCCGCCCCCGCGTGATCGTCGAGGCCGCGAACGCCGCGACGACCCCGGAGGCCGAGGCCATGCTCGCCGCGCGCGGGGTGCCGGTGCTGCCGGACTTCGTCGCGAACGCCGGTGCGGTCGCCTGGGCCTGGTGGCTGCTGCTCGGCGAGGTCGACGACGACCCGCAGAACTCCTTCGACCGGCTGCGCACCGTGATGCACGCCAAGGTCGCGCAGCTGCTGGCCGCGTGGACCGAGGACGGCGTCACCCCGCGCGAGACCGGGCACCGTTGGGCCGACGACCCGGCGCCGACCACCGGTCCGGTCGTCATCCCCTGATCCCACCCCCGGCGCCCCGGGCCGCCGTGCGACACTCCGACGGTGGGTGCCGCGCGTCGGCCCGGGGTACCGGCACGTGTCGGGGTGGGTACCCGCGTGAACCGCGGCGCGCGCCGGGCCGGATCCTCGGGGCATGACTCCCGCGACCACACCGCAGCCGGTGCTCGGCACCATGAACTTCGGCACCCGGGTCGACGAGGCCACCTCGTTCGCGCTGCTCGACCGCTTCGTCGAGCGCGGCGGCGTCTGGCTCGACACCGCCGACGTCTACGCGTTCTGGAACGACCCGGCCGGGGAGCCCGGGGCGAGCGAGCGGGTGCTCGGGGCGTGGCTCGCGGCGCGGCCCGGCGTCCGCGAGCAGGTCCGGATCTCCACCAAGACCGGGGTGCGGGGCGGGCTCGGAGCCGCCGCGGTCCGCACCGCCGCACGGGGCAGCCTGGACCGGCTCGGCGTCGGGTCGGTCGACCTGTTCTGGGCGCACGTCGAGGACCGCGGCACCGACCTCGACGAGACGGTCGCCGCGCTCGGTGCCCTGGTCACCGACGGGCTGGCGGCGCGGCTGGGCGCGTCCAACCACGCGTCGTGGCGGGTCGAGCGGGCCCGCGCGGCCGCCGCGGCGCAGGGCGTCGCCGCGTTCGACGCCGTCCAGTACCGGCACTCCTACGTGCTCCCGCGCCCGGGCGCGGCGCTGCCCGACTCCGGGCACATGCTGCTCGACGCCGGCGCGGCGGACCTCGCGGCGACCGAGGGCCTGACCCTGTGGGCCTACACGCCGTTGGTCAACGGGGCGCTCACCCGCACCGACCGCGCCCTGCCCGACGCCTACGACCACCCCGGCACCACCGCACGGCTGGCCGCGCTCGACGCCGTCGCCGCCGACACCGGCGCCACCCGCAACCAGGTCGTGCTCGCCTGGATCATGACCGGGGGTCACGGCCGGACCGGGCTCGCGGGCGAGCTCGCCGTCGGACCGGCATGGCCGCTGGTCGGGGTCAGCCGGACCGCCCAGCTGGACGAGGCCCTCGACGCCCGGGACCTGCACCTCACCGAGGAGCACCGGGCGGTCCTCGACGGCGCGGCGTGACCGCGACCGGTCAGCTGCGGCGCACCTCCCGGGGTGCCGCGGCCGCCCCGCCGGGTAGGCGTGCGGGCACGGGGTCAGGCGCCGAGGGCGGCGATGCGGCCCGCGAGACCGTCGTCGAGCACTCCGACCTCGGCGAGGACGCGGAAGGCGTCGCCGTAGTCCCGGGGTGTCCGGTGGCCGTCGGCGGCGATGACGTGGTTGGCCAGGTCGATGCAGATCTGCGCGGCCGTCTGCACCAGGTGACGACGTCGGAACGGGTCGGGTGCGTCCTCGGCGAGCAGGTCTCGGTAGCGCTCCAGCATCACCAGCAAGCGACGGACGCGGTCGGTGTCGACCATCAGCGCAACCCCTCCCGTGCGACACGGGCGAGGAACGACCGGGTCGTCTCCTCCAGGACGGGGCGGAACTCGATCCAGCGCATCCGGGCGTCCACCTCGAAGCGGACCCGCGCGACCTCGTCGGCGCTGTAGAGGAGCCGGCCCGACTCGGCGACCCGTCCCCGCAGCTCGAGGCCGGCCCGCGCGAGGTCGACGACGTCGACCCCGGTCCCGAGCAGGGCGGCGAGGTCGCCGGCGAGCAGCTCGGTGGCCACGGGGGAGGGGACGCCGGCGAACAGCACCGCGACGTCGTGGTCGCTGTCCGGGCGGGCGGTACCGGCGGCACGCGACCCGAACAGGTAGGCCACCGCGACATCGTGCGCGGCGAACACCGGGTCGAGGTCGGGCTCCACGCCGGTCATCGTGGCACACACCCGTGCCCCGACGTGGGCGTCGACCCGGACGGGCCCGGCCCGGCGGCGCGGCGTGAGCGCGACCGGGGCGCACCGCGGCGGCCACTCAGCCCCGGCGGCCGCTCAGCCCCGGCGGTCGTCCCGCTCGCGGTCCGCCCCGAACTCCCGGTCGTGCCGCAGCCGGGCGTCGACGTGCTGCTCGGCGCGGCGCGCCTCCCGGGTCGCCGCGGCCGCCCCCACCGGGTAGCCGGCCTTCATCACCCGGGTCTCGCACGCCTCGACCGTGTAGACCGCCGAGTAGAAGTAGCCGATCACCGCGCCCGAGGCGATGGCGCCCAGCCGCACCCACGGCGGGCCGGGCACCACCAGGTAGAGCAGGGCCAGCAGCGGGATCAGCTGGACCGTGGTGCGGACGAGGTGGCGCAGCACCCAGGTGCGGGTGGTGACGTCGTGGAGCACCCAGCGCCGGTTGCGGGCCGGCAGCCGGGCGCCGAACGCGTAGGCCACCCAGCGGAACGGGTTCGGCCGCCGGATCGGGTCGTCCATCTGCAGGTTCCCTCCGGGTCGGGCACCCGGGTCAGACACCCGGATGCCGGACGAGCACGGCGAACGGGTCCGTCCAGTGCCGTCCGGCGTTCTGCGGGGCGACGGTCACACCGTCGGCACCCGGCAGCGGCTGCGGCAGCGGCCTGCCCGCCGCCGCGCCGGCGACGAGCTCACGCACTCGCTGCCCGGCCCGATGGTAGAACTCCAGCTGCACCGCCCGGCCGAACAGCCCGAAGCCGAGCCGGAACAGCGGGTTCGGGATGTGCGCGGGCCGGGAGAACGCGCGGATGACGAACTCGACGTCGCCGGTCGTGAGGTCCTTGACCACCTCGTAGGTGAGCCGGCCCTCCTCCAGGTGTCCGTGCAGGGTCTCGTAGGTCCAGCCCCAGACGCGCCGACCGTCGACGGTCTCGTCGACCAGCCCGGTGACCCGGACGCCGAGGTGGAAGCGCATCGGCCCGAACCGGCCCTCCAGCAGCATGTCGCGGCCCAGCAGCGGGTCGGCCGGGCGGAACACGCCACGCAGCCGGTTCGGGGCGGTGAACTGGTAGTCGCGCAGCACCGCGCAGGCGCGTTCCCAGGGGCCGTCGGGCACCGGGTCACCGGGCGGCTCGGTGCCGACCAGCGCC
The DNA here is from genome assembly GCF_020496255.1 of Pseudonocardia sp. ICBG1142. Taxonomy (NCBI): domain Bacteria; kingdom Bacillati; phylum Actinomycetota; class Actinomycetes; order Pseudonocardiales; family Pseudonocardiaceae; genus Pseudonocardia; species Pseudonocardia sp. ICBG1142. The sequence goes on along the minus strand of NZ_JAHLJC010000004.1, from coordinate 14,445 downwards.
CGGCCGTGGTCGACGTGCCAGCGCGGGTCGTGGGAGTCGGTGGGGGTCTCGGCGTCGTCGAAGTTCACGCCGCGTGCGGCGAGCCCGTCCAGGTCGGCGCGACGGTCCTCGGGGCCGGGGCGCTTCAGGACCGAGCGCCCTTCTCCTCGCGCCGCATCGCGTCGCCGATCAGCCAGAACATCGACGGCCACAGGCCGACGAAGATCGCGCGGCGTTCGGCGTTGCCGCGCTCGTCCTGGTCCACGGTCTTCGCGCGCAGCCACAGCGCGATGGCGAAGCCCACCGAGCCGAGGGAGAACCACTGGAGCTGGGCACCGCGCAACCCGGCCCGGTGCAGGACACGTCCGACCGTCATGGCGGTCCGTTCCCCGCTGCCGGCGGATGTAATCCCGCACAGGGGGTACCCGTGGTCGATGCGGACCCCCACGACGGCCTCGACGAGCGGACGGACCACCCCGGTCACCGGTGACCGGCGGTCCCGCCGGGTGTCGGCGGTGCTCCGCTGGCCGGTGGGTCTGCTGCTGGTGTCGTGGCGCTACTTCTGGCGCACCACACCGATCCACCGCAGCGACGTCGTCGGGGACCTGGGGGACCTGCCGCCCGCCTCGCCGCAGGGCGCCGACGCCGACGACGTCCAGCGCCCGTCGGACGGGTACGGCACCCTGCTGCACCGGCGCTACGGCGTGCGCATCCGCGGGTCCCGGTGCAGCCCCGAGGAGCTCATGACGCGCCTCGGCGCGGACCCCGACCGCTGGTCACCGGAGTTCGCGGTCTTCCGCCGCACCCGCGGCGAGCCCGGCGGGATGGACGTCGGCGACGAGTTCCTGATCCGCATGCCCGGCCCGTGGGACGGCCCGGTGCGGGTGGCCGCCGCCGGGCCCACCGAGTTCTCCTTCGTCACCCTGGACGGGCACCTGGAGGCCGGTCGGATCGACTTCCGCACCCGTCGCGACCCGGACCACCCGGAGATGCTGCGCTTCGACATCGAGTCCTGGGCACGGCCCGGGGACCGGCTGTCGCACGTGCTCTACAACACGCTGCGCGTGGCCAAGGAGGTGCAGTTCAACATGTGGACGCACGCCTGCATCCGGGCGGCCGCCATCGCCGGCGGCCGGCCGGACGGCGGCGTGACGGTGCACACCCGGCGGTTCCCGACCACCGGGTGACGCGGCGGGGCAGACTCGCCGGTCATGAGCACCGACGCTCCCGCCTTCACCGAGATCTCCTATGACGTCGACGACCGGGTCGCCACGATCACCCTCGACCGTCCGGACCGGCTCAACGCGTTCACCGCGACGATGGCCCGCGAGCTGATCGCCGCCTACGACCGCGCCGACGCCGACGACACCGTCCGCGCGATCGTGCTCACCGGTCGCGGCCGCGGCTTCTGCGCCGGCGCCGACCTGGGCCGCGGCGGCTCCTCGTTCGACCCGACCGACCCGGAGCGTGCCGCGGACCGCGCGGACATCGGCACCATCGGCGGCGTCGTCCGCGACGGCGGCGGCACCGTGACCATGCGGATGGCGGCGTTGCGCACCCCGGTGATCGCCGCCGTCAACGGGCCCGCGGTCGGCATCGGGGCGACGATGACGCTGCCCGCCGACATCCGCCTGGCCGGCGCCTCGGCCCGGTTCGGGTTCGTGTTCGCCCGCCGCGGGCTCGTCCCGGAGGCCGCGTCGAGCTGGTTCCTGCCCCGGATCGTCGGCGTCTCCCGGGCGATGGAGTGGGCCGCGACCGGCCGGGTGTTCGACGCCGCCGAGGCCCTCGACGGCCGGCTGGTCTCCCGCGTCCTGCCCGACGACGAGCTGCTCGGCGCGGCGTACGCGATCGCCCGCGAGATCGCCGACAACACCTCGGCGGTGTCGGTCGCGCTGACCCGGCAGCTGCTGTGGGGAATGCTCGGCGCGCCCAGCCCGTGGGACGCCCACCGCGTCGACTCGGCCGCGATCGCGCACCTCGGGCAGGGCCGCGACGTCGCCGAGGGCGTCACGTCGTTCCTGGAGAAGCGCCCGCCCGCCTTCCCCGACACCGTCTCCGAGGACTACCCCGGCCACGTCCTGCCGCACTGGCCCGCCCCGCCCGCCGACCTGACGGACTGAAATCCGGGTGCGCCGCCGCCCCCGGCGCCCCTACCGTGCCCCCGTGGCCTCGATACGCCTGCGCGTCGCCCGTCGGCGGCGCCACACCTGATCCCTGCCGATCTCCTGGCGCCGCCGTCCGAGCAGCCGGTCCTCGTACCCCTGCCGGGCGGCGCCCCGCCGCGCCCCCGGCTCCCCACCCGGGAGCCTCCTGTGCGATCCCCTCTGCCACGTCCGCTCGGCCGTCACGAGCACGGCCAGAACTTCCTCGTCGACGACGCCGTCCCGGCCGCGATGGCCGCCGTCGTCGCCGGGTACCCGCCCCGGCCGCTGCTGGAGCTGGGCCCCGGTGACGGCGCGCTGACCGCCGCGCTGCTGCGCCTGCCCGGCAGGCCCCTGACCGCGGTCGAGCTCGACCCGTACCGGGTGGCCCGCCTGCGACGACGCTTCGGCGACGCCCTCACCGTCGTCCACGGCGACCTGCTCGACGTCCGCCTGGACCGGCCCGTCGACGTGGTGTCCAACGTCCCGTTCGCCCTGACCACCCCACTGCTGCGACGCCTGCTGGCCGCCCCGCGCTGGGCGCACGCGCTGGTGCTGGTGCAGTGGGAGGTCGCCCGCAAGCGGGCCGCGGTCGGCGGCACCAGCGCCCTCACCGCCCGCTGGTGGCCGTGGTTCACCTTCACCCTGCACGACCGGGTCCCGGCCAGGGCGTTCCGGCCGGTCCCGGCCGTCGACGGCGGGGTGCTGGAGATCGCCCGCCGGGAGGTGCCGCTGCTCGACGCCCGGCCCCGGGACCACCACCGGATCGTCGACGCGGTGTTCACCGGCCGTGGTCGCGGGGCCGTCGACGTCGTCGGACGGCGCTTCGGCCGCGCGCTGGCACGGGACTGGGCGCGCGAGTGCGGGCTCGGGCCGCGGACGCTGCCGCGCGACCTCGACGCGGGGCACTGGGTCAGCCTGCACGCCAGGGTGGCGGGGCGGAGGTGACCCCGGTCCCGCTCCGTTGCGCCGGGCGGGGGCGGTCTGCTCGGGTGGGCGACGTGGAGCACTCGGAGCTGACCCGGCGGCGGTGGCTGGACCACGGCCGCCTGTCGTCGCACGCCTGTCGCTGACCCGCCCCCGACGCCCCGCTCCGCCTCACACCGGCAGGTCACCCGTGTCCAGTTCCCCTCCTGCGACGCCCGGCGCCACCCCGCGCCGCGCCGCCGTCGCCAGCCTCGTCGGGACCACCATCGAGTGGTACGACTTCTACCTCTACGCCACCGCCGCGGCGCTCGTGTTCCCGAATCATGATGGTCATCACACACGTCTGCCAAAGTCCCAGGTCAGAGCACCCTACCGCACCGGAGAGACCCTGATGACCGAGCCCCTCGTCGGAACCGACACGCTGCCACCGTACGAACCTGACATGTTTGCGACACTGGGTCCCGCGATCGTGAGGTGGTCCCTGGAGAACGGTCTCCGGGTCCTCGACGGCAAGTCTGCGGGCGCTTTGTTCGTACCCACGCGGTCGTAGTACGCGTTCATTTGCCACTGGTACCGGCTACGCGACGACGGAGAGTTCTACTACCGTGGCGGCGCGATTAGGCTCGCGCGCGGCTCGCTGAAGTCTCCGCTGGGAGCCTGGCTCGCGACCGTGGAACTCACGGGGCCCGTGCGATTCAATGGGTTCCAGTCTCGGAACCGCTGCGGTGAGCTCCTGGGTCGACGGCAGTCGATGCCACTGATTCAGATCGCGGCGGTCTCGGAGAGCCAGACTTAGAACACGTTCAACTATGTTGCGGGCTGGAACGCGCGCGGCACAGAACTCGTCAAGAACTACGATCTGGACCCCGGCAAGAAGCACATCTTCTCGCCGGGGGCCCGTAACGTAGCCGGTGGCAAAATCACCGTGGTCTCCTCGCGGGCTGCCACGATTCGCGGCTCTCGCCCGACATTGGTCATCGCGGACGAGTGTTCCGAGTGGACAGTGTCCAACGGTGGTCGACGCTTGTGGGAGACCATTGACGACAACGCGACGAAGGTCGACGGTTCCCGGGTGCTCGCACTCATGAACACATGGTCACCGGGCTCGGGCTCCGTCGCGGAAGACATCTACGATAGCTGGCTTAACGAACGCACTGGTGCTACAGTGAACGAGCGTCCGCTGTTGTATTGGTCGCGGGAGGCATCCGCAGACACCGATTGGTCGGACCCGGCGTCGATCGAACGGACACTGGCATACATTTACGATGAGTGTCCGTGGGTGAACCAGTCGCAGGTTCTGTCAAAGATCATGGCGCCGATGAAACCCGTGGCGAGTTCCATGCGCGAATTCGGGAATCTGATCGTGTCGGACCTGAGTTCATGGGTTTCGAAACAGGACTGGGACGCCAACGCGTGTGACGATCGAATCGTCGATGGCGACGAGATCGTGCTGGCTCTAGACCCGGCGCTCACCGAAGACGCCACGGTCCTTATCGGCTGTCGACTGTCGGACGGGCTCGCACAGCCGCTATTCACGTGGGACCCAGCGACGATGCATCGGGACCTGGACGTGGCGGCGCTCGACGCGGCTGTCGCGGACGCATTCGATCGGTTTCAGGTCCGCGCGTTCGCTGCGGACGTACATCCGTTGGAAGGTCGCGTGTTGGTGGACTGGCCGACCGCGTACGGCGATCGGCTGTGGCTTGATGCGTCGGCGAAGCACCTGATTGGTTTCGACATGCGCGCGTTGAAGCTCGATGTCGCGCGGGCCGCAGAACTCGTCGCAGACGACATCGCGAACAAGTCGTGCCCGCATGTCGGGGACCCGCTGTTGACGACGCATGTGGTCAACGCTCAGCGCCGCCCGTATCGAGAATACGTGTCGCTGGGGCGCGGTCACCGGGACCGTAAGATCGATGGTGCGGTGTCGTTGGTACTCGCACGACTCATGCGCCGATCGGTGTTGGAGTCCGACGCGTACACACGGCGATCTCAGGGCTCAAAGGTAGTGGTGTTTCGGTGATGCCGGATGTGGAGCTGATCGAGCGGTTGCTCGCGACGGGCAGCAGCCTCTAGTGGAAGCGGCGGACGCGGGACCGCTATTATCGAGGCTCGCAGCGCCTGGCGATGTTGGGTCTTGCGACGCCGCCGGAAATGCAGTCGCTTCAGACGGTGGTGAACTGGTGCCGGACCACGGTGGACGCGTTAGCCGAACGACTCGATGTCAGCGGTTTCCGCACGGGTGATCCGGGCGCCGATGAGCTGCTGTGGTCGTGGTGGAAGCGCAACGACATGGTGGTTGCCTCCGATGCGGCGCACACGGAAGCTCTCGTGCAAGGCATCGCGTTTGTGGTCGTCGGCCGTGATCCGGACGAGCCGTCGGTGCCGCGTTATACGGTGGAGTCTTCCGAGGCGCTTACGGTGGAGTTCGACCAGTTCGGGCGTCACTTGCGGGCGGCTCTGCGCCGTTACATTGAGCCGGAGACCGGCGAGCTGTTCGTGACGTTGTATGGGCCGAACGTCACGAGAAGCTACCAGCAGCGTCATGCGCGCTGGCATCTCGTGGACGAGGACGAACACCGGTTGGGTGTCGTGCCGGTCGTGCCGGTGGTCAACAGGTCTCGGGTCACCGACTGGTTCGGTGAGACCGAGATGAAAGACGTGATGACCATCGTGGACGCGGTGTGTCGGACGGCGACTAATCTGTCGGCGGCGTCGGAGACACTGGCGGTGCCGTCGAGGTACGTGATCGGTGCATCGCGCGATGACTTCGTGGACGCGGAAACCGGCGAGCCGATCCCGGTGTGGGAGGGCTATCTCGGCCGGTTGAACGCGCTGAGCAACGCTGAGGCCCGCGTGGTGCAGCTCGACGGGGCAAGCCTTGAGAACTTCACGAAGACGATTGAGCTGTACGGCAAGGTCGTGTCGTCGTTGACGGGCCTACCGGTGCACTATCTGGGGATTTCGCCGAACGGGAATCCGAGTTCTGCCGATGCGATCCGCTCGGGCGAGTCGCGGCATGTCAAGCGTGCTGAACGTAAGCAGTCTGGGTTCGGCTCCGCGTGGTCGCAGGTCAGTGACATCGCGTTGCGGCTGGTCGCGGGTGCACAGTTACCGGTGTCGACGACGTGGTCGGATGCGTCGACGCCCACGGTGGCGGCGAAAGCTGATGCGGTCGTGAAGCTCGTGCAGTCGCGGATTCTGCCGGTGGAAGGCGCGTGGCTGGAACTCGGCTATGACGCGGACAAGCGGGCCTTGTACCGGTCGCTAATGTCGGGTGATCCGTTGCAGCAGGTACTTGAGTCGTTGGTGCCGCCACCGCGCGAGGAAGCTCCACGCGGTGCGGTTGAGTGAGTTCAAGCGGTCCCAGAACGTCGTCGCGGCTCGTGTGAGTGTGGCAGCAGCGTCGGTGTTGACGCCGCTGTTGGATGCGGAGCCGGTCGAGTCTGATGTCGTCGCGGTCGCGGGGGCGTTGGAGTCCACGGTGCTCGGCGCCCGTCGGGTGCTGGAGCACCTGGCGGACGAGTTCTACCAGAGTCAACGTGACGTTCACGTCGGCGCGCGGTCGCATGTCAGCTTACCGTAGCGGCGCTATGGCTCTTCGGCGCTCGCGTCGGGTCTCGCGCGTGTGGGTCTGCGGCCGGGGCACCGGTTCACGTCGTTGCCACACGCGGTAGCGACCGTGACTCGACACACACGTGCTGCGCCACGGTTGCGAGTCATGGACCTGACGCACACAGATCGGTCCGCGCTCGGGTTCGCGCGCACCAGCGGCGGCACGTCGTCGTGTGCGTTTTGCCTGATGTTGATCAGCCGTGGGCCCGTGTACCGGTCGGCTGTCAGCGCGGGAGCCATGACGAGTTTCCACAATCACTGTGATTGCGTCGTCGTACCGGTGTTCACAAAACATTCATTTCCAGGTCGCGCAGAGTTCATGCGCGCAGAGCAGCAGTGGATCGATTCCACACGAGGCACCACGGGTGCCTCAGCAGTGACCGCGTTCCGGCGCTCACTGGCTACCGACGGCTCCCGGCGAGCCGCATGAGGCCCCAGGAGGACCCATGACAGACACCGACACTGGCGCCACGGCCGAGCTCAAGTTCGAGGAACTTCCCGAGCACTGGCGTAAGGAGCTCCGCGCGGTGCGCGACGAGTGCGCCCGACGGCGAAGCTCCGAGAACGCGCTGACCGCGTAGAACCAGCAGCTCACCGAGCAGAACGCGCAGCACGTGGAGGCGCTGAACACGGCCCAACTGGAGCATCTGCGCTACCGGGCCACGGTGAACGCAGGCGTGCCGCTGGAGAACGTGGAGGACTTCGCGTCGAGACTGCGCGGCACCGATGCCGCCGAGATCACGGCCGACGCGGTGGAACTCGCACGGATGTTCACACAGACACGTCCGGCGCCGACTGGGTCCACCGCGCACGGTGTCGACCACTCGCAGGGTCGCGGTAACCGTCGCGATGCTGCACCACTTGATCCCGCGAACCAGCTCCGCGACTTGATTCAGGCGCAGCTAGGGCGGGACTGACCACTACACGAAGGACGAAGACTATGGCCCCGGTGAATGTCGCCTCTGGCGCGCCCATCGATCCCCGGTTCACCGACGACATCGCGCACGGTCAGGGACGCCTCGGGCGCCCGGACACGCCAGAGCATCTACTGCCGAAGGAGGTCTCGGGCGACATCTTCACCAAGGTCGCGGAGAACTCGTCGCTGCTGTCCCTGGGATAGCAGATCCCGGTGTCGATCCGAGAGAACGTGATCCGGCGGGCGTCGACGAATCCCGAGGCCGGTCAGGTCGGCGTCGGCACGAAGCTCGTCGAGCGTGAGGGTCACCTCAAGCCGCTGTCGGGTTTCGCCTACGGTGAGGAGCGTACGTTCTCGCCGGTGAAGTTCGCGACGATCGTGCCCGTGTCGGAGGAGTTCCTGCGGGCGAATCCGGACGGGCTCTACAGCGAGCTTGCGGGTAAGCTGTCCGGCGCGATCTCCCGCGCGGTGGAGCTCGCGGCGTTCCACAACCGTAACTCGCTGACCGGTGAGCCGATCCAGGGCACCGACGCCAACGGCTCCGTGATCGGCTCGATCCCCGACGACCATAAGCTGCAGGTCAACGCGACCGACAGTCTCGTGGAGCAGATTCTCACCGGCTACGACCTGATCGTGTCGGCGGAGCAGAAGAATTTCGACTTCACCGGCTTTGCCGCGCACCCGCAGTTCCGTGCGAAGCTCGCCACAGCACGCGACCGGCTCGGGAACCTGGCATATGCCACCGGGGTCGAGTCCAAGGGCCCGGTGAACCTGACCGCGCAGGTCGGAAGCTTCCTGGGCCTACCGGTGGCGTTCGGCAAGGCGGTCTCCGGTCGTATCGGGAACAACGCCGGTACCGACGTGAAGCTGATCGGCGGGGACTTCTCCCAGTTCGCCTACGGCTTCGCCGACGCGATCCGGATCAAGGTCTCGGACCAGGCGGTCGTGCGCGGAGTCTCGATGTGGGAGACGAACCAGGTCGCGGTGCTCGCCGAGTGCACCTTCGGCTGGTACGTCAACGACCCGACCGCATTCGTCGCGTGGGAACTCGCGACCAGCGGCGACAAGGCAAAGCCTGCTGCTGCCAGCGGCGGTCGTAAGCCCGCCAAGGACCCGGAGCAGGCCTAAACACCGGAGCTGATCGCGGTCCCGGTGGAGCCGACACCGGAACCAGCGGAGTCGACTCCTCCGGCACCGGAGCCGGGACCAGCTACCGGGTCGCCCGGGCCGGAGCCGACTCCACCGGGATCAGCTACGGACCCCGTGGAGTCGAACCCACCGGAGCCCGAGTCGGACCCGGTGACCGAATCCCCGGAACCAGCGGAGTCGACTCCACCGGAGTCGCGACCGGTACGACCCCCGGATTCCATCTGGGGCCATCGACCTGCGGGAGGCCGACGGAATGCACGCGACGGTCGCTGACGTCGAGACGCTGCTCATGCGGGAGCTCGCCGACACCGAGCGCGAGTTCGCCGCGCGCATGATCGCCATGACCGAAGCACGCTTGCGGGCGCGGATACCGGACCTCGACGACCGCGTGGCGCGTGAGGCCGGTTTCGCCGACCGAGTCAACTACGTGATCGCGAGTGTCGTCGCGCGGCGGATCAGTAATCCGACCGGCGGTACCAGCAGTTTCGAGGTCATCGGGCCGTTCTCGATCCGGGACCAGTCGTCGACGGGCTCCGGCGACTGGCTCACCGCAGACGAGTGGGCGCTGCTGGGGCTCGCGACCGGGGCGTTCACGATCCGGCCGGTGATCAGTGCAGCCGACGACGGTGTTCGCCGTGGCTCGAAACCTGACTGGTGGTGGGACTTCGCATGAGGCGCCGGGTGAAACTTCGTCGACCGGGTCCACCGGATGCGTTCGGCGACCGCGCGGAGGCCGCCGAGTTCTGGGACACGAGTCCGTGGGTGATCGGGATCGCGTCGAGCCATGACGACTCCGACGGCCGCCAGAACCGCACGAGCACTCGGATCGAGTGCTATGTGCCCGCACAGAGCACGGAGGCCCGTGCAGGCGATCAAGTCAACATCGACGGCAGCTGGTTCGACGTGGACGGTGTTCCGGCCCGTGCGGAGTCCCCGTTCACGTCACGACTCGGCGGTTACGTAGTGCAGCTAAAACGATACGAAGGGTGACAGGTCGTGCGTTATGAAGGTTCCGTGGACCTGTCGCAGGTGCTCAACAGCGACAGGCTCGAACGGGAGCTTGCTGCGGTCGCTCGGCGAATCGCGCGATCGGCGCAAGCCAGCGCACCGCGACGCACCGGGGCTCTCGCGGGCTCTGTAGACGTCTTCACCGAGCGCAACAGCGGCACCACGCGCGACCGCGTGGTCGCACACGTCACGGTGAGCGCGCCGTACGCGGCATCAGTCGAGTTCGGCACGAGCCGTATGCGCGGCTCGTTCTGGCTCCGGCGTACAGCGCAGTCGGCATGAGCGACATGGAGCCGTTCCCGGACATCGAACAGGTGCTCGTGACACTGTTCGCCGACATCGCGCCGACGGTGACCGAGGCACCGGAGGGATTCACACCGCCGATGGTGCGCGTGAGCCGGACCGGCGGCTCCGACGATGGCCTCACCGATTCTCCGATCGTGGAGACCACGTGCTACGGCGCCACGCGCGTGGAGTCATGGGCGCTCGACGGTCTCGTACGGCAGCGGGTACTCGCGTGTGCCGCGACCGTCGTCGACACGGTGTTGATCGACACCGCGTCGACCGTCACGCCCGCTCAGCAGCTCTCGGACCCACGGCTGGACATCCGCGCGGTGAGTTCCAGCTACCGATTCGGACTGCGCAGACGCAGTCCCTACATGGAGGACAGCTCACATGGCTGACACGGACCTTCTCACGCTCAAGCGTGCGAAGGCAGGCAACATTCGCAAGGTTCTCGACGCGGTGGTCGCGGTGGCGCCGATGAGCGCACCGGTGCCGGAGACGTTCACCGTGGCTGGCGCGCTGCAGGAGCTGCCGCCGGAGTACCGCACGATCGGCTGGGTGTCGAAGAAGGACGGCTACAAGTGGTCCCGTGACACCGACAGCAGCGACATCGAGTCCCACGGCTCGGTGGAGCCCACGCGCCGTGACATCACCAAGGACGTCACCGGGCTCGCGATGACCGCGCAGGAGACCTCGCGGCTGACGCTGGAGCTGTCGAACAACGTGGACCTGTCGGAGGCCCGACTTGTCGACGGGGAGCTGAGCTACACGCGTCAGGTCGCGCCGTCGACGCGTTACTGGCGCCTGATCGCGATCGGCATCGACGGCTCCGGGAGCGACGCGTTCTACGTGATCAACGTGCTGCCGCGCGCGCGACGATCTCCGAGTACGGCGAGCTGACCTGGTCGGATGAGGACGCGCTGACGTATCCACTGACGTGGTCTGCCACCGTGGACCAGGACCTCAAGTACAGCTTCCGGCAGGTGCTCGCGGGGCCCGGCTTTGAGTCGAGGGCCGCCGACATGGACTTCAGCGGAGGACTCGCCGTCGCCGTCGCCGTCGCCTGAGCCTGCGCCGAAGCCGCCGCGAGGTGGCAACGGTTCCGGTTCCGGTTCCGATGATGACGCTGCCAAGCCGGGCCGACGGAAGTGGATGAGCAGCAGGTCTGAGCGCAGGTCGTGGGACGCCTATGTCCGCGAGTCCCGCGAGAAGTACTCCGAGGTCGATCTCGGCGCTGAGGGCGTCGTGCGCGTGTATGTGCCGTCGTCGACGGCGATGGAGCGGTGTCGACGCTGGACGCGAACGACCAGTGGTCCCAGATCGACGTGCTCTTCGGCGACGAGAACGGTGCGAAGCTGCGCCGGGGTCGCCGGGGATGAGCCGATCACCGCGCTACAAGCTCTCGTCACCGACGTGATGCGCGATCTGGGTCTCGACGACATGGGAAATGATCCGCTGCTGGGAGCTCATCGACCGCTACGGACCCGAGCTGGAATACGACCTGCACCATGAGCTGGGGCTCGATCTTCTGGACTGGTTCCGCGGCGAAACACCGGTGGAGCAAACTCGTGCGGCTCAGCGCGCGGCTGCCGGAGCACGGCTCGTTTCAAAGCCGCGATGCTCGATGACGACGAGTACGCCGAACGCATGGGCGTTCAGGGCGACGCCGGTGCTGATCGCGTGGCGCCGAGCTACCGGGGCTATGACCCGGTGCTTGCGCGGTTGACCGACATCGCGGACCTGTTGCTGTCGCTGCGCACGACGGTGGTCGCGGTGAACTCCGAGAGCGGTCGGGCGCCGTCGACCCGATTCATGCCGAGACCGGAGACCGCGTTCGACCGGCTTGAGCGGCGTCGGTCACGTCAACAGCTCGATGCGCTCTCAGCAGTGCTTACACCAGGAAGGTGAACGACAGTGGCGCTCACGACCGCCCAGGTCAGTGTCCGCGTGGTACCCGAGTGTGAGCGGCTTCCAACGTCAGGTCCGCCGTGATCTGACCGCTGCGAAAGCTCCAGCCGGTGCGTGTGTACCCATGCGGGTCGCGACCGATCGCATGGTCGTCGGCATGCGTCGCGCGTTCGACAGCGTGCAGAGCCATGCGGCGCGTGCGTCCGTGCGCGTGGCGCAGGCGTTCGCAGCGCAGATGCCACGTGCGTCGGCAGCCGTAGCGCAGTTCGCGGCGGGCTTTCAACGCGTGGAGTCGACGGCGAAACGGTGTCGCGGCGCGCATGCACCAGTTCGGTGCGACGACGCGCCGGGCACTCGACAGCACGTCGGCGCCGCTACGGAACTTCCACGCGGCTTCCGTAGCGCCGATGGTGCCGCATCGGCGTTGACCGGTCGCATGGGCTCGTTGGGTGGGCTCAGTCGCCGCGCGTTCGAGGCCGCAGCGCAACCGTTGCGGAACTTCCATGCCGGGTTCACACAGCTCGGCGCGGCGTCATCGGCGTTCTCCGGGCGCATGGGCACACTCGGCGGGTGTCAGTCGTCGCCGCGCGATTGGCGGACTCGGCTCCACGTTCGCCCGCGTGGGAACCTCTATCCGTGCAACGGCCCAGTCGATTGGTGCATCGATCCAGAACGGCATCGACACTCCACTGCGAGGTGTCGCACGGAGGGCCGGTGGGCTCGCAGCCGCCGTGGGACTCGGAAGCCTCGGCTCCAGCGCACTACAGGCCGCACAGGACATCTAGAACACGCGGCTGACGTGACGGGACTCTACGGGTCCGCGCAGGACGCCGGGGACATGATGGAGCGTTGAAGCGGCTCTCGTCGAACTCACCGATCGAGTACCAGGCCTACGCGAAAGCGAGGCAGCAGCTCGCCTACATGGGCGTCAAGGGCCAGCAGGCCGAAGATGTCCTCCGCAATGGGGCGCCTCGATCACGAATGCTGGCGGCGACTCGTCCGCGATGGAACGCGCACAGACGACGCTGCTGCGGGATGGTCAACTCCGGCCGCGTGTACGCCTCGGACCTTCAGCAGCTGTCCTAGACCGGCGTCCCGATCTATGCCTCGCTTGCCGAGCACATGGGCGTCACGACCGAAACAGCTCAAGAAGATGGTCACCGAAGGCGTCGTGAAGATCGACGACGTGCTGACCACGATCGGCAGCGGAAGCAGTAAAGCATTCCAGATGACGATTGCTGGCTCCGAGAGCGCCAGTACATCGATGAAGAACCAGTGGAAGATCGCCACTGACAAACGTGCGCATAACGCTCGGCGAGATGCTGGAGCCCATGACCGACCGGTGGGCGCCCACAGATCGCACAGCTCGGCGCGAGAGTCAGTGACGGGCTCCGGCAAATCCCCAGCACGTTCCGGGAGATCAAGAGGACCGCTGACGACTGGGGTGTCACGGCTGCGATCGAGGACTTCCGGTCAGCGGTCGCGCGACTCGTCCAGGGCGCGCTTCCGGTGTTCCGGCGGCATCATGGTAGGGCTCGGCGTCGCGTTTGGTGCCGCGATGGTCGCGTTACGGCCGCTCCATGAACGTGCTGGGCGAGTTCGGCGACTGGCTCTCGGCGCACGAGTCGGTCGCGGCGGCTCTGGGTATCGCGATCGGCGCCGGTGTCTGCGGCGTTCATCGGTCAGAAGATCGCGGTGGCATCCGTATAGGCTGCGCAGCTTGCGTTGACGCCGGTCGTGCAGGGTTCGAAATTGCGTGGGACGGCGCCAAGAAGTCCGTGGAATTGTGCACGAATGCGTACGCAGCGTTCCGCAACGGGCTCGCGTGGACCGTTTCGAAGCAAATGCTGGTCAATACGTGGATGAAAATCTGCACGGTTACGTAGGCGGCGTTCAACGCGGTCATGGCGGCAAATCCGATTGCGCTCGTCGTGATCGCGCTGGCGGCGTTCGTCGCAGCCATCGTGTGGGCTTGGAACAATGTGGACTGGTTCCGCGAAGGCATTCTCAATTTGTGGGCGAAGCTGCAATCGGTGGGCGACTGGATATCCAGCGTATTCACTGTGGCCTGGACGGGCCTGGGAGATGCGATCTCGTGGACCTGGAACACGCTGATTAAACCAGTTCTCGACCTATTCCACGATATCGCCATCTTTGTCGGCCAGGCGATCATTGCGCTGGCGATCGGTCCGCTGGTACTTGCCTGGAAGGTCTCGGCGTCGCGTTCCAGTGGTGGCTACGACACGCTGATTAAGCCCGACGTTCGAGGCTTTCGCCGAGATGGCTAGCTGGCTGAGCGAGAACGCGTTGAGACCCGCATGTAACGGCATCAAGTTGGCGTGGCAGCTCATGTGTACTCTGATCCAGTGGTGCTACGACACGATTGTGGCGCCTGTGTTTCGGGCGTTTTGCGCTGTCGGCAGCTGGCTGTGGAACAATGCCCTATCGCCGGTGTTCGACCTGATCAAAGCTGGCTGGCAGCGGATGTCGGACATGTTCACGTCGGTGTATGGCACG
>NZ_JAHLJC010000003.1:0-506813 GCF_020496255.1 Pseudonocardia sp. ICBG1142 | reverse complement strand
CCCGCTCGTCGTCCCGGCCACCGGAGCGCTCGCGCTGCGCAGGTCCGCGCCGGCGACGACGACGGGTCCGGGCGCCACCCGGTCACCGTCCACTCCCGCACCGGGGACGCCCCGTGGGTCGCGCACCGCCACCGGCGTGCTCGCCGGACCCGGCCCCGACGGTTACGAGGTGCCCGCCGTCCTCCCGCAGCCGGACCGGGACCGCCGAGGAGATCGCCCCGGACGGTGCGCTCCCGGCGGACGGCCCGGTCTCGGTCCGCGGAGCGTGGCGGACCGACGACGGCGTCCTCGTCGAGATCGCGCTGGTGGAGACCCCGGGCCGGGGGCCGGTCGGCTGGGGACTGCACCCCGCGCTGCTCGACGCGGCCGTGCGCATCGCCGCCGCCGACGCCGGGGAGCCCGCCCTGCGGGCCACCGCCTGGCACGACGCACGGCTGCACGCGACCCACCGGCGCCACCGTGCTGCGGGTGCGGGTCGCCCTGCGCCCCGACGGCACCGGCGGCGTGCGGATCTCGGCCCACGACGGCGCGGGCGCCCCGGTCCTCACCGTGGCCGCCACCCTCGCCGTCCCCGACGGGACGCCCGTGCGCCCATCGCGCGGCGCCGGGGCGCTGCTGCGCACCGACTGGGTCCCGGCCGAGGACCTCGCCCCGGTCGACGTGGCGCGCTGGGCGGTGCTGGACCCCACCCCGGCCGGCGCCGAGCCGGACGTCGCCCGCACGGTGGCCGAGGCGCTGACCGGGACGGGACGCGAGGTCGGCGTGGTGGCCACGGTCGACGCGGTGCCCGACGGCACCGGCATGCTCGTGGTGCCGCTGCCCGCGAACACCGACGGGTCCGTCCCCGGACGTGCCCGCGCGCTGGCCCATCGCACGCTCGGCGTCGTCACCGACCGGCTGGCCACCGAGCGCCCCGACCTGACGGTGCTGTTCCTGACCCGCGGCGGCGTCGCCGCCGCACCGGACGAACGGCTCGCCGACCCGGCCACCGGCACCGTGTGGGGGCTGGCCCGCTCGGCCCGTTCCGAGCCCCCCGGCGTCTTCGCCGTCGCCGACACCGACGCCGGGTCGCTCGCCGCGCTCGCCACCCTCCCCGCCCTGCTCACGGCGGGGGAGACCGAGTTCGTCCTGCGCGACGGCGCGGTCCGGGTGCCCCGGCTCGCCCCGGCCGACGGACCCACCGACGGCACCGGGGACGGCCCGGTGCCCGGCTGGGACCCGGACGGGACCGTGCTCGTCACCGGCGCCACCGGCGGCCTGGGCGCCGAGCTGGCCCGGCACCTGGCCGGCCGGGGCCACCGCAACCTGCTGCTGGTCTCGCGCCGCGGCCCGGACGCCCCCGGCGCCCTGGAGCTGAGGGCCGAGCTCGCCGCGCACGGCGCGGAGGTCACCGTGGCCGCGGCCGACACCGCCGTGCGGGCCGACCTGGCCGCCGTGCTCGCGGCGGTCCCGGCCGAGCACCCGCTGACCGCGGTGGTGCACACCGCCGGAGGCTTATTCAGGCTCCGTCAGGTAAGTGTGTAGAAGATGAGTCCGATGACTGCCGAGATTGTCGTTTTAAATGTGGCGTAGGGCCGCCGGTAGTCTGTGTGGAGAACTTTCCACGTTTTGATATGAGCGATGACTCGTTCGATGGTGGCGCGTGTGTGGTTGAGGCTCTTGTTGAATGTTTTTGCCAGTTGAGAAGTTCCCGGCCGGGTGGTTTTTTGAACGGGGTGAGCATGCCGCGCCCGATGTATCCTTTATCGCCCCGGGGGGTATGTGGCGAGGTGGTCGAGGGCGCCGGATTGGTCGAGGCAATATAGGTCGTGTCGGAGCCTGGGGTCGGGTCGGAGATCCACGACAGCTGCCCTTCCAGGGTGGCTGCGACCTGGACGACGACGCCGGTGGTGCGATGCTTGCCCGACCACAGACCCGGCACCGCGGCCCATGACCAGCAGGGCAGCAAGGTTCCATCGATGATGTACTGCCGATCGGCACGAAGCTCCTCTGCCGTCGGAACGACACTCCGCAGCGCCTGTGCCAGCAACGGTGTCACCCCCGTGATCGCTCGACTAACCGTCGACTGCGACACCCCATAGGTTTCCGCCAACTCCCACTGCACACGATTCCCGCGCAGATACGCCAACGTGATCACCACCGACCAGAACAACCCCAGAACCGGCGGCCAAGACAAACGTGCCTCCGTCGCGTCCCGCTGATCCTGCTCATACACTATAGCGACAAGATCCTGAATTTCATCACGCCGGAAACCAGTGGTATAGTACATACTGCGGCAGCCCGTTCATCTCGGATTGATTCGGCAAACCAATATTCGCGATGGACGGGCTGTCGCCCAACCCGACACGCCGGGCTAGATCGTTATTTCACGGGGCCTGAATAAGCCTCCCGGTGTGCTCGACGACGGCACCGTCGGCTCGCTCACCGACGAGCGGCTCGACACCGTCCTCGCCCCGAAGGTCGACGGCGCCTGGCACCTGCACGACCTCACCCGCGACGCCGGGCTGCGCGGGTTCGTCCTCTACTCCTCGGTCGCCGGCGTGCTCGGCGCCGCGGGGCAGGCGAACTACGCCTCCGCGAACGTCGCCCTCGACGACCTGGCCCGACACCGGCACGACCTCGGCCTGCCCGGGCTGTCGCTCGCCTGGGGCCCCTGGGCGGCCGGGATGGGCGAGGCCGTCGCGGAACGGGCCGCCCGCACCGCGATGCCGCCGCTGGACACCGCCGACGGCCTGGCCCTGTTCGACGAGGCGGTGACCCGCACCGACCCGGTCCAGGTCGCCGTCCGCCTCGGTGGTGGCGGGGGCCGTCCGGCCGGACCGGTACCGCCGATCCTGCGCGGCCTGGTCGTCGGTGGCCGGCGCAGCGCGTCGGACCGGACGTCGTCGCAGGACCTGGCCCGGACCCTGACGGAGATGGCGCCGGAGCGCCGCGAGGAGCACGTGCTGTCCCTCGTCACCCGCAGCGCCGCCGCGGTGCTCGGGCACGACGTCGCCGAGGTCACGGTCGACAAGGAGTTCCGGGCGCTCGGCGTCGACTCGCTCGCGGCGGTCGAGCTGCGCAACGGGCTCACCGCGGCGACCGGGCTGACGCTGCCCTCGACCCTGGTGTTCGACTTCCCGACCCCGCTCGCGGTGGCCCGGCACCTGGTCGGCGAGCTGGTCGGCGCGACCGGCCCGGTGCCCGCGCTCACCGCCGAGCTCGACCGCCTCGACGCGGCCCTCGCCTCGGCCGATCCCGCCGACCTCACCGGCGCCGACGTCCTCACGCGTCTGCGCCGGCTGCTCGCCCGGCACGAGGCCCGCGACCGGGGCCCCGGCGGGGCCGGGGTGGAGGACCGGATCCGCGAGGCCAGCGCCGAGGACGTCCTGGCCTTCATCGACAACGAGCTGGGCCGGGCCCGCAACGGCTCCGACCACTCCTGACCGCCGACCCGTCAGCCCAGAAGGAAGGTGCCCGCCGTGCCGGACGACCAGAAGCTCGTCGACTATCTGAAGTGGGTCACGGCCGACCTGCACCGGACGCGCCGGCGTCTCGAGGAGGCCGAGGCCGGTGTGCGGGAGCCGATCGCCGTGGTCGGCATGGCCTGCCGGTTCCCCGGCGGGATCGACTCGCCCGACGACCTCTGGCGGCTGCTGTGCTCCGACGACGACGTGATCGGGCCGTTCCCGACCGACCGGGGCTGGGACCTCGCGCTGCTCGCCGGCGGCGAGCGCGGGCACAGCGCGACCCTGCGCGGCGGGTTCCTCGACGGCGCCGGTGACTTCGACGCCGGATTCTTCGGGATCTCCCCGCGCGAGGCGCTCGCGACCGACCCGCAGCAGCGGCTGCTGCTGGAGACCACCTGGGAGGCGGTCGAGCGGGCCGGGATCGACCCGGAAACCTTGCGCGGCAGCCGGACCGGTGTGTTCGTCGGGACCAACGGTCAGGACTACGGCCACGTGCTGATGCGGTCCGGGGAGGACGTGGAGGGCCACGCCGGGACCGGCACCGCGGCCAGCGTCATCTCCGGGAGGCTGTCCTACGCACTCGGGTTCGTCGGCCCGGCGGTGACCGTGGACACCGCGTGCTCGTCGTCGCTGGTGTCGATGCACCTGGCGGCGCAGGCGCTGCGGGCCGGTGAGTGCGGTCTCGCGCTCGCCGGTGGCGCCACCGTGATGGCCACCCCCGGCAACTTCGCCGGGTTCACCCGGCAGGGCGGTCTCGCCGCCGACGGCCGGTGCAAGGCGTTCTCCGACGACGCCGACGGCACCGGCTGGTCCGAGGGCGCGGGCGTGGTGCTGCTGGAGCGGCTGTCCGACGCCGTCGCGCACGGGCATCCGGTGCTCGCGGTGCTGCGCGGGTCCGCGGTGAACTCCGACGGCGCCTCCAACGGTCTCACCGCACCGAACGGCCCGTCGCAGGTCCAGGTGATCCGCTCCGCACTCGCCTCGGCCGGTCTCGACCCGGCCGACGTCGACGCCGTCGAGGCGCACGGCACCGGCACCGTGCTCGGCGACCCGATCGAGGCCCAGGCGCTGATCGCGGCCTACGGAGCCGACCGGGAGCACCCGCTGCGCCTCGGCGCGGTGAAGTCCCGCCTCGGGCACACCCAGGCCGCCGCGGGCGTCGCCGGGGTGATCGCCACCGTGCAGGCGCTGCGGCACGGCACCCTCCCGCGCACCCTGCACGTCAGCCGCCCCACCACGCATGTCGACTGGTCCGGTGGCGAGGTCGAGCTGCTCACCACCGCGCAGGCGTGGCCGCGCACCGACCGGCCGCGCCGCGCCGGGGTGTCCGGGTTCGGCATCAGCGGCACCAACGCGCACCTCGTCCTGGAACAGGCCCCGGAGCCGGAGCCCGACGACGGTGCCCCCGAGCCCGGCGCCGCCCCCGGCGGGACCACGGCGGCACCGGGGACACCGGGGACACCGGGCACCGTGCCCTGGCCGGTGTCGGCCCGCACGGCGGGTGCGCTGGACGGCCAGGTCGAGCGGATCACCGCCCTGGCCACCGGACCGGACGCCCCCCGTCCCCTCGACGTCGGCTGGTCCCTGGCGAGCACCCGCGGCACCCATCCGCACCGCGTCGTGCTCGCCGCAGGCCCGGACGGCGTCCGCGAGCTCGCCCGCGGCACCGCGACCCGGCGCAGCACCGCGCTGCTGTTCTCCGGACAGGGCAGCCAGCGCCTCGGGGCCGGCCGCGAGCTGTACGCCACCGAGCCCGTCTTCGCCGACGCGATCGAGACGGTGTTCCGCCACCTCGACCCGTGGCTGGAGCGCCCGCTGCGCGAGGTCCTGTGGGGCGAGGACCCGGACACCCTGACCGAGACCGGGTGGGCCCAGCCCGCGCTGTTCGCCGGCCAGGTCGCGCTGTTCCGGCTGCTGGAGTCCCGGGGCGTGCGCCCGGACGCGCTGCTCGGCCACTCCATCGGCGAGCTCGCCGCCGCACACGTCGCCGGGGTGTTCGGGCTGGAGGAGGCCTGCGCGCTCGTCGCCGGCCGGGCCCGGCTCATGCAGACCATGGCCGGCGAGGGCGCGATGGTCGCCGTCGAGGCCACCGAGGACGAGGTCGTGCCGCTGATCGCCGGGCACACCGACGAGGTCGCGCTGGCCGCGGTCAACGGGCCCCGCTCGGTGGTGGTCAGCGGGGTGACCGCCGTCGTCGAGGAGCTGGCGGCCCGCTGGTCGGCCGAGGGACGCCGCACCACCCGCCTGGCCGTCTCGCACGCGTTCCACTCGCCCCTGCTCGACCCGATGCTCGACGACTTCCGCGAGATCGTCGCCGACCTGACCGCGGCCGCGCCGTCGATCCCGCTGATCTCCGACCTCACCGGCCGCCCGGCCACCCGGGAGGAGCTGGCCCGGCCCGAGTACTGGGTCCGCCAGCTGCGCGACCCGGTCCGGTTCGGCGACGGCGTCGCCACCCTGGCCGGGCTGGGCATCGGCGCGTTCGTCGAGGTCGGGCCCGGTTCCACGCTGACCGCACTGGCCGCGGCCTCGGCCCCCGACGGCGCGGTGCTGGTCCCGGCCCTGCGCACCGGCCGGAGCGAGCAGGACTCGGTGCTGGGTGCACTGGCCGAGCTGCACGTCGCGGGCGGACAGGTGGACTGGGCGGCGGGGTTCGCCGGGACCGGTGCGCGCCGGGTCGAGCTTCCGACCTACGCCTTCGAGCACCGCAGGCACTGGCCGTCGGGCACCGCCGCGATCGGTGTCCCCGACGCCTCCGGCCTCGGTCTCGGCTCGGCGGACCACCCGTTGCTCGGCGCCACCGTCTCGGTCGCCGGGTCCGGTGAGACCGTGCTGACCGGACGGATGTCGCTCGCCGAGCAGCCGTGGCTGGCCGACCACGTCGTGGGCGAGCGGGTGCTCTTCCCCGGCACCGGCTTCCTCGAGCTCGTCCTGCGCGCGGGCGACGCCACCGGCTGCGAGCGGGTCGAGGGGCTGACCCTGACCGAGCCGCTCGAGCTCGGCCCGCACGACGCCGTCGCCCTGCAGGTCAGGGTCGGCGCCCCCGAGGACCCCGCGGCGGCGGACCCCCGCCGCCCGGTGACCGTGCACGCCCGGCCCGCCGGCGACCCGGACGGCCCGTGGACCCTGCACGCGTCGGGACGGCTGACCACCGCCGACGACGCCGTCCCGGCGCCGGACGACGCCGAGTGGCCGCCCGCCGGGGCCCGACCGGTCGACCTCGAGGGGTTCTACGAGGGCCTGTCCGAGCACGGCAGGCTGCACTACGGCCCGGCCTTCCGCGGTGTCGCGCGCGCCTGGCGCCACGACGGCTCCGTGTACGCCGAGATCTCCGCCGGGACGACCGGCGACACCGGCGGCTACGGCGTGCACCCGGCGCTGCTCGACGCGGCGCTGCACCCGATCGTGCTGCTCGAGGAGGACACCCCGGGCCTGCCGTTCGACTGGTCCGGGGCCGTCCTGCACGCCTCCGGCGCCACGACGCTGCGGGTGCGGATCACCGCCGCGGGCCCGGGATCGGTGAGCGTGCGGGCCAGCGACCGGGCGGGCCTGCCGGTCCTGACCGTGGAGGCGCTGGAGCTGCGCACCACCTCGGGGCGCGGTGGCCCCGCCACCGGACGGCTGCCGCTGCTGACGCAGGACTGGCCGGAACGGGCGGGTGAGGCACCCGACCCGGGCGGGCTGCGATGGGGGATCGTCGGCGTCGACCACTGGCACCTGGGTTACGGGGTGCACTCGGCGGGGCACACCGTCGACGCGTTCGGAGACACCCTCGGCGCCGTCGCGGACGCCGCCGCCGGCGTCCCGGACGCCGTGCTCGTCCCGCTCGCCGCGCCCGACACCGACGACGTCCCGGCCGCGACCCGCGAGCTGGGCGGACGCACCCTGGCACTGCTGCAGGAGGCGCTGTCCGACGACCGGCTCGCCGGCTGCACCGTCGTGTTCGTGACCAGCGGCGCCGCGGCACCGCCGGGGGAGGCGCCGCGCGACCTGCCCGCGGCCGCTGCCGCCGGGCTGGTCCGCTCGGCACAGTCGGAGAACCCCGGCCGGTTCCTGCTCGCCGACATCGACGTCTCCGAACACTCGGTGGCGGCGCTGCCCGGCCTGACCGCCGGGGACGAGCCGCAGGTCGTCGTCCGCGACGGTGTCGTGCGCGTCCCGCGGCTGGCGCCGGTCACCACCGCGCTGTCCGGGACCCCGGACCCCGACCCCGACGGCACCGTGCTGGTCACCGGCGGGACCGGCGGGATCGGCGCGGAGCTGGCCCGGCACCTGGTCACCGGGGCGGGGGTGCGCCACCTCGTCCTCGCCGGGCGTCGCGGCGCCGACGCCCCGGGTGCGGTCGCCCTGCGCGACGAGCTCGCCGAGCACGGCGCCCGGGTCACCCTCGCCGCCTGCGACGTCGCCGATCCCGGCGCCGTCGCCGCGCTCGTCGCGTCGGTCCCGGAGGCGCACCCGCTGACCGGGGTCGTGCACGCCGCGGGGGTCCTGGACGACGGCCTGGTCGCGGCGGCCACCGCCGACGGGCTGGCCGGGGTGCTCGCCCCCAAGGCCGGCGGTGCCTGGAACCTGCACGAGGCGACCCGCGCGCTGCCGCTGCGGTTCTTCGTCCTCTACTCCTCGGTCGCCGGGATCATGGGCGGCGCCGGGCAGGGGGTCTACGCGGCGGCGAACTCGTTCCTCGACGCGCTCGCCGCACACCGGCACGGACTCGGCCTGCCCGCGACGTCGATCGCCTGGGGGCCGTGGGAGCCGACCGGCGGCATGACCGCCGACCCGGCCGCCGCCGAGCGGATCGCCCGCTCCGGGTTCCCGCCGCTGACCGTGCGCCGCGGGCTCGCCGCGTTCGACGCCGCGGTCGCCGCGGACCGCCCGGCCACGGTCGTGCTGGAGCTCGGGACCGGGCGCGGCGGCGCCGCAGCCGGCACCGTGCCGCCGCTGCTGCGCGGCCTGGTCCGCCGGACCCGCCCGGTCGCCGGGACCGGTGTCGCCCCGGCGACACTGGGCACCCGGCTCCGGGAGCGCGACGCCGACGGGCGGGTGGAGCTGCTGCGCACCGAGATCGTGGCCCAGGCCGCCCGGCTGCTCGGGCACGACGACCCCGCGGGCATCGACCCGGACCGGGACTTCCTGGAGCTGGGCTTCGACTCGCTGATCGCGGTCGAGATGCGCAACGCGCTGTCCGAGGCGCTCGGTCTGCGGCTGCCGACCTCGGTGGTGTTCGACCACCGCACCCCCGCCGAGCTCGCCCGGTACCTGGCGACCGCACCCGAGGTGGTGGAGGGCGCCGCGACGTCCGGCGGGCCCGGGCCCGGGCCGCGGACGGTGCCCGCCGGGGAGACCGTGCACGAGCTGTTCAGCCAGGCCGTCCGGGACGGGCGGTCGCTGGCCGGGCTGCGGATGCTGTCCGCGGTCGCCGCACTGCGGCCCAGCTTCGAGAGCCCTGCCGAGCTGGCGGAGCTGCCCGCACCCGTGGTCCTGGCCGAGGGGTCCCGGGACCCGCGGCTGATCTGCATCAGCTCGCCCGGAGCGAGCGCCGGCGTGCACCTCTACGCCCGGATGGCGGCCCACCTGCGCGGCCGCCGGCACGTCTCGGCGCTGCCGCTGGTGGGCTTCGCGCCGGGGGAGAGCCTCCCGGCGAGCACCGAGGCGGCCGGCCGGGTCGTCGCGGAGAGCATCCTGCACGCCTCCGAGGGCGAGCCGTTCGTCCTGCTCGGACACTCCTCGGGGGGCACGCTGGCCTACTTCGCCGCCGGGATCCTCGAGCGCACCTGGGGGGTCCGCCCGGAGGCGGTGATCATGCTCGACACGCTGAGCCTGCGTTACGACGGCGGCGAGGCGATCGACTTCGACGCCACCTCCCAGCACTACTTCACCACCATGGACTCGCCCGCGGTGAGCATGAACAGCGCTCGGCTCTCCGCGATGGCGCACTGGTTCGTGAGCATGACCGGCATCGGTGACGAGCCGACGGTGCCGACGCTCATGGTCCGGTGCTCGCGCGACGACGAGGCCACCGGCGCGGCCACCGCGTCCGGGATCAGCGTCGCCGTCCCGGCCGACGAGGTCCGGGAGATCCCCACCACGCACATGGCGATGGTGATGGAGGACTCCGCCCTGACCGCCGGTGTCGTCGAGGAGTGGCTGACCGAGCGCGTGCCGGCACGCACCTGACCCGTCCGTCCCGGTCCACCCGAGGGAGAACCCATGTCCACCTCCACGACGAGTGCCGCCGCGGCACACGACGAGCCGCCGATCGTCGGCATCGACCCGCCCGGTGTGCTCACGCTGAGCCCGCTGCGGCTGCGGCTGCAGCAGCAGGCCGGGGTGTGCCCGATCCGCACCCCGGTCGGTGACCCCGCATGGCTGGTCACCCGGCACGCCGAGGTCGCGACCCTGCTGACCGACAACCGGCTCGGCCGGTCCCACGAGGACCCGGCACACGCCCCGAAGTTCCTCGACAACCCGATGCTCGACATGCTCATCACCGACGCACCCCCGGAGGTCGAGCTCCAGGAGCACCTGACCAAGCGCGCGATGTACACCGCGAGCTTCGCCGCCCGCCGGGTGCTGGACCGCCGCGCCTCCGTGGAGGCCATCGCCGAGCGGCTCCTGGACCGGATCGAGGAGGCGGGCGCCCCCGCCGACCTGCACGAGGCATGGTCGATGCCGTTCCCGCAGCAGGCGCTCTGCGACATGATGGGCATCCCGGAGGAGGAGCGGGAGCCGCTGCTGTCCATGATGGACCGGGTCGGGGACACCACCGACGCCGCGGACTCCCACGCCGGGATGGAGGCGCTGTTCGAGCGGGCCTCCGCGACGGCCGCCGGGGTGCGGGCAGCGCCGGGCGACAACGTCGTGTCCCGGTTCGTCGAGACCGGGCTGGACGACCGCGCGATCGCGACGCACATCGTCGCGCTGCTGTTCACCGGGCTGTCCGGGCTGGCCAGCCACGTCGACTTCGGCACCCTGCTGCTGCTGCGCAACCCCGAGCAGCGCCGGCGCGCCGTCGCCGACCCGGACGTGATGTCGCGGGCCGTCGACGAGGTGCTCCGCGCGACGATCGGCGCCCCCGTGCTGCCCCGCTACGCGCACACCGACATCGAGGTCGACGGCGTCACCATCCGCCGCGGCGACCTGGTGATGGTGGACTTCTCGCTGGCCAACCACGACCCGCGCGTGTTCGACGACCCGTTCACCTTCGACGTCGACCGCGTGCCGAACCCGCACTTCACCTTCAGCCACGGCCTGCGCCACTGCACCGGCGCGCCGCTGGTGCGGATCATCCTCGGGGTGGCCTACCGGGCCCTGTTCGAGCGGTTCCCCGACCTGCGCCTGGCCGTCGACGACTCCGAGCTCGCGCCGCACCCGGGCGGCCGCCTGGCCGGCGGGCTCGCCGCCCTTCCCGTCACCTGGTGACCGAGACCCGTGAGGAGACCGACGTGACCGAGCAGTCCGCACGGCCGTCCCAGATACCGCTGCTGAACCTGGTGAACGGGTTCATGGCCTTCAAGACCCTCGCCGCCGCCGTCGAGCTGGACGTGTTCACGGCCCTGTCCGGCCGAGGTGCCCGGACGGAGGCGGAGCTCGCCGAGGAGCTCGGGCTCGCTCCGCGCCCCGCACGCGTGCTGCTGGCCGCGCTCACCTCCCTGGAACTGGTCGAGCGCACCGCCGACGGCCACTACCGCAACACCCCGCTCGCCCAGGAGTTCCTCGTCGAGGGGGTCGAGGACCACTTCGGCGGCTTCGTGCAGTTCTACGATCGGGTGCTCTACCCCGGCTGGCAGGGCATCACCGAGGCGCTGCGCACCGACAGCCCGGTGTTCGCCGAGCCGGAGGAGCGCGACAGCGTCTTCGAGGTCGACAACTTCGTGATGACCGAGTTCTTCGGCAACGCGATGCACGCCGTCGCACTCACCACCGCGGGCGCGCTGGCCGGGGCCTACGACGTCGGCCGGCACACCGCGCTGCTGGACGTCGGCGGCAGCTCCGGCGGGTTCCCGATCGAACTGTGCCGGCGTCACCCGAACCTGAGGGCGACCGTGTACGACCTGCCGCACGTCTGCCCGGTCGCCACGAAGAAGGTCGCCGCGGCCGGTCTGGAGGACCGGATCGGCACCGCACCGGGCGACCTGTTCACCGACGCCGCCCTGCCGTCCGGACACGACCTGATCGTGCTCAGCCAGGTCCTGCACTGCGCGGGGGAGGAACGCAACCGGGAGACGCTGCGCAAGTGCTTCGAGGCGCTGCCGCCCGGCGGTGCGGTGGTGGTCTGCGAGCTCCTGCTCGACCCCGCGCGCAGCGGACCTCCCGCCGCGGCGCTGATGGGCATGAACATGCTCGTCGCCCACGACGGCGGGGAGAACTACTCCGAGACCGAGTACCTGGGCTGGCTGGCCGACACCGGGTTCGTCGACCTCGAGGTCGTCCGGTTCGAGGCCGCGGGCGCCAACGGCGCGGTGGTCGGGCGGCGGCCCGCATGACCGGCGGCCTGCCCGAGGTCGACGTGCCCGGGGTCGAGGTGCCCGGGGTCGAGCGGCGCGAGGACGACGTGCGCGAGGTCGACGTGCTCGTCGTCGGCGGCGGCGGGGCCGGCCTGACCGCCTCCATGCTGCTGTCCCGGCTGGGGATCGACTCGCTGCTGGTCAGCGCCCGTCCGGACACCTCGACGGTGCCCAAGGCGCACGTGCTGAACCAGCGGACCATGGAGATCCTGCGCGAGCTGGGCCTGGCCGAGCAGGTGTACGCGGCCGGGACGCCCGCGGCGAACATGAGCCACACCGGCTGGTACGCCGGGCTGCGCGGCGAGCACGACGACTACGGGCGCGAGATCGCCCGGATCGAGTGCTGGGGCGCCGGCGCGACCGCCCCGGCCTGGGTCGCGGCCAGCCCGTGCCGCACCACCAACCTCCCGCAGATCCGGCTGGAACCGCTGCTGCGCCGCCGCGCCGAGGAGCTGGCCCCCGGCCGGGTCCGGTTCGGCCGGGAGGTCACCGCCCTCGACCCCGACGAGGACGGCGTCACCGCCACCGTGCGCGACGTCGCGACCGACGAGGTCACCCGGGTCCGGGCGCGGTACGTGCTCGGGTGCGACGGCGGCCGCTTCGTGGGGCCCGACCGCGGCGTGACCATGGAGGGCGTCAGCAACCTGTTCCGGTCGATGTCGGTGCACGCCACGACCGACCTGACCCGCTGGCTGCGCGACGACGAGGTCCTGATCCGCTGGATCTGGCTGCCGCACATCGGTACCAGCTGCGCGATCGTGCCGATGGGACCGCAGCGCTGGGGGACCGACTCCGAGGAGTGGGTGTTCCACCTGAGCTTCCCGATGGACGTCCCGGTCCCCGATGACGAGGCGGTCGTGGCCGAGCTGCGCCGGGCACTGGGCCTGGACCGGCACCCGATGCAGGTCCACCGGATCAACCGGTGGCTGGTGGAGGGCGTCGTGGCCGACCGGTTCGCCGACGGCCGGGTGCTGCTGCTCGGCGACGCCGTGCGCCGGCTGCCGCCGACCGGCGGGCTCGGGCTCAACTCCGCGATCCAGGACGCGCACAACCTGGTCTGGAAGGTCGCCGCGGTGCTGCAGGGCCAGGCCGGACCCGGCCTGCTCGACAGCTACGAGGCCGAGCGCAAACCGGTCACGGTGCAGTTCGTCCAGCACGCCGTGGCCAACATCGTCACCCATCTGCGGGGCATGGAGGCGGCCGGCTTCGGCCCGGGCAGCGACCCGGACCGGAACTGGGCGACGCTGCGCCGGATGTGGGGGGACGACCCCGCCGACGAGGACCTCCGGCGCCGCATGCGCCGTGCCTTCGCCGACCAGTCCGGGGAGTTCGACGCGCTCGGCATCGAGTACGGCTACGAGCTGGACCCTGCCGACCCGGCGACCGCGCTCGTGGACGACGGCTCGCCGGCGGACCCGCCGCCGGACCCGCGGATCCACCGGCCGGGCACCCGTCCGGGAGCACTGCTGCCGCACGCCTGGGTCGACCCCGACGGCGACGTCACGGCCCGGCTGCCGGTGATGGACCTGGTCCGTCCCGGTCGGTTCCTGCTGATCGCCGGCGAGGACGGGCAGGCCTGGGCCGAGGCGGCGGCGAAGGTGGCCGGCGAGCTGGGTGTCGGGCTGGACGCGGTCCGGATCGGGCACCTAGACGGCGACCTGCTCGCCCCCGGAACGGCCTGGCTCGACCGGCGGGGGACCGGCCCCGGCGGAGCGGTGCTGGTCCGCCCGGACCGGGTCGTGGCCTGGCGCGCCACCGGTCCCGCGGACGATCCGGAGGCCGAGGTGACCGCGGCACTGGACGCGGTCCTACGCCGCGACCGCTGACCTGCCCGGCGTCGCTCCTGCCAGGTGTCGTCCCCGACCGGTGCCGCCCGGCCCGTGGCGGCACCGGTCAGGGCCGCGGATCAGTCGGCCGAGGCGCCGCCGTCCACCGGCAGCACCGTGCCGGTGATCCAGCGCGCCTCCTCCGACAGCAGGAACACCGCGACCCTGGCCATGTCGTCGGGCAGGGCGAGGAACGGCAGCGGCGCGGTCTCGGCGACCTTCTGGCGGATCGCGTCGCTGGTCACCCACGGGGTGAGCATCTCGGTCATCGTCGCCCCGGGTGCCAGGCCGTTGACCCGGATGCCCCGGTCGGCATAGGTGATCGCGGCGGTGCGGGTCAGCCCGTCGAGCCCCGCCTTGGACGCGCCGTAGGCGGGCAGCTGCGGGGTGCCGACCAGGCCGGCGACCGAGGAGGTGTTGACGATGCTGCCGCCCTCGCCCGCCAGCATCGCGCGGATCTCGTGCTTCATCGCCAGGAACGTGCCGCGCAGGTTGACCGCCACGACCTGGTCGAACTCCTCGGTGGGGACCTCGTGCAGCGGGCCGGGGGTGTTGCCGACGCCCTGGACGTTGAACGCCGTGTCCAGGCCGCCGAGCCGCTCCACCGTGGCGTCCACGAGGGCCGCGACCAACTCCTCGTCCTGCACGTCGCAGGGCATCGGGAGCACCGGTCCGGCCGAGGCGGGTAGTCCGTCGCGGACCTCGGCGCAGACCTGTTCGAGCCGGTCGCGCCGGCGCGCCGCGGCCACCACGGACGCACCCTCACGGGCGAAGCGCCGCACGGCGGCGGCACCGATGCCGCTGGAGGCGCCGAGCACGATCGCGCGCCGCCCTCGCAGCCGGTCCGCCTCGAAGCCGACCGGATCGGGATGGATGGAGGCTTATTCAGGCTCCGTCAGGTAAGTGTGTAGAAGATGAGTCCGATGACTGCCGAGATTGTCGTTTTAAATGTGGCGTAGGGCCGCCGGTAGTCTGTGTGGAGAACTTTCCACGTTTTGATATGGGCGATGACTCGTTCGATGGTGGCGCGTGTGTGGTTGAGGCTCTTGTTGAATGTTTTTTGCCAGTCGAGAAGTTCCCGGCCGGGTGGTTTTTTGAACGGGGTGAGCATGCCGCGCCCGATGTATCCTTTATCGCCGATCGGGGGGTATGTGGCGAGGTGGTCGAGGGCGCCGGATTGGTCGAGGCAATATAGGTCGTGTCGGGAGCCTGGGGTCGGGTCGGAGATCCACGACAGCTGCCCTTCCAGGGTGGCTGCGACCTGGACGACGACGCCGGTGGTGCGATGCTTGCCCGACCACAGACCCGGCACCGCGGCCCATGACCAGCAGGGCAGCAAGGTTCCATCGATGATGTACTGCCGATCGGCACGAAGCTCCTCTGCCGTCGGAACGACACTCCGCAGCGCCTGTGCCAGCAACGGTGTCACCCCCGTGATCGCTCGACTAACCGTCGACTGCGACACCCCATAGGTTTCCGCCAACTCCCACTGCACACGATTCCCGCGCAGATACGCCAACGTGATCACCACCGACCAGAACAACCCCAGAACCGGCGGCCAAGACAAACGTGCCTCCGTCGCGTCCCGCTGATCCTGCTCATACACTGAGGCTTATTCAGGGCCCGTGAAATAACGATCTAGCCCGGCGTGTCGGGTTGGGCGACAGCCCGTCCATCGCGAAGATTAATTTGCCGAATCAATCCAAGATGAACGGGTTGTCGCAGTATGTACTATGCCACTGGCTTTCGGCGTGATGAGATTCAGGATCTTGCCGCTCTGGTGCATGAGCAGGATCAGCGGAACGCGACTGGCCTGCGACGGCCTTGGCCGCCGATTCTGGGATTGTTCTGGTCGGTGGTGATCACGTTGGCGTATCTGCGCGGGAATCGTGTGCAGTGGGAGTTGGCGGAAACCTATGGGGTGTCGCAGTCGACGGTTAGTCGAGCGATCACGGGGGTGACACCGTTGCTGGCACAGGCGCTGCGGAGTGTCGTTCCGACGGCAGAGGAGCTTCGTGCCGATCGGCAGTACATCATCGATGGAACCTTGCTGCCCTGCTGGTCATGGGCCGCGGTGCCGGGTCTGTGGTCGGGCAAGCATCGCACCACCGGCGTCGTCGTCCAGGTCGCAGCCACCCTGGAAGGGCAGCTGTCGTGGATCTCCGACCCGACCCCAGGCTCCCGACACGACCTATATTGCCTCGACCAATCCGGCGCCCTCGACCACCTCGCCACATACCCCCCGATCGGCGATAAAGGATACATCGGGCGCGGCATGCTCACCCCGTTCAAAAAACCACCCGGCCGGGAACTTCTCGACTGGCAAAAAACATTCAACAAGAGCCTCAACCACACACGCGCCACCATCGAACGAGTCATCGCCCATATCAAAACGTGGAAAGTTCTCCACACAGACTACCGGCGGCCCTACGCCACATTTAAAACGACAATCTCGGCAGTCATCGGACTCATCTTCTACACACTTACCTGACGGAGCCTGAATAAGCCTCACTATAGCGACAAGATCCTGAATTTCATCACGCCGGAAACCAGTGGTATAGTACATACTGCGGCAGCCCGTTCATCTCGGATTGATTCGGCAAACCAATATTCGCGATGGACGGGCTGTCGCCCAACCCGACACGCCGGGCTAGATCGTTATTTCACGGGGCCTGAATAAGCCTCATGTGGCCGATGGGGGAACGCATATTCCGATTCTGCGCCCCGACCCGCCGGGAAACCGTATCGAGGAGATTTTCCGGATAATTCCCTAGACGCCCCTCGAATAGTGTCACCCGATGGAATGACGTATCCGTGCGATGAGTGTCACCGGTCGCCGGACCGCCCGGAGAGGACCTTTGCGACAATGACCGACACGGACACGGGAACCGGCCGACACGACGATTCCGCCGAGGCGGTCGGCCGCCTCTACGACGCGTTCGGCGAGCAGTGCGCCGAGCGCGGCACCGACGCCGACGACGACACCGACGCCGGCAACTTCGGCTTCGGCGACCAGCTCCACTTCGGGTACTGGGAGTCGCCGCAGGAGGAGCTCGGTCTCGCCGAGGCCTCGCTGCGGCTGACCGACATGGTGATCGAGCGGCTGGCGGTCGGGCCCGGCTCCCGGGTGCTCGACCTCGGCTGCGGGATCGGCGGCCCGGCCCTGCGGCTGCACGCACGGACCGGTGCCGCGGTCGAGGGCGTGACGCTGAGCCGGGACCAGGTGGACGAGGCCCGGCGTGCCGCGGAGATCGCCGGCGCCGACCACGCCGTGCGGTTCCGGGTGGCCGACGCGCGCCGGACCCCGTTCGAGGACGCGTCGTTCGACGCCGTCGTCGCGCTCGAGTCGATCATGCACGTACCGGACCGGTCCGAGGTGGTAGCGGAGGCCGCCCGGGTGCTGCGCCCGGGCGGGCGCCTGGTCCTCACCGACTTCTTCGAGCGGGGGCCGATCCTGCCGGAGCAGCGTCCGGCCCTGCGGATGCTGCTGGAGGGCTCGATGATGTCGCTGTCGCGGGCCGGGGACTACCCGGAGCTGCTGCGGGCCGCGGGGATGACCTTCGAGGAGATCCGCGACATCAGCCGGCACAGCACCCGGCGCACGTTCCTGGAGATGGCGCGGGTCCAGCAGCGGGCGGCCGCCGGGTCCGGGGGCGCGGCCGACTGGCCGGACCCGTGCGCGGAGATGGCCGCGGTCGACGGCTTCGGCTACCTGCTGCTGACCGCTCGCCGCGTGGACGCCTGACAGCGCCGACCGACACCGACGTCCGACATACCCGGACCGGCGACAGGGATGCCCCGCCCGCGTTCCGCGGAACGCGGGCGGGGCACCCCTGTCAGGTCCGTTCCGGCCGGCGGGCCGGCCCCCTCACGACGGTCCGGCGTCGGGGACCTGTCGGATCGCCCCGGACGGGCAGATGCGCGCCGCCAGACCGACCCGGTCGGCCCGGTCGGCGGGCGGGGTCTCGTCGAGGACCACCACGAAGCCGTCGTCGTCCTGGTCGAAGATCTCGGGCGCGGAGAGCACGCACTGGGCGGCCCCGATGCAGCGGTCGACGTCGACGACGATCCGGCCGGCGCCGCCCGCGGCGGTCGTGGCCCGCGTCCCGTCGGTGCGGTCCGTGTGGTCGGTGCGGTCGGTGCTGTCCGTGGGCGGGGCCTCTCCCCGTGGGCGGCTCACCAGCGCACCGGCAGGGCGTGCAGGCCGAACAGCACGCCGTCGTACTTGATCGGGAGGTCCTCGGCGGGCACCCCGAGCCGCAGGCCCGGGACCCGGTCGAACAGCGTCCGGTAGGCCAGCTCCATCTCGGTCCGGACCAGGTTCTGGCCCAGGCACTGGTGCACACCGAACCCGAACGCGACGTGCTGGCGGGACTCGCGCGACGGGGCGAAGCGTGCCGGGCACTCGCCGAAGACCTCGGGGTCGTGGTTCGCCGCGGCGATCAGCGGGACGATGCCCTCACCGGCCGCGATGGTCCGACCCCCGATCTCGACGTCGGACACCGCGACGCGCAGCGCGACGATGTCGGCGACCGAGTGCAGGCGCAGCAGCTCGTCGGGCAGACCGTCGGCGCCGATCCACTCGGGGTGCGCCAGCAACGTCACCGCACCCAGCGCGATGTTGTTCGCGGTGGTCTCGTGCCCGGCGATCAGCAACAGCATCGCCACCCCGGACAGCTCCTCGGGGGTGAAGTCCCCGGCGGTCACCAGCCGGCTCAGCACGTCCTCGCCGGGGCGCCGGGTCCGGATCGCGATCAGCCGGTTCAGGTAGCGGAGCAGCTGCTCGGTGGCGGTGTCGCGGTCGGCGTCGGCGGACCCGATCGTGACGAGGGTCCGGGTGCGCGACTCGAAGAAGTCCCGGTCGACCTCGGGCACCCCGAGCAGCGCCGAGATCACCAGGGAGGGGACCGGCAGGGCGAAGTCGGCGACGAGGTCGGCCTCGCCGTCGCGGGCCAGCAGGTCGTCGACGACGCGGTCGACCACCTGCTGGATCGCCGGGCGCATCTCGCGCACCCGGCGCACGCTGAACTCCGGGATCAGGGCGCGCCGGAACCGGTCGTGCTCGGGCGGGTCCAGCGACACGAACCAGCCGGGCACCTCGGTCGCCGAGGGCGCGCCGCCGTTGGCGTTCGGCCGGGGGAAGCCCTCCCGGTCGGGGTTCGAGCTGATCCGCCGGTCGGTGAGCACGGCGCGGACGTCGGCGTGCCGGGTCACCAGCCAGACCGGCGTCCCGTCCGGCAGCGCGGCGCGGACGGGTCCCTGCCCACGCAGCGCGTCGTACTCCGGGGGCGGGAAGGGTTTGCCCGGCCCGCGCATCAGGAACGGGACGAGCTCGGGATCGGTCTCGGTGGTCGACATGGTTCCTCCGGGGAGGGTCAGGGCTGGGGGACGGACGGGGCCGCTCGACCGGCGCCGAGGAGCCCGGTGACCAGGTCGGCGGCCCGCTCGCGTCCGCCCGCCGCCCGTTGCAGCGCGGCGAACCGCCGGGCGTTCTCGGCGAACGCGGGCTCCTCCAGCACCCGGGTCACCGCGTTCTGGAGGTCGTCGATGCCGAACCGGCGCGGTCGGCGCAGCGACAGCCCCACGCCCAGGTCCTCGGCCCGTACGGCCTGGTCGTGGCAGTCCACCCACAGTGGACGGACCACCATCGGCTTCCCGAACCAGAGGCTCTCGTGGTAGGCGTTCCCGCCGCCGTGCGAGAGGAAGGCCCGCACCGAGGGGTGCGCGAGCACGTCCAACTGGGACGGCACCCAGCTCACCACCCGCAGGGAGGCCGGCAGTGTGTCCGGGAGGAGGTGCTGCTGCTCGGCGGGGAGCTTCCACAGCACCTGGTGACGGCCCTCCAGCCGGCGGGCGAGCTCCACCATCGTG
Organism: Pseudonocardia sp. ICBG1142; assembly: GCF_020496255.1. Lineage (NCBI taxonomy): Bacteria > Bacillati > Actinomycetota > Actinomycetes > Pseudonocardiales > Pseudonocardiaceae > Pseudonocardia > Pseudonocardia sp. ICBG1142. Next base: position 487,163 of record NZ_JAHLJC010000003.1, on the reverse strand, counting down.
GCGACCTCGGGGCGGGTGAGCCGGGTGATGGTGCCGAAGCCCGCGTAGAGCACCGAGGTCTGTGCGTCCAGCCAGTCGGTCAGCTCACCGGGGGGCTCCTGCGGCAGCGGCGGGATCATCGCGCCGACGGTCCGGAACACCGCGGGCAGCTCGAACGGGTAGTCCAGCTCCGGGATCGAGTAGTTGAGGACCATCGCCGCGGACTCGGTCCGGGTGAACTGGCCCGCCGAGGCGGGGTCGACGCCGAGCTCGGCGGCGATCCGGGCGTCCTCGGCGTTGCGACGGCGCATGGCCGGGGACAGGAACAGCCCGAGCATCCGCCACCGGAACCAGCGGTTGGCCAGCCGGCCCAGCGGCCCCGCGTGCGCGGAGCGCCCCGAGTGCGGCACCGGGAAGTCCTTCGGCGTGTAGGACGGCCCGAACGGCACCAGCGAGGTCAGCAGGTTGCTGGGGACGAACGGGTTGCTCAGCACGAACGGGATGCCGCGGGTGATCGCGACCTGGACGCCGTACTGGCACATGCTCTCGACGACCATCAGCGACGGCCGCACCCGGTCCACCACCGCGAGCAGCCTGCGGTACTTCTCGGCCTGCGCTCCGGGCACGTAGGTCTTCCGGATGACCGCGGCGCGGGCCCGGAACCGGGACCGCCCGGTCACCCGCCGGTAGGTGCGGTCGTCCCAGGTCACCGACGACAGCTCGCCGACGACCTCCCCGAGGCCGCAGAACCGCACCGGGGCGCCACCGTCCGCGCCGGCCGCCTTGACGTCGTCGCGTCGGTGGTCGTCGGTGGCGAACCAGAGGTCGGCGACGTCGCGTCGGGACAGCTCCCCGGCGAGCACGAGCATCGGGTTGATCAGGCCGCTCTCCGGCAGCCCGACCATCAGCACCGCGGGGCGGGTCGCGTTCATGCCGTCCATGGCACCGGATCGGGAACCGGGATATTGCCAGTCTTCGACGACCTAGCCTCGGTGGTCGTGAGCACCGTCCTGCCCGGCCGCACCGCGCAGTGGGCCGCCCTCGGCGAGCAGCTCGACCTGCTGCGCCGCGGGACCGGCGGGGTCGCGCTGCTCGACGGGCCACCCGGCTGCGGGCGTACCGCACTGCTCGACGCCGTCACCGCGCGGGCCGCGGCGACCGGGACGACGGTGCTGCGGGCCACGGCGTCCGCGGCCGAGCGGCCGGTGCCCTTCGGTGTCGCCGCCCAGCTGTGCGGCCGTCCGCTGCCCGACCCGGGCCCGGACCAGGCGGCCCGCGCGCTGCGGGTGGAGGAGCTCGGCGCGGCGCTGCCACCCGGGCCGGTGCTGGTGGCGGTCGACGACGCGGGCGAGACCGACGACGCCTCGCTGGGCCTGCTGTGCTGGATCGCGCGCCGGACCGGTCCGGGGCGACCGGTCCTGCTGCTGGTCGCCGCACCCGGTGCCGCGCTCGCCCACGACCTGCGGCGCTGCCCGGCGGCCCGGGAGCACGTCGTCGGCCCGCTGGACGCCGACGCGGTCGCCGAGGTCTGCCGGGCCCGGCCGGGGCCGGGGCCGGAGGCCGTGCTGGCGGCCACCGGCGGGCACCCGGGGCTGGTCGCGGCACTGCTCACCGACCACGCGGCCGGGCGGACGACGGTGCCGGGGCCGGCGCTGGTCCGGGCGGTCGAGGTGCTGCTCGCACGGCTGCCCGAGGGGGCGTCGCGGCTCGCGCTCGCCCTCGCGGTCACCGGGCGCCGGACCGCGGCGCCGCCGCCGGCGACCGGTGCGGTACCGGGCCCTGCCGAGCCGCGGCGGTCGGCCGCGACCTGTGCGCTCGCCGCCGCCGGGCTGCTGACCGGCGACGAGCTGCCCGGCGGGGTCCGCGACGCGGTCCTGGCCGGTGTGCCCCCCACGGAGCTGCGGGCCCTGCGGCTGCGGGCCGCCGAACGCCTGCACGACCGCGGCGCTCCGGTCGCCGACGTCGCCGAGCGGCTGGCCGAGGCCGGTGGGGCCCTGCCGTCGTGGGCGGTCGGGGTGCTGGTCCGCGCCGCGGACGAGGCGCTGTGCGACGGGCGCACCGCCACGGCCCGCACGCTGGCCCGGGCCGCGGTGACCGCGGCCGCCGGTGCCGGCCCCGCCGACGTCCTGGCCGCGGACACCTGCGCCACCTGCGCCGAGTGGCGGGCCGGACCGGGCCTCGCGGACCGGTTGCTGACCCGCCCGGCCGCGGCCGTGGCGCAGCTGCCCGATCCCGAGCTGGCGCCGCTGCTGCGTCGGTTGCTCTGGCACGGCCGCACGGACGAGGCCGGTGCGGTGGCGGCGCGGCTGCGGGCCGTCGGGGGCCCGGACACCGGCGCCGTCGAGGGCTGGCTGGTCCGCACCCATCCGGGATCGGCGGGCCCGGGCCCGGCTCCGCTGTCCGCGCGGCCCGGGCCGGTCCCGGGAGACCCGGCCGTCCCGGCCTGGACGGCCGTCGCCGACGCGCTGGCCGCGGTGTGCACCCGCGACCGGCGGGCCGAGGCCGCGGCGACCGCCGAGCAGGCGCTGGTCCGTGTCCGGCCCCGGGACCACGCGTGCTGGTGGCCGGAGGTGGCGTTCGAGCTGCTGCTCGTGCTGGTCTACGCGGGACGGCCTGCCGTCGCGTGCGAGCGGGCCGCGGCGATCGCGGCCGAGGAACCGCCGGGCCCCGGGCGGGCCCTGGTCCGCGCGGCGGGCGCGGAGGCCGCGCTGCGGCTGGGTCGGCTCGGGGCGGCGGGAGCGGCGGCGTCGGCGGCGCTGGAGATCGGACCGGGGGACTGGGGCGTGGCCTGCGGGGTGCCGCTGGCCACCGCGGTCGTCGCGGCCACCCGCGCAGGCCGGCTCGGCGACGCGGCCGCGCTGCTCGCCCGCCCGGTGCCTCCCGCGCTGTTCGGCACCCGCTACGGACTGCACTACCTGTTCGCCCGCGGGGAGTACCACCTGGCCGCGGACCACGCGCACGCCGCGCTCGCGGACTTCCTGTCCTGCGGTGAGCTCGCGGTCGGCTGGGGCCTGGACCGGCCGGGTCTCGTGCCGTGGCGGGCCGGAGCGGCCGCCGCCCGGCTGGGTGGGACCACCCCGCGGGACGAGGGCCGCTCCGAGGCCCGGCGGCTGCTCCAGGAACAGCTCGCCGCGACCGGCGCGGGCCCGTCGGGGGAGCGCGGCACGGCGCTGCGGCTGCTCGCCGCCGCGGGTCGCAGCGCAGGCCGGGAGCAGGTGCTGGAGGAGGCGGTCGCCGTGCTGGAGGCGGCCGGGGACCGCTACGGGACCGCCCGGGCACTCGCCGACCTGGCCCGGGTGCACGCCGGAGCGCGCCGGCACCGACGCGCGCTGGCCACCGCCCGGCAGGCGCTGACCCTCGCCGTCGACTGCGGGGCCGACGCGCTGGCCACGACGCTGCGCGCCCACTGCACCGCGGATCCCGATCCGGAGCCGGGGCGGACGGCCGCGGTGCTGACCGCGGGCGAGCGTCGGGTGGCGGAGCTGGCAGCGGCGGGCCTGACGAACCGCGAGATCGCGCAGCGGCTGCACATCACCGCCAGCACCGCCGAGCAGCACCTGACCCGGGTGTTCCGCAAGCTCGGCGTGCGGGACCGCACCTCGCTGCCGGCGTCCCTCGGACCCGGAACGGCCGCGGAACCGGAAGCGGCGTCGGCGTAGACCGCCCGCGTTCAGCAGGCGGCGATCACCGCGCGCGCCTGGGCCGGGTTCAGCCGGGGATCGCACGGCGACTCGTAGCGGGCCGCCAGCGCACCGGGGCCGGGGACGTCGGCACCGACGCACTCGGTCACCGGGGTCGCGGCGGTCTCCAGGTGGAGCCCGCCGGCGTGCAGCCCCGCCGCGGCGAGGACCTCGCCGAACGCGCGCACCTCGGCGACGACGTCGGCCAGCATCCGGGTCTTCGTCCCGTCGGGCGTCCGCACGGTGTTGCCGTGCATCGGGTCGCACAGCCACACCACCGGGTGGCCGGCGTCGCGGACCGCGGCGACCAGCGGCGCGAGCAGCGTCCGGACCCGGTCCCGGCCCATCCGGGAGACGAGGGTCAGTCGGCCGGGGGAGCGGTCCGGGTCCAGGAGCGCGCACAGCCGCCGCAGCCGGTCCGGCGTCGCGGTGGGACCGACCTTGCAGGCGACCGGGTTGGCGACCCGGGCGAGCAGCGCGACGTGTGCCTGCCCGGGGTCGGCGGTGCGGTCGCCGATCCACGGCAGGTGGGTGGAGGTGAGGTGGTCGTCGCCGCTGACCGGGTCGTGGCGCACCTGGGGTCGCTCGTAGTCGAGCACCAGCGCCTCGTGGCTGGTGAAGGGCCCGGTCCCGGACCGCGACGGGTGCGCGCGGACCCCGGCCAGCACCGTGGCCGCCGCCCGGTGGGCACGCACCAGGCGGTCCGGGTCGGGCCTGCGGGCCCGCTCGTCCGGCTCGGGTGCGTTCACCAGGTCCCCGCGGTAGACCGGCAGGACGACACCGTCGTGCTCCTCCACCGGCGACGACCGCGGCTTGGCGTACTGGCCGGCCATCCGCCCGATCCGCAGCACCGGGTGCCCGGTGCGGTCGGAGAGCAGCGCGGCGAGCGCGTCGAGCTCGGCGAGCCGGCGGGCGTTGTGCCCGGCGCCGCACTCGTCGAGCCGCTCGGCGCAGTCGCCCGCCTGCAGCACCACCGCCCGCCCCTCGGCGACCTCGCCCAGCGCGCGCCGGGCCCGGGCGATCTCGTCCGGGCCGACCAGCGGCGGGGTCGAGGCGAGCCTGCGCACGGCGCGGCCGAGGCCCGGGTGGCCCGCCCAGTCGGGCTGCTGCGCGGCGGGTGGCCCGGCGGGGTCCGCCACGGCCGGCGCGGCCGGGATGGCGGACCGGGTCACGGCCGCGGTCCGGCGACGGTGCGGGCGATGCCCTCGATCTCGACCAGCAGGTCGGCCCGGCAGACGTCCACGACGAGGTAGCGCACCTCGGCGTGCGGGGACAGGGTGGCCTCGACGATCGCGCGCACCGTCGGGACGTCGTCCGCGTGTCGCACGTACACCTTGACCAGGTCGAGGTCGTACAGGTCGGGGACGGCCCCGGCGGCCGGGCCGGAGGCGGCGAGCACACGAGCGATGTTCTCCAGGGCGAGCCCGGTCTGGCGCTCGACGTCGCCGTGGAACCGGGTGAGGTGCCCGGTGATGCTCGCGGTGCCCGACACGTACACCGGTCCGGGCCCGTCCAGCACCAGCCGGGTCGCGCGGGCGAACCTCGGCGCCTCCGGCCCGTACCGCTTCGGGTAGCGGTAGGCCGCGACCTGCTGCGGGTTCTCGGCCGGCGTGCCGTGCCCGTTGCGGCTGGCCAGCAGGTAGAACATGATCCCGTCGCCGCGGGCGCCGATGCCGGTCGCGGCCGGGACCTCGGTGTCGGGGAACCCGTTGCGGCGGAAGGCGTGCGCACGGCCGAGGCAGAAGTCGCGGTAGACCTCCAGGCCGTCGGCGTTGTCCTCGTTGATCCGGTTGACGAAGTTCCACATCCGGAAGCAGCGGGTGTGGCCCAGCTCGTGCATCAGGTCGATCGCGGTGGTGTACGCCGAGCGGGTCGCCTCCGCGTAGCTGTCGGCCTCGGCGATGTGCCCGGCACAGAGCAGGAACTCGTCGTCGCGCGACCACACGATCCCGTCGGTGCTGCCCGTCTCGACCGGGCCCTCGGTCGTCCACACCTCGGAGAACGCGGGCAGATCCGCGGTGCCGGTGCCCATCCCGAGCCCGAGCCGGGGATGCCCCCCGGTCAGCGACGCGCCGGTGGCGGTGTCGCCGTAGTCGATCCGGCCGAGCACGGGGCGGGTCGCGCAGTAGGCGTCGGCGTCGGCGATGTCGACGAACGCGGCGGCCGGGGCGCGGCCGGGGGCGGGGCGTCGGGGGAGATCGGTGCGGGGCTGGAACTGGATCTGCGTCACGTCGGCTTCCCGTTCGCGTCGGTGAATGGGTCGGACAGTGCGGCGGCGTCGCGGAGGAACGGCAGCGGAGCCTCGGCGGAATCGCCGTGGAATCACCGTGGAATCGCCGTCGAATCCCGGAGACATCTCAGCGACATCGCGGCGGAATCGTGCGGTCGTCGCTCGTCCCGACGGTAGGTCCGATCCCGTGGCGTCGATCCGGCCGGACACGTCACAGGGGGGTTCCAGGGGGTGGGCAGGGGGTGGGGAATCCGTTCAGGACTGAGGATTCGCCGGTCCCGTCGCACCTACCGTCACGCCGGATCTCGACCCAGGGAGACGGCATGTTGCGCACAGAGCTGATCCGGCCGCTGCACGAGCTGGTCGCCGGGCACGCCTCGGAGCGGGGCGACACGGTTGCCTTCGCCGACCGGGTCCGGTCGGTGACCTACGCCGAGCTGCACGCGCGCACGGGCCGGCTCGCCGGGCACCTGGCGGCCCTGCGACTGCATCCCGGCGACCGGGCGGTGATCCTGCAGGGCAACGCGGTCGAGGTGGTCGAGAGCTATCTGGCGGTGCTGCGCGCGTCCGGCGTCGCGGTGCCCTGCAACCCGGCCGGGTCCGCCGACGAGCTCGCGCACGTCCTCGACGACAGCGGGGCCCGGGTCGTGCTCACCGACCCGGCCCACCTGGAGCAGGTGCTCGGCCTGCTGCCCGGTCGGTCCTCGGTGACGGTGCTCGTGACCGGGGACGGGCCGTTGCCGCGGGGGGTCCACGGCTACGAGCGCCTCGCCCGGACCGAGCCCCCGCAGCCCGCCCGCGACGACCAGGACCTCGACGACGTCGCGTTCATGCTCTACACCTCGGGCACCACCGGCAGCCCCAAGGGCGTGCTGTCCACCCAGCGCAGCTGCCTGTGGTCGGTGGCGGCCTGCTACGCGCCGATCGTCGGGCTGGCCGCGGGGGACCGGGTGCTCTGGCCGCTCCCGCTGCACCACAGCCTCGCCCACGTGCTGTGCGTGGTCGGGGTGACCGCGGTCGGCGCGACGGCCCGGCTGATGGCGGCCTTCGACCCGCACGACGTCCTCGCCGAGCTGCGCGCGGGCTCCTACACCTTCCTGGCCGGGGTCCCCGCGATGTACCACCGGCTCGTCGCCGAGGCCCGCGCCGCGGGCGGGGTGCCGAACGGCCTCACCCGGGCCCTCACCGCGGGCTCCATCTGCCCCGGCCCGCTGCGGACCGCGTTCGAGCAGACCTTCGGGGCCCCGCTGCTCGACGGCTACGGCAGCACGGAGACCTGCGGTCTGATGGCGGTCAACTGGCCGACCGGGGCCACCGTCGACGGGTCGTGCGGGCTGCCGGTGCCCGGCATCGCACTGCGCCTGGTCGGCGACGACGGCCGTGACGTCGACGCCGGCGCGGAGGGTGAGGTGTGGGTCCGCGGACCGAACCTCATGGTCGGCTACCACGGCCGCCCGGACGCGACCGCCGAGGCGATGCCCGGCGGCTGGTACCGGACCGGTGACCTGGGCCGGTTCGACGAGGCCGGGTACCTCACCATCACCGGCCGCACCCGCGAGCTGATCATCCGCAGTGGTGAGAACGTGCACCCCGCCGAGATCGAGGACGTGCTGCTCGGCGTGCCGGGCGTGGCCGACGCCGCCGTCACCGGCCGCCCGCACGAGGTGCAGGGCGAGGTCCCCGTCGCGTTCGTCGTCGCCGGACCCGGTGGTGTCGACCCCGACGCCGCCCTCGCCGCGTGCCGGGAGCGGCTGGCGGCGTTCAAGGTGCCCGAGGAGCTGTTCGAGATCGACCGGGTGCCGCGCACCTCGTCGGGCAAGATCACCCGGCACCTGCTGCTCGACGGCCCGGCCCGGCTGCGCGCCACCGCGGGCGGCCGGCACCGCACGGTGCTGCGGACGTCGTGGACGCCGTTGCCGTCCACCCGCACCGGGGTGCGCGAGCTGCCGCGCCGCTGGTCGGCAGCCGGCGGGGCGCCGGCCGACCTGCACGGCATCGCCGGGGTGCTCGACGCGCTCGGCGTCGACCGCGACGCCGAGGACCCGGAGATCACCGTGCTGGCCGCCGTCGTGCCCCCGGCGGGTGGTCGTGGCGTTCCCGACGCGGCGTCCGTGGCGACGGCGACCCGCGACGCCGACGCGCGTTGCCGTGCACTGCTCGCCGGTCCCGGCCGGGTCGTGGCCGTGACCGTCGGCGCGGTCGACCCCGGCGGTGACCCGGGTGTCCCCGACCCGGCGGCCGCCGCCGTGTGGGGCGGGCTGGCCGCGCTGCAGGCCGAGTACCCCGACCGGCTCGTCCTGCTCGACACCGACGGCACGCCCGCCTCGGCCGACGCGCTCGCCCTGGCCGTCGGCACCGCCGAGCCGCGGCTGGCGCTGCGCGAGGGGGTCGCCCTGGTCCCGCGGCTGGCCCCGGCCGGCCCGCCCGACGGTGGCACGGCGGCCCCCGCCCCCGACCCGCGAGGCGCGGTCGCCGTCGCCGGGGCACCCGGCCCGCGCACCGCGGCGCTGGTCCGTCACCTGGTCCGCGGCCACCGCCTCGGCCAGGTCCTGCTGTGCGGGCCCGGCGGGCTCGGCGACCCCGCGATCGCCCGGCTCGCCGGGGAGCTGGACGACCTCGGCGCGGCCTGCGCGGTGCACGACACCGACCCGGCCGACCCCGACGCGCTCGCCGCCGCCCTGGCGTCCGCACCGCGGCCGGTGACCGTGCTGGTGCACGCCGACGGCGAACGGGGTGCCGAGCTCGACGCGGTGCTGGCGGGCGCGCTGCACTGCGACCGTGCCTCCCGGTCGGCCGCGCGGGCGCCGGCGCTGGTCCTCACCGGGACCGTGCGGGGTGCGCTCGGTTCGGCCGGGTGCGGCGCGGAGTCGGCGGCCGCGGCGTTCCTGTCCGCGCTCGCCGCGGCCCGGGTCCGCGACGGTCTCGGCGGCTGCGTCCTGGCCTGGGGCGACCCGGAGCCGGAGGTGCCGCCGGCGGCCGGGGTGGGCGCCGTCGCGGTCGAGGAGGTCGCCGCCGCGGCCGACGTGGCGTTGCCCGCCCGCGCCGACGCCGTCGTCGTCCGGCTGGAGGCGACCGGAACGGGAACACCCGGGCCGGTCCCGGTGCTGTTGCGCGGCCTGCTCGAGACCGTCGGGGCCGCGGGCCCCTCGGACCCGGTGCGCGACGCCCTGCGCGCACGGGTGGAACCGCTGGACGAGGCCGGGCGCACCGCGGCGTTCACCGCGATCGTGCGCACGGCGCTGGCCGGGACGCTGGGCGTCGACGTGCCGGCGTCACGGGACGGGCGCGCGTTCCGCGAGGCCGGCCTGAACTCGGTGGGTGCGGTGCAGCTGCGCGACCGGCTGGCCGCGGCCACCGGGCTGGAGCTGTCCGCGGCGGTCGCCTTCGACCACCCGACCCCGGCGGCGCTGGCAGCGTTCCTGCGGGCCGGGGTCCTGGGCGAGACGGCGCCGTCACGGCGTGCGCTCCCGGTGCGGCCGCCGTCGGACGACGACCCGGTGGTGCTGGTCGGGACGGCCTGCCGGTACCCGGGTGGGATCGCCTCGCCGGAGGACCTGTGGCGGGTCCTCGACGCCGGCGGGCACGTGATGGGCCCGTTCCCGGACGACCGGGGCTGGGACCTCGCCGCGCTGGCCGGTGGGGCGAGCGCGACCCGGGAGGGCGGGTTCCTGTCCGGCGCCGCCGACTTCGATGCCGCCTTCTTCGGCATCTCGCCGCGGGAGGCGCTGGCCAGCGATCCCCAGCAGCGGCTGCTCCTCGAGAGCGCCTGGGAGCTGTTCGAACGTGCCGGGATCGCCCCGGACTCGCTGCACGGCACCCGGACCGGTGTGTTCGCCGGGGTGATGTACCACGACTACGGCAGCGGGCACGCCGGTCCGCCGCAGGGCACCGAGGCGCACTGGGGCGTCGGTACGGCGGGCAGTGTCGTCTCCGGCCGGATCGCCTACCAGCTCGGGCTGGAGGGGCCGGCGATCACGGTGGACACGGCGTGCTCGTCGTCGCTGGTGGCGCTGCACCTCGCGGCGCAGAGCCTGCGGGCGGGGGAGTGCGACCTGGCCGTCGCGGGCGGCGTCACCGTGATGGCGACGCCGGGCAGCTTCGTCGAGTTCACCCGCCAGGGCGGGCTCGCCCCGGACGGGCGGTGCAAGCCGTTCGCCGAGGCCGCGGACGGCACCGCGTGGTCGGAGGGGGTCGGGCTGCTGCTGCTGGAGCGGCAGTCCGACGCCCTCCGCAACGGCCACGAGGTCCTCGCGGTGCTGCGGGGGTCCGCGGTGAACTCCGACGGCGCGTCCAACGGGCTGACCGCCCCGAACGGGCCGTCCCAACAGCGGGTGATCGACGCGGCGCTGGCCGCCGCCGGGCTCGGCCCGGACGACGTCGACGTCGTGCAGGCCCACGGCACCGGCACCACGCTGGGGGACCCGATCGAGGCCGAGGCGCTGCGCGTCGCCTACGGCGACCGGTCGGAGGAGCTGCTGCTGGGCTCGGTCAAGGCGAACCTGGGCCACACCCAGGCCGCCGCCGGGGCCGCCGGGGTGATCGCGATGGTGCAGGCGATGCGGCACGGGGTCGTGCCCGCGACCCCCGGGGTGGACGCGCCGTCGTCCGCGGTGGACTGGGCGGCCGGGCCGGTGCGGCTGGTGACCGCCACCGAGAAGTGGCCGGACCGCGACCGTCCGCGCCGGGCCGCGGTGTCGGCGTTCGGGATCAGCGGTACGAACGCCCACGTCGTGCTGGAGCAGGCCCCCGACAGCGGGACCGGCCCGGCGCGGGAGCCGGCGGGCACGGAGGCGTGGTTCGTCTCGGCCGCCACCCCCGAGGCGCTCGACGCCCACGTCGCCCGGATCACGGCGGTGGCAGGCGGGCTCCCGCGCGGCGACGTCGCGCACGCGCTGGTGCACGGCCGGTCCCGGTTCGAGCACCGCGCGGTGCTGCTCGCCACCGACTCCGGGGTGCGTGAGGTCGCGCGTGGGCGGGCCGTGCCGCGGCGGGTCGCGGTGCTGTTCTCCGGCCAGGGCACCCAGCGTCCGGGGATGGGGCGGGAGCTGTACGGGCGCTTCCCCGCCTTCGCCGAGGCGTTCGACGAGGTGCTGGGCCACCTCCGCCCGGGGCTGCGCGACATCGTGTGGGGCGACGACGCCGAGCGGCTCGCCCGTACCGGCACCGCCCAGCCCGCCCTGTTCGCGTTCCACGTCGCGGCGGCCGCGCTGCTGCGGTCGTGGGGGGTGACACCCAGGGCCCCGGCAAAGTCGCTAGATGATCTTGTAGGTGGTCAGTGGTCGATGGGGGTCGCGGGCGTGGTGGCGGAGTGCTGCGGCGATGTTGCTGACGCCGTGCAGGCGTAGCGCGGTGATCGCGAGGTTCCGCAACGCCGACATGACCTGCGGGGCGTGACCGGTGTGGGCGGTGGCGCGGTCTTCGTCGAAGCAGACATCACGGACCCAGTGCAGGCGATTCTCGATCGACCAGTGCCCACGGATCCAGCGGGCGAGCAGTCCTGGATCGGCGTCGGTGCTGGTCAGGCTGGTGATCGCGTAGGCGGTCTCGGTTCTCCACTTCCCGCCAGGCCGCAGTGGGCGACGCCGGCGCACCAGCTTGATCGCCTGGGATGCGTGGGGGAAGAACTCTGCGCCCAGGTCGGGACAGGGGTGCAGGCTGACCACGCTGATCGTGCGGGTCTCGACGCGGCCGTGCCCACGCCCGCGTTGACGATCAGCGACGCCGATCTGGGTCCAGGGCAGCGCCCGTACCCGTGCCAGCAGCGTGGGCTGGTTCGCTTTGATCGTCATCAGGTAGTGCCCGCCGCGGCGGTGTAGGTAGTCGGCGTGGGCTCGCTGGGTGTGCAGAGCGTCCGCGGTGACCAGTACATCGTCGAGGTCGAGGGGGTCGAGCAGCGCGGTGAACGCGGTGATCTCGCTGCCCTTCTCTGCGACCTGAACCTGGCCGAGCACGCCACCGCTGGTCTGGTCGAGCACCGACACCAGATGCGGGAGCCAGACCCTGCCGTCGGCGGCACGGACGCGGGCGCCGCGCAGGGTCTTGCCGTCCAAGGCCAGCACGCGACGCTGTTCTCGCCGGGGTGTGCCCTCCGCCGCCGGCTGGGCGCTGAGCTGGGGCAACACCCAGGACTGCAACGCCGCCTCCAGCGCCGAGGCGTCGACCCGTTGCAGGACCCGGCGGATGGTCGACTCGTGCGGAGCGACCGCGCCCACCCCGAGCACGTCCAGCACGGCGCGGCCGACGTCATGGGCGTACTCGGCGATCGCGGTGAACGACCGGGCCCCCGCCAACACCGCGCACGCCCCCAGTAGCAACACCGCGAGGACACCGTGGCGGACACCGCGTGGTTTCCGCGGGTCCGGCACTCGCGACAGGGCCTCCACCAGCGACAACCCCGCCGCCTCACCGACCGGCGCGGCTCTCCCCGCGTCAGGACCGACCTCCAGGCCTTCCAGAGCAGCAACGATCGGAGACACTGACACTGCGGACACAGGCTTCCTGACGTGAGCAAGGATTCGACACCCTCATGATCACGCCAAGCCTGTGTCCGCACCCACCCCCACCCCCCACATCACCGCAGCTCAGGACCCACCCATCACGACTTTGCCGGGGCCCTGGCCTGGTACCTGCACGAGCTCACCGCGGGTGCCGACCTGGCCGCGTTCGTCCTGGTCTCCTCGGCGGGTGGGCAGGTGCTCGCCGCCGGGCAGGGCGGGTACGCCGCCGCGAACGTGTTCCTCGACGCCCTCGCCGCGCACCGGCACGCCGCGGGACTCCCGGCCACCGCCACCGCGTTCTCCCTGTGGGACGTCGGCGCCGGACTCGGCGCCTGGCTGTCCGACGCCGACCGGGCGCGGATGGTCGCCCACGGCGTCCCGCCGGTCGGGAAGGAGGACGGCGAGCTGCTGTTCTCCGCGGCGCTCGCCACCGACGTCCCCGTCGTCGCACCCATGATCGTGGACCGGCGGGCCGTCCGGGCCCGCACCGACACCGTGCCCGCCCTGCTGCGCGACACCGCGGGCACGACCCGACGCCGCACCGCCGACACCGGCGCCGCGGCCCTGACCGGGAGCCTCGCCGGCCTCGACGCCGACGCCCGCGCCGCCGCGCTGCTGACCCTGGTGCGGGATCGTGTCGCGTCGGCCCTCGGCCATGCCCATGCCGACGCCGTCGACCCGGACCGGTCGTTCAACGACCTCGGGTTCGACTCGCTCGCCGCGATCGAGCTGCGGAACCACCTGCAGACCGTCACCGGTCTCGACCTTCCCGCGACACTGGTGTTCGACCACCCGAACGCCACCGCACTGGCCCGCCACCTCGACGCCGAGCTGTCCGGCACCACCGACGCCGTGCCCGGCCCCCGTACCCGGGCCACCCTGGCGACCGGCGACGACCCGGTCGTCGTCGTCGGCACCGCCTGCCGGTTCCCCGGCGGGGTCGCCTCACCCGAGGACCTGTGGCGGCTCGTCGACAGCGGCACCGACGCGATCACCGGGTTCCCGGCCGACCGTGGCTGGGACCTCGCCGCGCTCTACCACCCGGACCCGGACCACCCCGGCACGGCCTACACCCGCCACGGCGGCTTCCTGCACGACGCCGGGGACTTCGACCCCGCGTTCTTCGGGATGAGCCCGCGCGAGGCGGTCGGCACCGACGTGCAGCACCGCCTGCTGCTGGAGACCACCTGGGAGGCCGTCGAGAACGCCGGGATCGACCCGGCTGCGTTGCGCGGTTCGCGGACCGGGGTGTTCACCGGCGTCATGTACAACGACTACGCCACCCTGCTCGACGGCTCCGACGCCGGAACCCAGGTCACCGGCAGCTCCGGCAGCGTCGCGTCCGGCCGGGTGTCCTACACCTTCGGCTTCGAGGGGCCCGCGGTCACCGTCGACACCGCCTGCTCGTCGTCGCTGGTCGCCCTGCACCTCGCGGCGCAGGCGCTGCGTGCGGGGGAGTCGGATCTCGCCGTCGCCGGCGGGGTGACCGTCATGTCCGCCCCCGGTGCGCTGATCGGGTTCTCACGTCAACGGGGCCTGTCCGTCGACGGCCGGTGCAAGGCGTTCTCCGACGACGCCGACGGTGTCGGGTGGGGTGAGGGTGTCGGTCTGGTCGTGTTGGAGCGGCTGTCGGACGCCCGCCGCAACGGGCACGAGGTCCTGGCGGTGCTGCGCGGGTCGGCGGTGAACCAGGACGGTGCGTCGAACGGGTTGACCGCCCCGAACGGCCCGTCGCAGCAGCGGGTGATCCGCGACGCGCTCGCCTCCGCCGGGCTGACCAGCGGCGACGTCGACGTGGTCGAGGGCCACGGCACCGGTACCGCGCTGGGTGACCCGATCGAGGCGCAGGCGTTGCTGGCGACCTACGGGCGGGACCGTGAGGTCCCGCTGTTGTTGGGGTCGGTGAAGTCGAACATCGGGCACACCCAGGCCGCCGCGGGTGTCGCGGGTGTGATCAAGATGGTGGAGGCGATGCGGCGGGGGACCGTGCCGGCCACCCTGCACGCAGGCACCCCGTCGTCGCACGTGGACTGGTCCGCGGGTGCGGTGGAGCTGGTCGCCGAGCGGACCGCGTGGCCGGAGACCGGGCGCCCCCGCCGTGCCGCGGTGTCCTCGTTCGGGATCAGCGGCACCAACGCCCACGTGATCCTGGAGCAGGCCGCACCCGCTCCCGCCGACACGTCCGACCCGACCGTCGAGCCGGCGGGGGTCGTCGCCTGGCCGGTGTCCGCGCGCACCGCGACCGCGCTCGACGGGCAGGTCGCGCAGATGTCGGTGCTGGACGACGCGCGTCCGGTGGACGTGGCGTTCTCGCTGGCCACGACCCGTGCGGTGTTCGACCACCGTGCGGTGTTGCTGCACGACGGGACCGGACCGTCGGAGGTCGCGCGGGGCGCTGTCGTGCCGGGTGGCACCGCGGTGGTGTTCTCCGGTCAGGGCTCACAGCGTCCTGGCGCGGGGCGCGAGTTGTACGCGTCGTTCCCGGTGTTCGCCGAGTCGTTCGACGCGGTGCTGGCTGAGCTCGCCGACGCGGACCCCGCGCTGACGGATCTGGGCGCGGTCGTGTTCTCCGACGACCCCGCTGCCCTGGATGCGACCGGTGTCGCCCAGCCTGCGTTGTTCGCCCTGCAGGTCGCCCAGTTCCGGTTGTTGGAGTCGTGGGGAGTCCGGGTCGACCGGCTCGCGGGGCATTCGGTGGGGGAGATCGCCGCTGCGCATGTGGCCGGTGTGTTGTCGTTGTCCGATGCTGCGGTGTTGGTGGCGGCCCGGGCGCGGTTGATGCAGGGGTTGCCGTCGGGTGGGGTGATGGTGGCGGTGCAGGCCTCCGAGGCCGAGGTATTGCCGCTGCTGTCCTCCGGGGTGTCGTTGGCGGCGGTGAATGGTCCGTCGTCGGTGGTGCTGTCCGGTGTGGAGGCCGAGGTCCTGGCGGTGGCGGAGGGGTTCCGTCACAAGAGGTTGAACACTTCGCACGCGTTCCACTCGGTGCTGATGGAGCCGATGGCGGAGGACTTCCGCGCCGTCGTCGGCTCGCTGACCTTCGACGAGCCGGAACTACCGATCGAGGTCGGCGGCGAGGCGACCGCCAAGGTCACCGACCCGGAGTTCTGGGTCGCGCACGTCCAGGACACGGTCCGGTTCGCCGACCGCGTCACCGCGCTGTCCGAGGCCGGGGTGACCCGCTTCCTGGAGGTGGGACCCGGCGGAGTCCTCACCGCGATGCTCGCCGACCTCGTACCGGACGCGGCCGCCGCACCGCTGCTGCGCGACGGCCGGGCCGAGGACGCCACCGCGCTCACCGCGCTCGCCCGGCTCTGGACCGCGGGCGGCACCGTCGACTGGGCCGCCACCGCCCCCGGCGGACGACGCACCGCACTGCCCTCCTACGCCTTCGAGCACCGCCGGTACTGGCCGTCGCCGTCGGCCCTGCCCCGCGACGCCGACGGGCTCGGGCTGAGCACCGCCGGGCACCCGCTGCTCGGCGCGGCCGTCGACCTGGCCGGGTCCGACGCGGTCGTGTTCACCAGCCGGCTGTCCGCGGGCACCCACCCCTGGATCGCCGACCACGTCGTCGCCGGCGCGACCCTGCTGCCCGGCACCGCCTTCGTCGAGCTCGCAGCCCGCGCCGGGGACCGGCTCGGCTGCCCGCACATCGACGAGCTGACCCTGGCCGCCCCGCTGGTCGTCCCCGACGGCGGGATCCGGCTCCAGGTCACCGTCGCCGAGCCCGGCGCCGACGGGAGGCGCACCGTCGCCGTCCACTCCCGCCCGGGCGGCGACGACCCCTGGACGCTGCACGCCGAGGGCCTGCTGGCCCCGGCGGGCACCGGCGGGACGCCGGGCGACACCGCGAACGCCCCGGCCGGTGCCGTCCCGGTCCCGCTCGACGGCGGCTACGACGTCCTCGCCGACCGCGGCTTCGCCTACGGCCCCGCCTTCCGGGCGCTGACCTCCGCCTGGCGCGACGGCGACGACGTCTACGCCGAGGTCCGGCTCCCCGAGGACGTCCGGGACGCCGCCTACGGCGTGCACCCCGCGTTGCTCGACGCCGTCCTCCACGCCTGGATGCTCTCCGGCGACGGATCCGGTGGAGCGGGCGGTCTGCCCTTCGCCTGGAGCGGGGTCACCGTGCACCGCTCCGGCACCGGCGCGGCGCTGGCCCGGCTGCGCCCCACCGGCGACGCCATGTCGGTGCTGGTCACCGACGCCACCGGCGCGCCCGTGGTCACCGTCGACCGGCTCACCGTGCGCCCGCTGGACCGCTCCCGGCTGGGCGGCGCACCGACGGCCTACCTCGTCGAGCACGTCGAGGCCCCCGGCGGCGGGACCGGCACCACGGGCCCCGTCACCCAGGTCGGGCCTGACCCGTTCGCGCTCGCCGGACTGTCCTGGGTGGACACCCACGACGCCGACCCGGCCGCGCTCACCGCCACCGGCGGCGGCACCGTCCTCGTCGCACTCGACGCCGGCCCCGAGGGCACCGAGGCCACACGAGCACACGCACTCACCCGGCGTGCGCTGGCGTTGCTCCAGGAGTGGGCCGCACACGACGGCGACGGACGCCTCGTCGTCGTCACCCGGGGCGACGACCCCGCCGTGGCCGCCGTGCGCGGCCTGGTCCGCTCCGCGGCATCGGAGCACCCGGGCCGGATCGGCCTGCTCGACCTCGACCCGGACACGGCACCCGGAGACACGGAGGCCCGCGCACTCACGGTCGGCGAACCGGAGACCCGGGTCCGCGACGGGCAGGTCCGCGTGCCGCGTCTCGTCCGCACCGAGCTGCCCACGGGCACCGACCCGTGGCGGGACGCCGACGTCCTGCTCACCGGCGCGACCGGCGGCCTCGGCCGTGCCGTCGCCCGGCACCTCGCCGAGCGCGGGGCGCGGACGCTGGTGCTGCTCAGTCGGCGCGGACCCGACGCCGCCGGCGCCGCCGAACTGCTGGACGAGGTCCGCGCGCTCGGCACCGGGGCCACGCTGCTCGCCTGCGACGCGGCCGACCGCGCCGCCCTGGCCCGCGTCCTCGACGAGCACCCGGTCACCGCCGTCGTGCACGCCGCGGGCGTCCTGGACGACGCGACGCTCGCCGGGCTCACCCCCGAGCGGGTACGGGACGTCCTGCGGCCCAAGGTCGACGCCGCCTGGAACCTGCACGAGCTGGCGACCGGCGTCGACACGTTCGTGCTGTTCTCCTCGGCCGTCGGCACCTTCGGCAACCCCGGACAGGGCAACTACGCCGCGGGCAACGCGTTCCTCGACGCGCTCGCCGCGGGCCGTCGTGCCGCGGGCCTCCCCGCCGTCTCGCTGGCCTGGGGAACCTGGCGGGGGCCCGGCATGCTCGACGACGTCGCCGCCGAGCGGCTCGCCCGCGCGGGACTGCCGCCGCTGCCGGTCGAGCAGGGCCTCGCCCTGCTCGACGCCGGCGCCGCGGCCGGGTCCGCCGTCGTGCTGCCGCTGCAGCTCGACACCGCCGCGGTCGCCGCCCGCGGCGAGGTGCCACCGCTGCTGCGCGGGCTGGTCCGGCCCCGCACCGACGCCGGCGGCGCCCCCGACCCGGCCCGGGCCGCCGAGCTGCTGGCCCGGCTCACCGCGGCCGACGCCGGCACCCGCACCCGCATCGTGGAGACGCTGATCGGGGAGCGGGCCGCCGAGGTGCTCGGCCACGGCGACGCGTCCGCGATCGGACCGGACCGGGCGTTCACCGACCTCGGGTTCGACTCGCTCACCGCGGTCGAGCTGCGCAACCGGCTCTCCGCCGAGACCGGACTGCGGCTCGCCGCGACGCTGGTGTTCGACTTCCCGACCCCCGCCGAGCTCGCCGCGCACGTCCTCGACCAGCTGGACCTCGACCCGCCGTCGGCGGCCGAGACCCTGCTCGACGAGCTCGACCGGCTCGAACGTGCCCTGGCCGGGATCGAGGCCGACGACCGGCTGCACCGCACCGTCACCGGCCGGCTCGACGCGCTGCGCGACCGCTGGGCCGATGTGCGCCACGCCCGCGACGGCGCGAGCGCGGGCTCGGTCGACCTCGCCGACGCCACCGACGACGAGATGTTCGCCCTGCTCGACCAGGAGCTCGGCGACGGGTGAGCGATCCGGGTCCCGCGGCACCCCGTACTAGGCGATTCCGGGGCGCCGCGGACCTAGCGTCGCGCCGGGAGACCGTCCGCACCAGCCCCTGCGAGGAGCCCATGACCATCGTCCATCCGGTGTCCAAGCCGTATCTCACCGACCGGGAACGCGACTACGTCACCGATGCCGTCGAGTCCGGCTGGATCTCCTCGCAGGGCCCCTACGTGGCCCGGTTCGAGCGGGCCTTCGCCGACTGGAACGGATCCGCCCACGGCGTGGCCTGCTCGTCGGGGACCACCGCCCTCACCCTGGCCCTGCGCGCGCTGGACATCGGGCCAGGGGACGAGGTGATCGTCCCGGAGTTCACGATGATCGCCTCGGCGTTCGCGGTCACCTACAACGGCGCCACGCCGGTCTTCGTCGACTGCGCCGACGACCTCGACATCGACGTCACCCGGATCGAGGAGGCCATCACCCCGCGCACCCGGGCGATCATGCCGGTGCACGTCTACGGCCGCCGCTGCGACATGGACGCGGTGATGGCCCTGGCGCACGACTACAACCTCTCCGTCGTCGAGGACTCGGCCGAGGCCCACGGCGTCCGCCCGGTGGGGGACATCGCCTGCTTCTCGCTGTTCGGCAACAAGATCATCACCTCGGGGGAGGGCGGGATCTGCCTGACCGACTCCCCGCGCCTCGCCGCCCAGATGGCGCACCTGCGGGGGATGACGTTCGACCCCGACCACACGTTCCTGCACCGCAAGCTCGCCTTCAACTTCCGGATGACCAACCTGCAGGCCGCCGTGGCGCTCGCCCAGACCGAGGCCCTCGACGAGATCCTCGAGCGCCGCCGGGAGATCGAGAAGCGCTACGACGCCGGCCTCGAACACGTGCCGGGCCTGACCCGCATGCCCCCGCGCGACGTGCTGTGGATGTACGACCTGCTGCACGAACGCCGTGACGACCTGCGCACGCACCTGAGTTCCGCGGGCGTGGAGACCCGGGTGTTCTTCAAGCCGATGAGCCGTCAGCCGATGTACCTCGACCCGCGCTGGCCGGAGCTCGCCGCACACCGCTACGCCGAGACCGGGCTCTACCTGCCCACCCACACCGGGCTGTCCACGGCCGACCAGGACGCGATCATCGACGCGGTCCGGTCCTTCCCGCACGAGGGCTGAGGGCGCGGCGCTCATCGCGGGCAGGTGCCCGCGGTGAGCGCCGCGTCGGCGATGAGTGCCGCGTCGGCCGGGGCGGTGCCGGCCCGGTCCGAGACAGCGAGCCCGGACCGACGCCGTCAGCCCGGACCGATCCAGCTGGTGGGAGCGACGAACCCGGGCGGGCCGCCCCACGACACCGGCCGGGCCTGCGGCGCGGCGGTGGCGGGGGCGGGCCGCCGAGCGGCCAGGACGGCGGCGACGAGCGCCGCCAGCTCGGCGTCGTCCGGTCGCCCGCGCAGGACGTGGACCGCCGCGGGCACCGGCCCGGGGGAGCCGGTGCCCGCGGTCGTGCGGCCGCTCACGTGGGCGGGTTCCCGTGCTTGCGGAACGGCAGGTCGGCACGCTTGGCACGCAGCACGGCCAGGGCGTCGACCAGGGCGGACCGGGTGTCGGCGGGATCGATGACGTCGTCGACCAGGCCGGCCTCGGCCGCGTAGTAGGGGTGCATCAGCTCCTGGCGGTACTGCTTGATCCGCTGCAGCCGCGTCGCCTCCGGGTCCGGCGAGCCGGCGATCTCCCGCCGGAAGACGACGTTCGCGGCGGCCTCGGCGCCCATCACCGCGATCTCGTTGGTCGGCCACGCCAGCGAGACGTCGGCGCCGATGGAGCGGGAGTCCATGACGATGTAGGCACCGCCGTAGGCCTTGCGCAGGATCAGCTGCACCCGGGGCACCGTGGCGTTGCAGTAGGCGTACAGGAGCTTCGCGCCGTGCCGGATGATCCCGCGGTGCTCCTGGTCGCCGCCCGGGAGGAAGCCCGGCACGTCGACCAGCGTGACCAGCGGGATGCTGAACGAGTCGCAGGTGGACACGAAGCGGGCCGCCTTCTCCGAGGCCGCGATGTCCAGCACGCCCGCGAGCGAGGCCGGCTGGTTCGCCACGATCCCGACGGTGTGCCCGTCGAGCCGGGCCAACCCGCAGACGATGTTCGGCGCCCAGTCCGCGTGCACCTCGAACAGGTCGCCGTCGTCCACGATCTCCGCGACGACCGCGCGCATGTCGTAGGCACGCGTCGTGTCGGCGGGGACGAGGTCCAGCAGGGACGGGGTGGGCCGGTCGGCGGGATCACCGGTCTCGACCCGTGGTGGCGCCTCCCGGTTGTTGGACGGCAGCAGTGAGACGAGGTGCCGGACGTCGGCGAAGCAGGAGGCCTCGTCGTCGTGGACGAAGCCGGCGGAACCCGACCGCGTCGCGTGCACGTGCGCGCCGCCGAGCCCCTCGTGGTCGATGTCCTCACCGGTGACCGCGGACACGACGTCCGGCCCGGTGATGTACATCTGCGCGACGTCGCGGACCATGAACACGTAGTCGGTGAGTGCGGGGGAGTAGGCGGCGCCGCCGGCGCACGGCCCGAGCATCACGCTGATCTGCGGGATCACCCCGGACGAGCGGACGTTGCGGCGGAAGATCCCGCCGTATCCCGCGAGCGCCGTGACCCCCTCCTGGATGCGGGCCCCGGCCCCGTCGCTGAGCGCGATCAGCGGTGCCCCGGCCGCCTCGGCCATGTCCATGACCTTGTGGATCTTGCTGGCGTGGGCCTCGCCGAGCGAGCCGCCGAAGATGCGGAAGTCGTGGGCGTAGACGAAGACCGTCCGTCCGTCGATCCGCCCCCAGCCGGTGACGACGCCGTCGGAGTGCGGCCGGCGGTCCTCGAGCCCGAACCCGTGGGCGCGGTGCCGGCGGAAGCGTTCGATCTCCCGGAACGAACCGGGGGCGAGCAGCAGTGCGAGGCGTTCGTGCACGGTGAGCTTCCCGCGGGCGTGCTGGGCCGCGGTCGCCTGCGCCGACGGGCCGCTGCGGGCCTGCTCACGCAGCTCGGCGAGCTCACCGACCCGCGACCGCAGGTCGGGCTCGGTGGGGTCCCCGGTCGTGCCGACGCCGTCCCTGGTCGTGGTCATGTCCATCCCTCCGTCGGTCGGCTCCGCTCACTTCACGTGGTCGGCGACGACCTGCGGGGGCCACGACCCCATCTCGAACATCCCGAGCGCGTACGCCTTCGAGATCAGCGCCGGACGGTTCTTGACCTTCATGCGGCGCAGCAGGGAGGTGACGTGGTACTCCACCCCGCCGCGGCTGAGGAACAGCGTCGAGGCGAGCTGGACGGTGGACGCCCCCGATGCCACCCCTTCGAGGATCTTGGCGTCCATGTCGGACAGGATCCGGCGCGGTCGCGGGACTGGCGCGCCGCGCTCGGCGTGCGGCGCGAGGACGGCGATGACGCCCTCGATCCGGCCCGCCCCGCGGGCGAACGGGGTCGCGGTCAGCTCGCCCTGGAGCTGCCCCTCGGGGGACTGCAGCGTGACCGTGGTGTCCTTCAACCGGGACTGCTGACCGTCGAGCAGTCGCTGCAGCCGACCGTGCACCGCGGTCCGCACGCTCGGGTCGAGCAGGTCACAGAACGCCGACCCGCAGAGGTCCTCCTGCAGCTGCTGACGGAACCGCCGGAACATCTCCTGATTCGCCGCGACGATCCGCAGCGATCGGTCCAGGGACACCATGCAGGACTGGTGCGCCCCGGGGCCGCGTGACTGTGACGAGCGTGTCCCTGTCGTCGACTGGTTCATGTCGCTCCCCTGCGAATCGGGATCCCGGCGTGTTCGGGAGGATCAACTCTTTACGCCGAACGGCTTCCACCGACGTTATGAACCGTTACGCCGGAGCGTCAACGCGGAGTGGCCGCAAGCGCTTAACACTGTGGCTGTGCAGTCACTCGGCCGGGTGGCGAGAGGGGGCGGTGTGTGATGGGTATCACTACGGTGTGGAGGGGTGGATTCTGGGGGTTTCCTCAATACGGTCTGCGGCATCGTCGGGGGCTCACCCGGGGCACCTGCACGGCAGACCCGGGGTCGGGTCATGTCACGGTCATACCGTGGTCATGCTGGAGTCATGGCGACCATCGCCGCAGGTCAGGTGCGGTCGAGGAGGCGGACGAAGCCGTTCGCGGCGAGTTCGGCCAGTCATCCCGTCATGCGGTCGCGGACGACCCAGGGATCGGCCTGCCAGGCGCGGGCCAGCTCCAGGGCGGCATCGCCCAGGACCCACTGGGCCCGGCTGAGGCTGACCCACATCGCCGTCTGCGCGGCGGTGCAGAGGAGCGTGTCGGGACTTCCGGCGAGCCGGATTTCCATCCACCCGTTGCTCAGCACGCTGACCGTCATTCCGGGGGCGGGGCCGATCCGTCGATTCCGTGTCTCACGCGACATGGCGCGGCAATTCGTCATCGAGTTCGGACGCGACGTACATCAGAATGTCATCTACGGCGCGACCGCTGTTCATGACGACCAGTGTCGGGGACGTCATGTGCGGATATCACCAGTATCCGACTCCTGCCGGGTGACAGCGGCTCGCCGGCGTTCAGCCCGGGCCGAGGTCGCCGCGGCCACCGATTCCGAGCTTGCGGTAGGCGCTGGTGAGGCGCTTCTCGACGGCGCGCCGGCTGACCCTCAGCTGCTGCGCGATCTGCTGGTTGGAGGCCCCGGCGCGGACCAGGGCCACGGCCTCCTGCTCGCCCGCGGTGAGCCGGCCGGCCCCGGTCCCCGTGGACCGTGACGAGCCGGCACGAGCCGCGACGGCGGCGCCGAGCGGCGCCTCGGCCGACGCTGCCGGTGCGCCTGCCGCGGGACGCGGGGCGAGCACCGGGCGGGGGACGGGTCGGGGCGGGACCGACCCCCCGCCGGCAGCCCCGGGCCGGGGGACGGCATCGGGACAGTGTTCGAGCGCCACCGTGACCCGGTCGATCTCGGCGCCGTCCTCGGAGTCCGCGAGTACCGCCGACGCCGAGCGCAGCAGGCGCAGGCGCTCCGGCCCCTCGGCGAGCTCGGCACGGACCCGCAGCGCACGGCCGAGTGCGGCCGGTGCCCCCCAGCTCGTGGCGAGCGAGAGCTCGGTCTCGGCGAGGTCGCGGGCGGTGCCGACCTCGCCCAGCCGGGCGGCCAGCAGGGCGGCCCGCCCACGCCACGGGAACACCGCCGGATTGCGCCAGCCCAGGTGGTCCAGGTGACGACCGGCGTCGAGCAGGCACTCCAGCGCCAGTGGGAGGTCCCCGGCGGCCGACGCCGCACCGCTGCGGCGCAGCCGGTGCATCGCGCGCTCGGGCAGTCGCGGACGTGCGAGGTCGGTGTCGGTGTCGGTGCCCCGGATCCGGATCTCCTTCACCACGGCGGTGGCCGTCAGGGCCACCGCGAGCGGGGTGACCGGCGCGTCCGGATCGCGGGGGGCGAGACGGACCTCGCGGCCACGCGCGAGTGCGAGCAGGGCGTGCAGATCCGCGGAACGGCCGGCGCCCGCCGCCGCTCCCTGCTGCTCGGCGATCCGGTGCGCCAGCGACCCCGCCCGGTCCGCCGCCACCAGTGCGAGTCCCAGGAGCTCGGGCAGCGCGCCGGTCGGATCCAGCTCGTGGGCCGGGACGATCCGCAGCAGCCGCGCCCCGAGCCCCGCCACGGAGGCGGCCGGCACCCGACCGGAGAGCGCGGCACCGTGCAACAGGACGGTGATCAGCTCCTGCCCCGCCGAGGTGGACAGCTCCGCGTCCGGATCGGCGAGCACCTCCTGCAGCCTGTCACAGCCGGCCTCGTCCGCGGGCGGCCCGAAGCTCGACGGGCCGTTCAGGTGGATCCCGGCCACCTGGCCGCCGGCCATCGGCGCGAGGCCGGCGAGCATCGCGACGATCCCGGCGCCCGCATCCCCGCCCTGTGTGCCGTACCGGGAGTAGCCGAGCCGACGCATGAGCTCTGCGAAGGCCGCGGTGGTCCGCACCATGCCCCAGCCCGGTTCCGTGACCGGTGGGGAGAAGCCGAACCCGGGCAGCGACGGCAGCACGAGATGGAAGGCGTGCGCCGGGTCCCCGCCGTGCGCCCGGGGGTCGGTGAGCGGGCCGATGACGCGCTGGAACTCCACGACAGAGCTCGGCCAGCCGTGGCACATCAGCAGCGGCATGGCGTCGGGTTCGGGCGAGCGCACGTGCAGGAAGTGAATCTCCTGGCCGTCGATGACGGTGGTGAACTGCGGGAACGCGTTGAGGGCCGCCTCGTGCGCTCGCCAGTCGTAGGTCGTGCGCCAGTACTCGGCCAGCTCGCGCACGTGGCCGATCGCCACGCCGCGTTCCCAACCGACGCCCGGAAGCTCCGGGGCCCAGCGAGTGCGGGCGAGGCGGTCGGACAGGTCGTCGAGCGCGGCCTGCGGGACGTCGATGCGGAAGGGGCGCAGCTCGACGTCCTGGTCGGTGGCGGTGGTCATGGTCGGTCCTTCCCGGAGGGGTGGCTGCCGTCGGGGCAGTGAGACCAGCCTGGCCGCACGCCGAATCGACCGGCAGATGCCGTAGTCCCGGACCGGACGGTGACATCGGCATCTACCGGTGAGCGCGTGCGATGGTCTCCGATCAGCCGAGCTGCGGCGGAGTTCGGTCGGATCGCCCGGTGATCGCCGAGAGCACGATTCCCGCGGCGGCCATCACGGCGCCGACCGCCAACCACCCGATCTCGCCGGTGGCGAGGACGAGCGGTAGCACCAGCGCCGGTCCGATGATCCGCGCGAACGAGGCCGCCATCCCGAACACGGCCTGGTACTGGCCCTGGGCGCCCTCCGGGACGGAGCGAAACGCGACGAACCACGTCGCCGCGCCCGCCCCGATCTCGCCCGCGGTCAGAACCGTCACCCCGATCAGCACGAGCACGGTGGGCAGCACCGCCCCGCCTACGCTGCCCGCGAGTCCGATCAGGACACACGAGACGAGCAGTGCGGTCCCTGCCGTCACGGCCGAGCGCCGGGCGGCCGTGACGGAGCCGATCCTCGCAGCCCAGGCGGTCTGGAGAAGGAGGACCAGGATCGTGTTCAGCCCGAGCGCGACGGCAGCGACCCACTCCGGGGCACCGGTCCTGGTAGCCACCCAGAGCGGCAGGATCACGCTGAGCACCGGCATGGTGAGCTGCAGCAGCGCCGACAGGCCGGTCACCGTGACGAACCGGCCGTCACGCAGGGCGGCGAGCCCCGGGCGCCGTCCCGCCCCTCGTCGGGGCCGTCGCGGGCAGCCCGGCGAACAGGACGGTGCAGACCAGTGCCGCAGCGGCGCCCCCGACGAACGTCGCCCGGTAGAGCGCCGCCGAGTCGGCGGCCAGGACGACCGCGCCCCACACCGTGCCCAGTCCCATCCCGGCGTTGAGCAGTGCGTGCAGCGCCGCCCGGGCTCGTACGCGGTCCTCCGGTGCCACCGCCGCGGCGACGACGGCCTGGCGGACCGCGCCGATCCCCGCCTGCGCGACGACGAAGCAGATCGCCCCGGCCGCGTAGGAGACGAGCCCGCCGGCCAGGGCGTAGACCACGAGCGAGACCACGACCAGACCGCTCAGCGCCACGCCCGCCCGGCGCAGACCGACAGCGTCGGCCAGCACCCCGATGGGCACGGACAAACCCAGTGCGCACGCGGCCGCGACGGCGAGCACGAGCCCGACAGTCTCGGCCGCCAACCCGACCCGGGTGCTGAAGTACAGCACCGCCGTCGCGAGAACGGCGCCGTCGACGGTGGACCCGACGAGCTGGGTGATGCGGACCCGGCGGACCGTCCGGTCTCCGCTCTCGTCGATCACCGGTGCAGCGGCATCGCCGCGCCACGGCGGTCGGCGGCCCGGCGGCCGTCACAGGGGTTCGTCTCCACGAGCCGTGATACTGCCGCGACCCCGGTGCCGAGCGCGAGCGAATCCGGAGATGAGCAGGCCGGGTGCCGGTGCGGTCACTCAGCGGCCCGACCGGCGTCCAGCTCCCGCAGCAGTACCCGGGGCGCCCCGGTCACGGGGTCCGCGACGATCGAGCCGTCGACCCGGAAGTGCGCCGCGAGCAGCCCGGGGGTCAACACTTCGGTCGGTGCGCCCAGTGCCGCGATGCGGCCCGCGGACAGCACGGCGACCAGGTCGGCGTACTGGGCGGCGAGGTCGAGGGAGTGCAGCGCGGCGACGACGGTGATCCCGAGGTCCCTCGCCAGCCGCAGGACTCCGAGCTGGTGACGGGGGTCGAGGTGGTTGGTGGGCTCGTCGAGCACCAGGACCCGGGGCTGCTGGGCCAGCGCACGGGCGAGGAGCACCCGTTGGCGTTCCCCGCCGGACAGCTCCGACAGCGGGCGGGCGGAGAACGCGGTACAGCCGGTGCGCTCCAGCGCGTCGGCGACGACGGCGGCGTCGCCGGGGCCGGGACGCCCGAACGTGCCCAGGTGCGGGGAGCGACCGAGCATCACGGCCTCCCACGCGGTGAAGTCGAACCCGCCGGGGTCGTCCTGGGAGAGCACCCCGACCGCGCGGGCGTTGTCGCGGTGCGGCATCGCGACCAGGTCGTCGTCGCCGAGCAGCAGATGCCCGCGCACTGGCTTGAGCACCCGGTAGAGGCTCTTGAGCAGGGTGGACTTGCCCGATCCGTTGGGCCCGACGAGGGCGAGCACCGCGCCGTCGGGGACGGTCAGGGTGGCGTCGTGCACGACCGGGTCCCCGCCGTGGCCGACGCTGACGCCGTCGATCACGAGCCGGGAGCTCACACCCCCACCGCCCCGGCCGCGCTGCGGCGCAGCACGTACAGGAAGAAGGGCACGCCGATCGCGGCGGTGAGGATGCCGATCGGGAGCTCGGTCGGGGCGAGCACGAGACGGGCGGCGGTGTCGGACCAGACGACGACCAGCGCACCGAGCAGCACGCACACCGGCAGGGTGCGGCGGTGGTCGGCGCCGAACAGCAGCCGGGCCAGGTTCGGCACGACCAGTCCGACGAACCCGATGCTGCCCGACACCGCGACGACCGCCCCGGTGAGCAGCCCGGTGAGGACGAACAGCGCCGCTCGCAGCCGGGTCGGGTCGGTACCGAGAGCCGAGGCCGCGTCCTCGCCGAGTACGAGCAGGTTGACCCGGTTCGCCTGCCACCACAACGGCACCAGCAGCACCCCGACCACCGCTGCGGACAACCCGAGCAGGTCCCAGCGGGCCCCGGCGAGGCTTCCGAGCATCCAGAACAGGACCTGCTGCTGGGCATCGGTGTTGCGGGTGCGCAGCAGCAGGAACGAGGTGACACCACCGAGCAGCTGCCCGACCGCGACGCCGGCGAGCACCATCCGGGTCGCGTGCAGCCGTCCACGGACCCGGGACAGGACGAAGACGCCCACCCCGGTGAGCACCGCACCGGCGAACGCGGCGGCGGGCAGGGTGAACAGCCCGGCCGTCGCGGTCCCGATCGTGGTGATGACCAGGACGGCGCCGACCGAGGCACCCGACGACAGCCCCAGGATGTAGGGGTCGCCGATCGGGTTGCGGACCATCGCCTGCACCAGCAGCCCGGCGACGGCCAGCCCCGCCCCGACGACGACGCCGAGCAGCACCCGCGGGGTACGCAGCTCCCAGACGATGAAGTCCTCGGCCCGGTCGATCCCGGAGGAACCCCCGGCCAGGTGGGCCGTCACGGCGTCGAGCACCCTGCCGGGCGGGATCGACACGGGGCCGAGCCCGATCGCCACGACGACCGAGGCCAGCAGGGCGAGCAGCAGCCCGGTGAGCACCGCCGCCGGCGGGACCCGGCCGAGCAGGCCGCCGGTCGCGGGAGCCGGGGACGGCAGGGGTGAGCCCGGACCTCCGGAGGGCCTGCCGGTCCGCGCGGTCTCGTCGTGGGTGGTCATCCGGTGCCGTGGATGCCCTTGGCGATCGTGGCGACGGCCTGCCCGTTGAGCACGCTGGGGGACAGGGTGATCGACTGCGGAACGGTGACCAGTCGGTTCTCGCGCACCGCGGTCGTCGAGGCGAGGACGGGGCTGGACCGGATGGCCGCGGTCAGCTCGGCGTCGCTCTGCGGGGAGAACCCGGTGATCACGACGATCGCCTGCGGGTCGAGCGCGGCGACCTGCTCGGCGGACAGGCTCGCGAAGTCGGCGTCCTGGTCGGCGGCGATGTTCTGCCCGCCGGCGAGGGTGATGATGCCGTTGGCGAGGCCGGAGCCGCCCTGGGTCATCAGCGGCTGGGCGGTCTGCGGGGCAGAGGACAGCGCCAGCACCCGGACCGGCGCGGTGCCGGGGGCGGGTGCCGCCGCGGCGACCTGGGCTT
This sequence comes from Pseudonocardia sp. ICBG1142, assembly GCF_020496255.1. NCBI lineage: Bacteria > Bacillati > Actinomycetota > Actinomycetes > Pseudonocardiales > Pseudonocardiaceae > Pseudonocardia > Pseudonocardia sp. ICBG1142. The sequence goes on along the minus strand of NZ_JAHLJC010000003.1, from coordinate 458,431 downwards.
TGATCCGGTCGACCAGCTGCGTGCCCCGTTCCTGCGCGCCGAAGACGGTCGCGACCTGCTGGATGAACGTGTAGGTCTCATCGATGTCCTGCACCGGCGAGGGTGCGTCCTCGCAGGCCACCAGACTGGCGGCGCCGGCCTGCTGCAGCCGCTCCACCGAGGGGGTGCCGTCGAAACCGCCGAAGCTGTAGCTGGAGATCCCGACGACGAGGTCGGGCTTCGCCGCGACGACCGACTCGGTGCTGCCCTGTCCGGGGTCCAGCACCGGGATCGAGTCGAGCTCGGTCCGCTCGGCGCCGGTGAAGGCGGCGAAGAAGTCCGGGGCGGCGGTGCCGACGATCCGGTCACGTTGGCCGAGCTCGGTCAGGATCGCGGCGGCGCCACCGTCCATGGTGACCACGCGCCGGGGCGGGGCCGCGAGCTGCGGCACCGGAGGGCAGGCGGGTGCGGCCGGGTGTCCGGCACCGCCCGCCGACGATCCGCCCCCGTCCATGCCCTCGTGACCGGCGTGGTCGCGGGCGGCCGGTGCGCCGCTGCCGCACCCGGCCAGCAGGAGGACCGTGGTGGCGAGGGCGGCCACTGCCGTCGTGATCGTCCGTCGGTGTCGTCGCACCCGCACACGTCCTTCATGCCGTACTCGTCCTGGACACCTCACCAGTCGGCGTCCGCGGTCGATCAGTTCCTCCGGTCGTCGTCACGACGTGTGACGTGGATCGCGCCGTTCGGCCGTATCGCCCGGGAACCCGACCACGTGTGGTGACGACTCGTCACTCGACGGTGTGGCGATCGGAGGTGGAGTGGTCGAGGACGGAACGGCGTCGGAGCCGGCCGGGCAGGTGCGTGACGACCGGGCCGCGGTCGCGGTGGCGGGCCTGCTGTCGTTCACGGCGATGTTCGACATGAACGTCGTCACCGTGGCCCTGCCGCGGATCGCGGAGGGATTCGGCGCCGATCCCCGGTCGGTCCAGTGGGTCGTGCTGGCGTATGCGATCCCGGCCGTGGCGCTGCTGCTGCCGGCGGGTCGGTGGCTGGACCGGGTCGCCGTGCGCCCCGCGCTGCTCACCGCCGTCGGCGTCTTCGCCGCCGCGAACCTCACGGCCGTGGTCGCGCCGTCGCTGCCGGTGCTGGTCGGGCTGCGCGTCCTGCAGGGTGCCGGCGGCGCGGTGCTGATGGTGCTCATGCCGGTGCTCGCGGTGGCCGCGGTCGCCCCGCAGCGTCGGGGCCGGGCGATGGCGGTGCCCGCGACGGCCGGCCCGATCGGCGGGGTGCTGGGTCCCGCGGTGGGCGGGCCGATGATCGAGCTGGCCGGCTGGCGCGTCGCGTTCGTCCCGGTGGTCGCGTTGTCGCTGGTCGCGGTCGTGCTGGTCCGCCGGTCCAGGATCCCGGCCGGGGTGCTGGCCGGGCCGGACCGGGCGGATCTGGTCGACGCCGCACTGCTCGTCGCCGGTCTCGGACTCGTGTGTGCCGTCGCCACCGGTGTTCTCGCCGGTCCGGCGGTGGTGGCCGCGGCGGTCGTGGTCGCGGTCGCCGCGCTCGTCACCTCGGCGTCGCGCCCCGGCGCTCGCGCGGTCGCCGCGGCGCTTCGGCCGCGTGGCGTCGCGCCCGCCGCCGCCGTGGCCCTGCTCGCCGGGGCGTTCGCGGCCGCCTCGTACCTGGTCGCCGTCGGGTTGCAGGCCGGGGGCTCCGGTCCCGCCGCCGCGGGGCTGGCGCTGCTGGCGTTCCCGCTGGGGATGGTCGTGGCCGGGCCGCCAGCTGGCCGGCTCGCCGACCGCTTCTCCCCGCGCGCGGTCGCGGTCGCGGGCGTCGCCCTCGCCGCGGTCGGCTTCACGCTGCTCGCCGCGCTGCCCGACGGGGGGTCCTGGACCCCGGTCGACGTCGCCTGGCGGGTGGCGCTGGCCGGACTGGGCACCGGGCTCTACGGCGGCCCCACCCAGGTGCTCGTCCTCGCCGGGGCCGCGCGGGACCGGATGGCGACCGCCGGCGCCGGCGTGCAGTGCGCCCGCGCCCTCGGTTTCGCGGTCGGCCCGGCCGCCGCCGCGCTCGCCTGGAACACCGACGGCACGGTGCTCGCCACCCGTCCCGCCCTCGTCGTCACGGCGCTCACGGCCGTCGTCGCCGCGTTGCTGCTGATCGGGCAGCGCGACCGTCCCACCACCGAGGAGATCCCCTGATGTGTGGCATCGCCGGCCTGGCCGAGCCCGCTCCCGTCGCCGACCCGGCGGCGCTCCGCGCGGTCGCCGAGGCCATGGCCGCGACCCAGGTTCTGCGCGGGCCCGACGCCGGTGGGGTGTGGCACGACGAACGCGCCGCGCTCGGGCACCGCCGCCTCGCGGTGATCGACCTCGACGGTGGCGTGCAGCCGATGCTCGCCGGCAGCGAGGGCACCCGCACCGTCCTGTCCTACTCCGGTGAGGTCTACAACCACCACGAGCTGCGCGCCGAGCTGCGCTCGCGCGGGCACCGGTTCGACACGCGCAGCGACACCGAGGTCGTGCTCGCCGGGTACCGGGAGTGGGGGCTCGCCGTGCTCGACCGGCTGGAGGGCATGTTCGCGTTCGCGGTGTGGGACCAGCCGACCGGCCGGCTCGTACTGGGCCGCGACCGGCTCGGCGTCAAACCTTTGTACTGGGCCCGCACCCCGACCGGTGGCGTCGCGTTCGGCTCCGAGCCCAAGGCCCTGTTCGCCCACCCCGGTATCGACCCGGTCGCCGACGTCGAGAGCTTGCGCGACGGCTACTCGCTGCTGTTCTCCACCTGGCCCGGCGTCTACGCCGGTGTCGCGGAGGTCGAGCCCGGCGGGTGGCTGCTGTTCGACGGCGACGGCGTGCGCACCGGCCGCTACTGGCAGCTGGAGCTGCGTGAGCACACCGACGGCCCCGAGGCGACCGCCGACCACGTCGCGGCGCTCGTCGAGCGGGCCGCCCGGTCCCGGCTGGAGGCCGACGTCGAGATCTGCAGCCTGCTCTCGGGCGGGCTCGACTCCTCGGTCGTGACCGCGTTCGCCGCGGCAGAACTCCGGGACCGCCACGGGCCCGACGCGGTGCTGCGCTCCTACGCCGTCGACTACACCGACCAGGCCCGCGAGTTCACCGGCGACGTCCTGCGCACCGGGCACGACACCCCCTACGCGGCCGAGGCCGGGGCGCACATCGGCACCGACCACTCGGTGACCGTGCTCGACCCGGCGGCGCTGCTCGACCTGGAGCACCGGCGCGCCGTCGTCGCGGCCCGGGACTCCCCGATCGGCGTCGGCGACATGGACACCTCGCTGTACCTGCTGTTCGGTCGGATCCGCGAGCACTCGACGGTCGCGCTGTCCGGGGAGGCCGCCGACGAGGTGTTCGGCGGCTACCCCTGGTTCCACGCCGAGCGTCCGCGGGCCGCGGCGACGTTCCCGTGGCTGCTGGTCACCGGCGACGACGCGGCGGTCCCGCTGCACCCCGACCTCGCGGCCGTCATGCGGCTCGCCGAGTTCCGCGCCGACACCTACGCCGACGCGCTCGCCGCCGTCCCGCACCACGACGACGAGTCACCCGAGCAGCACCGCTCGCGCGAGCTGCAGCACCTCTCGCTCACCCGCTGGGTGCGTCAGCTCCTGCACCGCAAGGACCGGCTGTCGATGGCGCACGGCCTGGAGGTCCGCGTGCCCTACTGCGACCACCGCCTCGTCGAGTACGCGTTCCCGGTCCCGTGGAGCGAGCAGACCCGCGACGGCCGGGAGAAGTCGCTGCTGCGCAGAGCGGGTGCGAAGCACCTGCCCGACTCGGTGCTGTGGCGGGCCAAGAACCACTACCCGGCCACCCACGACCCCGGCTACGCCACCGGGCTGCAGGAGCTGGCCCGCGACGCCCTGACCGTCGACGGCGTCACCGACGTCGTCGACCGCACCCGCATCGACCCGCTGCTCGACGCGCCCGCCGAGGGGCTCGACTGGGGCACCCGGCTTCGCCTGGAGCGGGTCGTCGACCTCGCCCTGTGGCTCGACGTCGCGCGGCCCGCGCTGCGGATCTGAGAGGACACCGATGATCTCCCACCACGAGACCGAGCCGGTCCCGCTCTACGGCCCGGACTACAAGCGCGACCCCTACCCGCTCTACGGGGAGCTGCGCCGCCGTTGCCCGATCCACCGGGTGGCGTTCCCCAGCGGTGTGCACGCCTGGCTGGTCACGGGCTACGACGCCGCCCACACCACCCTGAACGACCGGCGCCTGGGCAAGGACCACCGCCTGGGCAACGACCGCTGGCGGGCGCGGGCGTCGATCATGCCCGAACCGCAGCACTCCCAGCTGCAGGTCCACCTGCTGCACCAGGACCCGCCCACCCACACCGTGATGCGACGTCTGGTGACCGAGTCCTTCACCCCGCGGGCTGCCGAGGAGCTGCGCCCACGGCTGCAGGAGATCGCCGACCGGCTCCTGGACGACCTGACGTGCACCGACGGACCGGTGGACCTGGTCGCGGGGTTCGCCGCCCACTTCCCGTTCGCCGCGCTGGCCCTGGCGATCGGGCTGCCCGACGAGCTGGCGTCGGCGTTCCGGCGGGAGTGGGGCGGCGTCGTCGCCCCGGTCGGGCCCACCGACCCGCGCCGCGCTCACTACGAGGGGCTGCTGCACGGGCTGCAGGACTACATCGCGCGGGTCGTCGACGGCGTGCGGGACCTGCCCGGCGGCGGGCTGCTCACCCGTCTGGTCGCCGCCCGCGACGCCGACGAGCTCACCGCGGAGCAGCTCGACTCCATGGTCTTCCAGCTGCTCGTGGCCGGGCAGGAGCCGGTGACGAACCAGATCACCACCGCGCTGGTCGCGCTGCTGCACCGCCCCGACGAGCTCGACCGCCTCGCCGCCGACCCGGAGCTGCTCCCGCGTGCGGTGGAGGAGCTGCTGCGCTACGACAGCGCGTTCGAGCTCACCACCTGGCGGTTCCTCGCCGAGACCGACGAGCTGCACGGCCGCGAGGTCCCCGCCGGGGACTCGGTGATCGTGTCGCTGTGCGCGGCCAACCGCGACCCGCGCCGCTTCGACCGAGCCGACGAGCTGGTGCTCGACCGCAGCCCGAACCCGCACCTCGCGTTCGGACACGGCATCCACTTCTGTCCTGGCGCCGCGCTGGCCCGCGTCGAGCTGCAGATCGCGTTGGGCACCCTGCTCGCCCGGCTGCCCGGCATGCGGTTCGCCACCGATCCCGCCGCGCTCGACTGGACCCCGGCCGTGCTGGGCCGCGGTGTCCGCGCACTCCGCGTGACCCACGACGCGTCGTCGCACGCCCGCTGACCCGACCGACACCCACCACGCCGTCGTCACCCGTGGCGACCCGCCGATCGGAGCATCGTTGATCGCCTGTGCCCCGGACCCGGTCACCGACCGGACCCGCACCGACGCCGTCGTCGAGGACGTCCTCGACATCCTGCTGCGCCACCGGCGCGCCCCGCGCGACGAGCCGGCGCCCGAGCCCTCCGCCTTCGACCCGCAGCGCGCCCAGATCCGGGCCGCCGTCACCGCCGGTACACCACTGCGGCTGGTGCTACCGGCGTTCCCCTGCAAGTCTCCGAACCCGGCCAAGGTGCTCGGCCGGCTGCCCGACGCGGGGGAGCGGCTGTCGCTGCACCACCTGGACCGCGTGCGGGCCGAGATCGCCGCCGTGCACGAACCGGGTGCGCGGGTGCTCGTCTGCTCCGACGGGCACGTCTTCGCCGACCTCATCGGAGTGCCCGACGGGCACGTCGACGACTACGGCGCCGCACTCCGCGAACTCGCCGCGGCGGAGCGGCTGCCGGGCTTCGAGTTCTTCGACCTGTCGGTCGCCTACCCCGATCGCAGCCACTCCGAACGCCGTGCGCTGCTCGACCGGCTGTGGGCGCCGTCGGTCGAGCAGTTGCGGGAGCGCTGCCGCGCCGACCCCTCCGAACGCGCGCTCTACCTGGGGATCGTGCGCTTCCTCGTCGAGGACGCCGGCGACCACGAGGGCAGCCGCGCCGCCCTGCAGCGCCGCTCCCGGGAGCGCGGCTACCGGGTCGTGGCCCGCAGCAACGCCTGGAGCGCGCTGGTCGCCGATCGGTTCCCCGACGGCGTGCGGCTGTCCATCCACCCGCATCCGGCCGGCTCGTCGAAGCTGGGTGTGCGCCTGGTCCCGGCCGACGACGCATGGATGACCCCGTGGCACTCGTGCGCGGTGCGGGGGCGGGACGGGACCTGGTCGCTCCAGCGGGCCGACCGGGCCCGGCGTTCGGGTGCTCTGGTCAGCCGCGCGGGGCGACCGGACCACGTCGCCTCCGGTCGGCCCGGTACCGGATGGTCGCCGTGATCACGCGAGCCGTACTTCGACGATTGCCCGTCCCACCGCCGGACACCGGCGGCGAGGCCTGTGCTACGAGCAGCCGACGGTTCACGTGAGTGGCACCCGTGCCCGACTAGCACTTCGGTCAGGTCTGCGCTACAAGGACGGAAGTCACGGGAGAGGGGGCACGTGGGTGAACGAGTCCACCGGTTCGGACAAGGGCAAGAAGGTGCCGAAGATCTACCCGGCCACAGGTGCAGTGGTTGCCGTACTGCTGGTCGCCACCGTGGTCCAGAGCTATTTCGGTGAGTACTCCCCACTTGTGCGTGCCGTGATCGGGGGAGTCGTTGCACTCGTGGAGGCTTATTCAGGCTCCGTCAGGTAAGTGTGTAGAAGATGAGTCCGATGACTGCCGAGATTGTCGTTTTAAATGTGGCGTAGGGCCGCCGGTAGTCTGTGTGGAGAACTTTCCACGTTTTGATATGGGCGATGACTCGTTCGATGGTGGCGCGTGTGTGGTTGAGGCTCTTGTTGAATGTTTTTTGCCAGTCGAGAAGTTCCCGGCCGGGTGGTTTTTTGAACGGGGTGAGCATGCCGCGCCCGATGTATCCTTTATCGCCGATCGGGGGGTATGTGGCGAGGTGGTCGAGGGCGCCGGATTGGTCGAGGCAATATAGGTCGTGTCGGGAGCCTGGGGTCGGGTCGGAGATCCACGACAGCTGCCCTTCCAGGGTGGCTGCGACCTGGACGACGACGCCGGTGGTGCGATGCTTGCCCGACCACAGACCCGGCACCGCGGCCCATGACCAGCAGGGCAGCAAGGTTCCATCGATGATGTACTGCCGATCGGCACGAAGCTCCTCTGCCGTCGGAACGACACTCCGCAGCGCCTGTGCCAGCAACGGTGTCACCCCCGTGATCGCTCGACTAACCGTCGACTGCGACACCCCATAGGTTTCCGCCAACTCCCACTGCACACGATTCCCGCGCAGATACGCCAACGTGATCACCACCGACCAGAACAACCCCAGAACCGGCGGCCAAGACAAACATGCCTCCGTCGCGTCCCGCTGATCCTGCTCATACACTATAGCGACAAGATCCTGAATTTCATCACGCCGGAAACCAGTGGTATAGTACATACTGCGGCAGCCCGTTCATCTCGGATTGATTCGGCAAACCAATATTCGCGATGGACGGGCTGTCGCCCAACCCGACACGCCGGGCTAGATCGTTATTTCACGGGGCCTGAATAAGCCTCGTGGTGATCGGGCTTGCCTTTGCGCTGGGAAAGTACGTGGGCACTGCCCGCAACCGTCGATGACCCATGACGCCGTGCGGGGCCCGGCCTGATGGCCGGGCCCCGCAACTACAGAGACACTTCTACTGATCCAGATGTCCGGGGGCTTCTCTAATGATCACCCTCCCGCTCGTCTCGATCCTTCGCCGTCCCTCTGGCGTTCAGGTCGTTCACGTTTCGCGGGTGCGAAGTTAACCATCGCCGTCGCTCGGGTCAAGCCCTTCTCCGTCGTTCCTCGGAGTGGTGTTGCGCCTCGCGCCGGCGGAGGCAGCGCCTCGGTCCGCAAGAGGCTGATCCGCCGGGTCGGGCCGGGTGTGAACGTGGGTTGCAGAACACGCTTGACCACCGTTCGTCGGCGACGACCCAGAGGTGGCGATCGGTCAGCGGCGGGCGGCACCGCATCCGCGGGCGGCCCGGCCCCGCGTCGGGCTCCTGCCCGGCGGGTTCGATCGGGCGGAGGACGACCGGCACGGCCCGACCACCGCTGGTCCCGTGATGCGCGACCGGGGCGGACACGCCGCCGTGCGGGTCAGCCCGACTTCAGCGCCTCGTTGCGGTTCACCGTCCACGCGACCATCGCGCTGTCGAGGTAGGCGCGGACCTCGACGATGCGGGCGTCGGGCTCGGGGGAGTCGAACCGGCAGACCCAGCAGTAGTCGTTGTCGAAGGGGGCTCCGTCGAGGGTCGTCGACGTCGCGTGCAACTCGGCGACCGTGACGTCTCCCGCGACGTGCAGGTCGACCACCTCGAGCCGGACCCCGTCCCGCATGAGCGGGCCGAGGCGGTCGAAGGTCGCGGTGGTGAAGGCGGTCTTGGACGCGTAGTGCCCGGCGAGGGGATGGGTGCCCTCGACCGTCCAGGACACGTCGTCGGCCACCCGCTCGAAGAACGTCGCGGCCGTGGCGGGGTCGGCGAGGTGGGCGAAGAGCTCGGTGCGGTCGGTGATCGTTTCGGAGATCGTGTCGTTGTGCATGGATCCAGTCTGGAGTCGGGCGACGGCGCCGGACGACCTAAGTTGCACCTCGTGACAACTACGCCGACGACGTCGGTCCTCGCACGCTCGGTCGTGGTCCTGGAGACGCTGGCGGGTATGGAGCAGCCGGCGGCGCTGCCCGCCGTCGCGGAGCGGCTGGGCGCACCGGTCAGCCAGACCTACCGCGTGCTGCGGGCCCTGCAGGAGGAAGGTTTCGTCGACCACGTCGGCCGCCGGGGGTACCGGGTCGGGACCCGGGCGATCGGGCTGGGTGCCCTGCTCGGTCCCTGGCCCGAGCTCCGCGCGCTCACCTACCCGGTCCTGGTCCGGCTCGCGGGTGGTACGTCGTTGAGCGCGCGGCTGCACGTGCGCAGCGGCTACGACCGGGTCCTGCTGCTGGCCGCCGTGCCTCCGCACGACCACGACCCGTCGTGGCGGACTCGGATCGGCGAGCGGTCACCGCTGACCCGGGGATGCAGCGGCCGGGCCATCCTCGCCCACCTTCCCGAGTCGGAGATCGAGGTCGTCCTGGGGGCCCGCGCGGGGGAGGACGACGGCGCACTGCGCACGGAGCTGCGCCGCATCCGCGACGACGGGTTCGCCTTCTCCTCCGCCGCCAATCACGCCGGTCGGCGTGGGATCTCGGTTCCGCTGACGTCGGTGTCGGAGGTGATGGGTGCGCTGTCGCTGTCCGGGCCCCAGGCCGCCGTCGACGAGGACGGTCTCCGGAGGCTCGCGGGCACGGTGCGGGCCGCCGCCGACGACATCGCGTGCCCGCTGTCGGCGATGCTGGGCCCCGACGCGACCCGACGCCGGTACGCACTCGACGTCCTGCCGCCGGAGCACCCGCCGCTCGACCGCTGACGCACGGGCGGCGCGGGAGTACCGTGCGCCGGTGCGTGCACATCCGGTGGTCGCGGCCCTCCTCGGGCTGGTGCTGACGGGCGCCGTCGGATGCGCGGCGTCGCCCGCGGTCCCGGGGCCGGTTACCGCTCCGGCGACACCGGCACCGCTGCTGTCACCGCTCACCGGGTTGCCCTCCGAGCCGGGGGCACGGGTGTTCGCCGTGAAGATCGACAACACCGCGGCGGCGCGCCCGTGGGACGGCGTCGAGGCGGCCGACGTCGTCTACGTCGAGCCGGTCGAGGGTGGTCTCACCCGACTGCTCGCGGTGTTCGCCTCGCAGCTGCCGCGCTCGGTGGGGCCGGTGCGCAGCGCCCGGGAGACCGACATCGGCGTCCTCGGCGCCTACGGCCGGCCCGCCCTCGTCTTCTCCGGCGCCGCGCCACCGGTCATGGACCGGCTCCGCGCGGCCGCGGTGGTCCCGGTCGTGCCCCGCGACCTGCCGGAGGCGTTCCGGCGTGACGACCGGCGGCCGGCGCCGCTGAACGTCTACGTGGACCTGACGGCACTGCGCGGACGGGTGCCGCAGGCGGGGCCGGTCCAGGACATCGGCCTGCGCTTCGGCCCGGCGCCGGACGGGGGAGCCCCCGTCCCGCAGCGCTCCGTCCGGGTCGGGGCCACCACCGTCACCGTCACCTGGAGCGCGCAGGACGACACCTGGACGGTCGCGACCGGCGACCGGACCGCGGTCTCCGGTCCGGACCGGAGGCCGGTACGGGCGGACACGGTGGTCGTGCAACGGGTCGCCGTCGCCGAGTCGTCGGTCCGCGACAGCGCAGGCTCGGTCTCCCCGATCGCGCTCACCGTCGGGGCGGGCGACGCCGAGGTCCTGCGCGAGGGGCGTTCCTTCCCCGCACGGTGGTCCCGTCCCGCCGTCGCCGACCCCCTCCGTCTCACGACCCCCGACGGCCGTGAGATGCCCGTGCGTCCGGGGCACACCTGGGTGCTGCTCGCCGCGCGGTGACCGGCCGGCCGGGCGGCCGTCACCCCTCCCTGTCCACCGGGGCCTGTGGTGCGGGCTCGCCGCGCAGCACGGCCGCGGCGCTGCGGACGGCGTCGACGATGAACTGGTACCCCGTGCACCGGCAGATGTTCCCCGAGATCGCCGCGCGGATCTCCTCGTCGCTGGGATCGGGGTTCTCCGCGAGGAACTCGGTGACCGTCAGCAGGATGCCGGGCGTGCAGAACCCGCACTGCAGGCCGTGGTGACGCCAGAACGCCTCCTGCAACGGATCCAGCTCACCGCCCTGTGCGAGTCCTTCGACGGTGGTGACCGCGCCGCCGTCGGCCTGGACCGCGAGGGTGCAGCAGGAGCGGGCCGTGCGGCCGTCGAGCAGGACGGTGCACGCCCCGCACACCCCGTGCTCGCAGCCCAGGTGGACCCCGGTGGCGCCGCAGTCGCGGCGCAGGAAGTCGGAGAGGGTGCGGCGCGGCTCGACGTGGTGGCGGACCGGCTGCCCGTTCACCGTCATGCGCACCGGACGCGTGGTGTCGCCGTCAGCGGTGTCGCCGTCGGTGGTGTCGTGCGTCCCGGCGGCCCGGTCGGTGTCGGTCGATGCGCTCATGCGGCGTGGCTCCTCGTGGTGTCGGCGAGCACGGTGGACAGGCAGCGCCGGGTCAGGACGCGGGCCAGGGTGCGGCGGTAGTCGGCGGGGGCGTGCACGTCGCCGGTGGGGTCGGTCGCCTCGACCGCGGCGTCGGCGGCCGCGCGCACGAGCTCCTCGGACGGCGCCCGCCCGACCAGCAGCCGTTCGGCGTCGTCGGCCCGCACCGGGGTCGGGCCGACCCCGCCGAGGACCAGCCGGACGTCGGCGACGGTGCCGTCGGCACCGATCCGGGCCGCGCCGAGCACCGAGGCCATCGCGAAGTCGCCGTGCCGGCGGGCGAACTCCTCGACGGCGACGACGGTCCCCGGGGCCTGGGTGGGGACCCGGACCGCGGTGAGCACCTCGTCGGGCTCGACCGCGCTGAGCAGGAAGCCGAGGAAGAAGTCGGCAGCCGGGACCGTCCGCGTGCCGCGCGGGCCGGTGACGACGACCGTGGCGTCGAGCGCCCGCAGCACGGCGGGGACCTCCGCGGCGGGGTCGGCGTGGGCGACGGTGCCGCCGAAGGTGCCCCGGTTGCGGATGGTGACGTGCCCGACGTAGGACAGGGCCAGCGGCAGCAGGGGCACCGTGCTCCGGACGAGCGGTGAGATCTCGACGTCGCGGGTGCGGGTCATCGCCCCGATCTCGACGTGGTCGCCGCCGTCGCGGACGTAGGCGAGGTCGGCGCATCCGCCGAGGTCCACCAGGACGGTCGGCTGCGCCATCCGCATGGCGAGCAGCGGCACCAGGCTCTGGCCCCCGGCGAGGATCTTCGCGTCGCCGTCCTCCGCGGCGAGGATCTCGACGGCGTGCTCGACGCTGCGCGCCCGGACGTGGTCGAACGGTGCGGGCTTCACGACAGTTCCTCCGTGGGGGTGCCGGACTCGATGGCCGTCAGCAGCCGGGGCGGGGTCACCGGCAGCCGGGTCAGGCGCACGCCGAGGTCCTCCACGGCGTGTTCGACGGCGGCGACGATCGCCGACGCGGCGCCGATCGTCCCGGCCTCGCCCATCCCCTTGAACCCGCCGGGGATGTGGTCGGCGGTGGTGGTCATGTGCAGCGTCTCGAAGGGCGGGATCTCCGAGGCGGTGGGCAGCAGGTAGTCGATGAACGTGGTGGTCAGCGGCTGGCCCTCGGGGCTGTACACGATCTCCTCGTAGAGCGCGCCGCCGATGCCCTGCGCCGCGCCGCCGTGGATCTGGCCGTCGACGATCGTCGGGTTGATCACCGTGCCGCAGTCGTGGACCACCAGGTAGTCCAGCAGCGTCACCCGCCCGGTCTCGCGGTCGACCTCGGTCAGCACGGCGCTGGTCCCGTAGGAGAAGGCGACGTTCTCCGGGTCGAGGACGTCGCGTTCCTCCAGGGTGGGGTCCTCGCCGTCGGGCAGGGCGCCGTCGAGGCGGCGGTAGGCGGCGTCGCCGATCTCGCGCATGGTGAGCGACCGGCCGTCGGCGATGCCACGCACCGAGATCCGCCCGTCGGCGACCTCCAGGTCGTCGGGGGAGGCCTCCAGGATGTGCGCGGCGATGCGCAGGATCTTGTCCCGGAGCCTGCTGCTCGCCCGCAGCAGCGCGCCGCCGCCGAGCGCGGCGCCCCGGCTGGCGCCGGTGCCGTAGCCGGTGAAGGGGTTGGTCCGGGTGTCCCCGGACAGCACCGTCACCGAGGACAGGGGCACGCCGAGGGTGTCGGCGGCGACCTGGGCGAGAGCGGTCTCGATGCCCTGCCCCATCGCGGACAGCCCCGTGCGGACGGTGACCCCGCCCGCGGAGTCCATCCGGACGACCTCCTCGTCGAAGGAGCCGTGCTGCAACCCCGCCTGGTTCATGATCTTGGTCGGGCCCAGCGCGCTGATCTCGATGTGGAACGCGTACCCGATGCCGAGCGAGCGGCCCTCCTCGGCGGCCTGCTCGCGACGGGCGGCCCAGCCGCGTTCGGCGACCGCACGTTCGGCGGTGTCGAGGCACTCGGCGTAGTTGCCGCTGTCGTAGAAGAAGACCGGGCTGGGGTAGGGGAACGACTCGGGCGCGATCAGGTTGCGTCGCCGCACCTCGTTGGCGGGCAGGCCGAGGGTGTGCGCCAGCTTGTCGATGATCCGCTCGTGGGCGAAGTTCGCCTTGGGCTGCCCCCAGCCCCGGTAGGAGCCGTAGGGCGAGCGGTTCGTGACCACCCCGACGACCGTGCCCTCGACGTTGGGGATGTCGTAGGGGCCCGCCATCAGCGCCATGGACAGCCAGCAGGGCCCGATGCCCACGGTGGCGAGCGAGCCGCCGAGCACCGCGTACACCGTCCCGCGCATCCCGGTGATGGTGCCGTCGGCCTTCGCCGCGACCGACACCTCGATCCGCTGCTCGCGGGAGTGGGCGTTGGCGACGAAGCTCTCGAGCCGGTCCTCGATGATCTTCACCGGCCGGCCCGTCCGCTTCGACAGCAGCGCCGCGAGGACCTCCTCACCGTAGAAGTCGAACTTGTTGCCGAACCCGCCGCCGACGTCGGGGGTGATGACGCGGATGTGGTCGACGTCGAGCCCCAGGACCTCGCCGAGCAGGTCCCGGGTCAGGTTCGGGGACTGGGTGGACATCCAGCCCTCGAGGTGGCCGGTGAACGGGTCCCAGCTCATCACCGCCCCGCGGGTCTCCAGCGGGGTGCCCATCTGCCGTCCGTAGTGGAGGGTCTCGGAGACGACGACGTCGGCCTCGGCGAAGGCCGTCGCCGCGTCGCCCTTCGGGATCGTCTGGCGGCAGCTGATGTTGTCCGGCCACTGTTCGTAGAGCTTCGGCGCGCCCTCGGCGAGTGCCTCGTCGAGGGTCACCACCGGCTGCAGCTCCTCGTACTCGACCTCGATCAGGCCGAGCGCGTCCTCGGCGACGTACCGGTCGACGGCCGCCACGGCCGCGACCGGCTGGCCGACGTAGCGGACCTTGTCGACGGCGAGGGCGTACTGCTTGGTCATCAGCTGGTCGGGGATCATCCGCCAGACCACGGGCTGCGGCGTCGCGCAGGCGGCCGCGACGTCCTCACCGGTGAGCACGGCGAAGACGCCGGGCAGCTCCAGCGCGGCGGAGACGTCGATCGAGACGATCCGTGCGTGCGGGTGCGGGCTGCGCACCACGGCGGCCTCGAGCATGCCGGGGAGCACGACGTCGTCGACGAAACAGGACCGTCCGGTCAGGAGGCGGGGATCCTCCTTGCGGCGCACCCGGGAACCGATCAGCCCGGGTCGGTGATGCTGCTGGGTCACGGTGGGTCCTTCGGTGGGGGACGTCAGGTTGTGAGCCAGCGTCGTGCCGGTCACCTCCGGCGTCCATTGACAGATCGGCAGAACGAGGGGCTCCGATTCGTCGCTGTGACGATTGTCGACCGTCAGTCGCGACCCACAGACTCGTCGACGACCAGCGCCGAGACCGGCGGACCGCATCGCGACGTCCGCGGTCGAGATCGGCAGGACCGCACCGGAGGACCCCATGACCGACCCCGCGCCCATCGGCGTCTTCGTCGCCACCTCGACCCCGCCCGAGCAGATCCCCGCGATCGCCGCCGCGGCCGAGCGGCTCGGCTTCGGAGAGCTCTGGGTCGCGGAGGACTACTTCTGCTACGGCGGCTTCACCGGTGCCGCGCTCGCACTCACCGCCACCGAGCGGATCCGGGTGGGCGTCGGCATCGTCGCCTCGGTCGCCCGCCATCCGGCGGTCCTGGCGATGGAGACCGCCACGCTGGCCCGCGCCTTCCCCGGACGGTTCCTCCCCGGCATCGGCCACGGCGTGCCGTTCTGGACCGACCAGATGGGCGTCACCGCCCGGTCCCCGCTCGCCGCGCTGACCGAGTGCGTCGAGGGTGTGCGCGACCTCCTGGCCGGGCGGACCGTCGACCGGGAGGGCAAGCAGTTCACGTTCCGCCAGGTCACCGCGGCACATCCGGTCGACGGCGACGTCCCGATCCTGACCGGGGTGCTCGGCCCGAAGTCGCTCGCGCTGTCCGGCCGGATCGCCGACGGCACCGTGATGAGCGTGCTCGCCGGCACCGCCTACCTGGAGTCGGCGCTGGAGCACATCAAGGCCGGGATGGCGCGGTCGGGCCGCACGACGCACCTGGTCCCGACCTTCGCGCTGACCAGCGTCGGCACCGACCGGGAGAAGGCCAGGGCCGCGGTCCGTCCGGCCCTGGCCGCCTACATCACCGCCGTCGGCCCGCACAACCCGCTGACCGGCGCCTTCGGCTACAACGACACCATCGCCGAGCTGCTCACCGCCCATCCGGACACCCTCGCCGAGGAGCTTCCCGACGAGTGGATCGACACCCTCGCGGTCGCCGGCGACCCCGACGACGTCGCCCGCCGGATCACCGAGCTCCGTGCCGCCGGCGCCACCAGCGTGGTGCTCTCCCCGGTGGTCGCCGAGACCGCCGCGGAGGAGCTGGAGCTGGTCGCCTCCACCGTCCTGCCCCGGTTCGTCTGACCGGCGATGACACTCAGGATCGGCTACAAGGCCTCGGCGGAGCAGTTCGGCCCGCGTGACCTCGTCGAGAACGCCGTGCTCGCCGAGCGGGTCGGCCTCGACAGCGTCTGGGTCTCGGACCACTTCCTCCCCTGGCGCGACACCGGGGGGCACGCCCCGTCGGCACTGACCTGGATGGCGGCGGTGGGGGAGCGGACCGAGCGGGTCGTCATCGGCACCTCGGTGACCACCCCGACCTTCCGCTACAACCCCGCCGTGATGGCCCAGAGCTTCGCCTCGATGGCACTGCTGACCGGGGGACGGGTCGTCCTCGGCGCCGGCACCGGGGAGGCGCTGAACGAGGTCGCGGTCTCCGGCATGGAGTGGCCCGAGTTCAAGGAGCGGTTCGGTCGCCTGCGCGAGTCGGTACGACTGATGCGCGCCCTCTGGACGGAGCGCTCGGTCGACTTCGAGGGCGAGTACTACCGGCTGGCGGGCGCCAAGATCTACGACCGGCCGGCGACACCCGTGCCCGTCTACATCGCCGCCGGCGGCCCGATGGTGGCCCGCTACGCCGGACGCCAGGCCGACGGGATGATCTGCACCTCGGGCAAGGGCATGGAGCTCTACACCGACAAGCTCCTCCCGGCGGTCGAGGAGGGTGCCACCGGCGCCGGCCGCGATCCGTCCGGTATGGACCGCATGATCGAGATCAAGCTGTCCTACGACCGCGACCCGGCCGCCGCCCGCGACAACTGCCGGTTCTGGGCACCGCTGTCGCTCTCGGCGGAACAGAAGCACAGCGTCACCTCCGCCGAGGAGATGGAACGCCTCGCCGACGCGCTCCCGATCGACCAGGTCGCGCGCCGCTGGATCGTCGCCTCCGACCCGGACGAGGCACTCGCCGGCATCCGGCCCTACGTCGACGCCGGGATGACCCACCTGGTGTTCCACGGCCCCGGCCACGACCAGGAGCGCTTCCTCGCCCAGTTCGCCGCCGACCTGTTGCCGCGGCTGCGCGAGCTGTCCTGACCCCCGCTCCCCGACGAGCCGCTCCCCGATGAGCGCTGACACCCCACGAGAAGGAGAGACCCATGACCGAGGTCAACAACCCCGACGACGTCGCGGCGATCCGCGCGGTGCACCAGTCCTGGCTGGAGTCCAACAACGGGCTGGTCCCGGAGAAGATGTACCCGAACTTCGCCAACCCCGGGTACCTC
Organism: Pseudonocardia sp. ICBG1142; assembly: GCF_020496255.1. NCBI lineage: Bacteria > Bacillati > Actinomycetota > Actinomycetes > Pseudonocardiales > Pseudonocardiaceae > Pseudonocardia > Pseudonocardia sp. ICBG1142. Next base: position 441,746 of record NZ_JAHLJC010000003.1, on the reverse strand, counting down.
CAGTTCAACCTCAACGGCCACGAGTACAACGGGCCGGACGAGAAGTGGAAGCTCTGGGAGGGCCTGCACCAGATCGGCTTCAACCTCTCCGACATGACGATCGTCGAGGAGCCCAAGATCCACGTCGAGGGGAACCTGGGGTACCTCACGACGTACTGGAGCACGATCGTCACCGGGGAGAAGGAGAAGGGCACCGGGCTGATGGAGCCCGACCCCGAGCCGCTGGTGTTCCGCGTGACCGAGGTCTACCGGCGCGACGACGGCACGGGCAAGCCCGAGTGGAGGATCTGGCACTTCCACGCGTCGCCGGTCGCGGACCCGACCAGCCCGCGGTTCCCGCAGGACGCCTGACCCACCCCCACACCGACGACCACGTCGAGGAGAACCGCACGATGCCGTACGGAGAACGCCGGTACACCCGGGGGCCGGTGGGGGAGGTCTCCTACCTCCTCTGGGCGGGGGACAGGACCCGGACGGCCGTCCTCTACCTGCATCCCGTGAACACCGCGGCCGCGGTGTGGCGGGCCACGGTCGACGTCTCCGAGGTCGGGCCGGTGCGGGTCGCGGTCGACTACCGGGCGCACGGGCGGTCGGAGGAGGGCGGGTCCTACCTGCCCGCCGACTACGCCCGTGACGCGCTCGCGGCGATCGATGCCGAGGGCCTCGACCGCGTGCACGTGGTCTGCGGGTCGATCGGCGGAGCGGTCGCGGTCGAGCTGGCCGCGGCCGTCCCCGGCCGGGTCGCGAGCATCGTCGCGTTCGGTGCCACGCTGCACCTGGGCTGGTCCGACGACGTGCTCGACGACACCGAGAAGGACCTGCGGGCGCTCGGCGTCCGCGGGTGGTTCGACGCGCACGGTGCGGAGATCCTCGGCCCGGCCGCCCGGCCGCCCGGCCGCCCGGGCGGACGCCGCGGCCGAGCTGACCGGCCTGGCCGCAGGTGGTCGCGACGGCGACCGGAACCTCGACACCGTGGTGACGGTGCTGCGCACCACCTTCGGCGCCGCTGACGCCCGGGCCACCGCGGCCGGTCTCACCGACCGTCCCCCGGCGCGGGTCGTCGTCGGGACCCACGACCCGACCTGCCCGCCGGAGATGGCCCGGGAGCTCGCCGCCGCGCTCGGCGGCGACCGGGGCGGGGTCGACGTCGAGACCGTCCCCGACATCGGGCACCTGCCGATGCTGGAGGACCCCCGGGGAGTCGCCGAGTCGGTCCGCCGCTTCCAGGAGGAGCTGCGGTGACCTACTCGATCGTGGCCCGCGACCCGGCCACCGGACAGCTCGGGGTCGGGTGCGAGTCGCACTTCTTCGCGCCCGGTGCCGGGGTCACCCGGGCGGACCCCGGTGTCGGTGCCATCGCCACCCAGGCCTTCGTCGACGGGCGCTACGCCGGCGCCGGGATGGCCGCGCTCGCCGAGGGACGCCCCGCGGCCGAGGTGCTCGACGAGCTCGTGGCGGCCGACCCGCACCCGCAGGTCCGGCAGGTCGCCCTGGTCGGACGGTCCGGGGACGCGGCGAGCCGGACCGGCGGATCGTGCATCGGGTTCTGCGGCGGGATCGTCGAGGGGCCGGTCGCGGTCCAGGGCAACATGCTCGCCTCCGACCGGGTCCTCCCCGAGATGCTCGCGGCCTACCGGTCGGCCCCCGGTGATCTCGCCGAGCGCCTGATGGTCGCGATGGAGGCGGCCGAGGCGGCCGGCGGCGACGTGCGGGGCAGCCAGGGCGCCTCGCTGGTCGTCGTCGACGGCGAACCGGTCTCCGACCCCTGGAACCACCGGCCCGTCGACCTGCGCGTCGACGACCACCCCGACCCGGTCGGCGAGCTGCGCCGGCTGCTCGGGCAGCGCCGCGCGTTCGACGCGGTGTCCTCCACCATGTTCGCCCCCGGCCTGATGGTCGGCCCGTACCACGAGCCGTCCCCGGGCGACCGCGACCGGGCGCTCGCCCGGCTCGCCGCCGCCGCGCGGGTGATGGTCGGCAACCCGGAGGCCGACTTCTGGGCGGCGGTCCTGCTGGCCCGGTCCGGTGACCGGGCCGCGGCCCGCGAGCGGCTGGCCGGGCCGCTGCGGCAGAACCCACGCCTGCGCGGGTTCCTCGGCCGGATGGCCGAGGCCGGCTTCCTGGACCACGGCGAGATCGAGGAGCTGCTGTGACGACGGTCCCCACACCGACGACGCGGCGGATCCGGGCCGCGGTCGACGTCGACGACGTCGTCGGGCTCACCCGCGATCTCGTCCGGATCCGCTCGGAGAACCCGCCCGGCGGTGAGACCGAGGTGGTGTCCCACCTGCAGCAGGTCTTCGACGGCCTCGGCATGCGGGGCGAGGTCGTCGAGCCCGCCCCGGGCCGGCAGAGCCTGGTGGTGGGCACCGGCGACGCCGAACGCTCCGGCAAACCGGTGCTGCTGGTCAACGGTCACCTGGACACCGTCTCCGTCCGGCCGGAGGCGTGGCGGCACGACCCGTTCGGCGGGGCCGTGCACCACGGCAGGCTCTACGGCCGCGGATCGGCCGACATGAAGGGCGGTGTCGCCGCCGCGGTCGTCGCCCTGCGCACCTGCCGCGAGCTCGGCATCGAGCTACCGTGCGAGGTGGTCTTCCACCTGGTCGCCGACGAGGAGCTGGGCGGCCGGCTCGGGACCGCGGCGCTGGTGGAGCGTGGTCTGGTCCGGGCGGACGCCTGCCTGGACCCCGAGCCGACCGGCATGCGGCTGTGCCTGGCCGAGCGCGGTCTGCTGTTCGCCCGGATCCTCACCCGCGGCGTCCCGGCGCACGGCAGCGAACCCTCCCGTGGCCGGAGCGCGGTCATCTCCGCCGCCGGGATCGCGCAGGTGCTGCACGACAACGTCTACCCCCAGACCCCGCACCCGCTGCTGGGGACCACGACGTGCAACGTCGGTGCCATCCGCGGCGGATCGGGTCCGAACGTGGTGCCCGAGGAGTGCGAGCTGCGCATCGACCGGCGGATGCTGCCCGGCGACACCGTCGACGGCGCGCTCGCCGGGATCGTCGACCGCATCTCGTCACTGGGGCTCACCCGGGGGGCCGACTACGAGATCGAGGTCGAGACGTTCTGCGAGGCCTCGGAGATCGACGGGGACCATCCGTTCGTCTCCGAGGTCGCCGAGGCGACGAGCGCGATGACCGGGCGACCGGCCGAGCGGACCGGGCTGCCGTTCACCACCGACGCCCGGTTCATGCGCAACCAGCTCGGGATCCCGTCGGTCGTGCTGGGGCCGGGCGAGCTCGCCGTCGCCCACACCGTCGACGAGTACGTCGAGGTGGACGCCCTGGTCGAGGCGGTCGGCGTGTACGCGCTGGTCTACAGCAGCTTTACGGGCACGAAACGGCTGCGTGACACTGGGCTCGACCGGCGCCACCACACTGACGTGGGGGGAACGATCCGGTGAGCTGAGCGGAGGGCATCGATGGCGGTCTCCGGAGGCGGTCCCGCACTGGGGCTGGAGAACCTGCTCGGGGTGCTCGGCGGCGATTTCGTCGAGGTCGTGCACGCCCCGCTGGGTGTCACCATCCCGGTCAGCGCGATCGTCATCGCCGACACCGTGATCGTCGAGCGCATCGAGCGCGGCGACCTCGTGCTGGGCATCGGGGTCCATCCGGCGTCGCCCGAGGCCGAGGCGGCGATCGACGGTGCCGACCCGGGGATCGTGTTCGCCTACAAGGTGGACAGCGACGCCGAACGGGCCGCGCTGCGGGCGCTCGCCGAGCGACACGGCGCGACCGTGCTCGCGGTGTCGCCGGAGATGTCGTGGAACCAGCTGCACGCGCTGGCCCGGACCGCGGTGTCCGCCGCGGTCGCGACGGTCCCGGACCAGCGCGGCGTGCCGTTCGGGGACCTGTTCGCCCTCGCGAACTCCGCGGCCGCCGCGCTGGAGGGCCCGGTGATCGTCGACGACGAGCGGATGGAGGTCGTCGCGTTCTCCAGCCTGGGCGACCCGATCGACGAGATCCGGCAGCAGTCCATCCTGCAGCGCCGTCCGCCCCGGGAGTTCCTCGACTGGTGCGAGAGCACGGGCACGCTGCCCCGCGTCCGGCAGAGCCTGCGACCGGTCCGGGTGGTCCCGCCCGACGGTGCGGTCCGGCTGGTGACGGCGATCCGGGCGGGCAGCGACATCCTCGGCTACGTGTGGGTCGCGGAGTCCAAGCGCGAGCTCGACCAGCACTCCGAGGACCTGCTCGCCGAGATCGCCCGGCTGGCCGCGGTGCAGATGCTGCGTTCGCGCATCAGCGAGGACCTCGACCGTCGGGTCCGCGGCGACCTGCTGCGCAGCGCCCTCGACGGACGGGGCGACACCGCGGTGCTGGAGTCCCGGTTGGGGATCGGGACCAGCCGGTTCCGGCTGCTCGCCTTCGCCACGGACGCCCAGGGCGGCCGGGCGGCCGGTGGGCTGGCCGAGCTGCGCCCGCTGGAGGACCTGGTGGCCCTGCGGGTCGAGGCGTCCCGCCGCCGGGGCGTGGCGACGTCGCGGCAGGGCCGGGTCTACGCCGTCCTCCCCTCCGACGACGGGCCCGACAGCGACGTCGCCGCGCTCGCCGAGCAGATCGTCGGCCAGGCGGGCCGGCAGCTGCACCTCGACGTCCGCGCCGCCGTGAGCGGTGAGTTCCCGCGGCTCGACGAGCTGGGGGAGACCCGGTGCGAGGTGGAGCGGCTGCTCAACACCCCGCTGCTCGACGACTCCCGGCGGGTGGTGTCGTTCGACGACTCGGTCGCCCACGCCGTGCTGTCGGAGCTCACCGAGGTGATGCTGCAGCGTCCGCGCCTGCTGCAGGGCGGGGTCGCCGCGATGGTCGTCAGCGACCGCGACCGCGGGACGGAGTTCCTGCCCAGCCTGCGCGCCTACTTCGACGCCTGCGGTGACCTGACCGCCGCCGCCAAGACCCTGTTCGTGCACCGCAACACCCTCAAGTACCGGCTGACCCGCATCCGCGACGCGTTCGGTGTCGACGTCGACGACCCGGCGCAGCGGCTGGTCGCCGAGCTCCAGACCTCGGTCTTCGCGCAGCGCCCCGAGCTGCGGGCCGCGCTGCCCGCGGTGGCCTCGGTGCCGGACTGACCGGCCGGCACCGAGCCCTGCACCGAGCCCTGCACCGAGGCCGGGGCCGTCGGCGCCGCGGGAGTGCGCGGCGCCGACGACCCGTCCGTGCTCAGGCCCCGGTGGCCCTGGCCTCCTCCAGGACGGCGTCGGCGTAGGCCGCGCTGTCCTGGGCGTGCTCGGCACAGATCGGCCGGTGCCCGGCCGACGGGTCCCGGTCCATCTCGACCGCGACGTAGAACCGCTCGCAGACGTGACAGCGCACGTGGACCGACCAGGCGTCGACGACCTCGTCGCGGGGATCGTGCGGGCGCCGCAGCAGCGCCTGACGGGATCCGCGCAGCCACATGCCGGCGACCTGCACGAGCAGCGAGACACCGAAGGCCAGCGGCAGCGCCCACGTGCCTGCCCACGACGACGCGGGCAGGAAGGTGAGGAGCGCGAAGCCGACGACGCTGCCCGCCGACCAGGCACCGACACCGACCGGGTCGAACCGGGCGACCCGTCCGGGCCGCCACTCGGGGTCGGCGTCGTCACCGAGCCGACCGGCGAGCAGGAAGGCCAGCGCGCAGGCCGTCCAGGTGACGGTGAGCACGGCCTGGTAGCGCAGCGCGACCAGGATGAAGTCGAAGACGTTGCTGAGCATGACCGCGAAGACGATCACCCCGACCAGGACGCCCCACCCGGCCCGAGGGAGTCGGACGCGCGACAGCCGCGCCACGAACCCCTCGAGGTTGGTGACGGCGAGGTAGAAGTTCATCGTGTTGATCCGGGTCTGGCTCACCCACACGAACAGCAGGCCTACGAACCCCATCAGCCCGACGATGCCGAGCACCCCGGAGGTCTCGCTGAGCGCGCCGTCGGTCGGGATGGTCAGGGCTACGAACACCCCGACGACGCCGTTGACCAGGATCGTGAAGAAGTAGAACATCGGACCGAACGTCACCACGCGGTGGAACCGCACGTCGCCGTCCCCGACCCTGGCGAACCGGGCGAAGTCCCAGGCCGCGAGGAGCAGCACGAAGTCGGCCAGGTAGGTGGTGAACGCCCACCACCAGCCGGGGCCGCTCACGGCCAGTTCGCGGGGCCCCGAGTCCGCCCAGGACCCGTCGAACCCGAACTCCAGGCCGGCCCACACGACGGCGACGACGAGCCCCACCAGGTAGAGCGGGAACAGCCACCCGTTGAACCGGTCGAGGAACACACGCGCGGCACCGAGGATCAACGGGACGCTGTAGAGGACGACGACGGCGTACCAGAGCACGACCGGACCGCCGAAGTACGCCTGCAGGGCCACCGCGATGACCGAGCCCCCGAAGCACGCGAAGTAGACGGCCGTCACGGCCACCAGCAACGGGGTGATCACCGAGCCGCGCGAGCCGAACAGGGCGCGGGAGAACAGGTTCGCGGTGAGCCCGGTCCGCGCCGCGTACCCGACGAACAGCCAGGAGATCGCGGAGTAGACCAGCGCCGCGAGCACCATGCCGATGATGGCGTCCACCGTGCCCACGGTCAGCGCGACCAGGGCTCCGAGGATCAGCCAGAACATCGCGCTGGCGAGTGCCCACCAGACGCTCGCCAGCGACCAGCGGCTCATCCGCCACGACAGCGGCGTCGCGTGCAGGGTGTAGTCCTCGGTGGCCGCCGCGGCGACGACCACCGGGTCGTCGGTCGAGGAGAGTTCCAGCTCGGGGACGGGGCGGTTCCTTGCCTGTGACATCGGTTCTCCGCGGGTGTCGGGTCGTCGGAGGGTCGGTGCGACGACGCAGGCAACAGTGGCGGCGGGAACGGCGGTCCGGCATGCACGGTGCGGAGAAGCTGGCGGTCCTCGGCTGTGCGGTACGACCAGGTGCGGGTCGGTCAGGCGAACACCTGCACGGGCAGGCGGTCCATGAACGCCTCGTCCCGCGACAGCTGCCCGCCGCGGACCTCGATGATGTCCATCCCGGTCATGGTGATCGGCTCGATGCCGCTGTCTCGGGGGCGGATGTCGACCCCCCACAGGCAGGCCTGTGCGTCGGCACCGGCGATGCGGCGGTCGCTGAGCCACCTGCACGCGGTCTCGGTGGCCGTGGGCACAGCACCGCGACACGGGCACGCGTCGCGGAGCGGTTCACGCTACTATCCTGACGTGTCATCAGATCATGACGCTTCGGGCGGCGGCGGCAAGGAAGCGGGCCTCGCCTTCGACGCGCTCGCCGATCCCGTCCGCCGGGAGATCCTCACGGTGCTCGCCGAGCAGGAGGAGTGCAGCGCCGGAGACCTCGCCGAGCGCATCACCTCCGTCGGGCGCACCGCGGTGTCCACCCACCTGCGGGTGCTGCGCGTCGCGGGGCTGGTCACCGAGCGCCGCTCGGGCCGGTTCCGCTACTACGCGATCGATCCGCACGGCGCGGCGGCCGACGTGATCGCCCTGCTGCGGGCCTTGTTCCAGTCGACCCTCGACGAGGTGGGGGCGGCGGTGGAGGATCAGGGCATGACGTATCGGGCCGACGCGACCGGATGACCGGCGTGTCGTCACATCGGCGCTGACCGTGGGGTCGATCGCGCTCGCGGTCGAGAGGTTCGCCGCCGCGGCCCCGACGGTGGTCTTCGACCGGTTCGGCACCGAGGGCGCCGGCTGGCTGTTCGACGCGGTCTGCGACCGGGTCGCCGTCGGTGCCCCGGTCGCGCTGCGCGCACCGATCGCCGGCGGGCCCCCGGTGGACGTGCTGGGCCGGATCAGCGACCTGCGTGTCTCCCGGGCCATCACCATCACCCACGACCAGCCCTGGCGGGGCCGCATCCGGCTGCGGTTCGACGACGCGCCCGGTGGGACCCGCGTCCGGCTCGACGCCGAGATCGACCGCCGTGGGCTGGAGTGGCTGATGCGCCGCCGCGGCCATCCGCTGCCCGACGGCCCCGCCGACGGACCGCGGATCGGGGTGATCACCAGCCGTTCCGGGTCGGGCAGCCTGTTCGCCTCGGCCGTGGGGAACGTGGCCGCGCTCGCCGTCGAGGAGATCGACGCCTCGGGCGGGATCGGGGGGCGACCGCTGGAGCTGCTGGAGGCCGACGACGCCACCGACCCCGGCACCGGGGCCCTGGAGGCGATGCGGCTGGTCCGGGCCGGCTGCCGCACGATCTTCCTGATGACGACCTCGGCGACCTACCACGCCGTCTCGGCCGCCCTGTCCGGGCAGGACGTGCTGGTCGTGCACACCAACATGAACGAGGGCGGCGGGGAGTCCCGTCTGCGGATCCGGCTGGGGGAGCGGCCGGCCACCCAGCTCGCGACGGCGGCCCGTCCGGTCATGCGCGCGGCCGGCGGCCGGCGCTGGTTCCTCGCGGGCAACGACTACGTGTGGCCACGCTCGGTCAACGCCGTCGCCCGCGAGATCCTCCCCGGCCAGGGGGCGGTGCTGGTCGGCGAGGGGTACGCACCCCTCGGCGGCGGGGACGTCACCCCGCTCGTCGAGCGGATCGCCGCGTCCGGTGCCGACGTCGTGCTGAGCACCTTCGTCGGCGCCGACGCCGCGGCCTTCGAGCGCCGGTGCCACGCGTTGGGGCTGCGGGACCGCACGGTGAGCCTGGGCCCCGCCATGGACGAGGCGACCCTCGAACGGATCGGGCCGGCCGCGGCCGAGGGGATCCACGGGGTGTCCGGCTACTTCCAGCACCTGCAGACCGAGCGCAACGGGACGCTCCTGGAGCGGTACCGGCAGCGGTTCGGTCGGTGGGCGCCGCCGTTGTCGTCGCTGTCGGAGTCGATGTTCGAGGCGATCCACGTGTGGGCCGCGGCGGCCCGGCAGGTCCGCTCGACCGACCCGGTGGCCGTCGCCGACGAGATCCGGCGCGGCCGCTACGACCTGCCCCGCGGGACCCTGGACCTGCACGGCGAGCACCACGTCGACCAGCCGCTGTACCTGGCGGAGGCCCGCGGCACGACCTTCGGCTCGATGGACGACGGCCCCGCGCACCCCTGACCACGCCGTGTTGCCGGCGTGGGTCGCCGTGTTTCCGGATCTTGTCAATGTGTCTGCAAGCGTTGACACGATGAGGGGTCGGTCCTAGGTTTCTCGCATCCCCCGACGTGAGGAGCACCACCCCGATGGCGATACCCCCTCCCGATGCCGCCCGGCTGGCGGCGTTGAACGAGCATTACGCGTTCGGCCTGTCCGAGGCCGAGCTGGCCGAGTTCGGTCCGGCGGTCGCGGCGACGCTGGCTGCGTCCGATCGTGTCGAGGAGCTGTACACCGCGAGTGCGCCGGCCGCCCCGGAGCGGGTGTGGTCGGAGCCTGCGGACAACCCTCTCGGTGGTTGGTATGTGACGACGTCGGTGCCGGGTGCTGCTGAGGGTCTGTTGGCTGGGCGCACGGTGGCGCTGAAGGACAACATCTGTCTGGCCGGGGTGCCGATGACCAATGGGTCGGCGACGGTCGAGGGTTTCGTCCCGTCGCGGGATGCGACGGTGGCGACCCGGCTGCTGGCGGCGGGGGCGACGATCACCGGGAAGTCGGTGTGTGAGGACCTGTGTTTCTCGGGTGCGAGTTTCACCTCGCGGCCGTGGCCGGTGCGCAATCCGTGGGACACCGGCCGTAATGCCGGTGGTTCGTCGAGTGGGAGCGCGGCACTGGTGGCCTCGGGTGCGGTGGATCTGGCCGTGGGTGGGGATCAGGGTGGTTCGATCCGGATCCCGAGTGCGTTCTGCGGGACGGTGGGGCACAAGCCCACTCACGGGCTGGTCCCCTACACCGGGGCGTTCCCGATCGAGGCCACGATCGATCACCTCGGGCCGATCACCCGCACGGTGTCCGACGCCGCGCTGATGCTGACGGTCCTGGCGGGTGTCGACGGGTTCGATGCCCGTCAGCCCACTGTCCTGGACCCGGTCGACTACCTCGCCGCACTGGAGCAGTCGGCCGCCGGCCTGCGGGTCGGGATCGTGGTCGAGGGTTTCGGTCGCCCGGAGAGCGACCCGGCCGTCGACGAGGCCGTGCGTGCCGCGGTCGGCGCTCTGGCCGGGGCCGGGTTGGTGGCGGAGGAGGTGTCGATCCCGTGGCATCTGGACGGGATGGCGGTGTGGAACGTCATCGCGACCGAGGGTGCGGCCTACCAGATGGTCGACGGTAACGCCTACGGCATGAACTATCCGGGTCTCTACGATCCGGAGCTGATCGCGCACTACCACCGTCAGCGCCTCGCCCGGGGGGCGGAGTTGTCCAAGACGGTCAAGCTGGTCGGGCTCTCGGGCGGCTACACCTTCGGCCACGGCGGCGGCGTCTACTACGGCATGGCCCGCAACCTCGCGTTCGAGCTGCGTGCGGCCTACGACCAGGCGTTGAGTGGTTGTGACGTGCTGGTCATGCCGACCCTGCCCTACACCGCGCCGGAGCTGATCGGGCTCGATGCCGGGTTGGACACCTACCTGCCGACCGCGTTGGGGATGGTCGGCAACTGTGCCCCGTTCGACGTGTCCGGTCACCCCGCCGTCTCGGTGCCGGCCGGGCTGGTCGACGGGCTCCCGGTCGGTCTGATGATCGTCGGCCGGCGTTTCGACGACGCGACCGTCCTTCGGGTCGCGCACACCTTCGAGCAGGCCGTCGGCGGCTTCCCCGCCCCACCGGCCCTCGCCACAGTAGGAGGACAGCAGTGAACGGAGTCTTCGACCTCGGCGGGACCGACGGTCTCGGACCGGTCGAGAACGACCACATGAGCGAGCCCGTGTTCCGCGCCGAGTGGGAGAAGCGGGTCTTCCCCATGTTCGCCCAGAGCGCGCGTGCCGGACTCTTCAACGTGGACCAGTTCCGCCACGGCATCGAGAAGATGGACCCGGCGGAGTACCTGCTCTCGAACTACTACGAGCACTGGATGCACACGATCGAGCACTACGCCGAGGTCGCGGGCATCCTCGACCCGGCCGATCTCGAGAAGCGCACCCAGTACTACCTGGAGAACCCGGACGCGCCGCTGCCCGAGCGCGAGACCGACCCCGAGATCGTCGAGTTCGTCGACTGGGCGGTCACGAACGGGTTCCCCGCCAACCGCGAGTCCGACAAGGAGGCCCGGTTCTCCGTCGGCGACGAGGTCGTCATCGGGAACGAGAGCCCGTACGGACACACCCGCCGCGCTCGCTACATCCGCGGGCACCGAGGCGTGATCACCGCGGCGCACGGCACCTTCCTCTACCCCGACACCGCCGGCAACGGCCTCGGTGACTGCCCCGAGCACCTCTACACCGTCAAGTTCACGGCCGCCGAGCTGTGGGGTCCCGAGGCCGCGGACCCCAACGGCGTCAACTACTTCGACGTGTGGGAGCCCTACCTCACCCCCGTCCCCGCCACCCAGGGAGCCTGACCCATGACCGCGAACCCCACCGACACCCCGCTCCGCACCCAGGAGGAGATCGCCGCACGGGTCAAGGCCCTGGAGTCGGTCCTCATCGAGAAGGGTGTCGTGACCACGAAGGCGGTCGACCGCCTCGTCGAGGTCTACGAGAACGAGGTCGGTCCGCAGCTCGGCGCGAAGGTCGTCGCGAAGGCCTGGACCGATCCGGAGTTCAAGGCGCGTCTGCTCGCCGACGCCTCCGCGGCCTGCCGCGAGCTGGGCATCGGCGGCCTGCAGGGCGAGGAGATGGTCGTCGTCGAGAACACCGACACCGTCCAGCACGTCATCGTCTGCACCCTGTGCTCCTGCTACCCGTGGCCGGTCCTGGGCCTGCCGCCGAACTGGTACAAGGCGCCGCCGTTCCGGGCGCGCATCGTCCGCGAGCCCCGCAAGGTCCTCGCCGAGGACTTCGGCTACCCCCTGCCGGACTCGGTCGAGATCCGCGTCTGGGACTCCAGCTCCGAGCTGCGCTACTGGGTGCTCCCGCAGCGCCCGGCCGGCAGCGAGCACCTGTCGGAGGAGCAGCTCGCCGCGCTCGTCACCCGGGACTCGATGATCGGGGTCGGAGCGCCGAAGCCCGTGGTCACCGAGGCGGCCGGGGCATGAGCGAGGGGGTGCGCACCGACGCCACCGAGCTGGGCGACGCCCGCCGGCGGATCGAGAAGCTGGTGTGCGACATGCCCGGCGCCGACAAGCCGTTCTCCGAGCCGTGGGAGGTGCGGGCCTTCGCGATGGCCGTCGCCGCATACCACGAGGGCCACTACGAGTGGAGCGAGTTCCAGCTCTCGCTGATCGACTCCATCCGCTCGTGGGAGAAGGGCGACGGCGGCGAGCCGTGGAGCTACTACCTGCACTGGCTGGAGGCGCTGGAGACCACCCTGGCCTCCAGCGGCGCCCTGTCGGACTCCCTCGCCCTCGACGAGCGGACCCGCCAGGTCCTGTCCACCCCGCGCAACGCCAACCACCACGAGGCGCGGCGCGAGCCGGTCGCGATCTCGCCGGCGACGCGCTGAACCCGGTCGCCGGCCCGGTCCGTCTCCCCACGGACCGGGCCGGTGCCGTCGTCATGACGCCGCTCCCCGCATCCGCGCCCGCCGACGGCGGACCCGGCACGGTGCTGGTTTCCCGCGTGCCGCTCGGGCCCCGCTTCGTCGCCCGGTCCGGTCGTCCGCGGGGCTGGTCCCCGGCCCACCGGGTCCTCGGGCCGGAGCTGGACGACACCCTCGACCGCGTCGCCGACGAGCGCGGGACCGACCGCCGTGCCGTCGCGGCGGTCCTGCTGCTCGACCGCTACGCCCTGCGCCTCACCGCCCCGGTCCTGGCCGCGTTCCACGAGCTCGACGTCCTGCTCGACGCCCGGCCGGAGGTGGTCTCCCTCGGCCCGGACCCCCACACCCCGGGCTGGCTCGCCCTCGCCGCTCCCGGGCGCCCCGCCCGGGGGGACCGGGCAGCGCTGCGGGCGTCGCTGCTCGACGGGGCGCTGCTGCCGCTCGCCGACGACCTCGCGGTACGGACCCGGGCCGGGCGTCGCACGCTGCGGGCCGCGGTTGCGCACGCGGTGGCGCTGAGCATGCTGCACCTGTCCTGGCGGCGCCCGCGTCCCGACGCATTCGTCGGGCCGACCCGGGCGCTGCTGCACGACGCCGGGCTGGGCGGTCTGGTCGTCGTCGGTGCGGTGCGCGTCGACGGCACCGACTGGATGTCGGTGCGTCGCCGGGCGTGCTGCCTCGCCTTCCGGACCACCTCCGCCGCCGGGCGGTACTGCGGTGCCTGCCCGGTACGCCCCGCCGCCGCGGTCGAGTCCGACCTGGCCGACGCCGCCCGCTCGTTCCGCGCCCGCGCGGCGCCGGACCCGCGGCCGACCCCGCCGAACCCGCTGCCGAACCCGCCGCCGAACCCACCGGGGAGCACACCGTGATGCTGATGGTCGATCTGGTCGGTCGCGCGGCGCTGCGACGTGGGCTCACCACCACCGAGGCCGTCGACCGCTGGTACGACCACCACGCCGACGAGGTGGGGCCCCGGACCGGGGCCCGGGCGGTGGCCCGGGTCTGGTCGGGCGCCGCGCGCGACGGTGGCGCCGGCGCGCTGGGCGACGACCTGGGCCGGTGCGCCTGCGGCCGGATCTGGCGGGCCCACCACGACACCGACACCGTGCGCAACGTCGTGCTGCCCGCCGCCCCCGGCTGCAGCGGCTGGCCGGTGCTCGGGGTGCCGCCGAGCTGGTACCGGCCGCGTTCGGAGTACCTGTTCGAGACCGTGACGCCGGACGACCCCGCGGTGCGCACGGCGATCTGGACCGACTCGCCCCGCACCCACCACCTCGTGGTCCCTCGGGTGCCGGCGGGGGAGACCCGTGGCCCGGCCGCCCTCGAGTCGCAGGTCGGACGGGCTGCCCTGCGCGGCGTGCCCGTCGCGTCCGACGGCCCGGCAACGCCCGGGGACCCGGAGTGGGCGAGGGCGCTACCGGGCTACGTGCTCGACGAACGGCTCCTCGACCACCCCTGGGAGCTCCGCGCCCTCGCCCTGGTCCTGGCGATCGGCACCGACCGACCGGGCCTGCGGTCCGCCCTCGTCGGGGCCGCGGTGACCGCCCCGGTCGACGACGTCGGTGCGGGCTGGGTGCGCGCCGCCGCCGAGGCCGTCCGGCTCACCGCCTGAGCGGGGCAGCGCCGACCGCCGCCCGACCGCCGCCCGACCAGGACGACGGCCCGCGACGACGCACGACCGGCCCCGCACGGCCGTGTGCCGGTACCCGCTGCGAGCAGGTACCGGCACACGGTGCGGGTCGGCCCGGGCCCCAGGTCGCGTGGAGGGACCCGGACCGACGTCGGGGGGACCTCAGAACGCCCCGGGCAGGACCAGGACCGCCCACGCGGCGAGCGGCCCGAGGGCCACGATGCCGCAGGTGTAGGTGATGACCTGGCGGTAGAAGCGGGTCCGGTCGACGCCCCGGGCGTTGGCCAGCACCAGCGCGCCGTTGGTGGAGAACGGCGAGACGTCGACGATCGTGGTCGAGATGGCCATGGCCGCGATGACACCCGCGGCGGGCAGCGAGCCGGTGAGCAGCAGCGGGATCGCCATCGGGATCACCGCGGTCAGGATCGCGGTCGAGGAGGCGAACGCCGAGGTGATGCCGACGACCAGGCAGAGGACCAGCGCGACCAGCAGCGGCGCGCCCAGGTGGACCGCGCCCTCGGAGACCCACTCGATCGTCCCGGCGTGCTCCAGCACCCCGACGTAGGTCACCATGCCGGCGACCAGCAGGATCGTCGGCCAGCTGATGCCGTCGATCGCCTTGCCCAGGTTCTCGCGGTCGAGCAGGGCCAGGACGGCGCCGGCGGCCAGTGCGAGGAAGCCGATCTGCAGGTGGAAGGCCAGCGCGCCGACGACGAGGCCGACCAGCGCGACCAGGGTGGCGCGCTGCTGCCAGGTGATGACCTGCGGCCGGGTACGGACCAGTGTCGCGACACCGCCGCCCCCGGTGGGCAGGTCGTCGTCGGTGTCGGTGGTCTCGGGCCGTTCGACGAAGCTCTCCTCGCCCCGGTTGCGCAGCAGCAGGTAGGTGATGCCGCCCAGCAGGGCGTTGAACGCGAGGCTGGCGAAGAAGAGCACGGCCTGGGAGACCGCGAGGCCGGAGTCGGCCACGATCCCGAAGACCAGGGCACCGGAGACGGCCATCGGGGAGAACGCGCCGGCGTGCGCACCGCAGATGACCATCATGCCGATCATCAGCGGGCTGATCCGGTACTTGAAGGCGAAGTTCATGCCGATCGGCACCAGCAGCGCGACGGCGGCCGGGGTGAAGGTGCCCAGCGCGGTGAGCACCGCGGCGACGGCGAACAGCACCCAGGGCACCAGGATCGCGCGGCCCCGGACCAGGCGGATCCCCTGGTCGACCAGCAGGTCGATCGTTCCGTTGAGCTTCGCCACCGAGAACAGGTAGGTGACGCCGACGACGGTGATGAACAACGAGACCGGGAAGCCTTCGAAGATCTCCTTCTCGTCGAGACCGAGAGCGAAGGTCCCGACCACGAACGAGGCGACGAAGGCCAGGATCCCGATGTTGATCGGCAGCATCGTCGCGACGACGAACATGCCGGCCAGGACCAGGATGGAGAGGAGTTGGGGCGACATCATTGTCCTTCGGGTGAGCGGAGCGGTCCGGTGATGGGTGGGAGCCGGTCGGCGTGCCGCTCCCGGAGGGGGCTCAGGCGGCGTGCGCCGCCGCGGCGGCCGCGGTCGCGGCCTCCGGCAGGGCCAGGAGGGCGTCCGCGATCCGGCGCGCGGTGCGCCGCACCGCGACCGCGGGCAGGCCGTCCCGGCTGCCGTGCACGGTGGCGATGACGCCGGCCGGGGTGTCGATCAGCAGGTCCTCCCGCTCCGTCGCGACGAGGTCGTGCAGCACGGTACCGGGAGTGCGGGCCGCCAGGGTGAGTGCGATCGAGCCGGTCACGGCCAGCGCCGGGTGCGTACGCCCCATCGACAGCATGCGGACGGCCACGTCGGACCGGCCGGGCGCACCCTCGGCGACCAGCGCCAGCTTCGGCACGGCCCGGGCGGCCTCGCGCGGGGTGCGGGCCAGGCCCATGCGGACCGCGGCCTCCCGGCGGATCACGTCGAGCCGGTCCAGCAGCCCCGGCACCGCGTCGATCTCGGCGGGCGACTCGTGCCCGGTGATCCCCACGGCCGCCGCGGGGACGACGACGACCGGTGCCCCGGCGTCGACGAGGGTGACCGCCACCCCGTGCACGACGTCGGTCGCGTTCCCGGTGGGCAGCAGCGCACCGGTGGTGCGGCCTGCGGGGTCGACGAACCACATCCGGATGCCCAGGCCGGGCCGGGGGACGCCGGGGATGTACTCGTCGCCCTCTTCGACGACCCGGCCGCCGGGGGTCGGGACGTCCAGCACGATCAGCTGGTCGGTGTTGGTGTTGCGGACCCGGACGGCGGTGACGTCGCCGGTCGGGCTCACCCAGCCGCGGCGCAGCGCGTAGGGCCCGACGACGGCGGAGCAGTTGCCGCAGTTGCTGGTCCAGTCGACCGCGCCGTCGGTGATGCCGACCTGGGCGAAGGTGTAGTCGACGTCGGCGTCCTCGCCGCGGGCGGGGGAGAGCACGACGGCTTTGCTGGTGGTCGAGGTGGCACCGCCGACGCCGTCGATCTGGCGCGGGTCGGGGCTGCCGTACAGGCGCAGCAGGACCTCGTCGACCGTGTGACCGTCGACGTCCAGGTCGTCGCGGTCGAAGACCCAGCACTTGCTGGTGCCGCCGCGCATCCAGGTGGCGGAGATGTCGCGCACGAGTCGCTCCCTCGTCGGCGGTGGCGGGCACCGCGGGCCGGTGTGATGAGGCGACAGTGCGCCCGACTCGGCTGCAGCACCAGCGCGTCTTCGTCGATACCTGTGAAGCCGTGCTTCACGCTCGTACGGGCCCGGAGAGCGGATTCGGGCCGCGATCCGACGTCTCCGCAGCTCGCGGACTCGGCTAGGGTGAAGCAGACATGCAGGCCCTGGATGAGCTCTGCGATCCACCGGGCCCGAGTTCCTCGCCCGGGAGGCCCCGTGCTCGACGTCCGACGGCTCGCGCTGCTGGCCGCCGTCCTCGACGCCGGTTCGATGACGGCCGCGGCCGAGCAGCTCGGCTACTCACCGTCGGCGGTGTCGCAGCAGCTGCGCCGGCTCGAGGCCGAGGCCGGCCAGCCGCTCGTGCAACGCCTCGCCCGCGGGGTGCTGCCGACCGAGGCCGGTGCCGTGCTCGCCGGACACGCCCGGCACGTGCTGCGCCGGCTGGAGGCCGCCGAGGCCGACCTGGCGGAGCTCGCGGGCCTGCGCCGCGGCACGCTGGCGATCGGCACCTTCCCGACGATCGCGAGCGCCCTGATGCCGCAGGTCGTCAGCCGGTTCCGGCGCCAGTACCCCGACATCCGGCTCGACGTGCGCAGCGCCCGTTACGACGAGCTGATCGCGATGCTGGAGAGCGGGCGGGTCGGGATCTCGCTGCTGTGGGACTACGCCTGGCAGCGGGTGGACGCCGCCCAGTTCTCGCTGACCCCGTTGCTCGACGACCCGACCGTGCTCGTCGTGTCCGAGGATCACCGGCTCGCCCGCCGTCGCACCACGTCGATGACCGAGCTCGCCGACGAGGACTGGGTGGTGCGGGCGCACGACCACCCGGTCGCGGAGGTGCTGGAGCGCAGCTGCCGGGCGGCCGGGTTCTCGCCGCGGATCGCGTTCCAGGCGAACGACTACCAGGAGGCCCAGGCGATGGTCAGCGTCGGGCTGGGCGTGGCGCT
The DNA here is from genome assembly GCF_020496255.1 of Pseudonocardia sp. ICBG1142. Classification (NCBI taxonomy): domain Bacteria; kingdom Bacillati; phylum Actinomycetota; class Actinomycetes; order Pseudonocardiales; family Pseudonocardiaceae; genus Pseudonocardia; species Pseudonocardia sp. ICBG1142. Next base: position 424,033 of record NZ_JAHLJC010000003.1, on the reverse strand, counting down.
GGCCCCGCGCACCGCCGTCACCACGCCGCGACCCGACGTCCGGGTGCTCGGGCTCGGCCGGGAGGCGCCGTCGCGACGGGTGCTGCTGGCCCACCGGCCGGACCGCCTGCGGGCGCCGGCCGAGCTGGCCATGCACCAGATGCTCGTCGACGTGGCCCGGGAGTACCAGACCCGGGCCTGAGCGCCGCCCGTCCTACCGGTAGCCGAGCAGCCGGGCCGCCAGGTCGGTCAGCACCTCGGTGGCCCCGCCGCCGATGCCGAGGATGCGTGCGTCGCGGTAGTGGCGTTCGATCTCCGACTCGCGCATGTAGCCCATCCCGCCGTGCAGCTGCACCGCGGAGTCCACCACCCACTCGACGGCCTCGACCGCGGTGTTCTTGGCCATCAGCGCGGCGAGCACCATCGCTGGGTCGGTCGGCGACGTCGTCGCCGAGCGCTCCAGGGCGGCGCGCGTCACGGTGCGCGCGGCGTCGGTGCGCCGGTGCATCTCCACCAGCGTGTGCTGCACGACCTGCCGCTTCACCAGCGGTTCGCCGAACGTGACGCGGTCGCGGGCGTGGCGCACCGCGAGGTCCAGGGCGCGCTGGGCGGTCGCGTGGGCCTGCACGGCCAGGCCGAGGCGCTCACCGACGAACTGCTGCATGACCAGGGCGAAGCCGCCGTTCTCGGGGCCGACCAGGTTCGCCGCGGGCACCCGGACGCCGTCGAAGCTCAGCTCGGCGGTGTCCGAGCAGTGCCAGCCCATCTTGCGCAGCGGGGCACTCACGGTGAACCCGGGCGTGCCCGTCTCGACCACGAGCAGGCTGAGCCCGCCGTGACCCTCGCCGCCGGTGCGCACGAGCGTCGTCACGAAGTCGGCGCGGGTGCCCGAGGTGATGAAGGTCTTGGCGCCGTCGACGACCCAGTGGTCCCCGTCGCGCACCGCGCGGGTGGTCAGCCCGGCCACGTCGCTGCCGCCGCCGGGCTCGGTGACGGCGAGCGAGCCGATCGTCTCCCCGGCCAGCGTCGGACGGACGAAGCGGTCGACCAGGTCGGGCGTCCCGGCCGCGACGATGTGCGGCAGCGCGATGCCGTGGGTGAACAGCGAGGCGACGACCCCGGAGCTGCCGCCCGCCCCGATCAGCGCCTCGGTCGTCACGGCGACGTCGAGCCGGTCGCCGCCCTCGCCACCGAGCGCCTCGTCGAACCCGACGCCGAGGATGCCGGCCTTCGCCGCGGCCGCGTGCAGCTCGCGGGGCAGACGGCCCTCGTCCTCCCAGCGGGGCAGGTGCGGCACGATCTCCCGCTCGGTGAAGCGGGTGACGGTGTCGCGCAGGGCGCGGCGCTCGGGGGTGTCCCAGACGGTCATGCCGGTGATCCTCTCCTGCCGACCCGGTCCCTGGCGACCGCGTCACGCCGGATCGCGACGCCGCACGTCGCGGTCGAGACGCCGTGCGTCAGGGACCGCGGAACCGGTCCGGACCCCTGGGTCAGGACTGGGAATCCACCCAGTGTGCCCCCGCCCGCGCCGTGCGAACTTCCTGGGGACGCTGCCCTCTCCGCGCACACCGGAGTGACCACCACGGAGGACGTCATGAGTGTGGACATCGACCGTCTCGGGGCGGTGCTCGACACCGCCGTCGTCGAGGACCGCGACGCCGGGATCTACCGCGCGAACCGTCGGATCTTCACCGACGAGGAGATCTTCGACCTCGAGATGAAGCACATCTTCGAGGGCAATTGGATCTACCTCGCCCACGAGAGCCAGCTCCCGGAGAACGGGGACTACCTCACCGGCCACATCGGCCGGCAGCCGATCCTCATCACCCGGGACCGGCACGGTGAGCTGCACTGTCTCATCAACGCCTGCGCGCACCGCGGGGCCATGCTGTGCCGCCGCAAGACCGACAACCGGCTGACGCTCACCTGCCCGTTCCACGGCTGGACCTTCCGCAACGACGGGACGCTGCTCAAGGTCAAGGAGCCCGACGGCGCCGGCTACCCGGAGAGCTTCGCGACCGACGGCTCGTACGACCTCACGAAGGTCGCCCGCTTCGAGTCCTACCGGGGGTTCCTGTTCGGGTCGCTCAACCCGGACGTGCTGCCGTTGTCCGAGCACCTGGGTGACACCACCACGGTCATCGACATGCTCGTCGACCAGTCCCCGGACGGCCTGGAGGTGCTGCGCGGCAGCTCCACCTACACCTTCGACGGCAACTGGAAGGTGCAGGCCGAGAACGGGGCCGACGGCTACCACGTCTCGTCGGTGCACTGGAACTACGCCGCCACCACCTCCCGGCGCAGCTCGGGCGAGTCGGCGAACGACACGAAGGCCCTCGACGCCGGTGGCTGGGGCAAGTCCGGCGGTGGCTACTGGTCCTACCCGAACGGCCACCTGTGCCTGTGGACCTGGGCCGCGAACCCGCAGGACCGTCCGCTGTGGAGTGAGCTGGACGCGCTCAAGGAGCGGTTCGGCGAGGCCAAGGGCGAGTTCATGGTGAAGGGCAGCCGCAACCTGTGCCTCTACCCCAACGTCTTCATCATGGACCAGTTCTCCACCCAGATCCGGATGTTCCGCCCCCTCGCTCCGGACCGGACCGAGGTGACGATCTACTGCATCGCGCCGAAGGGGGAGAGCGACGCCGCCCGCGCGCACCGGATCCGCCAGTACGAGGACTTCTTCAACGCCTCGGGCATGGCCACCCCCGACGACCTGGAGGAGTTCCGCTCCTGCCAGCTCACCTTCCACGCGACCACCGCCCCGTGGAACGACATGTCGCGCGGTGCCGAGCACTGGCTGAGCGGCCCCGACGAGGTCGCGACCGCCCTGGGCATGCCCGGCGTCATCTCCGCCGGGATGAAGAACGAGGACGAGGGACTGTTCCCGGTCCAGCACGGCTACTGGCAGCGGATCATGCGAGCCGCCGCGGCGAAGGAGGCCTCCGGTGACGGGCACGGCGCGCACGGACACGGCTCCCTGACCGCCGAGGACCGGCGCGCCGCCAACGCGCAGGCCGGCGCGGGAAGGGCCGAGGCACGATGACCACCACCGAGAAGGGCACCGGTCCCGCGGCCCCGTCCGCGGCGCCCACGCCGATCACGCAGAACGCGATCGAGCAGTTCCTGTACCGCGAGGCGCGCTACCTCGACGACCGCGAGTTCGAGAAGTGGCTCGAGTGCTACGCCGACGACGTCGTCTACTGGATGCCGTCCTGGGACGACCACGACCTGCTCACCACCGACCCGCAGCGCGAGATCTCGCTGATCTACTACGGCAACAAGGGCGGCCTGGAGGACCGGGTCTTCCGCATCCGCACCGAGCGGTCGTCGGCGACCTCGATCCCCGAGCCCCGGACCAGCCACAACATCTCCAACGTCGAGGTGATCGAGCGTCGCGGTGACCTGGTCGACGTCCGGTTCAACTGGCACACCATGTACTTCCGGTACAAGACGGTCGACCCGTACTACGGCACGTCGTTCTACACGATCGACTTCTCCGGGGACGCCCCGCTGATCCGCCGCAAGACCGTGGTGCTGAAGAACGACTACATCCACCACGTCGTCGACATCTACCACTTCTAGCAGGGAGGACGGCGATGACCGCCACCGCTGACGCACCGTCCTCCACGAGCGCCGCTCCGGGGTCCCACCAGGTCGCGCTCTCGTTCGAGGACGGTGTCACCCGGTTCATCCGGTGCCGGGAGGACCAGAGCGTCGCCGACGCGTCCTACCGGTCCCGGATCAACATCCCGCTCGACTGCTCCGACGGCGCCTGCGGCACGTGCAAGGCCTTCTGCGAGTCCGGCAGCTACGACGCCGGCTCCTATCTCGAGGACGCCCTGTCCGACGACGAGGCCGAGCGGGGATACCTGCTCGCCTGCCAGGCCAGGCCCCGGTCGGACCTCGTCCTGCAGATCGCGACGACCTCGGACGTCGCGAAGACCGCCGCGGCGACCCACACGGGCACGGTGACCGCGGTGAACCGGCTCTCGGAGACCACCGTCGACCTGCGGATCCGGATCGAGCAGCGCGACGAGCTCGCGTTCCTGCCCGGGCAGTACGTCAACATCGCCGTCCCCGGCACCGACGTCACCCGGTCCTACTCGTTCTCCAACGGGCCCGACGAGGCCGAGCTCGGGTTCCTCGTCAAGCGCCCGCCCGGTGGGCGGATGTCGGAGTACCTGGACCGGCGTGCCCGGGTGGGCGACGAGATCGAGCTGACCGGGCCGCACGGCAGCTTCTTCCTGCGTGAGTCCGATGCCCCCCTGCTGCTGCTCGCGGGCGGCACCGGACTCGCCCCGATCCTGTCCATCCTGCGCACCCTGGACGCGACCGGCAGCGACCGGCCGGTGCACCTGGTCTACGGCGCGTCGACCGACGCCGACGTCGTCGAGCTCGACACCCTGCGCGCCCTCGCCGACCGGACCGGCCTGACCTGGGAGTACTGCGTCGCGGCCGAGGAGACGACCGCGCCGAACCGGGGCTACGTCACGACGCTCGTCCGGCCGGAGCACCTGCACGGCGGCGACGCCGCGGTCTACCTGTGCGGGCCGCCGCCGATGGTCGAGGCCGTCCGTTCCTTCTTCGCCGAGCAGGGCCACGAGCCGGCGGGCTTCTACTACGAGAAGTTCGCGCTCGCCGCCTCCCCGGTCGAGCAGGTGGGGGAGACGGTGTCCGCCGAACCCGTGGCCGTCGCCCCCGGGCACGACGGGGGCGGGGCGGGGGCCGACGCTCCGGCGGAGCCCGGGGCCGCTCCGGTGGTCCCGCCCGGGTGCGACGGTGTGCTCCCGACCCTCGGTGGCCGGGAGGGGAGGGGGATCCAGGGCCGGACCGTCACGACGTTCGGGGAACCGGAACCGCGTCACGGCGGCGGTCGACCGGAGTCCGTCGGCTCGACCGACGCGGTGTGGCGCATCGCCGGCCAGCGGATCGGCACCCCGTTTGTGGCAGGCGGCGAACCCACCGGCCTGGACGACGACGCCGGACTCGTCGTCAGCCCCGACGCGCGGACGGTGCAGTCCCAGGAGCTCGGACGGTCCGACGACCTCCGCCCACTGGTCGAGCGGCCCGTCGCGGCCGCTCGGTCCGGAGCGGGCGTGGTCGCCGCCGACGGCTACGAGATCGGCGAGGAGCATCCGTCGATCCGGAAGTCCGACGCGATCTTCGACGCCCGGCAGGGGCTCGAGCTCGGGGCGCTGGAGCTCGTCATCGGGCGGCTCGACACCCGGCAGATCGCCGGGTACCGGCTCCTTGCCCAGGCGACCGTGCCCTACGTCGACCGGGACGGCGAACGCTTCACCGACGCCCACGCCTACACCGAGACCAACGCCGCGTTCCACGACCACCTGTTCACCCTGACCGGGAACGAGCACCTGCTGCGCGCCTACCAGGCGCTCGGGGTCAAGGGCGCGATGGCGGAGACGCTGCGCTCGGCGGTGTGGTGCCACCCCGACTGCGCGCAGGACCACCTCGACATCGTCGACGCGTTCGAGGCCGGCGACCGTGACGCCGCGCGGTCCCTGATCGTCGACCACGCGCGGAACTCCAAGGCGACGATGCGGCGCGCGATGCGGGACACCGACGAGCGGCGACGGCCCCGGTTCGTCACGCCGGGCCGGTTCGCCGGCAAGGTCGTGGTGGTCACCGGCGCCGCACAGGGGATCGGCGAGTGCACGGCCCGCCGGATCGCGGCCGAGGGCGGCAGCCTCGTGCTGGCCGACCGCGCCGAGCACGTCCACGAGCTGGCCGAGGAGCTGGCCGCCGACGGGGACGCGGAGTCGACGTCGATCGCCGTCACCGCCGACCTCGAGACCTGGGGCGGTGCGTCCGCCGTCGTCGAGGCCGCGATCGGCAGGTTCGGCCGCGTCGACGTCGCGATCCACACCGTCGGCGGGACCATCTGGGCCAAGCCGTTCGAGCACTACCCGCCCGAGCAGATCAGGGCCGAGATCGACCGGTCGCTGTGGCCGACCCTGTGGTCCTGTCGTGCGGTCGCCCCGCACATGGTCGAGCGAGGGAGCGGGACGATCGTGAACGTCTCCTCGGTCGCCACCCGCGGGCTCAACCGGGTGCCGTACGCGGCCGCGAAGGGCGGGGTCAACGCGATCACCTCGGCTCTCGCGCTCGAGCTGGCACCGCACGGGATCCGGGTCGTCGCCACCGCACCGGGGGGCACCGACGCGCCGCCGCGCCGGACCCCCGCGGTCCGGCGCCGCAGGGCGAGCAGGAACGCCGCTGGTACGCCACGATCGTCGAGCAGACGACCGAGTCGTCGCTGATGAAGCGCTACGGCACGCTCGACGAGCAGGCCGCCGCGCTGACGTTCCTGGCCTCGGACGAGGCCTCCTACATCACCGGGACGGTCCTGCCGGTGGCAGGAGGCGACCTCGGGTGACCTCGTCCTTCGCCAGGATGGGGTCATGACGTCCCCCTCCGGCCGCGACGCCGTCGTCGACCGGCTGTCGGCGTACCGCCCGACCGCCACCGGCCCGGCGTGCACGGTCGTCCTCACCGGGCCCTCGGGCTACGGGAAGACCACCGTCCTCGACGCGCTGGTCCGCGCGACCGACGGTGTGGTCCTGCGGGCACGCGCGGCGCCCTGGGAACGGTCCCGGGCGGGCGGGGTCGTCTCCCAGCTGGTGGAGGGGATCGACGCGCGGGCCACACCGTTCGAGATCGCCGGGCAGCTCGCGGACCGGATCGGCCGCGACGGCGGCCTGGTCGTCGTCGACGACGCCCACGCGGCCGACGTGGCGTCCCTCCAGGCCCTGAGCACGCTGGTCGCCCACCATGCGCGCACGGCGAATCTGGTGGTGCTGGCCGTGGACCCCCTGCGGGCGGGAGCCGAGCAGCACGACCTCCTGGCCCGGGTCGAGCACACCATGCGCCTGGACCCGCTCGACGCGCGGAGCATCGGCGCCATCGCGTCCGATCTCGGCCGCCCGCTCACGGCGCCGGCCGCCGAACGGCTGCGGCGCCACACCCGGGGCACGCCCCGGCACGTCGTCGCCCTGCTCACCGAGGTGGACGCCGAGGACTGGGCCGACCCGTTCCTCCGGCTCCCGCCGCCGGCGGCGACGTCGACGGCCGTGCGTGCGAGGTTGGCCGGGATCGGCGAGGGCGCCCGCGCGCTCGTCGAGGCCGTCGCGGTCCTCGGTGAGCGGGTGGAACTGCACGAGGCCGCCCGGGTCGCAGGTCTGGACGAGGTCCTGGAACCGCTGGGCGAGGCCTCCGACGCCCGTCTCGTCGTCCGCGCCGGGGGGCAGCTCGGCCCGCGGGTGAGCCCACCCGACCCGATGGTGCGGGCCGCGGTCCTGGACTCGGTGGGGCCGGCGCGCGCGGCCGCGCTCCGGCGTGCCGCCGCCGACCTCGTCGACTCCCCGGAACGCCGTCTCCGGCTCCTCGCCGCGGCGACCACCGGGCGCGACCCCGAGCTGGCCGACCGGCTCGACGCACTGTCCGCGGACGCGGCGGCCCAGGGCCGGTGGAGCTCGGTCGCCGGTCTCCTGCTGGACGCGAGCCGTCTCGCCGACGCGCGCGCCGACCGCGAGGACCACCTCACCCGGTCGGTCGACGCGATGGTCGGCGCCGGGCAGGTCCTCGACGCGCAGGCGCTGATCCCGGCCGTCGAGGGCCAGCGGGACACACCGTTGCGCAACGCCGTGCTCGGCTATCTCGCCATCGTGCAGGGCAAGGCCGCCGAGGCGGGGGTCCGGCTCGGGCGGGCGTGGGAGCTGGTCGATCCGCGCTCCGACCCGGCGACCGCGGCCCTGGTGGCTCAGCGCCACGTCCTCCACGCCCTCGCGCACTGCCGCGGAGCCGAGAGGCTTATTCAGGCTCCGTCAGGTAAGTGTGTAGAAGATGAGTCCGATGACTGCCGAGATTGTCGTTTTAAATGTGGCGTAGGGCCGCCGGTAGTCTGTGTGGAGAACTTTCCACGTTTTGATATGGGCGATGACTCGTTCGATGGTGGCGCGTGTGTGGTTGAGGCTCTTGTTGAATGTTTTTTGCCAGTCGAGAAGTTCCCGGCCGGGTGGTTTTTTGAACGGGGTGAGCATGCCGCGCCCGATGTATCCTTTATCGCCGATCGGGGGGTATGTGGCGAGGTGGTCGAGGGCGCCGGATTGGTCGAGGCAATATAGGTCGTGTCGGGAGCCTGGGGTCGGGTCGGAGATCCACGACAGCTGCCCTTCCAGGGTGGCTGCGACCTGGACGACGACGCCGGTGGTGCGATGCTTGCCCGACCACAGACCCGGCACCGCGGCCCATGACCAGCAGGGCAGCAAGGTTCCATCGATGATGTACTGCCGATCGGCACAAAGCTCCTCTGCCGTCGGAACGACACTCCGCAGCGCCTGTGCCAGCAACGGTGTCACCCCCGTGATCGCTCGACTAACCGTCGACTGCGACACCCCATAGGTTTCCGCCAACTCCCACTGCACACGATTCCCGCGCAGATACGCCAACGTGATCACCACCGACCAGAACAACCCCAGAACCGGCGGCCAAGACAAACGTGCCTCCGTCGCGTCCCGCTGATCCTGCTCATACACTATAGCGACAAGATCCTGAATTTCATCACGCCGGAAACCAGTGGTATAGTACATACTGCGGCAGCCCGTTCATCTCGGATTGATTCGGCAAACCAATATTCGCGATGGACGGGCTGTCGCCCAACCCGACACGCCGGGCTAGATCGTTATTTCACGGGGCCTGAATAAGCCTCCGAGATCGTCGAGTGGGCCGACCGCGTCGGAGAGCACGCCGAGCCGGGGTCCCCGGCCGCGGTGGAGGCGGCGGCCATCCGGGGGCTCGGGCAGGCGGCGTCGGGTGATCCCGTGGGGGCCGCACGGTCCTACGACCGGGCCGCCGAGCAGATCCGGCACGGCGCGCAGCACCAACGGGTCACGATGGGCCGTGGCTGGCTGGCGGTCGTGACCGACGACCTGGACGAGGCGCGGCTGGAGCTCGAGGGAGCGACGCCCACCACCCTGCTGGGCGGATCGTCGCGCATCTCGCTGTGGGCATGGGGCTGGCTGGCCCGTGCCCGGTTCCTGGGTGGGGACTGGGACGGGGCGCTCGCGGCGGCCGACCGCGGCCGGGCCCTCGGCGAGCGCACCGGGATCCTGCTCACGATGCCGCTGATCGAGTGGACGGCGGCCCAGGTCCACTCGCTGCGGGGCGACACCGCGGCGGCCGACCGCGCCGCGCGGCGCAGCGAGGCGGGCGGGGCCGCCTACGAGATCATGCGGGTGCCCGCGGTCCTCGCCCGGGCCCACATCGCGGAGTCCGCCGCCGACTACGAGCGGGTCGTCCGGGTGCTCGCGCCGTTGGACAGGTCCGGCTCCGACGGGTGTCTGCGGGAGCCCGGCTGGTGGCCGTGGGCCGACGTCTACGCGAACGCCCTCGTGCTGACCGGTCGGCTCGAGGAGGCGGACACCGTCCTCCACCGGCACGAGGCCCTCGCGGCGCGGCGCGGACACCGGTCGACCCTGGCCCGGCTCGGCGCCGCCCGGGGCCGGTGGCACGGCGCGCACGGGGACGTCGACGCGGCCACGGAGGCCTTCGAGACAGCGGTGCGGGCGATCGACGGCATGGCGCTGCGCTACGACCTGGCCCGGATCCATCTCGCCTACGGCCAGACCCTGCGGCGGGCGGGCAAGCGACGCGACGCCGACACGTCCCTGCTGATCGCGCGCGAGCACTTCGACGCGCTCGGAGCGACCGTCCACGTCCACCGCTGCGACCGCGAGCTCCGGGCGGGCGGGGTCGGCGCCGGTCGCGACGAGCGGGCACCGGTCGACCTGACGCCCCAGGAGACGGCCGTCGAGGCCCTGGTCGCACGGGGGATGTCGACCCGCGACGTCGCCGCGGAGCTGCACGTGTCGCCGAAGACCGTGCAGTACCACCTGACGCGGATCTACGCGAAGTTCGGCGTGCGCTCGCGCACCGAGCTCATCGCCCGACGGAACGACGACCGGCTCGCCCGGCCCGACCCCGCGCACGGCCCGCTCTAATCGACAACGACATCCGGTACGGTCAAGGCGTGGCTGCTCCCTCCTTCGGCGTCATGCTGTTCACCCACCGCTTCCCCGGGCAGAGTCCGACCGAGGTGTTCACGCTGGCCTCGGACCTCGCGCAGGCGGCCGAGGCGCACGGGTTCGCGTCGGTGTGGACCACCGAGCACCACTTCCTGACCGGCTACGGGATCAACCCCTCGGCGGCGACGCTGGCCGCGTTCCTGCTCGGCCGCACCCGGCGGGTACGGGTCGGGACGGCCGTGACGATCCTGCCGACGCACGCGCCGGTGCACGTCGCCGAACAGGCGGCTCTGCTCGACCAGCTCTCCGGCGGCCGGTTCGACCTCGGCATCGGCCGGGCCGGGCCGGTGGTGGACCACGAGGTGCTCGGCACCGGGATCGAGCGGTGGCGCAGCGGGCTGCCCGAGGCGCTCGGGCTGGTCCTCGACTCCTTCACCGGGCGGGTGTCCGCGGACTCCGAGCACTACCGGTTCCGCGAGGTCACGCCCGGACCGGAGCCGTACACGCGTCCGCACCCGCCGGTGCACGTGGCCGCGACCTCGGCCACCGGGGTGGAGCTCGCCGCCCGGCACGGCCTGCCGATGCTGTTCTTCTTCTCCCAGACCGCGCAGGAGCAGGCCCGGCTGGTCGCCGACTACGAGCAGCGGACCACGGCGCGGCCGGTGCACGGCACCGCCGCCCTGGCCCACGTCACCGACTCGGCCGCCGAGGCCGAGCGGATCGTCCACGAGCGGCTGGCGCCGGTGTTCGCCTCCGGCTACGCCGAGTACGTGATGGTCGAGGAGTACCGCGGCCCGCGGCCCACCCCCGACGAGCTGGCCGCGACCATCCTCGAGCGCCAGCCGATCGGGCCGCCCGAGCTGTGCGTCCGCCGGCTCGTCGACCTGGTCCGGGGGAGCGGGGCCGGGCGGGTGCTGCTGCACGTGGAGTCCTCCGGCGAGCGCGACGCGGTGCTCGCCAACATCGAACGCCTCGCGACCGAGATCCTGCCCGCCGTCCGGAAGGAACTGGAGAACCCGTGAACGACACCTACGACGTGGTGGTCGTCGGCGGTGGGCCCGCGGGCCTGTCGGCGACCCTGGTGCTCGGCCGTCAGCGGCGTCGAGTCCTGCTCGTCGACGCCGGCGAGCCGCGCAACGCCCCGGCTGCCGAGATGCACATGTACCTCGGTCGCGACGGTGCGAACCCCGCGCAGCTGCTCGCCGACGGCCGCGCCGAGGTCGACGCCTACCCGACGGTGACCCGCCGGGCGGGCCGGGTCACCGGCGCGCGCGGCGCCCTCGACGACTTCACCCTCGACCTCGACGACGGCACCGAGGTGCGGGCGCGGCGGCTGCTGCTGGCCGGCGGCCAGGTCGACGAGCCGCTCGACGTGCCAGGGCTGGCGCAGCGGTGGGGCAGCTCGGTGTTCCACTGCCCGTTCTGCCACGGCTACGAGACCACCGGCATGGCGCTCGTGGTGATCGGCAACGGCCTGGCCGGGATGCTGGCCGCGTACGTGCGGGACCGCTTCAGCGACGACGTCGTACTCGCCACCCACGGACCCGCCGAGCTGCCCGGCTGGGTCGCTGGCAACCTGGAGGCGCGCGGGGTGCGGGTCGTGGAGTCCCCGATCACGGCGATCGACGGAGACCTGGGCGCACTCCAGCTGCGCTTCGCCGACGGCACCACCCTCGCCCGCGACGGCATCTACCACCGCGCCCCGACCCGCCCCGGCAACGTGCTGGCCGCGAGCCTCGGGGCCAGGGTGCTCGACGACGGCGCGATCGCCGTCGACGAGTGCGGCCGGACCTCGGTCCCGGGGGTCTCCGCCGCCGGCGACGCGGCCCGGCAGGCCGGGCTGCCCGACGGCGTGACGCTGGTGAGCGTGGGTGCCGGGAACGGCGTCGCCGCTGCGGTGTGGTTGGAGCAGGAGCTGTTCCGGACCGGTCTGCCGGTCGCCCCCGGTCAGGGGTGAGCCCACCGGGTGCCCCGGGCGCGTGCCCGGGGCACCCGGGTCAGTACCGCAGCTCGTCCACCGACGGGTCGGTGGACAGCCGGGCGGCCGTCGTCGCCGGGTCGAGCACCTCGGCGGCCCGGCCGACCCCGGGCGCGACCCGGCCCGCCAGCACGTCGGTGACGGCGAGCGCGGTGAACGCGCCGGTCAGGGCGAGCGAGTCGGTGGACCGCAGCAGCGTCCGACGGGCGCCGTCGGCGTAGCGCGCCGAGGCGAGCAGCGTGATGGCCACGCCGTGCGCGGCGACGTCGGCGTCGGCGGCGGCGATGACGGCGTCGACGTGCGCCAGCGGGTCCCCCGACGCCCAGGCCAGGGCGAGGGTGTCCGGCAGCCCCGGCCCCGGGAACACCGAGTAGGACCGCAGCTGCGCCGCACCGGTGTCGGTGGCCAGCCGCTGCGCCTCGGCGGTGAGCAGCGGCACGGCGTGCACCGGGCCGTCGAAGCCCGGCAGCGTCACGGCGGGCTGGACCGTCAGCGCGGCCTCGACGGGGCCGCCGTCGCGCCACAGCGCCCGGGGCAGGCCGTAGCGGGGCGGGACCGACAACAGCACGTCCGCCGCCGCGGCCGGGGTCAGCCGGTCGGCGCCACCGGCGTACAGGTCCAGCCGCCGGGCCCCCGGCGGGAGCAGGCGCGGGAGCAGTCCCGACAGCCCGGGCACCACACCCGCACCCAGTACGACCGAGCGGTCACCGGTCGGGAACGGGTCCAGGTCACCGGCCGGGTCGACGACGTGGGCGCCCGCGGCGAGCGCGGCCCGGACCACGTCCGGGGTCATCCGCAGCGACGGTCCCGCGCACTGCACGACGACGGCCGCGCCGGCGCAGAACCCGGCCAGGGCCCCGGCCTCGCCCGCGTCGACGCCGACCGCCTCGGCCCCGAGCGCGGCCGCCGGTGCGGCGAGCGCGCCGGCGTCGCGGGCCCCGAGCCGCAGCCGCACCCGGCCCGTCGCGGCCAGTCGCTGCGCCGCGGTCCGCCCGGTCGCACCGGAGGCGCCCAGCACGGCGACCAGCGGACGGGGGTCCTCGGCCATCAGGCCCCCCGCCCGGCCGCCGCGACCCCGGCGACCGTCGGGTCGGCGAGGAAGTCCCGCACCGGCACCGGGTTGTCGAGCTCGGTGGCGAGCCGGGCCAGCACCCGGATCGCGAGCAGAGAGTCGCCGCCCGCGGTGAAGAAGTGCACGGTGCGATCCAGGACCGGGACCTCCAGGAAGTCCTCGAACACCTCGGCCACCACCTGCTCCGCGCCGTCCGCGGGCGGTCCGGGGGCGTGCGTGCGACCGGTTCCGGGCAGCGCGCCGATGCGCAGCCCTTCCCCGGGGACCGGGTCGAGCGCCTCGGGCAGCTCCGGCACGGCGTCCCAGCCGGGTCCGTCGGCCAGCGCCGTCGCGAGCTCGACCAGCTCGGCGAACGCGGCCGTCACCTCGTCGTCGGCGAACAGCTCCGCGACCAGGGAGAACACCAGGACGAGCTGCTCGTCGATCTCGAAGCAGCGGGTCTCCAGCGCCACCTGCGGGGTGCGCAGGTGGTGGGTGTAGTCCCCGGCGCGCACCCGGCCCAGTGGACCGGCCTCGGTCGGCAGCGGGCTGCCCATGGCGGCGTCCATCCCGATCGTGGACTGGAACACCACCGGTGCCACCGGGCGGTGGGTGCCGCGTCGGCGCCCGACCTCCCGGGCCACCTCGACGCCCGGGACGAGCATGTGCGCGGCGTGCTCGGCGAAGGTCCGCTGCACGGTCCGGGCCAGCTCGGCGAACGACGTCCCCGTCTCCGGGACCACCGGCAGCAGCATGGTGGTGGCGAAGCCGCCGATCATGCGGTGCACGTCGGGGTGCAGCGGCAGGCGTCCGGTCTGCAGCGAGTTGAGCAGCATCCGCCGGTGTCCCGCCCAGCGGGCCAGCACGACGGAGAACGCCGTGAGCAGCGCCGTCGCCGGGGTGACCTGCTGGTCGCGGCAGGCCGCGCGCAGCGCCGCCCAGCGGGCCGGGTCGAGCCGGAACTCGCGGTGCTGCATCACCGTGGGGGTGATCTCCTGCGGGTCCACGGCCAGCGGCAGCGCGGGCGGGGCCGGCAGCGCGTCGATCCGCTCCCACCACCAGTCGCGGTCGGCGTTGCGGCCGCGGGTTCCGCGCAGTGCCCCGACCGCCTCGACGTAGTCGCCGGGGTCGATCTCCAGGGGGGCGAGCACCGCGTTCCAGTCCTGGGCCAGCGCCAGCAGCTCGCGGGTGAGGACCCCGGCCGACCAGCCGTCGAACAGCAGCAGGCTGAACGCGCCGTGCAGCAGACCGGCGTCGCCGGGCAGCAGCGTCAGCCGGACGTCCAGGCCGGGGCCGCAGGTCGGGTCGGGCCCGCTGACGTTCATCAGGTCCCGCAGTGCGGCGAGCCGGGTCTCGATCTCCTCCGGTGCGGCGTCGCGCAGGTCCAGCACGGTCGGGGTCGGCACCGCCCCGGGTGCCTCGACGGGCAGCACGTACTGGCGGCCGTCGGCGTCGACCCGGGCGCGCAGGCCGGGCTGGCGCCGGGCCAGCCGCTCCAGGGCGTCGGCGAGTGCCTCCGCCGCCTCGTCGCCGTCGATGCCGTCGAGGGGGTAGTCGACGTAGTAGTGCGCCGAGGCGTAGGACAGCTCCCAGCCGTCCTGCTGGCCGACGAAGTAGCCCTGCTGCAGCGGCAGCAGCGGGAACGGGGCGTGCGGGTCGGCGCGACGGTGGGTGATCGACGGCAGTGACCCGGACGACGGATCACTCACCCGATCGGCGACGAGTGCGGCGATCTCGCCGAGGGTGGTGTCGACCCGGACCTCGGCCAGGCCGAGCGCGACACCGAGGCGCGCCCGGATCAGCGCCGACATGCGCACCGCCAGCACCGAGTCACCGCCCAGCACGAGGAACCCCACGTCGTGGGGGATCTCGGCGGGCGGGAGGTCGAGCAGCTCGGACCAGACGGTCGTGATCTCGGTCGTGATCTCGGCGAGGGGGTCGGCGGTCGGTGGGGCAGTCATGCGGATGACGGTAGACGATATTGACAATCAGACTCAATAAAGCGAGAGTCGCTGCGGCGCCGAGCTCGTCACCCACTCGGGTCATGCGCGCCACCCGCCCGAACTCCCGCACACCCGGAAGGGACAACCGCATGACGGTCCGGCTCGACGACGTCCTCGCCTGCCTCGGGGAGGTGCTGGACCGGTCCGACCGACTTCCACCGGACGTGCCGCTGACCGAGCTCGGGCTCGACTCCTTCACCGCCGTCCGGCTGCGCCGGCGGCTGCGCGAGGAGACCGGGCTGAGCCTGCCGCTGCCGGACTTCCTCGGCGGTGCGACCGCACGCACGGTGGCCGAGACCCCCGCGGGGGAGCCGGTGCCGGCGGCGGGCCCACCGACCGCGGCCGCACCGACGTCGCTGCCGGACGGCACCCCGTTCCCGCTGACCGCCGTGCAGAGCGCCTACCTGGTCGGCCGGGACCCGGCGTTCCCGCTCGGCGGGGTCGCGACGTTCTGGTACCAGGAGTTCGACCGGGTGCCCGACGGCGACCCGCTCGCCGACCTCGACCGGCTCGCGGCCGCCTGGGACGTGCTCGTGCGCCGGCACCCGATGCTGCGGATGGTCGTCGGGGACGACGGCCGTCAGCGCGTGCTCCCCGAGGTGCCCGCGACGCGGATCGCCACGACCGACCTGCGCGCCGACCCCGACCCCGACGCCCGGCTGGGCGCCCTGCGCGAGGAGTGCTCGCACCAGGTGCGGCCGCCGGGGACGTGGCCGCTGCACGACCTGCGGGCCGCACTGCTCCCGGACGGGCGCACCCGCCTGCACATCGGCATCGACGTGCTCGCCCTCGACCTCACGAGCTGGATGGTGCTGATGCGGGAGTGGGGCGAGGTCGTCGCCGACCCGGGCGTCGCGCTGCCGCCGCTCCCGACGACCTTCGCCGCCCTCACCGCGCGGACGAGCACCGACCCCGCCGAGCGGGAGCGCCGCGACCGCGACCGCGCCTACTGGGCGGACCGCGCACCGCTGCCCGCCGGACCCACCCTGCCGTGGACGGGACTGCCGTGGACCGACCCGCCCGGTGACCCGGCCCCCCGGATGACCCGGCACACCGCCGTCCTCGACGCCGACACGTGGGGCAGGCTGCGTGCCGCCGCGGCCCGGCACGGGCTCAGCCCGACCGGCGCGCTGCTCGCCGCGTTCGCGTTCGTGCTCCACCGCTTCGGCGCCGAGGAGCCCTTCGCCCTCAACACCACCCTGTTCGACCGTGACGACGTCGCCGCCGGCGACGACACCCCGGGGCTGGACCGGGTGGTCGGCGACTTCACCAGCACCGTCCTGGTCGCCGTCGAACCGCCCGACCTGCGTGGCCGCGACGACTTCGCCGCCTTCGCCGGGCGCGTCAACCGGCGGTTCTGGGCCGACCTGGAGCACCGCTCGGTGCCCGGCGTCGAGGTCACCGCGGGCACCGCCGGGCCGCGCGACCCGCGCACCGGCCTGCCCGCCCCCGCGCACCCGGTGGTGTTCACCAGCGGACTGGGGCTCACCGGGGACGGCCCCGCGGCCACGGACTGGTTGGGGGAGGAGGTCTTCGGGATCTCGCAGACCCCGCAGGTGCTGCTCGACCACATCGTCCACGACGCGGGCGGCGTGCTCCGGGTGCACTGGGACCTGCGCGCGGACACCCTGCCCGCCGGGTTCGTGCCCGGGCTGCGCGACGCCCACCACAGGCTGCTGTGCCGGCTGGCCGACGAGCCGGGGGCGTGGACCGACCCCACCCTGGGGCACGACCCGTCGACGGCTCCGGCCGAGCCGGTCGGGCCGAACCCGTTCGCCGAGTGCGGCCCGCTCCTCGACGACCCCTGGCGCGCCGCCGTACGGCCGGGCCGCCCCGCGCTGCTCGACGCCCGTGGCTGCGTGGCCGCCGACGTGCTCGCCGCCCGCGCGGACCGCACCGGCGCCGCGCTCGCCGGTCTGGGGGCCGGGCCGGGCGACCTGGTCGCGGTCTGTGTGGACAAGGGGATCGCGCAGGTCACCGCCCTGCTCGGGGTCCTCGCGAGCGGTGCGGGCTACGTCCCGGTCGAACCGTCGTGGCCCACCGCACGGATCGCCTCGGTCTGCGCCCGGTCCGGCCTGCGGCACGCACTCGTCGCCCCCGGGGACGAGACCACCTGGCCCGACGGGGTGCGGACGCACGTCCTCGACGCCGACGGCGTCCTCGTCGGCGACGCCGCGACCCCGCGTCGCGCCGACCCCGGGGACCTCGCCTACGCGATCTTCACCTCCGGGTCGACCGGCACCCCGAAGGGCGTCGGGATCGCCCATCGCGCCGCCCGCACCACCCTCGACGACCTGGAGTTCCGCTACCCGCTGCGCGCGGACGACCGGGTGCTGGCCCTGTCGGCGTTCAGCTTCGACCTGTCGGTCTACGACGTCTTCTCGGTGCTCGGTGTCGGCGGCGGGGTGGTGCTGCCCGACGCCGACCGGCAGCGCGACCCCGGTCACTGGCTGGAGCTGATGGCGGCCCACCGCGTGACCGTGTGGAACGCCGCGCCCGCACTGCTGGAGATGCTCGTCGAGTACGCCGAGATCGAGCCGGCGGCGACGCGGCGCGCGCTGGCGTCGCTGCGCCAGGTGTTCCTGTCCGCCGACTGGATCCCGGTGACCCTGCCCGACCGGCTGCGCGCGCTCGCACCGCAGGCACGGGTGGTCGGTCTCGGCGGCGCCACCGAGGCGTCGATCTGGTCGATCTCCTACCTGGTCGACGAGGTCGACCCGGCCTGGCCGAGCATCCCCTACGGCCGTGCGCTGGGCGGCCAGAGCTTCCACGTCCTCGACCCTGACGACGGCCGGCCCTGCCCCGTGGGCCGGCCCGGGGAGCTGTTCATCGGCGGCGACGGGCTCGCCGAGGGCTATGTCGGCGACCCCGACCAGACCGCCGCCCGCTTCGCGGTGCACCCGACCACCGGGACCCGCCTCTACCGGACCGGTGACCTCGGGCGGTGGCGCCCGGACGGCACCATCGAGTTCCTGGGCCGCACCGACCGGCAGGTGAAGATCCGTGGTCACCGGATCGAGCTGGGGGAGCTGGAGGCGACCCTGGACCGGCTGCCCGCGGTCCGCCACGCCGTCGCCCAGGCGGTCCGCGGCCCGGACAACCGGCCCCGGCTCGTCGCGTTCGTGGTGCCCGCCGACCCGGCGACCCCGCCCGGCGACGGCGAACTCGCGGCCGCGCTGCGCGCGGCGCTGCCGCCCTACATGGTGCCGAACCGCTTCGTCGTGCTGGCGGAGCTGCCGATCACCGCCAACGGCAAGGTCGACCACGGCGCCCTGCCGAACCCGTTCGCGAACCGGTCCAGGACGTCCGGTCCGGGGTCCACGGCGGCCCCGGCCGCCTCGGCCGCGGCTCCCGTCGGGGCCTCGGTCGCGGCCCCCACGGCTCCGGTGCCCGCCCCCGCCTCCGCAGCCTTGTCGCCCGCGGCTACGTCGGCCGCGGCTACGTCGCCCGCAGCGTCGTCGGCGGCAGCGTCGTCGACCGGAATCGAGTCGGCCGGGACAGGGGCGGACGTGACCGTCGCGGTCGGTGGGCGGGAACCCGCCGCCGCCGGATGGGCCACGGTGCCGCCGCAGGGGATCGAGCTGCGGCTCACCGTCGGCTGCGACGGCATCGGTCCCGTCGACGCGCTCGCCGTCGCCGCCCCGTGGGTGCAGCGGCTGCGCGCGGAGCTGCGCACCCGGGGCGCGACCGTCGCCGAGCGGACATCCGCCGAGGGGCTCGTCGAGCTCGTCGTGACGACGTCGCCCACATCGCCCGCCGCCCCGGTCCCGGCGACGGAGGGACCGGCGACCCAGGCCCCGGCGACCGAGGGGCCGGCGACCCAGGGTCCGGCCGCGGTGACCCCGGTCCCGGCGACCCAGGCCCCGGCGACCCAGGCAGCGGTCCTCGCGCCCCCGGCGGCCGGACCCCCGGACCCGCTCGTCGAGCGGACCGTCGCGCGGGTGTTCAGCGACCTGCTCGGCGGACCGGTCGAGGTGACCACCCCGTTCTTCCAGCTCGGTGCGTCCTCGCTGACCCTGGTCCTGGCCCACCGGCGGCTCGTCGAGCTGGACCCGCAGCTCACCGTCGTCGACCTGTTCGCCCACCCCACCGTCCGCGACCTCGCCCGGCACCTGACCGCGACGGCGCCGACGGCGCCCGCGCCGGCCGAGGTCGCCGGGCCCCCACCGGTGGCGGACCCACCGGCCCCGCCGCCCGGTGACGGCCGCGCCGCCGCACGCCGCGCCGCCCGCGCCCGGGCCGTGGCGGTGGCCGGATGAGCGGCACGCACGAGCCCGTCGCCGTGGTCGGCATGGCGTGCCGGTTCCCCGGCGCCGACGACCTCGACGCCTTCTGGCAGCTGCTCGCCGACGGCCGTGAGGGCCTCACCCGGGTCGACCCGGCCGGCGTGCCGCGCGCCCTGCGCGAGCGGCCCGGCTACGTCCCCGTCGCCGGACTCCTCACCGACCAGGACCGCTTCGACCCGGCCCCGTTCGGGCTGACCGGGGCCGAGGCTGACCTGCTCGACCCCCAGCAGCGCCTGTTCCTCCAGACCGCCTGGCACGCCCTGGACCACGCCGGTCACGGCGGCACCCGGGACGCCGGTGCGGTCGGGGTGTTCGCCGGGTCGATGCAGTCGAGCTACCTGGCCTCCAACCTCGCCGACCGGTGGGACCCCACCGGCGCGGGCCCGGACCCGCTCGGGAGCCTCGCCACCGCCATGGCGACCCAGCCGGACTACCTGCCGTTGCAGACGGCCTTCCGGCTGGGTCTGTCGGGGCCGGCCGTGGCGGTGTCCACGAGCTGCTCGACCTCGCTGGTCGCGGTGCACCTGGCCGTGCAGTCGCTGCTGAGCGGGGAGACCGACACCGCGCTCGCCGGTGGGGTGTCGCTGATCGTGCCGCAGGGCCGCGGCTACGTGCACGTGCCCGGCGGGATCTTCTCCGCCGACGGGCACGTGCGTCCCTTCGGCGCCGCGGGCAGCGGGATCGTCTACACCCAGGGCGTCGGAGTCGTGGTGCTGCGCAGGCTGTCCGACGCGCTCGCCTCCGGCGACGTGGTCCACGCCGTCGTGCACGGCACCGCGGTCAACAACGACGGCGCCGACAAGGCCGGGTTCACCGCACCGTCGGTACGCGGCCAGGCCCGGGTCGTCGCCGAGGCGCTCGACGTCGCCGGACTCGAACCCGCGGACATCGGCCTGGTCGAGGCGCCCGGCACCGCGACGCCGCTCGGGGACCCGGTCGAGGTCACCGCGCTGCGCCGGGTGCTCGGCGACGCCGGTGAGCCGTGCCTGCTCGGCTCGGTGAAGGGCAACATCGGCCACACCAACTCCGCGGCGGGCGTCGCGTCGCTGATCAAGGCCGTGCTGGCGGTGGCACACCGGACGGTCCCCGCCACGCTGCACGCGGAACCGGCGAACCCCGCGCTGCGCCTGGACGGGTCCCGGTTCCGGCTCCCCGCGGTCTCCGCACCGTGGACCGGCCCCGGGCACGCCGGGGTCAGCTCGTTCGGCATCGGCGGCACCAACGCCCACGTCGTCCTCGGCCCGGCCCCGCACCGGGCGCAGGCCGTCGACGACCCCCGGCCGCAGCTGCTGTGCGTGTCCGCCGCGACCGCCGAGGCCGCCCGGGCGACCGCCGCGCGGGTCGCCACCGCCCTGACCGGCGGATCGCCCGGGACGGGTGCCGCCGACGCCGCGCACACCCTCGCCCGGGGGCGGGTCGCGCTGCCCCACCGGGTCACCGGCGTCGGGCCCGCCGCACTGGCCGCGGCCGCACCGGTCCACGCCGGCACCCCCCGCCTCGTGTTCGCCTTCCCCGGTGCCGGCAGCCCACGGCCGGGGATGGCGGCCGGGCTGCACCGCGACGAGCCGGTCTTCGCCGCCGCTTTCGACGAGGTCGCCGCGGTGCTCACCCCGCACCTGGGCGCCGACGTCACCGAGGCGCTGGACCCCGACGGGCCCGCCGCCCGGGTCGCCGACCCCGCGTTCGGGCTGCCCGCGCTCTTCGCTGTCGCGGTCGGCGCCGCCCGCCTGCTGCAGAGCTGGGGCGCCCACCCGGACGCGCTGGTCGGGCACAGTCTCGGCGAGTGCGTCGCCGCCACGGTGGGCGGTGCGTTCGCACTGCCCGACGCCGCACGACTCGTCGCGGCCCGCTGCCTCGCCGCGTCCCGCGCCGCGGGGGGCGGAGCGATGCTCGCCGTCGGCCTGTCCGAGGACGAGCTCACGGCCCGGCTGCCCCGCGCGCTGGACCTCGCCGTGGTCAACGGGCCATCGGCCTGCGTGGTGTCCGGTCCCGCCGCCGACGTGGCCGCGTTCGCCGCTGCCCTCGCCGCCGACGGCGTCGGCCACGCCCCGCTCGCGGTGTCGGCCGCCATGCACTCCCGGGCGATGGACGCCGAGCAGGCCGGACTGGAGGTGGCGCTCGCCGGACTGACCGGTGGCGCCCCGCAGATCCCGGTCGCCAGCACCGTCACCGGCCGGCTCGCCGGCGCCGAGCTGGGCACCGCGGCGCACTGGGCCGGGCAGCTGCGCCGCCCGGTGCGGTTCGCCGATGCCCTGGCGGCCGCCGTCGGGGAGGGGCCCGCCGTCGTCGTCGAGGTGGGGCCGGGGACCGCGCTGTCCCGGCTCGCCGCCGGGGCGGCCGGGGTCGTCGCGACCGTGCCGCTGCTCGACGCCGTGCCTCGTGACACCGGGGCCGGCGACTCCGGGACGGACGACACCGGGACCGAGGACACCGGGACCGGCGGCTCCGGGAGCGACGACACCGCCGCGGCCCGCGCCGCGCTGGGACGGCTGTGGGCCCACGGCGTCCCGGTCGACCCGGGCGCCCCGGCCGGACCGGGGCGACGGCGCGTCGTCCTGCCCGGCTACGCCTTCACCCGTGCCCGGCACTGGATCGACCCGCCCGAGCCGGCCACCGGCACCGCCGCCGACGAGCCGGTGCAGATCCTCACCTGGGAGCCGGTCGCCCCGGTGACCGGACGCCCGGACGGCGGATGGACCGTGCTCGGCGACGGCCCGCTCGCCGACGCCCTGCGGGAGCGAGTCGATCCCGGACCGGACGTCATCGTCGTCGGCCCGGCCCCGGGCGCGGAGCCCGCGACGGCCGTCCTCGACTTCGGGGCACACACCGCCGACCTGCCCGATGACGACGCACCGCGGCTGCTGCTGGTGACCCGCAGTGGCGCCCGGATCGCCGCCGACGGTCCGGCGGACCCCGCCTCGGCCGCGCTGCGCGCGCTGCCCCGGGTCCTCGGGCAGGAACGCCCCGGCCTGGCCTGGGCCACCACCGACCTCGGTGCCGACCCCGTTGCCGAACCCGGCGCCGATCCCGGCAGCGACCCCGCGGCGGGCCCGGGGGCCGGCCGCGAGGCCGAGCTGGTCCTGGCCGAGGCCGCCGCCCTCGCCGCCGGGGGCACCGGTGCGGCGACCGCCTGGCGCGGCGGCACCCGCTGGCGGCAGGCGCTGCGCGGCTGGGACGCCGAACCGGACACCGCGGCCGCCCCCGCACCGGGGACGGCGGTCGTCGTCGGCGGCGCGGGCGCGGTCGGGCAGGTTCTCGCCCGGCGCCTCGCCGCAGCCGGACACCGGGTGGTCGTCACCTCCCGCACCGGACGGGACGGCACCCGCGCCGTCGACGCCACCGACCCGGCCGCGACGACCGCCCTGCTCACCGAGCTCGCCGCCGACGGGCCGCTGTCGGTCGTCGTCCACGCGGCCGGGGTGCTCGCCGGTGCCGAGCTGGACCCGCTCCGCGAGCTCGACGCGAACCGGGTCCGTGCCCACCTCGACGCCAAGCTCGGCGGGGCCCTGGCCCTGCGCCGGGCCGTCGCGGAGCTCCCCGCCGACCGGCGCCCGGCCCGGGTGCTGCTGATGTCCTCGGTCGCGACGCTGCTCGGCGGTGTCGGCACCGGCGCCTACGCCGCGGCCAACGCCGCGCTCGCGGCCGTCACCGGGCCGGGATGGCAGGCCGTGCACTGGGACGGCTGGAGCGTCGGGACGGGCGCGACCGCGTCGGCCGCGCTCGACGCGGCCACCGGTGGCGACGCGTTCGACCGGCTGCTCGCCCTGCCCGTCGTCGACGAGCTCGCGGTGACCGCCTCAGCCCTGGCCCCGCGGATCGCCGCGGCCGGGCGTCCGCGCATCGGCACTGCGGCCGGGCGCCCGCGCACCGCCACCGCGGCCGCGGGCACCGCCCTCGACGGTGTCGAGGGCGAGATCGCGGCACTGTGGGGCGAGCTGTTCGGCACCCCGGTCACCGACCCGCAGGCCGACTTCTTCGCGCTCGGCGGGCACTCGCTGCTCGCGACACGGATGCTCGCGGTCCTGCGCGAGCGCCACGGCGTCGCGCTCGCCCTGCGCGACCTGCTCGCCGCACCGACCGTCGCCGGGCTGGCCGCCCTGCTGGGCGGGGGAGCGGCCGGCCCGGCGGTGCCGGGCCCGGTCGCGACGGCACACGACGGCGTCGCCGCCGACGGGACGTTCCCGATGACCCGGGTCCAGCACGCCTACCTGGTCGGCCGCGACGGCGGCTACGACGACGGCGGCGTGCCCTGCTACTTCTACCTGGAGTACGACGCCGACGACCTCGACCTGCCCCGGCTGGAGACGGCCTGGAACGTCGTCGTCGCCCGGCACCCGATGCTGCGCGCCGTCGCCACCGCCGATGGCCGGTTCCGCGTCCTCGACGACGTCCCGCACTACCGGATCCGGGTGCACGACCTCGCCGGCGCCGACCCGGAGCGACGCGAGTCGCGGCTCGCGTCGCTGCGCGAGCGGATCTCCACCCGGCCCGGGCCGCCGGACCGCTGGCCGCTGGTGACGATCCAGGCGGCCCAGCTCCCCGCGGGCCGGGTACGGGTCCTGATCGGCGTCGACGTGCTGGTGTGCGACGCCGCGTCCTGGTGGATCGTCGAGAACGAGTGGCAGGCCGCCTACGCCGACGCCGCCGACCCCCAGGCGACGCCGTCGCTGCCCCCGCCGCCGCGCACCCACCCGGCGGCCTGCACCGCGGCGCTGGCCGCACGCGCCGCCGGGCCGGAGGGCCGCGCCGCCGCCGAGTGGTGGCGCGAACGCCCCGTCCCCGGCCCGCCCGCGCTCCCGGTCCGCGCGCCGGCGTCGGCTCAGGGACGGCCGCCGCGGTTCCGCCGCCGGGTCCACCGGATCACCCCGGAGGACCACGCGGCGCTGTGCGCCCACGCCGCCCGCCACCGCGTCACCCCGACCGCCGTGCTGCTCACCGCGTTCACCGACGTGCTGGCCGAGTGGGCGGGGGCGGACGGGTTCGGTGTGCTGCTCACGCTGCTCGACCGCCCGCCGGGCACCGAGGGCGTCGTCGGGGACTTCACCTCGCTGGTCCTGCACAGCACGCCGGAGACACCACGGCCGGAGTTCGCCGAGCGTGCCGCGGCCACCCAGGCCCGGCTGTTCGACGAGCTCGACCACCGTGCGGCCTCCGCGCTCGACGTGCTGGCCGAACGGTCCGCCCGCACCGGTGCGGTGCACCGCGTGCCCGTGGTGTTCACCAGCGCCCTCGGCCTCGACGACGGCCGGTCCCTGGAGTGGCTCGGCGAGCAGGTCGCGGCACTGTCCTCCACCCCGCAGGTGTGGCTGGACCACCAGGTCGTCGAGGTCGCGGGTGAGCTGCGGCTGCAGTGGGACGGCCCGGAGGGCGTGCTGCCCGACGACGAGCTGGACGCCGTCACCGCCCGGCACGCCGAGCGGGTCCGCCGGTTGGCCACCGACCCGGCGGCCTGGGGACCTGTCCCGACGCAGAACCCGACCCCGACCCCGGCCCCGGCCCCGGCGCCGCCCGGCCCCGCCCAGGACCCCCTGGCGACCCCGGCCCCGGCCCCGGCCCCGCGGGCGGCGGTGTCCGTGGCCGCAGCCGACGCGGTGATCCCGCTGCGTGGCGGGGACGACCCGGACCGGCCCGCGCTCGTGCTGGTCCACCCCTCGGGTGGGGACGTGCTCTGCTACGTCGAGCTCTCCCGGATGATCGACCGCCGGTTCGACGTGCTCGCCGTCGCCGACCCCCACCTGTCGCTCCCGGCGCCGCACCACGGCGCCCCGGAGACGGTGCCCGCCCTCGCGGCCGCCCACCTGGCGGCGCTGCGTGCGGCCGGGCGGCGCGGGCCGTGGCTGCTGGGCGGCTGGTCGATGGGCGGCACGCTCGCCCAGGAGATGGCCGTCCAGCTGACGGCGGCGGGGGAGTCCGTCCCACTCCTGGTCATGGTCGACTCCAACGACCCGGCGCACATCCGGCCGGTCCCCGGCACCGGGGCGGAGCTCGACCGGGCCGTCGCCGTCCGGCACCTGCGGGCGCTGGAGGCATACCTCGGAGCCGACCTCGACGCCGACGGCCTCGCCGGCCCCGGGGCGCCGCCCGACCTCGTCGCGGCGGTCGCGGCCCGGCTGCGGGACCACGGCCTGCTGGGCCGGGCCGAACCGGACACGGCGGTGCTCGGACGGCTCGCGGTGATGGCCCGGCACCTGCGGGCGCTGGCCGCCCACGAGGCGCGCCGGCTCGAAGCCACCGCCACTGCCACCGGCACCACGACCCTCCTGGTCCGGGCCGACCGGCGGGCTCCCCGCAACTCCGGCATCGGCATGGGCGTCGACGACACCCCACCCGGCGTCGGCCCCGACCTCGGCTGGTCGGCGCACCTCGCCGGCCCGCTCGCCACCGTCGGTGTCGACGCCCACCACTACGGCGTGCTGCACCGGCCCGCCCTCCCCGACGTCGGCGCCGCGATCGACGCGGCGCTGCTCGCACTCCTGGAACGGATCGCATGAGACGACTGCTCACCGCGGGCCTGCTGGCCTGCGCCGTCCTGGCCGGCTGCGCGGCCCCGGCTCCCACCGCCGCCGGTCCGGCCGACACGGTCCGCTACGTCGCACCCGGTTCCGGCGGAGCGGCCGTGGACGACCCCCACGGGATGCTGCCCGCCGAGAGCGACATCGTGCGGATGGCACTGACCTACGACGTGCTCACCGTCCCGGGCGACGACGGCTCCCCGCAGCCCCGGCTGGCGACGTCGTGGACCCCGGACCCCACCCTGACCCGCTGGACCGTCCGGCTGCGCGACGACGCCGTGTTCAGCACCGGTGCGAAGGTCCGCGCCGCGGACGCGTTGTTCTCGCTGCGCCGGATGGCGTCGAAGTCGGCGGAGAACTTCGGCCGGATGGCGATGTTCGACCTCGCCGCCTCGCGCGCCACCGACGACACCACCCTCACCCTGGTCACCCGCGCGCCCTACGCCGAGGTCGGGACCGCCCTGATGGGCGCGACCTTCGTGGTGCCCGAGGGCAGCAGCGACTTCACCGCGGGCCTCGTCCCGGGCTCCGGGCCGTTCCGGCCGGTGCGCTCCGACGCCCAGACCACCGTGTTCGAACGCAACGACTCCTGGTGGGGACCGCGCCCGCCGAGCCGGGTGATCGAGGTCCGCGCACTGGCGGACCCGCAGGCCCGGGCCCAGGCCGTGCTCTCCGGCGAGGCCGACCTCGCCGGCAGCGTCCCGCCCACGGCCGCCGACCAGGGTGCCGCCGCCGGGCTCACCGTCGTCCGCAAGCCGGGGGCGACGATGTACCCGCTGGTCATGCGCACCGACACCGCGCCCTTCTCCGACCCCCGGGTCCGCGAGGCGGTCCGGCTCGGCGTCGACCGGCCCCAGCTGCTCGACGCCGTGTTCGGCGGCAAGGGCGTGCTCGGCAACGACCTGATCACCCCCACCGACCCGAGCAGCCCCCGCGACCTCCCGCAGACCGAGCGCGACGTGCCCCGCGCCCGCGCGCTGATGGCACAGGCCGGCCTGGCCGGCGGTGTCGACGTCACGCTGCACACCACGACCGCCTACCCGGGCATGGACACCGCGGCGACCCTGCTGTCCCAGCAGCTCGCCGAGATCGGTGTGCGGGCGCGCATCGAGGTCGGCCCGCCGGACACCTACTTCAGCTCGGTCTACGGCACCGAGCCGTTCTACGTCAGCTTCCTCGGCGGCATCCCCTTCCTCGACGTCGTGCGGGTGGCGCTGACCCCCGGCTCACCGACCAACGAGACCGCCTGGGCCGACCCGTCGTGGAACGCCCAGCTCGCGGCGGCGCTGGCCGAGCCGGACACCGCGAAGCGCCGCGCCGGGCTCGGTGCCCTGCAGACCCGTCTGCGCGACGAGGGCGGCTACGTCGTGTGGGGCGTCGGCGACCGCCTCGACCTCGCCGCGCCCGGGGTGACCGGGGTGTCCCCGGCGATCGGGTTCGGCGCCGGCTTCCTCGACCGGGTGCACCGCGACCGATGACCGAGGTCCGACCCGGCGATGTCCGGCCCGGCGGCGTTGGCCCCGGCGGCGTCCGACCCGGCGAGCTTCGAACCGGCAGGGCGCCGGGCCGCGGGCCGGCCGTGGCCCGTGCGGCGGTCCGCGCCGTCCTGCGGGCCGCCGGGCTGCTCGCCGGGTCCGCGGTGGTCGTCTCCGCCGCCACCGCGCTCCTGCCGGCCGACGCCGTCGCGGTCCGGGCGGGTGGCCGGGCCGACCCGGCCGCGCTCGCCCAGATGCGGGCCGCGGCCGGGCTGGACCGGCCGTGGCCCGTCCGGTTCCTGAGCTGGGCCGGCGGCCTGCTCACCGGGGACCCTGGACGGTCGCTGGTCAGCGGCCGTCCGGTCGCCGACCTCGTCGCCGTACGGGCCGGGACCACCGCCGTGCTGGTGGTCGCGGCCCTGGTCGTGGCCGTGCCGCTCGCCGCGCTGCTCGCCCGCCGGCGCGGCGCCGTCGTCGCCGCCGTCGGCTCCGCGGTGCCCCCGGTCGTGGTCGCCGTCGGACTCGCGGCGCTGCTGTCCGGAGTCCTGCGCTGGGTCCCGCCGGTGTCGTTGCTGCCGCCCGGCGAGCCCGCGTGGACCCGGCCCGACCTGCTCGTCCTGCCCGTCCTCGCACTGGCCCTGCCGTCGGCCGCGTTCGCCGCGGGCCAGCTGCGCGGGGTCGTCGAGGACGTCGTGGCCCGGCCGTTCGTGCGCGACGCCGTGCTGCGCGGGGTCCCCGGTCCCGTCGTGGCACTGCGCTACGCCGGTCCGTTCGTCGCCGCCCCCGCGCTGCGCGTGCTCGCGGTGACCGCGGGCTCGCTGGTCGCGGGCAGCACCGTCGTCGAGACGCTGTTCGGGGTCGCCGGGCTCGGCGAGCTGCTCGTGGGCGCCGTCGCCACCCGCGACCTGCCGGTCGTCTCGGCGGTGGCGCTGCTCGCCGCGGCCGTGGTGGTCGCGGGGATGCTGGTCGCCGATCTCGTCGCCGCCGCGGTGGACCGCCGGTGAGGCGCGCCGTGCTCCTGCCCGGCGGGCTGCTGCTCGGCCTGCTGGTCGCACTGCCGCTCGCGGGTCCGTGGGCCGGCCGCGACCCGCTGCGCGTCGTCGCCGCTCCGTGGTCCCCACCGCGCCCCGGCCTGCCGTGGGGCGCCGACGTCCTGGGCCGCGACGTGCTCGCCCGGGTGCTCGCCGGCGGCACCGGACCGGTCACGACGGCGCTCGTCGCCGCGCTGCTCGCCACGGCGATCGGCACCGCAGGGGGGCTGTGGGTGGGGTGGACCGGCGGGCGCCGCGCGCGGGTCGTCACCGCGCTGAGCGACGTGCTGGTCGCGGTGCCCTTGCTGCTGCTCGTCCTGGTCGCCGCGGTGACGCTGCCCGGGCCGGCCGCGGTGGTCCTCGGCACCGTCGTCGGCGGCGCGCCGCTCACCGTCCGGATCGTCGCCGACGCCACCGCCCGGGCCCGCACCGCGGGCCACGTCGAGGCGGCACTGGTCCACGGCGAACGCCCGGTCGCGGTGCTGCTGCGCGAGGTGCTGCCCGCGCACGCGCCCCTGGTCGCCGCCGACCTCGCCGGTCGCGCCGTGCTCGCGTTGCAGCTGGCCGCGGCCACCTCGGTGCTCGGGTTCGGCCCGCCGCCCCCGGCGCCGGACTGGGCGGTGATGCTGCGGGAGAACCTGCCAGGGCTGACGGTGAACCCGGCCGCGGTGCTCGCCCCGGCCGTCGCGCTCGGTGCGGCCGCGATCGTGCCGGCCGTCGTGTCGCTGTGGCTCGTGCCCGCCCGGACCGGCACGACCCGGGTTCCCGGCGGACCGGTGCCGCCCGGCCCCGGACTCACGGTGCGCGGGCTGCGCGTCCTCGACGCCGACGGGCGCGTCGTGCTCGACGGCCCGGACCTCGACGCGTGCCCCGGTGAGGTCGTCGCCGTCGTCGGCTCCTCGGGGAGCGGCAAGACCACGCTGCTGCACGCGGTCCTGGGCACTCTGCCGGGGGGCCTGCGTGCCGTCTCCGGCGGGGTCGGCTGGGACGGTGCCCCGCTGCCCCGGGGGCGCCGCTGGCGACGACGCACACTCGGGCTGCTCGGGCAGGACCCGGCGCTGCACCCGCTGCGCGACGCCCGGGCGCAGGTGCCCGTCGCCGATCCGGACGCGGCGCTGCGCGCGGTCGGCCTCGACCCGTCGGCCGTCGGGGGGTTGCGGCCCGACCGGCTCTCCGGGGGCCAGGCCCGCCGGGTCGCGCTCGCCAGGGCGCTGGCCGGCGACCCCGCCCTGCTCGTGCTCGACGAGCCCACCGCGGGGCTCGACCCGGCGGCGACCGCCGTCGTCACCGCCGTGCTGCGGGCCCGCGGTGGCGTCACCCTCGTCGTCACCCACGACCCGGCCGTCGTCGCGGTCGCCGACCGGGTCGTGCGGGTGGGGGTGCCCGTGCCGCGGCCGGCCCCGGCCGGGTCGTCGCCGTCGCCGGCCGCGGCACCGGTCCTGCAGGCGCGACGGGTCAGTACGGCGGTCCCCGGCGCCGCCGCGGAGGTGGACGTGGACGTGCGGCGCGGCGGGCTGACAGTGGTCACCGGGCCGTCCGGCTGCGGCAAGACCACCCTGCTCCGGGCACTGGCGGGTCTGCGGCCGGTCACCGCGGGCACCCTGGTGCTGGCCGGTGCCGCCACGCCGTGGCCGGTACGCGGCCGCACCCCGGGCGTCGTCGCGCTGGTCGGCCAGCACCCCGCCCACGAGCTCAACCCGGCCCGTACGGCCGGGGCCGCCGTCGCCCGCCCGCTGCGCCGGCTGCACGGGCTGTCCGCCGCCGACGCCCGCGCCGAGGCGGTCCGGCTGCTGGGCACGGTCGGCCTGCCGCCCGAGGTCGCCCGACGGCGGCCGTCGGCACTGTCGGGCGGGCAGCGGCAACGGGTCGCACTGGCCAGGGCGCTGGCCGTGCGCCCCACGGTACTGCTCGCCGACGAGCCCACCTCCGCGCTGGACGCGGCGACCGCCGGCGCCGTCCTCGACCTGCTCGACGCCGCCCGCGCCGACGGCACCGCCGTGCTCGCCACCACCCACGACCGCGCGCTCGCCGAGCGCGCCGACCACGTCGTCGACCTCACGCCCACCGACCCCGACCCCGTCACAGGACCGAGAGGAACCGCCCGGTGCGCACCGAACCCACCGCCGACCCGACCCACCCCTGGATCGCGCGCATCACCCGGGACGAGGACCTGACCCGGGTCGTCGTCGACCCGGCCGCGCTCGTCCCGCCGGACGGCGCCCTCGTCGTCGAGCACCGCGAGCACTGGACCGAGGTCTACGACTGGACCTACTCCGACCCGTCCCCGCTGGCCGGGTGGCGGGCCTCGGGGACCGGCGTGCCGCTGTCCGCCGCGCACATGGGGGAGTGGGCAGGGCCCCGGCAAAGTCGTGATGGGTGGGTCCTGAGCTGCGGTGATGTGGGGGGTGGGGGTGGGTGCGGACACAGGCTTGGCGTGATCATGAGGGTGTCGAATCCTTGCTCACGTCAGGAAGCCTGTGTCCGCAGTGTCAGTGTCTCCGATCGTTGCTGCTCTGGAAGGCCTGGAGGTCGGTCCTGACGCGGGGAGAGCCGCGCCGGTCGGTGAGGCGGCGGGGTTGTCGCTGGTGGAGGCCCTGTCGCGAGTGCCGGACCCGCGGAAACCACGCGGTGTCCGCCACGGTGTCCTCGCGGTGTTGCTACTGGGGGCGTGCGCGGTGTTGGCGGGGGCCCGGTCGTTCACCGCGATCGCCGAGTACGCCCATGACGTCGGCCGCGCCGTGCTGGACGTGCTCGGGGTGGGCGCGGTCGCTCCGCACGAGTCGACCATCCGCCGGGTCCTGCAACGGGTCGACGCCTCGGCGCTGGAGGCGGCGTTGCAGTCCTGGGTGTTGCCCCAGCTCAGCGCCCAGCCGGCGGCGGAGGGCACACCCCGGCGAGAACAGCGTCGCGTGCTGGCCTTGGACGGCAAGACCCTGCGCGGCGCCCGCGTCCGTGCCGCCGACGGCAGGGTCTGGCTCCCGCATCTGGTGTCGGTGCTCGACCAGACCAGCGGTGGCGTGCTCGGCCAGGTTCAGGTCGCAGAGAAGGGCAGCGAGATCACCGCGTTCACCGCGCTGCTCGACCCCCTCGACCTCGACGATGTACTGGTCACCGCGGACGCTCTGCACACCCAGCGAGCCCACGCCGACTACCTACACCGCCGCGGCGGGCACTACCTGATGACGATCAAAGCGAACCAGCCCACGCTGCTGGCACGGGTACGGGCGCTGCCCTGGACCCAGATCGGCGTCGCTGATCGTCAACGCGGGCGTGGGCACGGCCGCGTCGAGACCCGCACGATCAGCGTGGTCAGCCTGCACCCCTGTCCCGACCTGGGCGCAGAGTTCTTCCCCCACGCATCCCAGGCGATCAAGCTGGTGCGCCGGCGTCGCCCACTGCGGCCTGGCGGGAAGTGGAGAACCGAGACCGCCTACGCGATCACCAGCCTGACCAGCACCGACGCCGATCCAGGACTGCTCGCCCGCTGGATCCGTGGGCACTGGTCGATCGAGAATCGCCTGCACTGGGTCCGTGATGTCTGCTTCGACGAAGACCGCGCCACCGCCCACACCGGTCACGCCCCGCAGGTCATGTCGGCGTTGCGGAACCTCGCGATCACCGCGCTACGCCTGCACGGCGTCAGCAACATCGCCGCAGCACTCCGCCACCACGCCCGCGACCCCCATCGACCACTGACCACCTACAAGATCATCTAGCGACTTTGCCGGGGCCCTGGGGGAGTGGGCCGACCGCACGGCCGAGCTCGTGCTCGCCGCCCGTCCGCGCCGGGTGCTGGAGCTGGGCTGCGGCACCGGGATGCTGCTGGAACGGATCGCCCCGCACGTCGACGCCTACGTGGGCACCGACATCGCGGGCGACGTCGTCGACCGGCACCGCGCCGCCGCCCGGCCCGGGGTGACGGTCGTGCGGGCCGCCGCGCACGAGGCCCGGTCCGCCGCCGTGGCGGACGCCCTCGGCGGGCGCGCACCGGACTGCGTGGTGATCAACTCCGTGACCCAGTGCTTCCCCGACCTGCCCTACCTGACCGAGGTGCTCCGCACCGCGACCGCGGTCGTCGCGGCCGGGGGGACGGTCGTCGTCGGCGACGTGCGGCACGCGGGTCTGCACCTGCGGCACTGGCGGGAGACCGTCGCCGCCACCGAACCGGCCCTCGACGACGACGCCCTGGCACGCACCGTCGCCGAACGGGCCGCCGCGGACCGCGAGCTGCTGGTCGACCCCGTCGCCCTCGTCACCGCCGCGCTGGCGGGCGGGCGCCGGATCGCCGCCGCCGTGCACGCCAAGACCCTCACCGACGACACCGAGCTGTCGCGCCACCGGTTCGACGTCGTCCTGCACGTCGACGCGGCCCCCGGCCCGGTCCCGCGGGTCCTGGACTGGACCGGCGACCCGCTGGCAGGACCGGAGCCGGTCCTGCTGCGCGGCATCCCCAACGCGCTGCTGCGGCCCGGCCCGCACGCGGTCACCGCGGCCCGGCTGCGCGCCGACCTCGCCGGTCACGACGCCGCCGTGCTGCTCGACCCGGACGACCCCGAGCTGCTGGCGGTCGCCCGGCCCGCCTCCGCCGGCGTCCGCCCCGGCGAGGCGCTCGCCGGCCCCGGCCGGGCCCACGAGCCGCTCCCCGCGTTCGTGCGGAGCCGGGTCGGGCCGCTCGCGCGGCGTCTCGCCGGCGCCGACGCCACGGTCGTGCTGCCCCTCGTCGGGCCCGACGACGTCGCGGCGGCCGACGCCGCGGGCCGGGCCGCGCTGCCCGACGGTGCCCCGGCGGGGACCGCGGGGCCCACCGACGCGGTCGCCCGGCTCGACGCCGTCGCGCTGCACGCCATGGCCCGGGTGCTCGACGCGGGGGACCCGGAGGTCGCCCCGCGGCACGCGTGGCTGGTGCGGCGGTGGCGGGCCGAGCTCGCCGCGCACGGCGACCCCGGGCCGCAGCCGGACGGCGCGCTGCACGCGGCCTGCACCGACCTGGGCTACCCGCCCGCGATGGTCGAGTTCTTCGCCGCGGCCATGGCCCACCTGCCCGAGCTGCTGCGCGACGAGGTGCCGCTGCAGGCGCTGCTGTTCCCCGACGGCGAGATCGCGACCGCCCTGGCGAGCTACCAGGACAACACGATCAACACCTACCTCAACGGGGCGCTGGCCCACCTCGCCGCGACCGTCGCACGGACCCGGGCGGAGCCGTTGCGTGTGCTGGAGCTGGGCGGCGGCGTCGGCGGCAGCACCCGCGCCGTCCTCGACGGGCTGGGGGAGGCGCCGGTCGACTACCTGTTCACCGACGTCTCGCGGTTCTTCCTCGACCTGGCCGCGACCCGGTTCCCCGGGGTGCGGACCGCGCTGCTCGACGTCACGACCGACCTGGCCGCCCACGACGGCCGCCACGACCTCGTCGTCGCGGCGAACGTCCTGCACAACGCCGTCGACGTCCGCACGACGCTCGCCGCCGTCCGCGGGGTGCTGGCCCCCGGCGGGGTGCTGGCCCTGGTCGAGTCGACCCGGGAGCACCGGCCGGCGCTGGTGTCGATGCAGTTCCTCATGTCCGCACGCCCGGGGACGGCCGCCGCCGGCAGCGGGGACCTGCGCGCCGGCACCGACCGGATCTTCCTCACCGAGCGGCAGTGGTGGGCCGAGCTCGCCGCCGCCGGTCTGCGGCCGGTCGCCGCGCTGCCCGGTGCCACCGACCCGCTCCGGGTGCTGGGGCAGCAGCTGCTGGTGGCGACGTAGCCGCCCCGACGGCCGGACGGCGCGGCCCGGTCACCCCTTCCGGCAGACGCACCCCTGCGAGGACCCGCCCGCGATCTTCGCCGAGCAGAACCTCCGGTCGATCGCGTCGTGGTCCTCCCAGGGGTGCGGGCAGACGGGGCAGAGGTCGCCGGGGCGGGTGTCGTCGGTGTCGGGGGCGGGGTGCCGGTCGTCCATGCTGGTGGTGCTCCTCCGGAGGTTGCCCGAGCGGACCCGGGGACGGGTCAGGTGGCCGGTGGACCGGCGGGGCGGCGCAGCGGGGCACCGACGGCGTGCAGGTGACGCAGGACCTCGGCGTAGGAGCGCAGGGGCCCGGTGCGGGTGTAGGGCAGGCCGTGGGCGGCGCAGAACGCCTGCACGACCGGCTGGGCGCGACGCAGGTGCGGGCGCGGCATCCGCGGGAACAGGTGGTGCTCGATCTGGTAGTTCAGGCCGCCCATCGCGAGGTCGAGCACCCGGCCGCCGAGCACGTTGCGCGAGGTCGACACCTGCTTGTGCAGGTGGTCCAGCCGCAGGCCCGCCGGGACGACCGGCATGCCCTTGTGGTTCGGCGCGAACGCCAGTCCCATGTACACGCCCCACAGCCCCTGGTGGACGACGACGAAGGCGACCGCCTGCAGCGGGTCGAGCACCCAGAACACCGCGCCCAGGTAGCCGACCGCGTGCGCGACGAGCAGCGCCGCCTCCAGCCGCGGGCGGGGGACCTGACGACGGACGACCGCCCGGACGGCGGTGACGTGCAGGCTCCAGCCCTCCAGGAACAGCAGCGGGAGGAACAGGTAGGCCTGGTGGCCGATCATCCACCGGACCGGCCCGCGTGCGGCGGCGTCCTGCTCGGGGCTGAAGGCGAGGAACGGGATGTCGATGTCCGGGTCGTCGTCGGCGTGGTTGGGGTGGGCGTGGTGGGCGGTGTGCTGGGTGACCCAGGCGCCGTAGCTCAGCCCGACCAGCCCGCCGTGGAGGTGGCCGACGACGTCGTTGGCGCGCCGGCCGGCGAAGATCTGGCGGTGGCCCGCGTCGTGGCCGATGAAGGCCAGCTGCGTGGTCACGACCGCGAAGAACACCGCGAGCAGCAGCTGCCACCACGACGGCCCGATCCACACGAACGCGATGACGCCACCGGCGAGCAGGACCGCGTTCGCCGCGAACAGCAGCAGGTAGGGGCGGCGGGCCTCGCGCAGCAGGCCGGCGTCGGAGACCAGGGCGGCGAGCTCACCGAACCCGCCCGCCGTCGTCGCAGGGGTGGGGTGGGCGGGCGTGCCCGCGGGTGGGGACGTCGTCATGCGTGTGCTCCGGTCGGCCCTCGGGACACGTGGCGGGCGGTCCTGACGACCGCGCGGCCGACGCGTCGGACCGAGCCGCCGGGGCGGGGCGACCACGGGACCCGGCCGGTCGCGCCACGGGAGGAGCCGCGCCACGGGACGGCACGGTCACGTCCCCGTACCGTGACACACGGTGCGGGCCCCGGCAATCGGTGGGGCCGCACCGTGTGTCACGGTCCCGGTCAGACCAGGCCGAGCAGCCGCACGTCGGCGGCGTACTTCTCGATCAGCGCCCGGTCCAGGTGCGGGATGTCGGTCCAGCCGCCCGGCCGGGCCGCCTGCACCGCGGCCCGGAACGCCGCCGTCGGCGCCGCGCTGCCGGGCACGGCGTCGGCCGGCTTGTCGTAGGAGCGCAGCACCGGCAGCAGGGAGTGCTTGCGCTGCTGCTCGGGCAGCCCGCGCAGTGCGGTCTCGACCCGGTCGCGCCACTCCACGTAGTCGTCGAGACGGGTGATGGTGTGGCCCGCCTCCACCAGCCAGTCGACGAAGGTGTCGAGCGAGATGCCGTCGTCGTGCGGGTTGAACAGGTGGAAGGTGCGGAACCCGGCCGAGCCGTCGGTGCCGATCCCGTCCACGGCGGCGGCGCTGAAGTCGACCGGCAGCCCGTCGTAGTGCGCGCGGGCCCGGCCCCCGTCGGGGCCCGGCTCGTAGAACGACGCCGGGGCCAGCCCGGTCGCGAGCAGGGTGACGATCAGCCGGGTGAACACGTCCGGCACGTTGAGCTGCCCGGCCCAGCGGGTGTGGGCCAGGATCATGTCCGACCGGAACACCGTGACCGGCAGCCCGCACAGGTCGTGCGCCTCGCGGAGCAGCACCTCGCCGGCCCACTTGCTCATGGCGTAGCCGTTGGCGTAGCCGTCGTGGACGTGGCGGACCGCGCTCATCTCGCGGATGTCGGTCTCCTCGGCGAACGAGCCCGCCGGGATCTGGTCGGCGACGCCGATCGTCGACAGGTACACCACCGGCTTGAGCCGGGTGGTGAGCGCGAGGCGCACGACCTCCGCGGTGCCGACGACGTTCGGGCCGAACAGTTGGC
This sequence comes from Pseudonocardia sp. ICBG1142, assembly GCF_020496255.1. Classification (NCBI taxonomy): domain Bacteria; kingdom Bacillati; phylum Actinomycetota; class Actinomycetes; order Pseudonocardiales; family Pseudonocardiaceae; genus Pseudonocardia; species Pseudonocardia sp. ICBG1142. The sequence goes on along the minus strand of NZ_JAHLJC010000003.1, from coordinate 387,560 downwards.
CGTAGGGCAGCACGTGGTTGACCAGCGCACCGGGGTGCAGCACGACGTCGACCTCGGAGGCGAGCCGCTCCCAGGTCGGCTCGTCGAGTCCGAGCCGCGGCGAGCCGAGGTCGCCCGCGAGGACCTCCAGGTGCTCCTCGGCGAGCGCGCGGTAGTGACGCAGCAGCTCCGGGTCGCCGGAGTCGAAGGTCTCGTCGAGCCGGCGGCGGGCGGCGGCGTCGTCGGAACCGCGGACCACGCAGACCACGGTGCCGCCGGTGCGCGCGGCCTGTTCGAGCCGGTCCAGGCACATGAAGCGGCCGAGGAAGCCGGTGGCCCCGGTGAGCAGCACGGTCCGCGGCTCGCCCGCGGCCGGCGCGGGCAGCCCGGGGGCGGCGGCGAGGGTGGCGGGGTCGAGGAAGGCGTCGAGGCGCAGGTGCTCCGCCCGGATCTCGACGGCGTCGGGTCCGTGCACGCTCGCCGGGGTCGGGACGGCGTCGCCGTCGCGCAGCCGCTCGATGTGCGCGGCGACCGACCGCAGGTCACCGGCCGGGTTGATGACGACGCCGACCGGGACCTCGACGCCGAACACGTCGTGCAGCAGGTTCGAGAAGCTCAGCGCCGACAGCGAGTCGCCGCCCAGGTCGAGGAACGTCGCGTCCGGCGTGACCTCGGTGCTGGAGGCGCCGAGCAGCGCCCGGGCGTCGCGGATCACCGTCTCCTGCACCGGCTGGTCGGCACCACTCGCCCGCAGCGCGGCCAGCTCGTCGTTCTCGGCGCGCGCCAGCTCGGCGTAGAGCTGGTCGAGCCGCTCGCCGTAGCGCTCGCGCAGCCGCGGGCGCAGCAGCTTGCGGATGTCGGAGAGCAGGCCGTTGGCCATGCTGAACGGTTCCGGCTCGACGATCAGGTCGCGCGGGATCTCGTACGGTTCGAGGCCGGCACGGCGCGCGGTGCGCTGCACCGCCGCGGTCAGCTCGCCGTGCAGCTCCTGCGGGTCGGAGACGCGGTCGAGCAGGTCCTGGGACGGGACGACGACGGCGAGCAGGTAGGGCCGGTCGCTGTTGCCGTGGACGAAGACCTGCCGGATCGCCGGGTCGTGGGTGAGGGCTGCCTCCACCTTGGACAGGGCGACGAACTCGCCCTGGGAGAGCTTCTGCACGTTGTTGCGGCGGTCGACGTAGACGAGCCGGTCCGGCCCGACCTGGGCCATGATGTCGCCGGTGCGGTAGTAGCCGTCGTCGTCGAAGACCGAGGACGTGACCTCGGGGCGGTGGTAGTAGCCGGGGAAGATGTCGTCGGTCCGCACCAGCAGCTCACCGCGCGGGTGCGGGTGGTCGTCGGTGTGGTAGCCGAGCTCGGGGACGTCGACCAGCTTCCAGGCGGTCACCGGCGGGGACTGGACGACGCCGTCGATGAGCACGACCCCGCACTCGGTGGAGCCGTAGCCCTCGTGCAGCGGCACGCCGAGCACGGCCTGGGCGAACTCCTTCATCTCCGGGGAGATGGGGGCGCTGCCGACGAGTGCACGCAGGATCCGGCCGCCGAGCACCCGCTCGCGCAGGTCGTCGAGGACGGCCCGTTCGGCGGCGGCCGGGTCCCCGCCGTCACCGGAACGCGCGTGGAGCTCGGACTGGAAGAGCTGGAACAGCATGTCGAAGATCCGCGGCACCACGTGGAACTCGGTCGGCCGGGCGAGCGCGAGATCCTCGAACAGGGTCGACAGGTCCGACCGGGCGACGAAGTACGCGGTGCCGCCGGAGCCGAGCGTGCTCAGCAGCACCGTCCGGCCCATCATGTGGCTGAGCGGCATGAAGTTCAGGCTGATCGTCGGGCGGGTGGCGGGCAGGCTCATCGCGTGGCCGCTCCAGGCGCGCCACTGGGCCCGCTGCGGGTACATCGCCCCCTTCGGGGCGCCGGTGCTGCCGGAGGTGTAGATCAGGACCGCGAGGGGGTCGTCGTCGCCGTCGGGGGAGTGCAGCGGGGCGAGCGGGAGCTGCGCGGCGCCGTCCAGGACCTCGTCGAGGGTCTGCACCGTGGGCAGCGCGACGGCGGCCTCGGCGAGGGCCTCGCGCTCGTCGTCGATCTCGGGGTGGTGGTCGAACACGACCAGGCGTGGGGTCCGCTCGGCGGCGCGGGCCAGCTCGACGGCCTTGCCCAGGTACTCCTGGCTCGTGGCGAGCACGACCGGTGCGGTCTCGTCGACGATCGCCTGCAGCTGCGGCAGCGCCGAGCTGGGCTGCAGGGGCACCGCGACAGCGCCGAGGGCGACGACGGCGAGGTCCACCGTCGCGTACTCGGTGCTGGTGAACCCGATCGTCGCGACGAACTCGCCCGGCCGGACACCGGCGGCCGCCCAGGCGGTGGCGAGTCGGCGGGCCCGCTCCCAGGCGTGGGCGTAGCTGAGGGTGGAGAAGCTGGGCAGCAGCCGCAGGGACGTCCGGCCGGTCGCGGGATCGGTGTAGGGCTCGGTGTCGCGCTGGGCGAGGGCAGGCCGGTCGCCGTAGCCGGTCATGATGCGGTCGACCGCGGCGGCGAGACCGGGTCCCGCCTCGAGTGCGGCCGCGCGGACGGTCTCGTCGGGCCTCGCGGCCCGGTACTGCGGATCGTTCTCGTCGAGGTCCGCCGCCAGGCGCTCGGCCCGGGCCTCCGGATCGGTGACGTTCACTCAGGCACCCACTTCCTCGTCCGTTCGCGTCCTCCGGCCCGTCCGGGAGGGACGGCCACCAGGGGTTAGCTTTCCTAAATATTACTCCGCGAAACGACCTTGGACCATGTGATTGTCGTCGCGATGTGCTTGCGCGACACAAGCATTCGTGGTTTGAGCACGCGTCGTGCGCTTTTCGTAGAGCGCTTGTCGACAGCCGTGATCAGGGCTGGAGCGGACCCAGACCGACGAGCTCCAGGGCCCGCCGGGCGGGTCCGGGCGACACCGTGATCCGCAGGCGGTGCCCACCGGCGGCCGCGCGGTCGCCCGCCTCGGCGAGCAGCGCGGCGCCGTTGCTCGCGACGTAGGCGGCGCCGTCCACGACCAGGTCGACCGACCCGGACGCGGCGAGCTCCAGCAGCCGGTCCCGCACGTCCCCGGCACCGGCGAGGTCGAGGTCACCGTCGAGCAGCACCCGCACGACCCCGTCGCGGCGTCCGTGTTCGCGCAGCACGGTGGTCCGCCGGTCCTCCGACGCCCGCGGCCGGTGGACCGCCGCGGAGTGCGGCGCGGTGGGACGGGCCGTCGGGGCGATCCGCATGTGCACCGCCGTCCCGCCGTCGGTGTGCTCGATCTCGCTGCTGGTCGCGATCGCCCTGATCATCGCCAGACCGAGCCCGCGGTGGCCGGGGTCGCTCGGCGGCGGCCGCCATCGGCCGTCGTCGGAGACACACGCGCTCACCCCGCCCGACGGCGTGTAGCCCAGGTGGAGCCGGACGTCACCGGGCGGGTCGAACCCGGCGTAGCCGTGCTCGACGCTGTTGGCGGCGGCCTCGTCGATCGCGCGGACCAGGTCGTCGCCGAGGTCCTCGCCCAGACCCACCTGGTCGGTCCAGCGCCGGACCCGGCGGCGCATGCCCCTCAGCTCCCGGGCGGACCCGGGGACGGTGAGGTCGATGTCGGCCGGCAGGACGCGGACGCAGACCAGCGCCGCGTCGTCGGTGTGCGCGGCGCCGGCCAGGGCCCGGTCGATGATCTGCCCGGCGAACTGCTCCGGCGGCAGCCCGGCCACCTCGGTGGCGATCCCGGCCAGCCGGTCCAGCCCGTCGTCGACGACCTCGCCGCGGCGCTCGACGAGCCCGTCGGTGTAGAGCACCAGCGTCTGCCCGGCGGCGATGGGGGCGATCCCCTCGCGGAAGGCCGGTCGGCCGCGGATCCCCAGGACGGGGTTGTGCCCGCCCGCGAGGTAGCCGCCGCCGTCCTCGTCGACGACCAGCACGGGCAGGTGCCCGGCCCGTGCCCAGCGCAGCTCCCCACGGCCGGGGTCGACGACCACGCAGGCCGCCGTCGAGTAGCGGGCGCCGGGGATCCAGGTCGCGAACTCGTCGAGCAGCTCCAGCGCGGACGCGGGGTCGCGACCCTGGCGGACGGCGCCGGAGAGGACGGTGCGCAGCTGGGCCATCACCGCGGCCGCGGCGACGCCCTGCCCGACGACGTCGCCGACCGACAGCCCGATCCGCCCGTCGCCGAGGTCGACGACGTCGTACCAGTCGCCGCCGGCCTCGGTGCCCGCGGTGCCCGCCTGGTAGCGCACCGCGATCTCCACGGTGTCGAGGTCGGGCAGCCGGATGGGCAGCAGCGTGCGCTGCAGGGTGTGCGCCACCTCCCGCTCGGCGCGGTAGAGCCGGGCGCGTTCGAGGGCCTGCGCGGCCGGGTCGGTCAGGGCGAGCAGGGTGGCGCGCTCGCTGGGGGGCAGCGGCCGCGGCGTCATGAACGCGGTCGCGATGACGCCGACGGTGCGGGCGGCGGTGACCAGCGGGAGGGTGAAGACGGTCAGGTGGCCGAGGCGGTCGAGCAGCTCGGCCGTCTGCGGGTGGCGCTCGCGCCAGTCGGTGCCCGGTTCCAGCCACAGCGCGCGGGCCTCGCGGGCGGTCACCGCGGCCGGGATCGGCGAGCTCAGCGGCACCTCCTGCCACGCCTGCGGGTCGGCGACGTCGTGCAGGGCCAGCGCCCGCAGGTGCTGGGCGGTCGGGTCGAGCTCGTAGACCGCGATGCGGCAGGGGCCGAGCAGCGCCCGCAGGTGGGTGACGACGGTCCGGGCCACCTCGGTCGGGTCGGCGGCCGCCGACAGCTCGGCGGTGGCCTGCTGCAGCAGCGCCAGCCGGTCGGCGTTGGCCCGCTCGTCCGCGAGCAGCAGCGTGTTGTCGAGTGCGAGCGCGGCGCGGTCGGCGAGGTCGGTGACGAGCTCGATGTCGTCGGGGGCGTACGGCGTGGTCTGCGGGCCCCGCACCAGGACCAGGACGGCCAGCGTCCGGCCGCGCGCGGTCAGCGGGACCCCGACCGCGGAGCGTGCCGGGATCACCGAGCCCGGGACCGTCGCGCCGGGGGCGGTGTCGTCCCACAGGACCGCGGCACCGGCGTCGAGCACCTGCCGGCCGAACGAGGTCTCGTCGGGGCGCTCGTCGAGCAGCGCCTCGGTCGTGGTGTCCGGAGCGGCCCCGGCGGCGCGGACGAGCTGCCCGGCCTCGTCGACGCGGCGGACCGTGCACACGTCGGCCAGCCGGGTCTCGACGAGCAGCGCGGTCAGGCGCCGCAGCCGGTGGTCGACGTCCTCGGCGGTGTCCAGCTCCCGGCTGAGCCGGGCGAGCAGCGCCTGGCGTTCGGACTCGCGGTAGCGCACGGTGATGTCGGTGCCGCTGCCCACCCAGCCGGTCACGGCCCCGTCGGCGTCGGTGTGCAGCGGGACGGCGTGCTCGAGGATCCAGCGGAAGGCGCCGTCGGCGCGGCGGAGCCGGTACTCGATCTGCCAGCCCGTCCCGGACGCGACCGCGCGGGAGAACCGGTTGCGGTAGCGCTGCCGGTCGTGCGGGTGCAGCCCGTCGGTCCAGCCGTCGTCGAGGTCGGCGGAGGCCTCCCGGCCGGTGAACTCCTGCCAGCCGGAGTTGACGTAGGTCCGCGCGCCGTCCGGGTCGGCGACCCAGATCAGGGCCGGTGCCAGGTCGGCCATCGCGGTGAACCGGGCCTCGGCCTCGCGGCGGACCCGCCCCAGCTTCAGGTGGGCGTTGACCCGGGCCACGAGCTCGGCCGCGGAGAACGGCTTGACCAGGTAGTCGTCCGCACCGGCGCCCAGGCCCTCGATCGCGGCCTCCTCACCGGCGCGGGCGGAGAGCAGCAGGACCGGCACCCCGGCCGTCCGACGGTCCCCGCGCAGCGCTGCGAGCAGCTCCATGCCGTCGAGGACGGGCATCATGATGTCGGTGACGACGAGGTCCGGCGGGCGTTCCCGGGCCGCGGTCAGCGCGGACTTCCCGTCCTCGACGAGCTGGACCTCGTACCGGTCGGCCAGCAGCCGCTGCAGGTACTCGCGCATGTCGGCGTTGTCGTCGGCGACGAGGATCCGGCCCGCGGAGGCCGGCGCGTCCGGACCCGCGACGTCCGCCGGGACGGGTGCCGGGGCCGGTGCCGGGCCGGGCAGCCAGCGCAGCGCCTCGCCGACGAACGCCTCCGACGTCGCGGTGGGTGCGCTCCCGGACCCGATGTCGGCGACGCGGTCCGGATCGAGGTGCGCGGTGCCGGTCGGGATCCGGACGGTGAAGGTGGTGCCGGTGCCCGGTGTGCTCGCCGCGGTGATCGTCCCGCCGTGCAGGGTGACCAGCTCGCGGGTCATGGCGAGCCCGATGCCCGACCCCTCGGTCGAGCGGGCGCGGGTGCCGGCGATGCGGTGGAACCGCTCGAACAGCCGGGGCAGCTCCTCGGCGGGGATCCCGGCCCCGGTGTCGGCGACGGTCAGCTCGACCGCGCTGTCGCCGTCGGCGCGCAGGGCGACCGCGACGTGGCCGTCCAGGGTGAACTTCAGCGCGTTGGACAGCAGGTTAAGGACGACCTTCTCCCAGGACTCCCGGTCGACGTGGACCGGGCAGGGCAGCGGCGGACAGTCCACCGTGTAGTCCAGCCCGGCGCGCTCCATCGCCGACCGGAACAGGCTGCTCAGCTCAGTGGTGAAGGCGGCGAGGTCGGTGGGCTCGAACGTCGCGCGCAGCCGTCCGGCCTGCAGTCGGGAGAAGTCGAGCAGCGTGGTGACGAGCCGTCCGAGGCGCAACGCGTTGCGGTGCACGACGTCGAGCTCCGCGGCGAGCCGGTCCGGCTCCGGCGGGGCGTCGCGCAGCTGCTCGACCGGTCCCATGATCAGTGTCAGGGGCGTGCGGAACTCGTGGCTGACGTTCGAGAAGAAGTCGGTCTTGGCGCGGTCGAGCTCGGCGAGCGCCTCCGCACGCTCACGCTCGGCCTCGTAGGCGCCCGCGGCGACCAGCGCGGCCTCGACCTGGCCCGCCAGGAGGTCGACGAAGGCTCGGTAGCGCTCGTCGAACAGCCGGAACGGGTTCAGTCCGACGACCAGTGCGCCCCGGATCAGGGTCTCGCCCTGCGCCCCGGCGAGCGGGACCAGCACGGCGTGCGACGGCGGCCGGTCCCAGGCGCCGCGGGGCAGCTCCGGCAGGTGGGCGGCGAGGTCGTCGACGACGGCCGTGCCGCCCTCGCGCACCGCGGCGAGCGGCCAGCCCGCCGGGTCGGCCACGGGCGCGTCCGGCGCGACGCCCGTGGAGCCGACCAGCCCGGTCCCGCCGTCCTCGGTGAACTCGTAGACCAGGGCGAACGGCAGGTCCTGCGGGTTGCGGGCCAGCGCCCGCCCGGCCGCGGAGTACACCTGCGCCCGGGTCCGGGTCGGCCCCAGGTCGGCGGCGAGGTCGCGCAGCGTCTGCATGCGGCGTTCGCTGAGCACGCGGTCGGTGTTCTCGGTGACCACGCAGAGCATCCCCGCGACGGCGCCGTCCTCGTGCAGCGGGCTGTAGGAGAAGGTGTGGTAGGTCTCCTCGAGGTAGCCGCTGCGTTCGAGGAACAGCAGGAGGTCCTCGCTCCAGGTGGCCCCTCCGCCGGCGAGCACCGACGCGATCATCGGGCCGACGTCGTCCCAGACCTCGGCCCACACCTCGCGGGCGGAGCGGCCGAGCGCCCACGGGTGCTTGTCGCGCAGCGTGTCGCGCCGGTAGGCGTCGTTGTAGAATATCGTGAGGTCAGGGCCCCACGCCATCCACATCGAGAACCTGGAGTCGAGCAGCATCCGGACGACGCTGCGCAGCTCGGGCGACCACCGCTCGGGCGGGCCGAGCGGGTGGGCGGACCAGTCGTGTGCTGCCATGGCGGCGTTGACCAGGTCCGGCGGCGGACCCGGGCGTGCGGGAGCGCGGTTCGGGCCGGGTGGGCCGTCGGTCCCCGCCGGACGCGGGCCCGGATCGTCCGCGTCGTCGTCGCCTCGCATGTGCCTCTTTCCCCGCCCCGTCGGAGCTCGACGAAATCTAGCCGACGACGGGCGGGAGCGCCCGGACCGTGCGCCCACCCGAACGCGTCGTCGGCCTACCGCCGGATGCCGGCGCGGAGCCGGTCCCAGGTGCCGGACGCGACGAGGGCACGGTCGGACGCGGAGAGCGGGGCCTCGGTGAGGAAGGCGCGGGCGTCGAAGTCGTGGGGTCCGTTGAACGGGTAGTCGGTCGCGTGCATGATCCGGTCGATGCCGACGACCTCGGCGCTCCACCGCAGGTAGCGGTGGCTGGCGATGCCGCCCGGAGTCACGAACACGTTGTCCCGGACGTAGTCGGCCAGCGGGCGGTCGAGCCCGGAGGCCCGGTCCAGCAGGGCACTGCGGTCGAGGAAGAACAGGACGGTCTCACCCCAGTGGCCCAGGACGACCTGCAGGTCCGGGAACCGGTCGAACACTCCGGCCAGGACGAGCCGCAGCAGCGCGACACCGGTCTGGTGGTGCCAGCCGAGCCCGCCGGTGCGCAGGAGGCCGAATCCGTCGTAGTAGGCGTCGGTCACCGCGGGCGGCGGGACCGCGGGATGGAGGTGGATCGGCGCGCGCAGGTGCTCGGCGGCCTCGAAGATCGACCAGTACTTCTGGTCGTCGTGGAACACCCCGTCGGTGAGCGAGTGCAGCATCGCGCCGTCGAGCCCGAGCTCGGTGACGGCCCGTCCGAGCTCACGCGCGGCGGACTCGGGGTCGGGTGTGGCGAGCGTGGCGAAGCCCTGGAGACGATCGGGACGGCGGCGTACGGCGTCGGCGATGACGTCGTTCGTCGGGCCCTGCAGCGCGACGGCCTCGGCCCTGGGCAGGCTCTGCAGCCCGGGGGTGGTCAACGAGAGCACCGCGGTGTCGACGCCCGCGACGTCCATCGCGTGCAGCCGGTCCTCGCCGAGGTCGAGCAGCGGCGCCGTCACGGTCCCGGCGACGGTCCAGCGCAGCACCGGGTCGGTCAGGTCGGGATCGTGGCGGCGCCAGGCGGCGAGCACGTCGGCGGTCGCCATGTGCTCCTCCAGCGCGACGATCCGCGGGGTGGTCGGGGGCGCGTTCACCGGGACTCGATCCGGCCGAGGGGGCTGCCCGCGAACGCGGCGGATGCCTCGGACCACGCGGGATCGGCGGGATCGAGCGCGGTGCGCAGGTAGGCGGTGCTCAGCTGCTGCAGGGCGGCGACCCGCTTGGGGTTCTCGTCGGTGGTCTCGGCGGCCTCGTAACCGGGGATCCCGCCGAGCGAGTGCTCGGCGCCGTACAGCGTGAGCAGGGACTTCCCGGGCGGGCTGAGCCGGTACGGGTCCGCGCTCCACTGCGGGCCGCGGGTGGTCAGCGGGTTCGCGTCGGCGTCGCCCATGACGACGAGCGCGGGCCCGGCCATGGCGGAGAACTCGGCGTCCAGCCACGGGAGCTGCTCGATCACGCCGGGGGCGAGCGAGTCTCCGCCCCGGCCCGCCGTCGCCAGCAGGACGGCGGCCCGCACACGGTCGTCGGAGAGATCGGTGACGTCGCCGGTGGCGGGGTCGCGGACCTGCAGGCCGAGCAGCATGCCCGCGGTCTGCCCGCCGAAGGAGTGCCCGGCGGCGACGACGCGGTCGCGGTCGAGGCGTCCGTGCAGGGCCGGGGCCGCGGCCTCGACGGTGTCGAGCCCGTCGAGGATCCGGGTCATGTCCCGGACCCGGTGGCGCCACAGCTGTGGCCGGCGCGGGTCGTCCGGGGCGAGCCCGAGGGTGCGCGAGTCGAGGAACGTCGGCTGGATCACCGCGAACCCGTTCGCCGCCCAGTGGTCGGTGAGCGGGCCGTAGGCGCGCAGCGACGACCCGAAGCCGTGCGCGAACAGTAGGACCGGGACGGGGTCGTCGCCGACCGGGACCGACACGCGCAGCTGCAGGTCGGGACCGCGGTCCGGGGCGGGCAGCGTCACCGGTGCGACGGACAGGACGGGACTCATCGAGGTCACCCAACTTTCTAGAACGACTGTGCTAGGAATTATTCGTAGAACGATCGTGATAGAAAGTCAAGCCGACGAGGGGAGGGCGAGATGGTGGGACGACCGGTCGACCACCGGCGCCGCGCGGAGCTGCTGGACGCGGCGGTGGACCACGCGGCCGAGCAGGTGTTCACGGAGCTGTCGTTCCGGTCGGTCGCGGCCGCGCTCGGCGTGTCGACGACGACGTTGGTGCACCACTTCGGAACCAAGGAGCGGATGCTGGAGGCGATCCTGGAGCGGTTGCGCGAGCGCGTGGTCGTGGGCACGGCGACACTGGCCGGCCCGGGCGCGGACCTCGCGACGGCGGCGCGCGCGGTGTGGGAGTGGAGCACCGACCCGCGCCGGGAGGCCACGTTCCGGCTCTTCTTCGCCGTCTACGGGCGGGCCGTGCAGTCGCCGGAGGCGTTCGCGGACTTCCTGGACCGGATCGGCGCCGAGTGGACGCTGTCGCTGCGTGCGGCGCAGGGGTCCGGCGTCGAGCCGGACGAGGCGGAGTCCCGGGCCACGCTGGTGGTCGCGACGATCCGTGGTCTGCTGCTGGACCTGCTCGCGGGGGGTGACCGGCGGCGGATCGAGCGGGCTGCGGAGCTGTTCCTGTCCGGGCTGGAGGACGGCTGAGCGATCCGAGCCTGCCCGGGAACAGGCGCCGAGGAAATTAATCCGAGTCAGGATGATCTGAGTCGGTACTATCTGGGGCCATGGTCACGATGCCGGCGTTCTGGACCGATCCCCTCCCTGTCGCGAACCCCCCTGCCTCGATGAGGCTGTACCAGCTGCCGACGGGGACCTACCGCACCCGGGCCGCGCTCGCGGTCACCGGTGGGTCCTTCCGGGACGTGCGCGCGTTCGCCGCGACCGCCGTCCTCGTCAGCCACCCGCACGGCGATCTCCTGATCGACGCCGGCTTCGGTGCGCACGTCGGTGAGCACGTGAGAATGCTCGCCCGAGTGGAGCGGGCACCCCTCGAACTCGGTAGGACGGTCGCGCAGCAGCTCGACGACGCCGGCTACGACCGCTCCCGCCTCGCGGGTGTCCTGGTGACCCACGTGCACTGGGACCACGTCAGCGGTCTCGACTCGCTCCGGGTGCCGGTCTGGATCAACCGGGAGGAGTTGCGCTACGCGCGGAGCGACCCTCACGGAGCAGTCTTCCGCGCCGTGTCCGCGGGCCTGGAGATCCGTGAGTACGACCTCGACGGGCCCGCCCATCTCGGCTTCCCCGCGAGCTTCGACGTCCACGGAGACGGTTCGGTCGTCGTTGCCCTCGCCGCCGGGCACACCCACGGCTCCGTCGTCGTGTTCGTGACCCTTCCCGACGGCGACCGGTACGCGTTCATCGGCGATCTGACCTGGCAGATCGACGGCATCACCCGCGGGGCCGAACGTCCCTGGCCGCTGCGGCGGATGGCCGACGTCGACGCGGACACCGTCAGGCTCGGTCTGCAGCGCAGCATCGCGCTGAGCAGGCTGATGCGGATCGTCCCCTCCCACGACGTCGGCGCCTACGACTCTCTCCCTCGGCTGACCGGCCCCGTCGCGCCCGCCGATGCGTGAGACTGCAGTGGTGCAGCCGCCTTCCGACTCAGCGCTCCACTCGCGCCCCACCCTCGGGCCGGGGCCCGATTCCGAGCTGACCTGGCTCCTCCACCGAGCGGCGCAACGACTGCACACCGTGGTGGGGGCCGCCGCCGCGCGGCACGGACTCACCCTCCGTGACCACATCGTCCTCAGTGCGCTCCACAAGACGCAGGGGCTCACCCAGATCGAGCTCGGGCAGGCCCTGGGCGTGGACAAGACGACCATGGTCGCGGAGCTCGACCGGCTGGAGAAGGCGGGCCTGATCAGGCGAGAGGTCGACCCGCGCGACCGGCGCGCTCGCATCCCCGCACTCACCGATGCCGGCGATCGCCGTCGCGAGAAGATCGCCGTCGACGCCGCCGCCGCGGAGGAGGCCGCCGTGCAGAACATCGACCCGGCCTCGCTCGCCTCCCTGCGCACCGTCCTCCACGCCATCATCATCACCACCGCCGACGACCCGGGATCGTGCATCTGAGCCGCGACGATCGATCGATGTCCGCGGCAGTTCCTCCGAGGCTCACGTGCGGGGCAGCGCCCCCAGGAGCGTCGCCAGCACCACGCTTCGCAGTGTCGCTCTCAGGTCGAGATCCACGACGGCGAGTTCCGGTTCGTCCGCGTAGGCGGCGAGAACGGCGGCTGGTGGAGGAACGTAGGCCGACAGTGCTCCGGCCGACACGAGGGTCATGAAGCAGAACCCCTGTGCGCCGTCGTCGAGCTCGGGGAGGAGACGGGTCACCAGCATGCGCATGGTCGCCAACCGGGCCAGCGAGGACCGCTTGTGCCGTCGAACGACCTCCGTGGACACGTTGTGCTCCAGAACGCCGCCCTGGGCGGCGATGAGGTCGCAGAGCACGCTCTGCTCCGCCAGGGACCGACTGAGCACATCGGCGAGCCGATGCGCTCGAGTCGTCATCTCCTCCCGGTCGTCGGCGCCGGTCGCCAGCTGCTCCTCGAGTTCGGACAGCCATGCCCCGAAGAACCTGTCCAGCAGCTCGAGGAGCACCGCCTCGCGGGACTCGAAGTAGCGCAGCACGTTCGACTTCGCCAGGCCCACGCGCCGGCTGAGCTCGTTCAGCGCGAGGTCCGAGACGGGCATCTCCCGGAGCATCGCCGCAGCGGTGTCCAGGATCGCCGTCCGCCGGATCTCTCGCTGTTCCTCGCTGCGCGCTCGTTGGAACTCCACTCCGGCACTCTACTAAAGACCGCCAGTCTCTTGACAAGGGACCGGCGGTCTCCTAGCGTCTCCGGAACAACAGACCGGCAGTCTCTTAGGGAGCGTCATGAACCAGCCCTGGACCGAACAGCACATCCCCGACCAGCACGGCCGGGTCGCCGTGGTCACCGGAGCCAACGTGGGCCTCGGCTTCGAGACGGCACGCATGCTCGCCGAACACGGAGCACGGGTCGTCCTCGCCGTACGCGACATCGAGAAGGGCCGGCAGGCCGCGGCACGCATGGGCGGGGACGTCGGCGTGCAGGCCCTCGATCTGACGTCGCTGGAGTCCGTCTCCACCGCCGCCGCCGAGCTGCGCGCGACCTACCCTCGGATCGACCTTCTGATCAACAACGCCGGCGTCATGTACACACCGAAGCAGACCACCGCCGACGGCTTCGAGCTGCAGTTCGGAACGAACCATCTCGGACACTTCGCCCTCACCAACCTCCTCCTGGAGCGGCTCCTGCCCGTGCCCGGCTCCCGCGTGGTCACCGTCAGCAGTGCCGGCCACCGCATCCGCGCAGCGATCCACTTCGATGATCTGCAGTGGGAACGCTCGTACAGCCGCTCCGCCGCGTACGGCCAGTCCAAGCTCGCGAACCTGATGTTCACCTACGAGCTGCAACGACGACTCGCCCCCCACGGCACGACGCTCGCCGTCGCCGCCCACCCCGGCGTGTCCGACACCGAACTCGCCCGGAACACACCCGCGGCACTGCGCGTGCCCATGGGATGGCTGGCACCACTGCTCACGCAGACACCCGAGATGGGCGCGCTCCCCACCGTCCGCGCCGCAACGGATCCCGGCGTACTCGGCGGGCAGTACTACGGCCCCGGCGGCCGAGGCGAGATCCGCGGATACCCGACGCTCGTCTCCTCCAGCGATGCCTCGCACGACCATGCGGTACAGCAGCGGCTGTGGACCGTGTCGGAGGAACTCACCGGGGTGAGCTTCCCCGTGGCGGCGGCAGGTCGCTGAACCCGACCACACCGGGCCGCCCTCGGTAGGCTCGCGGTCATGTCCGGAGCGACCGTGAACGACCCCATCGCCGAGCTCGTCGCGTGCCGGGACTGCGGCCGGGACTGCCTGCTGCAGGTCGCGGACCTCTGCGCCGACTGCATCGCCAGGATCGGCACCGCCGCCGACGACGCCGACTACCGCGCCTGGCGGACGGAGAACGAGCGCCGCGTGGTCACCGGGGAGCTGACCGGCGCGATCTGACCGGCGCGATCCGACCGGGGCGATCCGACCGCCCCGGTACGTCCCGCTCCGGTCAGCGGATCGCGGTCGCGTTCGGTGGCGAGCCGACGCCGCCGACGAGGTGCAGCGGCTTGACCACCGTCAACGACGTCCAGCCGCCCCCGGCGCGACTGTCGGCGACCAGCGCGTCGAGGTTCCACAGCTCGCCCAGGACCACGCCGAGCTTGGCGATGAGCTCCTGGTGCATCATCCCGGCGTCCTCGGGGGCGGTCCCGGTGAACGGGCTGCCCGGGTCCACCGGCAGCACCTCGACGGCGAAGGTGTCGGTCGCGAACACCGCGACCCGGTGGTCCCAGATCCAGCGCGGCAGCTCGTGCGACTGGCGGAACCCCGTGGCACGGCGCGCGGACCGGACCTCGGCGCGCAGCTCGTCGTCGGCGTCGAGGAACCAGCGGGCCCAGCCGGTGTGGACCAGGACGAGATCGCCCGGCCGGACCTGCTCGCCCTGGCGCGCCAGCGCGCGGTCCAGGACGTCGGCGTCGAGCGCGGGCCCGGCCCGGTGGTCCAGCGGGGTGCCCTCCTCGGCGAGCAGCCCCGCCACGTCGATCAGCAGCCCGCGCCCGACGATCGGCTTCTCCGCCCAGCGCTGCACGCCCAGGGCGGGGCCGCCCGCGACGATCGCCGCGTCGGGGACGCCGTCGTAGAAGCCGTACCCGGACGCCCGCCGGTGCCGCAGACCGTCGACCTGCGACGTGGCCTGCAGGTAGAACCCGTGCAGCACGTCGTCGCGGGCCTGCGCGTGGGCGGAGAGGATCTCGTGTCGGGGCGCGGACCGGGCCCGCGCCATCGGCGGGTCGAACGCGTCGAGGGCGTGGTCGAGGCCGAACACGGCGCCGCGGGTGACCACCGCGGCGCCGGCCCGGACCTCGTCGGCGCCGGCGAAGTTGGCGGTGCCGCGCTCGGGATCGGTGGTGAAGACGCCCCAGCTCGACCCGGGCGGACGGCGCCCGGCCAGCTCGGCGTGGGTGGGCACCTCCCACCGGGGCGGCTCAGTCATCGTCGGCCACGTCGTCGCCGTGGCCGGGGCCCTGCCAGTAGGACAGGACGAACGACAGCAGGCCCGCCGCGGAGGCGCCGCCGAAGGCGTAGGGCGCCATCGTCCCCGCCCAGGCCCGGGCGGCGGTCGCGTCGCCGAGGCCGAGCAGTGCGGTCTGGCCCACCACGATCACCAGGCCGGCGAGCAGGAAGAACACCACCGTCAGGGCGAACAGGAACGTCGTGACCTTCGCCGCGGTACCGGTGGCGGGGTCGGAAGAGATCGTCGTCGAACTCATGGGTGTCTCCGATACGGGCGGGTCAGACCGGGAGCAGGCCGGTCGCGATCAGGACGCCGATCCCGAGGATCGGCAGGCAGTAGTACGTGAGCAGCGGGACGAACGTCTTCACCGGGTCGACGCGGGCGATGCCGGCGGCGACGTAGATCGGTGCTCCGGACGGCGGTGAGGCACCCTCGGTGGAGGCGAACACGAGCACCGCGGCGGCGGCGACCGGGGCGGGGATGCCCGCCCCGGCGAGCGCGATCACCGCGACCGGTCCGACCGCGGCCATGGTGGCGCTGGCGGTCAGCGGGATCGCGATGGCGACGATGATGACGCCGATCGCGATGGCCATGATCCAGCCGGGTGCGTCCAGCCCGGCGAGCACCGACTCGAGCTGCTCGGCGAGTCCGAGCTCGCCCAGCAGGTTCGCCGCGGAGAACGCCGCGACGATGGTGATGCCGATGACGCCGAAGGACGGCGCGGCCTTGCCGATCGCGGTCCACCAGCCCGAGGTTGTGCGGGGCAGGTGCTTCCGGCCGAGCACGAGGACCAGCACGATCATGAGCACCGGGATCCAGGTGATCAGGCTGATCACGTCGGGCATCGTGTACGGCTGGGCGGCCAGGGTGGTGCCGTCGGCCAGCTCGACCGGCTTCTTCATCGCGTCGGAGACACCGGAGTAGGAGCCGAGCGCGTCGGCGACCGGACCCCGGGTGAGCAGCAAGGGCACGAGGATCGGCCCGAACAGCAGCAGCGAGGTCCACCCGGAGCGCAGGCTGCGCCCGAACGGGATCCGGTCCTCGGCGGCGATCGGCTGGATGCCGTTGCGGCGCACGAGGAACCACGAGAGGACGAACCGGTAGCCCAGGCACCAGAGTCCGGCGATCGCGAGCGGCTTCACGATCTCGTCGGGCTGCATGACGCCCTGCGCGGCCAGCCCGCCGACCAGGATGAACATGGTGGCCGAGAAGGGGAAGGTGACGCCCATGCCGGCACCACCGGCGACGACGGTCGCGGCCAGCTCGGGCCGCACCCCCGAGCGCTTCATCCACGGCACCGTGACCGAGCCGACCGCCGCGGTGACCGCGGCGCCGACGTGGGCGATGGCACCGAAGATGCCGCCGGCCGCGGTGGCGGTGTAGACCGGCCCTCCGCGCAGCCGCCCGAGCACCGAGTTGAGCAGGTCGATCAGCTTGTCCAGGACCGGGGTGCGGGTCAGCAGGTAGGACATGAACACGAACGCCAGACCGGCGAAGGTGACCTCCTCCTGCAACGCGTCCAGCACCGCCCCGGAGATGGCCGACCAGGCCGATCCGCCGTCGACGGTGCCGCCGAACAGGACGAACGCACAGACGGCCACGAACCCGAGGATCATGGCCTCGCCGATGTTGCGCTTGAACACCGCGTTCCAGACGATGATCACGCCGACGAACGCGACCAGCGCCCACACGGCTGTCATCGGACCGGCTCCGCGAGGATCGCGGCACGGCGGCCGGCCTCGTCGGCCTCGACCGCGCGGCCGCCCAGCAGGCTCGCCGCGGCCTCGGCGGCCGGGACGACGATGACGCCGTCGTCGTCGCCGACGACCAGGTCACCGGGGTGCACCACGACGCCGCCGACGGCCACCGGCACGTCGACCTGGCCGGGGCCGTTCTTGTAGGGGCCGGCCGGGGTGACCGCACGGGCCCAGGCGGAGAAGCCGATCTTCTCCAGCTCGACGACGTCGCGCAGGGCGCCGTCGACGACGATCCCGGCCACCCCACGCTTCTTCGCCCGCTCGGCCATGAGTTCGCCGAGCAGCGCCCGGGTGGTGTCGCCGTGCCCGTTCACGACGAGGACGTCCCCGGCCCGGCAGCGGTCGAGCGCCCGGTGCAGGGCCAGGTTGTCCCCGGCGCGGACCCACACGGTGCGGGCGCGGCCCACCGCGCGGACACCGCGCCAGAGCGCGTGGATGCCGCCGTCCATCATGCCCATACGCTCGCGGGCGTCGCCGATGTTGGCCACCGCCAGCCCGGCGTAGGCCGCCAGCAGGTCGTCGCCGGGGGCGAGGGCGGCGTCGGCGCGGTCGCGGTGCAGCTCGGCCGCCGCCGAGATCATGACCGGCCGCACGCCGAGGGAGTCCAGCAGCTCGGCCGACGCCACGGACTCGGCGGCCCGGCGGTCGGCGTGCTTGAGGGTGCCGTCGTGCAGGCGCTCGGTGGTCTCGTGGCCGCCGGCGAGGGCGTCCGCGATCTGGCCACGCACCCAGTCCTCGGCGTCCGCGGCCGCGCCGGCGGCCACCGACTCGACGATCAGCGCGCCGAGGCCCTTCATGAAGCTGCTGCGCAGCAGCTTGCGCACCGAGGCCGCCCCCGGCTCGCCGCCGATGTCCTCGACCGGCGCGCCCAGGGCACGGAAGACCTCCGCGGCCCGCGCCGACGCCACGCCGCTGACCACGACACCGGTCGCGGCACCGTGCTCGGGCACCGAGCCGACGACCGCCACGTCGGCGAAGCGGTGCGGGCCGACGAGCTCGGCCGTCGCCCGCTTGGCGTCGGGGGCCATCGAGTTCATGTCGACGAACACCGCTCCGGGGGGCAGGTGCGCGGCGACCGACTCGGCCGCGGACCGGGCGACCTTCCCGCCGACCAGGCTCAGGACGAGCTCGGCGTCCTGCACGGCCTCGGCGGGGGAGTCGGCCCGCCGAGCGCCGTCGGGGGTCGCGGTGTTCGCGGGGTCGTACCCGGTCACGTCCCAGCCGCGGGCCACGAGCCCCGCCGCGTAGAGCGCTCCGGCCTCGCCGAGTCCCAGCACTGTCGTACGCACGCTGCCTCCTTGCAGGGTTACCGCAGAGTGATAAGCACTCTCGCACTATGGAGAGTGTGTGCACGGAGCGGTAATCTGTCAACGGGCGATGTGTCGGATGCTGAGCGCGGCCTACCACTGTGTGAGAATCGCGGGTGTGGTGGCGGAGAGCAGTGAGCAGGCCCGGGGGGAGCGCTCCACCTCGACCATGCGGTCGCTGGAGCGCGCGATCGACGTGTTGGAGGTCCTCGACGACGCCCGTCAGCCGCTGCGCCTCACCGAGATCGCCCGGCGGGCCGGGCTGCCCGTGGCGACCGCCCAGCGGATCCTCACCGTGCTGGAGGCACGCGACCGGGTCGAGCGCGACAGCACCGGCTACCGGCCCGGCGTCGCCCTGACCTTCGGGGCGCACGCCTACCTGGCGACGAACCCGTTGCTGCGCGCGGCGAGCCCGGTGCTGCTCGACCTGGCGGCCGAGACGGGGCTGACGGCGTCGCTGTTCCGCGAGTACCGGGACACCCGGGTGGTGCTCACCCGGGCACACGGGATCCGCCGGCTGCGCTACGAGCTCCCGATCGGGGCCCGGCTGCCGCTGCACGTCGGTGCCGGGAAGGTGCTTCTCGCCCAGCGCCGCCCCGAGGACGTGACGGCGGTGCTGGCCCGGGCGGCCGAGGCGGGGGAGCAGGTCGACGAGGTGGCCCTGGCCGCCGACCTCGACGGCATCCGCGAGCGTGGCTACTCGGTGGCGCGCGGCGAGCGGGAGCCCGGCGTCGCCAGCGTCGCGGCGGCGGTGCCCCTGGGCGGGGAGGTGCGCGCCGCGGTGCAGGTCGCCGGGTACATCGACGACATCCCGGAGGACCGCACCGCGGCGCTGGGCACGGAGGTCCGGCGGGCCGCCCTGGCGATCGGGCGGTCGCTGCCCGAGCCCTGAGCGGCCGTGATCAGCCCGCCGGGGCCGGCTCCGCCGTGCCCCGGACCGTGGCGCTCGGGACCGTGGTGACCGGCGCCGCCGGGTTCCCGCCCCAGACACCGCCCGCGCCGACGCGCTCGCCCTTCATCAGGAACGAGTCCGGGGCCAGCACCGCACCGTCGCCGACGACCGTGTCGTAGTGGACGAACACCCCGGCACCGAGCACACAGCCGTCGCCGATCCGGATGTGGTCGGCCTTGAAGACGCCGTCCTCCATCGAGTGCGCCTGCAGGATCACCCCGGCACCGAGCACGGTGTCGTCGCCGATCGCGACCAGGGTCTTCTCGCTGATCGCGGCGCCGTCGTCGAACACCCGACGGCCCACTCGGACCCCGAGCAGCCGCCAGACGAGCGGCTTGAGCGGGGTGCCGTTGAGCAGCGACGGCTGGATGCTCAGCTTCCAGAACCGCTCGTGCCACCAGAAGTAGCGGTCGTAGATCGAGCAGTGCTGCGGCTGCAACCGCCGGAACCCGGTCGCCGCCCGTTCGACGAGCACGCCGACGGCCAGGTCGGTGAGCCCACCGGCCAGGGCGCCGCCGGCGATCGCGAGCGGGCCCGCGGTCGCCAGGAAACCCGCCGCCACCAGCCCGACGGTCAGCAGCACGTGCAGCCGTACCCAGGTGACCAGCAGGAACAGCGCCATCGTGGCCAGGTTGTGCCGGTCCTTCGCGGCGAGCCTGCGGCGCAGCCGCTCCCCGGTGACGGCGAGCCGCGGGTCCTCGGGGCGGGCCCGGGGGATCTCGAACGCGGGCGAGCCGAGCAGGCCGACGTCGCGCCGGCGCGGCCCGTCGGTGGGGATCATGGTCTTGGTGCCGACCAGGCAGCCGTCGCCGATCCGGTCGCCGGCCGGGACGGTCAGGACGTTGCCGAGGAAGCAGTCCGCGCCGAGGCCGACCGGCACGGTCCGGAACGAGGTGCTGGTGAACTCCGCGGTCCGCAGGAACACCCCGTCGGAGAGCATCGTGTTCGGCCCGATCGTCACCAGGTTCGGCACCTCGTGGGCGATGTCGGCACCGACGTTCGAGCCGGTCTGGCCGCCGCGGGCGATCCGGTAGCCGATCCGCCGCAGGTAGCCGACGACGAAGGAGCTGTCCCCGAACAGCTGGACGAACAGCGGCACGTTGCTCAGCCGCGCGACCGTGCGGTGGCACCAGTACGCGGCGCCGTAGAGCCGGTGCACCCGGCCGGGTCGCAGCAGCGGCCAGAGCAGCCGCGGCACCAGGGTGACCACCAGCAGCCCGGCCACCAGCGCGGCGGCACCCGCGGCCAGCGACAGTCCGAGCCCGAGCGGGCTCACCGCCAGGGCGAGCAGGTCGCCGGGGTCGCGCCCGTCGACCAGCGCGGTGACCCGCGGCCCGTCGTCCAGCACGGCGACGGCGAGGGTCACCGTCGCGGGCCCGGCCAGGAACAGGGTGAGCAGCTGGACGGTCGCGAACACCGCCCGGCGGGCGGTCGAGCAGCGGGCCGGATCCGGGCCGCGGAAGTCCGACGTCGTCGGGACGGCCGGTGAGCCGTGCGCACGGGTGCCGTCGGGGATCCGGGCGCCCCGCGGCAGCGACGACGCGTGCCCCAGCTGGGCGTCGTCGCCGACGACGCTGTCGATGTCGAGGACGGTCGCGTCGGACACGACCGCGCCGCGGCCGATCGTGACCGGCCCGGTGACGATCCGGCCGCGCTCCACCCGGTAGCCGGTGAACGAGCTGCGCGACCGGACGACCGCGCCGTCGCCGATGGAGATCAGGTCGGTGCAGACCGGGACGGTGCGGGAGAACACGACGGCCCCGCGCCCCACCCGGGCCCCGAGCGCGCGCAGGTGCAGCAGGTAGAGCGGGGAGCCGGCGAACAGCACCATCGGGCTGGTCCGCACCAGCGTGGCGACGACCCAGAACCGCAGGTGCGCCGCGCTCCACAGTGGGATCTCCCCGGCCCGCCAGCGCCCGACGAGCAGCCACTTCGCCAGCACCGGCACGAGCGTGAGCAGCAGGAACGTCGCGACGAGCGCGGTGCCGGACCGCTCGAACAGGTCGAGCAGGCCGGTCGCGAGGTCCATCCACTCGATGTCGGCCCAGGCGACCACGGCGCCGGCGGCCAGACCGAGCAGCAGCACGAGCACCTGCACCGTCCCGCACACGAGGTGCCGCGCTCGGCCCACCGGCGGGGGAGCGGCGGGGGCGACGGCCGGTGTCGTGCCGACGGTGCCGGGCCCGGTCCGGTCGAGCAGCGCGGCGAGCGAGCGCACCGTGGGGTGCTGGTAGAGCACCCGCATCCCGACCGGGCAGGACGGCCCGCGCCGGTCGCGGACGAGCGCCGCGAACTGGGCGAGCGCGAGGGAGTCCGCACGCAGGTCGTCGACCAGGTGGCTCTGCACGGACACCTCGGTGAGCCCCAGGGACTCCCCGAGCAGCGCCGCGAGCTCGGCCTCGGTCGCCGTCGCCGGTGCCACGACCGGTGCCGACGACGCCGTGCCCCGCCCGCTCGGCGCGGGCAGCGCCGCCCGGTCGACCTTGCCGCTGGTCGTGGTCGGCAGGGCGGGCAGGTGCTCGTAGCAGGCGGGGACCATGTGCGCGGGCAGTCGCGCCCGCAGCCCGGCGGCGACCTCGTGGTCGTCGATGCGCAGGCCGGGACCGGTGCAGTAGTAGGCGACCAGCTCCGGCACCGAGGGCCGCACCTCGTGCACGGTCACCGCGGCGGCGGCGATGCCGGGCAGGTCGGCGAGCACCGACTCGATCTCGGAGAGCTCGACGCGGAACCCGCGGATCTTGACCTGACCGTCGGCCCGGCCGACGAAGCTCAGTCCCTCCGGGTCGGCCCGCACGAGGTCGCCGCTGCGGTAGGCCCGCTGCGGGCCGAGCGCGGGGACCGGGGAGAAGCGGTCGCGGTCCTTGTCGCGGTCCAGGTAGCGGGCGGTGCCGACACCGGCGATCACCAGCTCACCGACCTCACCGGACCCGACCGGCGCGCCCGTCGCCGGGTCGAGGACCGCGAGCCGCCACCCCGCGAGCGGCAGCCCGATGCGGACGGGGCCGTCCTCGGTCAGCCGGGCGGCGCAGGAGACGACGGTGGCCTCGGTGGGGCCGTAGGTGTTCCAGACCTCCGGGCAGGCCCGGGCCAGCCGGTGCGCCAGCGGCTCGGAGCACGCCTCGCCACCCAGGATCAGCAGCCGGACCGCGCGGAGCTGCTCGGCGGTCCACAGCGCCGCCAGCGTCGGCACGGTCGAGACGACGGTGATCCCCAGCTCGACGAGCCGGTCCCCGAACTCGGCGCCGGAGCGTACGAGCGCGCGCGGCACCGGGACCAGACAGGCACCGTGCCGCCAGGCCAGCCACATCTCCTCGCAGGAGGCGTCGAAGGCGACCGACAGCCCGGCGAGGACCCGGTCGCCGGGGCCGAGCGGACGGTCCCGGGCGAACAGGCGGGCCTCGGCGTCGACGAACGCGGCGGCGCTGCGGTGGGTGACCGCGACGCCCTTGGGCGTGCCGGTGGAGCCGGAGGTGAAGATGACCCAGGCGTCGTCGCGGACGTCCGGGCCGCGCGAGGGGACGCGGCGCGGGTGCACCGGCCCGGGCACGATCCGCCCGCCGGCCTCGACCACGGCACACACCGCGGCCTCGGTGAACACGGTGCGTGCGCGCTCGTGCGGGTCGTCGGCGTCGACCGGGACGTAGGCGGCGCCGCGGCGCAGGACCGCGAGGATCGCCACGTACAGGTCCGGGGTGCCCGACGGCACCCGGATCCCGACCCGGTCGCCGCGGCCGACCCCGCAGGCGGCGAGCCGGGCGGCGGTCCGCTCGACGGCCGCCCGCAGCCCGGCGTAGTCGAGCCGGACCCCGCCGGTGTCCAGGGCCGGGGCGTGCGGGTGGTCGGCGACGGTGCGGGTGAAGACGTCCCACAGCGTGCGGGGCGGCGCGGGGGGTGCGCCGGTCAGGACGCTCCCGTGGGTCGTGTGCCGTCCCGGCGCCGCGGGCAGGCGGACGGTGACCCCGCCGAACGGGTCCCGCGGCGGGGAGCCCGGCCGCAGGGGAATCGTGCCGGGACCGAACTGCGACACCGAAGCCCTCCAGAAACGTCGTCGAACGGCCGGAGAGTAACCCGTGGAATGAACACCCCCGATCCGGGTGTGCCTTTCCCGTTCGACGACGCACGGCGCGTCACGCATTCTTCGCCCGTTGTCCACCGGGCGAGAAGTCCGGTTGCTTTACGTGTTGGTTATCTGCTCTTGGAGGAGTTCCAGCCGGCCGGCGCCGTTGTCCGGCAGCAGTTCGGAGAGCCTTTCCTGCGGTTCGCCGGCCGTCGTCCGGTGAACGCGTCGTCCGGTGCGGCGGGCGTCGGACGACCGTTCGGCGCGACCGTGAAAAGCGTCTCCCGGTTCCGGTAAAGGAATGGTCAGGAATCGACCGGGAATGCGCGGGGGTGGCCTGCTCGGGGCTGAAGGCGAGGACCGGGATGTCGATGTCCGGGGCGTCGTCGGCGTGGTTGGGGTTCGCGTGGTGGGTGGTGTGCTGGGACACCCGGGCGCCGTAGCTCAGCCCGACCAGCCCGCCGTGCAGGTAGCCCACGACGTCGTTCCCGCGCCGTCCGGCGAACATCTGCCGGTGGCCCGCGTCGTGGCCGATGAAGGCCGCTGGGTGGTGACGACGGCGAGGAACACGGCGGTCAGCAGCTGCCACCACGACGGCCCGAGCCGGACGAACACGACCAGCCCCTCCCGGCGAGCAGGACGGCGTTCGCCGCGATCAGCAGCAGGTAGGGACGGCGGGCCTGCTCCCGGCAGGCCCGCGTCGGAGACGAGGGCGGCGAGCTCGCCGAACCCGCCCGTCGTCGGTGGGCGGGCGTCACGGGCGGACGCGCCGGCAGGTGGGGACGTCGTCATGCGCATCCTCCGGTCGACCCTCGAGGCACGCGGCGGACGGTGGTGACGGCCGACGCGGTCGGAACGAGCCGCTGGTACCAGGGGCGACCACGGGACATCGCCGGTCCGGGGAGACGCGAGCCGCCCACGGACGGCGTGGTCACGCCTCCGTGCCGTGACACACGGTGCCGGGCCCGGCAAACGACGCCGAGCGGCTCAGGCCCCGGGGCGGAAGGCGCGGTGTGCCGCGGCCGACAGGGCCGCCTTGCGGCGTTCGTGCACCGCGGCGGCGTCGGCCGGATCGGCGGTGACCGTCGGGGAGGCGGGGGACCAGGCCAGCGACAGGCCGATGACCAGCGGATAGACGTCCCGGGCATCGATCTCGGGGTCGATCAGGCCATCGGACTGGGCGGCGCGGACCGCCTCGATCTTGGCGTTGACGTCGTCGGCGACGACGGTCATGAGGTCACCGGTGGGAGTGCGTTCCAGACGTGCCCAGATCGCCAGCCGGACGACCGCGGGTCGCCGGACGTAGGCGTCGTACAGACGGGCGACGTAGCCGGGCAGGTCCCGGGGGTCGAACGGGACCATCTCCAGGATCAGTGCGAGGTGCTCGGAGAAGACCGCGTCGAACAGGCCGTCCTTCGAGGAGAACCACGCGTAGATCTGGGCCTTGTTCGCCTCGGCGGACGCGGCGATCCGGTCGACCCGGGCCCCGGCGATGCCGTAGCGGGAGAACTCGGCGGCCGAGGCGTCGAGCAGGCGGCGGCGGGTGGCGGATCCGTCCCGGGGCATGTCGCCATCATAACCAACCGTTCAGTTGCCTTCCATTCGGTGCCGACGTAGCGTCGTTCATAACCAACTGGTTTGTCACGAAAGGTGTCGCCATGATCGAGACCACCGGCCTCGCGGTGCCCCGGCCCGGGGCCGCGCCCCAGCGTTGGACATTCGACCGGCGCGACCCGCTGCCCGGTGACGTGGTGGTGCGGGTGACCCACTGCGGGCTCTGCGCCACCGACCTGCACGCCCTGCGGGGCACCGACCCGGCCGTGTTCCCGCTGGTCGCCGGGCACGAGATGACCGGCGTCGTCGACACGGTCGGGTCGGAGGTGACCGACTTGGTGCCGGGGGAGCGGGGCGCCGTCGGCAACATCGTCGGATCCTGCGGACGGTGTCCCGCCTGTCGTGCCGGGCGGGAGAACGGCTGTGCGGAGTACCCGACGCTCACCTACGGCGGACCCGACCCGCACCTCGGCGGCGCCAACCGGGGCGGGTTCTCCTCGCACATCGTCGTCGACCGGCGCTTCACCTACGCCCTGCCCGACGGGCTCGACCCGGCCGCCGCCGCGCCGCTGCTGTGCGCGGGGGTCACCACCTTCGCGCCACTGCGCCGCTTCGGTGCCGGTCCCGGGGTGACGGTCGGGATCATCGGCATCGGCGGGCTCGGTCACCTGGCGGTGAAGTACGCCCGGGCGCTCGGCGCGCGGGTCGTCGCCTTCACCACCAACGCTGCCAAGCGCGAGGCCGCCCTGGACCTCGGCGCCGACGAGGTCGTGCTGACCCGCGACCCCGATGCGATGGCGGCGGCGTTCCGCACCGTCGACCTGCTGCTCGACACCACCGGCGTCGCCCTCGACCTGGACCCCTACCTGCGGACGCTGGTCGTCGACGGGACCTACGTCCTGGCCGGCATCCCGCCGGAGCCGCTGCGGGTCGACCCGCTGAGCCTGGTGGTGGGGGAGAAGCGGATCGCCGGCACCGGGTCGGGCGGCGTCCCGGTCACCCGGGAGATGCTCGACTTCTCCGCCGCGCACGGCATCGTCGCCGACGTCGAGGTGGTCGGCCCGGACCGGTTCACCGAGGCACTGGACCGTCTCGCCCGCGGTGACGTGCGGTTCCGCTTCGTCGTCGACGTCACCGGGCTCTGAGCGGCCCGGTCCGCGGCCGGTCACCCGGACGGCCCGGCGGTGGGCCGTGGCGGACCGCCACTACGACTTCGGTCGGAGGACGTGGCCGTCCGACCGATGCCGGGCGCCGGGTGGCGTTCCCAGCGTCCGTCCCGACCGAGACGAGGGGACGGACGACGATGCGAGGGCGACGGCTGGACTACAGCAGACCCGACGGCGAGCAGATCACGATCACCGTGTCCCGGCCGGCGAGCCCGAGACCGGACAAGCGCCGCGGGATCCTGACCCCGGGTGGTCCGGGCTGGCGTTCGCGGACGACCTGGTCAAGCGCGGTCTGCCGGCGAGCGTGCAGGAGAGCTACGACATCATCGGGTTCGACACCCGCGGCGTCGGCCACTCCGACCCGGCGAGCTGCGGTTCACCACCGACCAGGACTACATCGGCAACATCCCCCTACGCCGTCGACGACGCGGCGGTCCTGCGGACGGCCGAGGTCGCGCGGGAGGTGGCCCAGCGCTGCGCGGCGAACGACCGCAACGGGCACCTGCGCCACGTCACCACGGCCAACGTCGCCCGGGACATGGACCGCATCCGGGCCGCGCTCGGCGAGGAGCGGGCGAGCTTCCTGGGCTTCTCCTAGCCCGCCGGGGCGCCCGGCAGCCGGCCCGGGCGCCCCCGCGGGGTCTCAGGCGTGGATATCCGACGGGTGCGTGGCCAGCGGGGTCACCTGCATGGTCATGTAGGGGAACAGCGGCAGCCCCCAGAGGATCTCGTGGAGCTGCTCGTTGTCGCGCACCTCGAAGATCGACAGGTTGGCGTACTCGCCGACGCAGCGCCAGATGCTCACCCACTCACCCGAGCGCTGCCACTGCTGCGACCAGGCCTTCTCCCGCGCGAGCAGGTCGGCCTTCGCCTCGGCGTCCATGTCGGCGGGGAGGTCGACCTCCATCCGCACGGCGAAGCGGGCCATCAGGCGGGGTCCAGCGCGAAGTCGTAGGTGACCTCGTTGCCGGTGCCGTCGGCGGCCGGGCCGGGGCGCAGGATCAGCTCCGGCTTCACGGCCTGGGCGACGTCGTCGGCGACGTAGTCGCCGCCGTCGAAGTACAGCTGGGTGGTGACGAGCTGCTTGCCGGGCGCGGACACCTTGAGGTGCAGGTGCGCGGGGCGCCACGGGTGCCAGCCGGCCGCGGAGATGAACGCGCCGGTCGAGCCGTCGGTCGGGATCTGGTACGGCGCGGGCTGCATGGTGCGGAACGCGAAGTGCCCGTCGTCGCCGGTGTGGATGACCGCGCGCAGGTTCCACTCGGGGATGCCGGGGGCGAACTGGGAGTAGTAGCCCTCGTCGTCGGCGTGCCACAGGTCGACCGTCGCGCCGGCGATCGGGGCGCCGTCGAGGTCGGTGACGGTGCCCTGGAACAGCAGCGGGGTGCCCTTCTCGTCGGGCCGCATCGGCATCGCGGTCCCGGACTCGATGACCGGGGCACCCGGGACGTAGTAGGGGCCCTCGATGGTGCCGACGGCGCCGCGGCGGTCGGCGTTGGCGACCTCCTCCACGACGTGCTCGACGAACACGTCGAGGAACAGCGGCCACTCGCCGTCGGCGCCGACCTGGATCAGCCAGGCCTTGAGCGCGTCGTACTCGGCGTAGGTCACCTGGTGCTTGCGGATGACCTCGTGCAGGGCCTGCAGCGTGTCGGTGGCGATGGCGGACACCCGGGCCGGATCGGCGGCGGCGCCGGCGCGCTCCTTCTTCGCGAAGGTGGCGGTGGCGTTCGCGCCGGAGCCGGCGGCGGTGGCGGTCTCGGTCATGTCCTACTCCTGTGGTGGGGCGGGGTCGTTCGGTCTCGGCGTGCGGGTGTTCAGGTGTCGGTGCGGTAGTGGGCGAGCTTGTCGGGGTCGACGTCCACGCCGATCCCGGGCCCGCCGGGGACGCGCAGCTCGCCGCCGCTGATCCGCAGCGGCTCGGTGAGCAGGTCGTCGGTCATGTCGAGGAAGTTCGACAGCTCACCAGCGCGGGCGCTGGTCTGCCGGTGCGCCGCGCCGAAGACGACCGTGCAGGCCGTGCCGAGCTGCCCGTCGATCTGGTTGCCCATGACCACCTCGGTGCCGAGTCCCTCGCACAGGTGCAGCACCCGTTGCGAGCCGGTGAACCCGGTCCGCGCGGTCTTGATGCTGATCATGGTGGCGGCGCCGTCGAGCAGCTCGCGGGTCACCTCGCCGGGCCGGGTCGCGGACTCGTCGGCGACGGTCGGGACCGCGGTGCGGGCGGTGAGCCAGCGGCGTCCGAGCACCTGGTCGGCGGGCATGAGCTCCTCGGACAGGGTCAGGCCGAGGTCGGCCATCTCGTCCAGGGCCCGGGCGGCCTCGGACGCGGTCCAGCCGCGGTTGCCGTCGACGTAGAGCTCGAGGTCGGGCCCCAGTGCCTCGCGCAGCGCACGGCAGGCGCCGGTGTCGAGGGTGACGGGGCGGCGGCCGACCTTGACCTTGAAGGTGGTGACGCCGTGCTCGTCGCGCATCCGCAGGGCCTCGGCGACCATCACGTCGTCGGGTGCGAAGCCGACCATGTGCGAGACCCGCATCCGGTCGGTGTACCCCCCCAGCAGCTCGGAGACGCCGACACCGAGCCGGCGGCCGATGACGTCCCAGACGGCCATGTCGATCGCGGCCTTCGCGGTCGGGTTGCCGATCGTGCGGTCGAGGACGGCGTGGATCCGCTCCCGCTCGAAGACGCTCAGGCCCACGATCTCCGGGGCGAACACGGTGTCGACCACCGCGCGGATGGAGGCCTGGGTCTCTCCGTAGGTGTAGGGGCGGGGTGGGGCCTCGGCGACGCCGACGACGCCGTCCTCGGCGTGCACCCGGACCAGCACGTGGTCGGCGGTGTGCACCTCACCGGAGGCGAACCGCAGCGGTTTGCGGTAGGGCACGGCGAACGGGATCGCCTCGACGGCCACGATCTTCACTGCGGTCCTCCGGGGACGGTGGCAGGGCGGGGGTCCAGCTCGTGCGCGCGCTCGGCGAGCACGTCGAGCAGCCGGACGAGGGCGGGGGAGTCGTCGTCGGTGCGCCAGGCCAGGGCCAGGTCGACGCGCAGCTCGCGGTCCAGGTCGGCGTAGACGACGCCTTCGGTGCCCAGGGCGCGCACCGACTCGGGCAGCAGCGCGACCCCGGCACCGGCGGCGACGTGGGTGAGCAGGATCGGGGTGTCGCGGGCCTCGGTGCGGCGCCGCGGGAGGAAGCCGGGAGTCCAGGCATCCCTGGGTGGCGACCGAGTCGACCACCGAGCCGGGGGCGCCGTAGGCGACGAAGTCGTCGCCCCGGAGCTCGGCCAGGGTGACCGTCCCCGCCCCGGCGAGCCGGTGGGTGGCGGGCAGCGCCGCGATCAGCCGCTCCTGGGCGATCGGGCGGACCGACATCTCCGGGCGCACCACCGGCGGACGCAGTACGGCGAGGTCGATGCGACGCTCGTCGAGCGCGTCCTCCTGGGCCGCGGTGAGCAGCCCGGGCAGGAACCGCAGCGAGACGCCCGGCATCCGGCGGGCGGCGACCCGCGCCAGCCGGGGCAGCAGCCGGTAGGCGGCGAGGTCGGTGGCACCGACCGTCACCACGCCCTCGGTGCCGGCGGCGACCTGCTCGACGCGGCGCCGCGCGTCCTCGACGCCGGCCAGGATCCGCCGCGCGTCCTCCAGCAGCGACGCCCCCGCCGGCGTCAGGTCGACCCGGCGGGTGGTGCGCTCGAACAGGGTGGCGCCGACCTGGCTCTCGAGCTGGCGGATGGCCTGGGAGAGCGGGGACTGGGCCATGTGCAGCCGCTCGGCGGCGCGGCCGAAGTGCCGCGTCTCCGCGACCGCCACGAAGTAGCGGAGCTGCCGCAGATCCATGCCCGTCACCTCCCTCGGCCCGGCGCGTCGCCTCACGGTAGGCGTGCGACTCTGTAGACACAAAGACCGGACAGCGCCCGATTGAGAGCTTCGACAGCTGAATGATGGTCAGGCCGGGACGGGTCGGGTGTCGGCCCGCGCGTCGACGCCGTGGATCCAGGTGAGCCACGGGTCCAGCCCGGCCAGTCCCGCGTTGCGGGCGTCGGTCTCGGGGCCGTCGGGCAGGTGCAGCAGCCCGCTGGTGACCAGGGAGCTGCGCTGGATCGACCTGGTCCGTGCCCGGCGCAGCCGCTGGTAGCGGTCGAACGCCTCGGCGTGGTCGCCGTCGAGTGCGCCGGGGGCGGCGAGCAGGTCGGCGAGCACCGCGGCGTCCTCGATGGACTGGTTCGCCCCCTGGCCGTGGTGCGGCAGCATCGTGTGCACGGCGTCGCCGAGGAGGACGACGCGGCCGCGGGACCAGCGCGTCATCGGGGGCAGCGTGTAGAGCGGCCAGTGCGGGGACTGCGGCACCGCGGTCAGCATCTGCACCACGCCCGGTGCCCAGCCGGCGAAGGCCCGTTCCAGGGTCCCCGGGTCGGTCTCGGTCGGGCCGGCACCGCCGGTCCACGGCTCCGGTCCCTCCAGCACGGCGAAGAAGTTGATCTGCTCGGTGTGCGCGCCGATCGCGTAGTGCAGCACGTGTGCGTCCGGGCCCATCCAGAACTGGATCGCGCCGGGATCGGGCAGCAGCGGCGCGTCGGCGACGTCGACGATCCCGCGGAAGGCCGAGGTCCCGGTGTAGCGCGGCCGGGCATCGGGGTCGACGACCGACCGGACACGGGAGTGCACGCCGTCGGCGCCGACCACGACCGCGGCGCGCAGCTGCTCACCGGAGGCGAGGGTGACGGTGCCGTCCGGGTCGACCGCGGTGACCTCGCAGTCGAGGCGGACCATGCCCTCCGGGCAGGCACCGGCCAGGACACGCTGGAACTCCGCGCGGTGGATGCCCAGGTAGGGGGCGCCGAAGCGGCGCCGGTAGCTGCCGTCGATCCCGACCGGGAAGGCGGACACCCGCTCGTCGTCGCGCCAGCCGCGGTGGATGAGCTCGGTCGGCTGCGCCGCGACCTTCTCCAGCTCGCCCAGCAGACCCAGCTCGTCCAGCGGGCGCAGCCCGTTCGCCGACAGCGCCACGGCCGCACCGACCTCGCGCAGCTCGGCCGCGCGTTCGAGCACGGTGACCCGGACGCCGCGGGCGTGCAGCGAGAGGGCCAGCGACAGGCCCCCGATCCCGGCACCGACGATCACCACTGATTCGTCCATGACTGTGATCCTGACACGGATACCGGGCCCTGATTCCTCTACGGATCGTCTGAGTCGGGACCGCTTTCGGCACGACCCCCTCGGCCCCTTCACCGGGGGTCCGGGGTCGGCCACGATCACTCGCCGAGGGGACCCGACCCCGTTCCGAACTCGACGAGGAGTGATCGATGTCCGAGACGTTCGTGCTGGTGACCGGCGCGTGGCACGGCGGCTGGGCCTGGCGCCCGGTCGCCGAGCGACTGCGTGCGGCGGGACACCGCGTGCTGACCCCCACCCTCCCCGGGCTCGCCGACGGCGACGACCCCACCGCCCTGCACCTGTCCGACACCGTCGACGCCGTGGTGGACCTGATCGAGTCCGCCGACCTGTCCGACGTGACGCTGGTCGGGCACAGCTGGGGCGGCTACGTGATCACCGGTGCGGCGCACCGGGTCGCGTCGCGGCTGCGGAAGCTCGTCTACTGGAGCGCGTTCGTCCCGGCCGCGGGCCGCTCGCTCTACGACGAGGTCCCGCCGGCCTACCGGGAGCTGTTCGACGCCCAGGCCGCCGCGTCGGGCAACAACACGGTCGCGCTCCCGTTGCCGGTGTGGCAGGAGGCCTTCATGAACGACGCGGGTGAGGAGGCGCAGAAGCTGGTGCACGAGCTGCTCGTGCCGCACCCGATGCAGTACTTCACCGAGACCGTGGAACCGCTCGACCCGGCGGCCCTGGGGGTGCCGGTGTCCTACGTGCTGTCCACCGACGACGTCGCGCTCCCGCCCGGCGAGTACGGCTGGGACCGCTTCGCGGCCCGGCTCGGCGTCACGCCGGTGAGCGCACCCGGCAGCCACGAGGGCTGCTTCACCGCCGCCGAGGGGCTCGCCGAGGCACTGCTGAAGGCCTGACCCCCCGCGGCGCCTCGCGCACGGCGCCCCACGCGGGCGCCCACACGAGGCGTGCGCACGAACGGCCCCTCGTACGAGACGTTCGTACGAGGGGCCGTTCGCGCGCGGCCGGGGTCAGCCGGTCGGGGACTCCTGCGCGCCGTCACCGGGCGCGGGGTCCTGGCCGAGCTGGTTCGGCGGGAACCGCAGCGGCGGGAGCCCCTGCAGCGGGGCCTGCGGGACGTTGCCCACCTCCGGTGTGAGCGGGGTGCCCTGCAGCGGGTTGCCCACCGGCTCGAGCGGGTCGACCGGCGCGAACGTCGCGGGCTTCGCCAGCCCGCCGGAGTCGTTGCCGTCGAAGGACTCGGTCCTGCCGCAGCCGTCGAGCATGACGGTCAACGGGCCGTCGGTGTGCACGTCGAGGCGGGCGTCGCAGTCCACCCCGGCGCGCTCCGGGTCGACGGTCACGGTGCCGACCCCGGCCGAGCGGATCTCCAGCACGTTCTCGGCGTCGGCGTCCACCGGCGCGTCGAGGTGGCGGAACTCCCGCAGGTACGGGTTGACCGGCGAGAAGGTCCCCTCGACCTGCCCGACCTCCTGACCGGCCGCCGGGACCGGCGCCTCGGCACGGCCCTGCCCCCGGGTGACCACGTCGATCGCGCCCAGCTCGTGCGGGTCGCGGCTCTGGATGCCCGACAGCCAGTAGGCGTGGTCCCCGACGAGGCCGGCCTCCGGGTCGTCCATGAGCGGGTTGCGCACGTAGGTGACGTGCGGCGGGTCGACCGCGCGGGGCTCGTCGCCCATCCAGCGGGCGGCCAGGTCCCACATGCCGTTCTTGCACATCACGAGGTGCTCGGCGGCGAGGCCGACGTGGCTGATGAACTCGTAGTCGTAGTCCCCGGCCTTGTAGAGGTCGGCCCGCTCGCGGGTGATGGGGTAGGGGATGAAGTCGTCGTTGACCCCGGCCCACTCCATCACCGGCTGGTTGCGCCGGCTGGGCAGCAGCTCGGAGATCTTCGACCCGGGCTCGTGCTTGGTGACGGTGTCGACGCCGGCCTCGGCCAGCTCGTCGGCCACCCCGTTGACCCCCGGCAGCGACGGGGCCACGTTCAGCCCGTCGCAGATGAAGGCCTTGTTGAACACGTCGGGGAAGGTCAGCGACAGCTTGTTCGCGGTGTAGGCGCCGGAGGAGAAGCCGCCCATCGCGGTGCGCTCGCGGTCGAGGTCGTAGTGGCGACGGGCGTCGGCCAGCGCCTCGAAGACGATCGCGCCGCCCTCGCCGTAGCCCCAGTTGTCGGCGCCGCGGAAGTCGACGTCGATCACCATCGTGGGGTCGCCCGGCCGGTCGGCGAACTGCCGGTAGAGGTCACGGTCGCCGGCGACGTCGTCGCCGGGGCGCAGCGCGTAGCCCTGGGTCCAGAGCAGCGAGGCGTAGCCGTGCGACGGCGCGGGGGCCTCGGGGACGTAGACCGTGTAGCGCTGCATGCGGCCCGGCAGGTCGGGGACGCAGTCGTCGCGGCAGGGGTAGCCGAACGACGCGCTCGGCCGCTGGTCGCCGGAGCCCTCGCCGGAGCCGGTGGCGATGCCGCCCTGCTGCAGGCCGGTGCCCGGTGCGGGCCCGCCCGGGTCCGAGGGCAGCCGTCGGCCCTGCTCCTTCTCCGAGTGCGAGGCGAACACGCGGGTCACGTAGCCGGAGGTGGGGACGCCGGACTCGTCGTCGGTACCGGCGCGGAGCTTCCCGAAGTCGACGTCGGCGAAGAACTCCGACAGGTCGCCGTTCGCGATCGCGCGCTTCTGGTCGTTGTTGCGGTAGGGCGCCTCGAAGGGCTCGTGGAAGCGGAACGCCGCGTCGAAGAACGCCGACGGCGTCGGGTCGCCGAGGACCGCGCCGCCGGGGTGGGACTCGTCCGCGGTGACCTGCGGGACGAGGTAGGCGTCGGCGTCGCGGTCCCACAGCCCGGCCGCGGCGGCGAGGCGCTGCGTCCCGTCGGCGGGGTCCCACGCGGAGTGCGGCACCCGGATCTCGACCTGGCGTCGCTCGAGGTCGACGTGCACCTCGGGCGCGTCCGGCAGGGTCCGCCCGGTGGCCGCGTCGACGATGTCGCCCTCGTTGCCGTGCACCGTCACGAACAGCTGGGCCGGCATGACGGTGTTCGCGCCGTGCGGGGCCTCGCGCGGGGTGTCCGAGCCGCCGAGGGCGAGGGTCAGGCCGAGCAGCCCGGGGTCGGTCATCGTGTTCATCGTGACCCGGAACGCGGTCGCGTCGTCCTGCGGCTTCGCGCGGACCTCGAGGATGTCCGCGGCGTTGCGCCGGTAGGCGGCGTTCTCGGGGTAGGTGTAGTTGCGCAGCAGGGTGTCGTTGGGCCAGCGGTACTGGTTGCCGCCGCCCTCGTCGTCGTAGACGCAGCCCTGGTGCACGTACTCGCCGTGGCGGTAGGCGCTGGTCATGCAGATGCCGATCGGGTCGGCGGACCAGATGCCGGTGTTCTGCAGCTGGGGCGCGTCGACGGCGGGGGCGCGCAGCAGGTCGGGACCCGCCGTGTCCGCCCGCGCGTCCGGCGCCGCGAGCGCCGACCCGGCACCGACCGCCGCACCGGCGAGCAGGCCGGCGACGACGAGCGCGACGGCGGCTCGCTTCGTCTTCTTCATCGGGGAGCCTTCCACCGGTGCCGCCCGGTCGCGCCTCGCTGCGCAACGGGGTTCGAGCGGCCCCGTTGCCCACCTCAACTGATCCACTACGACCCCGGTGACGTGCGACGACCACTTATCGTTAGCCCGAATGGACTAGGACCGTCGGGATCTGGATGCGCACCTATGTTTCTCCTCGTGTAGAAAAACGGTGAGCTACCACGAGGAGCGGCCGTGCCGAAGCGGGTGGACCACGAGCAGCGCCGGGGCGAGATCGCCGACGCCGCCTGGCGGCTGATCGCCGAGCACGGCCCGGCCGCGGTCACGCTGCGGGACGTCAGCGCGGCGCTGGGGGTCGCGCACGGGGCCCCCGGGCACTACTTCGCCGGCCGCGCCGCGATCGTGGAGTACGCCTTCCGGCGGGCGCTCGACGGCCCCGACGCCCGGGTGGCGCAGCGCGCGGCCGGGCAGGCCGGGCTCCCGGCACTGCGGGTGTTCTGCGACGAGGTCACCGCGCACACCGGGACGCCGTTCGCCCGGGTCGCGGCGTCCGGGGCAGGGCCGGCCGCGGTCCTCGCCGAGGTGACCGCGCGGTGGCGGGTCCG
Organism: Pseudonocardia sp. ICBG1142; assembly: GCF_020496255.1. Taxonomy (NCBI): domain Bacteria; kingdom Bacillati; phylum Actinomycetota; class Actinomycetes; order Pseudonocardiales; family Pseudonocardiaceae; genus Pseudonocardia; species Pseudonocardia sp. ICBG1142. The sequence goes on along the minus strand of NZ_JAHLJC010000003.1, from coordinate 352,504 downwards.
GCTGGCGGCCCGGATCGACGAGGCGCGGCGGGCGGGCGAGATCGTCGCCCCGGCGCCGGACGGGGTGCTCGTGGAGCAGCTGCTGGCGCTGCTCCACGGGGTGCAGGCGCTGGCCGCGCCGGGGCCCGGCGGGCCGGGGTCGGCGCTCGGGCCGGACGGGGAGGCGGCGACGCCGGGGACCGGTGCAAGGGGGACGTCGCCGGGGCCGGGTGGCGCGGGGTCGGGTGGAGCGGGGTCGGCGCCGCGCGAGGTGGTCGCGGCGTTCCTCGCGGGGCTCGGCGACGGCCCGGCCCGGATCGGGACCGCCGGGCCGGGCGGGGACCCGCCGGGAGCCGGGGTGCGGTCGTCGGACCGGTCGCCGGTCGCGCAGGACCGAGCCGACGGCAGCGGGAACAGCAGCGGGAACGACAGCGGGGACGGCGGCGGGGACGGGTTCCTCGCCTTCACCGACGTCGCCCTCGCCCGCACCGGCGAGCGCCTCCCCGGCACCGACCGCGCGGCCATGGCGCTGGTGCTGAACCTGCACCGGCTCACGAGCTCCCTGGTCTACGACCTCGAGTCGACCGTCCACCGCCCCGCGGGATGGAGCTGGTCGGCGTTCCGGCTGCTGTTCACGCTCTGGGTCGCGGGCGGGCAGGAGGCGGGCCGGGCGGCGGAGCTGTGCGGGATGAGCCGGGCCGCGGTGTCCAGCCTGGCCAACACCCTCGCCGCCGGGGAGCTCGTCCGGCGCACGCCCGCCGCGGGGGACCGGCGGACCGTGCACCTGTCCCTGACCGACGCCGGTGTCGAGCGGCTGGTCGCCGCGTTCGGGACCCACAACCGTCGCGAGTCGGAGTGGGCGGCGCTGCTCGGCGCCGCCGACCTCGCGACGCTCAACACCCTGCTGGTCCGCCTCTCCCGGGCCGCGCACCGGGCGGACTGGATCAACCGGCGGACCTGAACCGCTCGGCGCGTGCCGCCGGATCGGCCCTGGCGCCGGGCCCCGCGGCCCTCTACGGTTCCGGACAAGTGCTTCAACCTTTGATCGTCGGGCAGGTCCGGCCGGTCACAGGTCCCGATGAGGGGACGCCACGGTCGCCGCCGGTGTCTCCCGGCTGCCGAGAGGACACCCGCCGTGGCCAAGCCCTTCGCCTCCTCCGCCGACACCGCCGCCAAGGAGCAGACCCTCGAGGTGCTCGCGGACGGCGTCTACGCCCTCACCGCCGAGGGCGACCCGAACATCGGCGCGATCGAGGGGGAGGACTTCCTCGTCTGCTTCGAGGCCCTCGCCACCCCGGTCGCCGCGCGGAGGTGGCTCGCGATGCTGCGCGAGCACACCGACAAGCCGGTCCGCCACCTCGTGCTGTCGCACTACCACGCGGTCCGGGTGCTGGGCGCGAGCGCGTTCGACGCGCAGACCGTCGTCGCGCACGAGGCGACCGCGGCCCTGATCGCCGAACGCGGCACGGAGGACTGGGCCTCGGAGTTCGCGCGGATGCCGCGGCTCGCCGAGGCCGCCGACTCCGTGCCCGGACTGACCTGGCCGACGCTGACCTTCGCCGACCGGCTCACCATCGACCTGGGCGGGGACCGCGGCGAGCTGGTGCTGCAGTTCCACGGCCGCGGCCACACCGAGGGCGACATCACCGCCTGGCTGCCGCGGCACCGCATCCTGTTCGCCGGTGACCTCGTCGAGGCCCGGGCCGCGCTCTACACCGGGGACGCGTTCCACCGCGACTGGGCGGGAGACACCCTCGACCGGCTCGCCGCGCTCGGCGCCGAGCAGCTCGTCGGCGGGCGCGGCGCGGTCAGCCGCGGGCGCGCCGAGGTCGACGCCGCGATCGCCCAGACCCGTGGGTTCCTGCAGGTCATGATCCGGGAGGTCGGCGCGGTGCAGGGGCGCGGCGGCACGCTGAAGGAGGCGTTCGAGGCCACCCACGCCGCACTCGTCGACGACTACGGGCACTGGCCGATCTTCGAGCACTGCCTCCCGTTCGACGTCTCCCGGCTGTGGGACGAGCTGTCCGGTGTGGAGCGTCCGGTGATCTGGACCGCGGAGCGCGACCAGGAGGTCTGGGCGAGGTTGCAGGGCTGAGGAGCCGGAGAGGGGAGGGGAGCCGTGTCGAGGTCCGTCGTGTCGAGGTCCGCCGCGCCGACCTGGCCGTCGTCGCCGGTCCTGGTGCTCGGTGCCGGGCCGGTCGGGCAGACCACCGCGCTGCTGCTGGCCCGCCACGGCGTCCCGACGGTCGTGCTGGACCGCCGCCCGGAGCGGGACCGGGTCGGGTCGAAGGCGATCTGCCAGCAGCGCGACGTCCTCGACGTGTGGGAGTCCGTCGGCGCCGGCCGCCGGATCGCCGACGAGGGCGTCACCTGGACCACCGCGCGCACCTTCCACCGCGACACCGAGCTGTTCGCCTACACCGTCGCCGAGCCGGGACGGCCCGCTTTCCCACCCTTCGTGAACCTCTCCCAGGCCCGCACCGAGGAGATCCTCGACGAGCGGATCGCCGACGAGGCACTGGTGGACCTGCGCTGGGGGCACGACGTTGTCGGTGTCGAGCAGACCGCCGACGGCGTCACGGTCACCGTCGACGGCGGTGGCCGGGTCGCGGGGAGCTTCCTGGTCGTCTGTGCCGGCGCCCGCGGTGATGCGCTGCGGGAGCTGCTCGGGGTCACCTTCGAGGGCACCAGCTTCGACGACCGCTTCCTGATCTGCGACGTCCGCGCCGACCTCCCGGGATGGGCGGCCGAGCGCCGCTTCCACTTCGACCCGGCCGCGAACCCGGGCCGCCAGGTGCTGGTCCACCCGTGCCCGGACTCGACGTACCGGATCGACTGGCAGGTCCCGGCCGGGTACGACCTCGACGCCGAGACCGCGTCCGGCGCGCTGGACGCCCGGATCCGGGCGGTCATCGGCGACGTCGACCACGAGGTGGTCTGGTCCTCGGTCTACCGGTTCCACTCGCGGGTGGTGGACCGGATGCGGTGCGGCCGGGTCCTGCTGGCGGGCGACGCCGCGCACCTGGTGTCCCCGTTCGGTGCCCGCGGCCTGAACTCCGGCGTCGCCGACGCGGAGAACGCCGCCTGGAAGATCGCCTGGGTCGGTCACGGCTGGGCACCGGAGGAGTTCCTGGAGAGCTACCACGCCGAGCGGCACGCGGCGGCACGGGAGAACGTCGCCGTGACCACCGCGACGATGGACTTCCTGGTCCCGCGCAGCGCCGAGCAGGTGCGGGCCCGCTCCGAGGTCCTCGCCGCGGCGGCGACCGACCCCGGGGCCAGGGCGCGGGTCGACTCCGGCCGGCTGTCCGAGCCGTTCTGGTACGTCGACTCCCCGCTGACCACCGCCGACGCCCGTCGTCCCTTCGCCGGGCGGCCCGCCCGCGGCGAGGTCCCGCCCGCGGGGCCCGGCGTGCTCGTCCCCGACGCCCCGGTCCGCACCCCGGCCGGCCCGGGACGGCTGCGCGCGCTCGCCCGCGACGGGTTCCTGCTGCTCACCGGCCCGCTGGCCGACGCGGACGCGGTCACCGCGGCGGCGTCCGCGGCGCCCGGCCCGGTCCGCGTGCTCGCCCTCGCCGAGCTGGACGGCCACCCCGACCCCGACCCCGCCGCCGGTGGAGCCGCCGGTGTCGGAGCGGGAGCCGGCCCTGGATCCGCTGCCGACCCGGCCGGAGCGGGAGCCGGTGCCCCCGCGGGGGACGGAGCCGGCCCGACGGTGTCCGCGGCCCTGGCCGCCCGGCCCGACGAGGTGTGGCTGCTCCGCCCGGACGCCCACGTCGCCGCCGTGCTCCCCGCCCCGACCCGCGACGACGTCGCGGCCGCCCTCGCCCGCGCGACCGCCCGCGGCACGACCGCGCGACCGACCCCGCCTCCGATGCCGCCCGGGCCACCGCCCGGGCCACCGACGGGGCCGTCGTCCTCGCCGCCGGCGCCGGGGCGGGCGCCGAGGCGGGCACCGGGGCGGAGACCGACATCGACCGGACCGGAGGAGGGCCACGATGGCGTACTACAGGCGAGCCGGTGACGTCCCGCCGAAGCGGCACACCCAGCACCGACGCCCCGACGGCGGGCTCTACCGCGAGGAGCTGATGGGGGAGGAGGGCTTCTCCTCGGACTCCTCGCTGCTCTACCACGTGGGCGTCCCGTCGGCGATCGTCGACGCCACCCCCTGGGACCCGGGCGACCAGTCGCTGACCGAGAACCGGCCCCTCGTGCCGCGGCACCTGATGCTGCACGACCTCGAATCGCCGGACTGGAAGTCGGTCGACGTCGTCACCGGACGCCGGCTGGTGCTCGGCAACGCCGACGTGCGGATCTCCTACGTCGTCGCGGGGGAGGTCAGCCCGCTCTACCGCAACGCCGTCGGCGACGAGGTCGTCTACCTGGAGTCGGGCTCGGCGACCGTCGAGACGGTGTTCGGAGCCCTGGAGGCAGACCAGGGCGACTACGTGGTGCTCCCGCGGGGCACGACCCACCGGTGGGTCCCGACGGGGTCCGAGCCGCTGCGCGCCTACGCGATCGAGGCGTCGTCGCACATCACCCCGCCGGCGCGGTACCTGTCGCGTCACGGCCAGCTGCTCGAGCACGCCCCGTACTGCGAGCGCGACCTGCACGGTCCCACCGAGCCGCTGCTCGTCGAGGACACCGACGTCGAAGTGCTGGTGAAGCACCGCGGGGGGCCGCACGGGATCACCGGCACCCGCTACGTGGTGCCCACCCACCCGTTCGACGTCGTCGGCTGGGACGGCTGCCTGTACCCGTACACGTTCGACGTCGCCGACTTCGAGCCGATCACCGGGCGGGTGCACCAGCCGCCGCCGGTGCACCAGGTCTTCGAGGGCCAGAACTTCGTGATCTGCAACTTCGTGCCGCGCAAGGTCGACTACCACCCGCTGGCCGTGCCGGTGCCCTACTACCACGCCAATGTGGACTCCGACGAGGTCATGTTCTACTGCGGCGGCGACTACGAGGCCCGCAAGGGCTCCGGGATCGGGCAGGGCTCGATCTCGCTGCACCCGGGCGGGCACAGCCACGGCCCGCAGCCCGGCGCGGTCGAGCGGGCACTCGGGGCGGAGTCCTTCGACGAGCTCGCGGTCATGGTCGACACGTTCCGGCCGCTGGCCCTCGGCGAGGGCGGACGGGCCTGTGAGGACCCGTCCTACGCGTGGAGCTGGGCGGGTCGCGGCCCCGACAGCTGACGGGGCCGCCGGCTCACCGGGCGGGGACGAGCACCGGCACCAGCCGCACCAGCACCACCAGGGCGACGAGCTCGACCAGGGTCTGGGTGACGACGGCCAGCGGGGCGAGGGCGAGCGGGCCGGGCAGGGCGAGGGCGAGCGGCAGCACGACCAGCGAGTTGCGGGTCGTCGCCGAGAACACCGTCGCGCGGGTGGCGGGGACGTCCAGGCGCGCCACCCGGGCGGCGAGCAGGCCGACGACGACCGCCGCGACGGCGAACGCGGTGTAGAGCGGGACCAGCCGCAGCAGGGTGAGGGCCTGCGCGCCGACGTCGGCGATCTGGGACGCGACGACCAGGGCCAGGGTCGCCACCATGAGCGGCACCATCGCCCCGGCGGCGGCGCCCTCGACCCGGGCGACCCGCCCGTCCGGCCGTCGCCGGTGCAGCACCTGCACCAGCGCCGCCGCGGCCAGCGGCAGCAGGACCAGCACCACGAACGCCTCGGCGAACGGCCCGACCTCGACCACGGCGAGCGCCTCCGGCCCGGCGGCCAGCCACAGGTAGCCGGGCAGCAGCAGGAGCTGGGCCACCATGAGCAGCGGTGTCGCCGCGAGCAGCTGCGCCCGCGCGCCACCGGCGAGCCCGGTGAACACGACGACGTAGTCGACGCACGGGGTGAGCAGGACGAGCAGGACCCCCAGGAGCAGGCCGCGGTCGTCGGCGACGAACGAGGACAGCCCGAACGCGACCGGCGGGAGCAGCACGAAGTTCGCCACGAGCACGGTGACCAGGAAACGGGCACCGGTGAACGCCCGCGCCAGGTCGACCAGCGGGACCGCGAGGAACGTCGCGAACAGCAGCAGCGCGAGTACCGGGGTGACCGAGGCCCCGAGCGCGGGCGCGGCCCACGGGACGGCGAGACCCAGGAGTGCCCCGGCGAGGATCGCGGCCAGGTACAGCGGGACCTGGTGACGGTCCCACCACGCGACGAGCCGGCTCAGTCGGTCCCCCCGGCCGAGCGGTACGCCGCCTGCGCGGCGGGGCCGAGGTCGGCGCCGTAGGAGACGTCGGGGGAGTCCCCGCCCTGCTGGTAGCCGCCGGTGACGGCCAGGATCTCCGAGTCGTCCGGGCCGGTCAGCCACGGGCCGCCGCTGGCGCCCTGGTCCAGGCCGGGCTGGTCGAGCTGCCACTGGTCCTCGTCGAGCGTCCCGGCGGTGCCCGACACGGTCGTCGCGTCGTCGTCGCCGTCGTTGTAGCCGACCGCGGTCACTGGGGTGTCGTCGCCGTCGGTGCCGGGCGTACCGAAGGCGATCCGGTAGGCCCCGGTGACCTGCTGGATCGGCGGTCCGTCCGGCCGTGAGACGGTCAGGAACGCGACGTCGGAGTCGGGATCGCCGCTCTCCAGCCAGCACGGGGGGACCGCGGCGGCGGTGACGGTCCAGTAGCCGAAGGGGGCGGTGCCGTCGTCGTAGCCGGGGGCGAAGCTCATGCCCGTCCTGGCGGGCGTGCCGTCGCCGTCGGCGACGCAGTGCGCGGCGGTCACGACCAGGTCACCCGTGGCGGACTCGACCACCGAGCCGGAGCAGAAGTGGTCGCCGGGGGCGTCGGCCGGGCCGTCGAACAGGGCGCCGGTCGCAGGCCGCGCCACCGGCGTGCCGTCGGCACCGGTGACGACCGGGAGGGACGGTCCGGGCACGGCGGGCCCGGCCGGCGTGGCCGTCGCCGGGCCCGCGGGGACCGGGGCACCGGCCGGGGCCGGCGCGGAGGTCGGGGGAGCCGGGGTGGCGGCGGGACCGGCCGCCGTGGCCGACGCCGCGGTCGCGACCTGGGGCGGCGGCCCGGGTGTCCACGACGGAACCGTGAGCACGACGGCGGCGGACGCCGCGAGCGCGGCGGCCAGCAGCCCCGGCAGGCGCCACCGCGGGCGGGACCGGCCGTCGCGGGGCCGGGTGTCGGTCCGCACGTCCACCTCCCTCGACTCACCTCCGCTGACCCGATCAACGGTAGAGGGCACCCCTGTGCTCCGTCGGGCGGACCGCTGTGGACGTGCTGTGAATCCGGTCCGGTCGGCGGCGCGCCCGTCTCCCGTCGTCCTGCGCGGATCTGAGCGGATCTGATACGTCTGTGTCCACCGGCCGCCCCGGCGGGGTGCGGTGGGCCGGCGACGAACGGAGTGGCATGGACGCGGACGTGATCGTCGTCGGGGCCGGGCTGGCCGGACTGGTCGCCACGCACGAGCTGACCCGGCGGGGCCGCCGGGTCGCCGTCGTCGACCAGGAGGGACCCGTCGACCTCGGCGGGCAGGCGTGGTGGTCCTTCGGCGGCATCTTCCTCGTCGACAGCCCCGAGCAGCGCCGCATGCGGGTGCACGACTCGGTCGAGCTGGCCTGGAGCGACTGGCAGGGCAGCGCCGGGTTCGACCGCCTCGACGACGAGGACACCCACGCCGCGCGCTGGGCCCGCGCCTACGTCGAGTTCGCCGCCGGGGAGAAGCGCTCCTACCTCACCGAGCTGGGCATCTCCTTCCTCCCCACGGTCGGCTGGGCCGAGCGCGGCGACCTCACCGCGACCGGCCACGGGAACTCCGTGCCCCGCTTCCACGTGAGCTGGGGGACCGGCACCGGCGTCGTCGGACCGTTCGTCGACTCCGCGCTGCGGGCCGCCGAGGCCGGCCTCGTGACCTTCCACCACCGGCACCGCGTCGACGAGCTGGTCCGCACCGACGGCGTCGTCACCGGCGTCCGCGGTGCCCTCCTCGCCCCGGACGACTCGCCGCGCGGGGCGCCCAGCAACCGCGACGTGACGGGGGAGTTCACGCTCTCCGCGCCCGCGGTGGTGCTGGCCACCGGCGGATCGGCGCGAACCACGAGATGGTCCGCCGGTACTGGCCGGAGCGGATGGGCACGCCGCCGTCGTCGATGATCACCGGGGTGCCGGCCTACGTGGACGGGCGGATGCTCGACATCGCCGCCGACGCGGGCGTGCGGCTGGTCAACCGCGACCGCATGTGGCACTACACCGAGGGCGTCGTGAACTGGGACCCGGTCTGGCCCGGCCACGCCATCCGGATCCTGCCCGGTCCGTCGTCGATGTGGTTCGACGCGCTGGGCAGGCGGCTGCCCGCGCCGTACCTGCCCGGCTACGACACCCTCGGCACCCTGCGCCACCTGCGCACCACCCCGGACATCGCGCCCTACGACCACTCCTGGTTCGTGCTCACCCGAAAGATCATCGAGAAGGAGTTCGCGTTGTCGGGCTCCGAGCAGAACCCCGACATCACCTCCGGGCGCCGCGCGGCCTTCCTCCGCGAACGTCTGCTCAGCAAGGGCGCGCCCGGCCCGGTCCAGGCGTTCACGACCCACGGGGAGGACTTCGTCGTCGCCGACACCCTCGGCGAGCTCGTCGCGGGGATGAACGCCCGCACCGACGCCCCGCCGCTCGACCCGGCCCTGATCCGCGGCCAGATCGAGGCCCGCGACCGGCAGCTGGCGAACCCCTACAGCAAGGACGCCCAGGTCCAGGGCATCCACAACGCCCGCCGCTCGCTCGGCGACCGGATCGGGCGGGTCGCTGTGCCGCACCGGATCCTCGACCCTGCCGCCGGGCCGCTGATCGGGGTGAAGCTGCACGTGCTGACTCGCAAGACCCTCGGCGGGATCCAGACCGACCTGCAGTCCCGAGCCCTCGACACCCGCGGCGAGCCGATCCCCGGGCTCTACGCGGTGGGGGAGGCCGCCGGGTTCGGCGGGGGCGGGGTGCACGGGTACAACGCGCTGGAGGGCACGTTCCTCGGCGGCTGCATCTTCTCCGGCCGCGCCGCCGGGCGCAGGCTCGCCGGGGCCCTCTGAACCCCGTCTCTCACTGAGCGAGACCCGCCTTCCCGGCGGGCGGTCGCGCGACGGATGCTCGGCTCCTCGACGACGAGGGGAGAAACGGTGACCGGTGCCGAGAACCGCACGGTCCGGGTGGCGGGCCGCCGGCGCGAGTCCGACGGCGTGGTGTCGCTGGAGCTGGTCGCCGCCGACGGCGGGCGGCTGCCGGACTGGACCCCCGGCGCGCACGTCGACCTCGTCCTCCCCGGCGGGCACACCCGCCAGTACTCGCTGTGCGGGGACCGGTGGGACGCCCACCGCTACCGCGTCGCCGTGCTGCGCGAGGCCGCCGGGCGCGGCGGCTCGGCCTGGGTCCACGACCGGCTCGCCGTCGGCGACGAGATCGGGCTCGGCGGGCCGCGCAACAACTTCGGGCTGGTCCCGGCCCCGCGCTACCTGTTCGTCGCGGGCGGCATCGGGATCACCCCGATCCTCCCGATGATCGCCACGGCGGACCTGCTCGGCGCCGATTGGGCGCTGCTCTACGGCGGCCGCACCCGCGGGTCGATGGCGTTCACCGCGGAGCTCGCGGCGCACGGGGACCGGGTCCGGATCGTCCCCCAGGACGAACAGGGGCTGCTCGACCTGCCCGGCTTCCTGGGTGCGCCCGCCCCGGACACCCGGGTCTACGGCTGCGGACCCGCCCCGCTGCTCGCGGCGCTGGCACGGGCGACGGCCGGATGGCCGTCGCACACCGTGCGGACCGAGCGTTTCGTCCCGCGGGCGACCGGCGCCGTCCGCGACACCGCGTTCGAGGTCCACCTCGCCCGGCGCGGGACCGACGTGACCGTGCCACCCGGGCGGAGCGTCCTCGACGCGGTCGCCGACGCCGGCGTCGACGTGTTGTCCTCCTGCCGGCAGGGCACCTGCGGGACCTGCGAGACGACCGTCCTGGCCGGTGTCCCGGACCACCGCGACTCCGTCCTCGACGACGACGAGCGCGCCGCCGCCGACTGCATGCTCGTCTGCGTCTCGCGCTCGGTCGGCCCACGTCTGGTCCTCGACCTCTAACGGGTCGTGTCTGAGCCGTACCCGCCCCGAACGGAAGGCAGCGCCCATGACGGCCGCGCTCGACCACCTGCCCACCACCGACGTCGACCCGTTCGCCCCCGAGGTCCTCACCGACCCGCTCCCGTTCCACGAGCAGCTGCGCGCGGCCGGCCCGCTGGTCCGGCTCACCCGCTACGACGTGCTCGCCCTCGGCCGCCACGCCGCCGTCCGGGCCGCGCTCGTCGACTGGCAGTCCTTCCGGTCCGGGGCCGGGGTGGGGCTGGCGAACTTCCACACCGAGGCGCCGTGGCGGCCGCCGTCGCTGCTGCTGGAGGCCGACCCGCCGCACCACGACGCGCCGCGTCGGGTGCTGGGGAAGGTCCTCGGCCCCCGGGCGCTGCGCGTGCTGCGGGACCGCTGGGCCGCCGACGCCGCGGCGCTCGTCGACGAGGTGCTGGCCGGCGGGAACGAGTTCGACGCCGTCCCGGCGATCGCCGAGGCGTTCCCGCTGCGGGTGTTCCCCGACGCCGTCGGGCTGCCCGAGGCGGGCCGGGAGAACCTGCTGCCCTACGGCGACCTGCTGTTCAACGCGTTCGGGCCGCGCAACGCGCTGCTGGAGGAGAAGCTGCCGCGGCTCGGGGAGCTCTCGGCGTGGGTGAACGCGCAGTGCGCCAGGGAGGCGCTGGCCGCCGACGGCTTCGGCGCCGACATCTGGGCCGCCGCGGACCGCGGCGACCTGACCCCGGAGCAGGCCCCGCTGGTCGTGCGGTCGCTGCTGTCGGCCGGGGTCGACACCACCGTCACCGGGCTCGCGGCGGTGCTGCACGCCGTCGCCACGCATCCGGAGCAGTGGGCGCGGCTGCGCGCCGACCCCGGGCTCGCCCGCGTCGCGTTCGACGAGGCCGTGCGCTGGGAGTCGCCGGTGCAGACCTTCTTCCGGACGACGGCGACCGACACCGAGATCGCCGGCGTGGGTGTCCCGGCCGGACGCAAGGTGCTGATGTTCCTGGGGTCGGCGAACCGGGACCCGCGGTTCTGGGGACCCGACGCGGGCACCTTCGACCTGGGCCGCGACCCGTCCGGGCACGTCGGGTTCGGGATGGGCCTGCACCAGTGCGTCGGCCAGCACGTCGCCCGGCTGGAGGCCGAGTCGGTGCTGCGGGCGCTCGCCGCGCGGGTCGCGACCATCGAGCCCGCCGGTCCGCCGCGCCGGCGGCCCAACAACACCATGCGGGCCTGGGCGTCGATGCCGCTGCGGGTCACCCCCGCCTAGGTGCACACTCCACCCGTGGTCGCGGGCGAACCGGTACTGGCCCGGGCGGTGCGGATCCTGTCGGTGTTCGAGCCGGGGCGGCCCGAGCTGGGCGTCGCCGAGATCGCCCGGGCATCGGGGCTGCACGTCGCCACCGCGTCGCGGCTGGTCGGGCAGCTGGTCGAGCTGGGCCTGCTCACGCGGACCGGCTCCGGTCGGCTGCGGATCGGGATGCGGCTGTGGGAGCTGGGGCAGCGGGCGTCGCCGACGCTGACCCTGCGGGCCGCCGCGCTGCCGTTCCTCGGGGACCTGCACGCCGTCGTCGGGCACCACGTGCAGCTGGGCGTCCTCGACGGCGACGAGGTCATCTTCCTCGAACGCCTCTCCGCCCCCGGGGCCGTCGTCAACCTGACCCGGATCGCCGGGCGGCTGCCGCTGCACGTCTCGTCGTCCGGTCTGGTCCTGCTCGCCCACGCATCGCCCGACCAGCAGGAACGCGTCCTCGCGGCGCCCCTGGAACGGCGGACGTCCGCCACGGTGACCGACCCGGCCCGGTTGCGGGTCCTGCTCGCCCGCGTCCGGCGTGACGGCCACGTCGTCACCGAGGGCCATGTGCACCCCGACGCGACCGGCGTCGCGGTCCCGGTGCGGGGCCGGGACGGGGCCGTCGTCGCGGCGCTGTCGACGGTGCAGCCGCGCGACGGCCGGGCCCGCACCCTCGTCCCGGCCCTGCGCGCCGCGGCCCACGGCATCGCCCGGGCGCACGCCGGGGGAGACCCCGCGCCGTGAGGGCGTTCAGCCCAGGAAGTCCTCGACCACCGCGTCGAACGCGGCGGGGTTCTCCAGGAACACGAAGTGCGAGTTCGCCTCGTCGGTCCCGAACACGTGCAGCCGCGCACCCGGGACGCGCTCGGCGATCCAGCGCTGCGACTCCGGGCTCACGTGGCTGCCCTCGCAGCCGACGACCAGCGTCGGGACGTCGATCCGGGGCAGTACGTCGCGCCAGTCCTGGGCGCAGTGGTCGAACAGCAGCGGCACTCCGGCGTGGGCGGGTGTGTGGGTGATCTCCTGGGCGACCAGGGACCAGACGTCCTCGGCGGGGGTGCCGGAGAACATCGAGCGGACGAACGCCTCCCGCACCTTCGGGCCCTCCGGTCCGGCGAGGTTCGCGGCCAGGTCGAGCAGGCCGCCGACGTCGAAGATCGCCCCCGACCCGGCCTGCTCGTCCACCGACATCCACGGCACCGCCGCGACGGCCGCCGGCTGGTCGACCAGCACCAGCCTGCGGATCCGGCCGGTGCCGTGGGTGTCGATGTGGCTCCACAGCACCGAGGCGCCCATCGACCAGCCGAGCAGGTCGGCGCGGTCGAGCCCGAGGTGGTCGAGCAGCTCGACGAGGTCCTGCGCGAGCCGGGCGATGCGGTAGCCGTGGTGGGGCTTGTCGGAGACGCCGTGCCCGCGCTGGTCGTAGGTGACCACGCGGCGGCCGGCGCCGAGTCCGGTGAGCTGGTGGGCGAACATCGCCTGGGTCTGTCCCCAGCCGTGCAGCATCACCAGCGGGACGCCGTCGCCGCCGGAGTCGCGGAAGTCGAGCGTCACGCCGTCGGCGGTGGTGAAGGTGGGCATCGGTGTCCTCCTCGGGTCCGCGGAGAGTCTGGGGCGCTGTGGCTCCGGTCACCACCTCCGCCGGACGAGTGATCAGGCCGTTCCGTGCTCCGACTGTCGAAGGTGAGCCCGGGCCTCGATGACGTCGAGTGCGGTGAGCCCCAGGTGCAGCGCCAGCCGGGTCGCGCCGTCGGAGACGTCGAGGCCGGTGAGCCGGGTGACCCGGTCGAGCCGGTAGTAGAGCGAGGTGCGGTGGATGTGCAGGCGGGCGGCGGCGGCCGGGCCGTTGCCCGCCTCGTCGAGGTAGGCGCGGACGGTCGCGACCAGCCGCCCGTCGGGGTCGGCGGCGCGGAGCCGGTGCACCTCGGCCGGGAGGGTCTCCTCGGTCAGGTGGTCCGGCGGGACCGCGAGCAGCGGGCCGAGCGCCCCGAGCTCCGACCACCGGGCCACCGGGGGCCGCAGGCCCAGCTCCGCGGCCGTGCACGCGGTCCGGGCCTGCGCGACCGACCCGGCGAGCAGCTCCGGCGCGGCGGCCGGCCCGCCGATCCCGGCGACACAGCGGAACCGGCCGTGGGCCAGCTCCGCGACCCGTTCGACGACCCGGTGCACCCGCCCGGGAAGGTCCCCGCCGCCCGCCGCCGGGGGGTCGGCGAGCAGCACCGCGGCGCTGCCGGTGACCGCGGTGAGCCACCCGCACGGGTCGGGGCGGCGCCCGGACAGGGCCGTCCGCAGGGCGATCCGGGCGTGCTCCTCGTCCTCACCGGCCCCGGGGACCGCGACGACGGCGGCGACCGCGCCCGACCGTGGGGCCCGGCCCGTCCCGGCGAGCGCGGCGGCGGCCCGGGACCGGGCCGCCGGGTCGTCGCCGACGAGGTCGAGCACCCGGCGGTCGTCCTCGTGGGCAGCGTCGGCGGTGCGCGCCAGGTCCAGCAGCGGCAACGCGAGCCGGTCGGCGACCTCGGTGATCCGGCCGAGCTCGCCGGTGGTGAGCGAGCCGTCGGCGTCCATCACCATGAGCAGCGCCAGCAGCCTGCCCTCCCAGCGCACCGGGACGCAGACCCGGGCGTGCATGCCCAGCTCCTCGCTGGCCGGGATGATCCCGGCGCGGGTCCAGGTCAGGACCCCCTGGGACAGCACGTAGCCGCGGATCCGCGGCTCGGCGCCGCGGTTGAGCACGGCCGCGACGCGGGTCTCGTCGGCATCGCCGTAGTGCGCGCTGGCGTAGAGGACCTGCACGGCGGGGTCGTCGACGACGACCGACCGGGACAGCTCGTCGGCGAGCCGGTCGATCAGCGTCGTCGCCGCGTCGCCGAGCACGCCGCGATCCTACAGACGGAGCACTCGGCGGCGGGGGTGCTCGTCGGCGGTCGGTGTCCGAGCTCCCCGTCGCGGGCGCAGGGTGACGGGGGACGGCGACGCGAGGAGGGTCCGGTGCGGGAGCTGGAGGGCCGGGTGGCCGTGGTGTTCGGCGCGGGGTCCGCGGGGCGGGGGCTGAGCAACGGCGAGGCGGCGGCGCTGGCCTACGCCGACGCCGGCGCGGTGGTCGCCGCCGTCGACCGCGACGCCGCGGAGGCGGCCCGGGTGGCCGCGGCGATCACCGGCGCGGGTGGCACGGCGCTGGCCGTCACCGCCGACGTCACCGACGACGGCGCCGTCGCCCGCGCCGTCGCCCGGATCGTCGACACCCTCGGTGTGCCGCACGTGCTGCACAACAACGTCGGTGCCGTGGTGCCCGGCGAGGTCACCGGGCTGGACCTCGCCGACTGGAACCGGGGGCTCGCGATCAACCTGACCAGCGCCTACCTGACCTGCCGGCACACGCTGCCGCACCTGCGCGCCGCCGGTCGCGGGGCGATCGTGAACGTGTCGTCGCTGGCCGCCATCCGCGACACCGGCTACGTCTACCCGGTCTACAGCGCGGCGAAGGCCGGCCTGGACCAGCTCACGGTGTCGCTGGCGCTGACGTACGCACGCGAGGGGATCCGCGCCAACGCGGTCCTTCCCGGGCTGATCGACACCCCGATGGTGCGCGAGCAGGTCGTCGACGACCCCGATGCGCTGGCCGCCCGACACGAGGCCAGCCCGACCGGCCGCATGGGGTCGCCACACGACGTCGCGCAGGCCGCGGTGTTCCTCGCGTCCGACCGCGCCGCCTACGTCAACGGCGTCTGCCTGCCCGTGGACGGCGGGCTGTCCGCGCGGTCCCGGTGAGATCCGGGATCAGGCCCCGGCGCCCGCGCCGACCGGCACCGGGCGCAGGGTCAGCGGCAGCAGGTCGCGGACCTCGGTGCGCAGGGTGTCCAGCGCGTGCGGGTCGTCGCCGGTGAGGAACCCCAGCAGGGCCTGCTGGAACACGCCGTCGACCATCCCGTAGGCGGCGTGCGGGCTGAGCGCGACCGTGGTGCCGGCGAGCTCGGCGTACCGGGTGACGACCCGCCACACCATGTCCTCCAGGGTGCGGTCGATCTGCCCGACGGCCTCGCGCAGGTTCGGCTCGAACATGCTCTGGGCGCGCAGGTCGTACCAGAGGCGGTGCATCGGGGCCTCGTCGACGATCGTCTGGCACAGGGTGTCCGCGAACGCGGTGACCAGGCCGTCCGCGGTCGTCGCGTCGGCGACGGCGCCGTCGTAGCGGGTCACGCACACCGCCTTGTACTGCCGCACGCAGTAGACGATCAGCTCCAGCTTGTCGGCGAAGTAGTAGTGCACGACACCGTGGCTGTACGGGGAGTTCTGGGCGATCTCGCGCAGCGACGCCCGCGCGTAGCCGAGCTCGCCGAGGGTCTGCAGGGCAGAGTCCGCCAGTGCGCGACGGCGCGCGTCGTGCTTGTCGACCGGGTTCGCCCGTGCCACGCGGCCCCCTCCCGTCGTCCGCCAGGGGGCCACTGTAACCGACCGGCGCGCCTCCGACGCCGGTGTTCTGGACGCCTGCCCGACGATGTCTTGACAACTGGTCAGAGATCGCGGCAGCCTGTGGCCCACATCACCGATCGACACTGGAGTCGCCGTGACGCAGATCGACCTGACCGGACGCACCGTGCTCGTGACCGGGGGAGCACAGGGACTGGGCGAGGGGATGGCCCGCGCGCTGGCCGACTCCGGTGGCCGGGTCGTCGTCGCCGACCTGCAGGACGAGGCGGGCGGCACGCTCGCGAAGTCCCTCGGCGAGCAGCACGGGTTCGTGCACCTGGACGTCACCGACGACGCCTCATGGACCAGCGCCGTCGCCGAGACGGTGGAGCGGTTCGGCGGACTCGACGTCGTCGTCAACAACGCGGGCGTCGAGGTCACCCAGCTGCTCGCCGACACCGAGCCCGACGACGTCCGCCGGATGCTCGAGGTCAACCTGCTCGGCACGATGCTCGGCATCAAGCACGCCTTCCGCGCCATGCGCCCGGGTGGCGCGGCCGGCCGCGGCGGGGCCGTGATCAACGTGGCCTCGGTGGCCGCGACCATCGCGTTCCCCGCCATCGGCGGCTACTCCGCGACCAAGTCCGGCGTCGACCGGCTCACCCGGGTCGCGGCGATGGAGTCGGGCAAGCTGGGCTACGGGGTGCGGGTCAACTGCGTGTACCCCGGGCTCGTCCCGACCGCGATGGGGCAGAAGCTCGCGGTCGAGACCGCCGGGCTCGGGCTGTTCGAGAGCCCGGAGGCCGCGGTCGGCGCGGTGGTCGAGCTGACCCCGTCGGGTCGGCTCGGCGAGGTCGCCGACATCGCCGACGTGGTCGCGTTCCTGGCGTCGGACGCCGCCCGGTTCGTCAACGGTGCCGGCCTGCCGGTCGACGGCGGCATGGGCATGTGACCCGCCGGGGTCCTCGCCGCCCGGGAGCACCGGGCCCGGGCGGCGAGGCCCCCGCGGAGTGCATCGGGGCGCCGGTCCGGCGGAGGAGCGGACCGCGCCCTGGACACCCGGTGTCGACGACGGCTACGGTGACGGTCCGGGCTCGTCGATCCGACGACGGGATCTGCTCGATGTCTCTCACGGGCGACACCCTCTCGGGGGCCGTCGCCGTTCGGCCGTCCGGTACAGCTCCGTGCTCCGACGGCACCACGGGTCGACCGTCCTCGTAGTGGGGGACCGACCCCACCTCCCCCTGGCGGACACATGACCGCGCCCACGCCATCCCGTCGTCTCCTCGCCGTCCCGGCGCCCGACACCGTCACCACCGACCCGCAGGTCCACGTCGGACGCGGCGTTGCCGCGACCGTCGTCATCGGCGTGTCCGGCGAGATCGACCTCGCGCCCGGCCCCTCGGTCGAGGCGCGGGTGCTCGCCGCGGTCGACTCCGCGCCCGGTGGCCGGGTCGTCCTGGACCTGAACGCGGTGGGGTTCCTCGGGCTGCGTGGTGTGGCGATGCTGCGTGCGGCCGCGGACCGCGCCCGGGCCACGGGCGCCTCCCTGGTGGTGGTGCTGGACCCGGCCGCGCCGGCGGCACGCGCGCTGCGGCTGGTCC
The DNA here is from genome assembly GCF_020496255.1 of Pseudonocardia sp. ICBG1142. NCBI lineage: Bacteria > Bacillati > Actinomycetota > Actinomycetes > Pseudonocardiales > Pseudonocardiaceae > Pseudonocardia > Pseudonocardia sp. ICBG1142. Next base: position 335,173 of record NZ_JAHLJC010000003.1, on the reverse strand, counting down.
CGGGCCCCGGTCTCACCGTGGTCGCGGTCGACGTGCCGGTCGCCGACGCGTCCTGACCCGGCGCGTGGGCGGCAGCGTCGTCGTCCCGCGGGCCGGCGGGTCGCGCGGTCAGCGGGGCAGCGGTGGCGCGGCGGGCGCGTCGAACCAGGGTTCGTCCGGGATCGACGGGTCCGGGGTCTCGCGCACCGCCGGGTCCGGGACGCCGTCGGTGGCCTGCGCCGGGCGGGTCGCGCCGAGGTAGTCGTCGCCGCGCCACCGGTACCAGGAGGTCTGCACCGGCATCCCGAACGTCGGCGCGCTGACCATCCGGTCCTGCCCGACGAACAGACCGACGTGCTGGACCTTGTCGACGGTGCCGTAGAAGACCAGGTCACCCGGGCGCAGCGCGGCCCCGGCGGGCACCTGCGGGCCGCGGCGGTACTGGTCGTGCGCGGTCCGCGGTAGGACGATGCCGGCCTTGCCGTAGGCGAAGGCGGTCAGCCCGGAGCAGTCGAATCCGCGGTCGCCGTTCTCCGGCCCGTTGCCACCCCAGGCGAACGGCAGCCCCACCTGGCGCAGGGCGACCTCGACCGCGGTGGCCACCCGCTGCTCGGGCGTCCCCGGCGGCCCGGCCGCGGCGACACCGCCGGTGACGAGCAGCAGGACCATGGCGACGAGCGTCGTCGCGAACGGGGACCGGAGCGGCACGATGTTCATCCCGGTCGGTTCCTCCCGGTCGCCCGCGGTCGGCGGGTGCGGCGCAGGTCACCGGGCGGTGACCTGCGCCGAACCTAGGGACGGGACCGGGGCGACCGGTAGCGGAAGCGATCGAGCGGGTGAACGGGGCGACCCGGTCGGTGCCGCCACGGGATGCGCCGTCTCGGGATGCGCGCTCGGGTCTGGCCGGAGGGGCGGGTCAGCCGCCGAGGCCGGGGATGCCCGGCATCTGCGGGAGCACCGGCGTCGAGGCGAACAGGTCGAGGTACATCCCGCCGGAGACCAGCAGGCCCAGGACGCCGAGCACGAGGCCGCCGAGTGCGACCGGCCGGACCCAGGCGCCCGCGGCGGGCCGGGCGGCCGGGCCGAGGACCAGGACGAGCCCGACGAGCACCGCGACCAGCGCGACGACACCGTTGACCAGGGCGGCGACGTCCCAGGGCGCGCCGTAGAAGGACTCGATGGTGTCGCCGGGGCTGCCGGTCGCGGCCTGGATCTGCCCGACGAGCGACTCGCGCTCGCGCAGCATGTCGCCGACCGAGGTGCCGGTGAGCGAGGCGAGGCCGAGCCCCGCGGCGACGACGGCGCCGGCTCCGGCGAGCCCACCACCGGAGGTCGTCCCGGAGGTCGTCGCCGAGGTCGTCCCGGTGGTCGCCTCGGAGGTGGGGGTGGCCGCCGCGGTGTCGGCCGGGGTGTCGGACCCGGTCGGCGCGGGCGTCGCCGCGGTGGACGAGTCGCCCGTGGCCGCGCCGGTGTCGGTCGTGTCGGTCGCCTCCGTGCTCCCGGCGGCGGTCGGCGCGCTCTCGGCCGGTGTCGCGGGGGCGTCGGTGGCGGGGGAGTCGGCTCCGGTGCCGCCGGTCGTGTCGGTCGTGCCGGTCGTGGTCGCCCGGTCCGTCGCGACGGAGCCGGACGCGTCGTCGGTCCCCGGGGTACCGGTCGCCGTGCCGCTGTCCGTGGACCTGCTCGTGTCGGAAGCCATGGGCCGCACCGTACGCGAGGTCATGATCGTCGTGGCGGCCCCCCACCTGGGCGGATGCGTCGTCGGTCCGTTCCGTCGGGACCGTCACCGGATGGGGGCGGTGACCGGTCGCTCCCCGTGTGGTCTAGGAACCGCCGTAGGGCGGCTCACCGGTTTCCGGGACGAGCACCGGGGTGTTCTCGTCGAGGGTCTCGCCGCGGAAGAACGGCCGCAGCCGCACCGCGCAGGCCAGCATCAGCGGCACACCGAGCGCGATCATGCCGACGCCGATCACGAACACCCCGCCGACCGGGCCGAAGGAGGTCTCGCCGTAGCCGGGGTCGAGCATGTCGATCGAGCTCTGCACGAACGCCCACACCATGACCACCCCGCCGAGCAGCGGCAGCAGGCCGCGCATCAGCAGGTCGCGCGGTGAGCGCAGCAGGGTGCGCCGGAAGTACCAGACGCAGGCGAAGGCGGTGATGCCGTAGTAGAACGCCACGGCCAGGCCGAGCGAGGCGACGGTGTCGAGCAGCGCGTCCGAGCTGACCAGGCCCAGCACGAGGTAGAAGACCACCGCGGACAGGCCCATGACGACGGTGGCGAACCCGGGCGTCGCGTAGCGGGGGTGGACGCTGCCGAAGCGGGGCGGGACAGCCCCGTAGACGGCCATCGCCAGCGCGCCGCGCGCGGTGGGCAGGATCGTCGTCTGGGTCGACGACGCCGCCGACACCGCGACGGTCAGCAGCAGCACCGCGGTGAGCGCCGTGCCGCCCATCGGCGCGCCGAGCAGGGTGAGCACGTCCTCGGAGTGCTCGGGGTTCGCCAGGCCGATCCCGGTCGCGCCGAACCCGGCGTAGGACTGCAGCGCGACGGCGACGACGACGTAGATCGCCAGCAGGATCACCGTGGCCAGCAGCGCGGCCCGGCCCGGGGTGCTCGTCGAGCCGCGGGTCTCCTCGCCGACGGCCAGGCAGGCGTCCCAGCCCCAGTAGACGAAGATGCACAGGATCAGTGCCTGCGCCGCGGCCGAGCCGGAGATCCCGGTCGGGTCGAACCAGCTCCAGCTGGGCAGCACGGCCTGCGGGCCGGCGTCGCCGGAGTACACCAGCCACAGCGCACCGGCGGCCAGCACGGCGAGCACCACGATCTGGAAGACGATCAGCGCGTTCTGGAACCGCTCGGACAGCACGATCCCGCGGTGGCTGATCCAGGTCATGACCAGGATGAACAGCACCCCGACACCGACCTTGACCAGGGTGTTCTCCGCGGCGGCGTCGAACCCGAGCGCGCGCAGGGTGTAGACGGCGGCGATCTCGGCGACGTTGGCCAGCACGATGATCGCCGACACCGCGACGCCCCAGCCGCCCATCCAGCCGACCCACGGCCCGAAGGCCTTGGTGCCCCAGGTGAACGTGGTCCCGCAGTCGGGGACCGCGCGGTTCAGCTCGCGGTAGGCGACGGCGACGAACAGCATCGGCACGAACGCGACGAGGAACATCGCGGGCGCCTTCTCGCCGACGGCGAGGACGACGTAGCCGAGCGTCGCGGCCAGGCTGTAGGCGGGCGCGGTGGCGCCGAGCCCGATGACGGTGTTGCCCCACAGGCCCAGCGCTCCGGTCCGGAGCCCCTTCGGGCCGGCCTCCACGAGGGGAGGCGGTGCGGCGGCGGTCAACCGCCGATCTCGGCGGTGAGGATGGTGGGCACGGTCGTTCCCCGTCTCGTCTGCGCCCGCCCGGGTCGGCGGCGGCACACAGGATGCGGCACGGGCGCACCCGAACGGAAACGCCGGTGTCGTGTCTCACGCCCCGGAGCGGCCACCGGACCGGTCACCGGGTGGGCCGGCCGATCCGCCGGGGGGTCAGCACTGCCGGTGCGGCGTGCCCCGGACGCTGAACCAGTAGGCGCCGGCCTCGGCGCCGGAGATCTCGGTGCGGACCTCGGCGGTGGCCGGGCGGCCGAAGCGGCGCCGGATCGCCTTGCGGGCCGTCTTCTCGATGCGGGCGGCGAGCCGCTCCGGCTCGGAGTGCCCGGCCATGGTCAGCACGGCGACGAAGGCGTACCGGGCCGGTCCGCGACGTGGCCAGGGCCCGGTGCCGTCGGCCAGGGACAGCTCGACGGTCATCGGACGCTTGCGGTGCGTGTGCAGGGCACGGGTCAGCTCGGCCTCCACGACGTCCGCCTCGACGCCCGCGGGCGCCTCGATGCGGACGATCGCCATGACGGCGCTCGCCGCGGACCCACCTGTCACCACGGTCACGGTCATGTGCTCCTTCCGGGTGCGCACCGCCCCCACGAAGGCGCGCATCACGGACATTCATGCCCTGTCCACCCGGTTATAAACAAGGACTTGACCGAAAAAGGTGCGTCAGGATCACGAAAACTGCTCATGGCGCCACCCGAACGGATCAGTGCGGTGTCGTCCCGGTCACTGCTGGACGCGCGGCGCGGGTCAGGCGTTCGAGGACCTCCAGGACGTGTTCGTAGTCGCGGCCGGTGGCCCGGCTCATGCCGAGCTCGCAGGTGCGGTTGCAGGAGGCGTGGGCGTCGGCGTCGACCCCGGCGAGCTCCCACGCCTGCCCGGCGGTGGCCGCCGCGGTCAGCTCCGGGTGCAGCATCCCGCGGTCCCCGGCGAAGCCGCAGCAGTTCCACGAGTCGGGGACGACGACGTCGTCGGCGACGGCCGCGGCCAGGCGTCGCAGTGGGTCGAGCAGGCCGAGCTGGGTGGCCGAGCAGGTCGGGTGCAGGACGAGCCGGGCCAGCCGGGCGGGCACGGTGAGCGTGGGCAGGATCCGTTCGGCGGTGAACGCGACGGCGTCGAGGACCCGCAGGCCGCGGTAGCGTTCCGGCCCGGACGCGACCATCACCCGCAGGCCCTCGGTGCACGACGACGCGTCGGACACCACCGGGACCGCCCCGCCGCGGCTCGTCGTCCACAGCGCGGGCAGGACCCGCTCGGCCATCGCGGCGAACCCGTCGTGCAGCCCCTTGGACTTCCACGGCGTGCCGCAGCACAGCGACCCCAGGCCGGCGGGTGCGCTCGCCCGCAGCCCCGCCCGTCCGCAGAGGCGGGAGAACGCCTCGCCCGCGCCGGGGCCCGCCGAGCCGAACATGGCACCGGTGCAGGAGGAGAACAGGACGAGGTCGGCGTCGGTGGACACCAGACCGCCGGGGACCCGGCGCCCGCCGCCGCGGGGCAGGTCGGGGCTCCACTGCGGCACCTGTTCGGGGTCGGCGACCCGGCGCAGCGCCGCGGAGGCGGGCCCGGCGCCGGGCACGGTCTTGGCGACCGTGAGGGCCAGCCCGGCGGCCCGGGTGGTGGCGCCCCAGTGCTTCGCGGCGAGGGTCCAGCCCGCGCCGGCGGGGCCGTGGTCGCGTTCGCCGCGCAGCCGTCGCACCAGGTCACCGGTGTTGATCAGGACGGGGCAGGCGGTGCCGCACATGCCGTCGACGGCGCAGGTGTCGACGCCGTCGTAGGCGTAGTCGGCCTCCAGCTCGGCGAGTACGGCGTCGTCGCCCGCGGCCCGCGCGGCGGCCATCTCGCGGCGCAGCACGATCCGCTGCCGCGGGGTGGTGGTCAGGTCGCGGCTGGGACAGACCGGCTCGCAGAACCCGCACTCCACGCAGCGGTCCACCTCGGACTCGACGGCCGGGGCGGTCTTGAGACCTGCCAGGTGCGCGGTGGGGTCGTCGTCGAGGACGACGCCGGGGGAGAGGATCCGCTGCGGGTCGCACAGCCGCTTGATCTCCTGCATGACCTCGTAGAGCTCGTCGCCGTACTGGCGGCGGACGAACGGCGACATCATGCGGCCGGTGCCGTGCTCGGCCTTGAGCGTCCCGCCGTGGGCCAGCACGAGGTCGACCATGTCGTCGGTGAACCGGCCGAAGCGGTCCCGGCCGCCCGCCGTGCCGGAGTCGTCGAGGGTCTCGGTCAGCATGAAGTGGACGTTGCCGTCCTTGGCGTGCCCGAAGATCACGGCGTGGTCGTAGTCGTGCTTCGCGAACAGCGCGATCAGGCCCTCGCAGGTCGCGAGCAGGTCCGGGACGGGTACGGCGACGTCCTCCAGCAGCGCCGCGGTGCCCGGCGGGCGGGCGCCCGCGACCTTGGCGTAGAGCGCCTTGCGCAGCTTCCACAGACCGGCCTTCGCGACCGGGTCCGCCGACAGCTCCCGCGGGCCCCGCAGTGGCAGCCCGGAGATCAGGCCGGAGGCGTCCCCGGCGAGCTGGGTGACCTCGTCGGCGGTGTGCCCGCGGTACTCCACGAGGAACGCGGCGTGCTCGTCGACGGTCAGTGCGCGCAGCCGCGGGTCGGCGTCGGTGTCGCCCTGTCCGACCCGCAGCGACGTCGCGTCCAGCAGCTCGATCGTCGCGGCGCCGGAGTCCACCAGGCCGGGCAGGGCCCGGTTGGCGGCGGCGAGGTCGTCGAACACCAGCAGCCCGGTACGGGTGTGGGCGAGCACCGGCACGGTGCGCATGGTGATCGAGGCGAGGAACGCCAGCGTCCCCTCGGACCCGACGAGCAGCCGGGCCAGGATCTGCACCGGGTCGTGGTGGTCGAGGAAGGAGTTCAGGCCGTAGCCCATGGTGTTCTTCAGCGCGAACTGGCGCTCGATCTCGGTGCGCAGCGCGGTGTCGCCGCGGAGCCGGTCGCGCAGCCGGGCCAGGCCCGCCCACAGCCGCGGCTCGCGGGCGCGCAGCTCGTCGTCGGCGCCGGGTGCGCCGGTGTCCAGGGTGGTGCCCGACGGCAGGACAAGCTCGACCGAGTCGAGCAGCGCGTAGCTGTTCGCGGCGGTGCCGCAGGCCATGCCGGAGGAGTTGTTCGCGACGACCCCGCCCAGGGTGCAGGCGACCTCGCTGGCCGGGTCCGGGCCGAGCATCCGGCCGTACCGGGCGAGCCGGGTGTTGACCGAGCGCACCGTCGCGCCGGGCCCGACGCGCACCCGCTCGCCGCCGTCCAGGATCTCGACGTCGCGGAAGTGCCGGCGGACGTCCACGAGGATCCCGTCGGTGACCCCCTGCCCGGACAGGCTCGTCCCGCCCGAGCGGAACGTCACCGGCACCCCGCCCGCCGCGCGGAACAGCGCGGCGACCTCGGCAGCGCTCGACACCGTCACCACCGCGGCCGGGGTACGGGCGAAGTGCGACGCGTCGTGCGCCATCCGGAGCCGGTCGATCGCCCGGGTGGCGACGGCGGCCGGCCGGACCGCGGCGGCGAGCCGGTCGTGCAGGGCGAGCAGGGCCGGGCGGCCTGCCGGGTCGGTGGGCGATGTCTCCGCGGGCGATCCGGTGAGGGTCACGGTGGTGCTCCTGGCGTGTGGTGGGACGCGCGTGCACCCACCCTGCACCAGGCTCAGCCCCGTGCCGAGGGGAAGTCGGGGGGACGCTTCTCGCGCAGCGCGGCGGCGCCCTCCACCACGTCGGGGCCCATGAAGGTCAGCATCTCGTAGGCGGCGGACTGCTCGAAGGCCGGTCCCGCGCTGCGCAGCCACGAGTTCAACGCCCGCTTGGTGAGCCGGATGGCCTGCTGGGAGCCGGTGCCCAGGGCGTGCGCGACCCGCAGCGCCTCGTCGAGGACCTGGTCGCGCGGCACCGCCTTCGCGACCATCCCCAGCCGCTCGGCCTCGGCGCCGGTGACCATCTCGCCGGTCAGCAGGTAGTAGCGGGCCTTCGCCATCCCGGCCAGCAGCGGCCAGATGATCGCGGCGTGGTCCCCGGCGGCGACGCCGAGCTTCACGTGGCCGTCGCCCAGCTTGGCGTCCTCGGCGGCGATCGCGATGTCGGCGAGCAGCGCGACGACCACCCCGGCGCCGACGGCCACGCCGTTGATCGCCGACACGACCGGCTTCTCGCAGTCGATGATGTTCCAGACCAGGTCGGACATCTCCCGGAGCATGTGGGAGACGCGTTCGTGGTCGCCGGCCATCCGCTCGACCATGCCGAGGTCGCCGCCCGCGGAGAACGCCTTCCCGGCCCCGGTGATCACCGCGACCCGGGTGGCGGCGTCGGCGGACACGTCCCGCCAGACCCGCGCGAGCTCGCCGTGCAGGACCTCGTCGGCGGCGTTGTACTTCGCCGGGTTGTCGATGGTGATGAGCAGGACGCCGTCGTCGCGGCGCTCGAACCGCAGCTGGGTGTAGGTGCTCGGATCGAGGGTCATGGGGGTCCTCCGGGGGCTGCGGGCAGAGCGTGTCGAGAGGTCGAGGGCGTACGCGACCCCGGCCACGACGACGTCGCCCGCCCCGTGGTCACTCTGCACCGGCGGGCCCGAGCCCGTCGGGCCGCTCAGCGCACGACGCGCAGGGGGCCGGAGGGCCGGTCGAAGACGATCGGGAGAGTGTCCTCGCGCGGGTCCGGGGTCCGGGGGAGGACCTCGGTCGGGGGCTCGGCGTCCTCGGGTGGACGGCGCATCCGGGGGAGGACGCCGGTCGGCGGGTCGGGCTCCCCGGTCGGCGGGCGCATCCGGGGCAGGACGCCCGTGGGCGGCCCGGTGCGGTCGGCGGGCTGCCCGGCAGAGTCCGCGGCGGGCCGCACGGTGGGCTCTGCGGTGGGCTCTCCGGCGGGCTCTGCGGTCGGCTCCGCAGCGCGCTCCGCGTCGTCGGCGGCGCGGCAGTCGGCGAGCAGCTCCCGCACGTCGTCGGTCACCGCGTGCCCGTCGCCGAGCGCGTGCTCGGCGACCTCGAGCGTCGCGGCGAGCAGGCCGGCCGCGCCGCGCAGGTCGCCGGTGTCGGCACGCGCGATCGCCACCGCGGCGCGGGAGGCGATCGTGCAGGGATGGGTCTCGCCGAGCACCCGTGTCCGCCGGGTGACCACGTCCTCGTGCCGGCGGACCGCCTCCTCGGCGTCGCCGGTCTCCCGGTGGGCCGCGGCCACGGCGTCGGCGGCCGCGAGTGAGGCCGGATGGTCCGGGCCCAGCAGCGCCTCGCGGGCGGCGAGGTTGTGGGTGGCGAGCTCCAGCCCGCCGGTGCGGTCGTAGCCGAGCAGCAGCGCGACGGCGAGGGTCCCCTCGGCGACGAGCGTGTCGGGGTCGTCCGGACCCAGGTCGCGACCGGCGGCGGTGAGGACCCGCTGTACGCGACGGGTGGCGTCCAGCAGCGCGGGCATGTCGCCCCGACGTCCCGCGGTGCGCACGTCGGTGGCGGCGCGGTCGTGACGGGCGCGCAGGTCCTCGCGCAGGGGGGTCGTCGTCGACCGTCCGGCACCGCGGTGCCGGACGGTCACCCTCCGCTCGGTCATGGACAACCCGACCCCCTCCGTACTCCGCGAACGAGCCGTGATCACTCGAACGGCCCACCCACTAGTAACGGAGCGTACTCGTTATCGGGATCAACGCGCACCTCGGAGGGGTGTTCGATGAAAAGACTCGTTCTTCCGTCACTTTGTGTGACGGCGAGCGTGCAGACCGTCCGTGGGGTCACTCGGCCGTGCGGTCGGCGATCCCGAACGGGTGCACGGTCGTCGCGGCACCTGGAGTGCGGTGTCCGTGGGCTCGACAATCGCGTGAACGCCGTGCGGAGAGGGGACCTCGTGTCGAGGCAGGAGGACGCCGACCACACCGATGGTGAGGTCGCGGACGACGCAGGGGCGGTGCGGCGTCCAGACACCGGCGCCGACCCCGTCGCCGGTGACCGAGTGGACCGGCCGGTGCGCCGGCCCTTCCGCCCGCCGCCTCCACGGCCCCCGCTGCGGCCGACGTCGCCCTTCCTGGGGGTGGCGCCGCTCGTCGCCCCGCCCGCGGACGAGCCTGGTCCTCCGGGCATCGAGGCGTTCGGGGCCGGCGTGACGCCGCCCCGTGTGGTGCCGGAGGCCGCCGCACCGTCCTCCGACGACCCCGCGACCGCGGATCCGGTGCTCACCGCCGAGGTGCCCGCCGCGACGGGCGCTGCGCCGGATTCCGGCACGGCCGACCGTGATCGGGAGAGCACCGCAGAGCCGGGCCCGGCCTCCGCTGCACCCGCCTCCGTCGAGGCGACCGCTGCTGCGTCGACCCCGGCTGCGTCGACCCCTGCTGGGGCGACGGTTGCTGGGGCGACGGCCGCTGCGTCGACGGCTGCCGCGGGACCGGGATCCACGGCGCCCGCTGCCGCTGCGCCGGGCATCGCCGGGCCGAGCGTGCCCGGAGCGCCGCCCGTCCCACCGCCCGACGGCGCCCGCTCGCTGCCACCGCCGACCGGCCCGCACCCGACCCTGCCCGGTGTCCCCGCGGTCGGGCCGCGCGCGACGCCCCGGCTCACGGCAGCGGTGCTGGTCGGGTCCCTGCTGGCGGCCGCCGGTGCGGCCGCGGGCGCGGTCGCGCTGGTGTCGGAGCAGAGCGACGGCGCAGGCTGGCCCGGCGCGACCGACCCGACGGCGGTGACCCGCCCGGACGGGGTGACCGCGGGTCTCCCCGGGGGGCCGGGACCCCTGGTCCCGATGCCCGGGGTCTCCTCCGGTGACGGGGCGCCTGACCGGGCCGCCTCGCCGGAGCGGTACCGGGCCGACCCGGATCCCGACCGCGCGTCCCGCCCGGACCCGGCCGCGGGCCCGGACGAGCGGCGGGGCGGCCCCGCGACACAGCTCCCGGCATCGAGCGCGGCACAGCGCCCGGCACCGAGCCCGGCACCGGGTGGCGGCCGCGCACCGGCGGCACCCTCCGCTCCGCCGGCTCCGGGCGGACCGGCGGCGGGTGGCCGGGTGGCACCGGCTGCCCCGGCTCCGGGCGGGACCGGTCCGGCGGCTCCGGGCGCGCCCGCCGGGGGGACGACCCCGGGGACACCCGGCACCCCACCCGGCGGCACGAGCCCGGCCGGGCCCGGCACGCCCGGCGCCGGCACGACCCCGTCGGGCTCCGGCGGCACTGGCACGGGACAGCCCTCCGGTACCGGAGCCGCACCGGCCCCGGCGCCCCCGGCGGGAGCCGGGCCCGCGTCGGGCCCGGGACCGGGAGCAGGGACGGGATCCGGCACGGGGACCGGGAACGGGGCCCCGGACGCGACCGGCACCGGATCCGGCCCTGGCACCGGCGGCCCGTCGACCGGACACCCGCCGGCGGCCGGCACCGCAAGCGGCGGCCCTGCAGGAGGCGGCCCTGAAGGAGGCGGCGCTGCAGGAGGCGGCGCTGCAGGAGGCGGCGCTGCGGGTGGCGGCACCGCACCGACGGCCCCGGCCGGCCCCGGGGCCTGACCCGCCCGGGGACCGACGGACGTGGCGGCGGCGGGCGACTCAGCCCGCCGCCAGGATCTGTTCCCGCAGGATGTCGGCGTGCCCGCAGTGGTGGGCCAGCTCCCGCAGGACCTGCAGCAGCAGCCAGCGGACCGTGATCGGGTACCCGCGTCCGGTCACGGTGTCGTCGAGCGCCAGCCCGGCCACGGCGTCCCGGGAACGCTCGCACACCCGCAGGTAGTGGTCCCGGACCGAGCCGATGGTCTCGTCGTCGCGGGGCAGGAACGACTCCTCCACGGTCTCGGGAATGCCGAGCTCCGCGCGCGTCGCGCCGTGGACCCCGATGCCGAACCACACCGTCTCCATGAACGCGGCGTGCCGGACCAGCCCCAGCAGCGTCGTCGCCGACGGGACCAGCCGCCGTCGCGCCTGCTCCTCGGTCAGCCCGTCGAGAAGGCCGGCGATCAGCGTCCGGTACTCCTCGACGAACGCCGTCAGCTGGGTCCGCTCGTCGCCGACCATCACCGCGAAGGGATCGCTCATGGGGAGCGACCGTACGACCGTGGTCGGACGGCGCAGATCGTTCCCCGCTCCGACGCGCCGGACCGGCCCGGGCCCGCACCGTTGCAGCATGAGCACGACAGACCGGATCCCCGGCGCACCCCAGGCGCCGCCCGCCCGACCGGACAGCGGGTCGTGGCCGCGCGGCCGGCACCGGGCCGGACGGGCACGGGTGGCCGGCCTCGACGCCGCCCGCGGTCTCGCGGTCCTCGGCATGATCGTCGCGCACGTCGCCGTCGCCGCGGGGTCGAGCTGGCTGGTGCAGGCGGTCACCGGGCGCGCCGCGGTGTTGTTCGCGGTGCTCGGCGGGGTGTCGCTGACCCTGATGGCCGCGCCCGTCCTCGCCGCGCCGACCGCGCGGAACCGGGCGTGGCTGCGCCGCCGGATCGCGGTGCGGGGACTGCTGCTGGTGGTCCTCGGGCTGCTCCTGGCCGAGATCAGCAGTGGACCGATGGTCATCCTCGTCGTCTACGGGGTGCTGTTCTGGCTGCTCCTGCCGGTGCTGTTCGCGCCGGCCCGGGCGCTCGCGGTCGCCGCCGCGGTCTGGGCCGTCGCCGGGCCGCTGCTGTCCTGGGTGCTGCGTGCCCGGCTCGGGTCCACCCCCGACGCCGACGGCCGGACGGTGCTCGGCGCGACCGCGCAGCTGTCCGACCTCACCTCGCCCGCCGGCCTGCTCCACGCGCTCGACACGGTGCTGCTCAGCGGCGCCTACCCCGTCCTGACCTGGATGCCGTTCCTGCTGCTCGGGATGGCGCTCGGCCGGCTCGACCTGCGCACCGCGGCCACCCGGCTGGTCGCCGGCGGGGCCGCCGGCGCGGTGCTCGGCTACGGCGGGTCCTGGCTGGCGCTGGACGTCCTGGGTGGGCGCGACGCGCTCCTGGCGTCGGTCGCGCCCGTCGCCGACCGGCTCGGCGTCCCGGCCGAGCTCGCGTTGCAGCTGCTCGGCGGTACCGCCCTGGGCACGGTCGCCACCACCACACCCGCCTGGCTGCTCGCCGCGACCCCGCACAGCGGCAGCCCGTTCGACGTCGTCGGGGCGGCCGGGGTCGCCGTCGCGGTGCTCGGCCTGTGCCTGCTCGCCGCGCGGTACGGGGGACGGCTGCTCGACCCGCTCACCGCGACCGGCGCGCTCGCGCTGACCCTGTACGCCGGGCACATCGCGCTGCTCGTCGCACTCGGCGGGTGGCCGCAGGACGCGCCGTGGGCGGCGACGGCGCTGGTCGCGGGCCTGGCGGTGGTCACAGCGTGGACCTGGCGCCGGCTCGTCGGGCGCGGTCCGCTGGAGGCACTGGTGCACGGCGTCTCCGTCCGCGCGGCCGGGTCTCCGCCCACGGTCGGAGACCGGGGATCGGACCCCGCTCCGATGCCTCGCGCGGCCGCCCCGCGCGAGGCTGGGGACATGGACAGCACGACGGCGGGCCGGGCGGCCGACACGATCGGGTATCGGACATCATCGACCACGGGGCCTGCGCGGCCGGCGCGACAGGTGCCACAGGCCCGTCCCGGCCGGGAGGAGACGCGATGAGCACCGCGACACGGCTGCGGGACGCCGTGCGCCGGCTGCCCGCGCTGCGCTCGTCGCCCTCGGAGGCCCCGACCCTCGTCGAACGTGCGGTGGCACTCGGCCGGCGCAACCCCGTCGTCGTCGACGCCGTGCTGGCCGCCCTGCTCATCTGGGTCGCGGTCAGCTGGACGCTGGAGGGCAAGGGCGTCCGCTCGGACATGCGGATCGAGGCGCTGGTCGTCTCCGTGCTGGCGTCGCTGCCCGTCCCGCTGCGCCGGGTGTACCCGATGCCGGCCGCGATCGCGACCGCGGTCGTCGCGCTGGTCTGTACCTTCGGGCTGCCCGGCACGATGGCCGCGTTCCTGCTGCCGTCGCTGGTCATGGGGTACTCGGCCGTGGCCTACGGGCCCCGCTGGGCGGGCTGGCTGGCGCTGGTCGTGCTCATGGTGGGGGTGCTCGGATCGTTCGTGGCCCGCGGCCCGGCGTTCCTGTTCGCCTCCCCGGACATGACGCCGCTGGTGGCGCTGGCCCTGATCGGGGCGATGGCGACGGTCCCGCTGCTGGTGTGGCTGCTCGGGTCGCTGCGCCGCGCCGCCCACCGCCGCACCCTCGACCTGCGCGAACGCAACCGGCTGCTGGAGGAGAGCCGCCGCCAGGAGGTCCGCCTCGAGCTGCTGGCCGAGCGGTCGCGGATCTCCCGCGAGGTGCACGACGTCGTCGCCCACTCGCTGTCCGGGATCATCGCCCAGGCCGACGGCGGCCAGTTCGCCGCGCAGCGCGACCCGGCGAAGGCCGTCGAGGTGCTCGTCGGCATCGCGACGACCGGCCGTTCCGCGCTGTCCGACGTCCGCGGTCTGCTGTCGATGCTGCGCGACACCGGCCCGGACGACGGCACCGACACCGACCCGGCGCGTCCGCAGCCCGGCGTCGGCGACGTCCCCGCACTCGTCGAGCAGGTCCGCACCGGCGGGCTGCCGGTCGACCTGCGGACCGTCGGCACCCCGCGGGAGCTCCCGACCGGGCCCGGCCTGACCGTCTACCGGATCGTGCAGGAGTCGCTGACCAACGTCATCAAGCACGCGGGGACCGGCGTGCCCACCCACGTCGAGCTGCGGTGGACCCCCGACGAGCTGACCGTGCGCGTCCACGACGAGGGCGCCCGCGGACCCGTCCCCACCCCGCCGCGCGGCGGGTACGGCCTGACCGGCATGCGGGAGCGCGCCGCCCTGCACGGCGGCTCGGTCGAGGCCGGACCGCGCGCCGACGGCGGCTGGACGGTCCGGCTGCGTCTGCCCCTGACACCCCCGGCCCGAGGAGAACGGTGAACCCCGTACGACTGATGCTCGTCGACGACCAGGAGCTGGTCCGCACCGGCTTCGCGATGGTGCTCGACTCCTGCGACGACCTCGCCGTCGTCGCCCAGGCCGGCAACGGCGAGGCCGCACTCGCCGAGCTGGACCGCACCGAGGTCGACGTCGTGCTGATGGACGTGCGGATGCCCCGCCTCGACGGCATCGCCGCCACCCGCCGGGTCGTCGCCGAGCACCCCGGGGTGCGGGTCCTGGTGCTGACCACCTTCGACCTCGACGAGTCCGTCACCGAGGCCATCGCCGCCGGTGCCAGCGGCTTCCTGCTCAAGGACGTGTCCCCGCAGGACCTCATCGAGGCCGTCCGCACCGTGCACCGCGGCGACTCGGTCGTCGACCCGGTCTCCACCCGCCGGCTGCTGCGCGCCACCCGGCCCCTGCTCACCGCGCCCGAGCCGGCCGCCGCGGAGCCGTCGGTGGACGCCGTCGCCGCGCTCGCCGAGCTGACCCCGCGGGAGCGGGAGGTGCTCGTCCTCGTCGGCAACGGCCGGTCGAACGCCGAGATCCGGGCCGACCTCGTCGTCTCCGAGGCGACGGTGAAGACCCACATCGGGCACCTGCTCGCCAAGACGCAGTCGCGTGACCGCGTCCAGCTCGTCGCGCTGGCGTTCCGGGCGGGTCTGGTCAGCTGAGCCCCGGCCGCCCCGCTCAGAAGCCCGGGTGGTCGCGCAGGTTGACCTGGTCGCAGGTCAGCGCGAACGCGTCGACCTCCTCCGGCGACGGCGGTGTCGCCCGTGCGGCGAACTCCGCCAGCCCCCGGAAGTAGCGTTCCCGCGGCGCGCCGGGCACGAACAGGATGAGGAACCGCGCGTCGCTGTCCGGGCCGGTGCGGAACGCGTGCACGCCCCGGTGCGGGACGTGCACCAGGTCACCCGGCCCGGCCTCGGTCCAGGTCTCGCCGGTCATGACCCGCAGTGCGCCGTCGAGGACGTAGAAGCTCTCGGTGAACCCGGTGTGCAGGTGCGGCAGCGCACCGGGGGAGTCCGCCGGGACCCACGACTCGAACAGACCGAACCCGCCACCGACCTCCGTGCCGGGCGCGGCGAACCGGGTCCACGAGCCGGTCGGGGAGGTCACGGCGCGCTCGGTGGTCGCGGCGGGGCGCCACACCGCGCCGGGCTCGGGAAAGCTCACGCACCGAACGTAGCGGACCGATGACCGGGCGTCCCGGCGCTGTGGCCGGTCACCGCCCGCGCGGGGCCGTGGGGGAGCGCCGGGGCGGCGAGCGCCCCTCGGTATCGTCACCGACGCTGCCGGAGGCGTCCGGCCGTGGCCGGAGCGGAGAGGTGGGGTGAGGCACGTGCGCGTCCTCGCCCCGCTGACGTTGCTGGTCCTGGCCCTGGTGCTCTGCGCGGGACCCGCCGTCGCCACCGCCTCGGGCGGCCACGGCGCCGCGCCGGCGGTCGTCGTCGGCTCGGACTGCTCGCAGCACCCGCTCACGCTGCTGCACCCGGGGGACTGCGAGCAGGCCCCCCGCCGCGACGACGACGTGCCGGTCCCCACGCTGGTCCCGGTCACCGTCGTCTCCGTCCTGCCCTCCGGGCACGCGGGCGTCGCGCCACCCACCGCACCGGAACGGACCCTGTGCGCGCCGTCGCCGGTGGAGCACCTCTGCGTGGACCGCAACTGAGGCGTGCGGTCACCCCGCCACCGTGTCCCCGCACCCGTTCCGACCCGGCCACCGTGCCGGGCCCCGTGGAGGAAGACTCCCGATGACCCGCAACGTGAAGATCTCCCTGGCCGCCCTCGGCGCGTTCGCGCTGATCGTGGCCGCCCTGCTGTTCGCGACGCGCCCCGACGCCCCGGAGACCGGCGCCGCCGCCGGCACGCCCGACAGCCTCGTCACCGCCGACGCCGCCCGCCTCAACGACGCCCCGAACGCCTCGGCCACCCTGGTCGAGTTCGCCGACTTCCAGTGCCCCGCCTGCGGCCAGGTCCAGCCGATCATGGACCAGCTGGTGGCGCAGTACGGCGACCGCGTGCAGTTCGTGTTCCGCAACTTCCCGCTGCCGATGCACCAGAACGCCGAGGCCGCCGCGCTCGCCGGTGAGGCCGCCCGCGCCCAGGGCGCGTTCCACCCGATGTACGAGCGGCTGTTCCAGACCCAGCGCGACTGGTCCGAGTCCCCGGACGCGGCGACGGTGTTCCGCGGCTACGCCCAGGACCTCGGCCTCGACCTGAACGCCTACGACGCCGCGATCGCCGACCCGGCGACCGCCGCGAAGATCCAGGCCGACAAGGACGCCGGGACCGCCGCGGGCGTCGAGGGCACCCCGACGATCTTCGTCAACGGCGAGAAGGTGCAGCTCCGCTCGGTGCAGGACATCACCGACGCCCTCGACGCCGCGGTGAACCGATGAGCGTCCCGGCGGCGCCCTCCGCGGCACGGACCGAGGAGTTCTCCCGCGTCACCCCCGACGCCCCGGCCGTGCCGGGGCCGGTGCCGCGGTTCCTGCCGTGGCTGCTCGTCGTCGGCGGCGTGCTGGGGTTGGTCTCGGCGTTCACACTGACCGTCGAGCGCATCGAACTGCTGATGGACCCGAGCTACACGCCGTCGTGCAGCATCAACCCGGTGCTGTCCTGCGGGTCGGTCATGACGACCCCGCAGGCGGCGTTCTTCGGGTTCCCGAACCCGCTGCTCGGGATCGGGGCGTTCGCGGTCGTGGTGACGACGGGTGTTGCCCTGCTGGCCGGGGCCCGCTTCCCGCGCTGGTGGTGGGTGGGGCTGACCGTCGGGTCCGCGCTCGGCGTCGTGTTCGTGCACTACCTGATCGTCCAGAGCCTGTACCGGATCGGCGCGCTCTGCCCGTACTGCATGGTCGTGTGGGTCGTGACGATCCCGATCTTCTGGTACTCGCTGCTCGCGACCCTGGACGCCCTCGGCGGCGGCGCGCGTGCGCTGCACGCCCGGATCGCCGGCTACCACGCGGTGCCGGTCGTGCTGTGGTTCCTGGTGATCGCGGCGCTGATCCTGCAGCGCTTCTGGACCTACTGGTCCTCGCTGCTCTGACCGAGCCGCTCCGAGCCGCTCCGAGCCGCTCCGAGCTGCTCTGGGTTGCTCCGAACCGGTCCGCGGGGCCGGGGACGCACGTCCCCGGCCCCGCGACGGTCAGCGCTCCCGGCGGAGGTCCGCGGCGTCGATCCCCAGCACGTGACGCAGGTACAGCGGCCGGATCGCGGCCACGCAGGCCAGGAACGGCAGCACGACGGCCGCCAGCAGCGGCCACACCGCGGGCGGCGGCGCCGCCATCCCGAACAGGGGGGCGAGCGGGGTGTAGGGCACCGCGAGCCCGGCGAGCACGACGGCGCACACCGTCGCCACCACCGGCCGCGACGCGCGTCCCGCCCTGGTCCGCAGCAGGAGCAGCACCAGGACCTGGGACAGCATGCCCTCGGAGAACCAGACGGCCTGGAACACCGCCTGCTCCTGCGGGGTGTCCAGACCCAGGAAGCGCCACACCGCCCAGAACGTGACCAGGTCGAACGCCGAGGCCAGCGGCCCCAGGACCGCCATGAACCAGAGCATCCCGCGGGTGTCCCACCGCCGGGGCCGCGCCGTCCACCCCGGTTCCACCCGGTCGAACGACAGCGAGAGCGCGGCCGCGCCGAACAGCACGCCCTGCAGCAGCAGCTGCGCGGGCAGCAGCGGTAGGAACGGCAGCACCGCGGAGGCGACCAGCACCGACAGCGTGTTGCCGACGTTCAGCGCGGCGGTCACGGTCAGGTAGCGGGTGGCGCGGCCCAGGGTCCGCCTGCCCTCCTCGACCGCGGAGACGACGACGTCGGGGCTGCGGTCGGCCAGCACGATGTCCGCGGCCGCCCGCGCGGCGGGCACCGCCCCGTCGACGCCGATCCCGACGTCGGCGATCCGCAGCGCGCCGACGTCGTTGAGGCCGTCGCCGAGGAACCCGACGGTGTGCCCGCGGGCCTGCAGCGCGCCCACGACCCGCTCCTTCTGCAGCGGTCCGAGCCGGGTGAACAAGGTGGTGCGCTCCACCGCGCGGGCCAGCGCGACGTCGTTGAGCCCGTCCAGCGCGGCGCCGTCGAGGACCCCGGTGACGGCGATCCCGGCCCGCGCGCACACTTGCTCGGCGACCGCGGTGTCGTCGCCGGTCAGGACCTTCACCGCGACACCCTGCTCGGCGAAGCGCTCCACCGCACGGGCCGCGGACTCCCGCACCGGGTCGACCATCCCGACGAAGCCCAGCAGCAGCAGGTCGCGCTCGGGGTCGTCGTCGTCACCGGCGCCGAGCGGGCGCAGCAGGGGTGTCCGGCGGGTGGCGACGGCGACGACCCGCAGCCCGGTCGCGCGGTGTCCGGCCACCGCGTCGGCGGCCGCGACCCGCAGCGACGCGGTCAGCTCGACGGGCCCACCCGCGCGCGCGACCCGGGGGCAGCGGGGGAGCACGGTGTCCGGGTCACCGCGCACGATCACCAGCTCGCCGGGGTCGTGCGCGTCGCGCAGCACCACCGCGGAGCGGCGACGGGCGTGGTCGAACGGCAGCTCCTCGACCCGGGTGAGCAGGCCGTGGGCCAGCAGCGCCGACCCGTCCCGGTCGGCGGCGGCCATGGCGTCGTCGAGGCCGTCGCGCGGGGTGGTCTGGAAACGCACCGCGACCGCCGCCGCGTCCGCCGGGGCGGGGTCGGGACGGCCGTCGACGTCGACGGAGTGGGTGAACACCACCCGGTCCTCGGTGAGCGTGCCGGTCTTGTCCAGGCAGGCGACGTCGATCGACCCGAGGTCGTGGATGGCCTCCGGACGGGTCACCAGCACCCCGGACTCGCGCAGCCGGGTGGTGCCGCGCAGCAGCGTGGTCCCGACGATCAGCGGCAGCAGCTCGGGGGCCAGCCCCACCGTGACGACGACGGCGAACAGCAGCGCCTGCCGCACGTCGCCGGACACCTCGACGTTCACCAGCAGCACCAGCGGCGCCGCGAGCAGCATGCAGCGCACCAGTGCCCGGCGCACCGACCGCAGGCCCCGGTCCACCTCCGACTCCGGCCGGGGACGGCGGCCGCGCCCGGCGAGCTCCTCGGTGTGGGTGTGCGCGCCGGTGGCCAGTACGACCGCCGTCGCGGTGCCGCGCACCACGGTGCTCCCGGCGAACAGCAGCGCCGGGTGCGCGGTGACCGGCCCGTCGTCGGACCCGGCCCGCGACGGCCGTCGCCGCGGCGCCGGGCGCGGCCCCCGTGACGACGGCGCCCGTGACGACGGCGGAGCCTTCGCCACCGGCAGCAGCTCCCCGGACAGCGACGACTGGTCGACCAGCAGGTCCCGGGCACGCAGCAGCCGCGCGTCGGCCGGGACGGGGTCGCCCGCGCCGAGCAGCACGACGTCGCCGGGCACCAGGTCCTCCGGCGGCACCTCGCTGTCCCGCGGTGTCGTCCCGGGGGCAGGGCGGCGGCGGACCGTCACCGTGGTCGCGGCGTGCGCCCGCAGCTCCCGCGAGAGCCGGTCACTGCGGACGGCGTGCCACAGGCGCAGCCCGACGCCGAGCGCGGCGACCACGAGCACCAGCGTCGCGCTGCCGGGGCTGCCGGCGACGGCGAGCAGCACCCCGAGCACCGTCATCAGGCCGGAGAACGGGCCGGCGAGCGCGCGGCGGGCGCGGGCGGCCGCGCCGGTGCGTCGGACGGCGTCGGTGGCGTTGTCGCCGTGGACGTGCAGCCGCAGCGCGGCGGTGTCCTCACAGAGTCCGCGGCGCGAGGACTCCAGGCCCCGGAACAGCGCGAACGCGTCGGCGTCCGCCCAGCGCCGCAGGGCGGGCTCGCCGGGCGTGGCGGGCGGACCGGCGGGTGCGGGCGGTGGCCGCGCCGCGGCACCGTCGCGTCCGATCGTCCGGTCCAACGGTGCTCCTCCGGTCCCCGGCACCGCGTCCGGCACCGCCCGGTACGGTAACAGTTGCGTAAGTGACGCAACTGTCTGGAGGTCCGGTGGAGACCGCCCCCGAGGGCCCGCAGCCCCTCGACCCCGAGCTGCTGGCCGACGCGGCCGCGGCGTTCGGGATGCTCGCCGCGACCTCGCGGCTGCAGATCGTCTGGCTGCTCGCCGACGGCCCGCGCGACGTCGGCACGCTCGCCGCGGTCCTCGGCCAGCCGGTGGCGGCGGTGAGTCAGCACCTGGCGAAGCTCAAGCTCGCCGGGCTGGTCCGGGCCCGTCGCGAGGGCCGCCACCAGATCTACGTCATCGCCGACGCCGGCATGGTCGAGGTGGTCCGCACCGTGGTGGCCGCGCAGGACCGCCGTCGTGGGCCGGACGCCGTCCGCGACCGGGGGAGCGCGTGACGCCGCCGGGTCCGGTGCCCCCGGGCCGTCCGCGACCGGACCGTGCCGGCACGCCCCGTCCGCCCGGCGCCCCGACGGCCCGGGGGGCCGCGACCCCGCCCACTCCCGGTGCGGCGACGAGGCGCTCCGGAGCCACGCCGTCGGCGTCCGACGCGTCGTCGCGGACCTCCGCGGCTCGGGGTGCTGCGGCCCGGCGCGACACCCGGGCGCCGCAGGCGTGGCCCCGCTCCGGCGGACCCGCCGGGCCCCGGTCGTCGCCGGCGGTCCCCGGCGGTGCGTCGGCTGGTCCGCGGTCCCGGCCCGCCGACCCCGGCGCCCGTCCCACCACGCCGATGCGCCCGGTCGCCCCCTGGCCCCGCGCCGAGCAGCGCACCTCCGCCCCGCGGTGGCACCGTGTCCGCGGCCTCGTCGCGGCGCTGTCGGTCGCGGTCTTCCTCGCCACCGGCGCCGGTTGGGCGATGGTCGGCGGCACCAGCGGCCTGACCACCGCCGACGTCACCGGCCCGCACGTCGCCGACGGCGCGACCGACATCCTGCTGGTCGGCAGCGACTCCCGGGTCGACGCCCGCGGCAACCCGCTCCCGCGCGAGGTCCTGGACGCCCTGGACGCCGGCGACGCCGACGGCCAGGACAACACCGACACCCTGATGCTGGTCCGCATCCCGGACGACCCCGACCTCGGCGCGTCCGCGGTGTCGATCCCGCGCGACTCCTGGGTCGACGTCCCCGGCCTCGGCATGCACAAGATCAACTCGGCGCTGGCGCGCGGCGCGGCGATGGCCCGGCCGGACCTGGTCCGCCAGGGCCTGAGCGGGCCGGATCTGGAGCGGGCGGCCAACGCCGCGGGCAGCAGGCTGCTCGTGCGCACCGTCGAGGAGCTCACCGGCGTCTCGATCGACCACTACGCCCAGGTCAACCTCGCCGGGTTCGCCGACATCACCCGCGCGCTCGGCGGCGTCCCGGTGTGCCTCAAGGCCCCGGTGCACGACAGCTACTCGGGCGCCGACTTCGCCGCGGGCCCGCAGACCGTGCAGGGCGCCCGGGCGCTCCAGTTCGTCCGCCAACGCCACGGCCTGCCCGAGGGCGACCTCGACCGGGTCCGCCGCCAGCAGGCGTTCCTCGCGGGGCTGACCCACCGGCTGCTGTCGGCGGGCACCCTCACCGACCCGACGGCCGTCGCCGACCTGATGCAGGCGATCAACGGGGCGGTCGTGCTCGACCAGGGCTGGGACCTCACCTCGATGCTGGCCCACGCCTCGCAGCTGCGCGGGGACCGGGTCACCTTCCGCACCATCCCCACCGGCCGGGCCGACTACCGGACCGGCAGCGAGGGTGTCGCGGTGAAGGTCGACCCGGCCCAGGTCACCGCGTTCTTCGCCGGGCTGACCGCGCCCGGGGCGCCGGCCGACCCCGGGGCCGGCGACGACGCGGACACCGCCGCGCCGACACCGTCCACGGCCCCGGCCACCACGGAGGGCAGGACCGGACGGGCCGCGGCGCCCCGGGGTGACCCGACCCCGGCCGCCGACACCCAGCCCGAGCTGACCGCCGACGGGGTGCCCTGCGTCGACTGACGCGGCCCTGTCACCCCGGCCGAGGAGCCTCCCATCATCACCGAGATCATCGACTTCCTGACCTCCGTCCCGTTGTGGGTGGTGGTGCTCGTCGCGGGGCTGGTCACCCTCGGCGAGACCACGATCGGCGTCGGGCTCGTCCTGCCCGGCGAGACCGTGCTCATCGGCGCCGCGATGGCCGTCCCGGACGTCCCCGCCGCGGTGCTGGTCACCGCGGTGGTCGCGGTCGCCGCGGCCTGCGGCGACTCGATCGGCTACGCGATCGGCCGCCGTTTCGGCCCGCGGCTGCGCGAGTCCCGGATCATCGGCCGGATGGGCCGCGACGCCTGGGACGACGCCGCCCGCACCCTGCGCCGCTGGGGTCCGTGGGCGGTGCTCTGCGCCCGGTTCCTGCCGGTGGTGCGGACGATGACCCCGGCCGCGGCGGGCGCGTCCGGACTGCCGCTGCGGCGCTTCCTGCCCGCCGTCGTCGTCGGGGCGACCGTTTGGTCGGCCGTGCACGTGACCGCGGGCTTCCTGCTGCGCGAGGCCGCCGAGCAGTTCGAGAAGGCCTTCGGGATCGCCGGCTGGGTGGTCCTCGCGGTCGTGGTCGTCGCCGGCGTCGTCGGGTGGCGGGTGCGGCGTCGTCGCGCGCAGGCCCGCCGGGCCGCCGCCCGCGAGACCGTCGCCGTGCTCGCCGACGAGCGCCGCGACGCCGCCTGAGACCGGACGGGCGCGCCCTCAGCGCCGGATCGGCGGGTTCCGGTTGCGCCGGGCCAGCAGCACGGCGGCCCCCGCCGCGACGACGACGAGCCCGGCCAGCAGGAGCGACCAGCCCAGGATCGACGGCGCGTTCGGATCGGTCGAGATCACCGAGGCGTTGATCTGTGAGACCTCACCGGGGACGAACTCCCAGGTGACGGTGCCGCCGTCGGTCTCGCCGTCGGACTCGACGACCTCGCCCGGGAAGCTCATCGCGAGCCGCACGTCGGCCCGGTCCACCGGCATCGTGGTCAGGTCGGCCCGGCCCTGCACGGCGATCCGCTCCCCGACCCGGCGCAGCTCCAGGTTCGCCCGGCCCGACGCGTTCCCGCCGAGCAGGTTCAGCTGCGAGACCTGCGCGAAGGTGAGGTTCTCGAAGGCCGCGCGGGTGCCGACGAAGCCGTCCTGGTCGTACGGCGACAGCTCGACCTCGTCCGTGAGGTCGGCCGGGACCGCCAGCTGCGGGCCGCGACCGTCCGGCGCGCCCGCGGGCGTCGCGACGACGATCGTGCCGTCGACGGTGTCGTCCGGCTGGACGGCGAGGGCCACCTGGACCCGGGCGCAGCCGGTCAGTGCGAGCAGGGCCAGCACCGCGAGCAGCACGAGCGCACGCGTCCGGGATCGACGGCGTGCGGGTGGCGCGGTGTGGTGCGACGGCATGGCGTCATCGTGCCACCCGGGTACGACGGTCCCGGTGTCACTCGGGGGCGTGTGTCGGGTGATCCGTGGGGAGCAGGGGAAGCTCGCGCCCGAGGACGGCGAAGGGACGCGGGTCGCCGGTGAACAGGTGCTCGCGCAGCACGTCGACGAACCCGGCGCGACGGTAGAGCCGCCAGGCCCGGCCGGGCCTGGCGCGGCCGTACTCGGGGGTGGACAGCAGCATCCGGCTCCGGGCGGCGTCGCGGGCCAGCGCCCGTAGCAGCGCCTCACCGATGCCCGAGCCCTGGGCCTGCGGGTGGACGTGCAGCTCGGTCAGCTCGAAGTAGTCGGTCAGCCAGTCGGCGCTGACGGCGTCGGGCTCCCCGCGCCGGGCCCGCAGTCCGCGGCGGACCTCCTCGAACCACCACTGCCCGGGGCCGCCCCAGTAGCCGTAGCCGATGCCGGTGAGCCGGTCCTGCTCGTCGAGCCAGCCGACCGAGCGCCAGCCCGGCCGGTAGGAGTGCTCGAGCCACAGCGAGCGGCGCTGGCGTGCGGTCGACCGCGGGTAGCCCATCGCGGTCACGTAGACGTCGATCGCCTCGCCCAGCCGGTCGGCGAACTCGCCGCGGCCGAGACCGACCAGACGCGCCCGCGACGGCGCGGCGGTCACCGCGACCACCGGCCCCGGTGGTGACCGCACGCCCGCGCGGGGGCGGGGTCGGTGTCCGGGTGCATGTCCCCATCACACCACGCCCGGCCGGTTGCGGCGGGTCCGGACCGGGTGCCCCGCCACGGAGTCGGTGGGTGAGTGGCGCCACCCGGGCACCCGACTTGACGCGACGATCGAACACGCGTTCTACTGTCGTATGTCGAACGCGCGTTCGATGCCGGGGCGTCCGGTGGGCGGAGTGGGGGAAGCACCCCGTCGCCGGGCGTCCCGGAGACCGATTCCGGTGGTGGGAATCGAGGCCCGGCCACCGGGTGGAGGGCGTGGTGATGCCAGTGGGCGGCTTCTCGCGTTTGTTCCGGTCCCGCCAGCCGGCGGCGATCGACGTGCGCTGGCAGAACGGTGAGCCGGTCGAGTTCTCCCGGCGTCCGTCGCGCCGCGGGGAACATTTTCTGGTCACCGGGGTTCGAGACCAGTGGATCGAGGAGTCCCCGTGGCCGTTCCCGTCGCCGATGCCGGTGGGCGGGGACCGGCTGAGCTGTTGGCGGGTGCTCGCCCGGTCGGTGCAGGACCCGCAGGAGCCGCCGCGTGAGGTGGTGCTGCGGATGCGGTCCGGTCCGGGCGTGTGGGACCTGGTGAAGGTCGACTGAGTGGTGCGGGAGGTGCGGGAGGTGCACGTGCGGAGCAGGACGATGGAACTGGACCTGGCGCTGCCGGCGCCGCGGTCCGCCGGGACGCGACGGCCGGGCGACACCCCGGTGGCCGCCGCCCCACCGGCGCGGCGGTCCGCCCGGGTGCGGCCGGTCGCCGACGGGCTGTGGCCGCTGGACTGCGGCGCGGCACGGGGCGCGGCACGGGGCTCGGGGCGGGGCTCGGCACGGGCCGCTGCCGACCGTACGGAGTCCGCGTCCGGGGCGGCGCCGTCCCGGCGGGGGAGCGGCCGGACCGGTACGGACCCGGCGGGGGCCGGGTGCACCGGACGGCCGGGTCGGCCCGGATCGACCGGAGGCGCCGGCCGGTCCGGGCAGGTGATCCCCCTGCCGGGCACATCCGCGTCGGCGGGCGGCGCCGCCCGACCGACCGGAGGTCCGGCACGACCGACCGTGGGCAGCACCGTCGTGCCCGGAGGCCCCGCACGACCGGGCGGGGGCTCTGCACGACCGGGCGGGGGCCCTGCACGACCGGCCGGCGAGACCGCGCGGCCGGCCGCGCCGCTCGGGTCGCCCGCGCCCGCTCCGCCGTCGCGGGACGCGCTCGGGCTGCTGCGCCAGGCTGCCGAGCAGCTCGCCGAGGCGCACCGGGAGACCGAGCCGCTGCGTCGCTACCCGGCGGCCTACCTCGCAGCGCTCCGTGCCGGGGCGGCGGTGCTGGCCATGCGGGCCCGGCCCAGGACCCGCCGGGGAGCCCCGCGCGACGTCTGGCGGCTCCTCGCCGAGGTCGCCCCGGAGCTGGAGGAGTGGGCGGCGTTCTTCGCCGGCTGCTCGCGGCTGCGGATCGAGGCCGAGGCCGGGATCGGGCGGCACGTCGACCGGCGCGCCGCCGACGACCTGCTGCGTCAGGCCGAGCAGTTCGTGACCCGGGTGCAGCTGCTGCTGCCCCGGTGAGGACCCCCGGCCGGAGCGGCGGCCGGCGCCGGGGCAGGTCGGGCCGCCGGGATCGGGCGCGGCGAGCAGATCCGGGAGGAGGTCGGTCAGGCCGAGGCGGCGGGGCGCGAGGCACTGCGCAGCACCCGGCCCAGCAGCGCGGTGAACACCGCGGAGATCTCCCGAGCGCCCGGGGTGTCCCAGGCCTGGATCGGCAGGCAGGCGCCCTGGGCCTGCTGGACCGCCGAGCGGTCGGGCAGGACGCTGTTGAACACCAGGGGGCCGAACAGCTCGCGCAGCTCGGAGATCCGGAACTCGTGCTCGGTGTTGCGCGGCCGCACCCGGTTGACCAGCACACCCAACGGCTGCAGGCGGTCGTTGGACCGCTCGCGCTCGGTCTGGACCGCGTCGAACGCGCGCTGCACGCCGGACACCGAGAACATCGTCGGGTCGGTCACCAGGATCGCCCGGTCCGCGGCCGACAGCGCGCTGCGGGTCAGCTGCCCCAGCGACGGCGGGCAGTCCACGATCACCAGCCGGTAGCGCTCCTCGGCGGGCTCGGAGCCGCCGGAGTCGTCGGTGATCAGCTCGCCCGCCAGCCGCTGCAGGGCGCGGTCGAGCCGGTACAGCTGCGCCGCCCCCGGGTCGGGGTGGTTGTGCCGCTCGGTCTGCTCCGCACCGGCCAGCACGTCGAGGCCCTCGCCCCACGCCGACGGCGCGATGGCCCGCTCGACGACCGCGCGGCGCGGCTCGTCCAGCACGTCGGCGACGGTGGCCGTGGTCGGCTCCGGGTCGAGCGCGGTGGTGGCATTGGCCTGCGGGTCGAGATCCACCACGAGGGTGGAGACGCCGTGACGCTGCGCCGCGCCGGCCAGACCCAGTGCGACCGTGGTCTTGCCGACGCCACCCTTGAGACTGAGCGTGGCGACGACCTGCACCCACCCAACCTACCGTGCGGTCCGGCACTGTCGCCGGGCGGAGTCCACATGATCGTCGGCGCCCCGCCGTGGGTGTCGTGTCGGGCGGGCGGGCCGGGCACCGGCAGGGGCCACTAGTCTCGGCGCCGTGGGATCGCCGACACGCGAGCAGGCCGGAGCAGCGCGCGGGGCTGCCGTGTTCCGGGTGCTGGACAGGGAGATCGACCGTGTCCGCCGGGACACCGGGGCCGCGCCCCGGGTGCTCGACGTCGGCGGGGGCAGCGGCACCTGGGCGGTGCCGCTGGCGATCGCCGGCTGCGCGGTGACCGTCGTCGACACCAGCCCCAACGCGCTGGCGACGCTGGCCCGACGCGCCGGGGAGGCCGGGGTCACCGACCGGGTCACCCCGGTGAACGGCGACGTCGACACCCTCGCCGAGGTCGTCCCGGCCGACGGCGCCGACCTCGTGCTGGGTCACGGGCTGCTCGAGGTCGTCGACGGCCCGGACCGGGTGCTCGCCGCGCTCGCCGCGGCCGCCGCCCCGGGCGGAGCGGTGTCGGTGCTGACGGTGGGGCGCTACGGCGCGTTCATCGGGCGCCTCGCCAGCGGCCGGCTCGCCGAGGCCCGTGCCCTGCTCACCGACCCCGAGGGCCGCACCGGTTCCGACGACCGGCTGCTGCGCCGGTTCGACGCGCACCGGCTGCAGGAGCTCGCCGCCGGGACCGGACGCCTGCAGACCGAGATCCTCCAGGGCGACGGCACCCTCGAGGCGTGGCTGCCCGGCCCCGGTCAGGAGGGCGAGGCGGCGGGCCGCGAGGAACGTGACGAACTGGACGCGCTCGCGTCGCAGGTCGGCGCCCTCGCCGAGGTCGCCCCGCGGTTGCATCTGCTCGCCCGGCGGTACTGACGCCCGTCCCGCCGCCGGTGTCCGACGGTCGTCGTCCGGCTGCCGTCGGTGATCGGTCGACCGGCGTTCACTCGTCCGCCCACCCCCGTCCGGGTGGGTCCGCGACGGTCCGGGTGACCGACGACACGCCGCGCAACACCGTCCGCTCGACGATCAGCCGAGCGGGTTGGACGGTCCGGGTGGTCGCGGCACGATTCGCCTCGTACTCTTGTCCTCAGACGCCCAGGTTGGGGCGCCCGTCGTACCGGTCGGGGCAGGAAGCCCGGGCCGAATGCGGCCTACCGTCCGATTACGTGTGCCGGAGGTGAAGGCATGCCGCTCTCCGAGCACGAGCAGCGCCTGCTCGAACAGATCGAACGCGCCCTCTACCAGGAGGACCCCAAGTTCGCGTCCTCGGTCAGCGGTAGCCGGCGGAGCAAGCCCGCCCGGCGCCGCCGGATCCAGGGCGCCGTCCTGTTCGTGGTGGGCCTCGTGCTGCTCGTCGCCGGGATCCCCTTCCGGGCGCTCTGGCTCGGCGACCTGCCGATCCTCAGCATCGTCGGCTTCCTCGCCATGCTCGGTGGCGCGCTGCTGGCGGTCACCTCGATCGGCGCCCGTCGTGGCGGCGAGGAGACGACCGGCCAGGGCGGATCCGCCCCCAAGGACAAGCAGTCCGGCGAGAGCGGCGGCGGCTTCACCGGCCGGATGGAGGAGCGCTTCCGGCGTCGCTTCGAGCAGGAGTGACGCCCGGGCGCCCCAGGCGACTGCCCGCGTGACGCCCGGCGGGGCGGGACACCGACTCGGTGACCCGCTCCGCCGTCGTGTGTCCGGCACCGTCGCCGGGTGCCTGACGGTCGGGTAGGGGGGCGCGCTGCCCACGGCTACCCGGCTCGGCGACCGGGATCCGGCGGTCGCGTCGTCAGGGGCCCGCTGCGCTGCGCCGGTGTCGCCGCCGAGTGGGCTCCGGACTTGACTTCACAGATCTGTGTACCTAGCGTCGACCCTCCAGGAGTTCACTGATCTGTGAAGGGGTCTCGGATGCGTCAGGTTCTGCACGTGGTCATGGAGTTCCTGCGGGACGTCGCGTGGGGCGTCAACGCCGGCAGCGCGATCCGACACGGCGCCCCACCGCCTGCTCCACGGCGTGCCCGGCCCGTCCGGGAGTACGGCGGCGACGTGATCGGAGGTCGGGAGGCCGACCGGGGCCAGGCGCACCCTCTGCGCTGGACGGTCGATGCCGGTGGGGGACTTCGCCTGGCCGGCGGCACGCTTCCCGGGCCGGGCCCGGACCCCGTCACGCGCTGACGCGGAGGCCGGCCCACGTCGCCGTCGGAGCTGCGAGACGATGCGGTCGCCCCCGGTCCTCCGGGCCGGGTGCGAGCGGGCACAGCGGGTGGCCGGAGTGGCCTGCCTGCTCAGTGCAGCGCCGCTCGTTCGTCCCGCAGCAGGCGCTCGGCCGCCTCTCGCGCCCTGCGCAGGAGGTCGGGGTCGTCGCCGATGCCGTGGTGGGTGATCGCGCCCTCGAGGAGCAGGAACACCAGGTTCGCCGACGCCTCGGGGCTGACGATCCCGGGGTGGTCGGCCCGGATGAGCGCCTCGAGGTGCCGGCGCACCGCGCGCTTGTGGGCGCGGACGACGCGATGGGCGGGATGGTCCGCGGGAAGCTCTCCCGCGGCGTTGATGAAGGCGCAGCCACGCCCGGAGAACTCGACGTTCTCGGTGTAGGAGTCCCAGAGCGCCAGCACTCCCGAGCCCGGACTCGCGGCCACCCTCTGTTCCATCAGCTCCCACCACGCGTGGTGCCGAGCCTGCAGGTAGGCCTCGACCAGGCGATCCTTCGAGCCGAAGCGGTTGTAGAGCGTGCGCTTGGTGATGCCGGACTCGGCCGCGACGGTGTCGACGCCGACGGCGTGGATCCCGCACCGGTAGAAGAGCCCCGACGCCACCTCCAGGATCCGGCGCGCGCCCGGGGTCAGCGCCGGCGCACGCAGCGCCTCGTGATCCTCCGCGCTCGACATGGCCAACCCTCTTCCCCGTGTCGCCGTGCTCCCGACTTCACCGATCAGTGTACGTCGCCGTCGGGCCGAGACGTGCGGACCTGGTCCAGGTCGTCGGCCGGCGCGTCGTCGTCGGCCGGACGGCGCCCGCGCCGGACCGCCTCCGGCACGACCGAGGCCGGCAGCACCCGGGCCCGCAACGGCGTCCCGCCGGCCGCGATCGCCGTCCGCACCTCGTCCACCAGGCCGTCGAGCGTGCCGGGCCCGGGCAGCATCCCGCCGTACCAGCTCGCCTCGACCCGGCCCGCCAGCTCGCGCAGCGCCTCCGCGGGCCGCCCGGACAGGCCGTGCCGCTCGATGATGCGGTCGGCGGCCGCGCGGACGGTGTCCCCGGTCGGCACCGGGACCCCGTGGTCGCGGGAGGCGGCCAGGACCTCGTCCCACGCCGCGGTCGCCGCACCGTCGCCGCCGGCCCGGGCGAGCCCGGCCCGTCGGGAGTACTGGTGCCGGCGCCACAGGCCCGGGGTCAGCACGACGGCGAGCACCGCGGCCGCCAGCAGCAGCGCCACGACCAGCGGCCACCACGACCCGGTCGCGGCCGTCGGCCGGTCCGCCGCCTGCTCCTCGGTGGGCGGGGGCTCCGGGGTGGGACCGGCGGCCTCCGGGGGCGGGGGTGTCGCGGACGGCTCGGGCTGCGGGGTCTGCTCGGCGGCGGGCGTGCCGCTCTCCTGCTCCCGGGCCTGCTGGACGTAGGCCGGGTCGATGGTGCGGCCGTCGGCGAGCGGGGTCGGGTCGAAGGTCAGCCAGCCGTACCCGGGGAACCACGCCTCGACCCAGGCGTGCGCGTCCTCGGTCGTGATCGTCCGGGCCCCGGAGCCGTCGGCGTCGCCCGCGGTGAAACCGACCGCCACCCGGGCCGGGACGTCGACGGCGCGCAGCATGACGGCCATGGCCGAGGCGTACTGCTCGCAGTAGCCGGTGCGGCCGCGGGTCAGGAAGTCGACGAGGGCGTCGCCGTTGCTGCCCGGCGCGGTCGCCAGGCTGTAGGTGAAGGGGGAGCCGGGCCCGGTGAAGTGGTTCTCCAGCGCCATCGCCCGGTCGAACGGCGTCGCGGCACCGGCGGTCACCTCGCGGGCGATCGCGGTGACCCGCGGGTCGACCCCGTCGGTGTCGAGGTAGGCCCGGTCGACCGTGGTCGGGCCGGATGCCGCGCGCAGCTGGTCGGCCGAGGGCTCCGGCAGCCGCATCGACTGGGTCCAGCCGTCCTCGGACTGTGCGCGTTCGCTGTAGACGATGCCGCCGGCGGCGTCGTAGGCCCAGCTCGGCGAGGCGACCGCGATCCGGGTGGGGTCGCCGAACACCGGCAGCCAGTAGTCGCGGAAGCCGAGGTTCTCGACCTGCACGTCCTGCGCGGCGGCCGGCCCGGACGTCGACGGCGGCAGCGGCCCGGTCAGCGGCACCCCCGGCAGCGGACGGCCCGCCTTCCAGCCCTCCTGCGGCACGTAGGTCTGCAGGGTGAGCGCACGCAGGTAGGTCGGGGTCTCCAGACCCCGGACGCTGAACAGCGGCCGCGGCTCGCTGCGGGTCAGCTGTCCGCGCAGCGAGGTGAACGGGTTCAGCCCGATCGAGCCGTCGGCGTTGCCCCCGGTCCCGCCGGTGGCATCGAAGCGACCCGAGGTCCCCACCGACGACGCCAGCAGCCCCACCAGCAGCGAGCCCACGACGGCCACCGCGACGACCGCGGCCCCGGCCGGGATCTGCCGCAGCCGGTCCGGGCGCAGGAGCAGCAGCACGCCGTAGCCGAGCGTCGCCGCGACGACGGTCCACCAGGGCAGCAGGTCCGGCTGCAGCGCGGTCGGCACCGCGAACACCACGAGCAGCGGCACCCCGGCCGCGGCCGGGGCGGCGACGGTCACCGCGAGACCGAACACCGCGATCGCGATCGTGCCGAACCCGAGGGTGACCAGCAGCAGGATCTCCGGGCTCGCCGGCACCGGCGGCAGGCCGCTGTCGATCTGCTGCCCGGCACCGCCGAGCAGGCCCGACAGCTCGCCGAACGCCGTGGGGCCCGGGAGCACCCCGAGCACACCGCTGCCGGTGAACCACGCCGTCACCAGCAGGATCAGGGCCAGCAGCTGCCCGGGCGCGACCAGCCAGGCCCGCAGCGGCAGCAGCAGGGCGCCGACCAGAGCGACCAGCACGACGGCGACGGCGGCGTGGGCGAACCAGGCTGCGCCCTGCACGACCGAGCCCATTGCCGTCCCGGCGAGCAGCACCGCGACGACGGTCGCGACCGGTCCCAGCACCACCGTCCAGGCCGGTGCGCCCGGCGTCCGGCCCGCCGGCGCGGTCTCGGCGACGGGCGCGGCGGGTGGCGGCGCGGGCCGCACGGGGGGCCGGGTCGGCGCGCTCATCCGGTCGCTCCCGCGGTGCCGGGCGAGCCGCAGGCGTCGGCCCAGGCCCGCTGGACGGTCATGTCGGAGGTGACGACGGTGGCGTGCCACCCGGCACGGCGCAGCGCGGCCGCCGCGACCGACGCCGGGCGGGCCCGCGTCGCCGCCGACCAGGTGTCGACGTCGAGGAGGACGGCGTGCCCGCCGCGCGGCCAGGCCGAGACCAGCGCGGTGACGTCCTGCGGCGCGGTCCCGCCGAGCACCGCGAGCACCCCCTCCGGATGCCCGGGCCCGGGGCCGGGTGCGGTGATCCCGGTGCTCGCCGAGGGCCGCAGCACCGCGAGCGACTCCAGCCGCGGGGGCACGGCGTCCGCGCCGGTCACACCGGGCGGCACGTCGCCGACGGTCTCGCCGGACTCGTCGACGAGCGCGACGGCCTCGCCGCGCTGGAGCAGGTGCACCGCGGCGCTGGCGGTGAACGCCACCGCCCACTCCAGGCTGGACGCGGGTCCGTGGCCGCGGTGGGCGCTGTCGCGCCGGTCGATCAGCAGGGTCACGCCGGACGGGTCGGGCCGGTCGTCGAGGCGGACCATCAGCTCGTCGCGCCGGGCGCTGGAGCGCCAGTGCACGCGGCGCAGCTCGTCGCCGTGGCGGTAGGGGCGGATCAGCACGTCCGGGGTGCCGGGGCCGGGGCGGCTGCCGCCCTCGGCGCCGCGCCCGGCGGCGGTGGAGGTCAGGGCGGGCCGCCCGGTGAGCGGGGTGACCCGGGGGAGGACCAGCAGCCGGTCGGCGGGCAGCAGGTCGTGGCGGAACTCGGCCAGGCCGAGCGCATCGGTCCCGCGGCCGCGCAGCGGGCCGATCCGGTACGCGCCACGGACCGCGGGCCGCACCGGGTAGCCGACCCGGGCACCGCGACGGCCGAGCCGGTGCACGGTGAACCGTGGCGGGTAGCGGTCGGCGGGACCGGCGGCGTCGGGCACGTGGTCGGCGATCCGCAACGCGCCCAGCAGGGCGCCGCCGGCGATCCGCAGCAGCACCGTGCCGCCGTCGCCCGCCTCCAGCCGGGCCGGCTCCAGGGTGCGCGCGACCTGCAGCGAGCGGCGCGACCGCAGCGCGACGACGAGCGCGAGCAGCGGCAGGAGCAGCACGAACGCCCCGATCCGGACGAGGTCGCGCTCGTCGAGCGCGATCGCCGAGAGGACCATCGCGGCGCCGCCGGCGAGCAGGCAGCGCCCGCGCACGGTCAGCCCCGCCGGCCGTTCCCGGCGCGGTGCGCCGCCGGTCGCGAGCGGCGGAGAGGACCCGGACGCGGCCGGGGCGCCGGGCTCGGCGGGAGCCGGTGTCCGCGGCGGCGGCGCGGTCGGCGCCATCTCAGCCCCGCGGCGGGGACGGCACCGCGACCCGCGCGACGGCGGCCCGCACCAGGTCCGCCGGCGTGCGGCGGGCCGCGACCCCCTCGGGCCCCAGCATCAGCCGGTGCGCGAGGACGGGTACGGCGACGGCCTGGACGTCGTCGGGCACGACGTACCCGCGCCCGGCCGTCGCCGCCCAGGCCCGGGCGGCGCGCAGCAGGTGCAGGGTCGCGCGCGGCGACGCCCCGAGGCGGACCTCGGGCAGCCGCCGCGTCGCGCCGACGACCTCGACGCAGTAGCGGCGCACCTCCGCCGCGGTGTGCAGACCACGGACCCCGGCGATCATCGACCGCAGCGTGCGCAGGTCGGTCACCGGCCGCAGCCGCTCCAGCGGGTCGGTCGAGCCGTGCTCCTCGAGCATCGCCAGCTCGGCCGCCGGGTCGGGGTAGCCGACCGAGACGCGGATCGTGAACCGGTCCTGCTGGGCCTCGGGCAGCGGGTAGGTGCCGTCCATCTCCACCGGGTTCTGGGTGGCGACGACCATGAACGGGTCACCCAGCGGGTAGGTGCCGCCGTCCACGGTGACCTGGTGCTCGGCCATGCACTCCAGCAGCGCCGACTGGGTCTTCGGTGACGCGCGGTTGATCTCGTCGGCGATCACGACGTTCGCGAACACCGGGCCGGGCCGGAACTCGAACTCCGCGGTCTGGCGGTTGTAGACCGACGAGCCGGTGATGTCGCCGGGCAGCAGGTCCGGGGTGAACTGCACCCGGCTCACCGCCCCGTCGACGGCCCGGGCGAGCGCCTTGGCCAGCGTGGTCTTGCCGACGCCCGGCACGTCCTCGACGAGCAGGTGACCCTCGGCGAGCATCGCGACCAGGGCGAGCCGGATGGTGTCGGGCTTGCCGACGATGATCCGCGCCATCGCGGCGGCGATCCGGCCCGCCGCGTCGGCGACGGCGACGGCGTCCATCGGCTCGGGCGCGTAACCGGGGTGCGCACCGCTGGCCTCGGCCCGGCGGACGGGACCGCCGGACGGCGACGGGACGGGCGGTACGGAGGGCGCGGACGGCGCGCTCGACGACAACGGGCCTCCTCAGGAGACGGCTCGGATGACCCCAGTCTGTCAAACGTCCCCCGATCGGGACCGGGCGCCGCCACCCGCCCCGCGACGCTGCTCCGTACGGCCGAACGCGGCGGGCCCCGCAGTGCCCCCGCCGGAGCCGTCGGCACCTCCGCCGCGGCGCCCCACGGCACTCCACGGCGGTTCCCCCACCGCGCCCCACCGTGGTTCCCCACGCCGCCCCACCACGCGTCCGTCGGGCTCCCCACCGCCCCCCACCCGGTCTCCCCACGGTCGCCCCACCCGTCCCCACCCCGGACGGCCCGATCGGCCCGGAAACCGCCTCCGACCAGCCACGACGGCGGTGGGGGAGCGATGGCGCCCCGGACGGGCGCGACGGGCCCGATACGGCCTCCGGACGTCGCGCGACCGGGTGGCGCGGCGCGCGCCCCCACCGTCCCCCACCGCTTCTGACCTGCGGAAACATTTGATGAACGGCGGAAGATCCCCCCGTCTCGGGTTGACGGTGGGTGAGTGTGGGGTAGTGTGGTGATCGCTGGGGCGAACAGGGGTCCCAGGTGGAGGTGGGGTCGGTGTTCCTCGGCACCTACACCCCGAAGTTGGACGACAAGGGGCGGCTCACGCTGCCCGCAAAGTTCCGCGACGAGTTGCGAGGCGGCTGCATGATCACGAAAGGGCAGGACCACTGCCTCTACGTGTTCACCCGTGACGCCTTCACCGAGATGGCGCGCAAGATCGCCGCGGCCCCGCTGACGAACGAGTCGGCGCGGGTGTTCCAGCGGAACCTCTTCTCGGGCACCGACGAGCAGAACCCCGACGGCCAGGGCCGGATCGCGATCCAGTCCGAGCTGCGCCGGTACGCCGGACTGTCCAAGGACTGCGTGGTGATCGGCGCGTTCACGCGTGCCGAGATCTGGGACGCGCAGGCCTGGCAGGAGTACCAGGAGCGGCACGAGGACGAGTTCGCCAAGGCCCAGGAGGAGGTTCTGCCCGGGCTGTTCTGAGTCCCGCTGGCGGGCGGGACGACGGACGGCGGCAGTACCGAGCAGGACAGCACGACCGACAGCGGACGACACCACCGTCGCCGCCCCGACCCGGGTGCCGTGATCGAGATGGCCCTGGCACACCTTCCCCGGTGCCAGGTCCGTCTCGGCACGGCCCCCGGGTGGGGACGGCGCCGGCGCCCACCCCGACTGGGGAGTTCGGGTGGCGCGGTGGAGCCCGCGCGTCTTCGGGCGTGGAGCGGACCGGTTGTGGGAGCCGGCACGCCACACCCACGGACATCGACCGTCCCGGTCCCGGCCCCGTGGCCGGGACCGGGGACGGACGCCGGCCGGCACGACACACACGCACACACCACGGGGACGGACGGCGCACCGGGGGGTGGCACGTGGACGGAACTTCCGGCGACGGCGCCACCCCGCGCGACGAGCGCGCGCCCGGTGAGCGGCACACCCCGGTCCTGCTGGAGCGGGTGACCGAGCTGCTCGACCCCGCCCTGCGCGACCGGGACGCGGTCTACGTGGACGCCACCCTCGGCATGGGCGGCCACGCGGCCGCGCTGCTGGCCGCGCACCCCCGGCTGACCGTCGTCGGCATGGACCGGGACCCGCAGGCCCTGGAGCTCGCCGGCCGCAGGCTCACCGCCTACGCCGACCGGCTGCACCGGGTGCACACCGTCTACGACGACGTCGCCGGCGCACTGGAGCAGGCGGGGGTGCCCGCCGCCGACGGCATCCTGTTCGACCTGGGCGTGTCCTCGCTCCAGCTCGACGAGGACGCCCGTGGCTTCTCCTACTCCCGCGACGCCGACCTCGACATGCGGATGGACCCGACCACCGGGCCGACCGCGGCCGACGTCCTGAACTCCTACACCGCCGGTGAGCTCCGCCGGATCCTGCGGGAGTACGGCGAGGAGCGGTTCGCGGGCCCGATCGCGAACGCGATCGTCCGGACCCGGGAGAAGCGCCCCTTCACCCGCAGCACCGAGCTCGTCGAGCTGCTCTACGGCGTGGTCCCGGCCGCGTCCCGGCGCACCGGCGGGCACCCGGCGAAGCGGACCTTCCAGGCCCTGCGCATCGAGGTGAACCGCGAGCTCGAGGTCCTGCGCGACGCGCTGCCCGCGGCGCTGGACGCGCTCGCCCCGGGCGGGCGGATCGTCGTCCTGTCCTACCACTCGCTGGAGGACCGGATCACCAAGCGCGTGTTCGCCGAGCGCGTCCGCTCGCGGACCCCGGTGGACCTGCCGGTGGAGCTCCCCGGACACGGACCGGAGTTCCGGCTGCTGACCCGGGGCTCCGAACAGGCGTCCGACTCCGAGGTCGCCCGCAACCCGCGGGCCGCCCCGGTGCGGCTGCGCGCGGCCCAGCGCGTGGAGGACGGGCCGTGAGCACCCGTGGCACGGCCCCGAGCACGCAGGCAGTACCGGCACGGCGGAGAGGCAGGAACCCCCGATGAGCACACCCGTCATCGAGCGCCCGGGCACCCCGGGCGGTGGCCGGGCACGGCCCGACACCCGCCAGAGCCGTCGCACCGCGGCGCCCCCGCGGATCCCGGCCCAACGCGGCCCCGGCGACGCCCGCCGGGTGGCCGACCAGCGCCGTCGCACCGCGGCCAGGGAGAACACCGGCCGCGCGAAGTTCGTGCTGGTCGTGATGGTGCTGCTGGTCTCGGGTCTGATCGCGACGCTGTGGCTGTCGACCGCCGCGGCGGCCGACTCCTACTCGCTGCAGGCGGCCCGGGAGCGGACCGCGTCGCTCACCGAGCAGTCCGAGGCGCTCCGCAAGGAGGTCACGGTGCTGCAGAGCCCCGGCTCGCTCGCCGACCGCGCCGCCGCCCAGGGCATGGTCCGGGTGACCGACCCGGCGCGCCTGGTCGTCGCCCCGGACGGACGCGTGGACGTCGTCGGGGAGCCGATGGCCGCCGTCGCCGCGGCGCCGGCCGTGCCACCCGTGCCGCCCGCCGCCGACGCCCCGGCACCGCAGACCCCGCCCGCGCCGCCGGCCGGGCAGCCGGGCGCCGCCACCACCGACCCGGCCGCAGAGGGCGGCGACGCCGCCCCGGGCGGGGCCGCGGGCGCCGGTCAGGGAGCCGGGCAGGATGCTGGTCAGGGTGCCGGTGAGGGCACCGAGCGCGAGGTCCCGGCCGACACCCGGGCGGCGGGCGGGAACTGATGGTCTACGCGCCGCCGCGCCCCCGGCCGCGGGGGCAGGGCCCACGGGGTGGACGGCGCCGGTCCCCGGCCGACGACCCGCGGTTCCGGCTGCGCCTGGCCTGGGTGGCGCTGGCCGCCCTGCTGCTGGTGTCCGGGGCGAAGCTCGTCGTCGTCCAGACGGTGCAGGCGGGCACGTTGACCGCGGACGCGGAGAAGCAGCGCGCCAGCCGGATCGTCGTTCCGGCCGAGCGCGGATCCATCACCGACCGCAACGGCGCCGTCCTGGCCTTCTCCACCGAGTCCAAGGCGCTCGTCACCAACCCGCGTCTGATCAACTCGACCAAGGGCGCGGACGCGGTCGCCTACAAGAACCGGATGGCCGAGGCCGTCGCCGCGGTGACCCACGGCGACCCCGAGGAGCTGAAGCGGGCGCTGAACAGCGACCGCGGCTACGTCGTGATGGCCACCGCGGTCGACCCCGGGCCCGCCCGTGACCTGCGCAGGCAGTTCCCGGAGATCGCCGAGGAGAGCCGCGAGGCGCGCCAGTACCCGAACGGGACGCTCGCCTCGAACATCATCGGCGCCGCGACCTGGAGCGCCGACGCGCAGAAGCTCATCGGCCGGATCGGCCTGGAGTCCTCCGACGACGCCCTGCTCGCCGGGCGCGACGGCTTCCAGATCGCCGACACCGCCGAGGGCAGCGGCACCGTCATCCCCGGCAGCGTGCGCTCCGAACAGGCCGCGGTGTCCGGCTCCGACGTGCAGCTCACCATCGACTCCGACCTGCAGTTCCAGGTGCAGCGGATGCTGGCCGACTACGCGGGCCGCGCCGAGGCGCGCAGCGGGTCGGCCGTCGTCCTCGACCGGGCGACCGGGCAGGTGCTCGCGCTCGCCGACAACACCTCGTTCGACCCGGCGCAGCTGCTGTCCGCGGACCCGAACACGCTGGGCAACAAGGGCGTCACCACGCCGTTCGAGCCCGGTTCGGTCAACAAGGTGGTCACCATGGCCGCCGCGCTGGAGGCCGGCGTCGCCAAGCCCGACGACGTGCTGGCCGTGCCCGGCAGCATCGAGGTCGCCGACCGGACGATCAAGGACGCCTGGGAGCACGGCCTCGACCACTACACGCTGACCGGTGTGCTGGCGAAGTCCTCCAACGTCGGCACGCTGATGACCGCGCAGAAGGTCGGCGAGGACCGCTTCTCGGACATGCTCGCGAAGATGGGCATCGGGCAGAAGACCGGTGTCGGGCTGCCCGGCGAGAGCGGTGGGCGGGTCCCAGCCCGCGCGACCTGGTCCGGCTCGACCTTCGGCAACCTGCCGATCGGGCAGGGGCTGTCGATGACCGTGCTGCAGATGGCCGGGATGTACCAGGCCATCGCCAACGACGGCGTCCGGATCCCGCCGCGGATCGTCGCCGCGACGACCGGCCCGGACGGCGTCC
Source organism: Pseudonocardia sp. ICBG1142 (assembly GCF_020496255.1). Taxonomy (NCBI): domain Bacteria; kingdom Bacillati; phylum Actinomycetota; class Actinomycetes; order Pseudonocardiales; family Pseudonocardiaceae; genus Pseudonocardia; species Pseudonocardia sp. ICBG1142. The sequence goes on along the minus strand of NZ_JAHLJC010000003.1, from coordinate 296,233 downwards.
GGGTACCGACCGAGGCACCCGAGCCGGTGCAGGTGATGTCGCCGCAGACCGCGCAGACGCTGCGGACGATGCTCACCGCCGTCACCCAGAAGGCGCACGGCCAGTCCGGCACCGGGCCCGCCGCCGCGGTGCCCGGCTACGAGGTGGCGGGCAAGACCGGCACCGCCCAGCAGGTGGACCCGGCGACCGGGGCGTACTCGCGCTCCCAGTACTGGATCACCTTCGCCGGGATGCTCCCGGCCCAGGACCCGCGGTTCGTGATCGGGATCATGCTCGACGCCCCGAAGGGCGGGACGAGCGCGGCCCCGCTGTTCCACGACATCGCCTCCTACCTGGCCCAGCGCGACGCGGTGCCGGTGCAGACGACGCCCGCCCCGGTGCAGACCCTGCAGATCAGGTGACGGCGCGGCCGGGTGCGGTCCGGCTGCGTCGGGCGGTCCCGGCCGCTGCCCACCCGTACGGGTGTCGGCCGGGCCGCCGTGCGCCCTGCCCGGCGGCCCGCCCACCGGGCCGGAACCTGCGCCGGATGGCCGTATCCGGCTGGTCGGACGGCCGGGTGTCGGTCGTCTGTCCGCCGCCCGCCGCGACCTCCTCCGTGAGCGGTCGGGGGCGTCCGACCGGGGGGAGGGGCGGCCCGTGCCGGTCGGTAATCTCCGGCCCTGTGCCCGACCTCCACACCGCAGCCACCGCCCGCTCCCGGAGCACCGGTGGAACCGCGCACGACGGCGGGCCGGGTGGCGTGGTCGGCGACCGGACGGGGACGGGTGACGTGGCGGGTCCGCTCGAGTCGCTGCCGGAGCGCCCCTCGCAGGTGCGCCCGGTCGACGTCGCGCTGCTCGGGCGGCTCGCCGGTGCCGAGCTGAACCCGCGCACCGCGGGCAGCGGCCCCGGCCCCCTGCTCGACCCCGCCGCCGGGCCGCACACCGTCACCGGCGCGACCCTGCGGGCGGGCTCGGTGCGCCCCGGCGACCTGTTCGCGGCGCTGCCCGGCGCCCGGGCGCACGGCGCCGACTTCGCCGCGCAGGCCATCGCCGCCGGCGCCGGCGCGATCCTCACCGACGCCGCCGGCGCGGACCGCGCCGAGATCCGGCACTCCCGGCTCCCGGTGCTGGTGCACCCGAACCCGCGCGAGGTCCTCGGGCCGGTCTCGGCCGCCGTCTACGGCGAGCCCACCGCCCGGCTGCGGGTGCTCGGGGTGACCGGCACCTCGGGCAAGACGACCGTCGCGCACCTGCTGGAGACGGGCCTGACCGCCGCCGGACGGGCCACCGGCCTGCTCGGCACCGTCCGGACCCGGGTGCAGGTCCCCGGCAGCCCGGCCAGGGCGCTCCCCAGCGCGTTCACCACCCCCGAGGCGCCGGACCTGCAGGCGCTGTTCGCGGTCATGGTCGAGGCCGGCGTGACCGACGTGGCCATGGAGGTCTCCAGCCACGCGCTCGAGCTCGGCCGGGTCGGCGGCTCCCGGTTCACCGCAGGGGCCTTCACCAACCTGTCCCAGGACCACCTGGACTTCCACCCCACGATGACCGACTACTTCGAGGCCAAGGCCCGGCTGTTCGGCGGTGGCGGGGCGGGGGTGGAGGCCGCGCGGCACGCGGTCGTCTGCGTCGACGACGAGTGGGGCCGTCGGCTGGCGGCCCGCCACCGCGACGCGGTCACCGTCTCCTCCGAACCGCGCGGACCGCACGCCACCTGGACGGTCCGCGACCTCACCGCCCACCCCGACGGCACCCAGACCTTCACCGCGGTCGGCCCCGGCGGGCTCGCCGTGCCGGTCACCCTGAGCCTGCCCGGCCGCTACAACGTCGCGAACGCGCTCGTCGCGCTGGCCGTGCTCGACGCCGACGGGATCGCCCCGGAGACGGCCGCGGCCGGGTTCGCCCGGGCGTCGGTGCCGGGTCGGATGCAGCGCGTCGACGCCGGTCAGCCCTGGCTGGGCGTCGTCGACTACGCGCACAAGCCCGCCGCCGTCGCCGCCCTGCTCGACGCGCTGCGCCGCCAGGTCCGCCCGCACGCGCGGGTGATCACCGTGCTCGGCTGCGGCGGGGACCGCGACACCGGCAAGCGCCCGCTGATGGGCGCCGCCGCCGCGATCCGGTCCGACGTGCTCGTCGTGACCGACGACAACCCCCGCAGCGAGGACCCCGGCGCGATCCGCCGCGCGATGCTCGACGGCGCGTTCGCCGAGCCCGCCCGCGGCGACGTCATCGAGATCGGCGACCGGCGCAGCGCGATCGTCTACGCGGTCCGCTCCGCCCGCCCCGGCGACGCCGTGGTGGTCGCCGGGAAGGGCCACGAGGCGGGCCAGGAGATCAACGGCGTCAAGTACCCGTTCGACGACACCGACGAGCTGGTGGCGGCGATCCGGGCGGCGACGTGACGCGCCGCGGGGCATCACGGCGGGCCGTGCCGGCACCCGGCACGGCCCGCGCACGGGCAGGAAGACGGATCGGACCGGTGGAGGCGAGCGGGCGATGATCGAGATGACGCCGGCGGAGATCGCGGCCGTGACCGGCGGGCGCTTGCACCGCATCGACGACGAGGCCGCCGCCGCACCGGTCACCGCCGTCGAGTTCGACTCCCGGAGGATCGGGCCGGGCGGGCTGTTCCTGGCGCTGCCGGGGGAGCGGGCCGACGGCCACGACTTCGCCGCGCAGGCCGTCACCCGCGGGGCGACCGCGGTGCTGGCGGGCCGCGAGGTCGACGCCCCGGCGATCGTCGTGCCGCCGGTCGAGGGGCGCGACAGCCAGACCTACCTCGGTGCGGTCGACCCCGACGGGACCGGCGCCGCCGTCCTGGCCGGGCTCGGCCGCCTCTCCCGGCACGTGCTGGGCGCCCTGCCGGGGCTCGCCGTCGTCGGCGTGACCGGATCGGCGGGCAAGACCTCCACCAAGGACCTGCTGGCCGCGGTGCTGTCCCCGCTGGGGCCGACCGTCGCGCCGCCGGAGTCGTTCAACAACGAGCTCGGCACGCCGTACACCGCGCTGCGCGCCGACGCGGGCACCCGCAACCTCGTGCTGGAGTTCTCCGCCCGCGGGATCGGCCACATCGCCGCGCTGTGCGCGATCGCGCCACCGCGGATCGGGGTCGTGCTCAACGTCGGCTCCGCCCACCTCGGCGAGTTCGGGTCCCGCGCCGCGATCGCCACGGCCAAGGGCGAGCTGGTCGAGGCGCTGCCCCCGGGTGACCTGCCCGGCGGGCGGGGCGGCGTCGCCGTCCTCAACGCCGACGACGAGCTGGTCGCCGCCATGGCGTCCCGCACCTCCGCCCGGGTCGTCACCTTCGGACGCGCCGCGGACGCGCACGTGCGGGCCACCGACGTCGCCCTGACCTCGGGACGGGCGTCGTTCCGGCTGGTCACCCCGGCCGGGGCGGCCGACGTCGCGCTGCGGCTGGTGGGGGAGCACCAGGTCTCCAACGCCCTCGCCGCCGCCGCGGTCGCCCTGGAGCTGGGCGGCACCCCGGACGGGATCGCGGCGGCGCTGTCCGCGGCGTCGCCGGCGTCGCGCTGGCGGATGGAGGTCACCGACCGCGCCGACGGGGTGACCGTCGTCAACGACGCCTACAACGCCAACCCCGAGTCCGTCCGCGCCGCGATCGACGCGCTCGGGCAGATCGCCGGTCCGGACCGCCGGGCCTGGGCGGCGCTCGGCCCGATGGCCGAGATCGGGGACGACGCGGCCGCCGAGCACGCCGGGGTCGCGGAGTACGCACGCGCCGCCGGGGCCCTGGTGGTCGCCGTCGGGGCGCCCGACTACGGGCCCGGCGCCGAGCACGTCGCCGACCTGCCCGCCGCCCTGACCCTGCTGCGGGAGCGGACCCGGCCCGGCGACGTCGTGCTGGTCAAGGCCTCCCGCAGCGCCGGGCTGGAGCGGCTCGCCGCCGGCCTGCTGACGACCGAAGGACCGGTGTACCGGTGAGAGGCCTGTTCCTGGCCGCGGGTCTCGCGCTCGCGGTGTCGATCCTGCTCACCCCGTACCTGATCCGCTTCTTCGCGCGGCAGGGCTTCGGGCAGGAGATCCGCGAGGAGGGCCCCCAGAGCCACCAGTCCAAGCGCGGTACGCCGACGATGGGCGGCGTGGCGATCCTGCTCGCCATCTGGGTCGGCTATCTGGGCTCGCACGCGTTCACCCGGGAGCCGATCACCGCCTCGGCGCTGCTGGTGCTGTTCCTGACCACCGCGCTGGGCGTCGTCGGGTTCCTCGACGACTACCTGAAGCTGCGCCGGAAGCGGAACCTCGGCCTCAACAAGACCTCGAAGATCGTCGGCCAGGTGCTGACCGCCTCGATCTTCGGCATCCTCGCCGTGCGTTTCGTCAACGAGCGCAACCTGGCCCCGGCCTCGGAGAGCCTGTCGTTCGTCCGCGACATCACGGTGCTGAGCTTCGGCGTCGTCGGTTTCGTGCTGCTGTGCAACCTGATCGTCGCCGCCTGGTCGAACGCGGTGAACCTCACCGACGGCCTCGACGGCCTCGCCGCGGGCACCGCCGCGATGGTGCTCGGCACCTACGTGATCATCGCGTTCTGGCAGTTCCGCAACAACTGCGCGATCGCCGCGACGGCCGGCTGCTACGAGGTCCGCGACCCGCTCGACGTCGGCCTGGTCGCCGCCGCCGCGATGGGCGGCTGCATCGGGTTCCTCTGGTGGAACGCCGCGCCGGCCCGCATCTTCATGGGCGACACCGGTTCGCTGGCGCTCGGCGGCCTGCTCGCCGGCCTGTCCATGGTGACCCGCACCGAGCTGCTGCTCGTGGTCATCGGCGGTGTGTTCGTCGTCGAGGCGCTGTCGGTGTCGCTGCAGATCATCGTGTTCCGCACCTCGCGGCGGCGGCTGTTCCGGATGGCGCCCTTCCACCACCACTTCGAGCTGGCCGGATGGGCCGAGACGACGGTCATCATCCGGTTCTGGCTGCTCGCCGCGATCTGCGCGGCGATGGGGCTGGGCATCTTCTACTCCGAGTGGCTGTCCATGTCGGGTTCCGGATGAGCGGCCCGTTCGGCGGGGGACCCGTCCTGGTCGCGGGGGCCGGTGTCTCCGGTCTCGCGGCCGCGGCGGCCCTGGTGGACGCGGGCACCCGGGTGCTGCTGTCCGACGACCGGGAGGAGGCGCTGGCCTCGTTGCCCGACGGCGTCGAGCCGTGGCGCGGCGGCGGGATCCCCGAGGGGGTCCGTACGGTCGTCACCTCGCCGGGGCGACGCCCCGACCACCCGCTGGTCGCCGAGGCCGCCGGGCTCGGTGTCGAGGTGATCGGGGAGCCGGAGCTGGCCTGGCGGCTCGGCGCGCTGCGCGACACGCCGCCGTCCTGGCTGGTGGTGACCGGCACCAACGGCAAGACCACCACCACCGAGATGCTCGCCGAGATCCTCGCGCGCGCCGGGGTGGACGCCGTCGCCTGCGGCAACATCGGCCACCCGGTGGTCACCGCGGTCGCCGCGGGCCACGCGGTGCTCGCCGTCGAGCTGTCGAGCTTCCAGCTGCACTGGTCGCCGTCGGTGCGCCCGGCCGCGGGCGTGGTGCTCAACGTGGCCGAGGACCACCTGGACTGGCACGGTGGGATGGACGCCTACGCCGCGGCGAAGGCCCGCGCGCTGGTCGGGGACGTCGCCGTCGGCGGGGTCGACGACGCCGTCGCGGCCCGGCTGCTGGCACGGGCCCCGGCTCCGCGCCGGGTCGGGGTCACGCTGTCCGCCCCCGGGCCGGACCAGCTCGGTGTCGCCGACGGGGTGCTGACCGACCGCGCGTTCGGCGGCGGGGAGCTGCTCGCGGCCGACGCCGTCGTCCCTCCGGGGCCGCCCGGGATCACCGACGCGCTCGCCGCGGCCGCGCTGGCCCGCGCGCACGGTGTCGACCCGACCCACATCGGCGCGGCCCTGGCGGCGTTCACCCCCGGCCCGCACCGCAGCGCCCCGGTGGGCGAGCACGCCGGTGTCACCTACCTCGACGACTCGAAGGCGACCAATCCGCACGCGGCCGGGGCCGCGCTGGCCGCCGTCGCCGCCCGCCGGCCCGGCGCCCGCGCGGTCTGGGTGGTCGGCGGGCTGCTCAAGGGTGTGGACCCGGCCGAGCTCGGTCTGCTCGCCGCCGCGCACGCCGAGCGGCTGGCCGGGATCGTCGTGATCGGGACGGATCGGACACCGATCGTCGAGGCGCTGACGCGACACGCGCCCGGCCTCCCGGTGCACGAGGTCGCGCCGGGACACGATGGCCCGATGGCGCCCTCCGACCTGCAGGACCCGATGCCGGCCGCGGTCCGCCGCGCGTCCGGCCTGGCCCGCCCCGGCGACGTCGTGCTGCTCGCCCCGGCCGCCGCCTCGATGGACCAGTTCCGCGACTACGCCCACCGCGGCGACGCGTTCGCCGCGGCCGTCGCCGGTCTGGCCGCCGCCGGGGTGTCCCGGTGAGCCCGGCCGCGCCGGACCGCACGCTCGGCCAGGTCGCCGTCACCGGCGCCAGCGGGGCCGTGCGGCGGTTGCGGCGCTGGCTGCGCCGGCCGCTGACCTCGCTGCACCTGATCCTCGGCGTCTTCGGGCTGCTGACCCTGTTCGGGCTGGTGATGGTGCTGTCGGCGTCGTCGGTCGGCGACGGCTCGTCGTACTCGGTGTTCACCCGCCAGCTGATGTTCTGCGGGGTCGGGCTCGTGCTGTTCTACGTGGGTCTGCGTGTGCCGCCGCGACGCCTGCGGGCCGCGGCACCGGTGCTGCTGATCATCGGGCTGGTCGCGCTGGTCCTGGTGCTGATCCCGGGGATCGGCGCGCTGCGCGGCGGCGCCCGGTCGTGGTTCGCGTTCGGCCCGGTGTCGCTGCAGCCGTCGGAGGGCACGAAGATCGCGCTGACGCTGTGGGGCGCGCACGTGCTGGCCGCCCGCCGCGCGGTGATGCACCGCTGGAAGCACGCGCTGAACCCGGTCGTGCCGGTGACGCTGGTGATCTTCACGCTGCTCGTGCTGGAGCCCGACCTGGGCATGACGATCTCGGTCGGGATCATCATGCTCGCGCTGCTGTACTTCGGCGGTGCCCCGGTGAAGCTGCTCGCGCTGATCGCGGGCGGCGGCCTGGCCGGTGCGGTGATCCTCGGGCTGACCGCCGGCTACCGGGCCAGCCGGATCACGGCGTTCCTGTCGCCGTCGGCGGACCCGCTGGGTCCGGCGTACCAGGCGACGCAGGCGCTGTACGCGCTCGCCGACGGCGGCCTGTTCGGCGTCGGGCTCGGCCAGGGCCGGGCGAAGTGGGACTACCTGCCCAACGCCCACAACGACTTCATCTTCGCGATCATCGGCGAGGAGCTGGGGCTGGTCGGGGCGGGAGCGGTGCTCGCACTGTTCGCGACGCTGGCCTACACCGGCATGCGGATCGCCGCCCGCAACACCGACCCGTGGCTGCGGATCGTCGTCGCGACGTCGACGGCGGGCCTGGTCGTCCAGGCCTCGATCAACATCGGGTACGTCGTGGGACTGCTGCCGGTGACCGGGCTGCAGCTCCCGCTGATCTCCTCCGGCGGTACCTCGCTGGTGGTGACCATGTTCCTGTTCGGGCTGCTCACGAACGCGGCCCGGCACGAGCCGGAGGCGGTCGCCGCGCTCCGGAAGGACGGGCAGGGGCGGCTGGCGAAGCTGCTGCGCCTGCCGTTGCCGCAGCCCTACCGCGCACCGGTCCCGGTGTCGCGGTGGGCGGCGCGTTAGGGCGCTCCCACTCCGGGTGGAAGCGGACACGACGGACGACGCAAGGGGCACGAGAGCGTGACGGGTACGGATCAGACCGGCGGGAACGACGGCACCGGCTCGGGCCGGGAGCCCGGCCGGCGTCCGACCATGGGCGGCCGTGCTCCCGGGCCCCACGAGGTCCGGCCGGACGGCGTGGTCTTCGGCGGGCCCGACGGAGCCGGTGGCACGGGTGGGCGCCCGGCCTGGCCTGCGGAGACCCCGTCGGGTTCCGACCTGTTCAGCGCCCCCGCGCAACCCCCGTCGGCGCAGCCCCCCTCGGGACAGCCCTCCGCGGAGCCGGGGGAGCCGCAGGGCGCGCGTGGGCCGCAGCGGCTGCCCGGGACCGGGTGGGACCCGCACGCGCAGTCCCGGCGCCCGGGTGCCCGCCCGCTGAACGGGAGCGGGTCGCAGGGCACGAACGGCGTCGCGCACGGCGACCGCGGGGCGGCACGGCCGGTGGGCGGCGCCGCGCACGAGGAGCCCCGGCCGGACGGCACCGACCGCCACGAGGCCCCGCTCAACGGTGCTCCGCGCAACGACGGCCCCTCCAACGGCGTTCCGCGCAACGGTGCCCCGGGCAGCGGCGCTCCGCAGAACGGCGCCCCGGGCAACGGCGCTCCGCAGAACGGCGACCCGAGCAAGGGCGCCCCGCTGAACGGGGCCCCGCGCAACGGGGCTCCGCGCGGCGCTGCCGGGGGCGGGGACCAGGGCGCCCCGCAGGGCCCGAACGCCGTGACCGGCGGCCAGGACGGCGCCCCGGACGGTGGGCCGCGCGGCCGCACCGGCGCCCCGCGTTCCGACGACGCCGGAGGGCAGCCGGGCGGCCTGCCGCGTCGCCGGCCCGGGCGACCGGTGCCCCCCGCAGCGATGCCGGCGCGACCCGGTGCGGCCGACGACCTGTTCACCCCGCGCGCGAGCACCGGACGCGGCGGATCGGCGCCGGCGGACCGCGGCCCGGCGGACGGCGCGGACCCGACCCGGTCCGGCGACCCGGTGAACGGCGTGCCGCGCACCGGCCCGGCGCAGGACGGCCCCGCCGCCGGTCCGGGACCGGACGTTCCCGGCGGGTCCGCCACGGACACCGGCCCCACCGTCGCCACGCCGCACACCACGACCCCGCAGGGCGCCGGTGCGGAGGGCACCGGAACGAACGGTGCCGTCCCGAACGGTGCCGTCCCGAACGGCACCGGCCCGGACTCGGCCGACGCGTCCGGACCCGACGCCGGGACCGGCCCGCAGCGGCCCGTCGCCGACGCCCGGGGTGAGCAGGCGGCCCCCGACGAACCGCCGACCGTCGCGCAGCCCGCCGGTGACACCGCAGGGCTCCCGGCCGCCGCCTCGGCGGACGGGCCGTCGGGAACCGGTCGGCAGCAGGCCCGGCCTCCGTCGGCTCCGCAGCAGCGCCCGGGCCGGCCCGACGAGCGCGAGCACGCCGGCGTCACCGCCACCGGTCCGCAGAGCGGGCCCGAGCCGGGCGCCCTGTCGGCGACCGGCCCCCGCGGTCCGGTTCCGCCGCACGGCCGGTTCGCCCCCGGCCCGTACGCGCCGGGCCGTCCCGGCGTCGGTCCGCAGGGCCCCGGCCCGGTCCCCGGCGGACCCGGCCCGCAGCAGTTCGGGCGTCCCGGCCCGACGGGCCCGAACGCCCTGACCGGCACCGGTCCGCACCACCCCCATGCCCCCGGCAGACAGGGCCCCGGCCCGGCCGCCCCGGGACAGCAGGGCCCCGGCCGCCCGGCGCCCGGGTTCGCGGGCCCCGGACGACCGGGTCCCGCGGGGACCGGCCCGTTCCGCCCGGGCGGGTTCGGCCCGGCAGGCCCCGGCGCCCCCGGCCAGTACGGCCCTGGTGGACCGGGTGTCCCCGGTCAGTACGGCCCCGGCGCTCCCGGTCGGCCGGTCCCCGGCGCTCCCGGGCCGCAGGGCCCGGGTGCCCCGCAGAACCCCCAGGATCCCGGCGCCCCGCAGCCCCAGGGCTTCCAGGGACCCGGCCCCCAGGTGCCCGGTCGGCAGCCGACCGGTCCGCAGCCGACCGGCCCGCAGCAGAGCCCGCAGGGCGAGGGTGTGCAGGGACCCGGCGTGCCCGTACCCACGGCCCCCGACGCGACCCGCACCGGCGGCCCCGCCACCACGCGTCCCGCGGGGGGGCAGGCACCGGGTCCGGTGTCGGGCGGCCTGTCGGTCGTCGTCGCCGGGGGTGGCTCGGCCGGGCACATCGAGCCCGCGCTGGCCGTCGCCGACGCGATCCGCCGGCTCGTCCCGGGGGCCCGGATCACCGCGCTCGGCACCGAGAAGGGCCTCGACACCCAGCTGATCCCGGCCCGCGGCTACCCGCTCGAGCTGATCCCGCCGGTGCCGCTGCCCCGCAAGCCCACCGCCGACCTGCTCAAGCTCCCCGGCAACGTCCGCGGTGCGGTGAAGCGGGTCCGGGAGGTGCTGGAGGCGGCCGAGGCCGACGTCGTCGTCGGGTTCGGCGGGTTCGTCTCGCTGCCCGCATACCTGGGTGCCCGCGGCCGGGTGCCGATCGTCGTGCACGAGGCCAACGCCCGCGCCGGGCTCGCGAACAAGGTCGGCGCGCGGTTCGCCTCCGCCGTCTGCGTCGCGGTGCCCGGTACCGGCCTCGCGAACGAGGAGGTGGTCGGGATGCCGCTGCGCCGCTCGATCACCACCCTCGACCGGGCGTCGCTGCGGCCGGAGGCCCGGACGTACTTCAACCTGCCGCCGCACGGCCCGGTGCTGCTGGTCTTCGGCGGCTCCCAGGGCTCCCGGACGCTCAACGAGGCGGTCGCCGCCTCGCTGCCGGCGTTCACCGAGCGCGGCATCTCGGTGCTGCACGCGTACGGGAAGGGCGGCACCCCCGCCGACCCGCGGCCCGGCTACGTGCCGGTGCCCTACATCGAGCGGATGGACCTCGCCTACGCCGCCGCGGACGTCGTCCTGGGCCGCTCGGGCATGACCACCGTCGCCGAGCTGACCGCGGTCGGGCTGCCCGCGGTGTACGTACCGCTGCCGCACGGCAACGGCGAGCAGGCGCTCAACGCCCGTCCGGTCGTCGAGGCCGGGGGTGGCAAGCTCGTGCAGGACGAGGACATGAACGGCGACCGCGCGATCGACGAACTGATGCCGATGCTCACCGACCCCGACCTGGCCCTGGCCATGGGCCGCCGCGCCTGCGCCGCCGGGCACGGCGAGGCCGACGAGAAGATCGCCCGCATCGTCCTCGAGGTGGCGGGCCGGTGAGCGTGCTCTCCGACCACGTCCACCTCATCGGGATCGGCGGCGCCGGGATGAGCGGGATCGCGCGGATCCTGCTCGCCCGCGGGGCCACGGTCTCCGGGTCCGACGCGCGGGACTCGCGCACGGTCACCGCGCTGCGTGCGCTCGGTGCCCGCGTCGAGACCGGGCACGACGCAGGCCACCTGCGGCACGACGGCGAGGCCCCGCCGACCGTGGTCGTCTCCACCGCCATCCGGGAGACCAACCCGGAGCTGGCCGCCGCCCGCGAGCGCGGCTACGACGTCGTCCACCGGGCGGTCGCACTGGCCGCGCTGACCGAGGGACGGCGGCTGGTCGCCGTCGCCGGGACGCACGGCAAGACCTCGACGACGTCGATGGTCACCGTCGCCCTGCAGCACGCCGGGGCCGACCCGTCCTTCGCGATCGGCGGCGACCTGTCGGTGTCCGGGTCGGGCGCGCACCACGGCAGCGGCGACGTGTTCGTCGTCGAGGCCGACGAGAGCGACGGCTCGTTCACCGCGTTCGCCCCGTCGGTCGCGATCGTCACCAACGTCGAGCCCGACCACCTCGACCACCACGGCGACGAGGCCGCCTACCGGGCCGTGTTCGAGCGGTTCCTGGAGCGGCTCGTCCCCGGCGCCACCCTGGTCGCCTGCGCCGACGACCCCGGGTCGGAGGCCGTGGCCGTGCGGGCCGAGCAGGCCGGCGTCACCGTGCTGCGCTACGGCCGCACCGCGACCGGCCGCCACGACGCCCGGCTGCTCGAGTTCACCCCGGACGGCACCGGCTGCCGCGCCCGGTTCCGCACCGGCGACGCCGAGCACGAGCTCACCCTCGGCGTCCCGGGTGAGCACATGGTCCTCAACGCGCTCGGTGCCTTCCTCGCCGGCCGCGCCGTCGGGGCCGACCCAGCCGTGCTGCTGGAGGGGCTCGCCGGGTTCGGCGGGGTGCAGCGCCGGTTCGAGTTCAAGGGCCGCGCCCGCGGCGTGTCGGTCTACGACGACTACGCCCACCACCCCACCGAGGTCGCCGCCACCCTGCGCGCCGCCCGCGAGGCCGCGCCGGTCCGGAACGGGCGGCGCGGCCGCGTCCTGGTCGTGTTCCAGCCGCACCTGTACTCCCGCACCCGGCTGTTCGCCGCCGAGTTCGGCGCGTCGCTGTCGCTGGCGGACGAGGTGATGGTGCTCGACGTCTACGGTGCCCGGGAGGATCCCGAACCCGGCGTCGGTCCGGCGCTCATCACCGACGCGGTGACGTTGCCGGCCGAGCGGGTGCACCGTGCCCCCTCGTGGGAGCGGGCACCCGCGGCGATCGCCGCGCTCGCGACCGACGGGGACGTCGTGATCACCATGGGCGCCGGTGACGTCACCGCGCTCGGGCCGGAGATCCTGCGGGAGCTCGCCGGCGAGGGGTGAGCGCGCGGGCAGCAGCGCCACACCAGCGCCACGGCAGTGGGACAGCGGCGGCAGACCGGCGGCAGACCGGCGGCACAGCGGGGGCACGATGAGCAGCGACGAGCAGGACACCGGCGACGACCGGGCCCGGGACGGTGCCCGCTCCTCGGGCCGCCGTGACCCGGACCGGGAACGGCGTGCCGCCGAGCGTGCCCGCCGCATCCGCGAGCGCCGTGCCGCCGAACGCCGCGCCGGACGCCGTGGCACCGCCGGGACCCCCGCCGACACCGACGATCACACTGCCGCGGCCGACCACGCTGCCGCCGCCGACCACGCCGCCGCCGACGCCGACGACGGGGCGACCGACGACGGGGCGGCCGGCACCGACCGGGCCGGGACGGCGGGCCGGGGGACCGGACGCGGCGCGGCCGCCGCCGTCCGGGAGCGCACGGCGGCCCGTGCGGCCGAGCGGTCGCGCAGCCGCGACCCCCGCTACCGGCGCCGCCGCCTCGTCGCCGTGCTGGCCACCGCCGCCGTCGTGCTCCTCGGGGTGTCCGCGGCCGGCTGGTGGGCGCTGGGGCAGTACGGCCCGCCGGTGGCCACCGTGCGGGTCGACGGCACCCGCCAGATCCCGGTCCGCGACGTCGAGGACGCCGCCGGCGACCAGACCGGGGTCCCGCTCGCGGCGGTGGACACCGACGGCGTCGCCGCCCGGGTGTCGGCCATCCCGGGCGTCGCCGCGGTGGAGGTCGACCGGTCCTGGCCGGACACCCTGGTGGTGGTCGTGACCGAACGCACTCCGGCCGCGGTGCTCGACACACCGGACGGACCGAAGCTCGTCGACGTCACCGGGTTCGTCTACCGCGACGCCCCGCCGGACGTGCGGCTGCCCCGGCTGCAGCTGCCGCGCATCGCCCCGGACGACCCCGCCACCCTCGCCGCGGTCGGCGTCCTGCAGGCGCTTCCGGTCCCGGTCCGCGACCAGGTCCAGACGCTGTCGCTCGGCGGGGGCGGTTCCACCTTCGAGCTGGGGCTCACCGAGGACCGGCGGGTCCTGTGGGGCCCGTGGGCGGACACCGGGCAGACCGCCGCCCGGGCCCGGGTCCTCGGGCCGGTGCTGCAGCGCCCGGGCGCCGTCTACGACGTCTCCAGCCCGTCGCTGGTCACCGTCCGGCAACGCTGAGCACCCGCCCGCTGCAGCGGGTGACCGGACGACGACCCTGCGCGTTTCCATCGGGGGAGAAGACGAACCACCCGAGCGGGGTGTTGTCGTTGCGCGGCGCGCCTGCTGGACCCGGGCACCGCACTCCACTTAGCGTGCGCGTTCGAAGGCCCGGGGCACCCGGAGCTTGACCCACCCGAACCCCGGACCCCGAGCGACTGGAAGGTGCCGCGCATGACGCCCCCGCACAACTACCTGGCAGTGATCAAGGTGGTCGGCATCGGTGGCGGCGGCGTCAACGCCGTCAACCGGATGATCGAGGTCGGCCTCAAGGGCGTCGAGTTCATCGCGGTGAACACCGACGCCCAGGCCCTCCTCATGTCCGACGCCGACGTGAAGCTCGACATCGGCCGTGAGCTGACGCGCGGCCTCGGTGCCGGCGCCAACCCCGAGGTCGGGGGCAAGGCCGCCGAGGACCACGCCGAGGAGATCGAGGAGGTCCTCAAGGGGGCCGACATGGTCTTCGTCACCGCGGGTGAAGGCGGCGGCACCGGCACCGGCGGTGCGCCCGTCGTCGCGTCGATCGCCCGCAAGCTGGGTGCCCTGACCATCGGCGTCGTCACCCGCCCGTTCACCTTCGAGGGGCGCCGTCGCGCCGGCCAGGCCGAGGAGGGCATCCAGGCGCTCCGCAACGAGTGCGACACCCTCATCGTCATCCCCAACGACCGGCTGTTGCAGCTCGGCGACGTCGGCGTCTCGCTGATGGACGCCTTCCGCTCCGCCGACGAGGTCCTCCTCTCCGGTGTGCAGGGCATCACCAACCTGATCACCACCCCCGGCCTGATCAACCTGGACTTCGCCGACGTCAAGTCGGTCATGTCCGGTGCCGGGTCGGCGCTGATGGGAATAGGGTCCGCACGCGGCGAGGGCCGCGCGGTGCAGGCCGCCGAGAAGGCGATCAACTCGCCGCTGCTCGAGGCGTCGATGGACGGCGCCCAGGGTGTGCTGCTGTCGATCGCGGGCGGCTCGGACCTCGGCCTGTTCGAGATCCACGAGGCGGCGTCGCTGGTCCAGGAGGCCGCGCACCCCGAGGCGAACATCATCTTCGGCACCGTGATCGACGACTCGCTCGGCGACGAGGTGCGGGTCACCGTGATAGCGGCCGGCTTCGAGGGCGGCACGCCGACCCACAAGAAGCTCGAGCCCGCCGTGTTCGCCCGCGGCAGCCAGAAGCCCGCCGGGTCCGCCCAGCAGGCCGCGTCGCCCGCGACCCCGCAGCAGCCCGAGCAGACCCAGCAGCACCAGACCCAGCAGCAGGGTCAGCAGCCGCGGGGCCAGTCCCGCTGGGCCGCGACGACCGCGACCACCCCGTCGGCGCCGCACCTGCCCGCCACCACGCCGGCGCCCGAGCGCACCGGCGTGCTGCCGCCCGAGCGGCCCACCGCCCCGGCCCCGCGCCAGGGCGACACCCAGCAGCACGGCGGCGACGGCGCGTCCGTCCCGAGCGGCCCGATGTCCGCGCCGGCCTCGTCGACGTCGGCCCCGGCCCAGCACGGCACCGTCGGCGGGAGTTCCGCGACGCGCCCGGCCGAGCCGGTCGAGGACGAGGTGGACGTCCCGCCGTTCATGCGGCGCTGACCCGCGTGCCGGACTCAGCAGGCCCGGCCCCGACCACGGCGGCCCGCGCCGGCGGCACCCGCCGCGCGCGGATCCGCCGGGTCACCACCACCCGCGCCGGTGGCCGGTCCGAGGGCCCGTTCACCTCGTTCAACCTGTCCGCCGGGGTCGGGGACGACCCGGCCGCGGTGGCCGGGAACCGGGCCCGGGTCGTACGTGAGCTCGCGCTGTCCGGTCTGGTCTTCCTGAACCAGGTCCACGGCCGTGACGTCGCGGTGCTGCGCGAGCCCCCGCGGGCCCGCCCCGGCACGGGCGGCGTCGCCCCGGACATCGCCGACGTCGACGCCGTGGTCACCGACGTGCCGCTGCTCGGTGTCGCCGTGCTCGCCGCGGACTGTGTGCCGGTGCTGCTCGGTGACCCGGTCGCCGGCGTCGTCGGGGCGGCCCACGCGGGTCGCGTCGGCGCGGCCGCGGGCGTCGTCGACGCCGTCGTGACCGAGATGACCGCGCTGGGCGCGGAGCCCGCACGGCTGGAGGTCCTGCTCGGGCCGTCGGTCTGCGGCCGCTGCTACGAGGTGCCCCCGGCCATGCGCGCCGAGGTCGACGCCGTGCTGCCGGGCAGCGCGTCCACCACCCGCACCGGCACGGCCGGGCTGGACCTGCGGGCCGGTCTCGTCCGCCGCCTCGCCGACCTCGGCGTCACCAAGGTCGCGACCGACCCGCGCTGCACCGTCGAGGACCCGGACCTGTTCAGCCACCGCCGCGACGGCCGCTGCGGCCGCCAGGCCGCGGTCACCTGGCTCGACCCGCGCTGACCGGCACCCCGGCCCGGCGATTCTCACCACGCGGGGCTCGCGGGCGCTCCCGCGGGCGGGAACCATGGGCGCCGTGCCCGATCCCGTGTCCGATCCCGTGTCCGATCTCGGTACCCCCGCCGCCGACCGTGTCGGTGAACTGACCGACCGACTGGCCGCCGTCCGCGAGCGGGTGGCCGCGGCCTGCCGCGCCGCCGGCCGCGACCCCTCCGAGGTCGACCTGCTCGCCGTCACCAAGACGATCCCGGCCGTCGACGTGGCCGCGCTGCTGGACCTCGGGCTGGACGCCTTCGCCGAGAACCGCGCGCAGGAGGCCGCGTCCAAGGTGGACGAGGTCGGGGCCCTGCGCCCGGACGCCGCCCCGGACTGGTTCTTCGTCGGCGGGCTGCAGCGGAACAAGGTACGGACGGTGCTCCCGTGGGTGACACGGATCGACTCCGTCGACTCGCCCCGGCTGGCCCGCGCCATCGACAAGGAGGTCGCGAAGGCCCGTGACGCCGGGGCTCGCGGCGGCCCGCTGCCGGTGCTCGTGCAGTACAGCGTGGACGGCGACCCCGACCGCGGCGGTGTCGCCCCGGACGGGCTCGTCGAGCTGACCGACCTGGTCACGGAGCTGCCGGGGCTGGAACTGGCCGGGCTGATGGCCGTCGCGCCGCTGGGCTGGGAGCCCGACGCGGCGTTCGAGCGGATCGCGCAGGCGCACCGGGCGACCGTCGGACGGCACCCCGGGGCCACGGTTCTGTCGGCCGGAATGAGCGGGGACCTGGAGTCGGCGATCGGTCACGGATCGACGGTGGTGCGTGTCGGTACGGCCCTTGTGGGGGATCGGCGGATAGCCTCCGAGTAATCGCTGGTGGGTGTGGGTACTAAGCACGAGGCGGACACCGCGCCGCCGGCGAGACCGTCGCCAGAACGCGGGGTGCGCGTGCGGTTGGGACGCGTACGGAGTCGAGCAGTACTGCGAGGGGACAGCGGATGAGCGCGATGTACCGGCTGAAGGCGTACTTCGGCATGGTCCCGGCCGACGAGATGGACTATGTGGACGAACCGGATCACTACCGGGGCGGCCACGAGCACCACGCCGGCCCGCGCGGTGACCGTTGGTCCGCCGGGGCCGGTCGGTTCGCCGACCAGGCGTCCTACGATGACGACCGCTACGAGCCCGCGGTGCGCTACGAGGACGGATGGGGAGCCCGCCCGGCGCGGGAGACCCTCCGCCCGGCGCGCGCCGTGCGGCAGGATCCACGCGGCGAGCGGGAGACGCTCGGGCTGGTCCCGGAGCGCGGGAGCCTCCCGACACCCCTCGGAGGGGGTGCCGGAGCGGCCGTCCGCGGGGCGCTGGCGATGGACCCGGAGAGCCTCCGGGGCCCGGCACACGAGGAGCGGAGCGAGCCCGTCGTCGCCCCCGCGCCGGTGCCGGAGCAGCGCGACCGGGCCGCCGCGGGACCGGCGTCGATCACGACGCTGCACCCCCGCAGCTACAACGAGGCCCGCACCATCGGCGAGCGCTACCGCGACGGTGTGCCCGTCATCATGAACCTCACGGATCTGGACGGCGCGGCCGCGAAACGCCTGGTGGACTTCGCCGCAGGCCTCGCGTTCGCCCTGCGCGGGAGCATCGACAAGGTCACCGACCGGGTGTTCCTGCTCACTCCGGCCGACGTCGAAGTGTCCGCGGACGACGCGCGGAGACTCGCCGAGCGCGGAGCTTTCCGACAGGATTGAGTCGTGGCCGTCGCGATCCTGATGTTCGTCTACTACATCCTGTTCTTCTTCTGGCTGCTGCTCGCGGCCCGGATCGTCGTCGAGATGGTCCGGTCGTTCGCGCGCCAGTGGCGACCCGCCGGAGTGCCCGCCGTGGCGCTCGAGGTCGTCTTCACCGTGACCGACCCTCCGGTCAAGTTGCTGCGGAGAGTGATCCCCGTGGTCCGTATCGGAGGCGTAGGACTGGACCTGTCGATTATGGTTCTGTTGCTGGTGGTGTTCATCTCGATGAGCGCCGTCAGATCACAGCTCCTGGGATGAGCCCCAGTCACCCGGGAGTGCCGCCGAGGACCGCATGAGGTGATCCGATGCCGCTGACGCCCGCCGACGTTCATAACGTCGCGTTCAGCAAACCCCCGATCGGGAAGCGGGGTTACAACGAGGACGAGGTCGACGCCTTCCTCGATCTGGTCGAGACCGAACTGGCCCGGCTGATAGGGGAGAACGACGACCTGCGCGACCAGGTCGCGCAGCTGGAGCAGCGCCTCGGCGATGCCGAGGCCGACCTGGAGGAGGCACGGAGCCAGCCGGCTCCGGCGCAGACCCAGGTCATGGCCGCCTCGCCGTCGCCGATGGGCCGTGGTGCGGGTGCTCCCGCTCCGCAGCTGGCCGGTGCCGGACCCGCCGATGCCGACGGCGGTGACCACCACGTGCAGGCCGCCAAGGTCCTGGGCCTCGCCCAGGAGATGGCGGACCGCCTGACCGCGGAGGCCAAGAACGAGGCCGACACGATGCTGTCGGACGCCCGGAACAAGTCCGAGCAGCTCCTGTCGGACGCCCGGACGAAGGCCGACGGCCTGGTCAACGACGCGCGCTCGCGCGCCGAGACCATGCTCAACGACGCCCGCACGCGGGCCGAGACGCTCGAGCGCCAGTCGCGCGAGAAGGCGTCCGGCCTGGTCAGCGAGGCCGAGCGCAAGCAGAACGAGATCATGGGCGCCATCCAGCGCGACAAGTCCGTTCTGGAGAAGAAGATCGACGAGCTCCGGACCTTCGAGCGGGAGTACCGCACCCGCCTGAAGACCTACCTGGAGTCGCAGCTGCGTGACCTGGAGGGTCGCGGTTCCGCTGCCCCGTCGGACGGCACCGGTGCCACCAGGTCGGGCTCGAACGGCGGTTACGCCGCCTCCGGGTACGGCCAGCGGGCCGACACCGGGAGCTGACCGCCCCACGGCGCCGCCCAGGCGCCGGGGACGACCGACGACGACCGGGTAGCGGACAGGTGCCGCTGCCGACCGACGGAGTTCGCCGATGCTGGTGCTGGTCCTGATCCTCGTGGTCATCGCGCTGGTGCTGCTGCTCGCAGGATGGTTCCTGCACGTGGTGGCACTGGCGTGGACATCGGTGGTCATCAGTCTGATCGCGGGCCTGGTGCTCGCCTACGACTGGTGGCAGACCCGTGCCGCGGTGAAGGCCGGTGACCGGGCGGAGGCCGATGCCTCCGGTCGTGGCACCGGTGCCCCCGCGGTGCCGGACCAGGCCGACCGGGCCTCGACGGAAGCGGGCCACGGCGCCGACATGGAGCCCGCGACACAGGTCCTGCCGGTCGTCCGGCCGGACGGTGGCGCGGCCTCGGGTACGCCCGAGGCGGCCCACAACGCGACCGACGAGACCATCCAGATGCCGGCGATCCGTCCGTCCGGCTCTGCGGAGGGACCGTCCGGCGCATCTCGTTCGGGTGGACTTTCGTCACGCACGGTGACCGATTCGGGGGCCGAGGACGCGGTCGACCCGAGCGGGGTGGGCTCGCACGCGGCTGCCCCGGCGGGCGCGGACGCGTCGGCGGGACCGGACGGGGAGGACGGTGCGGGTCGTGGCGGCGACCCGGCGCGGTCCGGCCCCGCCGATCCCGGCACCGCGGAACCGCCCGCCGAGGCAGCGCGGGCGACCGACTCGCGTCCGACCGGATCCGGCGGCGCCGGCACGACGTCGGCCGTGACGGCGGCAGTCGCAGGCGCGGTCGCCGCCGGCACCGCCGCCGGACGCGACACCACGTCGGGTGCGGACCCGACGGCACGCTCCGGTGCCCGCGAGGGCGCCGACGACCCGGGTTTCGGCTCGGGTACCGGCCCGAGTGGCACCGGTCCGAGCAACAACGGCCCGGGCGCCCCGGCCGCGGCCGGCCCCGACCGCCCGGGCGCCACGGACGGCCCGTCCGACGCGACCACCGCGACCCGTGCCCCGGGAGCGGCGGACGCGACGACCGCGAACGCTGTGCCGGGAGCGGCCACCGCGAACGGTGCTCCCGGAGCGGCGGACCCGACCACGGCGGACCGTGCCCCGACAGCGGCGGCCACGGGAGCGGCGGACGCGACCACCGCGACCCGCACCCCCGCAGCGGCCGACGCCACCACGGCGGCCCGCGCCGCGGGCGCACCCGGTGGCCCGGGCGGGGGCACCGATCGTGCCTCCGGCGGACCGGCCGGTGCGAACACCCCGTCCGGTGCGGGCCTTCCCGATTCCGCCGTGCCCGCGGGCGCCGCGGCCGCGGGATCCGGCGCGCCGGTCGACGACCCCCGCGGCGGGGCTCCCGCGGGCGCGCCCGCCGGGGCCGGCACGGACACCGGCGGCGGTCCGGCCGACGCGGCCGGGACCGACGGGGCCGCCGGCGCGGACGGCGACTCCCCGGAGGAGCCGCACGAGCCCACCCTCGCCGCACTCGCCGCGCGCCTGCCCGACGAGGTGCTCGTGATCGACGAGCACCCCCGCTACCACGTGCAGACCTGCCGGGCCCTCACCGGGCGCCCGGTGATCCCGCTGCCCGTCAGCGAGGCCGTCGAGCTCGGGTTCACCCCGTGCGGCTGGTGCGCGCCGAACCGGACCCTCGGCGAGCGGCACCCCGCCCAGGCCCGCTGACCAGCGGCGGGGCGCGCCCCGCGGAATAACGGGGTGCGCATCCGCGCTACCCTGGTTCCACAGGCACCGATCCGGCCATCACCGGGGAGCCTCCGGAAGAAACGGCCACGTGATCCACCGGCCGGAGTAGAACCGGACGGGTGCGGCCCGTCATCGCCGTCGAACGAGAGGCTCGTGCACCCGTGCACGGGCAAACGGGGTGGTACCGCGGCCCGGCTCGCCAGAGCCGTCGTCGTCCCCGTGCGAAGCGAGAGCACGCACGAGGAGCGACACACGTGAGCGGCTATCCCGACGTCCCGGCGCACCCGTCGTTCCCGACGCTCGAGCAGGACGTGCTCGCGTCGTGGGACACCGACGAGACGTTCCGCGCCTCGGTCGACCAGCGGCCCGCCGGCGAGAACGGCGCGGACGAGTACGTCTTCTACGACGGCCCGCCCTTCGCCAACGGCCTGCCCCACTACGGCCACCTGCTGACCGGCTACGTCAAGGACGTCGTCCCGCGGTACCGCACCCTGCGCGGCCACCGGGTCGAGCGCCGTTTCGGGTGGGACACCCACGGTCTTCCCGCCGAGGTCGAGACCGAGAACCAGCTCGGCATCAAGCACAAGTCCGAGATCGACGAGATGGGCGTCGCCGCGTTCAACGAGGCGTGCCGCACCTCCGTGCTGCGCTACACCGGCGAGTGGCGCGACTACGTGACCCGCCAGGCCCGCTGGGTCGACTTCGACAACGACTACAAGACCCTCGACCTGGACTACATGGAGTCCGTCATGTGGGCCTTCAAGTCGTTGTGGGACAAGGGCCTGGTCTACTCCGGCTTCCGGGTGCTCTGGTACTGCTGGCGTTGCGAGACGCCGCTGAGCGCCACCGAGACCAAGATGGACGACGTCTACACCGACCGGCAGGATCCGGCCGTCACCGTCGGGCTGCGTCTGTCGACGCCGGGCCGTCCGGAGACCGACGGCGTCCTCGCCCTGGTCTGGACGACCACCCCGTGGACCCTGCCGTCCAACCTCGCGATGGCCGTGCACCCCGACGTCGACTACGTGGTGGTGGAGGCGAACTCCGAGCGCTGGCTGCTCGCGGAGGCCCGGGTCGCCGCGTACGCCCGCGAGCTGGGGGAGGACCCGCCGGTCCTGGCGCGGGTGAAGGGCTCCGACCTGCTCGGCGCGAGCTACACCCCGCCGTTCGACTTCTTCACCGGCCGCGAGAACGCCCACCGGGTGCTGGCCGCGGACTACGTCACCACCGACGACGGCACCGGGCTGGTCCACATCGCCCCCGCCTTCGGTGAGGAGGACAAGGAGGTCACCGACGCGGCCGGCATCGAGGTCGTCAACCCGGTCGACTCCCGCGGCGAGTTCACCACCGAGGTCCCCCCCTACGCCGGCATGCAGGTCTTCGACGCGAACCCGCAGGTCATCCGCGACCTCAAGGACGGCAACGCACACGCCCAGGGCGTCCTGCTGCGCCACGAGACCTACGACCACCCCTACCCGCACTGCTGGCGCTGCGGCAACGCGCTCATCCAGCGCGCCGTCGACTCCTGGTTCGTGCGCGTCACGCAGTTCCGGGACCGCATGGTCGAGCTCAACCAGCAGATCGACTGGACCCCGGCGCACGTGCGCGACGGGCAGTTCGGCAAGTGGCTGGAGGGTGCCCGCGACTGGGGCATCTCCCGCAACCGCTACTGGGGCAGCCCGATCCCGGTGTGGCAGTCCGACGACCCGCGCTACCCGCGCACCGACGTCTACGGTTCGCTGGAGGAGATCGAGCGCGACTTCGGCGTGCGCCCGACCGACCTGCACCGGCCGTACGTCGACCAGCTGACCCGGCCCAACCCCGACGACCCCACCGGCAACTCGACCATGCGCCGGGTGCCGGAGGTCCTCGACTGCTGGTTCGAGTCCGGCTCGATGCCGTTCGCGCAGGTCCACTACCCGTTCGAGAACCGCGACTGGTTCGAGGACCACTACCCGGGCGACTTCATCGTCGAGTACAACGGCCAGACCCGTGGCTGGTTCTACACGCTGCACGTGCTGGCCACCGCCCTGTTCGACCGGCCCGCGTTCCGCAACTGCGTCGCGCACGGCATCGTCCTGGGCGACGACGGTGCGAAGATGTCCAAGTCGCGCAAGAACTACCCCGACGTCAACGAGGTGTTCGACCGCGACGGCAGCGACGCCATGCGGTGGTTCCTCATGTCGAGCCCGGTCCTGCGCGGCGGCAACCTCGTCGTCACCGAGCAGGGGATCCGCGAGGGCGTCCGTCAGGCGATCCTGCCGCTGTGGAACACCTGGTACTTCCTGTCGCTCTACGCCGGCGACGAGCGCGGCACGTTCCGCACCGACTCACCCCACGTGCTCGACCGGTACGTGCTGGCCAAGACCGCCGACCTCGTCGACGGCGTCACCGCGGCCATGGACGCCTACGACATCGCCGGGGCCTGCGACCGGATCCGCGACCACGCCGAGACCCTCACCAACTGGTACGTCCGCCGGTCCCGTGAGCGGTTCTGGTCCTCCGACGATGCCGTGCGCCGCGACGCCGTCGACACCCTGCACACCGTGCTGGAGGTGACCTGCCGGGTCGCGGCGCCGTTGCTGCCGCTGACCGCCGAGGCGATCTGGCGTGGGCTCACCGGGGGGCGGTCGGTGCACCTGACCGACTGGCCCGGGGGGTCCGACCCGTCGGTCTCGCACCGCCAGGACGGTGCCGGGCTGCCGCACGACGCCGACCTCGTCGCCGGGATGGACCGGATCCGGCAGGTCGCGAGCGCGGCGCTGTCGCTGCGCAAGTCCGCGAAGGTCCGGGTGCGCCAGCCGCTGCCCGCGCTCACCGTCGCGGCGACCGACGCCAAGGCGCTGGAGGACTTCACCGGGCTGCTCGCCGACGAGGTCAACGTCCGCTCGGTCGAGCTGACCGACGACGTCGCCACCCACGGCCGGTTCGAGGTCGCCGTCAACGCCCGTGTCGCCGGCCCGCGCCTGGGCAAGGACGTCCAGACCTGCATCCGCGCGGTCAAGGCGGGGGAGTGGACCCAGGAGGGCGACACCGTCGTCGCCGCCGGCATCACGCTGCAGCCGGGCGAGTTCACCGAGAAGCTCGTCGCCGCCGACCCGGAGCGCACCCAGGCCCTGCCCGGGAACGCGGGGCTCGTCGTCCTCGACACCACGGTGACGCCGGAGCTGGCGGCGGAGGGCACCGCGCGCGACGTCGTGCGCGTCGTGCAGCAGGCCCGCCGCGACGCCGGCCTCGACGTGTCCGACCGGATCGCGCTGACCCTCGACGGGCCCGACGCGGTGCTCGACGCCGTCCGGACCCACGAGGCGTTCGTCGCCGGTGAGGTGCTGGCGACCTCGGTCGCCTACGGCCCCACCGGGGACGGCGCGTCGAGCGGGCAGGTCGTCGGTCCCGACGGCGCGTCGGTCACGCTGTCGGCCGCGGTCGCCCGCGCCTGACCGGCCCGGCGCCGACCACCGCTCACCTGCGGGGCGTCCCCGCGGGACGGACGCGGTGGTCGGCGCCGGGATCCCGGGCGACCCGGGCGTCGCCGGGATCTCCGGAACCACCGGTCCGGGGTGCGGGCCCCACCGGGCCCTATCCTCACCCCCATGGGTGACGCGGCGGAACGGTGGCGAGAACGCCAGACCGCCCGCGGGATCCCCGACCACGTCCTCCGCCGGGCCCCCGCTGACCCGTGGACCCACGACCCCGCCGACTTCACCCCGCCCGCCCGACCTGCCGACACGCCGTCGCACCGGGCCGCACGGGCGATCGCCGAGCGCGCCGCCGCGTGGACCTGCGCCGGGGCGAGCGTGCTCGACGTCGGCTGCGGCGGCGGGGACGCCGCGTTCGGCGCGGCGTGGCCGGAGCCGTCGCCGGTGGCGCGGGTGGTCGGCGTCGACCGGCAGGCCGACATGCTCGGGGTGTTCGCCGAGGCCGCCCGCGCCCGGGGACTCCCGCACGCGACCGTGCACGGCAGCTGGCCGGAGGCGGCCGGGGACGCCGGGCGGCACGACGTCGTCGTCTGCCACCACGTGCTGCACAACGTCGTCGACCTGCCCCCGTTCCTCGCCGCGCTGATCGGTGCCGTCCGCACCCGGGGCGGGATCGGCGGTGTCGTGGTCGAGATGCTGACCGAGCACCCGCTGGCCTGGCTGGACCCGCTGTGGGAGCGCTTCCACGACGTGGTCCGGCCGCCGTCGGCCACCCATGACGACGCCGTCGCGGTGCTGCGCGAGCAGCAGGGCGTCGACCCGGAGGTCCTGACCTGGACCCGCACGGCACGCCTGCCGCACGACGCCGCCTGGGTCACCCGCAGGCTCTGCCTGCCCGCCGACCGTGTCGAGGAGGTCGCCGCCGCACTGGTGGACCTCCCGCCGCGACGCACCGACGCCGTCACGCTGACCTGGTCGCCCTGAGCAGGGGCCCCGGTGAGCCTGGAACTGCTGCTCGGCATCTCCGCGGGGGTGCTGCTGCTCGGCGTGCTCGCGGTGCGGGTGTCGGTGCGGCTCGGCCTGCCGTCGCTGCTGCTCTACCTGGGCATCGGGGTGCTGCTCGGCGAGTCCGTGCTCGGCATTCGGTTCGACGACACCGGCCTCACCGAGTCCCTCGGCCTCACCGCGCTCGTGCTGATCCTCACCGAGGGCGGGCTCACCACCCGCTGGTCGGCGGTGCGGCCCGCGCTCGGGCTCGGGCTGCTGCTGTCGACGCTGTCGGTGCTGGTGTCGATCGCGGTCACGGGCGGGCTGCTGCACCTGCTGCTCGACCTGGAGTGGCGCACCGCGCTGCTGTGGGGCGCGGTGCTGTCCTCCACCGACGCCGCCGCGGTGTTCTCCGTGTTGCGCGGCGTCGCCGTCCCGCAACGCCTGGCCGGGACCCTGGAGCTCGAGTCCGGCATGAACGACGCGCCGGTGGTGATCGCCGTCGTCGTCCTGGCCGGGACCGAGGCCATCAGCTGGACGACGCCGCTGCTGATCGTCTACGAGCTCGTCGCCGGCGCCGTCATCGGTGTGCTGCTCGGGCTGGGCGCGGCCTGGGCACTGCGCCGCGCCGCGCTGCCCTCGACCGGCCTGTACCCGCTGGCGGCGATCGCGTCCTGCCTGCTCGCCTTCGCCGCCGGGCAGGGGGTGCACGCCTCCGGCCTGCTCGCCACCTACTGCGCCGCGCTGGTGCTGGGAAACTCCCGGCTCCCGCACCGCGGCGGCGTCGTCTCCTTCGCCGAGGGCACCGGCTGGATCGCCCAGATCGGGCTGTTCGTGCTGCTCGGCCTGTACGCGGTGCCCGCGCGGCTGCCCGCCGCCGTGGTGCCCGCGCTGATCTGCGCCGCCGTCGTCCTGCTCGCCGCGCGGCCGCTGTCGGTGGCCGCCGCCGCCCTGCCGTTCCGGGTGCCCTGGCGCGAGCAGGCGTTCCTGTCCTGGGCGGGGCTGCGCGGTGCCGTGCCGATCGTGCTCGCCCTCATCGCGGTCACCGAGGGCGGCGGGCAGAACCAACGGCTGGTCGACGTCGTGTTCGTGCTGGTCGTGCTGCTCACCCTGGTCCAGGGCACCACTCTGCCCTGGGTGGCGCGCCTGCTCGGGGTGGTCTCGCGCACCGACACCCGCGGCGTCGAGGTCGACGCCGCCCCGCTCGACGAGGTCGACGCCGAGCTCCTGCAGGTCAAGGTCCCTCCCGGGTCCCGGCTGCACGGCGTCTACCTGCGCGAGCTGCGGCTGCCCCGCGGAGCCACGGTCAGCCTGGTCGTGCGCGACGCCGAGGCGTTCTCCCCGGGCACCGACACCCGGCTGCGCGAGGGCGACCAGTTCCTCGTCGTCAGCACCCGGGACAACCGGGAGGACACCGAGAAGCGGATCCGCGACGTCGACCGCGGCGGCAAGCTGGTCCGCTGGCACGAGGGCGGGGGCCGGCCGGGCGGGCGGGCCGGTTGACCGGCCGGTCGGCGGTGTGGGGGCGACCCGCATAATCACGGGTGTGAGTGCCGACCCCCCACCCCCCACCGTGCCGATCGACCCCGCCGTACGACGGCGCGGTGTGGCGCTGCTGGCGGGCATCGCCGCGGTGTGGCTGGCGCTCGACCTCGTCACCAAGATCGCCGCCGTCGCCGCGCTGGAGGGGGAGCGGCCGGTCACCGTGGTCGACGGGTTCTTCTACCTCACGCTGCTGCGCAACCCGGGCGCCGCCTGGTCCATGGCCACCGGCTACACCTGGGTGCTGACGATCGTCGCCGTGGTCGTCGTCGGCGTGATCATCCGGATCGCGCGGCGGCTCGCCTCGACCGGCTGGGCCATCGGTCTCGGCCTGGTCCTCGGCGGCGCGCTCGGCAACCTGGTCGACCGATTCTTCCGCGCACCCGGACCGATGCGCGGGCACGTCGTGGACATGCTGGCCTTCTTCTCCCCGGACGGGAGCATCTTCCCCGTGTTCAACCTCGCCGACACCGGCATCGTGTGCGGCGGGATCCTGCTGGTGCTGATGGCCGTGCGGGGCATCGAGATCGACGGGAGTCGCGACCGTGGGTGAGGTACGGAGCATGCCGGTGCCCGACGGGCTGGACGGCATGCGGATCGACGCCGGGCTGTCCCGGCTGCTGGGGCTGTCGCGGACCGTCGTCGCCACCCTGGCCGAGTCGGGCCGGATCTCGGTCGACGGTCGTGAGGCCGGCAAGTCCGACCGGCTGCCGGGCGGGTCCTGGCTGGAGGTCGAGCTGCCCGACGCGCCCGCGCCCGCGGTCATCGAGGGCCCGGCCGAGGTCGTCGCGGGACTGACGGTGCTGCACTCCGACGACGACATCGTCGTCGTCGACAAGCCGGTCGGGGTCGCCGCGCACCCCTCCCCGGGCTGGACCGGGCCGACCGTGACCGGCGGGCTCGCCGCGCTCGGGTTCCGGCTGTCCACCTCCGGCGCCGCCGAGCGGCAGGGCATCGTGCACCGGCTCGACGTCGGCACCACCGGGGTGATGGTCGTCGCCACCTCCGAGCACGCCTACACCGAGCTCAAGCGGGCCTTCAAGGAACGCACCGTCGACAAGCGCTACCACGCCGTCGTGCAGGGGCACCCGGACCCGTCGTCGGGCACGATCGACGCCCCGATCGACCGGCACCCGCGCCACGACTACCGGTTCGCGGTGATGCAGAGCGGCAAGCCCAGCGTCACCCACTACGACACCATCGAGGCGTTCCGCTCGGCCAGCCTGCTCGACGTGCACCTGGAGACCGGCCGCACCCACCAGATCCGGGTGCACTTCTCCGCGCTGCGCCACCCCTGCGTCGGCGACATCACCTACGGCGCCGACCCGACGCTGGCCAAGCGGGTCGGGCTGTCCCGGCAGTGGCTGCACGCCCGCACACTCGGGTTCGCCCACCCCGCCGACGGCCGGTACGTCGAGTTCACCAGCCCCTACCCGGCCGACCTCGACGCGGCGCTGGACGTCCTGCGGGACTGACCCGTGACCGGTCTGAGCACCCGGGCGCTGGGGTGGATCGCCGCGGCGATGGCGGTGGTGTTCCTCGGTGCCGTCTGGGCGGCCGGGTCCGGGCCGTCGGCCGGGCCCCCGGCGGCGACCGGGTCGGTGCGGCTGGGCCCCGACCCCGGCCAGGACGTCGCCGGCTACCTCGCCGGGCTGCCCGCGACCCTGCCTCCGCCCGGCCCCGCGGTGCCCGCGCTCGTCCAGTTCGCCCGGCCGCTGACGGTCGACGCCGCGGCCGCCGTGCCCGCCGGGGTCGGCCCGGTCGGGACCGCGGTGTTCCGGGTGCCGATCGACCGGGTGCAGACCGCGCTGCGGTTCGAGCCGGTCACCGGCACCGGGGACGCCGCCGGCGCGCTCGGCGTCGCCCGCGAGCGGGCCGCGTACGCCGCCGGTGCCGACGCCGACCGGGCCGCCCACGACGGCGGGGGAGCGGGCACCCCGGAGGCCCGCGCCGCGCTCGCCCGGCGGGCCGCGGTGGCCGCCGCCGAGGGCCGCGCCCTCGGCGACCCGGGCTGCGCCTGCGTGGTCGCGCTGGTCGTGACCGCGGACCGGGCCGGGCTCGAGGCGCTCGCCGCGCGCCAGGGGGTGCGCGCCGTGCAGGCCGCACCGCCCGGGACCACCGCACCGGAGCTGGCGCTGTCGCCGCTGCTGCCCGAGCAGACCACCAGTGCGAGCCCACCCCCCGACGACGGCCCCGTCCCCTGAGCAGTCCTCCCGGTCCACCCACCGCCGCGAGCCGCCGGTGACGACGGTGGCCCGGCGCCGCCGCGGCCACCGGCTGCCCGGTCATGATCGCCACGGCCGAGCCGATCGGTGCCGGATCCGGCACCGATCGCTGCATCGGTGGTGATCATGCGGCGCCCGGGCCCTGAGCCGCGGTCCCGCCCGCGATCTGCCCGGGCCCGGCTCGTCCGCCCCGCGGCCCGGCCGCTGCCGGTCATGATCGCGACGACCGAGCCGATCGGTGCCGGATCCGGCACCGATCACCTCACCAGCGGTGATCATGGCGCCGGCTCCCGGGGGTGCCGCTGGCCGGGCGTGCGAGTGCAGGCGGCCGCCCCCCGCGGAGCACGGGCAGGCGGCCCGGTCAGCCGAGCACGCCGCGCTCGCGCAGCACCCGGACGGCCCGGGCGGCGCCCTCCCAGTGATGGGCGTCCCAGCCGTGCGCGACGGCGGCGCGGACGTTGTCGACCCGGTCGTCGAAGAACACCACCTGCTCCGGGGCGGTACCGAACTCGACGTCGGCGCGTCGGTAGATGTCCTGCGACGGCTTCGCGGCCCCGACGTCGGCGGAGAACAGCAGCCGGTCGAACGGGCTGCTCCAGGCCGCCGCACGCACCGCGGCCGCGAGCCCGCGCGGGGCGTTCGACAGCACCGCCAGGCGCACCCGGGCCCGGGCGAGGTCGGCGATCAGCAGCGACGACGACGGCGGCAGCGTCGACCAGAAGGTCACGTCGACCCGTTCGGCGGCGTCGAGCCGGGTCCGCTCGGGCGCCAGGCCCAGGTCGGTGCAGACGGCGGTCCAGTAGCGGTCCGGCGGCTCGCCCAGGTCGTGCCGGGCGCGGTGGCGCCAGTACGCCTCGCGCAGCGCCGGCTCGGACACCCCGAGCACCGCGGCCAGGCGGCGTTCGAGCCCCGCGGAGGGGACGAGCACCTCACCGAGGTCGAACACGACCGTCCTCGGCATCGGCTGCAGTGTCGTCGGCGTCTGCGGCGGCTCGGGGGTGGCGGGCATCGTGGCCCGACCCTAACCCGCCGCCGGGGGTCCGCGACACGCCGTCGTCCGGGGTGGACGGGGGGTGAGCTGGAGCGACACGCGGGGCCCGATCGTGCCCGCCCGCCGTCGCGGGAACCGTCGGGCCCCACCGTTACGCTGAGGCCCTCACCGATCCGGTCGGTCCGGACCCGCAGGGTCCACCGGCTCCGGCGAGCGGGCCCCGCCAGGCCCGCGCACCCGGCGCCGTCGTCCCTGCCCGGCCGTGCCGCCGGCCCGGTGTCGGGCACGTCCGCCCCGACGGGCGTGCGCACCATCGTCAGGTCCGCGCCGTCCCAGCGGCGCGGGAGAGGAGCGCGGGACACACATGGGCAGTGCCGGATCCGGGAATCGCTCCTTCGTCCATCTGCACACGCACACCGAGTTCTCGATGCTCGACGGGGCCGCGCGGCTCGACGACCTGTTCTCCGAGGCCGCCAAGCACGAGATGCCGGCCATCGCGATGACCGACCACGGCAACGTGTACGGCGCCTTCGAGTTCTGGCGCAAGGCGAAGGCCCACGACGTCAAGCCGATCATCGGCATGGAGGGCTACCTCGCGCCCGGGTCGCGCCACGAGCGCAAGCGCACCGCGCTGGGCAACGGCAGCGAGAACAACCCCGACCTCATGTACACCCACATGACGCTGCTCGCGGAGAACACGGAGGGGATGCACAACCTCTTCCGGCTCTCCTCGCTGGCCAGCCTCGAGGGGTACTACTACAAGCCGCGTATGGACCGCGAGCTGCTCGAGAAGTACGGCAAGGGCCTGATCGCGACGACCGGCTGCCCGTCCGGCGAGGTCGCCCGCCTGCTCCAGCAGCACGACTTCGACGGCGCCTGCCAGGCCGCGAGCGACTACCGCGACATCTTCGGGAAGGACAACTTCTTCCTGGAGCTGATGGACCACGGCATCGAGATCGAGAAGCGGGTCCAGGAGGACCTGTTCCGGCTCAAGGACAAGCTCGACCTGCCCGGCCTCGCGACGAACGACCTGCACTACACCTACCCGGACGACACCAAGGCGCACGAGGTGCTCCTGTGCGTCCAGACCGGCAAGACCCTCGCTGACCCGAACCGGTTCAAGTTCGACGCGCAGGACTTCTACCTCAAGTCCGCCGCCGAGATGCGCGCCCTCTGGGACCCGATCCACCCCGAGGCCTGTGACAACACGCTGCTCGTCGCCGAGCGCTGCAACATCGACTTCACCACCGGGCAGGACCTCCAGCCCAAGGCGCCCGTCCCCGAGGGTGAGACCGAGGAGTCCTGGCTGATCAAGGAGGTCGAGCGGGGGCTGCACATGCGGTTCCCCGACGGCGTCACCGAGAAGTACCGGCGGCAGGCCAACTACGAGGTCGGCGTCATCATCAAGATGGGCTACCCCGGCTACTTCCTGGTGACCGCGGACCTCATCCAGCACGCCAAGTCGGTCGGCATCCGCTGCGGCCCCGGCCGTGGCTCGGCGGCGGGCTCGCTGGTCGCCTACGTCCTCGGCATCACCGACCTCGACCCGATCCGGCACAAGCTGATCTTCGAGCGGTTCCTCAACCCGGACCGTGTGTCGATGCCCGACATCGACATGGACTTCGACGAGCGCCGCCGCGGCGAGATGATCCGCTACGTCACCGAGAAGTACGGCGAGGACCGGATCGCGCAGATCATCACCTACTCCACGATCAAGGCGAAGGCCGCGATCAAGGACTCGGCGCGGGTGCTCTACGGCCAGCCCGGCTACTCCGTCGCGGACCGGATCTCCAAGGCGATGCCGCCCGCGGTGATGGGCAAGGACATCCCGCTGTCGGGCATCTTCGACCCGTCGCACAAGCGCTACTCCGAGGCGACCGAGGTCCGCGCCCTCTACGAGGCGGACCCGCAGGTCAAGGAGATCATCGACACCGCGCGGGGCCTGGAGGGGCTGAAGCGGCAGTGGGGTGTGCACGCCGCGGGCGTGATCATGTCCTCGACGCCGCTGATCGACGTCATCCCGATCCAGCGCCGCGAGTCCGACGGCGCGATCATCACCCAGTTCGACATGGGTGTCTGCGAGACCATCGGTCTGCTGAAGATGGACTTCCTGGGGCTGCGCAACCTCACCATCCTCGACGACGCCCTGGAGAACATCGAGCTCAACGGCAAGCCCGCCGTCGACCTGGACAAGGTCGAGCTGGACGACCGCAAGACCTACGAACTGCTCTCCCGCGGGGACACCCTGGGCGTGTTCCAGCTCGACGGCGGCCCGATGCGGGACCTGCTGCGCCGCATGGCGCCCAGCGAGTTCGAGCACATCTCCGCGGTCGGCGCGCTGTACCGCCCGGGCCCGATGGGTGCGAACGCGCACAACGACTACGCCGACCGCAAGAACGGCCGGCAGGAGATCACGCCCATCCACCCGGAGCTGGCCGAGCCGCTCAAGGACGTGCTGGGCGAGACCTTCGGTCTGATCGTCTACCAGGAACAGGTCATGTCCATCGCGCAGGTGCTGGCGGGCTACACGCTCGGCCAGGCGGACCTGCTCCGCCGCGCGATGGGCAAGAAGAAGAAGGAGATCCTGGACAAGGAGTACGCCGGCTTCGCCCAGGGCATGAAGGACAACGGCTACTCCGACGCCGCGATCAAGACGCTCTGGGACATCCTGCTCCCGTTCTCCGACTACGCCTTCAACCGCGCCCACTCCGCCGCCTACGGCGTGGTGTCCTACTGGACGGCCTACCTCAAGGCGAACTACCCGGCCGAGTACATGGCCGGTGTGCTCACCTCGGTGCGCGACGACAAGGACAAGGCCGCCGTCTACCTGGCCGAGTGCCGCCGGATGGGCATCACGGTCCTCCCGCCCGACGTCAACGACTCGGTGCGCAACTTCGCCCCGGTCGGCGACGACATCCGCTTCGGCCTCGGCGGCATCCGCAACGTCGGGCACAACGTCGTCGACGCGATCGTCGCCGCACGACGGGAGAAGGGGAACTTCGTCGACTTCTCCGACTTCCTGCGCAAGGTCGACGCGGTCGTCTGCAACAAGAAGGTCGTCGAGTCGCTGATCAAGGCGGGAGCCTTCGACTCGCTCGGGCACTCCCGCAAGGGCCTGCTGCTCGTGCACGCCGACGCCATCGACGCGGTGATGAGCACCAAGAAGGCCGCCTCGATGGGCCAGTTCGACCTGTTCGGGTCCCTGGACGGCCCCGGCGAGGGCGACGACGGCGGCCTCGGTGGCATCTTCGACGTGAAGGTGCCCGACGAGGAGTGGGACTCCAAGCACAAGCTCGCCGTCGAGCGGGAGATGCTCGGCCTCTACGTGTCCGGGCACCCGCTGCAGGGTCTCGAGCAGGCGCTCGCCGCGAAGTCCGACACCTCGATCGCCGACATCGTCGAGGGCTCGGTCGCCGAGGGCGCGCAGGTCACCGTCGGCGGCATCCTCGCCAACGTCAACCGCCGGGTGAACAAGAACGGCGAGCCCTGGGCCTCGGCGCAGATCGAGGACCTCGCCGGTGGCATCGAGGTGCTGTTCTTCCCGCGGGCCTACCAGGTGGTCGGCGTTGACGTCGCCGAGGACGCGATCGTGCTGGTCAAGGCACGGGTCAACAAGCGCGACGACCGCGTGTCGCTGATCGCGAACGACCTCGCGGTGCCCGAGCTCGCCACCGGTGAGGCCGGACTGCCGATCAAGGTCAGCCTGCGCACCGACCAGTGCACCCCCGAGCGCGTCGCGAAGCTCAAGGAGGTGCTGACCCACCACCCCGGCACCTCCGAGGTGCACCTGACCCTGGTCTACGGCAGCAAGATGACCGCCCTGCGGCTGGACGACTCGCTCAAGGTCACGCACACCTCGGCCCTGATGGGGGACCTGAAGGCCCTGCTCGGCCCCGGCTGCCTCGGCGGCTGACCAGCCACACCTCTCAGCCGGTACCCACACCCGTTGCAACGGGTGTGGGTACCGGGGACGGGGTGTGGATGCGGCACCGACCGGCCGCCGGCCCGGTCCGGTGGGGCGGGGCTCAGGCCCGGCGGGCCAGGTCGGCCCAGGCGGCGCGGGCGGGGGCGTCCCAGCGCTCGTGCAGGGTGGTGAACAGCTCCGTGGCACGGGACCCGGCCCAGTGCTCGGGCAGCAGCTCGGCGGGCAGCTCGGGGTCGAGGAACGGGAAGCGACGCCAGGCGTGGACCAGGCGGACCTGGCGGGCGAGGACGCCGCCGCCGCCGACGCCACCGCCACCGCCGGCGTCGGCGCCGGCGGTGGACGCGGTGGTGTGACCGGACGCGGCTGCGCCGGCGCGAGCGGGACCGGATGCGGCGTGGCCGGTTGTGGAGCGGCCGGCTGCAGCGGGCCCGGGCTCGGAGCGGCCGGATGCGCCGGGCCCGAGGTGCGGGCCGAACTCGTCGAGGAACTCGGAGTAGGCCCGCTCCACGACGTCGAGGTCCCAGGCCTGGGCGACGATGTCGTCGGCGCGGCCGATGCCGCCGTAGTGCCCGACGAACGAGTACCCGGACCCGGTGAGGTCGAGTTCGTCGAGCACCGCCGCGACCCGGGCCTCCTTGCCGGGGTCGGGGCTGACCCACACCCCGGGGGCGGGGGAGCCCAGCCCGGCCCAGGCGAGCCGGGTGCGCAGCCGGTGCCGCAGGCGTCGCCGCGACTCCGGGACCGAGGCGAGCAGCACCAGCCACCGACCGTCCCAGCCGGTCGTCGGGCGGCCGAATCCGTAGATGCGGGCGGCGCCGTCGGACAGCAGCTCCGACCCGGCGGGGGTGAGCGACCAGCGGACCCGGCGGCCGTCGCGGTCGGAGGTGAGCAGACCCTCGCCCGCGGTGCGGGCCAGTGCCTGACGGGCCGACTTGGCCTCCACCCCGAGCGCGCCCAGCACGTCGAGCAGGGCCCGGGTCCAGACCGGCTCGCCGGCCGGGAGGACGAACTCGCCCAGCACGGTGAGCAGCAACGATCGGGCGGAGGTCTGCCCGAGCTCGCGCCGGCGCAGGGCCGACCCGTCGGGCCCCTCCGGCTCGTACACGGAGTCGGGCGTGGCCATGGTCGGGCCAGCGTAGAGGGTCGGCACTAGCGTGGCCGTCCGTGACCACCGCAGGCCCCGGGCGTGTCCCGGACCCGACCCTCCCCGGATCCGCGCCCGACACGGCGGCGCTGCTCGCCACCGACCGGGACCACGTCTGGCACCCCTACGCGCCGATGCCGGCCACCCGGGCGCCGATCGTCGTGGAGTCGGCGCAGGGAGTGCGGCTGACGCTGCCCGACGGCCGTGAGCTCGTCGACGGGATGTCGTCGTGGTGGTCGGCGATCCACGGCTACCGCCACCCGCGGCTCGACGCGGCGGTGCGCGACCAGCTCGGCCGGATGAGCCACGTGATGTTCGGCGGCCTGACCCACGGCCCGGCGGTCGACCTGGCCCGGCTGCTCGTGGACGTCGGCCCGGAGGGGCTGGAACACGTGTTCCTCGCCGATTCCGGCTCGGTGTCGGTCGAGGTCGCCATCAAGATGTGCCTGCAGTACTGGCGGTCCCGCGGCCGCCCCGGCAAACACCGGCTGATGACCTGGCGGCGCGGCTACCACGGCGACACCTTCGGCGCGATGAGCGTCTGCGACCCCGACGGCGGCATGCACTCGCTCTGGTCCGACGTGCTCCCGCAGCAGGTGTTCGCCGACGCCCCGCCGGAGGACTTCTCCCACGACTACGTCGCCCACCTCGCCCACCTCGCCGAGCTCGTCGAGACCCACGCCGACGAGCTGGCCGCGGTCGTCGTCGAGCCGGTGGTGCAGGGTGCCGGGGGGATGCGCTTCCACGACCCCCGCTACCTGCACGTGCTGCGCGAGCTGTGCCACGCCCACGAGGTGCTGCTCGTGTTCGACGAGATCGCCACCGGCTTCGGCCGCACCGGTGAGCTGTTCGCCGCCGACCACGCGTCCGTCGCCCCGGACGTCATGTGCGTCGGTAAGGCGCTCACCGGCGGCTACCTGACGATGGCGGCGACCCTGTGCACCACCCGGGTCGCCCGCGGCATCACCGACGGCGAGGCCGGCGTGCTCATGCACGGACCGACGTTCATGGGCAACCCGCTCGCCGCCGCCGTCGCCCACGCCTCGGTGTCGCTGCTGCTCGAACGGGACTGGCGGCGCGAGGTGACCGACATCGCCGCCGGACTGCGCGCCGGGCTGGCCCCCGTCCGGTCGCTGCCGGGGGTGCGGGAGGTCCGGGTCCTGGGCGCGATCGGCGTCGTCGAGCTGGACGAGGAGGTCGACGTCGCGGCCGCGACCGCCGCCGCGGTGCTCACCGGGGTCTGGCTGCGGCCCTTCCGGAACCTCGTCTACGCGATGCCGCCGTTCGTCAGCACCCGCGACGACATCGCGCTGATCACCGCCGGGATGCGGGCCGCAGCGCTTGCGGGGCAGCGGGATCCCCACGGCGACGGGCACCGCGACCAGCGCTGAGCGCCTGATCGGACCACCGATCCGGTGGATCTTTCCGTGTTCCACATCACGTTACACAGAGATGTACGGCGCTGACCGGGCGTTTCGTCGCAGACGTCCGAAACGATGAGAAGCGCTCTCATCAGGATCCGATTCTCTGGTCGGGGTGAAACGGTGTCGGCCGATCGCATTCGTCCGGTCGGCCGCACCCGCTCCGCCGGTCGCGCACCGCACGACCCGCCCCAGCCGACCGCACCGTTGCGGTCCGGCACCCCCCACGGACCGATACGGAGGATCCGGTGCCCGCGCACAGTCACTCCAGCACGACCCACCCCACTGGCAACACCAGCAACACCGAGCACGGCATGCAGGACCACGAGCACGCCCCGGCCGAGTCCGGCCGTGGCGAGCACTCGCCGCCCGGCGGCTCCTGGTTCGGGCGCACGTTCCCGCACGCCCGGGCGGACCTGTCCGCCTCGATCGTCGTGTTCCTCGTGGCGGTGCCCCTCTCGCTGGGCCTCGCCGTCGCCTCCGGCGCCCCGATCCTGGCCGGCCTCATCGCCGCCGTCGTCGGTGCCGTCGTCGCCGGTCTGCTCGGCGGCTCGAAGCTCCAGGTCTCCGGCCCCGCCGCGGGTCTGACCGTGATCGTCGCCGAGCTGGTCAACACCTTCGGCTGGCAGGTCACCACCCTCATCACCGCGGGCGCCGGTGTCCTGCAGATCGTGTTCGGGCTGACCCGGCTGTCCCGGTTCGCCCAGGCCATCCCGCCGGCCGTCGTGCACGGCATGCTCGCGGGCATCGGCGCCACCATCGCCCTCGGCCAGCTGAACGTCGTGCTCGGTGGCCAGGCGCAGACCGGCGGTGTCAACTCGATCACCGCGCTGCCCGGCGCGATCGCGAACCTGTCCTGGCCCGCGCTGCTCCTCGGCGGCATCGTCATCGCGATCATGCTGACCTGGAACCGGCTGCCCGCGAAGCTGACCGTCGTCCCGGCCGCGCTGGTCGCGATCGTCACGGCCACCGTCGTCTCCCTCGCGTTCACCGACGTCGTCCGGGTGCAGCTGGGGGGCTCGCTCCTGGACGCGCTGTCGCTGCCCACGCTGCCGGAGTCGAACTGGGGCGGCGTGCTGTTCGGCATGCTGACGATCGCGCTGATCGCGAGCGTCGAGTCGCTGCTGTCCGCCGTCGCGGTGGAGCGTATGAAGCCCGGCACGAGCACCGACACCGACCGGGAGCTGCTCGGCCAGGGTGCGGCCAACACCGTGTCCGGCATGATCGGCGGCCTGCCCATCACCGGTGTGATCGTCCGGTCCGCCGCGAACGTCAAGGCCGGTGCCGAGACCCGCGCGTCGGCGGTGCTGCACGGTGTCTGGATCGCGCTGTTCGCGATCGTGCTGATCGGCGTCATCGAGCTCATCCCGATGGCCGCACTGGCCGGTCTGCTGGTCATGATGGGTGTCGGGCTGATCAAGCCGTCCGAGATCCGCACCGCACGCCAGCACGGCGAGCTGGCCATCTACGCCGCCACCCTACTCGGCGTCGTGTTCCTGAACCTGCTCGAGGGCGTCCTGATCGGGCTGGTCCTGGCCGGGCTGATGCTGCTCTGGCGTGCCGTCCGGTCCCGCCCGCACCTGGAGCAGGCCGACGACGGCAGCTGCGAGCTCGTCGTCGAGGGCTCGCTGAGCTTCCTGGCCGTGCCGCGGCTGTCCCGCGAGCTGAACGCCGTCCCGCGCGGCTGCGACGTCACCGTCCGGCTGGTCACCGACTACCTCGACCACGCCGCCTACGACCACCTGCTCGCCTGGAAGGCCCGGCACGAGGGCACCGGCGCCACCGTGACCGTGATCGAGCCCGAGCAGGCCCGTCGCGCCACCGCGCCCGGCGCCGGGTTCCTGACCTGGGGCGAGTGGCAGGGCATGCAGACCGAGGGGCACGCGTCGGGGACGCTGATGGCCGGCGTCGCCGCCTACCACGACAACACCTCCGAGGCGATCCGCCCGACCATGACCGGGCTCGCCGACGGGCAGTCCCCGTCCGCGATGATGATCACCTGCGCGGACTCCCGGGTGCTGCCGCACGTCATCACCCACAGCGGCCCGGGTGACGTGTTCACCGTGCAGAACGTCGGCAACCTCGTCGTCGGTCCCGGCACCGCGGCCGCTGTCGAGTTCGCCACCGGCACCCTCGACGTCCCGATCGTCGCGGTCTGCGGCCACTCCGGCTGCGGCGCGATGCAGGGGCTGCTCGCCGGCGGCGCGAGCGGGGACTCCGCGCTCGGCCAGTGGCTGCGCGAGGCACGGCCGGTGCTGCGGGCCTACGAGACCGGCCACCCGGTCGCCGTCGCCGCCGCGGAGGACGGCTTCGGCGAGGCCGACCAGCTGGCGATGGTGAACGTCGCGATGCAGCTGGAGATGCTGCGGGCGCAGGACTCCGGCGCCGAGGTGCTGGGCCTGTTCTACGACATCCGCAGCGCCCGTGTGCTCGTCCTCGACGAGGCGGCGGGCCGGTTCGTCGAGCCCCGCACCGACATCGGGACCGACGGCTCGGACCTCGACCGGATCGCCGCCGGACACGGGCACGGGGCCACCGCCGCCGCCCGCCGGCTGCTGAAGGTCTGAGACCGCGGACCCGGGAACAATCCGCACCCACAACGTCGTTGAGGACCGTATGGCCACCGTGGAACTGACCACCGACAACTTCGACGACGTCGTGGGCGCGCCCGGGACGACCGTGCTCATCGACTTCTGGGCGTCCTGGTGCGGGCCGTGCACCCAGTTCGCCCCCGTGTACGACGCCGCCTCCGAGAAGCACCAGGACGTGACCTTCGGCAAGGTCGACACCGAGGCCCAGCAGGCGCTGGCCGGCGCGTTCGGGATCTCCTCGATCCCGACCGTGATGGCCGTCCGCGACGGTGTGGTGCTCTACTCCGAGCCGGGCGCGCTGCCCGCCGAGGCCCTCGAGGACCTCATCGGCCAGGTGAAGGCGGTCGACATGGACGAGGTCCGTGCCGCCGTCGCCGAGCAGGAGAAGCAGCAGGGCGAGGCGCCGCAGGCCTGACCGGCGACGCCCGACCCCGGAGCCCCGCACACCTACCGGTGGGCGGGGCTCCGCTCTGCCTAGGGTGTGGACGTGACCGGCCACCTCCCGACGACGCCAGGATCCGGCCCGCTGGCCTGGCTCGACCAGCACGCCCGCGCCCGTACCGAGGCCGGTCTGCGCCGCAGGCTGTCCCCGCGACCGGCCGACCCCGCGAGCGGGCCGTGGCTCGACCTCGCCGGCAACGACTACCTCGGGCTGTCCACCGATCCGCGGGTCCTCGCCGGGGCCGCGGCCGCCCTGCGCACCTGGGGCGCGGGCGCCACCGGATCGCGCCTGGTCACCGGCTCGACCGCGCTGCACGCCGAGCTGGAGACCGAGCTCGCCGCGTTCTGCGGGTTCGCCGACGCGCTGGTGTTCTCCTCGGGGTACACCGCCAACCTCGGCGTCGTCACCGCCCTCACCGGGCCCGGCTCCCTGATCGTCTCCGACGCCGCGGCACACGCCTCGCTGGTCGACGCGTGCCGGCTCTCCCGGGCCCGGGTGGTCGTCGTGCCGCACGGCGACATCGACGCGGTCGACGCCGCGCTGGCGGCCCGCACCGAGACCCGCGCACTCGTCGTCACCGACTCCGTCGGGTCCGCCGACGGCGACCTCGCCCCGCTCACGGCGCTGCACCGGGTCTGCCGGGCCCGCGGCGCGGTGCTGCTCGCCGACGAGGCGCACGGCCTCGGCGTGCGCGGTCCCGGCGGGCGCGGGCTGCTCGCCGAGACCGGGCTCGCCGGGGCCGACGACGTCGTCGCCACCGTCAGGCTGTCCAAGGCACTCGGCAGCCAGGGCGGCGCGGTCCTCGGCCCGGCCGCGGTCACCGCCCACCTGGTGGACTCCGCGCGCAGCTTCATCTTCGACACCGGCCTCGCCCCGGCCGCGGCCGGCGCGGCGCTCGCCGCGCTGCGGGTGCTCGCCGCCGAGCCCGGCCGGCCGGCCGAGGTGCTGCACGTCGCCGGGGTGCTGGCCGGGGCCTGCGACGCCCCGGTGCCGGTGTCCGCGGTCGTCCCGGTCGTGCTGGGCGAGCCCGGCCCCGCCGTCGAGGCCGCCGCGGCCTGTCTGCGCCGCGGGCTGCGGGTGGGGTGCTTCCGCCCGCCGTCGGTCCCGCCGGGCACCTCCCGGTTGCGCCTGACCGCCCGCGCCGGACTCACCGACGCCGAGCTGTCGTTCGCGGCCGGGGTGCTCACCGAGGTGCTGGCCGCGTCGCGGACGGAGGTCCCGGCATGACCGGCCGCCACCTGGTCGTCACCGGGACCGGCACCGAGGTCGGCAAGACCGTCGCCACCGCCGCGCTGGCCGCGGTCGCGGTCGCGGCGGGGGAGCGGGTGGCGGTGCTCAAGCCCGCCCAGACCGGGGTCGGACCGGACGAGCCGGGGGACGCCGCCGTCGTCGCGCGGCTGGTGCCGCAGGCGCACACCGCGGAGCTCGCCCGCTATCCCGAGCCGCTCGCACCCGGGACCGCCGCACGGCGGGCCGGGCTCGCCCCGGTCACCCCCGCCGCGGCCGCCGATGCCGCCCGCGAGCTGGCCCGCACCCACGACCTGGTGCTTGTCGAGGGCGCGGGCGGGCTGCTCGTGCACCTCGACGACGACGGCGGCACCGTCGCCGACGTCGCCCGCCTGCTCGACGCGCCGGTGGTCGTCGTCGCCGCGGCCGGGCTCGGCACGCTCAACCACACCGCGCTGACCGTCGAGGCACTGCGGGCGCGTGACCTGGTCTGCGCCGGGGTCGTCGTCGGGTCCTGGCCGGACACGCCCGACCTCGCCGCCCGGTGCAACCTCGACGACCTGCCCGCGACCAGCGGGGTGCCGTTGCTCGGAGCGCTCCCGGCCGGGCTCGGCGGTGCCGCTCCCGAGTGGTTCCGCGACGTTGCGTGCCGCACATTCGGACCGCGCCCGGTCGGCCGCTGGCAGGATGCCTGATCATGACGACCGCCAGGACCGACGTTCTCACCGTCGCGCGCGACCAGGTCCTCGACCAGGGCCGCGGCCTCACCGTCAGCCAGGTGCGCGAGGTGCTCGACCTTCCCGACGACCGTCTCGACGACCTGCTGGAGCTGGCCCACGAGGTGCGGATGCGCTGGTGCGGGCCCGACGTCGAGGTCGAGGGGATCATCTCGCTCAAGACCGGCGGGTGCCCCGAGGACTGCCACTTCTGCTCGCATTCGGGCCTGTTCGCCTCGCCGGTGCGCTCGGCCTGGCTGGACATCCCGATGCTCGTCGAGGCCGCCAAGCAGACCGCGAAGACCGGGGCCACCGAGTTCTGCATCGTCGCGGCCGTCCGCGGGCCCGACAAGCGGCTCATGTCCCAGGTCGCCGCCGGCATCGCGGCGATCCGGGACGAGATCGACATCAACATCGCCTGCTCGCTGGGGATGCTCACGGCCGAGCAGGTCGACGAGCTCGCCGCGATGGGCGTGCACCGCTACAACCACAACCTGGAGACCGCCCGCAGCCACTTCCCCAACGTGGTCACCACCCACACCTGGGAGGAGCGCTGGGACACCCTGCGCATGGTCCGTGCGGCCGGCATGGAGGTGTGCTGCGGCGGGATCGTCGGGATGGGGGAGAGCCTGGACCAGCGCGCCGAGTTCGCCGGGCAGCTCGCCGAGCTGGAGCCCGACGAGGTGCCGCTGAACTTCCTCAACCCGCGCCCGGGCACCCCGTTCGGGGACCTGGAGCCGATGTCCGGACCGGACGCGCTGCGCACCGTCGCCGCGTTCCGCCTGGCGCTGCCGCGCACGATCCTGCGCTTCGCCGGTGGCCGTGAGATCACCCTCGGCGACCTGGGCGCCCGCAAGGGCCTGCTCGGCGGGATCAACGCGGTGATCGTCGGTAACTACCTGACCACGCTGGGACGTCCGGCCGAGTCCGACATCGACCTGCTCGGCGAGCTGGAGATGCCGATCAAGGCCCTCAACGAGACGTTGTGACGGCGCCGGTGCAGGTCTCCACCCGGGAGGAGGGGGCCCGTACTGCGACCAGTGCGGGAACCCCGACGCGACGGCGGGCCACGATCGGTGCGCCGCGCGACGTGAGCTGGAGCCGCCGCGCTTCTGCCCGGACTGCGCCCGGCGGATGGTGGTCCAGGTCGACCCGGTGGGCTGGACCGCCCGGTGCAGCAGGCACGGCGAGCGGTCCAGCCGGTAGCGGTCCCGGTCCCGGTCAGGGCTTGATCAGGACCTTGAGGGCCTCGCGGTCGTTCATGGCGCGGTAGCCGTCGGGGACCTCGTCGAGGCCGACCGTGCGGTCGAAGACCTTGCCCGGCCGGACCGTGCCGTCCAGCACGTCGGGCAGCAGCTCCTCGATGTAGGCCCGCGCCGGGGCGACGCCGCCGTGCACGCCGACGTTGCGCATGAACGAGCCGACGCCCAGCGGGATGTCGGAGTACTGCGAGACGCCGACCCGGCCGACGAGCTTGCCGTCCTTGGTGACCTCGACGGCGGTGCGGACGGCCTCGACGTAGCCGACGCACTCCAGCGCGGCGTCGACGCCGTCGCCGCCG
This sequence comes from Pseudonocardia sp. ICBG1142, assembly GCF_020496255.1. Lineage (NCBI taxonomy): Bacteria > Bacillati > Actinomycetota > Actinomycetes > Pseudonocardiales > Pseudonocardiaceae > Pseudonocardia > Pseudonocardia sp. ICBG1142. The sequence continues at coordinate 253,482 of NZ_JAHLJC010000003.1, read as the reverse complement.
GTGAGCTCACGGACCTTCTCGATCGCCTCGTCGCCGCGCTCGGGGACGACGTCGGTGGCGCCGAACTCGCGGCCCAGGTCGGTCCGGGCGGTGTGCCGGCCGAGCAGGATGATCCGCTCGGCACCGAGCCGCTTCGCCGCGAGCACCGCGCAGAGCCCGACCGCTCCGTCGCCGACGACGGCCACGGTGTCCCCGCGCTGCACCCGCGCCGAGACGGCGGCGTGGTGGCCGGTGGGGAACACGTCGGACAGGGTCAGCATCGAGGCGAGCAGCGCGTCGTCCGGCTCGCCGGGCATCGGGACCAGGGTGCCGTCGGCGAACGGCACACGGACGGCCTCGCCCTGCCCGCCGTCGGTGCCGTCGGAGCCCCAGCCGCCGCCGTGCCGGCAGGAGGTCTGCAGGCCCGCGGCACAGAAGTCACAGGTGTTGTCGGCCCACACGAACGGCGCGACGACGAGCTGGCCCTTCGTGCGGTTCCGGACGCCGGACCCGACCTCCTCGACCACACCGAGGAACTCGTGTCCGATGCGGTGGCCCTCGGTGGAGTCCTCCGCCGAGTTGTACGGCCACAGGTCGCTGCCGCAGATGCAGGAGCGCAGCACTCGCACGATCGCATCGGTGTCGTCACGGATGACCGGGTCCGGTACGTCGGACGAGATCCGGATGTCGTGCTTGCCGTGGATCAGAGTCGCCTTCATACCGATGGGTGCCCACATGCGGAACCGTTCATGCGCGCCCGGTCGCGGTGACGCGCCGCACATGCGGCAGGCTGGCCGGCATGGCGATCAACTGGGGCTCGGTCCTGCGCAAGGCCGCGGACGTGGCGGTGCAGTTCCTCAAGGACTCGCAGAAGGACGCGCAGAAGCCCGGTCGGACGGCACCCCGGGGTGCGCGGCCGGGCGGCGGGGCCCGGCCCGGTCCGCCGCCCACGGCCGGGCGGGTGCGGACCGCGCCGACCGGCGACCGTGCCCGGCAGATCGCCTACGCCCCCGAGCCCGACGGCGCCGCGGACCCCGGCGAGATCGTCTGGACCTGGGTGCCCTACGAGGAGGACGCGAGCCAGGGCAAGGACCGGCCGCTGCTCGTCGTCGGGCGGTCGGGTGGGGACCTGCTCGGGCTGATGCTGTCCAGCCAGGACAAGCGGGCCCACGACCCGGACTGGGTCGGGATCGGCTCCGGCGCCTGGGACCGCGAGGGGCGCGACTCCTACATCCGGCTGGACCGGGTGCTGGAGGTGGAGGAGCACGGGATCCGCCGGGAGGGCGCGGTGCTGGACCGGGCGCGGTTCGACCGGGTCGCCACCGAGCTGCGCTCGCGCTACGGCTGGCGCTGAGAAACCTGCGCTGAGAAACCGGGGTGCGCCGCACCGGCGCGCCCGCTAGTCTCCTGCTCATCATGAGGCACTGACGACACCACCGACCGCGGACGCGGCACACGCCCCTGCGGTCCTCCTCCGTCTCCACCGGAGCCGTCGTCATGTCATCGACCGAGCAGATCCACGCCGTGACCGCCCGCGGGCTGGTCCGTTCCTACGCCACCCGCGCCGGCCGCCCGCCGGTGCTCGACGGCGTCGACCTCGTCGCCGCACCGGGCACCCGGGTCGGCCTGATCGGGGAGAACGGTTCGGGCAAGTCCACGCTGCTGAGGCTGCTCGCCGGCGTCGACACCCCGGACGGCGGGACGCTCACGGTGCCCGCTGACCGGGTGTACCTGCCGCAGGAACCGGACCTGGGCGACGGGGGGACCGTCGGCGACCTGCAGGACGCGGCGCTGCGTCCGCTGCACGACGCCGTCGCCGAGCTGGAGCGCCTGGCCGGCCGGCTGGCCGACGGCACCGGCGCCGTCGCCTACGACCGGGTGCTGGCCTGGGCGATCGCCCACGACGCGTGGGACGCCGACCGGCGCGCCGAGGTCACAGCGGGCACGCTCGGCGTCGCCGACCTGGAGCGGGACCGGCCGGTCGCGACCCTGTCCGGCGGTGAGCGCACCCGGCTCGCGATGGCCGCCGCGCTGGTCCGCCGCCCCGCGGTGCTGCTGCTCGACGAGCCCACCAACCACCTCGACGACGCCGCCCTGGACCTGCTGGAACGTTCGCTCGTGGAGCTGCCCGGCGTCGTCGTCGCGGCGAGCCACGACCGCACCTTCCTCGACCGGGTCTGCACCGAGCTGCTCGACCTCGACGCCGGCGAGCTCGGCACCGACGGGCACGGCGGACGCCGGTTCGGCGGCTCGTTCACCGAGTACCTCGACGCCGCCGCGGCGAGCCGCCGTCGCTGGGAGGAGCGCTTCGCCGCGGAGCAGGAGGAGATCGCCGCGCTGCGCGAGCGGAGCCGGGCCGGGCTCTCGACGATCGCCCCCGGCCGCGGCCCGCGCGACAACGACAAGTTCATCCACGCCTTCAAGGGGGCCGGCGTCGAGCGCACCCGGGCCCGCCGGGTGCACGTCGCTCAGCGCCGGCTGGAGACCGCCGAGCGCGAGGCGGTCCGCAAGCCGCCCCGGCCGCTGGAGTTCACCGGGCGCCTGACCGGCGAGGCCCCGGCCGACGGGCTCGCCGTGAGCATCCGGGACCTGCGGGTCGACGGCCGGCTGCGGCTCGACCTGCTCGACCTGCCGGTGGGGGAGAAGCTGCTGGTCACCGGCCCGAACGGGGCCGGGAAGTCGACCCTGCTGGCGGTCCTGCACTCCGCCCTCGCCCCGAGCGCGGGCACCGTGGACGTCCGGGCGCGCCGGGTCGGGCTGCTGGCCCAGGACCCCGACGTCGGCCCGCCCGACCGCAGCGCCGCGGCCGCCTACGCCGACGCCGTCGGCGTCGAGCGGGCCGAGGCCGTCCCGCTGCGCGAACTGGGGCTGCTGCACCCGCGCGAGCACGGCACCGCGGTCGGGGAGCTCAGCCTGGGCCAGCGACGGCGGCTGGCACTGGCCGTCGCCGTCGCCGACGCCCCGGACCTGCTGCTGCTCGACGAACCGACCAACCACGTCTCGCTGCGGCTGGCCGGGGAACTGGAGGACGCGCTCGGGACCGCGCCGGGGACCGTCGTCGTCACCTCGCACGACCGGTGGCTGCGCCGGCGCTGGGACGGGCCGCACCTCGCGATCGGCGGGTGAACTCAGTTCGGGCTGTGCTCGTCGGTGAACGACCCGAGCGGCGCGGGCACCGCCCGCAGGTTCTCCAGCAGGCCGCGCTCGCGGGCGAGCAGCCGGCGGATCTCCCGCAGCCGCTGCACCGGGCTGGTCTGCTCCAGGAGGAGCTGGCGGTCATCGAGGGGGAGCAGGCAGTCCCCGGCGAGCAGGTGCGCGAGCTCGGCGGTGGGGGTGTCGTCGGCGGGCTCGGACCAGTCGCCGGTCCGCCACGCGGTGTCGCAGTACTCGCGGTGGGCCGCGCGGGCGGACCGCTCCAGCATCGCCACCAGCCGCGGGTCGGCGTCGTCGCCGGTGTCGTCGGGCAGGAACTCGACCTCGCCGCAGAGGTAGGAGTGCGAGGTCGCGTCGAGGTCGAGCAGCCGGAAGCGGCGGGCCCCGCGGGTGACGACGTCGTAGCGGCCGTCGGGCAGCCGGCGGGCGTCGATGAGTACCGCGGTGCAGCCGACGGGGTGCATGCCCGCGGCGCCGGAGCGGTCCGGTGAGTGACCCTCGCGCACCGCGACGACGCCGAACTCGCGGTCGGGGACGGCCCCGGTGAGCAGGTCGACGGTGAGCTGGCGGTAGCGGGGCTCGAAGATGTGGAGGGGAAGCGCCGCACCCGGCATCAGCACCGTTCCCAACGGGAACAGCGGGAGCATGGCGGACACCGGCTCACGGTAGTACGCCGTCGCGGGCCCCGCCGGGTCGCGCAGGTGGGCGGAGCACGGCGAACGCGTCGGTGACCCGCAGGCCGCGGTCGGTGAACCGGAACACCGCGGCCGGGCGCCCACCCGCGCGCCCGGACGGCGCGACCTCGCCGGTGGGCTCCAGCAGGCCGCGACGGGTGAGGACGCGCTGCAGGTTCGTCGCCGACACCTCGTGTCCCAGCGCGGCGACGTAGTGCTCCCGCAGCGCCGAGATCGTGAACTCCGCGGGGGCGAGCGCGAACCCGAGGTTGGTGTAGGAGAGCTTGGCGCGCAGCCGGTCCCGCGCCGCCGCGACGATCCCGGCGTGGTCGAACGCGGTCGCGGGCAGGTCCTCGACCTCGTGCCACGCGGTGTCCTCGGGCAGTGCCGGGTCCGCGTCGGAGGGGACCAGGCCGAGGAACGCGGTGGCGATGCGGCGCCTGCCGGGCGAGCGGGCCGGGTCGGAGAACACCGACAGCTGCTCGACGTGGGCGACCTCGCGGACGTCGACCTTCTCGGCGAGTTGCCGGCGCACGGAGGTCTCGACGTCCTCGACGGGGCCCAGGGTGCCGCCGGGCAGCGCCCAGCGGCCGGCGTCCGGGTCCAGGGCGCGCTGCCAGAGCAGGGCGTTGACCCGCCCCTCCCGGATCCTGAGCACGACGGCGAGGACCTCGTGCAGGACCGGTGGCGGTGTCACGGACCCCAGCCTAGGGCGGATCGACAACCGCACCGGGACGTGACGGTGAGGTGTCCGTCAGGTGAGGTCCCGGTCACGACGGAGGTGCCGGTGACGGACGACCGGTGCTACTATCCGCTCAGTTTCCGCCCGCTAGGCGAAAACCCGATTCGGCCCGGGAGGGCGCAATGACCGGAACGCTGACGGCACCCGGCGACACGGGGATCGACCCCGGCTGGGCCGACGAGGTGCGTGCGCTGGCCCGCGAGCGGGACGCGGTCCTGCTGGCGCACAACTACCAGCTGCCCGAGATCCAGGACGTCGCCGACCACGTGGGGGACTCGCTCGCGCTGTCCCGGATCGCGGCCGAGTCCGACGCGTCGACGATCGTGTTCTGCGGCGTGCACTTCATGGCCGAGACCGCCAAGATCCTCAGCCCGGACAAGACCGTGCTGATCCCCGACGCGCGGGCCGCCTGCTCGCTGGCCGACTCGATCACCGCCGACCAGCTGCGGGAGTGGAAGGCCGAGCACCCGGGTGCGGTCGTCGTCTCCTACGTCAACACCACCGCCGCGGTGAAGGCCGAGACCGACGTCTGCTGCACGTCCTCCAACGCCGTCGAGGTCGTCGACTCGATCCCGCGCGACCGTGAGGTGCTGTTCCTGCCCGACCAGTTCCTCGGTGCGCACGTGCGCCGCACCCTGCAGCGGGAGAACATGCACGTCTGGGCGGGGGAGTGCCACGTGCACGCCGGCATCAACGGCCGCCAGCTCACCGACCGGGCCGCCGCCCACCCCGGCGCGGACCTGTTCGTGCACCCCGAGTGCGGCTGCGCGACCTCGGCGCTCTACCTGGCAGGGACCGGCGTGGTGCCCGCCGAGCAGGTGAAGATCCTGTCCACCGGCGGGATGATCGACGCCGCCCGCGCGACCGGCGCGACGGAGGTGCTCGTCGCGACCGAGGTCGGGATGCTGCACCAGCTGCGCCTGGCCGCCCCGGAGATCGAGTTCCGCGCGGTGAACGAGCACGCGTCCTGCCCCTACATGAAGATGATCACCGCCGAGGCGCTGCTGCGGTCGGTCCGCGAGGGCACCGACGAGGTCCACGTCGACCCCGACCTCGCCGCGCGCGGCCGCGCCGCCGTGCAGCGGATGATCGAGATCGGTCAGCCGGGAGGTGGGGAGTGACGGCGCGGGGAGCCGGCTGGGAGGCCGGCGCCGACCTGGTCGTCGTCGGGTCCGGGGTGGCCGGGCTGACCGCCGCGCTCGACGCGGCCGCGGCCGGGCTGCGCGTCGTGGTGGTCACCAAGGACGGCGTCGGTGAGGGCTCCACGCGCTGGGCACAGGGCGGGGTGGCCGTCGTGCTCGGCGACATCGCCGGGGACACGCCCGACTCCCACGTCGCCGACACCGTCGCCGCGGGCGGCGGGCTGAACGACGTCGCCGCGGTGGAGACGATCGTGCGCGCCGGACCGGACGCGGTGCGCAGGCTCCGCGCGCGCGGCGCCCTGTTCGACCTGAGCGGGGACCGCCCCGCGCGGACCCGGGAGGGCGGCCACTCGGCGTACCGGGTGGTGCACGCCGGGGGCGACGCGACCGGTGCGGAGATCGAGCGCGCGCTGGTCGCGGCGACCCGGTCGGCGCAGCTCACCGTGCTCGACGGGCACGTCGCCGCCGACCTGCTGCGCGACGCCGGCCGGGTCACCGGCCTCACGGTGCTCGACGCCGACGGCCGCGCCGGGGTGCTGTCGGCGCCCGCGGTGCTGCTCGCGACCGGCGGCTACGGGCAGCTCTACGCCTCCACCACCAACCCGGCCACGTCCACCGGCGACGGCGTCGCGCTCGCCCTGCGCGCCGGTGCGGTCGCGGCGGACCTGGAGTTCGTGCAGTTCCACCCGACCGTGCTGTGGACCGGCCCCGGCAGCGGCACCGCCGGGCGTCGCCCGCTGGTGACCGAGGCCGTCCGCGGCGAGGGCGCGGTGCTGCGCGACCGGGCCGGGACCGCGTTCATGGCCGGGGTGCACCCGCGGGCCGACCTCGCCCCGCGCGACGTCGTCGCCGCGGCGATCACCCGCCGGATGGCCGAGACCGGGAGCGAGTGCGCCTGGCTCGACGCCACCGCGCTCGACGGGTTCGCCGCGCGGTTCCCGACCGTCTACGCCTCCTGTCGGGCCGCCGGGATCGACCCGCTGACCGAGCCGATCCCGGTGACCCCGGCCGCGCACTACGCCTGCGGCGGCGTCGTCACCGACACGTCCGGCCGGACCGGTGTCCCGGGCCTCTACGCGGCGGGCGAGGTCGCCAGGACGGGGCTGCACGGGGCGAACCGGCTGGCGTCGAACTCGCTGCTGGAGGGGCTGGTCGTGGGGGAGCGGGTGGTCCGCGCGGTGCTCGCCGACGCGGGCCCGACCGGGGTGCCTGCCCCGGCCGGGACGGTCCCGGCGCTGCCGGTGGCCGACCGCACCGTGGTGCAGCGGGCGATGTCGGGCAGCGCCGGGATCGGCCGCGACGCCGCCGGGCTCGCCGGCGCGTCGGACGCGATCGAGGCCGTCACCACCACCGCGGTCCCGGTCGACCGCACCGGGGTGGAGGACGCGGCGCTGACCCTGATCGCCCAGGCCGTGCTGGTGGCGGCGGGCACCCGCCGGGAGACCCGCGGCTGCCACGTGCGCACGGACTTCCCCGACCGGGACGACACACACCAGCGGTCGTCGCTGCGGATCCGGGTCGACGCGACCGGGCGGCCGGTGGTCGTGGCGGACGGCTCGCTGGTGGGTGCGGCATGACGGCACGCACCGGTACGGCGCGGGGCGGGGCGCGCGTCGCCGCCGGGGTCGGTGGGGTCAGCGACGTCGGCGTCCCGGACCCCGAGGACCTGCTGCGGGTGGTGCGCACCGCGCTGCAAGAGGACCTGCGGTACGGCCCGGACGCGACGACGGCGGCGACCGTGCCCGCCGACGCCGTGGCGACCGCGTCGGTCACCCCGCGGGTCGACGGCGTGCTCGCCGGGCTCCCGGCGGCCCGCGCCGTGCTCGACGAGGTGCTCGGCGCGGGCGGGTACACCGTCCTCGCCGAGGCGGCCGACGGCGACCGGCTCACCGCCGGGACCCCGGCACTGACGGTGCGGGCACCGGTCCGCGGACTGCTCACCGCCGAGCGCACCGCGCTGAACCTGCTCACGCACCTGTCCGGGATCGCGACGGCCACCCGCGCCTGGGTCGACGCCGTCGACGGGACCGGCGCCCGGATCCGGGACACCCGCAAGACGCTGCCCGGCCTGCGGCTGCTGGAGAAGTACGCCGTGCGGTGCGGCGGCGGGGTGAACCACCGGCTCGGGCTGGGCGACGCGGTGCTGATCAAGGACAACCACGTCGCGGCGGCCGGGTCGGTCTCCGCGGCGCTGGCCGCGGCCCGCGCGCTCGCCCCGGACCTGCCGTGCGAGGTGGAGGTCGACTCGCTCGACCAGCTCGACGAGGTGCTGGAGCTCGCCGCCGAGCTGGTGCTGCTGGACAACTTCAGCGTCTCCGAGACGGCCGAGGCGGTCCGGCGGCGCGGGGGCCGGGCCACGCTGCTGGAGTCCTCCGGCGGGCTGGCCCTGGGCAGCGCCCGGGACTACGCGGCCACCGGTGTGGACTTCCTCGCCGTCGGCGGGCTGACCCACTCGGTGACCGCGCTGGACCTCGGGCTCGACCTGGAGTGACCGACGCCGAGTGGCACACCGTGCACCCCGAGACGGGTGCCGGGGGTGCATGGTGTGCCACTCGGCGCCCGGCCGGCCGCACCGCGCCCGCCGAGCGCGGCGGACAACGCGTCGTACTCCGATCCGGGCGCTGTCGCCGGGCCGGTCAGGCGAGCAGTCGGGGCTGGGCGGGGGCCGGGAACCGGGTGGAGAACCGCGCGTCGCCGAGGAACTCCCGCAGCCGCTGCGCCGCGTCCCGCACCTGCGTCCGAGCCCGGGCCGTGACCGGCGCGAGCAGCAGGGTCGCGATCTCGCCGTCCGGGCGCTGCACCCAGGTCCCGACGATGCGACCGTCCACCCAGACCGCCGGTCCGCCGTTGCCGTTGCGGTCGAACAGCTCCGGCGCCACCTCGGCGGGCAGGAGGCTTATTCAGGCCCCGTGAAATAACGATCTAGCCCGGCGTGTCGGGTTGGGCGACAGCCCGTCCATCGCGAATATTGGTTTGCCGAATCAATCCGAGATGAACGGGCTGCCGCAGTATGTACTATACCACTGGTTTCCGGCGTGATGAAATTCAGGATCTTGTCGCTATAGTGTATGAGCAGGATCAGCGGGACGCGACGGAGGCACGTTTGTCTTGGCCGCCGGTTCTGGGGTTGTTCTGGTCGGTGGTGATCACGTTGGCGTATCTGCGCGGGAATCGTGTGCAGTGGGAGTTGGCGGAAACCTATGGGGTGTCGCAGTCGACGGTTAGTCGAGCGATCACGGGGGTGACACCGTTGCTGGCACAGGCGCTGCGGAGTGTCGTTCCGACGGCAGAGGAGCTTCGTGCCGATCGGCAGTACATCATCGATGGAACCTTGCTGCCCTGCTGGTCATGGGCCGCGGTGCCGGGTCTGTGGTCGGGCAAGCATCGCACCACCGGCGTCGTCGTCCAGGTCGCAGCCACCCTGGAAGGGCAGCTGTCGTGGATCTCCGACCCGACCCCAGGCTCCCGACACGACCTATATTGCCTCGACCAATCCGGCGCCCTCGACCACCTCGCCACATACCCCCCGATCGGCGATAAAGGATACATCGGGCGCGGCATGCTCACCCCGTTCAAAAAACCACCCGGCCGGGAACTTCTCAACTGGCAAAAAACATTCAACAAGAGCCTCAACCACACACGCGCCACCATCGAACGAGTCATCGCCCATATCAAAACGTGGAAAGTTCTCCACACAGACTACCGGCGGCCCTACGCCACATTTAAAACGACAATCTCGGCAGTCATCGGACTCATCTTCTACACACTTACCTGACGGAGCCTGAATAAGCCTCCAGGTACCAGCCGCGGGCCTTCCACCCCATCGTCGACGGGTCGAGGCTCGGCAACAGCGCCACCGACGGCCCGGGGTCGGGGACGGGGTCCAGGTCGTCGGGGAGCAGGAACCCGGTGTCCCCGCCGTCGAGGGTCACCTCGACCGCACCGACGTCGGCCAGCGCCCTGGTGGTGGTGGCGACGGTCCAGCCCGCCCACCACTTCAGGTCGTCGCGGCGGACCGGGCCGAACGCCCGCAGGTGGGCGCGGGCCAGCCCGGCCGCGGCCGCGCGACGGGCGTCGCCGTCGGGGTCGGGTGCGGGGCCGATCCCGCCGGGGACCCAGGCGTCGGCCGCGGCCCAGCGGTACTGGCCGTTGACCCACGTCCCGAGCGGTCGGGTCCGCAGCACCCGGCCCTCGAACCCGAGCACCAGCAGCACCCGGGTGTGGGCGGGCTGCGGACCCCCGCCGGGCAGGACGAGCCGTTGCGCGGCGAGCTCGGGCAGGGCCTTCGCGACGTCGCGGGCGGCGGTCGGGCCCCGTTCGGTGAGCACCGCCAGGACCTGGTCGGCGGCGTCGGCGTACCACGCCTCGGGGTCGTCGTGGCCGGCTGCTGCGGCCTGACGCAGCAGGTCACGACGCTGGACGGCGGCGACGTCGACGGTGGCGGCGTGGTGGGCCAGCGCGGCGTGGCCGCGGCCGAACACCCACAGCGTGCGGCGCATCGCGTGGTGGCGCAGCAGGGTGCGGTCGGTGTGCAGCGCGGCGTCGACCGGACCGAGTGACGGGGTCACCATCCGCGCGGCCGCCGACAGGTACACCGTCACCGGGTCGGTCGAGTGCAGCCCGACCAGGTCGTCGCTGATCGCGACGACGTCGTCGGTGCGGGTGTGCGGGGCGAGCCGGTGGCGGGTCACCAGCCGGGCGCGGCGCTCGTCGTCGGTCACGTGCCGGGTCACGCGCGAAGGGTGCCACGCAGTGCCCTCCGTGGGCGACCTCACTCCGGCGGAGTGGCGGGGCCGTGTCCGGGGCGCTGCGCCACCTGCAATTCTTGCTCCGTGCTCGCCGCGGTCCGCCCGGGACGATCGGCTCCGGAGCCGCGCCCGTGGGGGACGCGCCGGGGCCGCCACCGTGTGCCCGCAGCGCGGCCGCCGCGCTGGTCCGCCGCGGTGCTGCCCGCGGCCGCCGCCCTGCTCGCGGCGGGCGCGTTCGCGCTGGTCCGCGGGGCGCTGATCGACGACGCCTACATCACCCTCGCCTACGTCCGCACGCTCGCGCTGCACGGGGAGTGGGGCGTGTCGCCCGGCCTGCCCGCGAACACCGCCACCTCCCCGCTGAACGTGTTGCTCCAGGCGGCGGTGACGATCGTCGTCCGCGACGCGGTGGTCGCCGCCGGGATCGTGCTGGCCGGGCTGATGGCGCTGCTCACCCACTGGAGCGCGGGGACCGCCGCGGCGCTGGGGCTGCCCGGCTGGACGGCCGCGCTCCCGGCGCCGCTGCTGCTGGCGAACCCGCTGCTGCTGTCCACCGTGGGGCTCGAGACGTACCTGGCGGTCGTCCTGCTCGCCGGGCTCGCGCACGCCGCGGTCACCGGCCGCGCGCGCACCGCGGGCGTGCTGTGCGCGCTGCTCGTGCTCACCCGGCCGGACCTGGTCGTCATCGCCGTGCTCGCGGTCGTCGCGGTTCCGGTGCTGCGCCGACGCCGGTGGGCGGTCGTGGCGGCAGCGTTCCTGGTCGCCGCGCCCTGGTACCTGTTCTCGTGGGTCGTGCTGGGCTCGTTCGTGCCGGATACGCTGCTGTGGAAAGTCGGTGACAGCTGGGGTCGTGACCACATCACCTTCGCGAACGGGCTGACGGTCTACGCCAGGGTGTTCCCGGTGGCGACCGTCCTCGCACTGCTCCCGGCCGTCGCCGGGGTGGTGGGCGGCCTCGCCTGGGTGGCCGTGCGACGCCGGGGTCGGGCCGCGGTGACGGTCCTCGGGCTGGGTGCGGCGGTGCACGCGGCGGCGTTCGTCGTGATCGGGACGGCGCCCTACCACTGGTACTACGGCCCCGCGGTCGGCGCGCTGACGGTGCTGGCCGCGTGGTCGGTCGGCGCGCTGGTCCGACCGGTCCGGCGCGACGGGCCGGCCCCGCGCGCGGTCACGACCCTCTCGGCGGCGACGGCGACGCTGCTCACCGCCGTGCTGGCGGTGCTGGCGGTGGCGTCCGCCGCGTTCGACATCGGCCACGGGACGCCGTGGCGGCTCGCGCCGATCTCGACCAACCACGCCACGGCCGCCGAGTACGCGCGGGTCGCCTCCGGTCTGCACGGCACCGTGGTCAGCGCCGGCGAGCTGGGCGCACTCGCCTACTTCTGCGACCGGCGCTGCACGATCGACGACCCGCTGTCGGAACGGGCCCCGATGCTCACCCGGATCGCGGCCCGCCGCGCCGAGGCGGGCCCGGTCGCCTCGGCGCTCTACGACGTCAACTACCTGTTCCTGCGCCCCGCCCCGTACGAGCGCGGGACCACCCGGCTGGTGCACCGGGCCGGGCACCATCCGGACGGCGTCGACGTCGGGACGCCGTGGGCGGGTGCGGGGAACCTGCTCGTGGTCCCGGTGGGCTGAGGGGGCCTCGGAGCGCCGCCGTACCCTGGGAGCCATGCTCCGCCGCCTCGACCTGCGAGCCGAACCGCTGCCCCGTCCGGCCACCCTGCGCGCAGTGATGCCGCGCGCCGAGCTGGACATCGACGCCGCGCTGGAGCGCGCCCGCCCGCTGGTGGAGGACGTGCGCCATCGCGGCGCCGCCGCCGCACTGGACGCCACCGAGCGCTTCGACCGGGTCCGCCCGGAGACCGTGCGGGTGCCGACCGCGGCGATCACCGAGGCGCTGCGCGACCTCGACCCGGACGTGCGCGCGGCGCTGGAGACCTCGATCGAGCGGGCCCGGATCGTGCACGCCGAGCAGCGCAGGCCCGACGTCGTCACCCAGGTCGTCCCCGGCGGCACGGTCACCGAGCGGTTCGTCCCGGTCCGGCGGGTCGGGCTCTACGCCCCGGGCGGGCTGGCGGTCTACCCGTCGAGCGTGGTCATGAACGTGGTCCCGGCACAGGCCGCGGGTGTGGAGTCGCTGGTCGTCGCCTCCCCGGCGCAGGCCGAGTTCGGCGGGCGCCCGCACCCGACGATCCTCGCGGCGGCCGCGCTGCTGGGTGTCGACGAGGTGTGGGCCGTCGGCGGTGCCCAGTGCGTGGCACTGCTGGCCTACGGCGGCACCGACACCGACGGTGCCGAGCTGGAGCCGGTCGACATGGTCACCGGCCCGGGCAACGTCTACGTCACCGCGGCGAAGCGGATGCTGCGCGGGCTGGTCGGGATCGACGCCGAGGCCGGGACCACCGAGATCGCTATCCTGGCCGACGACACCGCCGACCCCGCGCACGTCGCCGCGGACCTCATCTCGCAGGCCGAGCACGACCCGAACGCCGCGTCGGTACTTGTCACGACGTCCGAGGCGCTGGTGGAGGCGGTCGAGGCGCAGCTCGAGACCCGGGTCGGCGCGACCAAGCACAGCGAGCGCGTGCGCACCGCGCTGACCGGCCCGCAGTCCGGGGTCATCCTGGTGTCCTCGACCGACGACGGGGTCGCCGTCGTCGACGCCTACGCCGCCGAGCACCTGGAGATCCAGACCGCCGACTCCGCGGGCGACGCGGCGAAGGTCCGCAACGCCGGCGCGATCTTCGTCGGGGCGCACTCGCCGGTGTCGCTGGGTGACTACTGCGCCGGGTCGAACCACGTGCTGCCGACCGGGGGCTGCGCGCGGCACTCCGGTGGGCTGTCGACGTCGACGTTCCTGCGCGGCATCCACGTCGTCGACTACGGCCGCCAGGCGCTGGCCGAGGTCGCCGACCGGGTCGTGACCCTGGCGAACGCCGAGGACCTGCCCGCGCACGGCGAGGCCGTCACCGCCCGGTTCGAGGCCCGCGCGTGACCGCGGGGGAGGGCGTGCGGCTGTCGGACCTGCCGCTGCGCGAGGACCTGCGCGGGAAGAGCCCGTACGGTGCGCCGCAGCTCGACGTCGCGGTGCGGCTCAACACCAACGAGAACCCGTACCCGCCGCCGCCGGAGCTGGTCGCCGACGTCGCGGCCTCCGTGACCGACGCCGCCCGCGAGCTGCACCGGTACCCCGACCGCGACCTCGTCGCGCTGCGGGGCGACCTCGCCGCCTACCTGTCCCGGCAGACCGGGGTCGAGCTGACCACGGCGAACCTGTGGGCCGCGAACGGGTCCAACGAGATCCTCCAGCAGATCCTGCAGACCTTCGGCGGGCCCGGCCGGACGGCGCTGGGCTTCGTGCCCAGCTACTCGATGCACCCGATCCTCGCCTCGGGCACGCAGACCGAGTTCGTCCCGGTCCCGCGCCGCGAAGACTTCACCCTCGACGTCGACGCGGCCGTCGCCGTCCTGGCGGAGAAGTCCCCGGACATCACGTTCGTGACCAGCCCGAACAACCCGACCGGGCAGTCGATCGCCCCGGCCGACCTGGCCCGGCTGGTCGACGCCGCGCCGGGGATGGTCGTCGTCGACGAGGCCTACGCCGAGTTCGCCGAGGCCACCGGCCGGCCGAGCGCCACGACCCTGCTGGCCACGCACGGCCACAAGCTGGTGGTGTCGCGGACGATGAGCAAGGCGTTCGCGTTCGCCGGGGGACGGCTGGGCTACCTCGCCGCCGCGCCCGCGGTGATCGACGCACTCCAGCTCGTGCGGCTGCCGTACCACCTGTCGGTGCTGTCGCAGGCCGCCGCGCGGGCCGCGTTGCGCCACGCCGAGGCCACCCTCGGCTCGGTGGCGCTGCTCGCCGCCGAGCGGGACCGGATCTCCGGCGAACTGGCCGCCGCCGGCTACGACGTCGTGGCCTCCGACGCCAACTTCATCCTCTTCGGACGCTTCGCCGACGCCGGCCGCGCCTGGAAGGGGTTCCTCGACCAGGGCGTGCTGATCCGCGACGTCGGCATCCCCGAGCGGCTGCGGGTCACCGTGGGCACTCCGGAGGAGAACGACGCGTTCCTCGCCGCCGCCACCGACCTCGCCACCCAGGAGCTGTTGTGAGCCGCATCGGACGCGTCGAGCGCGTCACCAAGGAGACCCGGATCGTCGTCGAGATCGACCTCGACGGCACCGGGCGCACCGACATCGCCACCAAGGTCCCGTTCTTCGACCACATGCTCGACGCGTTCGGCAAGCACGGCAGCTTCGACCTGTCCGTGCACGCCGAGGGCGACATCGAGATCGACTCCCACCACACCGTGGAGGACGTCGCGATCGTGCTGGGCCAGGCGATCCGGCAGGCGCTGGGGGACAAGAAGGGCATCCGCCGGTTCGGCGACGCCTGGATCCCGATGGACGAGGCCCTGGCCCAGGCCGTCGTCGACGTCTCCGGACGGCCCTACACCGTGTGCACCGGCGAGCCGGAGATGATGCGCGGCTTCGTCGTCGGCGGGCACTACCCGACGGTGCTGAACAAGCACGTGTTCGAGTCGCTGGCCTTCCACGGGCACCTCGCGCTGCACGTGCGGGTGCTCGACGGCCGCGATCCGCACCACATCACCGAGGCCGAGTTCAAGGCCGTCGCCCGTGCGCTGCGGGCCGCGACCGAGTCCGACCCGAGGGTGACCGGGGTGCCGTCCACCAAGGGCGCCCTCTAGGGAATGTTGAGCCCTCAACCTTCGTTGCAGAGGGCATGACGAAGATCGGGTTCCTGTCGTTCGGGCACCACGGGGAGGTCCCCGGGTCCCGGACACCCACCGCGGCCGACGCGCTGCGCCAGACCGTGGAGCTGGCACGCGCCGCGGAGGACATCGGCATCGACGGCGCGTTCGTGCGCGTGCACCACTTCGAGCGCCAGCTGGCTGCGCCGTTCCCGCTGCTCGCGGCGATCGCGGCGACCACCAGCCGGATCGAGATGGGCACCGGCGTGATCGACATGCGCTACGAGAACCCGCTCTACATGGCCGAGGAGGCCGCCGCGACCGACCTGCTGTCCGGCGGGCGGCTGCAGCTCGGTGTGAGCCGGGGGTCGCCCGAGATCGCGCTGAACGGCGCCGAGGCCTTCGGCTACCGGCCCGCCGACGGGCAGACCCATGCCGACGCCGCCCGCGCCAAGGCCGAGGTGTTCCTCGCGGCGATCCGCGGCGCCGGGGTCGCGCCGGCGGACCCGGCCCGCACCCGCGGCCGGCACGTCGCGCTGCCGGTGCAGCCGCAGTCCCCGGGGCTGGCGGACCGGATCTGGTGGGGTGCGGGCACCCGCGCCACCGCCGAGTGGGCGGCGACCCAGGGCATGAACCTGCAGAGCTCGACCCTGCTCACCGAGGACACCGGCGAGTCGTTCGACCGGCTGCAGGCCGAGCAGATCCTGCGCTACCGCGAGGCCTGGTCCGCCGCGGGGCACGAGCGCACCCCGCTGGTGTCGATCTCGCGCAGCGTCATCCCGGTGACGACCGACCTCGACCGCCGCTACTTCGGCGAGCGCGGCGAGGACGACCAGGTCGGCATCCTCGACGGCGCCCGCTCCCGGTTCGGGCGCAGCTACGTCGGGGACCCGGACCGGATCGCCGCCGAGCTCGCCGAGGACGCCGCGGTCCGGGAGGCGGACTACGTGCTGTTCACCGTGCCCAACCAGCTCGGGGTGGAGTACAACGCGCACCTGCTCCGCTCGATCGCCGAGCGGGTCGCCCCGGCGATCGGCTGGGCGCCGGCCGGTCACCAGGTCGCGGCGGCGGTCCCCAGCAGCTGAGGTGGGCCGGGCAGCGGCGCGGGCCGGCCGTCGAACTCCAGTGGGAGCACGGGTTCGACGAGCCGGCCCATCGGCCCGTCGACGACGTGCGTGCCGATGGTCGGCGCGCCGGGCCGGGGCAGGTCCGCGACCTGGGCCGCGGTGAACATCCCGAGCTCCCGGACCCAGGTGCAGACCCCGGCGAGGGTGACCCGCACCCGCCACGAGCCGCCCTCGACGGCGCGCCGGCGCAGCGCCGCGAGCACCCCGGCGGCTCCGAGCCAGGCCGCGAGGTAGTCGTTGAGCAGGTGCGTCGGCGGCAACGACGGCGGCCCGCCCGCACCCTCCTCGAGCGCGAACCCGGTCGCCGAGCAGGCCAGCTGGTCGAAGCCGCCCCGCGCGGCCCACGGCCCGTCGGCACCCCAGCAGTGCAGGTCCAGCGCGACGATCCCCGGCCGGTGTCCCGCCAGGTCCTGCGGGCCGAAGCCCCGCGCGGCGGTGCCCCGGTAGGCGTTGACGAACACGTCGGCCCCGCCGACCAGGTCGCGCAGCGTCGCCGCCTGCGCCGGGTCCCGCAGGTCCAGCCAGGCGTTGCGCTTCCCGCCGCCGGTCAGCGCGACCATCGCGAGCGGGTCGGGCAGGTCCGGGCGCGACACGTGCAGGACGTCCGCGCCGAAGGTGCCGAGCAGCTTCGCCGCGACCGGCCCCGCGATGACGTGGGTGTCGTCGAGGACCCGCAGCCGGTCCGGTACCGGCTCGGGCGGGGCGTCGCCGATCCGTTCGACCTCGACGACCGGGCGCCCGGCGAGGTGTCGGCCCGCGGGGTGCGCGGCCCACTGCTCCCCGGTCCGGACCGCCGCGGCCACCCCGCCGGCCGCGCACACGGCATCCTCCAGCTCGACCGACCGCCACCGGGCGGCCTCCTGCGCGATGCGATCGAGCAGGGGCGGGCAGTCCAGCACCCGGCACACCGCGTCGCGCTGGTGCGGGTAGGTGGTGATCAGGAAGATCCAGCCGTCGGCGGTCCGGCGGAACCCGTTGTTCGCCAGTGCCGTCGGGTCCTCGGCCACGGTCTGCACGTCGACGCCGCCGAGGGTGGTGAGGAACGGCGCGCGCAGCGTGTCGATCGTGTCGGCCGCCCGCACCGTGATCTCCCGGGGCGCGCCGCCGGAGTCCTCGGCGAGCCCGGCGACCTGCAGCCCGAACGCCCCGACCGCCGCCGACATCGCATCGGCGAGCCGGTGCACCGACGGCACGAGCGGGTCCGCTCCGGTGACCCGCAGCGTCGAGCGGACCGGGGGAGCGTCCGGCAACAGGGTGGCCGCCGTGTCGGCGGCGGAGGGGAAGCGTGCGGCCGGGGTCGTCGTGGTCATGGCTCCAGCCTGCGACGAACTGGCCGCGCTCTCCACAGGCTCCGTATATCCGTAGGATCGGACGGGTGTCGGGATCTGTCGCCTCCGCCCGCGCGGTCGGCCGGGCCGACCGCATCCTGGAGCTGGTCGCGACCGCCGGGACACCTCCGTCGGTGACCGCGGTCGCCCGGGAGCTCGACCTGCCGCTCAGCTCCACCGCGGACCTGCTGCGCGAGCTGCGGGCCACCGGCTGGCTCCGGCTGCGGGGCCGTGGCCACGTCCTGGGCCGCCGGCCGTACGTGCTGGGGCTGCTCGCGGGGCTGGGTCCGCCGGCCTCGCTCACGCACTCCGAGCTCGACGCGCTCAGCCGCGTCGCCCGGGCCCCCGTGGCACTCGCGGTGCTGGTCGGCGGGCAGGTCCGCTACGTCGACCACGCCGGTCCCCGCGCCCCCGACCGGCTGCAACGGGTGACCGACGACCACCGGCCCCGCCCCCCGCTGCGCACCGCCGCGGGACGGCTGTTGCTCGCCCTGGGCGATCCGGAGGAGTCCGCCCGAGCGCTGGCGGGGGTCGACGACCCGCCCGCGGTCGCGGCCTACCTCACCGAGCGACCGGAGATCGTCCGTACCCGGCTGGCCCGCAGCGACGGGTTGGCGGACCCGGCGATCCGCGCCGTCGCCGTCCCGGTGGAGGAGGACGGGGAGACGGTCGCGGCGGCGGTGCTCACCGGCACCCGGCGGGGCCGCGCCGACCGCAGCGTCACCCTGGACCGGGCCGCCGCCCGGTTGGTCGCCGCCCTCGCGGACCGGGGGGTGCGGGAGTCGCAGGGAGGCCGGTGGCCGGACCTGCCGCGCTGAGCACCTGCCGCGGTGCGACCGCCCCCGCCGCCCTGCCTCACCGCGGCCCGCCGCCGCGCCCCGCTGCACACCGCCTCACATGATCATCAGTGCGTGAGCGCTGTCGCGTGCCGGGCGGGCAGCGCTCACGTACTGATGATCATGTCGTCGCGGCGCGCCGGGTGGTGCGCGGCGCCGGGTACTGGGCGCGGCTCGACCGGGGGCGCCGGGCGGCCGGCGGGCGGCAGAGCACGAGGTCATCCGAGGAGCCGTCGCGCGTTGGCGGTGGTCAGCTCGCGCCAGCCGCGGCCGTCCGCGGCCGGGGGAGCGGTGTCGAGCGAGGCGACCTGGGCGCGCACGGCCGCGGCCGGCGTCCAGCACGAGTCGCTGCCGTAGACCAGCCGTTCCACTCCGACGGTGCGCTCCAGGGCCGGGACCTGGTGCGGGAACGGGGTCCCGGCGGTGTCGAACCAGAGGGACCGCAGCTGGTCGGGCACCGGGGCGCCCCCGCCGTCGCCGAACGCCGTGTGGAACAGCTCGATCCGGTCGGCGAGGGCGGGCAGCGCACCGCCGCAGTGCGTGGCGATCCACCGGACACCGGGGAACCGGGCGAGGGTTCCGGACAGCATGAGATCGGTGTAGGTGCGGGCGGTGTCGAACACGAACTCCAGCATCGGTCGGGGTCGACCGGCGGTCAGCTCCGCCGCGTGCGGCGGCGAGGTGGGATGGACGAGCACCACCGCCCGACGCCGGTCCAGCTCCGCCCACAGCGGCGCGAACGCGGGATCCCCGAGATACCTGCCGTGGGCGTTGGTCTCGACGGTCACACCGTCGCTGCCGAGCTCGTCGAGGGCGTGGACGGCCTCGGCCAGCGCTCCGTCCACGTCGGGCAACGGCAACGAGGCGAGGTGTCCGAACCGGTCCGGGTGGTCGGCGCGCAGGGATGCGCCGGCCTCGTTCACCTCGCGGGACAGGCGTCGGGCGGCCCGGTCGTCCCCGAAGTGGGTCCCCGGAGAGGAGACGGACAGCAGGGACGTGGTGATCCCGCACTCGTCCATGAGCGCGAGGTGGCGAGCCGGGTCCCAGTCCGGCCATCCCGGCATGCCGTCGGGGCTGGTGTGCCCGGCCGACCCGGCGGCCTCGACGTAGGACGGGGTGAGGAAGTGAGAGTGCAGGTCGATCAGGGTCATCGGGTCCCTCCGGACAGAGCGGATGCGGAACGAGCGGTGGGTGGCAGCCGCGCGGCGCGATCGCCCCGCGCCACCGGTCCCGGGCGGGACGGCGACTATCCTGGTCGTCGTG
Organism: Pseudonocardia sp. ICBG1142; assembly: GCF_020496255.1. Taxonomy (NCBI): domain Bacteria; kingdom Bacillati; phylum Actinomycetota; class Actinomycetes; order Pseudonocardiales; family Pseudonocardiaceae; genus Pseudonocardia; species Pseudonocardia sp. ICBG1142. The sequence continues at coordinate 233,775 of NZ_JAHLJC010000003.1, read as the reverse complement.
GCACGCATCGTCGTCCTCGACTACGGCTCCGGGAACCTGCGCTCCGCCGAGCGCGCCCTGCAACGCGTCGGCGCGGACGTCACCGTGACGTCCGACTTCGACGCGGCGACCGAGGCCGACGGTCTCGTCGTCCCCGGCGTGGGCGCCTTCGCGGCGTGCATGCGGGGCCTGCACTCCGTCCGCGGCCCGCAGATCATCGGGCGTCGCCTCGCCGGCGGCCGTCCGGTCCTGGGGATCTGCGTCGGCATGCAGGTTCTGTTCGAGCGCGGCGTCGAGTTCGACGAGGACACCGAGGGCTGCGGCGAGTGGCCCGGCACGGTCGAGCGGATCCAGGCCGACGTGCTGCCGCACATGGGCTGGAACACCGTCCGGACCCCGCAGGACAGCGCGCTGTTCGCCGGGCTCGACGCCGACGCCCGCTTCTACTTCGTGCACTCCTTCGGCGTGCGGCGCTGGACCCTGGAGGCCTCGCACGCGATCGCGTCGCCGAAGGTCACCTGGACCCACCACGGGGAGGACGTCGTCGCCGCGGTGGAGAACGGGCCGCTGTCGGCCACCCAGTTCCACCCGGAGAAGTCCGGCGACGCCGGCGCCACGGTCCTGGAGAACTGGCTGCGGTCGGTCACGGCCTGATACCCACCACGACGCCGCCGCCGTCGGGCCGGGCCTCCACCTCGCCGACCCGGCCGTCGCGGCCGATGCAGGTGACCACGACGGTGGGACCGCTGCCGAGGTCGGTGACGACCAGGCGGATGGTCTCCGGTGCGGGCACACCCACGGCGCCGGGGGCCCGTGCGACCACCTCCGCGACCGGTCCCGGCGCGAGGTCGTCGAGGTCGACGGTGCGCTGTGCCGGGTCCCGGGCGAGCGCCCGGTCGGTCGTGACCACGCCCAACCCGTCGTCGGAGTTCCAGACGTAGGTGCGGGTGTGGGTGGGCCGGCCGGGGTCGGCCGTCTGCACGGTTCCCCGTCCGCGCCGTACGCCGCGAGCCGGTCGACGACCGTGCTCCCGGTCGCGCGGCGGACGTCGTCGACGAGGCGGGTCAGTCCCGCTGCCGTGCTGATGTCGGTGGCCGGGGCGGCCGGCGCGGAGACGACGGGAGCCGGATCGCGGACCGGCCCGAAGTCGATCTGCTCGACCTGGACCTGCAGCCAGACCCGTCCGACGACGACGATCACCACGACGGAGATCAGCCCGCCGATCCACGAGGGCGGTCCGTACTTCCACCTCCGGTACTCGGCGATCTCGCGCCGGTCCGGTGCCCACGGCAGGAACGGCGGTTCGACACGGGGCGCGGTCCGGTCGGCGCGCGTGCGGGCACGGAGGAACGCCACGACGGGGAGTGTGGCCGTGCTCGCGCGCTGCCACGAGCGTTCCGCGGAACGCGCCTCGGCCCGGCGCGTACTCCCCGGAACGCATGCTGTCCCCCTCGGCCACCCCCGAGGGCCACGAGCGGCGCGGATACCCTGGCGCGGTGAGCTTCACGTTGCTTCCCGCGGTGGACGTCGTCGACGGGCAGGCCGTCCGGCTGGTGCAGGGCGAGGCCGGCACCGAGACCGGCTACGGCTCTCCCCTGGAGGCGGCCATGACCTGGCAGGCCGGCGGCGCCGAATGGGTCCATCTGGTGGACCTCGACGCCGCGTTCGGCCGTGGCTCGAACGCCGAGCTGCTGGCCGAGGTGGTCGGGAAGCTCGATCTGCGGGTCGAGCTGTCCGGCGGCATCCGCGACGACGAGTCCCTGGACCGCGCCCTGTCCACCGGCGCCGCCCGGCTCAACCTCGGCACCGCGGCGCTGGAGCAGCCCGAGTGGTGCCGGAAGGTCCTCGCCGAGCACGGCGAGAAGATCGCGATCGGCCTCGACGTCAAGGTGATCGACGGCAGGCGCCGGGTCGCCGGCCGCGGCTGGACCTCCGACGGCGGCGACCTCTGGGAGGTCCTCGCCCGCCTCGACGCCGACGGTGCCACCCGCTACATCGTCACCGACGTCTCCAAGGACGGCACCCTCCAGGGCCCGAACGTCGAGCTGCTCACCGAGGTCGCGCAGGCCACCACCGCCCCGGTGATCGCCTCGGGCGGGATCTCCGAGGTCGCCGACCTGACCCGGCTCGCCGAGGTCGCCGCGACCGGGGTGAACATCGAGGGCTCGATCATCGGCAAGGCGCTCTACGCCGGCCGGTTCACCCTGCCCGAGGCCCTGGCGGCCGTGAACGCGGTGAGCGCCTGATGGGCGTCGCGGTCCGTGTCATCCCGTGCCTGGACGTCGACGCCGGGCGGGTGGTGAAGGGCGTCAACTTCAAGGAGCTCCGCGACGCGGGCGACCCGGTCGAGATGGCCCGCGTGTACGACGCCGAGGGCGCCGACGAGCTGACCTTCCTCGACGTCACCGCGTCGTCGTCGGAGCGCGGAACCATGATCGACGTGGTGCGTCGCACCGCCGAGCAGGTGTTCATCCCGCTGACCGTCGGCGGTGGCATCCGCACCCCCGACGACGTCGACCGGATGCTCCGCGCGGGCGCGGACAAGGTCTCGGTGAACACCGCCGCGATCGCCCGGCCCACGCTGCTGCACGAGATGTCGCGTCGCTTCGGCAGCCAGTGCATCGTGCTGTCGGTCGACGCCCGCCGTGTCCCCGAGGGGGAGCAGCCGCAGCCGTCGGGCTGGGAGGTCACCACGCACGGCGGGCGTCGCTCCGCCGGTATCGACGCCGTCGAGTGGGCGCAGCGCGGCCAGGAGCTCGGTGTCGGGGAGATCCTGCTCAACTCGATGGACGCCGACGGCACCCGCGCCGGGTTCGACCTGGAGATGCTGACCGCGGTCCGCAAGGTCGTCGACGTCCCGGTGATCGCCTCCGGCGGTGCCGGTGCGATCGAGCACTTCGCGCCGGCCGTGCGCGCCGGGGCGGACGCCGTGCTCGCCGCCAGCGTGTTCCACTTCGGCCAGCTGCGGATCGGTGAGGTGAAGGACGCGCTGCGCGCGGAGGGGGTCGAGATCCGGTGAGCACCCGTCTCACGGCGGCCGAGTCCGCGCTGGACCCGGGGATCGCCGCCCGCCTCAAGCGCGACGCCGACGGGCTGGTCTGCGCCGTCGTCCAGTCCCGCGCCGGTGAGGTGCTGATGGTCGGCTGGATGGACGACGAGGCGCTGCACCGCACCCTGACCACCGGCCGGGGGACCTACTGGTCGCGGTCGCGCCAGGAGTACTGGGTCAAGGGCGACACCTCGGGGCACGTGCAGCACGTGCACGAGGTGCGGCTGGACTGCGACGGCGACGCGGTGCTGGTCGTCGTCGACCAGGAGGGGCCGGCCTGCCACACGGGGACCCGGACCTGCTTCGACACCGACGTCCTGCTCGCCAGGGACGGCGCATGAGCACCGACGTCCTGCTCGCCAGGGACGGCGGCGGGGTCTGACCGCTACGGGTGCACCGGCGGCGTCGGTGGCGGCTGGGTGGGTGCCGAGGTGACCCACCGGATCCCGGCGGTGATCGCGTGCCCCCCGGCCCGCACCACGGTCGCCTCGGCCACGGGCAGCCAGGGCAGCCGCAGCGGCAGCCGCGTCCAGCGCGGCATCAGCCCCACCGACGCGGCGGCCAGCACCGAGTACGGCAGCCGCGCGGAGAGCGGCAGCGGCGGCTCCCACAACAGGAACCGCGCGGCGTCGCGGGCCTCCGGGGTCCCGGCCAGCTCGGGCCGGTAGGCGGCGAGCTGCGCCCGCAGCTCGGTGACGGACTCCGGCGGGTCGGGCACGCCCAGCTCACGGGCGACGCGTGCGGTGTCGGCGACGTAGGCGTCGCGTCCGGCGGCGTCGAGCGGGGCGGCGCCGTAGCGGTCGTGCGCGGTGAGGAAGCTGTCGATCTCGGCGATGTGCACCCAGCGCAGCAGGTGCGGATCCGACGCCGAGTACGGACGCCCGTCCGGCGCGGTCCCGCGGACGTGCACGTGGGCCCGCCTGATCCGCGCGATCACCCGCTCGGCCTCCTCGGCCGGCCCGAACGTCGTCGCGGCCAGGAAGTACGAGGTGCGCTGCAGCCGTCCCCACGGGTCGCCGCGGAACCCGGAGTGCCCGGCGACCCCCGCCATGGCCAGCGGGTGCAGCGACTGTAGCAGCAGCGCACGCAGTCCGCCGACGAACATCGACGCGTCGCCGTGCACGGTGCGGATCGCGGCGTCCTCGGCGAACCAGCGCGGGCCCTCGGCGCCGAGGACGCGGGCACGGCGGCCGGATCCCTCGTCGCCGGCGACCCGGCTGAACACCGCCGACCCGACCCGCGAGCGAAGCGCCTCGAGCCGGTCGGCGACGGCGCCGGGCAGCCGGGCGGACGGATCGACCATGACCCCAGTGTGCGGTCGTGCGGCCCCGGCCGCCCTGCTGGCGAGCTCGTGGCCGGGTTCGCCGCCTACTCCTCGGGGTTCGTCGACCCCAGGTTCCCGGTCAGGTAGCGCTGCACGGTCGGCCCGACCGCGGCGACGATGTCCTCGGGGGGCGCCGAGGCCAGCGGTTCCAGGTGCACCACGTAGCGGATCATGGCGAGCCCGATCAGCTGGGCGGCGACGAGCGCGCCCCGCTCGTCGGGCCGGTCGGGGGAGTGGACGCGGGTGACCGGCACCAGGATCGCTTTGCCGATGAACTCGCGCAGCATCCGGGCCGCGGCCTCGTGTCCCGCGACGCTGCGCAGCACCGCCGCCATCGGGGAGCCGCTGCCGGTGTCCCACACGGTGAGGAAGGTGCGCACGATCCGCTCGCCGACGGTGTCGCCCGGACCGCTCAGCAGGTGCTCGCGGACCTGCTCGGGCTCGAGCGGCAGGTCGAGCGCGGCGAGGAACAGCTTCTCCTTGCCGCCGAACCAGTGGTTGACCATCGCCGGGTCGACCCCGGCGCGCTCGGCGATCCGGCGGACCGTGGCGCCGTCGAAGCCGCGGTCGGCGAACTCGACGCGGGCGGCGGCCAGCAGCGCGGCGCGGGTGTCCGCACCGCCGGACCGGCGGCCACGACGCCGGGGCTGCGCCCCCGGGGCCGGGGGTGCGCTGGCGCTCGGTTCGGTCATGCGTCCCATCCTCACCCGCCCGAGGGCGGTCGTCACTGCTCGGGGACAATGAGTCGCATGACCCAGCGGACCCAGAACGCATCCGGTGGCGCGACGACGACGGGCGCCCCCGCCCCCGCGGTTCCCGCAGCCGCAGCCCTGGGCGCGGTGAGCCCCAGCCGCGAGGAGTTCCGGGAGCTGGCGCGTGCGCACCGGGTCATCCCGGTGACCCGGCGGCTGCTGGCCGACGACGAGACCCCGGTCGGGGTGTACCGCAAGCTGGCGGGTGGGCGGTCCGGCACGTTCCTGCTGGAGTCCGCGGAGAACGGCCGGTCCTGGTCGCGGTGGTCGTTCGTCGGGGCGCGCAGCGCCGCGGCGCTCACCGCCGTCGACGGCGAGCTGGTCTGGACCGGTGAGGTCCCCGACGGCCTGCCCACCAGCGGGGACCCGCTCGAGGCGCTGCGCACCGTGGTCACCGAGCTGCACTCCGAGCCGCTGCCCGGGCTGCCGCCGCTGACCGGCGGCATGGTCGGCTACCTCGGCTACGACATCGTCCGCCGTGTCGAGCGCATCGCCGACCCGGACGACCCGGCCGTCGACGACCTGGCGCTGCCCGAGCTGGTCATGCTGCTGGCCACCGACCTGGCCGCGCTCGACCACCACGAGGGCACCGTCACCCTGATCGCGAACGCGATCAACTGGGACGCCACCGACGACCGCGTCGACCAGGCCTACGACGACGCGGTCGCCCGGCTGGACCGGATGACCGGCGAGCTCGCGGTCCCGTCGCCGAGCTCGGTCGCGGTGTACACCCCGACCCGCCCGGAGTTCCTCCGCCGGCGCACCCCCGAGCAGCACCACGCCGCGATCGAGGACGCGAAGGAGCAGATCCGCGCGGGTGAGGCCTTCCAGATCGTGCTGTCGCAGCGCTTCGAGATGGAGTGCGACGCCGACCCGCTCGAGGTCTACCGGATCCTGCGCACCACGAACCCGAGCCCGTACATGTACCTGCTGCGCCTCGACGACGCCGCGGGCGGGCCGCCGTTCTCGATCGTCGGGTCCAGCCCGGAGGCGCTGGTCAGCGTGCTCGACGGGCGCGCCACCACGCACCCCATCGCGGGCACCCGCTGGCGCGGCGCGACCGACGAGGAGGACCAGCTCCTGGAGAAGGAGCTGCGCGGCGACGAGAAGGAGCGCGCCGAGCACCTGATGCTCGTCGACCTCGGACGCAACGACCTGGGCCGGGTGTGCGAGCCCGGCACAGTGACCGTGCGGAACTTCTTCGAGATCGAGCGCTACAGCCACGTCATGCACCTGGTGTCGACGGTGTCCGGGCTGCTGCGGCGCGACCGCACCGCGTTCGACGCCGTCGTCGCCTGCTTCCCCGCCGGCACCCTGTCCGGGGCGCCGAAGGTGCGGGCCATGCAGGTCATCGACCGGCTGGAGCCGACCCGGCGCGGTCAATACGGCGGCATCGTCGGCTACCTCGACTTCGCGGGCAACGCCGACACCGCGATCGCGATCCGCACCGCGATGATCCGCAACGGGACCGCCTACGTGCAGGCCGGCGGCGGGATCGTCGCCGACTCCGACCCGGCCGCGGAGGACATGGAGTGCCTGAACAAGGCCCGGGCGGTGCTCTCGGCCGTCGCCGCGGCCGGGCCCCTGTCGGCCCCGCTGGCACCCCCGCCCGTCCCAGGCAGCGCGTGACGGCGCCCGGCGACGACGGTGTCGCCGCGCCCGCACCGCACCGCACCGACCGGCGGTCGCTCGGCCTGACCGTGCTCGGCATGCTGCTCGGCGCCGGGGCCCTGTGGGGTGCCGGGTCCGCCGACTGGTTCGTGCTGGAGGTGCCCACCGCCACCCGCGGCACCGTCGAGCTCGGCGCCACCGGCGCGCAGCTGCAACCCGTGGTCACCGCGGTCGCCGCGCTGCTGGTCGCCGCGGTCGCCGCGCTGGTCGCGCTGTCGGGGATCGCCCGCCGGGTGCTCGGTGTGCTGGTCGGGCTCGCCGGGGTGGCCGCGGTGGTGCTCACCCTGCGGCTGGTCGCCGTGCCGCCGTCGGCGGTGGAGCTGGCCTCGGCCCGCTCCGGGCTGACCGCCCCGAACGCCCCCGCGGGCTCCGGCGCGGTCTCGGCGACGCCGTGGCCCTGGCTGGCGGTCGCCGGCGGGGTCGTCGCACTCGCCGCTGCGGTGCTGCTGGTGGTGCGCGAACCGCGGCTGCCGCGGCTCGGTGCCCGCTACGCCGCACCGGGGACACGGGCGGCCACGACACCGACCGACCCCGACCGGGCGGCCTGGGAACGGCTCGACGCCGGCGGCGACCCGACCGTCGGTCCGCGTGAGGGGGAGAACTAGCATGACCTCGACGTCCGGGCGACGCGCGAGCGGAGGAGGAGTCGGTCCTGTGAGCACTACGGGCACTGCCGGTACGACCGGACACCCGAACGGGACTCCGGGTCGCGTACCCAGCGTCCTCGAGGCCATCGTGGACGGGGTCCGGGAGGACCTCGCCGTGCGCGAGAGCGTCGTCGACCTCGCCGAGATCAAGCGGCGGGCCGCGGCCGCGCCGCCCCCGCGGGACGCGATGGCGGCCCTGCGCGAGCCGGGCGTCGGCGTCATCGCCGAGGTGAAGCGGGCCAGCCCGTCGAAGGGGTCGCTCGCCGACATCCCCGACCCGGCCGATCTCGCCGAGGCCTACTCCGCCAACGGTGCGCGGGTGATCAGCGTGCTCACCGAGCAGCGCCGCTTCGGCGGTTCCCTGGCCGACCTCGACGCCGTCCGCGCCCGGGTCGACACCCCGCTGCTGCGCAAGGACTTCGTCGTCACGCCGTACCAGGTGCACGAGGCCCGCGCGCACGGCGCGGACGTCGTGCTGCTGATCGTCGCCGCGCTGGAGCAGCCGGTGCTCGCCTCGCTGCTGGACCGTATCGAGTCCCTCGGGATGACCCCGCTGGTGGAGGTGCACACCGAGGAGGAGTGTGACCGCGCCCTGGAGGCCGGCGCCACGCTGATCGGTGTCAACGCCCGCAACCTGCACAACCTCGAGGTGAACCGGTCGGTCTTCGGTGAGATCGCGCCCGGCCTGCCCTCGCACGTGCTCAAGGTCGCCGAGTCCGGCGTCCGCGGCCCCGGTGACCTGCTCACCTACGCGGGATGGGGCGCCGATGCGGTGCTGGTCGGCGAGGGCCTGGTGACCAGCGGGGACCCGGCGGCCGCGGTCCGCGGTCTGGTCGCGGCCGGGTTCCACCCGTCCTGCAGCCGGAACGGCGGCTGATCGGTGCTCGTCACGCTCGCCACCGCTCTGCCCTCCGCACTGCCCGGCGCGCTCCCGGCGTCCATCCCCAGCCCGGACCGGGGTGTCTGGCATCTCGGCCCGATCCCGATCCGGGCGTACGCGCTGTGCATCATCGCCGGCATCGCGGTCGCCCTGTGGTGGGGCGAGCGCCGGCTGCAGGCACGCGGCGGGCGGGCCGGGACGGTGCTCGACGTCGCGGTGTGGGCGGTACCGTTCGGCCTGCTCGGCGGGCGGCTCTACCACGTCGCCACCGACTGGCGGACCTACTTCGGCCCCGGCGGCAACCCGTGGGGCGCGCTGGAGATCTGGAACGGCGGGCTCGGCATCTGGGGCGCCATCGCGCTCGGCGGGGTCGGGGCCTGGATCGGCTGCCGCCGGCACGGCGTCCCGCTGCCGCTGTTCGCCGACGCGGTTGCCCCCGGCATCATCGTCGCCCAGGCGATCGGACGACTCGGGAACTGGTTCAACCAGGAGCTCTACGGCGGCCCGACCACCCTACCCTGGGGGCTGGAGATCTACCGGCGGGTCGACCCCGCGACGGGGCTGGACGACCCGCTCGGCGGTGTGGCACTCGACCCGACGCCGATCGCGGTCGTGCACCCCACCTTCCTCTACGAGCTGCTGTGGAACCTCGTCGTCGCCGCGCTGATCGTGCTGGCCGACCGCCGGTTCCGGCTCGGCCACGGCAGGGTCTTCGGCCTGTACGTCGCGGGCTACACGCTCGGCCGGTTCTTCATCGAGCTCATGCGCACCGACCCGGCGACGCGGGTGTTCGGCGACGTCCGGATCAACGTCGTCGTCGCGGCGGTGGTGTTCATCGGGGCCGTGCTCTACGTCGCGTTCGCCCGTCGCGGCCGCGAGGAGTACGTCGCCCCCGAGCCGGCAAACACCGCCGGGCCCGGGCAGCAGGGCAGACCCCAGGAGCGCGAGGACGCGTGAGCGCGTTCGCGGGCTTCGGCGAGGGCGCCGTCGAGTTCTACGACGGCCTGCTCGCCGACAACTCCCGTGCGTACTGGACCGACCAGCGTGCGGTCTACGAGAACGACGTCCGCGGCCCGATGCTGGCGTTGCTCGCCGACCTCGAACCGGAGTTCGGGGCGGGGAAGGTGTTCCGCCCCTACCGCGACGTGCGCTTCGCCGCGGACAAGACCCCGTACAAGACCCACTGCGGCGGCTTCGCCGAGCCGTTCTACGTCGAGGTGTCCGCGGACGGGATGCTCGCGGCCGGCGGCTACTACCACCTGGCGTCCGACCAGCTGGCCCGCTACCGCGAGAGCGTCGACGACGAGCGCCGCGGCGAGGACCTGCGGGCCCGCCTCGACACCGCCCGCGCCGCCGGGCTCACCGTCGACGGCGCGACCCTGAAGACCCGGCCGCGCGGCACCGACCCGGACCACCCGCGGCTGGACCTGCTGCGGCACACGGGGCTCTACGTGGCGCGGCACTGGCCGCCGGACGACGTGCTGCACGGCCCGCGGGCCCGTGACCGGGTCCGCAGGGTGTGGCGGGCGACCCGCCCGGTCACCGAGTGGCTCGACGACCACGTCGGCCCCAGCGAGCTCCCGCGGCGCTGACCCGGGGCCGCGGCCGTGGGGCCCGGCGCGCCCGGAGCATCGGCGCAGGACCGTCGGAGGAAGGGACCGGCCCGCCTCAGAGCCGCGACGACGTCTCGCGGCCCGGTCGTCGGCGGGCCACCAGCACGGTCAGCCCCAGCCCGAGCGCCGCCCCGGCGACGTCGACGAGCGCGTCGAGGACGTCGCCGCTGCGCCCGATCGGCAGCAGCGCCTGCGCGACCTCCGAGGCCGCCGCGTAGGCGACCAGCCCGCCCAGCAGCGGCCACACCCGGATCCCGGCGGCCCGCCCGGTCCACGCCAGCAGCGCGAACAGCAGCAGGTGGACGAGCTTGTCGGTGCCCGGAGGTGCCGTCGGGACCCCGGACGCCGGGGTGAACAGGATGACCAGGCTCAACAGGACCGACAGGACGAACGGCTGGACGCGCACGCCCCCAGTCTGCTCCACCGCCGATCCTGCGGATGAACACCGTCGAACCGGACACCGACAGGCCGGGTTCCCGTCGTCCTGATCGTTCCAGACACCGCTACCCTGATAGCCGTGACACGTCGAACCAAGATCGTCTGCACCATCGGACCGGCGACGGCGACCCCGGACCGGATCCGTGACCTCGTGGAGGCGGGCATGGACGTGGCCCGGCTCAACTTCAGCCACGGGGACCGCGCCGACCACAAGCGCGTCTACGAGATGGTCCGCGACGCCGCCGACTCGACCGGGCGCGCCGTCGGCATCCTCGCCGACCTGCAGGGCCCGAAGATCCGGCTCGGCCGCTTCACCGACGGGCCCACCGAGTGGGCGACCGGCGAGGAGGTGCGGATCACGGTCGACGACGTGCCCGGCACCCACGACCGGGTCTCCACCACCTACAAGGGCCTCGCCCAGGACGCCCAGGTCGACGACCGGATGCTCGTCGACGACGGCAAGGTCGGACTGCGGGTCGTCGCCATCGACGGCAACGACGTGGTCTGCCGGGTCACCGAGGGCGGCCCCGTCTCGGACAACAAGGGCCTGTCGCTGCCCGGGATGAACATCTCGGTGCCCGCCCTGTCGGACAAGGACGTCGCGGACCTGGAGTTCGCGATGTCGCTGCGGGTCGATGTCGTCGCGCTGTCGTTCGTGCGCAGCCCCGCCGACATCGACCTCGTCCACAAGATCATGGACAACACCGGCGCCGGTCGGGTCCCGGTGATCGCGAAGCTGGAGAAGCCCGAGGCCGTCGACAACCTCGAGGCCGTCGTGCTCGCCTTCGACGGCATCATGGTCGCCCGCGGCGACCTGGGCGTCGAGCTCCCGCTGCAGAACGTGCCGCTGGTGCAGAAGCGCGCCGTGCAGATCGCGCGGGAGAACGCCAAGCCGGTCATCGTCGCCACCCAGATGCTGGACTCGATGATCACCAGCTCGCGCCCGACCCGCGCCGAGGCCTCCGACGTCGCGAACGCCGTCCTGGACGGCACCGACGCCGTGATGCTGTCCGGCGAGACCAGCGTCGGCCGCTACCCGATCAAGACCGTGCGGACGATGGCCGAGATCGTCGAGGCCGTCGAGGCGGGCCCGGCCGACGTGCCGCCGCTCAACCACGTGCCCCGCACCAAGCGCGGCGTGCTGTCCTACGCCGCCCGCGACATCGGCGAGCGGCTCTCCGCCCGCGCGCTGGTCGCGTTCTCCCAGTCCGGGGACACCGTGCGGCGCCTGGCCCGGCTGCACACCCGGCTCCCGCTGCTGGCGTTCACCCCGGAGCCCGCGGTCCGCAGCCAGCTCGCGATGACCTGGGGCGTCGAGACGTTCCTGGTCGACCGGGTCGACTCGACCGACGCGATGATCCGCCAGGTCGACCACGCGATCCTGTCCATCGGCCGGTTCAAGCCGGGTGACCTCGTGGTCGTCGTCGCGGGTTCGCCGCCCTCCACGGTCGGCTCGACCAACCTGATCCGGGTCCACCGGCTGGGCGAGGACGACCACGCCTGACCGGCGCCGGGCATACTCCCGGGCGTGAGTGCCGACCCCGTACCCGCACCCGAGACAGTGCCCGAGACCGCAGCCGACGGTGAACCGCGCGGCCAGGCCGTCCTCGACGACCTGGTCGCGCTGCTCGACCTGGAGCGCCTGGAGGACAACCTCTTCCGCGGTGTGAGCCCACCGGTCTCGCTGCCGCGGGTGTTCGGCGGCCAGGTGGCCGGCCAGGCGCTCGTCGCGGCCGGGCGGACCGTGTCCGCCGACCGGCACGTGCACTCGCTGCACGCCTACTTCATCCGCCCCGGGGACCCGAGCATCCCGATCGTCTACGAGACCGAGCGGGTCCGCGACGGCCGGTCGTTCACCACCCGCCGGGTGCTCGCCATCCAGCGCGGCGAGCCGATCTTCTCGCTGTCGGCGTCGTTCCAGCTGCCGCAGAACGGCCTGGAGCACTCCCAGCCGATGCCCTCGGACGTCCCCGCCCCGGAGGCGGTCGACGACCTCGGCACGCGCGCCGCCCGCGGCGACGGCGGCTGGATGGCCGGCCTGCCCCGCCCGCTGGACATCCGGCTGATCGACGAGCCGTCCTGGTCGCAGGACCACACCGGTCCGTCCGACGACCCGATGCGGCTGTGGCTGCGCGCCGACGGCGAGCTGCCCGACGACCCGCTGCTGCACGTCTGCCTGCTCACCTACGCCAGCGACCTGACCCTGCTCGGCTCGGTCGTCGCCCGCCACGACGTACCCCGCACCGGGCTGCAGATGGCGAGCCTGGACCACGCGATGTGGTTCCACGCGCCGTTCCGCGCCGACGAGTGGCTGCTCTACTCGTGCTTCTCACCGGCCGCCTCCGGTGGGCGTGGCCTGGCCAGCGGCCGCTTCTTCACCGCCGCCGGCCGCCTGGTCGCCACCACCATGCAGGAGGGGCTCGTCCGGGTCCCCCGCGACCGGAAGGACCCCCGCCCGTGACCGTCGAGTCCGAGGTCTCACTGACCAGTGTCAACGGCGGGAGGCTCCCCGGTTTCCTGGCCCGCCCCGAGACCGACACGCCCGGCCCCGCCATCGTGATGATCTACGAGATCTTCGGGATGACCCCGGAGATGCGCCGGATCGCCCGCGAGCTGGCCCGCGAGGGCTACACCGTCCTGATCCCGGACCTGTTCGCCCGCGGCCGGGTGAAGCCGCTGTGCATCGCCTCGACGCTGGCGACGATGGCCACCGGCCGCGGCGCCGCGCTCGGGGACTGCGAGTCCGCCCGGCGCTGGCTGGCCGACCAGCCCACCGTCGACGCCGACCGGATCGGTGTCATGGGGTTCTGCATGGGCGGCGGGTTCGCGTTGCTGCTGTCCCAGACCGGTCTGTACCGGGTCGCGGTGCCGTTCTACGGCCGCGCGGGTGTCGCGGTGGAGCCGGTCTGTCCGGTCGTCGCGAGCTTCGGCGGGCGGGACCTGCAGTTCGCCGACGGGTACCCGCAGCGTCTGGAGGCGGACCTGGCGGAGCGGGGGATCCCGCACGACGTCGTCGTCTACCCCGAGGCCGGGCACTCGTTCATGACGCGCACGCCGGGTGCGAAGGGTGCGGTGGCACGCCGGACGCCGCTGCACGCGGAGTACCACGAACCCTCGGCGACGGACGCGACGGAGCGGGTGCGGGCCTTCCTGCGCGACCACCTGTAGGCGGGGGAGGATGGGGACGTGAGCGAGCTTGCGAGCGAACCGTCGGGACCGCGCGGCGACCGACCGGATCGGGCCTGGGGCTTCCGCACCCGGGCGGTGCACGCGGGGACGGTGCCGGACGCCGCGACCGGTTCCCGGGCGGTCCCGATCCACCAGACGACCAGCTACGTCTTCCGCGACACCGACGACGCCGCGGCGCTGTTCGCGCTGCAGAAGTACGGGCTGATCTACTCCCGGATCGCCAACCCGACGGTGTCGGCGCTGGAGGAGCGCCTGGCCAGCCTGGACGGTGGCATCGGCGCGGTGTGCACGGCCAGCGGGCAGTCCGCCGAGTTCCTCACCTTCGCCGCCCTCGCCGGGGCGGGGGACCACGCCGTCGCCGCGGCCGGGCTCTACGGCGGCACCATCACCCAGCTCGACGTGACGCTGCGCCGCTTCGGCGTCGACACGACCTTCGTGCCGGGCACCGACCCGGCCGACTACGCCGCCGCGATCCGCGAGAACACCAAGTTCGTGTTCGCCGAGGTCGTGTCCAACCCGGGCGGCGAGGTCGCCGACATCGCCGGGCTCGCCGAGGTCGCGCACGCGGCCGGGCTCCCGCTGATCATCGACGCGACGCTGGCGACGCCGTACCTGTGCCGGCCGCTGGAGCACGGCGCGGACATCGTGATCCACTCGGTGACGAAGTTCCTCGGCGGGCACGGCACCACCCTCGGCGGCGTGGTGATCGAGTCCGGCCGCTTCGACTGGGGCAACGGCCGCTTCCCCGGGATGACCGAGCCGGTCCCGTCCTACGGCGGGCTCACCTGGTGGGGGAACTTCCAGGAGCTCGGATTCCTCACCAAGCTGCGTGCCGAGCAGCTGCGCGACGTCGGCGCCACGCTGTCGGCGCACTCGGCGTTCCTGCTGATGCAGGGCGTCGAGACGCTGCCGCAGCGGATGGAGGCGCACGTGGCGAACGCGCAGAAGGTCGCGGAGTGGCTCGAGGCGGACCCGCGGGTGGAGTACGTGACCTACCCCGGGTTGCCGTCGCACCGCCACCACGAGCGGGCTCGCCGGTATCTGCCCGCGGGGCCGGGCGCGGTGTTCGCGTTCGGGGTGCGCGGCGGCCGGGCCGCCGGGGCGCGGTTCATCGAGGCGGTGCAGCTGTGCAGCCACCTCGCCAACGTCGGCGACGCCCGCACCCTCGTCCTGCACCCCGGGTCCACCACCCACCAGCAGCTCACTCCTGCGCAGCTGGAGCAGGCGGGCGTCCCCGAGGACATGATCCGGATCTCGGTCGGTCTGGAGGACCCGGACGACATCGTCTGGGACCTCGACCAGGCGCTGGCCGCCTCGCAGAAGGAGAGCTCGTGACCTGGGAGAACCCGCCCGCGTGGCGGCGCCAGCAGATCCTGCGCGACACCCGCACCGTCGCCGTCGTCGGGGCGAGCCCGAACCCGGCCCGGGCCAGCAACTTCGTCGCCACCTACCTGCTGGCCTCGACCGGCTTCGAGGTGTACTTCGTCAACCCGAACGCGCCGGAGATCCTCGGGCGACCGGTGTACCCCTCGCTCGCGGAGCTGCCGGTGGTGCCGGACCTGGTCGACGTCTTCCGCCGTCCCGAGGACCTCGGCGGGGTGCTCGACGAGGTCCTCGCCCTGGACCCGACGCCGTCGACGTTCTGGCTCCAGTTCGGCCTGTTCGACGAGGAGCTCGCCCGTCGCGCGGAGGCCGCGGGCCTGACCGTGGTGATGGACCGGTGCCTCAAGGTGGAGCACGCGCGCTTCGCCGGCGGCCTGCACCTGGCCGGCTTCGACACCGGTGTGATCACCTCGCGGCGCCGGGACTGACCCCGCCCGCGGGCACGCCGGTCAGATCCGCTCGGGGGCCCGCTCGCCGTCGTCCTCGACGACCTCCTCGATCGCCTGCTCCCGCGCGGTCGGGGGGCCGGCCTCCTCCCGGGCCTGCGCCGCCGCGTCCTCGGCCTCGTCCCGGGAGGCATACTGGGTGAGGAGCCCGCACCCGCAGTCGCACCGCACCACCCACCGATCGGCGACGTCGGCCAACGGCAGCACCTGCGGGTCGTGATCGGCCACGAGGACCTCCTCCGTGGGGAGTGGATGATCGGCATCATGGCGTGGCGCAGCGCCCGGCGCCATTCGGGAGAGGGGGTCGCCGGACGACGGCCGGGCCGGTCTCACCAGCCGAGCAGACCGACCAGGACGGCGTGGACCAGCCAGAACGGGGCGAACGCCAGTGCCACGAGCCCGCCGGGGCCGACCCCGCGCCGGGCCGGGAACACCAGCGCGAGGGCGGCGAGCCCCCACGGCACGAGCAGCGCGAGCCCGCGCAGCGGCCACGACCCGACCCCGGTGACCAGGGCCAGCAGCAGCGCCACCGCGACCCAGCCGGCGGTCGCGGCCACACAGCGGGGGAGGACCGTGGCGACGCCCGGGAGCTGCGGGGACCGGTCGGCGACCGCGGCCCGCTCCGGCTCGGTGTCCGGCGGGTACGGCGGCGCGCCGGGCAGCGGGGCGTGCGGCGGGACCTCCACCGGGCCGGACGACACCGGGGCCACCCCGGAGAAGCCCGGGGCGCCCTGCCACGACGGCGTCGCCCCGGCCGCCCCGGGCACGTCCGGCCGCGCCGGCTCGTCCGGTCCGGGCCGGTCGGCGGGGTCGGTGCCGCTCATGTCGGGAGCCTAGACCGCCACCCGCCCGCGGGCCCGCGCCCCACGATGATCGCCGGGAGTGGAGTGCAGAGCGCAGCGGGGTGCCTTCGGCGCTCCACTCCCGGCGATCATGGTCCGGCGGGGCGGTGTGCGGGAGCCGGGGTGCGGCCGTAGGTCAGCCGGCGCAGCAGCACCTCGGCCGGGCCGCGGTGGCCTCGGCGCTCGGCGACCACGGCGACGACGACGGTCACCAGCCACACCCCGGCCCCGCACAGCGTCGCCGCCCACAGCGGCAGGCCCGCGCCGAGCCCGAGCGTCCAGGCCGGGAACAGGGCCACGAACGCCACCGACTGCGCCAGGTACCCGCTCAGCGAGCGCCGCCCCAACGCGACCAGCGCGCGGGTCACCCACCCGCCCGGCACGGGTCCTGCGTCGCCCGGGGACCGGTACACGGCCCCCGGACCGTCCGGCGCCGCACCGGCGGACCGTGTCCGTCGCGCGACGACCAGCCCGGCCAGCGCCGCGTACCCGGCGCCCGCGGCGTAGCCGGTGACGGCGTGCAGCACCCCGACCACGAGCGCGACCGGCTCCGACGGCGTCCACGCCCCCGCGGCGACCAGCCCCAGCGGCAGGCCGCCCACGACCCCGGCCCCGATCCCCGCGACGGCGACCCGGCGCAGCGCGCGACGGTGCCGGGCCGGGTCGTCGAGCCAGCCGGCCCTGGCGACGAGGACCCCCGCGACCGCGGCTCCCGCCAGCCCGACCGCGCTGATCAGCAGGTTGCCGAACAGCCACTCGCCGAAACGCTCCACCGCCGCGGACACCACGTCCGGTGCGACCAGCGACGGCGACGCCGACGCCGCGTCGGACCGGGTCAGCGCGACGGGGGCGTAGAGCACCGCCAGCAGCGTCGTCGCGGCCACCCCGGTGAGCACCAGCACCGCGGTCGACCCACGGACCAGCACCGGCGCGAGCACCACGGCGATCAGCCCGTAGGCGGCGACGAAGTCCCCGTGCCACAGCAGCACCGCGTGCGCGGCCCCCGACGGCGAACAGTGCCCCGCCCCGGCGCCGGACCAGGGCCAGCACCTGGTCGGGCCCGGCACCGGCGCGGGCCGCGCGGCGGGCGAGCCCGGCGATGCCGTAGCCGAACAGCAGCGCGAACAGCGGGTAGGCCCGGCCGTCGACCAGGGTCAGCTGCGCCGCGGCGGGCCAGGCGTCGACGCCGGTCGGGTCGAGCGGGTAGGTGCGCACCCCGATGCCCCGGTGGGTGACGAAGGTGTGCACGTTCGCCACGGCGATCAGCAGCAGCGCCGCGCCGCGGGCCAGGTCCGGCGCCGGTGCACGACCGGTCACCGGCACGTCACGCATCGCCCGCACGCTACCGGCGGTGTGGTTCGTGCCACGCATGGCGGTGGGTGTGCTCCCCGTCGCGGTACGCAGGCGCGAACAGGGCTAGGGTCCGGGGCGTGTCTGCTACCCCCGTTACCGTTACCGTCACCGGAGCCGCTGGCCAGATCGGTTACGCGCTGCTCTTCCGGATCGCCTCCGGGCAGCTGCTGGGGCCCGACACCCCGGTCACGCTGAACCTGCTGGAGATCCCGCAGGCCGTGAAGGCCGCCGAGGGCACTGCGATGGAGCTCGACGACTGCGCCTTCCCGCTGCTGCGCGGCATCAACATCTTCGACGACGCGAACGCCGCGTTCTCCGGCACCAACGTCGCGCTGCTCGTCGGTGCCCGTCCCCGCAGCAAGGGCATGGAGCGCGGCGACCTGCTCGAGGCCAACGGCGGCATCTTCGGCCCGCAGGGCAAGGCGATCAACGCCGGTGCCGCGGACGACGTGCGCGTCCTGGTCGTCGGCAACCCGGCCAACACCAACGCCCTGATCGCCCAGGCCGCGGCGCCGGACGTCCCGGCCGAGCGGTTCACCGCGATGACCCGCCTCGACCACAACCGCGCGCTGGCGCAGCTGTCGAAGAAGCTCGGCGTCGGCCTCGACGAGATCAGCAAGCTGACCATCTGGGGCAACCACTCGGCCACCCAGTACCCCGACCTCTTCCACGCCGAGGTCGGCGGCAAGATCGCCGCCGAGCAGGTCGAGCGGGAGTGGCTGGAGAACGACTTCATCCCGACCGTCGCCAAGCGCGGCGCCGCGATCATCGAGGCCCGGGGCGCGTCCTCGGCCGCGTCGGCCGCGAACGCCGCCATCGACCACGTCTACGACTGGGTCAACGGCACCCCGGCCGGCGACTGGACCTCCGCCGCGATCCCGTCGGACGGCTCCTACGGCGTCCCCGAGGGCATCATCTCCTCGTTCCCGGTCACCTCTGAGAACGGCGCGTGGAAGATCGTCCAGGGCCTGGAGATCGACGAGTTCTCCCGCGGGAAGATCGACGCGAGCGTCGCGGAGCTGGTCGAGGAGCGCGACACCGTCGCCAAGCTCGGCCTCATCTGAGCCGACCGCACACCGACCGCGGCCCCGCACCCGTCACGGGTGCGGGGCCGCGGTGCGTCCGGAGCCGTCCCCGCCGGCCCTCCGCCGGCCCGGCGTCGGCCACCCGGCGCACCGGTGATCGCCGATCCGCGCGGTGATCCGCGCCGCGCGCGCGTCCGGACACGCGCGCCGAGCGGATCACCGCGCGAGCCGCGGATCACCGGGTGGGAGGCGGATCACCGCGCGAACAGCGGATCACCGCGTGGGAGGCGGATCACCGCGCGAGCTGCGGATCACCGCGCGGGAGCGGGGGGACTGCCCGGGCTGGGTCACCTCAGGCGGGCGCCGGTGTCGCCGTCGAACAGGTGGGTGCGGTCCGGGTCGGGGACCAGACGCAGGCGGGTCCCGCGCTCCGGCGGGGTGCGGGCGTCGACCCGGGCCACGAGCGTCGTCCCGGCGCCGTCGTGTCCCGCGGCCTCGGTGAGGGTGCCGTAGACGTAGGCGTCGGCCCCCAGCTCCTCGACGACGTCGACGGTCACCTCCAGCCCGTCCCCGGCCCCGGCCGGGCGCAGGTCCTCCGGCCGGATGTCGACCGTGACCGTGTCCGACGACCCGCCGGGCACCGGGATCCGCACCCCGCCGAGGGACACCGACCCGTCAGTGCCGGAGGGCACCGTCACCAGGTTCATCGCCGGTGACCCCACGAACCCGGCGACGAAGGCGTTCACCGGGCGCTCGTACAGCTCGCGCGGGGCGGCGCACTGCTGCAGCACCCCGCCCGACAGCACCGCGACGCGGTCGCCCATCGTCATCGCCTCCACCTGGTCGTGGGTGACGTAGACGGTGGTGACACCCAGGCGCCGCTGCAGGGAGGCGATCTGGGTCCGGGTGGACACCCGCAGCTTCGCATCCAGGGTGGACAGCGGCTCGTCCATGCAGAACACGGCGGGCTCGCGCACGATCGCGCGGCCCATCGCGACCCGCTGGCGCTGCCCGCCCGACAGGGCACGCGGCTTGCGGTCCAGCAGTCCCTCCAGGTCGAGGATCTTCGCCGCCTCGGCGACGCGGCGGGCGATCTCGTCGCGCGGCCGGCCTGCGTTGGTCAGCGCGAAGCCCATGTTCGCGGCGACCGTCATGTGCGGGTAGAGCGCGTAGTTCTGGAACACCATCGCGATGTCGCGGTCCTTGGGCCGGACGTCGGTGACGTCGCGGTCGCCGATCCGGATGGCGCCGGCGTCGACGTCCTCCAGACCCGCGAGCATCCGCAGCGACGTCGACTTCCCGCAGCCGGACGGCCCGACGAGCACGAGGAACTCGCCGTCGGCGATCTCCAGGTTCAGCCCGTCGACGGCGGGGGTGTCCGACCCGGGGTAGATCCGCGTCGCCGAGTCGTAGGTGACCGTTGCCATGTCAGCGTCCCGCCGTCAGATGTTGGGCTTCACGTCGGTGTCGAAGATCCGGGTCAGCGTGCCCTTGAGGGTGGTGAGCTCGCTCTGCACGTCGGCCCGCTGGTTGAGGATGTTGGCACAGGTCCGCGCGATCTCCTGGTCGGCACCCGGGAAGAACGCGCGCGCCCGATCCTGGGTGCGGGTCCGGTCGAGCTGGTCGATCGCGACCTTGCGCAGCGGCGTCTGGGCGAGCAGCGGCCCGGTGTTCGCCGAGGTGCGGATCGGCAGGTAGCCGGTGGCCTGGGAGAACAGCACCGTGTTCTCCGGGCTGGTCAGGAACTTTGCGAAGGCCGCCGCGGCGAGCTGACGCTCCGGCGGGATCGCGGCCGGGATGCCGAGGCCCGCGCCACCCGTCGGGCACACCGGGCCGGGGACCGGGCCCGCGGGCAGGAACCCGGCGCCCACGTCGAACTGCGCGGCGTCGAGCACGGTGACCAGCGAACCGGTCGAGCCGACCGTCGCCGACACCGCCCCGGCACCCAGGTCGGTGGTGCTGTCGGTCGCGGCGACGCCCGCCCAGCCCGAGGTCACCGCGTTCTGCAGGGCCGAGATCGCCCGGACGGCCTCGGGGGAGTCGCAGGTGACGTCCCACTCGTTCGACCAGGCACCGCCCTCGCCCCAGAGGTTGTTCTGGAACGACCAGCCGGCGTAGTCGGCCAGGGCGGGGAGCTGGTACGCCTTCTGCGCGCCGGTGCCCGCGGCCTGCAGCCTCGGCCCCCACTCGGCCATCTCGGCCCAGGTCGCGGGCGCGCGGTCGGGCAGGCCGGCCTTCTGCCAGTGCGCCTTGTTGTAGTAGAAGATCGGCGTCGAACGCGCCCAGGGCAGCGCCCAGAGCTTGCCGTCGTAGCGGTAGTCCTCGATCAGCTGCTGCCGGTAGTCGGCGGTGTCGATGCCCGTCGCGGCGATCAGCGGATCCATCGGCACGATGGAGCGCTGCATGTAGTAGCGGAACCACCAGACGTCGGAGAGCACGACGAGGTCGGGCAGCTGGGAGCCGCCGCCGGCCTGCGCGGTCTGGAAGCGCTGGGCGATCTCCTCGTAGTTCGCGCCCGCGGTCACGAGGTTGACCTTCGTGCCCGGGTTGGCCCGCTGGTAGGCGTCGATGATCTGGCGGGACACCTTCTCCGAGCTGCCCGGGTTGTTCGTCCACCAGGTGATCTCCTTCGCCGGCTGCACACCGGAGTAGTCGACCTCCGGGGCGTCGGCGGGCCCGCCGCCACTGGTGGAGGGGCCACCGCAGGCGGCCAGTGCCGCGGCGGCGCCGGCGATGCCGGCGAACTTCAGGAATCCGCGACGGTCGAGGTGCATGGCAGCTGGCGTCCTTTCGGGGGGAGGGGAGGAGGAGCGGGGGACGGTCTCAGTCCTTGACCGCACCCTGGGTCAGCCCGGCGATGATGTGGCGCTGGAGGGCGATGAAGACGATCAGGACCGGCACGATCACGGCGACCGACCCGGCCATGAGCTGGCCGTAGGCCGCGGCCCGGTTGTCCACGTTGGCCAGCAGGGTGAGCCCGACGGGCAGCGTCATCATCTCCGGCCTGGAGATGATGACCAGCGGCCAGAGGTAGTCGTTCCACTCGTAGACGATCGTGATCAGCGCGACGGTGGCGACGGTCGGCGCGGACACCGGCAGGACGACCCGGGTGAGCCGGCGCCAGTGCCCGGCCCCGTCGAGCTCGGCGGCCTCCAGCAGGCTCGGCGGCAGCGTGCGGAAGTGCTGGCGCAGCAGGAACGTGCCGAACGCCGTCCCGAGACCGGGCAGGATGATGCCCCAGTACGTGTCCGCGCCACCGAGCGCGGTGATGAGCGTGTAGTTGGGCAGCAGCGCCACCTGCGGCGGCACCATCAGCGTCACCAGCAGCCCGGCGAAGATCCAGTTCTTGAACGGGAACCGGACGAACACCAGCCCGTAGGCGGTGAACACGGCCAGCGCCACCTTGAGCACGGCACCGACCACGGTGACCAGCACCGAGTTGAGGAACACCCGGCCGAACGGCAGGCGCTCGGCGACGGTGGCGTAGTTCTCCGTCGTCGGCGCGGCCGGCAGCAGCGCCGGGGTCTGGGTGATGATCTCGGTCAGCGGCTTGAACGACGACAGCGTCATCCACAGCAGCGGGAACAGCACGATGAGCACGGCCACCAGCAGCGGCACGTAGGCGCTGGTCACGACCTCGAACAGGGCCCGCGGCGACAGGGCGCGCGACGACCGGGGCTTCGCAGCGGTGGTGGTCATGCGTAGTGCACCCGCCGCTCCATCCACCGCAGCTGGACCAGCGTGAAGACGACCAGCACCACGAACAGGACCGTCGACACCGCCGCCGAGTAGCCGGCCCGGTTGCTGGCCCCGAACGCCTGCAGGTAGGCCTCGTAGATCAGCGTCGTCGTCCCCTGGCCGAGCGGGGTCATGATCCGGATCAGGTCGAAGGCCTGCAGGGAGTTCAGCGCGCTGGTGACGACCAGGAAGAACGTCACCGGCGAGAGCAGGGGCAGCACCACCCGGAAGAACGTCCGCGTCGACGACGCCCCGTCCAGCGCGGCGGCCTCCAGCAGGTCCTTCGGGATCGACTGCAGGCCCGCCAGGTAGATCACGGCGGCGTAGCCCATGTTCTTCCAGACGTAGACGATGCAGATCATCGCCAGCGACATCGACGGGTCGTTGAAGAAGTCCGGCGCGGTCCCGCCGAACGCCCGGACCACCGCGCCGAGCACCCCGATCGACGGGTCGAAGACGAACAGCCACACCAGCCCGACCCCGACCCCGGACAGGACGTACGGGGAGAACACCGCGGCCCGCGCGACACCGGTGCCCGGCACCCGCCGGTTGAGCGCCAGCGCGATCAGCAGGCCCAGCACCATGGACCCACCGACGGTCACGACGGTGAACACCAGCGTCGTCCAGAGGATCTCCGCCGCCGACGGCGAGGTCAGGAACGTGACGTAGTTGCCGAGCCCCACGAACGTCGCCGACGGCGACCCGAGGGTCCAGTTCAGCAACGAGTACCGGACGTTCTCGATCACCGGCCGGTAGGCGAAGACGACGATCAGCGCCGCGTTGGGCAGCACCAGGGCGAGGAACACCCAGAAGTCGTGCCGGTCCCGGGCGGTGAAGCGCCGCCGTCGCCGTGGTGGGGGGTGCGGGGTCGTACCCGGCGCCGTCGCCGCCGGGGCGGACCGGGTGGGAGTGGACGTCACGTGACCTCACGTCTGTCGCAGGGGTGAACGCGGGGCCGCACCGTCGGCGACCTCGCAGACCCTCGCAGTCTCGTGTGGCCCGGCCGTGTCACGTGTCCGGCGAACAGGTGAACGGCAGTACTCGTACGGGTGACGCGACAGGGGCTCGCTACTCCGCCACGCGGCAGATGGCGAAGGCCTGCGCCGGAACGGTGAACGAGGAGCCGTCACTGGTCGTCGGCTCGGAGGCCAGCAGGATGCGGGTGATCTCCGACCCGAGCGACAGCGTCACCGGCTCCGGCCCGAGGTTGACCACCACCCGCATCCGCCCGCGGACCACGACGAGGGTCCGCGCCTGCTCGTGGACGTCGACGCCGACCCGGTCCAGCCACGGGTCGGACAGCTCCGGCCAGGCCCGGCGCAGCGCGATGAGCTCGCGGTGCATCCGCAGCAGGGTCGCGTGCGGCTCCTGCTCGGGCTCGGACCAGTCCAGCCGGGAGTCGACGAAGGTCGACTCGGCGTTCGGGTCGGGCACCTCGGCGGCGTCGTCCCAGCCGTGGTCGGCGAACTCGGCGCGCCGGCCGTCGCGGACCGCCTTCTGCAGAGCCGGGTCGCCGAAGCGGGAGAAGAACTGCCACGGCGTCCGCGCGCCCCACTCCTCGCCCATGAACAGCATCGGGGTGAACCCGGAGGTGAACAGCAGCGCCGCCCCGCAGGCCAGCAGGCCGGGGGACAGCGTGTGGGTGAGCCGGTCGCCGGTGGCGCGGTTGCCGATCTGGTCGTGGTTCTGCAGGTAGGTGACCAGCCGCGAGCCGGGGATCCGGGCGGTGTCGATCGGGGCGCCGTGGCTGCGCCTGCGGAACGACGACCAGGTGCCCTCGTGCAGGAACCCGCGGGTGAGCACGTGTGCGAGCCCGTCGAGGCCCGCCTCGGCGAAGTCGCCGTAGTAGCCCTGGCTCTCGCCGGTGAGCACCGTGTGCAGGCAGTGGTGGACGTCGTCGGCCCACTGGGCGTCGAGGCCGTACCCGCCGCCCTCCCGAGCGGTGATCATCCGGGGGTCGTTGAGGTCGGACTCGGCGAT
This sequence comes from Pseudonocardia sp. ICBG1142, assembly GCF_020496255.1. NCBI lineage: Bacteria > Bacillati > Actinomycetota > Actinomycetes > Pseudonocardiales > Pseudonocardiaceae > Pseudonocardia > Pseudonocardia sp. ICBG1142. The sequence goes on along the minus strand of NZ_JAHLJC010000003.1, from coordinate 209,466 downwards.
CAGCGACAGCGGGCGGCCGACGTGCGCCTCCAGCGCGGTCACCTCGACGGCGAGCTGCTCCAGCACGTGCTGGGCCCGGGTGTCGCGCAGCGCGTGCACGGCGTCGATCCGCAGCCCGTCGACGTGGAAGTCGCGCAGCCACATCAGCGCGTTCTCGATCATGTAGCGGCGGACCTCGTCGGAGCCCGCCCCGTCGAGGTTCAGCGAGGGGCCCCAGATGTTGGAGCCGGCGAAGTACGGGCCGAACCGGTCCAGGTAGGCCCCGGACGGGCCGAGGTGGTTGTAGACGACGTCGAGGACCACACCCAGGCCGCGGGCGTGGCAGGCGTCGACGAAGCGCTTGAACGCGTCCGGCCCGCCGTAGTTCTCGGTGACGGCGTACCAGCCGACGCCGTCGTAGCCCCAGTTCACCGGCCCGTCGACGGCGTTGACCGGCAGCACCTCGACCAGGTCGATCCCGAGGGAGACCAGGTGGTCGAGCCGGTCGATCGCGGAGTCGAACGTCCCGCCGTCGGTGAAGGTGCCGATGTGGCACTCGTAGAGCACCGACCCGGCCAGCGCGCGGCCCGTCCAGTTGTCGTCGGTCCACCAGAACGCGTCGTGCTCGTAGACGCGGGAGCGCTCGTGCACTCCCTTCGGCTGCCAGGCGGACCGGGGGTCGGGCAGCGGCGTGGCGTCGTCGTCGAGCAGGAACGCGTAGTCGGTCCCGTGCCCGTGGTCGGGCGCCTCGATGCGCCACCAGCCCCCCGGGGAGGGATCGAGCGCGATGCGCCGCTCACCCACCAGCACGCTGACGCGGTTCCTGTCGGGGGCCCATACGGCGAACTCCGTCACGGGGGCCGATCCTTCCGCACCCGGTGGGGTCGGCGCGCGCCCGGCGGGGGGTGGGCCGGGTCACGCGCCGCTAGGCTGCCCTGATGAGCGACCCCGACGGAGGCGACGACCTCGACCAGGACGCGCAGCTCCAGCCCGAGGACACCCTGGAGTACGGCGGCGTGACCGACGTGCTCGACGAGGGGTACTCGCCGCCCGAGCGGCCCTGGAACGACCGTGACGACGAGACCCTCGACGAGCGCCTCGCCGACGAGGAGCCCGACACCTGGGCCGCCGAGCTCGACGCGACCGCCGACGCGGAGGACCGCGACGACGCCCGCGCCGCCGGTGTGGTCGGTGACCCGGACTCCCGCGAGGACTTCTCCGACGTCGACGACGCCACCGGTGGGCTGCTCGGCGACGCCCCGGGCACCGACGGCGAGCTGCTCGCCGACGACGAGGTCGGCGACCGCCGCGCCGGGCGCCTCACCATCGACGACGCGAGCTTCGACGGCAGCGACGGTGGGGAGAAGGACCTGGTGGCGGGCGACGCCGGCATCGCCGGTGCGGGCGCCTCTGCCGAGGAGGCCGCGGTGCACCTCGTCGACGAGCCCTGAGTCCCGGACGCACGCGTGCCCCGGTCGCCGACGGCGGCCGGGGCACGGTGGCCGTGGCTCAGGCCGGGCGGACCAGCAGCGCGACCGGGTAGCGCGAGAGCAGGTCGGCCAGCGCGGGCGCCGGCCCGTCCACCGGCCGGTTCGCGATCATGTCGTGCCAGTCGTCGAACCCGCCGGGCAGCGGCAGCCGGGTGTCGTCCCAGCCGCCGCGGCCGGCCAGGCCCTCGGGCAGCCGGGTCGCGACGGCGACGAGCGCGCCCCCGCCACGGGAGAAGGCGACGGCGTGCTCTGCCGCCGTGCCCTGTGCGTCGACCCGGCCGTACCCGCTGAACAGTTCGGGGCGGAACCGCCGCAGCCGCGCCGTCGCCGAGGTGACCAGCAGCTTCGCGGCGCCGGTCGCGTCGACCGGTGGCTGCTCGCCGGCGTCGAGACGCTCCAGGAGCGCCCGGCGGGCGTCCCAGTCGACCGGGCGCCGGTTGTCCGGGTCGACCAGCGAGTACTCGAACAGCTCGGTGCCCTGGTAGACGTCGGGCACACCCGGGCCGGCCATCTGCAGCAGCTTCTGGGCCAGCGAGTTCGACCAGCCGGGCTCGGCGATCTCCGCGACGAACGCCTCGATCTCGGCGACGAGCTCGGCGTCGGCCAGGACCTGCTCCGGCCAGGCCGCGATCGCCTCGTCGACCTCGGCGACGGCGTCGATGTGCGAGGTCACCAGCTTGGCCTCCTTGGAGGCCTTGCCGAGGTAGCCGGCGAGCCGCTCGGCCGGGATCGGCCACGCCCCGACCAGTGACTGCCAGGCCAGCAGCTCCAGCGACCGGTCGGGCAGCGGGTGGCGCACCGACCACTCGCGGACCCGCGCCGCCCAGTCCGCCGGTCGCTCGGACAGCACGGCCAGCCGGGCCCGCACGTCCTCCGACCGCTTGGTGTCGTGCGTGGACAGCGAGGTCATGGTGCGCGAGCGTCCCGCCTCGCGGCGGGCGAGCCCGGCGTGGAACTCCTCGGGCGTCACCCCGAACCGCGCCGGGTCGCCGCCGACCTCGTTCAGCGCGACGAACCGGTTGTACCGGTAGAAGGCGGTGTCCTCGACACCCTTGGCGGTGACCATCCCCGAGGTCTGCTGCAGCCGGGTCGCGTACTCCGACCCGGGCTCGCGGACCAGCCCGGAGTGCAGCGCACCCAGCACCGCGGCCAGGTCGGGGCGACGGGTGCGGGCCACCGCGACCGCGGTGTCGGCGGCCGCCCGGCCCTCGGCGATCTCGGGGGTGAGGTAGGAGCGGTAGACCGGGAACCCGCACAGCAGCTCGGCGACCGCGTCGTGCAGGTCCTCGGCGGCGACGTCGGCGAGGTCGAGCCCGGTGGTGCCGGAGTCGGCGCCGGGGCCCGCGCGGAAGGCGTCGGCGATCCGGCGCACCTCCGCGACCAGGATCTCCCGGACGACGAGGTGGCGGCCGTCGTCCTCGCCGGCGTGCGCGGAGCGCTTCTCCCCGGTGTGCTCGGCGGCGAACTGGGTGAGCAGCCCGGCGCCGTCGGGGTCGACGAGCACCCCACAGACCTCGCGCAGCGCCTCGTAGCCGGTGGTGCCGTCGACCGGCCAGGAGATCGGCAGCTCCTCGCCGACGCCCAGGATCTTCTCCACCAGCAGCCACTTGCCCGGGCCGAGCTCGGCGCGCAGCCGGCGGGCGTAGCCGCCCGGGTCGGACAGGCCGTCGGGGTGGTCCACCCGCAGCCCGACGACGGTGTCGTCGGAGCGCACGATGTCGAGGACGGTGCGGTGGGTGTCGGCGAAGACCTCCGGGTCCTCGACCCGGACCGCGGCGAGGTCGCTGACGTCGAAGAACCGCCGGTAGGTCAGCTCCGCGGCGCCGCGCCGCCAGGACACGAGCCGGTAGTGCTGGCGGTCGTGTACCTCCTGCGGGGTGCCCTCGCCGGTGCCGGGTGCGAGCGGGAAGCGGTGCTCGTAGTAGCGCAGCTCCCCGTCGACCACCGACAGCTCCGCCAGGGCCTTCTCCTCGTCGGCGTCCAGCACCGGGAGCAGGATCGGCCCGGCGCCCCAGTCGACGTCGAAGTGCCGGGCCCGGCGCGAGGACGGTCCGTGCGTGAGCACGTCCCACCACCACGGGTTCTCCGCGGGCTTCGCGACGCCGACGTGGTTGGGCACGATGTCGATCAGCATCGTCAGGCCGTGCTCGCGCAGCGTCGCGAGCAGCGACCGCAGCCCCTGCTCGCCGCCGCGCTCACCCGACACCCGGGTCGGGTCGGTCACGTCGTAGCCGTGGGTGGACCCGGCCGTGGACTCCAGCAGGGGTGAGGCGTAGAGCGCCCCGACCCCCAGCCGGTCCAGGTAGCCGGTCAGCGCGGCGGCGTCGGCGAAGGTCTGCTCCGCCGAGAGCTGCAGCCGGTAGGTCGATCCCGGAAGGCGGGTCACGCCTCAGCCCTTCGATCGCAGGACGAGCAGGGAACGGGCGGGCAGGGTCAGCACCGAGCCCGCGGACACCGGGTCGAGGTCGGTCCCCGTGACGCCGGCGGCGTTCGGCGGGTGCACCTCGCCCGAGTGGGTGTCGACGACGATCTCCCACGCCTGCCCGAACTCGGTGGGCGGGAGCGTGGTGTCGATGTCCTCCCAGAAGGAGTTGAAGCACAGCAGGAACGAGTCGTCGACGATCCGCTGGCCGCGCTGGTCGACGTCGGCGATCTGGCTGCCGTTGAGGAACACGACCACCGAGCGGCCCAGGTCGTTGTCCCAGTCCTCCTCGGTCATCTCCCGCCCGGCGGGGGTGAACCAGCCGATGTCGGCGACGTCCTCGCTGGTGGAGGACCGGCCGATCGGGCGGCCGGCGAAGAACCGGCGCCGGCGGAACACCGGGTGGGCGTGCCGCAGCGCGGCGACACCCGCGGTGAACGTGGTCAGGTCGTCGTGCTTGCCCGCGAGCTCCCAGTCCTGCCAGGCGATCTCGTTGTCCTGGCAGTAGACGTTGTTGTTGCCGCCCTGGGTGCGTCCGGCCTCGTCGCCGTGCAGCAGCATCGGGGTGCCCTGGGACAGCAGCAGCGTCGCCAGGAAGTTGCGCTGCTGGCGGGCCCGCAGCTCGACGATGGTCTCGTCGCCGGTGGGACCCTCGACGCCGCAGTTCCAGGACCGGTTGTGGCTCTCGCCGTCGTTGCCGCCCTCGCCGTTGGCCTCGTTGTGCTTCTCGTTGTACGAGACGAGGTCGGCCAGGGTGAACCCGTCGTGCGCGGTCACGAAGTTGATCGAGGCGAACGGGCGGCGGCCGTCGGCCTGGTAGAGGTCCGAGCTGCCGGTGATCCGCGACGCGAACTCGCCCAGGGTGCCCGCCTCACCGCGCCAGAAGTCGCGCACGGTGTCGCGGTACTTGCCGTTCCACTCGGTCCACAGCGGCGGGAAGTTGCCGACCTGGTAGCCGCCGGGGCCGACGTCCCACGGCTCGGCGATCAGCTTGACCTGCGAGATCACCGGGTCCTGCTGGACGAGGTCGAAGAAGGTCGACAGCCGGTCGACGTCGTAGAACTCGCGGGCCAGGGTGGAGGCCAGGTCGAAGCGGAAGCCGTCGACGTGCATCTCGGTCACCCAGTACCGCAGCGAGTCCATGATCAGCTGCAGGGTGTGCGGGTTGCGGACGTTGAGGGAGTTCCCGGTGCCCGTGTAGTCCATGTAGTAGCGGGGGTCGTCGTCGACCAGCCGGTAGTAGGCGTGGTTGTCGATGCCGCGCATGGACAGCGTCGGGCCCATGTCCGAGCCCTCGGCGGTGTGGTTGTAGACCACGTCGAGGATGACCTCGATGCCGGCGTCGTGCAGGTCGCGCACCATCGCCTTGAACTCCGCGACCTGGGTGCCGGACCGGATCGAGCCCGACGAGTACGCGTGGTGCGGGGCCAGGAAGCCGATGGTGTTGTAGCCCCAGTAGTTCGACAGGCCCTTCTCGGTGAGGTGGTGGTCCTGCACGAACTCGTGCACCGGCATGAGCTCGACGGCGGTGATCCCGAGCCGCTTGTAGTGCTCGATCATCGCCGGGTGCGCCACGCCGGAGTAGGTGCCGCGCAGCTCCTCCTCGACGTCCGGGTGCTGGATCGTCAGTCCCTTGACGTGCGCCTCGTAGACGACGGTCTCGTTGTAGGGGATCTTCGGCGGGCGGTCCGAGCCCCAGTCGAAGTACGGGTTGACGACGACCGACTTCGGCACGTGCGGCGCGGAGTCGGTGTCGTTGCGCGAGTCCGGGTCGCCGAAGTTGTAGCCGAACACGGCCTCGTCCCAGTCGACCGGGCCGTCGAGGGCCTTGGCGTAGGGGTCGATGACCAGCTTGTTCGGGTTGCACCGCAGACCCTGGGCCGGGTCGTAGGGTCCGTGCACGCGGTAGCCGTAGCGCTGGCCGGGCTCGATGCCGGGCAGGTAGCCGTGCCAGACGAAGCCGTCGACCTCGGTCAGCGGGACCCGGGTCTCGGCGAGTCCGCCGGGCGCGCCCGGGTCGGGGGAGAACAGGCACAGCTCCACGGCGTCGGCGACCTCGGAGAACAGTGCGAAGTTGGTGCCGGTGCCGTCGTAGCTGGCACCCAGCGGATAGGCGTGCCCGGGCCAGGCCTGCATGGTCTGTGTCCTCTCGTCGCGTACCCCCGGCCGCAGGCCGCTGGCACGCTCACACTGTGTAGGGCGGGCTCCGTTGCCGCATGGTGGACGGGGCCGCCGGCGGCCCACGCCACATCACCGTCACGTCCGCAGCTGCTGCGGACGGGGGCGGTCGATCGTCCCAGGGGCGGTCAGGAGTCGGCGAGCCGGGCGGGGAAGCCGCCGGTGGCGACAGGGCTCCACCGGGTCGGGGTGATGCGGATCAGGGCCTTCCCCTGGTCGGCCATGGCCCGGCGGTACTCGTCCCAGTCCGGGTGCTCCCCGGAGACGGCGCGGAAGTAGTCGACCAGCGGCTCGAGCGCGTCGGGCAGCGTGATGAGCTCGGCGTCGCCCTCGACCTGCACCCAGGCGCCGTCGAACTCCTCGCTCAGCACGACGACCGCGGCCCTGCCGGCCCTCGCGACGTTGGCCGACTTGGCGCGCTCGGGATAGGTGGAGATGACGATGCGCCCCTCGTCGTCGACGCCGCCGGTGACCGGGGAGGCCTGCACACCGCCGTCGGAACGGGTGGTCATCAGCACCATGTGGTGCCGGGGATGGACGAACTCGAGCAGCTCGTCCCGGTCGACGCGGTCACTGCGGGCGATGGTGCGGGGCATGCCCGGAATCCTAGGGCGGCCGGGGGCCCCGCGCCCGCCGTTCCTCACCCCGCGCCGCGGGCCACTAGGGTCCGGATCCGTGGCCACCGTCTTCACGAAGATCATCAGCGGCGAGATCCCGGGCCGGTTCGTCTGGGCCGACGAGCAGTGCGTGGGGTTCCTGTCGATCAACCCGCTCGGCCCGGGGCACACCCTCGTCGTGCCGCGCGCCGAGATCGACCAGTGGGTCGACGCCGACGCCGGCCTCGTCGCCCACCTCACCGGGGTGGCACGGACCGTCGGGCTCGCGGTGCGGGAGATCTGGTCGCCGCCCCGGGTGGGTCTGCTGGTCGCCGGGTTCGAGGTGCCCCACCTGCACGTCCACGTGTTCCCGGCGTGGGACATGCGGGCCTTCGACTTCGCGAACGCGGCCGCCACCGTCGACGGCGCCGAGCAGGACGGGCACGCCGAGGCCCTGCGCGCGGCGCTGCGGGCCGCCGGACACGACGCGCACGTCCCGGGCTGAGCGGGTGCACCTGCTGCTCGTCCGGCACGCGCTGCCCGAGGCCGTCGAGCACGACGACGGCACGCACGCCGACCCGGGCCTCGCGCCGCAGGGCCTGGAGCAGGCCGCCCGGCTGGTCGACGCGCTGGCCGGCACCCCGGTCGACGCGCTGTACACCAGCACGATGCTCCGGGCGGTCCAGACCGCGGAGCCGCTCGCGCGCGAGCGCGGCCTCACCCCGCACACCCGGTCCGACCTGCGCGAGTACGACGCAGAACGCTCGCTCTACGTCCCGGTCGCCCGGATGGCGCAGGCCGACCCGGCGGCATGGGCGCGGATGCGAGCCGGGCACCTGCCCGACCACGTCGACGGCGCCGCGTTCCGGGCCCGGGTGCGTGCCGGGATCGAGGACGTCGTCGCGGCACACCCGGGCCGGGCGACGGTGGTCGTCGTCGCCCACGCGGGCGTGGTCAACACCTACCTCGCCGAGGTGCTGGGCATCGGACGGGACCTGCCGTTCCCCCTGGACTACGTCGGCGTCTCACGGGTGGTGTGCGCACGCGACGGGATGCGCAAGGTCGCGACGGTGAACGAGACCGCCCACGTCGCGGACCTGCTCTGACTCCCACCGCCGACCGTTGCGCAACGGTCGTCGACCGCTTGCCGTCGACCGTTTGCCGTGGACGGAGGCGCACGTGATGGACGTGTGCCCCCGCTCGTACGCCGTTCGCCGCCGTCGTTACGCCGCCCGGCTTCGGACGGGTGATCCAGGACGCCGAGCGGGCGGGCTGTACCTACGCTCGGCTGCGTCTCCGCCCGACGACGATGCCGAGGTCGTGGGGCCCCGTCCAGGGCGGGTGCCGGATCCCGGCACGGGCCACCTACGGACTCCGAAGGGACCGCACGCCGATGGCCGAGCGCGGAGGCTCATCGACTGTTGACAAAGTATCCGGTACTAGCTCATACTGCTTTAGATGCGTATAGCGCGAGCTGCCGAGTACATGGGCATGTCGGTGGTGGGTGTTCGGAAGGCTGCCCGAGAGGGTCGGCTGCCGTGTCGAGTTTCAGCCTCTGGTCAGCGTTTGTTTGATCGTGCTGATCTTGATGTCTTCCTTGGGCGCGAACCGATTCAGCCGGAAGCGGCGGAGCGGGTTGAGGCGTTGTATTGCCGTGTTTCTGGTTCGACGGGTCAGGAGTCGTCGTTGGCGAACCAGGAATCGGTGTTGCGGGAGACGTCCAGGGGGACAGTATTCCGAGTGTATCGTGATCGCGCGTCCGGTTTGCGAGAAAATCGGAAGGGGTTGACTCGGCTACTTGATGACGCCGCTGCTGGGCGGTTCACGGTAGTTCGCGTAGTGTGGCGTGACCGACTGGCTCGGTTTGGTGTCGCCTATAATTGAGCGGTATCTGGCGCAGGTCGGAGTTGCAGTTGAGACTGTTCATGCTCATGCGGACAAGTCGCTGCTTGAAGAGCTGATGGATGACTTCATGGCGTTACTTGCGTCCTTTTCTGGTCGGTTCTATCAGTTGCGGTCAAAGACGAATCAGAAACGACTGCTTGATGCCGCGCAGGCACGCCTGCAGGAGCAGGGACCTCCGACGTGACGGGTTGGCAGAAATCCAATGTATTGACGTCTTCAACGACATCTCGAGCTTCACGAGCAGTGTGTGAAGTGTCTGGTGCTGTCGTGTCGCGAGATGACTTGACGGAGCGGGTGCGTTGGCTGCTCGACATTGTGGAGGGCGCCGCACGCGATCTGCTCTCCGAGTTGTGGGTTCCGGAAACTTTTGACCGTATACATTCCGGTGTGGATGGGGGCGGCCGTCGATTGCCTGCGGCTGCAGCGGTAGTGGGGCAGCGTTGCGGATGGCGACCTCAGTTTCCGCAGGATATGTACGTTCCATCTCGTGTGATGCGGATCGTGACGGCACAGGTGATATCAACGTTGCGAACCTTGGCTTCTCGGGATGCCGCCATTGCAGCAGAGGTGTCCGGTGGTGCGTCAGACGGCACTGCGGGCCTCGGGGGTGCGTTCGCGAGGAATGTGCATAGGCAGATCGCTCGGTGGGTGCGCTTGCATCCCGGGGTCGATCCGGCAGGCTTGCGGATCACGACGCTCCAACCCGTTCCATCTGTCGCTCGCCGGGTCCGTCTCGGAGCCGTTGACGCCCAGCTGGCGACGCTTGTTACCAGTACGGCCACCGAGCTGACACTGCGGATCAAACTTCCTGTACGTCAACATCCAGATTCTCGGACCGATTGGCGTTGGGTTCAACTCGATATCCCGATTCCTCAACATTTACATCATCGGTCAATCACCGGATGGCATCTCCCCGAGGTGACCCTTGATCGGCGCGGGGCACTATTCCGTTTCGCTTTCGCTGAAACAGTGCCTCGGCCACCGACCGTTGCGGACGCAGCGTCTGCAGTCGGGGTTGATTGGTCACCTAAGGATATGGTCGTTGCGGCGACTGTAGTTCGTGACACTCAGAGCAACGCCATGTGCAGCGATTTTCGCGGGCGCCGTTTCGATGACCATGGACTCTCCGTCAAGTTAGCTCGACTTCAGCGACAAGGACAGTTCCTCCGCCGTAAAATCGCTCGTCTTGAACAGCTTATTCCTCAAGCCTCGATACCCACGCGACAGCGCCTTGAGGGGAAGATGTCTGCGCTGCAGGCAGAAATGCTCTCCTGTGGGCAGAAACGGGCACGCATCAATCGAGATTTAGCTTATCTGGCCGCGCAGTATGTCACGGTAATCGCCCGAGCCTCCGGTGCATCGATCATTGCACTGGAAGATCTTGCCACTCTAGAGGCCCGAGGGTTGGGTAAAGATGTCAACAACACAGTAGCTCAATCAGCGCGTCGCGTCGCCGCAAACGCGATCGAACACATCGCGACCCGCGATGGTCTCACTGTCGTGGATGTCCCACCCCGAGGAACATCGGCAAATTGCCCAACATGTGATAACCTCGTTAGTCGACCAGGGGGATACCACAGCGCAGCATGCGCCACGTGCATGTTTACGGTCAATCGAGATGACGTCGGCGCGGTGAACACTGCGAAACGCGCATTAGCTGCCGAGCGGGTTACGCGGCGCCGAGGATCTCAGCGTCAACGGGTAACCCGGCAACAACACAGGCCAGTCATCCGGTGCCGGGATAAAACAACTCCCACTCCCAAGCGACGGCGACACCGCAGAGTTCGCCGCACTACACCAGCCACAACGCCGACGATCACCCGCGCTGAAGCGTCGCCGCGGGGCACGGACCAGAAGAAGCAAGTCACCCTGACCTGCCGAAACACCCGTGTGACTACCGATCACTCACACCGACAGACATCCACTCGGGTGTCCATAAGTGTCAGAGATCCGTAGACGCTCCGGGACGCGGGACGACAAACGTCGCGTCCCCGCTCCCGCCGGTCCTCCCACCGCGCGTGGCGCCTTCCCGGCCCGTGACGTCCGCGACGTCCGCGCGCTGCGCCCGCTCGCCCTCGGCGCCGTCCGGATGCGCCCGGCCGGCGGGTCCGGGGGCGGTCGCATGACCCCGGCAGGTGTGGTTCCCGGTGGTCACCGGCCTCGGTCGCGCACGACGTCACCGGCGCCGCACGGTCCCGACGGCACGATCGGCCCCGTTCGTTCGGGCAGGCACCGGTGACCGCGATCCGGGGTGAGGACGCCGAACGACCCCGCTGGCCCTCGCGCGGGCTGCCGGCCCGGGTACTCGCCGTGCTGGTGCTGGTGGAGCTCACCGCGGTGGTGCTCGTCGTGACCGACGTGGCGCGGCTGCCGTGGGACCGCGCCACCGGCATGCTGGCGCTGGGCGCCCTCGGTCTCGCCGCACTCGGCGCGCTGCACACCGAGATGGCGTCCGGCATCGACCGGGTGCGCCGGCGCGGAGCGCAGGTCACCTACTTCGACCTGTCGACGGTCTGGACCTTCGCGGCCGCGCTACTGCTGCCGCCGGGGGTGGCGGGCCTGGTGGTCGTCGCGGTCTACGGCCACCTGTGGTGGCGGGTCTGGCGCCCGGCCGGGGCGAAGCTGTACCGGCACGTCTACACCACCGCGACCGTCGTGCTCGCCGCGATGGCCGCCTCGGTCCTCGTCTCGTCCGACTCGCTCACCGCGGCGGCGGGGCTCGGCGGCGCGAGCCAGGTGGTCGGCTACCTGTCGCTGCTGCTGGCCATGGCGGTCTACGGGCTGGTCAACCAGGTCCTCGTCGCGACCGCGCTGGCCCTGACCTCGCCGGATCGTCCCGACTGGCGACGCCTGATGGGGGACTGGGACGACCACGTGCTCGAGGGCGCGACGCTCTGCCTGGCGGTGCTGGCCGCGCTCGCGGTGCAGCGCCATGTGCTCCTTGCGCTGCTGGTCCTCCCGCCGCTGCTGGTGCTGCACCGGGCGGTGCTGATCCGGCAGCTGGAGGAGCGGGCGAACACCGACGCCAAGACCAACCTGCTCACCGCGGTCGCGTGGCGGGGCCGGGCGCACCGGGCGCTCACCCGGGCCCGGCGCCAGCGCGGTGCCGTCGCGGTGCTGATCCTCGACCTGGACCACTTCAAGGCCGTCAACGACGGCTACGGCCACCTCGCCGGCGACGAGGTGCTCACCGCCGTCGCCGCGACGCTGAAGGCCCAGGTCCGCGAGGTCGACCCGGTCGGGCGCTTCGGTGGGGAGGAATTCGTCGTCCTCCTCGCCGGGCTGCCGGTGGGGCCGGAGGGGTGCGCGCTCGCCCACGGCGCGGCCGAGCGCATCCGGCGGACCATCCGGTCGCTGACGGTGCACGTCGACGGTCCGGGCGGCGGCATCACCATCCGCGACCTGTCGGTGTCGGTCGGGGTCGCGGTGACCGGCGGCGACGGCGAGTCCCTCGACGACCTGCTGCAGGTCGCCGACCACGCCCTCTACGCCGCCAAGCGTGCCGGACGCGACCAGGTCCGGATCGGGCGCGACGGGAGCGTCCCCGGCCACTGAGCCCCGGCTACTGAGCCCGGGCGGTGGGCCCCGGTGTCGCGGCGGCGGCAGGAGGGTGCGGGTCAGGCGTGCTCGGGCTCGGCCGGGAAGGTGTGCCGCCCGATCCGCACGGCGTCGCGCCCGGCACGTTTGGCGGCGTAGAGGGCGGAGTCCGCGACCTCGAGCAGCCCGGTCAGGGCGTGGCCGTCGTCGGGGAACAGCGCCCCGCCGATCGAGACGGTGATCCCGGTCCGGGACGGAGGGCCGTCGGTCCCGGGGGCGTCCGGGGGTGGTGCGGGCAGCCGCTGTGCGGGGACCCCGTCCACCGTCGCCGCCGGGTCGGACTCACCCGCGATCCGCCTGCGCAGGCGCTCGGCGATCTGCCGGACCTCCTCGCGACCGTCGTGCCCGGACAGCCGGGGGAGCAGCACGACGAACTCCTCCCCGCCGAACCGGCCGACGAGGTCGTGGTCGCGCAGCTCCTCGCGCAGCACCCGGGCGGTGGCGGCGAGGACCTGGTCGCCGTAGAGGTGGCCGTGGGTGTCGTTGATCTCCTTGAAGTGGTCCAGATCGAGGATCAGCAGCGCCGCCGGCCGCCGTTCGCGTTCGGCGATGGTCAGCTCGTGGGTGCCGCGCAGGTGCCAGGCCGCGTGGTTGAGCAGCCCGGTCTTGGAGTCGGTGTCGGCACGTTCGCGCAGCTTGCGGACCAGGATCGTGCGGTGCAGCGCGAGGATCGGCGGCACCGCGAGCAGCGCGACGAACGGGCCGCTCGCGGCCAGCGCGCCCGCCGTCAGCGCCCCCAGGCAGAGGGTCGCCAGCTCCAGGGTGAGCTCGTCGCCGCCGAACAGGATCCGCACCACCCGGGTGTCCGGGCTGGCCACCGCGACCACACCGAGCACCAGGCAGGTGTTGACGACGGTGTACGTGAGCAGGGCCAGCGGCAGTTCGAGGGCGTCGGGCAGACCGGAGTACACCTCGCCCTGACGGGTTGCGGCCAGCACCCCCGCCGTCGCGTACACGGCGAGTAGCACCGTCGCTCCGCTGTAGACCAGGCGATAGGCGGGATGCCGGTCGGGAGGCGGGACCGGCCGCTGCACCCGGAGGTAGAGGTGCGCGTAGACCACCATCACCATCAGGCCGCCGAGCGCCGCAGGCAGCAGCAGTGCCGAGGCGAACGTCCACACCGAGGTGAGGTTCACGTGGTGGGTGTCCGCGCTGTACCGCCGGAGCCGCTCCACGCCAGCCACCAACTCGGTGTGTAGCACTCCGGCGACGGTCAGCGTGGCGAACAGCCCCCATGTGGAGTGGTCGAGTCGGGGTGGGACGAGAAGCGCGGCGAGAGTCAGGAGGAGCGCCAGCAGCTCCACGACCAGCACCGGTCCCAGCAGACGGGTGGGGATCGACCAGAGGGGCCAGCGCGTGACCTGATGCCACCGAGGTGGCGCAGGAGACACGTCGTCCTCCCCTCCACCGGTGTGCATCGCACCCGATCTTGCCTCGACAGCGGGCGTGATGGGCGTTTCCCCCTCCGTGATCCTAGCCGCAGATGATTGCAGGGAGTGATCGATACGTCTCCGAGACCGTGTCGTTGCTGCCCGATCATGCAAGGCGATCACTGTGTGTAGGCAGCGGTGCTGAGGATGACCATTGTCGTGATCGCAATGGGGTCCGCTGGATTGTTTCGCGCAGGGCGCTTCGTCAATCCTTTCTGCGGCGGGCGGAAATCGGCGGAAGAGCGCTCGACGGTGAGTGGGTTGTTGCGTGCCGGTCAAGTGCCGTCACGTGCCCCCACGTGCAGAGCAGTGATGTGAAGGGGGTGCTCACGTGCGTAACTGGGAGTGGTGATCAGTGGTGCGGGCGATACCGGTGTGTGCGCCCCGATCAATATCGGCTCATGTCGGAAAGGGGGCTGGAATCATGCGCAACTGGGAGTGGTGAGATGCGATAGTGCCGAGGTGGCCGCACGGGTCGTGGCGGGTCAGTCGTCCGGGTGACGACTGTCGCCCGCCGCGCCCGGCAGCGCCATCGAGTCCCCTCGGCCACCTGTCCGTAGAGTGGGACCCCGAGTCGATGCCGGTCCTCCCTGCGGTCTCTCCGCCGTGGAGGACTCCCGAACGGGGCCGGCGGCGAGGAGGCAGTACGTGACGACGAACCGGGGACTCTCGGCGATCCGATGCCCGGCCGATCTGCGAGGGCTCGGGCCCGAGGAGCTGGCCTCGCTCGCGGCCGAGATCCGGGGGTTCCTCATCAAGGCGGTGTCCCGCACCGGCGGTCACCTGGGGCCCAACCTGGGCGTGGTGGAGCTCAGCATCGCCCTGCACCGGGTCTTCGAGTCCCCGCAGGACACCCTGATCTGGGACACGGGCCACCAGGCGTACGTGCACAAGCTGCTGACCGGCCGTCAGGAGGGCTGGGACCGGCTGAAGAAGACCGGCGGGCTGTCGGGCTACCCGAGCCGCGCCGAGTCCGAGCACGACCACGTGGAGTCCAGCCACGCGTCGTCGTCGCTGTCCTGGGCCGACGGGATCGCCCGCGCGCACGCGCTGACCGGGGTCGACCGGCACGTCGTCGCGGTGATCGGCGACGGTGCGCTGACCGGCGGGATGGCCTGGGAGGCGCTCAACAACATCGCGGCCGGTGCGGACCGCAACGTCGTGATCGTCGTGAACGACAACGGCCGCTCCTACTCGCCGACCATCGGCGGGCTGGCGGACCGGCTCGCGTCGCTGCGGCTGCAGCCCGGCTACGAGCGCGTGCTCGAGGCCGGCAAGCGCACCGTCCGCGGCACCCCCGTCGTCGGGCCCGCGCTCTACGCGGGCCTGCACGCGTTCAAGGCCGGGGTGAAGGACGCCCTGTCCCCGCAGGAGCTGTTCTCCGACCTGGGGCTCAAGTACTTCGGCCCGGTCGACGGCCACGACATCGGCCAGCTCGAGTCCGCGCTGCGCCGGGCGAAGCGCTTCGGTGGGCCGGTCATCGTCCACACGGTCACCCGCAAGGGCAACGGCTACCCGCCCGCGGAGAACGACGAGGCCGAGCAGATGCACAGCCCGGCCGCGTTCGACCCGGAGACCGGTCTGCCCACCGGCACCCCGGTGACCGGCTGGACCGACGTGTTCGCCGAGGAGATGGTGGCGCTCGGGACACGGCGCACCGACGTCGTCGCGATCACCGCGGCGATGCTCGGCCCGACCGGTCTCGCCCCGTTCGCGGCGGCTCACCCGGACCGCATCGTCGACGTCGGGATCGCCGAGCAGCACGCGCTGACCACCGCCGCCGGGCTGGCCCGGGCCGGGCGGCACCCCGTCGTCGCGCTGTACTCGACGTTCCTCAACCGGGGCTTCGACCAGCTGCTGATGGACGTGGGCCTGCACCGCGAGCGCGTCACGCTGGTGCTGGACCGCTCCGGGGTCACCGGCAGCGACGGCCCGTCGCACAACGGGATGTGGGACCTGTCGCTGCTGGGCATCGTGCCCGGCATGCGGGTCGCCGCCCCGCGCGACGAGACGACCCTGCGCGAGGAGTTCCGGGAGGCCGTCGCGGTCACCGACGGCCCGACCGCGCTGCGCTACCCCAAGGGCTCGGTGATCGGCTCGGTCCCCGCGCTGCGCCGCCTCGACGGCGGGGCCGGGGTCGACGTGCTGCACGAGCCGTCCGACGGGCGTTCCCAGGTGCTGCTCGTCTGCGTCGGGCCGTTCGCCGAGTCCGGCGTCGCCGTGGCCCGGCGGCTCGCCGACCAGGGCGTCGACGTCACCGTCGTCGACCCGCGGTGGGTCCTGCCGGTTCCGCGTGAGCTGCTCACCCTGGCCGCCGACCACCAGCTCGTGGTCACCGTCTCCGACTGCGGCACGCACGGCGGGTTCGGCTCCGCGCTGTCGGACGCGTTGCGCGCCGCCGAGGTCGACGTGCGTCAGCGCGACCTCGCGCTGCCCCAGGAGTACCTGGAGCACGGCAGCCGCGACGACGTGCTCGCCACCTGCGGGCTGACCGAGCAGGACATGGCCCGCCGGATCACCGAGTGGGCGGCCGCGGCGGTTCCCTCGACCCCCGAGGGGGCCGTTCCCGGGCGGGAGCGCACCCGCTGACGCGCGTCATCGTCGTCGAGGACGAGCCGGCGATGGCCGACGCCGTCGTGCGCGGCCTGCGCCGGGACGGGATGGCCGTCGACGTCGCCTACGACGGCGACGAGGGTTCGGAGAAGCTGTCGGTGACCCGCTACGACGTCGCCGTCCTCGACCGGGACCTGCCCGGCCGCAGCGGCGACGACCTGTGCGACGAACTCGTCGCCGCGGGCGGGCTGACCCGGGTGCTGATGCTGACCGCGTCGGGCACCCCGGCCGACAAGGTCGAGGGCCTGTCCCGCGGCGCCGACGACTACCTGGCCAAGCCGTTCGACTTCCCCGAGCTGGTCGCCCGGGTCCGGGCGCTCGGCCGTCGGGCGACCCCGGCGGTGCCGCCCACGCTGCGGGCCGGCGACGTCGTGCTGGACCCGGCCCGGCGCACGGTGCTGCGCTCCGGGCGCCCGGTCGAGCTGACCCGCAAGGAGTTCGGCGTGCTGGAGGTCCTGCTCGCCGCCGGTGGTGCCGTGGTGTCGTCGGAGGAGCTGCTCGAACGCGTCTGGGACGAGAACGCCGACCCGTTCACGACCACGGTGCGGGTCACCGTCATGACCCTGCGCAAGAAGCTCGGCGCGCCGGGTCTGATCGACACCGTCGTCGGTGCCGGGTACCGGGTGCCCGCCGACGGGACCCCCACGGCGTGACGCGGTGGGCGCCCTCCGGCCGCGGCTGACGCTGCTCGCGACGGCGCTCGTCGCCGCCGTCGCCGCGCTGCTGCTCCTGCTCGGCTGGATGCTGGTGGGTGCGGTCATCGCGGGCACCCCGGCGCTGCCCGGGACGGTGTTCGTGGGCGGGGTCGCGGTGCCTGCCGAGACGGCCCGCGACGCGGTCGCCGCCTCGGCGCGCGCCGAGGTGCTGCGGGCCGGGCTGATCGCGTTCCCCCTGGTCGTGGCGGCCGGTGCGGTCGCGTCCTGGGTGCTGGTCGGGCGGGTGCTGCACCCGCTCCGCCGGGTCGTCGAGACCACGTCACGCCTCTCGGCGAGCTCGCTCGACGAGCGGGTCGCACTCGCCGGGGCCCGCGGCGAGGTCGCCGAGCTGGCCGCCGCCGTCGACGCGATGCTCGATCGGCTGCAGGCCGCGTTCGACGCCCAGTCCCGGTTCGTCGCCAACGCCGGGCACGAGCTGCGCACCCCGCTGGCGGTGCTCCGCACCGAGATCGACGTGACGCTCCAGGACCCCGACGCCGACGCCGCGGAGCTGCGCCGGATGGCCGGGGTGGTCCGGGAGGCGGGCCGTCGCTGCGACGAGCTGGTCAGCGGGCTGCTGCTGCTCGCCCGCACCGAGGCCGGGGGAGCGTTGCAGGACTCGGACCGGGTGCCGGTGGACCTGGCCGCGCTCGTCGCCGCGGAGCTCGCGGCGGTGACCGGGGACGTCGCCGTCCGCGGACTGGTGGTGCGGACCGACCCGCGGCCCGCGACGACCCGGGGCAACGAGCCGTTGATGCGCCGGATGGTGGCGAACCTGCTGGAGAACGCGGTGCGGCACAACCGTGACGGCGGCTGGATCGAGGTCGGCTGCGGCACCGGAACGCCCGGGTCGGAGGTCGTGCTGCGGGTCGCGTCGTCGGGGCCGGAGCTGGCCCCGGACAAGGTGGCCGAGCTGTTCGAGCCGTTCCGGCGGGGCCCGGTGGCCCGTACCGCCCACACCCGCGGATCCGGCCTGGGGCTGTCGATCGTGCGGTCGGTCGCGACCGCGCACGGCGGCACCGTGCACGCCGAGGCGGTCCCCGGCGGGGGACTGGCGGTGCACGTCGCGCTGCCCGACGACACGACGGCCCCCGTGCCCTCGGGCGGCGCCCCGGCGCTGGCCCGCTGACCGGCGGGCAGGCCCGGTCCGGGCTCAGCCGGCGCGGGTGGCCAGGGCCGGTTCGAGCACCGGGGTCAGGAGCTCGACCTGCCACGGGCGGGCGCCGCCGGCGCGCAGGGCGGCCGGGAGGTCGCCGTCGGTGGGCGGGGTCCAGCAGACCCGGCGCAGCAGGTCGGGCTGCAGCAGGTTCTCCACCGGCACGTCGTGCTGCTCGGAGACCGTGCCCAGTGCCGCGCGGGCGGCGGCGAGCCGGGCGGCGGCGTCGGGGTCCCGGTCGGCCCAGCGCGACACCGGCGGGGGGCCGTCGGTGGTCGCGGCGCCACGCGGCAGCTCGGACTCGGGCAGCTCGGCGGCCCGGCGCAGCGCGTCGAACCAGTACCGGGCCAGCCTGCGCTGGGAGCGTCCGCGGAACACCGGCAGCTCGGCCAGTGCCTGCGGGGAGTCGGGGTTGCGCACCGCGGCGTCGACGATCGCGGCGTCGGGCAGGACCCGGCCGGGGGCGATGTCGCGCTCGGCGGCGAGCGCGTCGCGGGCCAGCCACAGCTCCCGGACCGCGGCGAGCGGCCGGGGGCGGCGGACCTTGTGGATGCCGGAGGTGCGCCGCCAGGGCTCCGCGCGCGGCGCGGGCGGCGGTGCGGTGCGGACCGCCTCGAACTCCTGGCGGGCCCACTCCAGCTTGCCCTGCTCGTCGAGCATCCGGGTCAGGACGTCCCGCAGGTCGATGAGGACCTCGACGTCCAGCGCGGCGTAGACCAGCCAGTCCTCGGGCCGCGGGCGACGCGACCAGTCGGCGGCGCCGTGCCCCTTCTCCAGGCCGAGGCCCAGCAGGTTCTCCACCATCGGGCCGAGCCCGACCCGGGGGAGCCCGGCGAGCCGGCCCGCGAGCTCGGTGTCGAACAGCGACGCCGGGCGCAGCTCCAGCTCGGCCAGGCACGGGAGGTCCTGCGAGGCCGCGTGGAGCACCCACTCCGGCCCGTCGAGGGCCTCGGCGAGCGGCCCCAGCTCGCCGCGCAGCGGGATCGGGTCCACCAGCGCGGACCCGGCCCCGGCACGCCGCAGCTGCACCAGGTAGGCGCGCTGGGAGTACCGGAAGCCGGAGGCACGCTCCGCGTCGACGGCGACCGGACCGGTGCCCCCGGCGATCGCCGCCGCCACGCGGGCGAGGTCGTCGGGGGTCTCGGTGACCGGGGGGAGGCCGTCGGCGGGACGGAGCAGCGGTACCGGATCGGGTGAACCGTCCGGAGTCGCCGAGACCGGCGGCCGGGTCGTGTCCGTACCGCCGGCGGCGCCGGTCCCGGGATTCAGCGAATGACCCCCGCGCGCATGGCGAGCGCGACCATCTGGGCGCGGTCGCCGGTGCCGAGCTTGCGGCCGATCCGGGAGAGGTGGCTCTTCACCGTGAGGGCGGAGAGGTTCAGGGCCTCACCGATCTCCTTGTTGGACTGGCCGTCCGCGACGAGCTGCAGCACCTCGACCTCGCGGGCCGAGAGCTCCCGCGGGGTGTTGTCGGTGCCCGGCACGCGGGACCCGGTGGCCAGCAGCGGGGCGACCGTCGGGTCGGCGTAGACGCCGCCGTCGAGCACCCGCTTGACGCCGTCGGTCACGACCGACGGCGACGCCGACTTGAGCAGGTACGCCTGCGCGCCGGCCTGGAACGCCGAGCGGACCGCGTACGGGTCGTCGGAGGAGGCGAGCACGACCAGCCGGTTCCAGCCGAGCGAGCGGAGCTCGCTGACCAGGTCCAGCCCGCTGCCGTCCGGCAGCGTCAGATCGAGGATCACGAGGTCGCAGGGGCCCGCCGCGTGGGCGCGTGCCCGCGCCTCGGTCACCGAAGCGGCCTCGTGCACGGTGCCCGCTCCCATGGAGCGCAGCCGCCCGGCGATCGCCTCCCGGAGCAGCGGGTGGTCGTCCACGACGAGAACCGTGAACAGCTCCGCCCGCGGCTGCGGGACGATCCCAGGTGAGAGCACTGCTCCACCGATCGGAGCGCCACCTGGGGTGGTGTTGCCGGAACTCTGCGCCGGCACTTGCTGGCCAAGTACAGCCACGTCGTCAACCTTCCTGGAGTCGGTCGTACGCCCCCGACCAACACCGGAACCCGAGGGACGGAGAGTGGCGCTCGGCCGCCCGGGCGGGTGCCATGGCAGAGATGGTATCCCTCCATGCGGCCTAACGTCTGGTGTGCATTCGTCTTTCCGGCTCGGAAAGTTACATGCGTGTGGGCGCGGTCCCACCCCTCCGGGTGAAAGATCTCCGACGCATGCCGCTGACCTGCGACGTTCAGCCGGGTGATCGGCTCAACGGCACTGCGCCGATCGGCGGCAGACCCGCGGCGGTCGACACCAGGGACGCGAACGCGACGGCGTGTCGGGACAGATCGCCGTCGCTCTCCGTGGGGGACCAGGAGGCGCGCAGCTCGACGTCGTCCTCCCGCGGGGGCGCGTCGCCGGGGCCGCCACCGTCCGCGCTGAGCCCGCCGAAGCGGACCGACGAGGTCTGGGTGACGGTCCCGCCGAGGGCGGTGAAGCCCGCCCCGGCGTGGTCGAGCGCGTCGGTCAGCCAGGACCATCCGATGCGCGGCAGCATGTCGTCGCCGAGCTGGCCGGGCTCCAGCCGGGCCTGCACGAAGCAGACCAGCCGGAAGGTGCCCTCCCAGCGTTCCTGACCCTCGGGGTCGTGGAGCAGGATCAGCCGTCCGGAGGTGTCCGGCTCGTCGAGGTCGTCGGTCCCGTCGCCGCGGTGCCCGATGTCGGCCTCGACGCTGGTCGCCCAGCTGTACGGCGCGAGCCGGGGTGGGGCCTCGAGCGGCCGCACCACGAGCTCGGGGCGCGGTCGGACCGACGCGAGCGAGCGGACCGCGCTGCGGAACGCTGCTGGTGGTGGTGAGTTCGGGTCCGGCACGGCGTCGGACTCTAGGGTGCGATACCGGTCGTACCTGGCAGGCGCGCCGGGGCGCCCGCGTACCGGCCCCGTCCGCGTGGGATCATCCGGGGGTCATGACTGCAGGCATCGTCTCCGCGCCCCCCGCCCGCCGCGACCTCGCGGGCGCTCCGTTCCTCGATGCAGTGCGCGGCGCGACGCCGTCGCGGCTGCCGGTCTGGTTCATGCGTCAGGCGGGTCGCTCGCTGCCGGAGTACCGGGCCCTGCGCCGGGACAACGAGATGCTCGAGGCGTGCCTCACCCCGGATCTGACCTGCGAGATCACCCTGCAGCCGGTCCGCCGTCACGACATGGACGCGGCCATCCTGTTCTCCGACATCGTGGTGCCGCTGCACCTGGCGGGCATCGGGATCGACATCGTTCCGGGCACCGGCCCCGTCGTGGACTCGCCGGTCCGCACCGCCGCCGACGTCGCGGCCCTGCCCGAGCTGGCGCCGGAGCAAGTGACGCGCGTCACCGAGGCGATCGGTCTGCTACTGCCCGAGCTGGGCCGGGTCCCGCTGATCGGGTTCGCGGGCGCCCCGTTCACCCTCGCCTCCTACCTCATCGAGGGCGGCCCGAGCCGCAACCACGAGCGGACCAAGTCCCTCATGCGCTCCGCCCCCGAGGTCTGGCACGCCCTGCTCGGCAAGCTCGCCGTGCTCACCGGCACGTTCCTGCAGCAGCAGGTCGCCGCCGGGGTGGACGCGGTCCAGCTCTTCGACTCCTGGGCGGGCGCGCTCTCCGAGCGCGACTACCGCGAGTTCGTGCTGCCGCACTCCGCCTCCGTGCTCGGTGCGCTCGCCGGGGCCGGGGTGCCGCGGATCCACTTCGGGGTCGGCACCGCGGAGCTCCTGGGCGCGATGACCGAGGCCGGCGCCGACGTGATCGGCGTCGACTGGCGGACCCCGCTCGACGTCGCGGCCCGCCGTGCCGGGGGAGCAGTGCCCGTGCAGGGCAACCTCGACCCGGCCGTGCTGTTCGCCGGCCAGGACGCCGTCGACGCCGAGGTCGTGCGGATCGCGGCCGAGGGCACCCGCACCCGCGGGCACGTGTTCAACCTCGGCCACGGTGTGCTGCCGGCGACCGACCCGGACGTGATCACCCGGACCGTCGAGACGGTGCACGCCCAGCCCGTGTCCGGGCCGACGGGCGAGCGTCCGGCGCGATGACCCGCGTCGCCGTCGTCGGCGG
The DNA here is from genome assembly GCF_020496255.1 of Pseudonocardia sp. ICBG1142. Classification (NCBI taxonomy): domain Bacteria; kingdom Bacillati; phylum Actinomycetota; class Actinomycetes; order Pseudonocardiales; family Pseudonocardiaceae; genus Pseudonocardia; species Pseudonocardia sp. ICBG1142. The sequence goes on along the minus strand of NZ_JAHLJC010000003.1, from coordinate 187,328 downwards.
CGGGGTCTCCGGGCTGGCGTGCGCGCACCGGCTGAGGACGCTGCTCGGCCCGTCGGCCGAGATCGTCGTGCTGGAGCAGCGTGACCGGCTCGGCGGGGTGCTGCGCACCGTCGACCTCGCGGGCGCGCCGTTCGACGTCGGCGCCGAGGCCTTCCTCGCCCGCCGCCCCGAGGTCCCCGCACTGCTCGCCGAGATCGGGCTGGCGGGCGCGCTCACCCACCCCACCGCGGCGACGGCGACGATCCGCGCCGGGGGCCGCACCGTCGGCCTGCCCCGCGGCACCCTGATGGGCGTGCCCGGCCGGGACGCCGACCTCGGGGGAGTGCTGTCCGACGCCGGACGGGCCGCGGTCGCCGCCGAGCCGTCCACGCCGCTGGAGTGGGAGCCCGGCACCGACGTCGCGCTCGGGGCGCTGCTGCGCCGTCGGTTCGGCCCGGAGGTCGTCGACCGGATCGCCGACCCGCTGCTGGGCGGTGTCTACGCCGGCCGGGTCGACCGGCTCGGCCTGCGCGCCACGGTCCCGGCGCTCGCCGCCGCGCTCGACGCGGGGGCCGGCTCGCTCACCGAGGCGGCCAGTACCGGGATGGCCGCGTCCGGCCAGCGCAGCGGCACCCTCGCCGCCGGGACGCCGGCCGCCGGGGGCTCCGGGGCCGATCCCGCCGCGGTGCCACAGCCGGTGGCCGCCGGACCGGTCTTCGGTGCCGTGCGCGGGGGCTACCGCGAGATGGTCGCCGCACTCGTCGCCGCGTCGGCGGCCCGGGTGCGGACCGGTGTCACCGTGCGGGAGCTGCACCGCCGCCCCGACGGCTGGCGGCTGGTCCTCGGCCCGGTCCCGCGGCCGGAGGCGCTCGACGTCGACGCCGTCGTCCTCGCCGTCCCCGCGCCCGCTGCGCGTCGGCTGCTGGAGCCGGTCGTACCGGCCGCGGCCGCGGCGGCCGGGCGGATCGAGCTGGCCTCCTCCGCGGTCGTCGCGCTCGCCTACCGGGCGGCCGACGTCACCGGACTGCCCGGCACCTCCGGCTGTCTGGTCGCCGCGGACGAGCCGCTGTCGGTCAAGGGCGTCACCCACGCGTCGACGAAGTGGGCCCACCTCGGTGCGGACGGTCTGGTCCGGATCCGGGCCTCGATCGGCCGGTTCGGGGAGGAGGCGAGCCTGCAGGTCGACGACGCCGAGCTCGTCGACCGCGTCCGCGCCGACCTGGCCGTCCTCGACGGGGTCGACGCCGTCCCGGTCGCGTCGGTCGTGCAGCGCTGGGGCGGCGGTCTGCCGCAGTACGGGGTCGGCCACGGCGCGGTCGTCGACGCGCTGGAGTCGGCCGTCGCCACCGTCGGGGGCCTGGAGGTCGCCGGGTCGATGCTGCACGGGGTCGGGGTCCCCGCCTGTGTGGCGACCGCGCGGTCCGCCGCCGAGCGGGTCGCCGCGGCCCTGCCCCCCGCACCGACCGGTCGCTGAGGGCACCCTCACCGGCCGCGTACCATGCCCGACATGGCCCGCGTGGACGTCAAAGCGATCAACGACACCATCCGCTACACCATGTGGTCGGTCTTCCGGGTCGAGCCCGGCCGCCTCGGCGACGACCGTGCCCCCGCCGCCCGCGAGGCCACCGAGTACCTCGACGCGCTCGCGAACAAGGACGTCGCCGTCCGCGGCGTGTACGACCTCGCCGGTGTGCGGCACGACGCCGACTACATGATCTGGTGGCACGCCTCGGAGATCGAGTCGCTGCAGGCCGCCTACTCCGACCTGCGCCGCACCACCGCGCTCGGCCGGGCCAGCGTGCCGGTCTGGAGCCAGACCGCGCTGCACCGCCCGGCGGAGTTCAACAAGAGCCACGTCCCGGCGTTCATGGCCGGCGAGGACCCGAAGCGCTACGTCTGCGTCTACCCGTTCGTCCGGTCCTACGAGTGGTACCTGCTGCCCGACGCGGAGCGCCGGAAGATGCTGGCCGACCACGGCATGGAGGCCCGCGACTACCCGGACGTGCGTGCCAACACCGTCCCGGCCTTCGCCCTCGGCGACTACGAGTGGATCCTCGCCTTCGAGGCCGACGAGCTGTACCGCATCGTCGACCTCATGCGGCACCTGCGCGGCACCGAGGCCCGCCGCCACGTGCGCGAGGAGATCCCGTTCTACACCGGCCCGCGGGTCGAGGTCGGCGACCTCGTCGCGTCCTTGCCGTGAGCCGGGTGCGGGGCCGTCGCGCGACGGCCCCGCACCGGTGTCAGCCCTCGGTGGGCTCCAGGGTCAGCGAGACCGAGTTGATGCAGTAGCGCAGGTCGGTCGGGGTGCCGTAGCCCTCGCCCTCGAACACGTGGCCGAGGTGGCCGTGGCAGTTCGCGCACAGCACCTCGGTGCGCGTCATGCCCAGGCTGGAGTCGACCCGCTCGATGACGGCGTCGCCCGCGAGCGGGGTGAAGAACGACGGCCACCCGCAGTGCGACGCGAACTTCGAGTCGCTGCGGAACAGCTCCGCCCCGCAGGCCCGGCAGCGGTAGACGCCGGTGGTGGTCGTGTCGGTGTACTCACCGGTGAACGGGCGCTCGGTCCCGGCCTTGCGGAGCACCTGGTACTCGGCCGGGCTCAGCTGGGCCCGCCACTCCTCGTCGGACTTCTGCACCTTCGGGGCCGGGAGCTCGGACCCGGAGGCGGTGGTGTTGCGGCTGAACAGACCCATGCATCCACGGTAACCCGTTGATCGGTCGTGCGCCGCCGGTCGTCGGACCCGGGTGGCTCGTCAGACCCAGGTGGCGACCACGAACCCGGCCGCGTTCGCGATGACCCACGCCGCGACGAACAGCAGCAGCACCGTCACCGCGACCGCGGCGGCCCGCCGGGGGCCCCGCAGCCGGTTCGCCGACTCCGCGAAGTCCCCGACACCGCGGATGTAGCCCTCCACCGAGCACGACGGCAGCCGCTGCATGCGGTCCAGGTGCGCGGCGAACTCCCGCGCCTCCGGGTCCTCCGGGTCGAGGCCCAGCAGGTCGTCGTCGAACCGGGGGGACCGGTCGGAACTCATGGGCACACGATAGTCACCGGGGGTAGGTTCGCCGGGTGGCGAGCCGTGAGGTCGTGATGCTGCAGGTCGACGGGCCGGACGGGCCGCGTGAGGTCCGCCTGACCAGCCCGGACAAGGTGGTGTTCGGCGAGCTCGGGATCACCAAGCGCGAGGTGGTCGAGTACTACGTCGCGGTGGGGGAGCCGATGGCGTCCGCGCTGCGTGACCGCCCCACCAACCTGAAGCGGTTCAACTCCGGGGTGGACGGCGAGCCGTTCTTCGTCAAACGCGTCCCGAAGGGCGCCCCGGACTGGGTGCGGACCTGCACGGTGACCTTCCCCAGCGGCCGCACCGCCGAGTCGGTGTCGATCACCGAGCCGGCGACGATCGCCTGGGCGGCCAACCTCAACACCCTCGACTTCCACCCGTGGCCGGTCCGCTGCGCCGACACCGACCACCCCGACGAGCTGCGCATCGACCTCGACCCGCAGCCGGGCACCGACTTCGGCGACGCCGTCGTCGTCGCGCAGACGCTGCGCGAGGTCCTCACCGAGGCCGGACTGACCGGGTGGGCCAAGACCTCCGGTGGGCGGGGCGTGCACGTCGCCTGCCCGATCCGGCCCGAGTGGGACTTCGTGCAGGTCCGGCACGCCGTCATCGCGATCGCCCGGCGCGTCTGTCGGGGTATCCCGGAGCTGGCCACGGTGGACTGGTGGAAGGAGGAACGCGGCGAGCGGGTGTTCCTCGACTACAACCAGGCGGCCCGTGACCGCACCATCGCCTCGGCCTGGTCGGTGCGCGGCCTGCCCGCCGCGACCGTCTCCATGCCGGTCACCTGGGACGACCTCGGCGAGGTCGACCCCGCGGCGTTCACCCTGCGCACCGTGCCCGGTCTGCTGGAACGCCACGGGGACCCGCACGCCGGGATGGCCGACGAGCGGGGGAGCTGCGCGAGGGCGCTGGAGTGGTACGCCGAGGACGAGGCCGAGCGCGGCCTGGGGGACCTGCCCTACCCGCCGGAGTACCCGAAGATGCCCGGCGAGCCGCTGCGGGTGCAGCCCAGCCGGGCACGCAAGCAGTAGCCCACCGCGGCCACGCCGACGACCGTCCAGATCACCGGGGCCGGGTCGGCGCACCGGCCCGGGGGCCGGGCGCGGTGGCAGAATCCCCTGCCATGTACGCGGTCCTGGACGACGGTCCCTACGCGGGCGAGCAGGTGCGCATCGACCCCGACGCCACCGGCCGTCCGCCGCGGACGATCGAGCTGTCCGACCCCGGCGGGGGCCCCAGGGGCTACGTGCTGATCGGACCGCTCGCCGACGCCGACCGCTGGCTCTACCGGAGCGCCCGCGACGACGTCGACGAGTGATCACGGTCGTGGAGCGCAGCGTCCGTGAGCCGGGCGGGATCCGCCACGACCGGTGATCACCCGTCGCGTTCGCGGGCGCGCTTGCGGCGCTTCCCCTCGTGCATGGCCGCGACCCGCGGCACCGGGATCGCCCGGCCCTCGGTGAGCAGCACCTCCGGCAGGGACGCGGGGGCGGGCCGCAGCTCCGACCAGGTCGGGCGCCCGTCGAGCAGACCGGCCACGGTGCCCACCGTGAAGTCGGCGGGCGAGGCCCCGTCCAGCTCGTCCCAGGTGAGGGGGAACGACACGGGGCAGGCCGGGGCGGGCCCGCGGGCTGTAGGGCGCGGCGAGGGTGGCCCCGCCAGCCCGGGTCGGGTCGAGGAAGACCCGCCCGCCGCGGTCGTCCCGGATGAACTCGGTCGTCGCGACGTCGGGGGCCAGCGCCGCGGCGCGGGCGCACACCGCGCGGGTCGCGGCGAACGCGTCGTCGATCGGGAGCTGCTCGGACAGCGGGACCACCAGGTGCAGGCCGGTCGCACCGCTGGTCTTGACCGCAGCGGCGAGGCCCAGCTCGGCCAGCGCCGCCCGGACCGGGCGCGCGGCCGCGACGACGCGGTCGAAGCCCGCGCCGTCGGGCGGGTCGAGGTCGATGACGAGCTCGCCGGTGGTCGTCGCGCCGTGCGGCACGAGGGTCGGGTGGAACTCGACGGCGCGCTGGTTGCCGAACCACAGCAGCGTGCGGCGGTCGTGGCAGAGCGGGTAGTGCACGGTGCGCTGCGAGGACTCCGCCCACACGTCGACGGTCGGGATCCAGTCCGGTGCCCCGCGCGGGAGGTTCTTCTGCATGAACGGCGCCTGGCCGGGGCGGGCCCGCACCACCGACAGGGGCCGGTCGGCCAGCGCGGGCAGCAGCAGCCCGGCGACGGCGTCGAGGTGGTCGAGCAGGGCCCGCTTGGTGACGCCGGCGCCGTCGAAGGCCTCGGCGTCGAGGCTGGTGAGCTCCACCCCGTCGCGGACCTCGTCGACCTGCCGGCGCGCCACGGCTCAGCTCCCGATGAACCCGCGCTCGGCCAGCCAGGCCCGCGCGACATCACGGGGGCTCTGCCCGCCTGCGGAGACCCGGCCGTTGAGCTGCTGCACGGTCTGCTGGTCCAGGGCCGCGGTGATCGGGGCGAACAGGTCGGCGACCTGCGGTGCCCGGTCGAACACGTCGGCCCGGAAGACCGGGACCGCGCTGTAGGTGATGTGGTAGCCGCGGTCGTCGGTGAGCACCTTCAGGCCCAGCGCCGGGATGCGGCCGTCGGTGGCGGCGACCTCGCCGAACAGGCAGACGCCGTCGGCCGTCGACTGGAAGATGACGCCCTGGTCGAGGGTCTTGCGCCGCTCGCCGGGCAGCTCGAAACCGTAGGCGCGCTGGAGCCCGGCGAGGCCGTCGGCGCGGGAGGCGTACTCGGTCTCGACGCAGACGTCGCCGGGCTGGCCGGAGCGGACGTAGGCGGCCATGTCGCTGATCGTGTTCAGGTTCAGCCGGGCGGCCGTCGCCCCGTCGACGACGAAGGAGTACGTGTTGTCGAACCGGGCGCGGTCCAGCCACACCACGCCGTTCTGCACACGGTCGCGCCGCCGCAGCTCGGCGAGGACCTGGTCGTCGGGCAGGGTGCGGGTCTCGCGCAGGTACGACGCCCACGCCGTGCCGGTGTACTCCCAGTAGGTGGAGATGTCCCCGGACAGCAGCGCCTGCCGGGTGGCGTCGGACCCGCCGATGTTGCACCGGTCGGTCACCGAGGCCCCGGCGGACTCCAGCGCCGCGATCGAGATCTGGCACAGGATCTGCTGCTCGTTGAAGTTCTTCGACCCCACGACGTAGGTCCGCCCGGACAGGTCGACGCCCCGGGCGAGCGACCCGGCCGACGCCCGTGGCCCGCCGCCGGCCAGGCCGGTGCAACCGCCCACCAGCAGCGCGACGGCGAGCAGGGCCGGGACCAGCGTCCGCAGCCTGCGGCCGGGGAAGGGGCTCACGGGATCGTCCTGGTTCGCCGGGAGGGCATGGTCCGGTCAGCCGATCACGAACCGTCCCCCGGCGCAACGTTCACGCGCGCACGGTGATCGACCCGCGACACCGGGACACCGCGACCCCGCACCCGGTGGAGCCGGGGCGGGGTCGCGGCGGGCGTACCGGGGGACACCTCAGCCGATGAAGCCCTTCTGGGTCAGCCACTCACGCGCGACGTCGCGTTCGTTCTGGCCGAAGGAGGACACCTTGCCGTTCAGGTCCAGGATGGTGTTGTAGTCCAGGGCCTGGGCGATCGGCGCCAGCACCTGCCGGACGGCGGGGTTGGCGTTGTAGACGTCGGCCCGGATGGTCGGTGCCGCGTTGTAGGTGACGTGGTAGCGCTTGTCGTCGTCGAGGACCTTGAGCTTCAGGCCGGGGATGCGGCCGTCGGTGGTGAAGACCTCGCCGAACAGGCACTTGTTGTCCGCGGTGGCCTGGTAGATCACGCCGGTGGCGAGCACCTGCGGGTTCTGGGCGGTGAAGCCGTAGGTCTTCTCCAGGCCGCGCAGGCCGTCGTCACGGGAGTTGTACTCGGTCTCCACGCACATCGAACCCGCCGGTGCCCGGCCCGACTTGATGTAGTCGGCCATCTGCGACAGCGTCGTGATGCCGAGCTCCTGGGACTTCGCCTCGGTCATGGCGAAGGCGTAGGTGTTGTTGAAGTTGGCCTTGTCCAGCCACTGGATCTTGTTCTGCTCCAGGTCGCGCTGGGCGACGAGGTTGTAGAGCTCGTTGTCGTCGGTGATCCGGCGGGTCTCCTTGAAGAAGGACGCCCAGGCGGTACCGGTGTACTCCCAGTAGATGTTGATGTCCCCGGCCAGCAGCGCCTGGCGGGTGACGTCGGTGCCACCGGTGTTGCAGCGGTCGGTGACGTTGCCGCCGGCCGACTCGAGCGCTGCGACGGTGATCTGGCAGAGCACCAGCTGCTCGTCGAAGTTCTTGCCGCCGACGACGTAGTTCTGTCCGCTCAGGTCGCCGGCCTGGGCCAGCGAGCCGCCGGAGGCCGACGGGCCGCTGCCGCTCAGGCCGCCACAGCCCGCCAGGGCGAGCGCCGCCGCGGCGGCCATCGCCGTCAGGGCGAGACGCCGGGATCGTCCGAACTTCACGTGTCCTCCAGGGAATGCGGTACTGCGGGGATTCGGGGGCGAGCGGGGGCCCGCGTCAGCCGGCGTTGCGGCGGACGGCGTACTCGGCGAGACCGGCGAGCCAGTCCACGATCAGGGCCAGCGCGGCGACGATGGTCGCGGCGACGAGGGTTCCGGTGGGGCGGCCGAGCTCCAGCATCCCCTTGATCGGCTCGCCGAGACCGCCGGCGCCGACGTAGGTCGCCAGGGCCGCGGTGCCGACGTTCAGCACGAGCGCGACGCGGACGCCGGCGACCATGACCGGTGTCGCCAGCGGCAGCTCGACCCGCAGCAGCGTCTGCCGCGCCGACATCCCGATGCCGCGGGACGCCTCGATCAGCGCCTTGTCGACCTGCTGGAGCCCGACGACGGTGTTGGTGAGCACCGGCAGCAGCGCGGCCAGTGCCAGCGCGACGACGGCGGTGGGCAGGCCCAGCCCGAGCGGGGAGAACGCGAGCAGGACGATCACGCCGAACGCGGGCAGGGCCTGCATGAACCCGGTGAACGCCAGGATCGGGCGCTGGAGCCGGTGGGCGGACGGGCGGCTGATCGCGATGCCGGCCGGGATCGCCACGATGATCACGACGAGGGTGGACAGCCCGGTCAGCACCAGGTGCTCCCCGAGCCGCTCCCCGAGCGCGCTCGCGTTGATCACCGAGGCCTCGACGTCGTCGAGGCCCTGGGAGGCGGCGTAGAGCAGCACCAGCACCACACCGACGACGGCGATGAGCGGATTGACGATCAGCGACCGGTCCAGCCGCCGGGTCCGGCGGACGACCGGCTCGGCCGAGGACGACCCGGACGGCGCGCCGGCGCCGGTTTCCTCGGCGGCGGGGGCGCTCACGAACCGGCCTTCGTCTTGAGGCCCTCGACCAGGTCGCGCCACCACAGCGCGCCCTGCAGCTTCTGCTGCTCGTCGACCACCCCGACCAGCTCGGTCTGGGAGTCGAGCATGACGTCGACGGCGTCGTAGACGGTCCCGGTGCGCGGCACCGTCACCAGCTTGGGCAGGTCGGCGGTGCCCGGCAGGTAGGCCCAGCGCACCGGGCGGCCCTGCGCGTCGGCCTCGTAGGTGGGGGAGCCGTTGCGGGCGGCGGTGCCGTCGAGGTCGACCGGCTGCAGCTCCAGGCGGGACAGCTCCAGCAGCGACAGCCGCCGGACCGCGGCGCCGGCGCCGACGAACTCGGCGACGAACTCATTGGCGGGGTGGGTCAGGATCATGTCGGGGGTGTCGTACTGCTGCAGCGTGCCGCCGGGCCCGAACACCGCGATCCGGTCGCCGAGCTTGACCGCCTCGGTGAGGTCGTGGGTGACGAAGCAGATGGTCTTGGCGATCTGCTGCTGCAGCTCCAGGAACTCGTCCTGGATGCGCTCGCGGGTGATCGGGTCGATGGCGCCGAACGGCTCGTCCATCAGCATCACCGAGGGGTCCGCGGCGAGTCCGCGGGCGACGCCGACACGCTGCTGCTGGCCGCCGGAGAGCTGGCGGGGGTAGCGGTCGCGGTAGTCCTTGGGCTCCAGCCCGACCAGGTGCAGGAGCTCGTCGACCCGGGCGGCGATCCGGTTGCGGTCCCACCCGAGGATCTTCGGGACGACGGCGATGTTGTCGCCGATCGTGAAGTGCGGGAACAGGCCGACCTGCTGGATGACGTAGCCGATGCGGCGGCGCAGCTCGTCGGCGTTGACGTCGGTGACGTCGTCGCCGTCGAGCAGGATGCGACCGGTGGTGGGCTCGATGAGCCGGTTCATCATCTTGAGCGTGGTCGTCTTGCCGCAGCCGGACGGCCCGATGAACATCGAGATGGTGCCCTCGGGCACCTGCAGGTCGAGTTCCTGCACGGCCGGGGTGGTGGACTTCGGATAGGTCTTGCTGATGCCTTCGAGAGCGATCATCGGCTTGCCGGAATCAGACACGGATCCCCCTCGGGGTGGTGAAGCGCTGCACGATCCAGAAGACGACCTCGTAGACCGCAGCCACGACGAGGCAGCCGAGCGTGGCCGCCAGAACCTGGTTGAACGAGTTGACCGATCCCAGCCGTTGCAGGCCGAGGAAGAGCGAGGAGCCGAAGCCAGGGCCGTTGATGGCGCCGGCGACGACCGCGATACCGATGATGATCAGGACCGCGACCCGGATGCCGGACAGGATCACCGGCCAGGCCAGCGGCAGCTGGATGGTGACCATCCGGCGGACCGAGCCCATCCCCATCCCGCGGGCGGACTCGAGGACGGCGTCGTCCACCGAGGAGAGCCCGGCGACGACGTTGCGCAGCACCGGGTAGATCGCGTAGATCGTCAGGGCCGTCAGCGACGGCGTGACGCCGAGCCCCAGGATCGGCTGCAGCAGGCCGAACAGTGCCAGGGACGGGATCGTCAGCGCGGCGGAGAACACGATCAGCAGTGCCTCGCGGGAGCCCGCGCGGATCGGGCGGCTCCACGACTCGGGCGTCAGACGATTGGTGTGCAGCAGGGTGCCCGCCACCAACGAGATCACGACCGCGATTCCGACCGAGATCGCGACCAGCAGGAAATGCTGCTGGCCGTAGAACACCAACTGGTTCAGCTGGGTGCCGACATAGGTGAAGAAATCCACCGTGCTCCTTCCGCCCGGGGGCCGTGTCCGCCGCTCGGGGCAGGGACACGGTCCTTCCGCACCACTCGTCGTCGGGTCCGTTCGGCGTTACACCCACCCGAACGACGTGACCGGGAGTTCGCGTGCGCCCACCGGTGCGGTGGGCATGACCTGCGGCCTCCCGCTCGCCCGACGGAGCCTAGCCGCAGAACGGTGGGGGCGGTAAGTCGAGCGGACCGTTCCGGGCCGATGGCGTCGGCATTCCGGAAACGTTTCGTGCCACCGTCGTCGCAGGTGGGGATGGGCGGCATCGCTGTTCCCGCAACCGCACCGGAAAGCGGCGGATACGCAATCGTGACCTTCTGCGCCGGTTTCGTCGCGGTCCGGCTCCACCCAGCGTGAGCCGCCCGGAGCACGCGGTTACGGCGGGCAGACCACGGGCTGGGAGGGCGCCCGGCCGGTCAGCAGCGCCCGGTCCACGAGGCCGGTGACACACGGGGTGCGCGGATACGCCCCGGTCCCGCTGCCCTGCCAGCGCACCAGCCGCCCCGTCGCGAGCTGTTGGGCGGTCCGCTCGGCGCCGCTCTGCGGCGAACGCGGGTCCTGTGCGGTCCCGATCACGAGGACCGGGGGCGGGGGAGCGCCCTGCGGCACCGCCGGGGTGACCGGCCCGCCCGAGGGCCACGGCCCGCAGGCCACCAGGTCCTGCGCCGCCGCGACGCCGAACAGCGGGAAGCGCTGCGCCCACTGCCCGGCCAGGTCGGCGGCCTCACCGGGGGTGACCCGCACCCGGCTGTCGTTGCAGCGGGTCGCCAGGGTGGCGTCGTAGCGGCCCTGCGGGCCTCCCAGCGGGGCCAGGATGCGGACCAGACCCGCCGGGTCGCCGTCCCCGGCTGCGACCAGCGCGGACTGCAGCTCCGGCCAGCGGGCGGGCTGGGACAGGACCGAGCGGACCGCGCGCAGCGTCGCGCCCGCGGTGACGGCGTCGCCGTCGCCGGCCGGCAGGGCGGTGCGGGACAGGCGGAACACCAGCTCGTCGACGTAGCCGCGCGGGTCGGGGCCCAGCGGGCAGGCCGGCGAGGCGGTGCAGGCCACGGCGAAGGCGTCGAAGGCCTTCTCCGCGGCCGCGGTCGTGCTCTCGGTCCGGGCGGGCTCGTCGAGGGTGGGGTCACCGGGGCCGTCGAGCACGACCCGCCCGACGGAGCCCGGGTGCGCGCCGATCCAGGCGGCCGCGGCGTCGGCGCCGTCGCCGACGGCGAGCAGGTCCAGCCGGGCCGCGCCCAGCACGGACCGCAGCGACTCCAGGTCGTCGGCGCCGCTCGCGGCGCGGTAGCTGGTCAGCGTCCCCGACAGCAGCAGGTTGCAGTCCTGCACCACCTCGCGGGCGCGTTCCAGCAGTGCCGTCATGGCGGCCTCGTCGCGGCGGTCCGGTCCGGCGCCGAGCAGGGTGGCTCGCGCGTCGACCGGGGCGCAGTCGAGCAGGTCCTCCCCGGTGCCGCGGCAGTCCATGCCGATCACCTGGTAGCGGTCGAGCACCGTGGCGGGCAGCCGGGCGGCGAGGCTCACCGCGGCCCGGGCGGACCCGTCGGTGCCGGTGTCGCCGAGCACGACCAGCGCCGGCCGCCCGTCCGGTGCGCCGGGCGTGGTGACCCGGGTCAGACCGAGCCGGGCCGGGCCCAGCTCGGGCCGGTCCCGGTCGGCGGGCACGGTGAGCCGGGCGCAGCCGACCGTCAGGGGGCGCCCGGCGGGCAGCGGGGTGCCGGCCGTGGTCAGTGCCGCGGCCGTGTCGGCGGTGCAGTCGGTGAACCCGGTGGTGCGGACCGGGTCGGAGTCCGGCAGCAGGTCGGGGTCGGCGGGCGGGCCCGCGGCCGACGTCGGGGGAGCGGCGGGCAGTTGTTCGCCGCGTACCGCCACCGGTGGCCGCTGCGACGGCCCGACCGCACACCCGGCGAGCAGCACCGCGGCGAGCAGGACCCCGAGCACACTCCACCGCCGCACGAGCACCGATCATGCCCGCACCGGGGTGTGGCCGCGGTGAGCGGTCTCCTACCGCGCCGTCCAGCCGCCGTCCTGGGACAGCGAGGTCCCGGTGATCGACGCCGACGCCGGTCCCCACAGCAGCGCGGCCAGCTCCGCGGTCTCGGCGGGCTCGATCAGCCGCTTCACCGCCACCGGGGTGAGCATGATCTTCGTGACGACCTCGTCCTCGGAGATCCCGTGTGTGCGGGCCTGGTCGGCGATCTGGGCCTCGACCAGCGGGGTGCGCACGTAGGCGGGGTTGATGCAGTTGCTGGTCACGCCGTGCTCGGCACCCTCCAGCGCGGTGACCTTCGACAGGCCCTCGAGGCCGTGCTTGGCCGAGACGTAGGCGGACTTGTACGGCGAGGCCCGCAGGCCGTGCGCGGAGGAGATGTTCACGACCCGGCCCCAGCCATGGGCGTACATGTGCGGCAGCGACCGGCGGATCAGCCGGAACGGCGACTCCAGCATCAGGCGCAGGATGTTCGAGAACATCACCCGGTCGAACTCCTCCAGTCGCGAGACGTGCTGGCGGCCGGCGTTGTTGACCAGGATGTCGACGTCGGTGGGCAGCTGCTCCACGGCGTCGAGGTCGGACAGGTCGCACCCCAGCGGCGTGACCAGGTCGCTCTCGGCGGCCAGCGGGGCCACCCGGTCCTCGGCGAGGTCCACCGCGTACACCCGCGCCCCGTCGGCGACGAGCCGGCGCGCCACCGCGGCCCCGATCCCGCTGCCCGCCCCGGTGACGAGGGCCGTCCTGTCGTCCAGCACTGCACTCATGCCGACGACCGTACGGACGCCGACCGGCCCGGCTCCTGTGAGCCGGGTCACGCACCCGGCCGGTGGGTCAGGAGACCCGTGGGCGGTCGTCGCGACGGGCCGCGTCCAGCTCCAGCCGCACCGCGACGGGCAGGTCCGCCATCCCCAGCGCGTCGCGGATCGCGGGCAGGATCTCGGCGTCGAGGCGGCGGCAGATCTCGGCGACCTCCCCGTCGGCGACGTCCTCGTCGACCCACACGGTGGCGCGCACCGCCGGCGCGGCGGCACTGCCGACCATCCGGGCGCGGGCCCGGGTCACCCCGGGCAGTGTGGCAGCGCCGTCGGCGACGGCGTCGGCCGCGGCGGAGGCGCCGATCCGGATCTCGGTGTCCGGTCCGCCGTCCAGGACCAGCTCCGGGCGGGGTTCCGGACGCAGCGACCGGGCGGTCCACCAGAGCCCGAGCAGCACCAGCACGAGCCCGGCCAGCACGGCGACCACCCGGGCGGCGGTGCCGTTGGCCAGCAGGAACTGCTCGACCACCGGTTCCAGCAGCGGGCGCTGCGGGCGGCCCCGCCCGAAGACCCCGGTCACCAGGAGCACGGTGAGCACGCCGACGGCGAGCAGCAGCCCGCCGAGGAGGACGAGGCCGGTGCGGGCACCGCCCGCGGAGCGGTACTGGGCGCGCCGCGCGGTCCGCGCCGCGCGGCGCGGGTTCGCGAGGGCGGGTGCCGGCGAGCCTCCTGCCGGGATCCCGGTCGAGCTCGCGTCGTCGGTCATCACTGCACTCCCTTCGAGCCCGGCTGGTCCGGGGTGGCGCGCACGGTCAGGCGCGGCCGCCGGGCCAGGGGAAGCGCGTCGAGGACGCCGGAGGCGGCGTCGCGGGCCGCCTCGCGCAGCACGTCGAGGTCCCCCCGGCCGCGGGCGTTCACCACGACCGAGCGGGCCGACGCGGTCACCGAGGCTGCGGTCACCGGGTCCGCGGCCCGGACCCGGGTGCCGACCAGGCGGGCCAGCACCCGCGGCGCGGTGGCGACGGTGAGCCCGGGCGACGGCGCGTCGAGTGCGACGTCGTGGCGCCGGGCGAGCAACCCGACGAGCAGCAGCACGGCCCCGACGACGATCACCCCCACCGCGACCCAGAGCACCGGCTGCGCGGTCCACAGGGTGTTCTGGACGGTGGTGCGCCAGTCCCGCCAGGGGACGAGCAGCCCGGGGCCGGAGACCCGGCCGACCCAGGCCGCCACCACCTCGACGACGACGAGCGCGCCGATCGCGGCCACCACCAGGCTCAGCAGCGGCGCGAGAACGCGGAGCAGGACACGCACGGGGTCCGGCCTCCCTCTTCCGACTCGGTCACGGGTCCGACGGTTCTACTGCACGTCTACTGCACGCGGGGGGACGCCGGGCGCGGCCCGGCGTCCCCCGATCGGAGGGCCTCGACCTCGACGGTCAGGCCGCGCAGCCGGTGCCCTGTGGTGCGACGCAGGTCGGCGTCGATCCGCTCCCGGACCTCGGCGACGGCGGCCCGCACCGACCCGGGGTGGGCCAGGGTGAGCCGCAGCCGGACGTCGACCTCGCCGGCGTCGCCGGTCGTGTCGCCGCTGGTGACCCCGACCGTGCCCCGCGCCGGACCCGGCCGCCGGGTCACCCGGGCGGTCGGTCCGGACTCGCCGACGTCGAGCCCGGCGACCCGCCGGGCGCGGTGCCGGGTGGCCGGTGCGGTGTCCGCGGCGTACTCGACGATCTTGCGCAGCACCGCCGGGTCGATCTCCAGGACGCCGCGCTCGGCGGGGTCGGGGAGGGTGCTCACCGGTCGCGGCCCCGGCCGAGGCCGGACAGGTCCAGCTCGCCGTCGAGGACCCGGCCGACCACCAGGCCGATGATGCCGAGCACCAGGGTGATGACGAAGGCCAGGAAGCCGCCGGTGGCACCGGCGACGCCCAGCAGGAGGCCCGCGAGCAGGCCGGTCTGGGTGGCGTTCATGAGATGTCCTCTCCGGGACGGGTGGGGCGGGGTGAGTGCCGGCCGGGCCGGTCGACCCGGGGGTGCGTGCGACGTCGGACGGTGCGGATCAGGGCCACCAGGACCCGGGTCGGCAGCGGCAGGTCGCGCACGATCTCGATCGGTGCGTCGTAGCGGGGGTCGTCGAGGTCTGCCGCCCCGGCGCGCGGGTCGGCCGCCAGGGCGCGGAAGCGGGCCAGCCCGGCGCGGAAGACCTCCGGGTCACCCCCGCGGTCGGGGTGGTGGGTACGGACGAACGAGCGGTAGGCCGACCGCTGTTCGGGGGTCAGGCCCCCG
This sequence comes from Pseudonocardia sp. ICBG1142, assembly GCF_020496255.1. NCBI lineage: Bacteria > Bacillati > Actinomycetota > Actinomycetes > Pseudonocardiales > Pseudonocardiaceae > Pseudonocardia > Pseudonocardia sp. ICBG1142. The sequence goes on along the minus strand of NZ_JAHLJC010000003.1, from coordinate 172,161 downwards.
TGCGCGCCGGGGTCCGGCTCGACCATCCCGTTCCCACCTCCACCTCAGGTGACCTCCACGTCGGTCACCGTCACGTCCACCGGGACCCCGTCGACCAACGGCGCGACCGACGCCCGCAGCGCCGCGACGGTAGCCGGGATCGGCCGGTCCAGGCGCAGCACCACCCCGATCTCGACCGGATCGTCGGCACGGCCGATCCCGACGCCGACCAGCCGTCGTCCGGGCAGCCAGGTCGCGACGGTGCCGAACGCGCCGCCGTCGAGCCGCACCACCGACGGGTGCGCGGCGACCGTCTCGGCGACCAGCTCGGCCAGGACGGCCGGGCTCCGTTCCGGCACCGTCACTCCACGACGCGGCCGGTCGGGGCGGGAGCCGCAGGGGCCTCGTCCCGGCTGTCGTCCTCGCCGGCCAGGTGGATGTCGTTCACCGAGATGGTGACCTCGATGACCTCCAGCCCGGTCATCCGCTCGACGGCGCCGATGACGTTGCGGCGCACGGCCGCGGCCAGGTCGGCAATGGCGACGCCGTACTCGACGACGACGTCCAGGTCGATCGCGGCCTGCTTCTCGCCGACCTCGACCGCCACGCCCGCGACGGTCGAGGCGCCGCTGGTGCCGCGGCCGGGGATGCGCTCGCGCAGCGCACCGAAGGCACGCGACGCGCCGGATCCCATCGCGTACACCCCGGAGACCTCGCGGGCGGCGATGCCGGCGATCTTCTGCACGACGGACGGGGCGATGGTGGTGCGGCCCTGACCGGTGCCCTCGGCGAGGCGTCCCGCGGGTGTCGCGGCCGGTGTCGAGGCGGAGGTGGTGGTCGGGGTGCCGGAGGTCATCGGTGCTCCTCTCACGGGCCGGCCCCGGGTGGGGGCCCGCCGCGGTGCGTGTGATGTCCCCCGTGAGATGCCCGTCCCCGGACCTCCCTCACGGCGGTTCACCCGTTCGGCTCAGCCGGGATGGCGGCGGCGGCGCGGACGTAGTGCAGGAGCAGGGTCCCGTCGGCCGCCGCCTCGTGGCCGGCCAGGCGCAGCGCACGCGGTACGGGGAGGGGGTCCGGCCCGGTCGCGATCCGCCTCTCGGGGCCCCCGACCAGCACCGGGACCAGGGTGAGGCGCAGCTCGTCGACGACGTCGGCCCCGACCAGCGCGCCGAGCAGGGTCGGCCCGCCCTCGCACAGCACGGAGGTGTGGCCGCGGCGGGCGAGGGCGGTGAGCAGCGTGGTGGGGGAGAGGTCGTCGAGCAGGACGACGTCGGCGCCCGCGGCGGTGAGTGCGGCCCGCCGGTCGGCAGGGGCGGCGGCCGTGGTGAGTACGACCGGTGCGGTGACGGTGTCGGTGAACAGCCGTGCGCCGGGGTCCAGCCCGGCCGACCCGGTCACGACGACGACCGGCGGTGGCGGCCCTGGCCGGCGCCCGTCCGGCTCGGGACGGCGCGGCCGGACCCCGCGGTAGTCCTCGTCCCGTGCGGTGCCCGCCCCGACGAGCACGCAGTCGGCGGACCGGCGCAGGGCGCGGAACAGGTCCCGGTCGGCGGGGGTGGACAGGCCGCCGGAGCCGGACCCGCCCGCGCTCACGGCACCGTCGGCGGAGCTGACCATGACCGCGGTGACCCGCGGCCGGACGGGCGGGGGACCGGACGCGGAGGGCTCGGTGGACACCCGCCGAGCATCCCGCCGTGCGGGCGACGTGACGCACGGGGGTGTTCTGTCGTAGGGCAGCCTCACTTATGGTGAGCGGAGCCGCACCGGATGGGTGGGGCATCCGGTCGAGCAGGGGGCCACGAGCAAGGTGAACGCGATCCGGGTCCGACCACCGTCGGTGCAGCAGCCGGCCCCCCCACGGCGGTCGTTGCGCCGCCGGCGGCTGATCGGGCTCGCGGCGCTGGCCGCGGCACTGCTGCTCGCGGTGCTGGCCAGCATCGCGATCGGGACCAAGGTCATCCCGGTGAACGAGGTGTTCTCCGCGCTGGTCGCCCCGACCGGCAGCGAGAACGACGTGGTCATCCGCTCCCTGCGGATCCCGCGCACCCTGCTCGGGCTGCTGGTCGGGATCGCGCTCGGCCTGGCCGGCGCGCTCGTGCAGGGCTTCACCCGCAACCCGCTCGGCGACCCGGGCCTGCTGGGTGTCAACGCGGGGGCGGCGTTCTTCGTCGTCATCGGCATCTACGTCTTCGGCGTCGGCACGCTGTTCGGCTACGTCTGGTTCGCCTTCGCCGGCGCGCTGGTCGCCAGCGTCGTGGTGTTCGTGATCGGCACCCGGGCACCCGGCGGCGCCACCCCGGTCTCGCTGGCGCTGGCCGGCGCGGCGGTCAGCTTCCTGCTGCAGGCGGGCACGTCCTCGGTGGTGCTGCTCGACGAGACCAGCCTCGACGCCTACCGGTTCTGGGTGGTCGGCTCGCTCGCCGGGCGCGACGCCGCGGTCGGCGGCCAGGTGGTGTGGTTCATCCTCGTGGGCACGGTGCTCGCGCTGGCCAGCGCTCCCGCGCTCAACGCGCTCTCCCTCGGCGACGACGTCGCCACCTCGCTGGGGCACTCGGTCCGCCGGACCCGGGTCGTCGGCGTCGTCGCGATCACGCTGCTCGCCGGTGCGGCCACCGCGGCCTGCGGGCCGATCGCGTTCCTCGGGCTGATCGTGCCGCACGTCGTGCGGGTGTTCACCGGGCCCGACCACCGGTGGCTGCTGCCCGCCGCCGGGCTCGCGGGGGCGGTGGTGCTGCTGCTCGCCGACGTCGTCGGACGGGTGGTGGCCCGCCCCGGTGAGCTGCAGGTCGGCATCGTGATCGCGTTGATCGGCGGGCCGTTCTTCATCGCGCTGGTGCGCCGACGCAAGCTGGGGGCCGTGTGAGCACGCTGACCGACCCGGACACCGGGCCCCGGCCCTCGACGGTGGTCGTCCCCGGCCGCCTCGCCGTCCGCGCGGGCCGCTTCTCCGGTGTGCTGCGCGTGCGCACCGCGGTGGTGCTGCTCGTCTGCGCCGCCGCGCTGGTGCTGGCCGCCGCGGTCAACATGGGCCGCGGCGACTACCCGATCGCGATCACCGATGTGCTGGCGACGCTGTTCGGCGGCGGCGACGCGGGCCAGCAGCTCGTCGTGCTGGAGCTGCGGCTGCCGCGCACCCTGGTCGGCGCCCTGGTCGGCGGCGCGCTCGCCGTGTCCGGGGCCATCCTGCAGGCGGTCGCCCGCAACCCGCTGGCGAGCCCGGACATCATCGGTGTCCAGTGGGGCGCCAGCGCCGCGGCGGTGTTCGTCATCGTGCTCGGCGGTGGCGCGGCCGGGGTCGGCGGCGCGTTCGCCTCGCTCGGCATCCCGCTCGCCGCCCTGATCGGCGGGCTGGTGGCCTCGGTCGCGGTGTACGTGCTGGCCTGGCGCAAGGGCATCCAGGGCTTCCGGCTGGTGCTGATCGGCATCGGCATCCAGGCCGTGCTCGTCGCGGCGGTGCAGTGGCTGCTGACCGTCGCGCAGATCTACCAGGCCGCGCAGGCCCAGGTCTGGCTGAACGGCAGCCTCAACGCGCGCAGCTGGAACGAGGTCGTCCCGCTGTCGATCGCGATGCTGGTGCTCGTGCCCGCGGCGCTGGTCCTGGTGCACCTGCTGGGCGCACTGCGCTTCGACGACGACACCGCCCGCGGCCTCGGCGTGCGGGTGAACGGTGCCCGCACCGCGCTGCTGCTCGTCTCCGTCGGCCTCGCCTCGGTCGCGACCGCGGCCGCGGGCCCGATCGCCTTCATCGCACTGGTCACCCCGCAGATCGCCCGCCGGCTCTGCCGGGTCGGGACCCCACCGATCGGGGTCTCGCTCGTGCTGGGCGCCGCGCTGACCGTGCTGTCCGACCTGATCGCCCGCACCGCACTGGGATCCGTCGAGCTCCCGGTCGGCATCGTGACCGCGGTGCTCGGCGCCCCGTTCCTGCTGTACCTGCTCGCCCGCACCCGCCAGGAGGCCCGTCGATGAGCACCGTCGAGGACATCAGTGTCGCGGAGGCCACCGCCTCCCCGACGACGACCGCGGGCGAACCCGTCCGCCCCGGCGAGGTCCGGCTGTCGGCCGAGCAGGTCACGCTCGGCTACGGCGACCGCACCATCGTCGACGGGCTGGACCTGGAGGTGCTGCCCGGCGCGGTCACCACCGTGATCGGCCCCAACGGCTGCGGCAAGTCCACCGTGCTGCGCGCGCTGGGCAGGCTGCTGCCCGCCAGGGCCGGCCAGGTGCTGCTCGACGGCAAGCGGATCGACCGCACCCCGACCAAGGAGGTCGCGCGGGTGCTGGGGATCCTGCCGCAGTCGCCGCTGGCGCCCGAGGGGCTCACCGTCGGCGACCTCGTCGCCCGCGGTCGGCACCCGCACCAGGCCTGGTACCGGCAGTGGTCCTCGGACGACGAGCGCGCCGTCGCCGAGGCGCTGACCTGGACGGGCCTGTCCGACCTCGCCGAGCGCCCGGTCGACGAGCTGTCCGGCGGCCAGCGCCAGCGGGCCTGGATCTCGATGGCCCTGGCCCAGGAGACCGACCTGCTGCTGCTCGACGAGCCGACCACCTTCCTCGACCTGGCCCACCAGGTCGACGTGCTCGAGCTGGTGCGGCGGCTGCAGTCCGAGGCAGGTCGCACCGTGGTCATGGTGCTGCACGACCTGAACCTGGCCGCCCGCTACGCCGACCGGCTCGTCGCGATGAAGGACGGCCGGATCGTCGCGGCGGGTCCTCCGGCCGAGGTCGTCACCGAGGAGCTGCTCGCCGACGTGTTCGGGCTGCGGGCCCGGGTGCTGCCCGACCCGGTCACCGGCACCCCGCTGGTCGTGCCGGACGCGGGCCCGTCGCTGCGCGCCCCGGAGCCGATCGCCGAGGCATGATCTCCGGCGTGACCCCCGGCGACGACCGACCACCCTTCCTCGCGACCCGCGCGGTGCACGCGGGCAACGACGTCGACGCCGGGACCGGCGCGATCCGCCGCCCGATCGTCGCGGCCAACTCCTACGCCCTGCCCGAGGACCCCTCGGAGCTGGACTGGTCGGGCACCGCGACCCGGCTCTACACCCGCAACGGCGGGGCGAACCAGGGCTGGCTGGAGGACAAGCTCGTCGCCCTGGAGGACCCGGCCGGGGTGTCGCCGGGCGGGTGCGCCGCGGTCGCACTGGCCTCGGGCGTCGCGGCGCTGCACGCGGTGTTCTTCACGTTCCTGCGGACCGGCGACCACGTCGTCAGCTCCGACGTGACCTACGTCGCCACCCACCGGCTGCTCACCGAGCTGCTGCCGGACCGGTGGGGGATCACCGCCACCCTGGTCGACTCCTCCGACCCGGAGGCGGTGCGCGCCGCGATCCGCCCGCGGACCCGGCTGGTGCACGTCGAGACCCCGGCCAACCCGACCACCCGGATCACCGACGTCGACGCCGTCGCCGCGATCGCGCACGAGGCGGGCGCCCTGCTCAGCGTCGATGCCACCTTCGCGGCGCCGGTGCTGCAACGCCCGCTGGAGCGGGGCGCGGACCTCGTCGTGCACTCGCTGACGAAGTACGTCAACGGCCACGGCGACGCGATGGGCGGTGCGGTGCTGGGCCGCCGTGAGCTCGTCGAGCGGATCCGCGCCGACGCGATGGTCGACGCCGGGGGAGTCATCAGCCCGTTCAACGCCTGGCTGATCGCCCGGGGCGCGGTGACCCTGCCGATGCGGATGCGCGCGCACTGCGCCGGCGCGCAGCAGGTCGTGGAGTACCTGGAGTCCCGCCCGGAGGTCGCCTACGTGGCCTACCCGGGTCTGGCGTCGCACCCGCAGCACGCGCTGGCGACCCGGACCCTCGACGGCGGGTACGGCGGCATGCTGGCCTTCGCCCTGGACGGGCCGCCGGAGCTGCAGAACCGGTTCGTCGCGGGCCTGCGCGTCATCACCTCGGCGGTGTCACTGGGCCACGACGAGTCGCTGATCGTGCACGTCGGGGCCGGTGGCGACGGCCGGGCGGCGCACTTCCCGCCGGAGTTCCGCCGCCTCGGGCACCTGCGCCTGTCGGTGGGGCTGGAGGACCCGCGCGATCTCGTCGCCGACATCGCGCGGGCCCTGGACGCCGTCGTGGGCGGCCTCAGCCGATGAGCGACCGGCCGACGATCTCCTTCATGATCTCGTTCGTGCCGCCGTAGATCGCCTGTACGCGGGAGTCGACGAACGCGCGGGCGATCGGGTACTCGAGCATGTAGCCGTAGCCGCCGTGCAGCTGCACGCAGCGGTCGACGACCCGGTTCTGCAGGTCCGAGCACCACCACTTGGCCTTGGCCGCGTCGGGCACCGACAGCTCGCCCTCGCCGTTGTGCTCGGTGATGCAGCGGTCCACGAAGACCCGGGCGATGGACACCTCGGTGTCCATCTCGGCGAGCTCGAAGCGGGTGTTCTGGAAGTTCGCCACCGGGCGGCCGAAGGCCTTGCGCTCCTTGGTGTACTCCAGCGTCATCTTCACCGCGGCCTCGGCGCCCGCCACCGAGGCGACGGCGATCGAGAGCCGCTCCTGGGCGAGGTTCTGCATGAGGTAGATGAAGCCCTGGCCGACCTCGCCGAGCCGGTTCGCGTCGGGCACCCGGACGTCGGTGAAGCTCAGCTCCGCGGTGTCCTGGGCCTTCATGCCGACCTTCTTCAGGCGGCGGCCGCGTTCGAAGCCCTCCATCCCGCGCTCCACCACGAACAGGGTGAAGCCGAGGTGCTTGGCGTCGGGGTCGGTCTTGGCGACGACGATCACCAGGTCGGCCAGGATGCCGTTGGTGATGAAGGTCTTGGAGCCGTTGAGGATCCAGTCGTCGCCGTCGCGACGGGCGTTGGTCGCGATGCCCTGGAGGTCCGAGCCGGTCCCGGGCTCGGTCATGGCGATCGCGGTGATCAGCTCGCCGGAGCTGAAGCCGGGCAGCCAGCGCTTCTTCTGCTCGTCGGTGCACAGCCGCAGCAGGTAGGGCTGCACGACGTCGTTGTGCAGCGGGAAGCCGATGCCGCTCGCACCGGCCGCGACGATCTCCTCGGCCAGGATCGCGTTGTAGCGGAAGTCGTCGACCCCGCCCCCGCCGTACTCCTCGGGGACCGCGGTGCCCAGCAGGCCGGCCGCGCCCGCCGCGGTCCATACCGCTCGGTCGACCTGGCCGTCCTCCTCCCACTGCTCGTGGTGAGGGGTGACCTCCTTCGCGATGAAGGTCCGGCACAGGTCACGGAACGCGTGGTGCTCGTCGTCGAAGATCTCGCGCTGCATGGTCGGCAGTCTCACATACCGACGGGTAACTCCGGTCGTCCTCGCGGGCCGTCGATGACCCACGCGTGCCGATAGGGTGCGCCCGTGGATCTCGTGGACGCCGTCGCCAACGTGTGGGACCGGGCCGTGGTCGGCCACCTCGCCGACCTGCGCCGGATGCCGCGGGACGCGGTGGTGGGCTCCCCGCAGGGGATCCTGTTCCGGTACCGCCCGCTGTCCGGCGTGGATCCCTCCGAGGGTGCGCCGGTGCTGCTCGTGCCGCCGCTGGGTGCCCCGGACTTCGCCTACGACCTGCGCCGCGGCTGCTCGCTGGTGGAGCACCTGCTGCAGCAGGGCCGGACCGTCTACCTGATCGACTACGGGCCCAAGTCGTTCTCCGACCGCACCCTGGGCATCGAGAGCTGGGTCGACGAGCTGCTGCCCGACACGGTCCGCCGGGTCGCCGAGGAGACCGGCGACGAGGTGCACCTCGTCGCCTGGTCGCTCGGCGGGATCTTCGCGCTGCTCACCGTCGCCGCCGCGGTGCAGGCACGCGACCCGCTGCCGGTGCGCTCGGTCGCCGCGATCGGCACCCCGGTCGACATCTCCCGGGTGCCGCTGGTGGCGCCGTTCCGGCCGCTCGCGCAGATCAGCGGTGGCCGGCTGGTCTCGTCGATCTACCGGGTCGTCGGCAGCTTCCCGGCGCCGATGGTGAGCTGGGCGTTCCAGCTGACCGCGGTGGACCGGCTCGTCACCAAGCCGCTCGCGATCGCGTCGCGGATCGACGACCGGGACTGCCTGGCCCAGATCGAGGCCGTCGACCACCTGATGAGCAACATGCACGGGTACCCGGGCCGGGTGTTCGGGCAGCTGTTCCACCTGCTGCTCCGCAGCAACGATCTCGCGAGCGGCGGACTGCGCCTGGGCGGGCGCGACGTGGAGCTGGCCGACGTCGGTGTGCCGGTGCTCGTCGTCGCCGGGCGGGACGACGTCATCGCTCCGCTGCGCGCGGTCCGCGCCGGCGTGCCGCTGCTGACCGGCAGCCCCGAGGTCCGGTTCACGACCTCGCCGGGCGGGCACCTGGGCGTGCTGACCGGGCGCCGGGCCCGGGACACGACCTGGCCCGAGCTCGACCGGGCCCTGGCCGACTGGGACGCCGCCGCGGACGCCCCCGACGACGAGGCCGGTCCCGCGGTCGGCGCCTGACCGAGCGCGCCGGCCCTGCCGCCTCCCGGCCCGAGCACTGATCCCCAGTCCGCGCGCTGATCCGTTCGGCGCGTGCGTCCGGACGCGCGCGCCGAACGGATCAGCGCGCGCCGACGAGCAGGGGGATTGACCGGTGAGGTGGCTAAGTGATTTAGTCACTTTATGACCGCAGGGGAGACGTTGTCGGAGCGCCTGGCCGACGACATCATGGACATCATCCGGACCGGGAACCTCGGCCCGGGGGACCAGCTCGCGTCCTCCCGCGACCTGGCGCGACGGTTCGAGGTCACCACCCCGACGGTCCGCGAGGCGCTGAGACGCCTGGAGGCCACCGGTGCGGTGGAGTTCCGGCACGGCTCGGGCACCTACGTCGGCGACGGGGTCGGGCGGCGGCTGCTCGCGAACCCGCACCGCCCGTCGCGGACCTCCGACGGCGTGCACGAGCTGATCCGCGCCCGGCTCGTCCTGGAACCGTCGATCGCGGCCGCTGCGGCCCGGGAGCGTGACACCGCCGGGCTGGCGATGCTCGCCGAGAGCGTCACCAACGCGCTGCACCCGCCGGTCCGCGACCACCGCCCGGCCGTGCACTTCCACGTCGCACTGGCCGCGACCAGCGGCAACGCCCTGCTCCGCGAGACGGTGGAGGCGCTGCTGCACATCCGCGCCCGCGACCAGGTCGAGATCCGGCACCGCTACGACGACCGCGAGCGCGACCACGCCGAGCACGTCGCGCTGCTCGACGCCGTCCGCGGGGGCGACCCGGACCTGGCCGAGCGGCTCTGCCGCGAGCACCTCACCTCGATCGCCGAGGCGGTGGGCGCGTGAGCACGCGACGCCTGGGGGAGATGACGACGGTCGAGGCCGCGGCCGCCGTCGTCGACAGCCCGGTCGTGCTGCTGCCGGCGGGAGCCTTCGAACAGCACGGGCCGGGGCTGCCGCTCGCGACCGACCTGATCCGCGCCGAGGCGGTCTGCGACCGGGTAGCCGCGGCACTGGGCGGCACCGCGGTGGTCGGGCCGTCGTTGCCGGTCGGGGTGTCGCCGCACCACCTGGCGTTCGCCGGCACGGTCAGCCTGACCACCACGACCTTCGCCACGCTCGTGCGCGAGTACGTCGAGGGCCTGTACCGGCACGGCTGGCGCAAGATCTGCGTGGTCACGGGGCACGGCGGGAACGACGCCACCCTCGCGACGGTCGCGCAGGACCTCCTCGCCGCCCGTCCGGACCTGCAGTTCGCGTGGAGCCCGCTCACCCCGCTGGCCGCCGACGTCGTCGCCGCGGCCGGGCCGCCCGAGGTCAGTGGGCACAGCGGCCAGGCCGAGACGGCGCAGATGCTCGCCGTGGCACCGCATCTGGTGCACACCGACCGGCTCGCGGCCGGGACCACCCGGCTCACCGAGCTCGATGCCTTCGGCGCACTGGCCCGGCGGCGCGGTGGTCCGACGCTCACCGCGCCCTACGACCGCCTGTCGGAGAACGGGGTCCTCGGCGAACCCCGCCGGGCCGACCCGGAGCACGGCGAGGCGATCGTCGCCGCGATCGTCGACCGGATCACCGACTTCGTCACGGAGTGGCTCAGGGCCTGACGCCCTCCGACCCGTACGGACCCACAGCACTCCCGCGGTGGCGCCACCAGCGCCCCCGTCGCACGACCTGCCCGTGACCGGGCGGGACCAGCACCGGCCGTCGACGACGCCGTCCGAAGGGAACCCCCATGTCCGCACCGAGCCCGTCCGCACCGAGCCCGTCCGCTGCGCCACCACCCGCAGCGCCACGACCCGCGACGGCGCCGTCCGCTCCGGCGGCCGTGACCCGACGCCCGCGCAGAGCCCGCCTGCGTGCCGTGGCGACGGCCTGCCTCGTCGCGGCCGCCCTCACCACCGGCGCCGCCGTCGCCCCGACCGCCTCCGGCAGCACACCCGGCCCCGGCGCGGCCCCAGGACCGGTCGGAGCTCCGACCCCCGGCTGCGGCACCACACCGCCGCAGGCAGCGGGCACGACCGCGGTCCGCACCATCGACAGCGGCGGCCGGGAACGCAGCGTGCGGGTCCACCTGCCCGACGGCTACCGCCCCGACCGGCCCACCCCGGTGGTCCTGGTCTTCCACGTCCGCGGCAACGACGGCGCCACCACCGAGAACTTCTCCGGCCTGTCCGGGCTGCCGGCCGTCGTCGCCTATCCCGACGGGGTCCCCGGGGGAGAGGGCAAGCGCTCCTGGCAGGGCGCTCCGTACTCGGCGCCGGGCGTCGACGACGTCGCCTTCACCGGGGACCTCCTCGACGACCTGGAGTCCACCCTCTGCGTCGACCCCGGCCGGGTCTTCGCCACCGGCAAGTCCAACGGCGGCGGTTTCACCGAGATCCTGGCCTGCCGGATGTCCGACCGGATCGCCGCGATCGCCCCGGTCGCGGGCGCCTACTACCGCGCCGGCGAGCCGCCGTGCCGGCTCGGCCGCCCGGTCCCCGCGCTGTTCGTGCACGGCACCGGGGACGCCACGATCCCCTACACCGGCGACGCCGACCGCGGCCTGCCCGCGATCCCGGCGAAGGTCGCCGAGTGGGTCGCCCGCGACGGCTGCCGGGCCCGCCCGCAGACCCGCCGGATCGAGCCCGACGTCACCATCGCGACCTGGCGGGGCTGCCGCGACGGAGCCCGGGTGGCGCACGTCGCCGTCGACGGCGGCGGGCACACCTGGCCCGGCGCGACCGCCTACTCCGGCGGCGGCGTCACGACACAGACCGTGCGCGCCACCGCGCTGATCGGGGACTTCTTCGGGCTCGGGGGTCCGCGGTGAGCGCGCCCGCCGGCACGTCGGACCGGGAGCTGCCCCGGCTGGTGCGGGCGATGGCCGTCGTCGAACGCGTCGGGAACGCGCTGCCGCACCCGTTCTGGCTGTTCTGGGTGCTGTCGGCGATCCTCGCCGTGGTCAGCGCGGGACTGGCGGCGGCGGGCGTCGCGGTGGTGGCACCCGACGGCGAGCCGGTCGCGGTGCGGAACCTGCTCTCCGGCGACGGCCTCGCCATGGCCGTCTCGTCGATGATCGACAACTTCGCGCAGTTCCCACCGATGGCCACCATCGTCACGGTGATCATGGGGGTCGCCGTCGCCGAGCGCAGCGGGCTGCTCGCCGCGGCCATGCGGGCCGGGGTCGCCCGGGTGCCGGCGTCGCTGGTGGTGTTCGCGGTCGCGTTCGCCGGGACCGTCGCGCACGTCGCGTCGGCCGCGGCGTACGTGATCCTGGTGCCGCTGGGCGGGCTCGCGTTCCGCGCGGTGGGCCGCTCGCCGATCCTCGGGATCGTCGTCGCCTACACCGCCATCGCCTCGGGCTACGACGCCAGCCCGGTCCCCACCCCGAACGACGCGATCTTCGCCGGCATCACCACCGCCGCGGCCCGGATCGTGGACCCGGAGGTCGTGGTGACCCCGGTCGGCAACTGGTTCTTCAACATCGCCTCCTCGGTCGTGCTCGCGCTGGTGATCACACTGGTGACCCGGCTGGTCCTGGCCGAGCGCCCGGACCTGGACCCCGACCCGGACGCCCCCGACGACGACGTCGCCGGCCTGAGCCTGTCGGCGGCCGAACGGTCCGGCCTGCGCCGCGCCGGCTGGGTGCTGCTGGCCTTCGCGGTGCTGCTCGTCGCGGTCATGGCCCCGGAGTGGTCGCCGCTGCGCGGGGAGAACGGGTCGATCGTCGAGTCCCCGCTGGTGGAGGGGATCGGCGCGGTCATCGCGCTGCTGTTCGGCCTGCTCGGCACGGTCTTCGGGCGCGCGGTCGGCACGATCACCACCGCCGCGGACGTCCCGAAGCTGATGGCCGACGGGATCCGGCAGATGGCCCCGGTGCTGGCGCTGTTCTTCGCGATCGCCCAGTTCCTGGCCTACTTCGACTGGACCCATGTCGGGGACGTGCTCGCCGTCGTCGCCGCGGACGCGCTGCGCACCACCGGCGTCCCGATCCCGGTCGTGTTCCTGATGGTGCTGGCCGTGCTCACCGTGGTGAACGTGATGGTGACCAGCGGGACGGCGATGTGGTCGATCGCGGCGCCGGTGATCGTGCCGATGCTGATGCTGGTCGACGTGCCGCCCGAGACCACCCAGGCGCTGTTCCGGATCGCCGACTCCGGCTCGACGGCGATCACCCCGATGAGCCCGTACTTCATCATGGCGCTGGGGTTCCTGCAGCGGTACCGCAAGGACGCGGGCATCGGGACGCTCGCGTCGTACACGCTCCCGCTCGCGATCGCGATGACGGTCGTCTGGACCCTGCTGTTCTTCGCCTGGTGGGCATTGGGGATCCCGCTGGGACCGGGGGCTCCCGTGCGGTAGCGGGGTGCGGGCGGGCCCCGGCGGCGTGGAGGACACTGCGCAGGTGCGGTACCTCGACGGCCTCGCTTCCGGATCACGACGCTGGTCGGTGATGGGGCTGGGCACCTGGCAGTTCGGCACGAGCGAGTGGGGCTACGGCGACGCGCTGGAGGCCGGGCGGATCGTCGCCCGTGCCCGCGAGCTGGGTGTCACCGTGTTCGACACCGCGGAGCTCTACGGCCCGCTGCGCAGCGAACGGATCCTGGGCGACGCGCTGCGTGCCTGCGGCGGCCCCGGGTGGCGCGACGAGGTCGTGATCGCGACGAAGTTCTTCCCGGTCCTGCCCCTGGGGCCGGTGCTGCGCCGGCGCGCGGTCGCCTCCGCCGCCCGGCTCGGGGTGGCCGAGCTGGACCTCTACCAGGTGCACAAGCCGCACCCGCTGATCGGCGACGTGTCGGCGATGCGCGGCATGGCCGAGCTGCAGCGGACCGGCCTGGTGCGCGACGCCGGTGTCTCGTCGTACTCGCTGGAGCGCTGGCTGGCCGCGGAGGAGGCGCTGGGCGGACCGGTGCTGTCCAACCAGGTCGAGTTCAGCCTGCTGCGCCGCCTGCCCGCCGGGGCCCTCGTCCCGCACGCCGCCGCGCACGGACGCATCGTGATGGCCTACAGCCCGCTCGCCCAGGGACTGCTCACCGGCCGCTACGACGCCGACCACCGGCCCACCAACGCGGTGCGCCGCAGCAAGCCGGAGTGGCTGCCGGAGAACCTGGCCGCGTTGGCCCCGCTCACCGACGCCCTGCGCGACGTCGCGTCCGCGCACGACGCGCCGCCGTCGCAGGTCGCGCTGGCGTGGGTGGTGCACCACCCGAACACCGTCGCCATCCCCGGTGCGTCGAGCGTGGCGCAGCTGGAGTCCAACGTGGCCGCGGCGGACATCGTGCTGACCTCCGACGAGTACGCCGGTCTCACCGCGGCCGCGCAGCGGGTCCGGCTGCGCACCGGACCCGCCACGCTGCCCGCCGTCGCGCGGGAGCTGTTCTCCCGGCGGTGAGGGCGCCTACTTCACGTGCTCGCGCAGGAACTGCGTCGCGCGGGTCCAGGCGATCTCCGCCTGCTCGGCGTCGTAGGTCCCCATGTGGTTCTCGTCGTTGAAGAAGGCGTGCCCGGCCGGGTACTGCAGGAACTCCGGGCGGGTGCCGGACTCGGACTCGATACGGTCGGCGAGCGAGCTCACCGCGTCCGGCGTCGCCATGGTGTCCTCGGACCCGAAGTGGCCCTGCACGGCCGCGGTCAGGTTCGCGAACGACGGGTAGTCCTCCTTCAGGACGCCGTAGAACGGCACCGCGGCCGCGACCTTGTCGCCCTGCTGCGCGGCGAGGACCAGCACGAAGCCGCCGCCCATGCAGAAGCCGACGGCGCCGACGGCCGAGGAGGTCACGTCGTCGCGCCCGAGCAGGTACTCCACGGCTCCGGCCAGGTCGGTGGCCGCCTGCTGGACCGGCAGCTCGGCCATGAGCGTGCCGGCCTCGTCGGAGTCGTGGGTGGTGCGTCCGCCGTAGAGGTCGGGCGCCAGCGCGACGAAGCCCTCGGCGGCGAACCGGTTCGTGACGTCCACGATGTGGTCGGTGAGGCCCCACCACTCCTGGATGACGATCAGGCCGGGCCCGGACCCCGAGTCGGGGCGGGCCAGGTAGCCGTGCGCGGTGCCTCCACCGGAGGGGAAGGTGACGTTCTGCGCGGGGTTCTCGTTGGTGTGTGCCACGCGGGCGATGACATCACGACGGTGCCGGTGCCGCCCGCCGGGAAGATCGTCGCGCCCCTGTGACGGAGGACCCTCCGTTAATCTTGAGCGTCGCAAACGATATGGGTCTATCGTCACCGCCATGCTCGCCGGGACCGCCACCCGCACCGCGCACGACGCCGCGGTGGAGAACCTGCGCCGGGCGCGCGCCGGAGCCGGCGCCGTCCAGCTGGGGAAACCGTCGTCGAACCTGTTCCGGTTCGGTGACCGCGACACCGGGGCCGCCGCGCGCCGACTCGACACCTCCGCGCTGAACGGTGTGCTCGGTGTGGACTCGGAGCGCTGTACCGCAGAGGTCCAGGGGATGGCGACCTACGAGACCATCGTGGACGCCACCCTCGCCCACGGGTTGATGCCGCTGGTCGTCCCGCAGCTCAAGACCATCACCCTCGGGGGAGCGGTCACCGGTCTCGGTGTCGAGTCGACGTCGTTCCACGCCGGGCTGCCGCACGAGTCGGTGCTGGAGATGGACGTGCTCACCCCGGCCGGGGAGCTGCTGCACGTCACCCCCGACGGCGAGCACGCCGACCTGTTCGCGGCGTTCCCCAACTCCTACGGCACGCTCGGCTACGCGGTCCGGCTGGTCGTCGAGCTGGCCCCGGTGAAGCCCTTCGTGAAGCTCACCCACCACCGCTACCCGACCGCGTCCGCCGCGTCGGCGGCGATCGAGCGGTTCGTCGCCGCGGGGGAGATCGACTTCCTCGACGGGGTCGTGTTCGGACCCGACGAGCAGTACCTGACCACCGGTGAGTTCGTCGACGCGCCGATGCCGGGCGCCCGGATCTCCGACTACACCGGCCAGGAGGTGTTCTACCGGTCGCTCCAGCGCCGCCCCGTCGACCACCTCACCGTGCACGACTACCTGTGGCGCTGGGACACCGACTGGTTCTGGTGCTCGCGGGCGTTCGGCGTGCAGCACCCGGTGGTGCGCCGGTTCTGGCCGCGCCGCTGGCGCCGGTCGGACGTCTACCGCCGCCTCGTCGCCCTCGACCAGCGCTACGGCGCGTCCAACCGGGTCCGCGAGGCCCTCGGCGGGACGGCCGAGGAGATGGTCGTGCAGGACGTCGAGATCCCGGTCGAGCGGCTCCCGGAGTTCCTGGAGTTCTTCCACCGCGAGATCCCGGTGCTGCCGGTGTGGCTGTGCCCGCTGCAGCTGCGGGGCGAACGGACCTGGCCGCTCTACCCGATGGAGCCGGGCCGGCTCTACGTCAACGTCGGGTTCTGGTCGTCGGTGCCGGAGAAACCGGGTGACCGGTGGGCACACAACCGGCTGATCGAGGAGTGTGTCGCCGACCTGGGCGGGCACAAGTCGCTGTACTCGACCGTGCACTACGGCGAGGACGAGTTCTGGGCCCACTACAACGGTGCGGCCTACCGCGCGGTGAAGCAGCGGTACGACCCGGACGGTCGGGCACCCGACCTGTTCCGGAAGGTCACCGGCCGCTGAGGGGCACCGCGAGGATCGACACGGGAGGGGATCGGCGATGACAGGAGTGCTGGAACAGCGGACCGCGTCGCTCGAGCCGGTGGCGGGGATCCTGTCCCGCGTCCTGGGCTCGACGCGTGAGCTGCGGGTGGAGGCGTTCGGCGGGTCGCGGACGGGACCCGACGACGCCCCGGTCACGTTGCGGGTGAACTCGCCCCGGGCACTGGCCCGGCTGGTGAGCGCACCCGGCTCGCTCGGGCTGGCCCGGGCCTACGTCACCGAGGAGATCGACGTCGACGGGGACCTCTACACCGCGCTGCGCGCGATGTCGGAGGTGACGCTGCACTCGATCCCGCGCCGGGAGCAGCTGTGGCTCGCGCGGCGGCTGCTGCCCTACTGGCGCGAGCACCGGATGCCGCCGCCCGACCTGGAGGCCCGCCCCAAGGGGCTGCTGCACTCCAAGCGGCGCGACTCGCAGGCCATCTCGCACCACTACGACGTGTCCAACCGGTTCTACGAGTTCGTGCTCGGCCCGTCGATGACCTACACCTGTGCCGCCTACCCCGACGCCGACGCGTCGCTGGAGACCGCGCAGGCCGCCAAGTACGAGCTGGTCGCGACCAAGCTGGACCTGAAGCCGGGGATGCGCCTGCTCGACGTCGGCTGCGGCTGGGGCGGCATGGTCCGCCACGCCGCCCGCGAGCACGGCGTCCGCGCGCTCGGGGTGACCCTGTCGAAGGAGCAGGCCGCCTGGGCGCAGGAGGCGATCGCCCGCGAGGGGCTGTCCGACCTGGCCGAGGTCCGGCACCTCGACTACCGCGACGTCCCCGACGGCGTGTACGACGCGGTGTCCTCCATCGGCCTCACCGAGCACATCGGCAAGTCCAACCTGGACTCCTACTTCGCGTCGATGTACGCCAAGCTGCGGCCGGGCGGGCGGATGCTGAACCACTGCATCACCCAGCCGTACCGGCCCGACCACCGCCACACCGACCCGTTCATCCACCGCTACGTGTTCCCCGACGGGGAGCTGGAGCCGGTCGCGGTGCTGGTGGACGCGATGAACGAGGCGGGGTTCGAGATCCGGCACGAGGAGAACCTGCGCGAGCACTACGCCATGACGCTGCGCGACTGGGGCACGAACCTGGAGCGCAACTGGACCGACGCCGTGGCCGAGGTCGGCGTCGGCCGGGCCCGGGTGTGGCGGCTCTACATGGCCGCGTGCCGGCTGGGCTTCGAGCTGAACAACATCCAGCTCCACCAGGTGCTGGGCGTCAAGCTCGAAGACGGCGGTCGGTCCGGGTTCCCGCTGCGCGGGGAGCACGGGGCGTACTGAGACCGGGGATCAGCGGAGACGGCGCGCGGCCGCGACGGCCTGCGCGCCGTATCCGCCCCCGAACAGCACCGCGTGCACCAGCAGCGGGAACAGCTGGTGCAGGTCGACCCGCTCGCGCCACCCGTCGGCGAGCGGGGCGGCCTCGTCGTAGGCGGCGAGGACGACGTCGAGGTGCGGCAGCCCGAACAGGTCCAGCATCGCGAGGTCGGACTCCCGGTGCCCGCCGTGCGCGGCCGGGTCGATCAGCCACGCGGCGCCGTCCCCGTCCCCGTCGTCGCGGGGACCCCAGAGCACGTTGCCCGACCACAGGTCGCCGTGCAGCCGGGCCGGCGGCTCCGCCGGACCGGCCAGGGTGCCGATCCGTCCGCACACCGCCTCGACGACGGCGGCCCCGGCCGGGTCGAGGGAGCCGCGGTCCCGGGCGGCCCGCAGGTAGGGCAGCACCCGGTCGGCGGCGAACCAGTCGCCCCAGGGGCCGTCGTGGGGACGGTTCGTCATCCGCGTGCGACCGATCCACGCCAGCTCCGGTCCGCCCGGCGGCGGGACACCGAACGCGTCGGCCCCGGCGTCGTGCAACGTCGCCAGCTCCCGGCCGAACCGCTCGGCTGCGGCCGGCGTCGCCCGGCCCGGGGTGATGAGCCCGGTGACCAGGAGCGCGTCGTCGGCGCCGAACACGCGGGGGACCGGTGGCCCGCCCGGCACCGCGATCCAGCGCAGCCCCGCGGCCTCGGCCCTGGCCGCACCCGGGTCGGCCGAGGAGTCCTTCACCACGACGACGGTGCCGTCGTCCAGGGTCGCGCGCGGCGGGTGGCCGGCCGGGCCCTCGCGCACCGCGCGGCCGGTCAGCCGGGCGACGCGGTCGGTCATGCGTTCCGGGTGACGTACTCGACCAGGCCGGGCATCGCCGCCTCGATCATGGCGTGGACCTCGGCGAACCCGTCCGGACCGCCGTAGTAGGGGTCGGGCACCTCGGCGCCCGCGGGCGCCGCCGGGTCGAACGAGCGCAGCAGGCGGACCCGCTTGGGATCGGGCACCGACTGCTCGAGGGTCCGCAGGTGCCCCATGTCCAGCGCCACCAGCAGGTCCGCGGACAGGATCTCCGAGTCGACCTGGCGGGCGCTGTGGGTGGTGTCGTAGCCGTGCTCGGCGAGCACCTCGGCGGCGCGGTCGTCCATCGGCTGCCCGATGTGCCAGTGACCGGTCCCGGCGCTGGTCACCCGCACCCGGTCGGCCAGCCCGGCGGCCTCGACCTCGGCGGCCAGGATCTTCTCGGCGATCGGGGACCGGCAGATGTTGCCGGTACAGACGAAGACGACGTTCACTGCGACGTTCCTCCGGGGAGCGGGGGTGCCGACGTCGACCCTGACGCCTCGGGCGGGCTGGCGTGGACCATTGTCCACAGGGCATCGGTGCGCGCCGTAGGGTGGCCCGATGCCGTTCGATCACCATGCGGCCGGGACGGATCACGCGGGCGGCCACGACCTGCGGCACCACGGCGACGCCGAGGCCGCCGACGGGCTCGTCGACTTCGCCGTCAACGTGATCGGCGACGGCCCCCCGCGCTGGCTGCGGGACCGGCTCGCCGCGACCCTGGACGGTCTCGGCCGCTACCCGCGCGCCGACCACGACGCCCGCGCCCGCGCCGCCGTCGCGGCGCGCCACGGCCGCGACGCGAGCGAGGTGCTGGTGCTCGCGGGCAGCGCGGAGGGCTTCGCGCTGCTCCCGATGCTGCGCCCCCGGCTCGCCGCCGTCGTGCACCCGGGGTTCACCGAGCCGGAGGCCGCGCTGCGCAGCGGCGGGGTGGACGTGGTGCGGGTACTGACCGACGCCGCGACCGGACACGCGCTGGACCCGGCCGCGGTGCCGGCGGAGGCCGACCTCGTCGTCGTCGGGAACCCGACGAACCCCACCGGGGTGCTGCACCCGGCCGACGCGCTGCGCGCGCTCGCCCGCCCGGGACGGATCCTGCTCGTCGACGAGGCGTTCGCCGACGCCGTCCCCGGCGAGCCGGAGACCCTCGCCGGCGACGCGGGCGTGCCCGGCCTGCTGGTGTTCCGCTCGCTGACCAAGACCTGGGCACTGGCCGGGCTGCGCGCCGGCTACGCGCTCGGCGCCCCCGACCTGCTGGCCCGGCTCGCCGCACCCCGCCCGCCGTGGCCGGTCTCCACACCCGCCCTGGAGGCGGTCATCGCCTGTTGCGAGCCCGACGCGGTCTCCGCGGCGGACCGGAAGGCCCGCGAGCTGGCCGCGCACCGCGTCTCGATGGCCGCGGCACTGTCGGGCGTCGACGGCGTCGCCGTGTCGGCGGGACCCGCCCCGTACCTGCTGCTCCACCTGCCCGACGGCACCGGCGAACAGGTGCGGCGGATGCTGCGCGAGGCCGGGATCGCGGTGCGCCGCGGCGACACCTTCCCCGGTCTCGGGCCCGACCACCTGCGCGTCGCGGTCCGCCCGCCGGAGACGGCCCGCCGCCTCGTCGACTCCCTCGACGAGGCACTGCGCCGGCTGGCGGTGTCGGCATGAGCACCCTGCGCGACGTGATCGCCGCCCTCGACGCGGCCTACCCGCCCCGGCTCGCCATGGACTGGGACGCGGTCGGCCTGGTCTGCGGCGACCCCGACGACACCGTCTCCCGGGTGCTGGTCGCCGTCGACCCCACCCCGGAGACCGTCGACGAGGCGATCTCCTCCGGCGCCCAGCTGCTGGTCACCCACCATCCGCTGCTGCTGCGCGGGGTGCACGGCGTCGGCGCCGACACCCCGAAGGGCGCCCTGCTGCACCGGCTCATCCGGGCCGGGGTCGCGCTGTTCACCGCGCACACCAACGCCGACGTCGCCGACCCCGGTGTCTCCGACGCGCTCGCCGCCGCCCTAGGCCTGACTGTGTCCGGCCCGCTGGAACCGGTCCCCGGCCCGGCCCTGGACAAGATCGTCACCTTCGTGCCGGTCGGCCCGGCGATCGCCGCCGTGCACGCCGCGCTGTCCGACGCCGGAGCCGGCGCGATCGGCAACTACTCCCACTGCTCGTTCGCCACCGCCGGGACCGGCCAGTTCCTGCCCCTCGACGGCGCCGCCCCGGCCATCGGGTCGGTCGGCCGCCTGGAGCGCGTCGCGGAGACCCGGCTGGAGATGGTGCTGCCCCGGTCGCGCCGCCGCGACGTCGTCGCCGCGCTGCGGGCCGCGCACCCCTACGAGGAACCGGCCTTCGACCTGCTGGAGATGGCGCCGCTGCCGTCGTCGCTGGGGCTGGGCCGGATCGGCGAGCTCGACGACGCCGAGCCGTTCACGGCGTTCACCCGCCGGGTCGCCGCGGCGCTGCCCGCCACCGCCTGGGGGGTGCGCGGCGCCGGGGACCCGGACCGTCCGATCCGCCGGGTCGCCGTCTGCGGCGGCGCCGGGGACTCGGCACTGGACTCCGCGGCCCGGGCCGGCGTCGACGCGTTCGTCACCGCCGACCTGCGCCACCACCCCGCCTCCGAGCACGCGCTCGCCGGGACCGGCCCCGGCGGCCCGACCCCCGCGTTGGTCGACGTCGCGCACTGGGCCTCGGAGTGGCCGTGGTGCGGGCAGGCGGCCGGGGTCGTGGCCGAGGCCCTCGCAGGTAGCGTCTCGGTCGCGGTCTCGCAGGCCCGTACCGACCCCTGGACCACCGCCGCCCCGAGCAGCGGGTCCGACACGACAGCAGGACAACCGGAGGCGAGTGCATGAAGGCCGATCCCACCGCGCAGGCGAAGCTGGTGACGCTGGCCGAGGTGGACGCCGAGATCGGCCGGCTCACCCACCGGCGCTCGACGCTGCCCGAGCTCGCGCAGCTGGACGAGGCCGAGCAGCGCGTCCGGGCGGCGCGCGACGCCGTGGTCCGCGCCGAGACCCGTGCCGGTGACCTCGACCGCGACATCGCCCGGCTCGAACGCGACATCGACGGCGTGCGGGCCCGCACCGAGCGCGACCACACCCTGCTCGCCGGCTCGGGCATCTCCGCCAAGCAGGCCACCGAGCTGCAGCACGAGCTCGACACCCTCGCCCGCCGCCAGGGCATCCTGGAGGACGAGCAGCTCGGGATCATGGAGGAGCGCGAGGCGGTCGGCATCGAGCTCGACCACGCCCGTGGCGAGCTGGCCGAGGCCGAGACCGCTGTCGGCGAGGTGACCGCGAAGCGCGAGTCCGCCGAGGGCGACATCGACGCCACCCGCGCCGGGCGCGACCGTGCCCGCACCGAGCTCGTCGCCGCGCTGCCCGCGGACCTGCTCGCCGACTACGAGCGCATCCGCGCCGGCGGCCGGGTCGCGGCCGGGCAGCTGCGCGAGTCCCGCTGCGGCGCCTGCCGGCTCGAGCTGGACCGGACCTTCCTCAGCCAGGTCCGCACGGCGCCCGCCGACGAGGTCGTCCACTGCGAGGAGTGCGGAGCGATCCTGGTGCGTGGCCGGTGAAGCTGGTCGTCGAGGCGGACGGCGGCTCCCGCGGCAACCCCGGGCCCGCCGGCTACGGCGCGGTCGTGCTCGACGCCGGAGCCCGCCAGGTGCTCGGTGAGGTCTACGACGGCCTCGGGATCACCACCAACAATGTCGCCGAGTACCGCGGCCTGATCGCCGGGCTGAGCGCCGCCCGTGACCTGGGGGCCACCGAGGTCGAGGCCCGGATGGACTCCAAGCTCGTCGTCGAGCAGATGAGCGGGCGCTGGAAGATCAAGCACCCGCCGCTGCAGGAGCTCGCCGACACCGCGCGCGAGCTGGCCGCGGGCTTCGACGCGGTGACCTTCGTGTGGATCCCGCGCAAGGACAACGCCCGCGCCGACGCGCTCGCCAACCGCGCGATGGACGGCGAGTCCAGCCCGACTCTGGACCCGTCCGCCGCGGCAGGGCCCGCACCGAAGCCACCCGCCGGGACGACCGCGTCGACGGACTCGGCGGCAGCGGCGGCCTGGACCGGGCAGACCGGGTCCCCGGTGCGGCTGATCCTGCTGCGTCACGGCCAGACCGAGCTGTCGATCGAGCGCCGCTATTCCGGCCACGGGGATCCCGAGCTGACCGAGCTGGGGCAGCAGCAGGCCGCCGCCGCGGCCCTCGCGATCGCGAAGCGGCTCTCGCGGCAGGGCGTCGAGCCGGCGGCGGTGCTGTCCTCACCGCTGCGCCGGGCCCGCCAGACCGCCGCGGCCGTCGCCGAGTCGACCGGGACCGAGCTGGAGGTCCGCGAGGGGCTGATCGAGACCGACTTCGGCGGCTGGGAGGGCCTCACCTTCACCGAGGCCCGCGAGCGCGACCCCGAACTGCACGGCCGCTGGCTGGGCTCCGCCGACGTCGAACCGCCGGGCGGGGAGAGCTTCCGCGCCGTGGGGGAGCGGGTCGAGGCCGAGCGGGCCCGGATCGTGGAGGAGCTCGCCGGGCGGACGGTGATCCTGGTCAGCCACGTCACGCCGATCAAGATGCTGCTGCGCACCGCGCTCGGCGCCGGCGACGAGGTGCTCTACCGCATGCACCTCGACCTGGCGTGTCTCAACATCGCCGACTTCTACCCCGACGGGGGCGCCTCGGTGCGTCTGGTCAACGAGACGTCCTACCTGGACGGCCTCCGGTAGCCAGCGGCCCGTCGGCGGCGCGCCACCACCTGCTGGATCGATACCGTCCTGACCCGTTCGGGCGGTGTCGACTCCGGACAGTTGTCCCCTTTCCTCGCCTGAGCGATGCTTCGCGTGCACCGTACGGGGCGGTCAACCTACGGAGCGTGAACGACGGTCTCGGTGGCGGCGGGGAACAGAGAGACGGTGAGGACAGCGATGTCGCAGATCCACGAGCACGACTACGGCTACGACCTGGCACACGAGATGAAGGTGATCGCCCGGCTGCCCCAGCAGCGGCGCGGCAGCTCGCGCCCGATGGGCGTCCCGGCCCGCGAGATGGACCCGGACACCGACCTCGGCCACGACATGGCCCACGAGTTCTGATCCCTGTCCACCGTCCGCGACGGCCCCGCCCTCTCCGGGCGGGGCCGTCGTGCGCTCGGGGCTACTGCGGCACGACCGCGAGCGCGGCCCACAGCGCGGTCGTCGCGGCGAGCAGGCCCAGCGGGACGGTGAGCGCTCCCAGCCGCAGGAACGTCCCGAGCGGCGGCGGGTCGCCGTAGCCGGTGGCGATGCGCCGCCACAGCAGCGTCGCGAGCGACCCGGCGTAGGTGAGGTTCGGCCCGATGTTGACGCCCAGCAGCATCGCGAGCACCAGCCCGGGGTGCGCGGCCGGGCCGAGCGCGGAGAGCAGCACCAGCGTCGCGGGCAGGTTGTTCACCAGGTTCGCCAGTACCGCCGCGACGGCCGCGGTGACCAGCAGCCCGGTCAGGTCCGGGGTGGCGGGCAGCAGTGAACCGATCCAGCCGGACAGCCCCTGCGCGCTGAGCCCGGCGACGACCACCCCCAGGGCCAGCACGAACAGGCAGAACCCGGGGGAGGCGGCCGCGACCAGGCGCAGCGGCCCGGTCTCGCGCCGCACCAGTGCCCGGACCGCCAGCACCGCGGCACCGGCCGCGGCGACCCAGCCCGGCGCGACGCCCAGCGGTGAGGCCACCGCGAACCCGGCCAGGGTCAGCCCGAGCACCACCAGCGCGACGACCGGCGCCGCCGGCACGGGTACCGTGGGGTCGGCGGGGGCCGGCACCGGCGATGCGGCCAGGTCCCGTCGGAACACCCATCGCAGCACCAGGTACTCCACGGCGATCACCGTCACCCACGGCCCGGCCATCAGACCGGCGAAGGTCAGGAACCCCACCCCCGACGCCGAGAACGCGAGCAGGTTCGTCAGGTTCGACACCGGCAGCAGCCCCGACGCCGAGTTCGACAGGTGTGCGCAGGCGAACGAGTGCGGCCGCGACGCCACCCCCAGCCGGGCCGCCGTCGCGAGCACCACCGGGGTCAGCAGCACGACCGTCGCGTCCAGGCTCAGCACCGCCGTCGTCCCGGCCGCCGCGACGAACACCGCGGCCAGCAGCCGTCGCGGGGACCCGGCCGACGCCGTCGCCAGCCGCGCGCCCAGCCAGCGGAACACGCCCTCGGCGTCGGCGAGGTGCCCGAGCAGCAGGATCGCGGCGAGGAACCCGACGGTCGGGGCGAGCTCGCCGATCTCGGCCCACGCCCCGGCCGGGGTCACCAGCCCGGCGACGACGGCGACCAGCGCCGCCGGGACCGCCACCACGGCCTCGGGGAGCCCGAACGGGCGCAGCGTCGCGGCGGCCAGGACGGCGGCCAGCAGCGCGACCGCCAGCAGGAGGTCGATCACCACCGGACGGTATCCCGGTGCAACGTCGCGGTGCTCCCCGGCGGCCGACCGTTCGGGTCCGTAGCCTGGAACCCATGACCGCAGCCACCGAGATCGCGTTCGAGAACACCTTCGTCCGCGACCTGGAGGGGCTCTTCGTCCCCTGGCAGGCCGCCCCGACGCCGGACGCGCGGCTGGTGCTGCTCAACGAGTCCCTGGCCCGTGAGCTGGGCCTGGACCCGGCGCAGCTGCGCACCCCCGAGGGGGTCGCGCTGCTCACCGGCACGACCGTGCCCGACTCGGCGACGACCGTCGCGCAGGCCTATGCCGGCCACCAGTTCGGCAACTACTCGCCCCGGCTCGGCGACGGCAGGGCACTGCTCGTCGGTGAGCTCGTCACCCCGGACGGTACCCGCCGCGACCTGCACCTGAAGGGATCGGGGCGGACCCCGTTCGCCCGCGGCGGCGACGGGAAGGCCCCGCTCGGGCCGATGCTGCGCGAGTACGTGATCTCCGAGGCGATGCACGCGCTCGGGGTTCCGTCGACGCGCTCGCTCGCCGTCGTCGCGACCGGTGAGCCCGTGCTGCGCGACCGCGGCCCGGAGCCGGGTGCGGTGCTCGCCCGCACCGCGGCCAGCCACCTGCGGGTGGGGACGTTCCAGTTCGCGGCAGCGAGCAGCGCAGGCGGATCGCGCGGCGACACCGCGACCGGCGAGGTCGACCTGCTGCGCCGGCTCACCGAGTACGCCATCGCCCGGCACCACCCGCAGGCGTCCACTCCGCTGGAGTTCTACCGCGCGGTGATCGCCGCCCAGGCCGAGCTGATCGCGCGCTGGATGCAGATCGGGTTCGTGCACGGCGTCATGAACACCGACAACATGACGATCTCCGGGGAGACCATCGACTACGGCCCGTGCGCGTTCCTCGACGCCCACGACCCGTCGACCTGGTACTCCTCGATCGACTCCGGCGGCCGCTACGCCTACGGCAACCAGCCCGGCATCGCGCAGTGGAACCTCGCCCGCTTCGGGGAGTCGCTGCTGGGCCTGTTCGCCGACTCCCAGGAGGAGGCGGTCCGCCTGGCGACCGAGGAGCTGGCGGGCTTCGCCGACGCCTACCGCGCCGCCCACGACCGCGGCTACCTGGCCAAGATCGGCGTCGGGACCCCGGAGCTGCTCGCCGACCTGTTCGCGGTGATCGAGGACCAGAAGCCCGACCACACCCTGTTCTTCCGACGGCTGTCCGAGGCCGCCCGCGGTGACGCGGGGCCGGTCCGCGACCTGCTGTCCGACTCGGCCGCGCTGGACCCGTGGCTGGAGTCCTGGCGGGCCGCCGGCCCGGACGCCGACGCGATGGACCGGGTCAACCCGGTCTACGTGCCGCGCAACCACCTCGTCGAGGAGGCGCTGGACGCCGCCGTCGAGGGGGACCTGGAACCGGTGCAGTGGCTGCTGCAGGTCCTCGCGGACCCGTTCACCGAGCGCGAGGGCTACGAGCGCTACGCCCTGCCGGCCGGGCCGGACGCCCCGCCGTTCAGGACGTTCTGCGGGACGTGAGCAGCGAGCACTCCGCCACCGAGACCAGCCGGTCCCGGTAGCGCGCGACCGGCCAGCCGCGTAGCACGACCAGTCGGCGCACCGCTGTCCGAGGGCCCCAGCCGCGCCGAACTGGCGGAGGTCGTGCGGGCAGCCGTGGCGGCATGAGTATCCTCGTCGTTGCGGACGAGTCGGTCGGGCGGCCGCGGCGGGACCTCCGGGTCCTGCCGAGGAAAGTCCGGACTCCACAGGGCAGGGTGGTTGTCAACGGCAACCCGGGGCAACCCGCGGGACAGTGCCACAGAGAACAGACCGCCACCGGCCTCAGGGCCGGGGGTAAGGGTGAAACGGTGGTGTAAGAGACCACCAGCACCCCGGGTGACCGGGGTGGCTCGGTAAACCCCACCCGGAGCAAGGTCGAGAGGCCGTACGTGTACGGCTGCGCAGGCGTTCGAGGGCTGCCCGCCCGAGCCTGCGGGTGGACCGCTGGAGCCTGCCGGCGACGGCAGGCCGAGATGGATGGTCGCCGAACGGAGCACCGTGAGGTGCCCGGGAACAGGATCCGGCTTACAGACCGACTCGTCCGCCCCGTTCTCCCCGACATGCGCCGGGGGAGCGGGGTTCGTGCGCTGAGCAGCGGAGATGCTCTCGCGACCTCTCGTCGTCTCTCGGCGACGTGCCACAGCCCGGCGATGGGTCCGGGACATGATCATGCGCGGCGCGCCGTGCGGAGGTCACCGGCCCTGCCGCACCTCCCTGATATCCGAGCGGTGCCGGGTCCGGGCGGAGCCTGATGTGTGCGCTTCCTCGGGGGTGGCGCCGTGGGCCGTCTGCTCGCTAGCGTCCGGCTCCGTGAGCGACTGGGAGATTGCACAGGTCAACATCGCGCTACCGGTGGTTCCGCTGTCCGAGCCCGAACTCGGGTGGTTCGTCGAGGCCCTCGCCCCGGTGAACGCTGTGGTCGACAACGCGCCCGGATTCCTGTGGCGCATGCAGACCGAGGACGGCGACGCCACTGCGGTCCGGGCGTTCGGGGACGACCGGCTCATCGTCAACATGTCCGTGTGGGCCTCGGTCGAGGCGTTGGCCGACTTCGTGTACCGCGACCCGGCCCATGTCGCGGTGCTCCGCCGAAAGCGGGAGAGTTTCGTGCGCCTCGGCGAGATGCATCAGGCGCTGTGGTGGGTCCCGGCCGGGCATCGGCCTTCGGTGGACGAGGCAGAGGAGCGGCTCGCCCATCTCCGGGCTCACGGACCGACGCCTCGGGCGTTCACGTTCCGTGTCCAGTTCCCGATCCCCGGTACCGAGACCGACTCGATCTCCGGACACGACGATTGGTACTGCCGCGCTTGAGACATGAGGCCTCCCGTCGTCGGTGACGCGGGTCGGCCTGGCCGGTCCCGGGCGGGGGCACACAGGGGGCACAAGGCCTGCTTGCTGGTTCGGTGGCTCGGCGAGACAGTGCAGAGATGCTCGTGGACGAGGTGCCCGCCTGGGTCGGGCCGTGGTGCCGGGAGAATCTCGGCAGCGAGCCGGTCGAGGTGCTGTTCGCTGTGGCGCAGATGTCCGTGGTGCTGGGGCTGTGCCTCGACGACGGGGCTGAGGTGGTCCTGAAGGCCAGGGAGGACGACAGCCGTGCGGAGGCATGTGTGCTGGCACAGGCGCAGCTCGCCGAGCGCGGGTTCCCGTGCCCGAGGCCGTTGACCGCGGCGATCAGTTCCGGCGGGATGGTCCTCCATGCCGAGGAGTTCAGGCCCGGTGGGGAGGTCTCGGGTGGTGACACTCCCGAGGTCGCGTCGCGCTATGGGGGAGTCTTCGGCTGGCTGCTCGCCGAGTTGCAGAACGTGCGGGTGGCGCCGCCGTTGCCGAATCCGCGCTGGGTCCGCTGGGACCACGCCGGCCGCGGTGTCTGGCCGAGCATCGGGTTCCTGGACCAGCGGGACCAGAGTGTGGTGCCGCAGTTCGTCGAGGACATCGCGCAGCGAGTGCGGGCCAGGCTGCGCGGGGCGGACGCGCCCTGCGTCCTGGGGCATTCCGATTTCGAGGCGCAGAACCTGCGCTGGCACGGACCGACGCTGTGGGCGCTACACGACTGGGACAGTCTTGCCTGGCAGCCGGAAGCTGCGCTCGTCGGTGCTGCGAGCGGGGCGTTCCCCCGCTCGCCCGGTGAACCACCGACGCTGGCGAGCCTCACCAGCTCCGAGGCGTTCCTGAACGCTTATCAGAACGTGCGCGGTCGACCCTTCACGCCCGACGAGCTGGAACTCGCGTGGGCAGCAAGTCTGTGGCCGGCTGCTCACAACGCCCGCTGGGACGCTCTGCACGGGGAACCGGAGTCACCGTCGACCACGGCTCTGATCGAGCAGGCGGCAGATCGGTTGGCCCGCGCCGGAGTGCGACCGGTCGGAGGCATTCGCGCGCGCTAGCCCGGCGATGATGCGGGTGGTGGCTCCGGATCCACGAACCCTCGGACGGACTGCGAGGCGCGGACGGCGGGGTCGGGGAAGTGCACAGATCCCTGTCGACGGGCCGACTACCTCTCTCGGAGATACGCGGTGATCATCGCGGTCAGCTCGTTCTCCAGCCGTCGCGCGGGGATCCGGTCCGGCGCCGCCGACAGCGCGTGGACCATGATCTCCAGGGTGGTCGTGACGATCTGCGCGGCGGCCTCCGTGTCCTCGACGCCCGCGTCGGGATGACGGACCAGGAGGTCCCGGAACCTGCGCATCCGGCCGCGCTGGTACGCCTCGATCTTCGTCATGACGGCGCCGGCGCGTGGCGCTTCCTCCATGAACAGCCGCAGCAGTCGTGGGTCGTCGCGGTGGTTCGCGATCGCCGTGCGCACCATCGCCCGCACGAGCTCCTCCAACGGCTGATCGCCTGCGTCCTCACCGGTCGTCAGCGGCGCGGCACCCTGGTCCAGGTGCCGGGTCAGGAGCTCGGCCAGGATCGCGTCCTTGTTCGGGAAGTACTGGTACAGCGAGCCGATCGAGCACCGGGCCTCCTCGGCGATCCGGTTCGTGGTGCCTGCGGCGTAGCCGTACGTGGTGAAAACGTGAGCAGCCGCGGTGAGGATCCGCTCGCGGGTGAGTTCTGCCCGGACCTGACGCGGCCGCCGACGTGCGGCGATCCGGCGCTGTTGCGGGGTCATGTCCCTCCCGGGTGCGCGGGCCGAAAGCGAGTAGCCCAGAAAGTGAGCTCCTACTTAGAATATGGCTTCTACCTGCGACGATACAACCAAGGGAAGGCTCACCATGCTCCAGGTGCTCAGCACGCTCGACCCGCGAACCGCCGCCGTCCTCGAACGGCTGTACGCCGAGTCCGACAGCCGGCCCGAGCCTGTCCCGCCGAAGGACCTCGCGGAGTACCCGCGTCCCGGCGAGCTCACCGAGGAGCAGGTCCGCGCGTTCGACGACGAGTTCCTGACCCTGGAGAAGGAGCAGGCGGCGTACTGCTACACCCAGGCCCGCGCCACGGGCGCGCGCACGATCGTCGAGTTCGGGACGTCGTTCGGGATCTCGACGATCTGGCTGGCCGCCGCGGTCCGGGACAACGGCGGCGGAACGGTGATCAGCGCCGAGCGGGTGCCGCGCAAGGCGGCGCGGGCCCGCGCCCACATCGCCGAGGCGGGTCTGGAGCAGTACGTCGAGATCCGGGTCGGCGACGCCCGCGAGACCCTGCGCGCCCTCGACGGCCCGGTCGACATGTTTCTCAACGACGGCTTCCCGGACGTCGCACTCGAGGTCCACCGCCTGGTGACCCCGGCACTGAGGCCGGGCGCCCTGGTCATCACCGACAACGTCGGGCTGATGCCGGACCTCTACGCCGACTACCTCGCCTGGATCCGCGACCCAGCGCACGGGTTCGTCTCGGTCCGCATCCCGTTCCACGGCGGCACCGAGTTCTCCGTGCTGACCGAGGCGGTGCCCGCGTGAAACGACTCATCGACACCCTGCTCCGGACGGCGACCGTCGAGCACGTCGAGCCCCTCGCGGGCCGCTTCCGGGCGATCACCCTCACCGGCGCCGGGATTCGCGACCTCGAGGTGAAGCCCGGTCAGCAGATCCGTGTGCAGGCCGGGGCGGCCAACCCGGTCGTCGACCTGCTGGTCGGCGCGCTGCGGACCTACTCGATCTGGGAGTACGACGGAACCCGCATGGAGCTGCGGATCTTCGATCACGGCGAGGGGCCGGGCGCGCAGTGGGCACGGCGGGTCCGTCCGGGCGAGGAGGTCAGCGTGTTCGGGCCGGAGGGCTCGTTCGTCACCCGGCCCAGCGCCTACCACCTCTTCGCCGGGGACGAGACCGCCGCGGTCGCGTTCGGCGCGATGATCCGCGGTCTGGGCGACGGCGCCCCGGTGCACGTGGCGATCGAGGTCGACACCGAGCAGGAGCGGCTGCCGATACCCGGCGAGGTCACCTGGATCCACCGCAACGGCCGATCGGCCGTCAAGTCCGCCGATCTCGTCGCGGCCGTGGCGAAGCTGGACCTGCCGGAGACACCGGGGACGGCGTACCTGGCGGGCGAGGCCGGGACCATTCAGATGGTGCGCGAGCACCTGGTCCGCGACCGGGGCTGGCACCGGCGCAACGTCGTGACCAAGCCGTTCTGGGCGCCGGGGAGGACCGGAATGGACTGACTCCCGCGGTCGGGGCGGGTCAGCTCGTCGCCGGGCCGGGGCGCAGTGGCCGGCCGCCCACCGGTTTCCCGGCCTCCTCCGCCGCCGAGGACCGGACCTGACCGCATCGGGCGGCAGGGTCGTCCTCGACCGCTCCCGAACACCCCGGAGGACGCCATGTACGCACCCGCCCGCCACGACGAGACCACCGGACTCCTCCACTACATCGACCAGCAGCTCACGGCGATCCGTTCGGCCCTGTACGGCCTCACCGAGGAGCAGGCCCGTGCGACCCCGTGCCGCAGCGCGCTGTCGATCGGCGGCCTGGTCAAGCACGCCGCCTACTGCATGCGCGGCGCGGTGCAGCGGCTGACCACCGAGGTCACCACCCAGCCCCTCGACGCGGCCGCGGTCGCCGAGTTCACCGCCGGCTTCGCGATCGGCGACCACGAGACGGTCGCCGGCACCCTGGCCCAGTTCGACGACGCACGGACCGAGCTGCTCGTCGTCGTCTCGCGGACCGACCCGGCGGCGGAGTCCACGGCACCGCCCACCCCGTGGAACGGGATCCACGACGCGCGCCCGATCCACACCCGCTACTACCTCGTCCACCTGGTCGAGGAGTTCGCCCGGCACGCGGGCCACGCCGACATCATCCGCGAGCAGATCGACGGTGCCGCCGTCCCGGCGCTGGAGCTCACCCTCGCCGGGGCCCCCGCGAACGACTTCTTCACCCCGTACGAGGCCGCGCCGGGCACCGTGCTGGCCTGAGCGGTGCCAGGATCGTCGCCATGCGGATCGCGGGGGAGATCGTGCACTGGCGGGGTCCGGCGCCGTACCACTTCGTCCGGCTGCCGGACGATGCCGCGGCGGTCGTCGCCGACGTCGCGCGGGACGTCACCTACGGCTGGGGCATGGTCCCCGTCGACGCCGTGCTGGGCGCGACCCGGTTCAGCACCTCGCTCTTCCCGCGCGACGGCGGGTTCCTCCTGCCCGTGAAGGATGCCGTACGCCGGGCCGAGGAGGTCGAGGTCGGCGACGTCGTGCAGGTCGAGCTGGAGATCCGTACCCGTCGGTGACGGTATCCCCGCGCCGGTCCGGTCGTTGACCAGCACGGACCCGCTCGAGGAGGACGGATGCGTCGACGACGACGACGGAACGGAGCGGTCGCGGCCGCCCTGGCGGTGGCGGCCCTGGTCGGGCTCGCTTCACTGCAGCCCGCACTGGCGATCGGCCCGTTCGGCCCCTCGGGGCGGGTGACCGTCACCCCGACGGCCTCCAACCAGTTCGCCGGGACCCTCGACGAGGGCTCCGGCAGCCGCGAGTACACCGCCCGCCACGGTGCCCCGCCCGACGGCGGCACCGGCGCGCTCGAGCTGCGCACCCCGGGCGACGGCGACAAGCGTCAGTACGCCACCGACGAGGTCGCCGGGCCGTTGTCCCGGTTCACCGACGCCAGCTACTGGGCGTACCGCGACCCGGCGTCCTCGAGCGGGCAGATGCCGTCGTTCGCGATCGCCGTCGACGTCAACGGGAGCACCCTGGAAGCCCGTGACCTGTACGTCCTCACCTACCTGCCCGACCGGGCGCCCGCCGGCACCTGGACCCGTTACGACGTCGGCGCCGGCACCTTCTGTCTGACCCACCAGATCGGCCGGGTGGACGCCTACCGGCAGTGCCGCGACGGCGGCGAGCAGCGCACCCTGAAACAGATCATGGCCGAGTACCCGCAGATGACCGCCTACGCCGCCGGGTTCAACCAGGGCGGGGGCGACGGCGGCCTGGTCGGCGCGGTCGACCTGATGCAGGTCGGCGGCCGGGTCTACGACTTCGAACCCGCCTGAGCCGGGCGGGTCTCAGCTCACACAGAACTCGTTGCCCTCGGGGTCGGTGAGCGTGGTGGTCACCGGGCCCCGGTCGCTCGTCGTCCACAGCACCCGCGCCCCGAGCGCGACCAGGCGCTCCACCTCCGCGGGCGCCTCGGTCGGCCCGACCTGCAGGTCCAGGTGCACCCGGTTCTTGGCCGACTTCGACTCGGGGACACGCTGCACGAACAGCCGCGGGCCCGGGCCGCGGGCGGTGGCGACGTCCCGGAACCCGCGGCGGTCGCCGTCGGCCAGCACGTCGGCCTCGCCGAGGTGGCCGGCGGCCAGCAGGCCGTCGACGACCGTCGTGTGGTCCTCCACCTCGTAACCGAGGGCAGCCGCCCAGAACCGCACGAGGGCGTGCGGGTCCGCGGCGTCGAACGCGATCTGCAGGGTCGGGGTCATGGCGACGATCCTGGCCCACGACGCGGACAGCCCCTGTCCGCCTGAGGAGACCCACTGGGTACGGCACTGCCATAGGCTCGACGGGTGCAGTACGACTTCACCGACCTGCGACTGTTCCTACACGTCGTCGCCGAGGGCTCCATCGCCGGTGGCGCCGCGCGGGCCAACCTGAGCCTGCCGTCGGCGAGCGCGCGGGTCCGGGCCCTGGAGCGGCACGCCGGGGTCGAGCTGCTGGTCCGGGAGCGGCGCGGTGTGCGCACCACCCCGGCCGGGCGGGCACTGGCCCGCCACGCCCGCGACGTCCTCGACCGGGCGGCGCGCCTCGACGGCGCGATCGCCTCCTACTCCCGGCCGGCGAGCGCGCCCCTCTCGCTGCTCGCCGGGAGCTCCGCGATGCACGACCTCGTGCCGCGGGCGGTGACGGCGTTCCTGCTGGCCCGGCCGCACTCCGACGTCGACGTCACCCTGCGGCGCAGCGTCGAGACTGCCCGCACACTCGCCGACGGTGGAGCGGACCTGGGGATCGTGCTCGACCAGGTGGCCGCCGGGCAGGGACTGCGCGCGGAGCCGCTGTGCGACGACTCGCTGGTCGTCGTCGGTACCGGGCGCGGTGTGCTCGACGGGCGGGACACGATCGCGTTCGCCGAGGCGGCCGAGCACCCCATGGTGGGGCTGGCCGCGTCGGCACCGCTGCAGCTCTCGCTCGACGCGCAGGCGGCCGAGGCCGGACTCGCGCCGCGGTACCGCACCCGCGCCGCGGACCTGGGCACGGTGGTCGCGCTGGCCGAGGCGGGGGCCGGACTCGCCGTCGTGCCCCGTCGCGCGGCCGCCGTCCCGTCCCGCGCCGGCCGCCTGCAGGTGGTTGCGTTGGAGGAGTCGTGGGCCCGGCGCGGGCTGTCGCTGTGCTGGGGCGCGGCCCTGGAGCCGAGCTCTCCCGGGTGGCCCGCCGTGCAGGCGCTCGCCGACCACATCCGTTCTGTCTCTGTCACTGCCGAAGGCTGAGAGCGGAACTTCCGCATTGTCCGGTGGACCGGACGGGTCGACCCTCGACCCATGAACCTCTGCGACGAGCCCGACGGTGTCGAGCGGGCCCTGGCCTGGCTCCGGCGGGTCGTCGTGCCCGTCGCGGCCGGGCTGCTCCTGCTGCTGGCGATCGCGGCCGGTGACGCCGCCGAGACCGCCGCCGCCGAGGCGACCGGAACCACGCGGGTGGGCGCGACCGTGCTCGGGACGACCGCGGGGCCCGGGCCGGTCGTGGTCGGCTGGACCGACGACCGCGGCGTGGTGCGGACCGCCACGGTGACCGTCGGCGGGCGGGTCGACCCCGGCCGGACGGTCGGGTTGTGGCTCGGCCCGGACGGTGCCCCGGCCGCTCCGACCCGCCCGACCGAGGTCCGGACGGCCGGCATCCTGCGGTCGGCGACGGTGCTGGCCGTCGGTGGGTTCCTGCTGGTCGCGCTGTACACGGCCGCCGGCGTCCTGGGCCGGGCCCGGGCGTCGGGACGGGTGGACCGTGAGTGGCGTGCGGTCGAGGCGCGCTGGCGGGAGCTGCCCAGCGGGTGAACGGAACTGTCGGGGGTCCGGTGCAGCATGCGTCCCGAACCCGCCCCCGAGCGCCGGAGGACCCGTGGACCAGCCCGCCACCACCGACCCCGTCATGGACCCGGTCATGGACGCCGTCGTCGTCGCCGTCGAGGCGGGCCGTGCCGGGGACCGGACCGGCGCACGTGCCCGGTTCGACGCCCTGTGGGAGCAGGTGGGTGCCGACGGCGACCCGTTCCACCGGTGCACGCTGGCCCACTACGCCGCCGACGTGCAGGACGACCCGCACACCGAGCTGGTGTGGGACGAGCGCGCCCTGGCCGCCGCCGACGAGCTGACCGACGAGCGGGTGCAGCGCCACCACGCGTCGCTGAGCGTCGGTGGGTTCCTGCCCTCGCTGCACCTCAACCTCGCCGACGTGCACCGCCGCCTCGGCGACGACGAGCGGGCGCGCCACCACCTGACCCGTGCCCGGGACCGGGTGGGGGCGCTGCCCGACGACGGCTACGGCGCGATGATCCGCGCCGGGATCGACCGCTGCGGTGAACGCCTCGACCTCGGTGACCGCTCGTGACCCGCGCGCACTCAGACGACCGCGCCGTCGCCCGCGCGGCGCCGTGCCCGGTCGGCCTTCGACGGGTGGCGCCGTCCCGCCTTGCCGACCGGCTGCTTCGCTCCGGACGTCCGCGGCGCGGGCCCCGGCCAGCGCCGCTGCAACAGGATCGACACCGGCCCGGCGACGACGATCGTCGACACCGTCCCGACCACGATGCCCACGATCAGCGCCAGCGCGAAGTCGCCGAGGGTCGCCCCGCCGAGGAAGAGCAGCACGGTCAGGATCGTCAGCGTCGAGATGCCGGTGTTCACCGTCCGCGGCAGGGTCGAGAGCACTGCCGACCCCACGAACGTGTGGAACGGGAGCGTCGCGTTGCGTGCCCAGTGCTCGCGGACGCGGTCGAACACGACGACGGTGTCGTTGACCGAGTAGCCGATGACGGTGAGCAGCGCCGCGAGGAACACCCCGTCGGCGGTGCGGCCGGTCCAGGCGAACACCCCGACCACCACGAGGACGTTGGTCAGCAGCGCCGCGACCGCGCCGGCGCCGAGCGTCCAGCGGAACCGGAACGCCAGATACAGGAACTGCGCGGCGAGCGCGACACCCAGCGCGATGATCCCGCCGCGGGCCAGTTCGGCACCGAGGCTGGGCCCGATGAGCTCGTCGCGGAGCAGCTCGGCGCCGCCGCCCGCCGCGCCGACGGCCTCGCGCAGCTGCCCGACCTGGGCGTCGGTGAGCTCGCCGGAGCGCAGGGCCACCGCGCCGTCGCCGGTCTCGGTGACGGTGAGCCCGCCGATCCCGGTGGCGTCCACGGCGTCGCGGACCTGCTCCACGCTCACCGGGTTCGACGTCGTGAACTCGACCAGTCGGCCGCCGGTGAACTCGACACCGAGCTCCAGGCCGCGTACGAACAGCCCGGACACCATCACCACCACGACGACCCCGGCGACGGCGAGGTAGCGGGCCGGGCGCCGCAGGAACCCGGGGTCGCTCGCCTCCAGCCTGCGCCGGACGGGGCCGATCTCGGTGATGCCGGTGATCCGCGGCCTGCGCTTCACCGCGGGGATCCGCAGGACGGCGAGGGTGAGCAGCCGGGACAGCACCAGCGCCGAGAACAGCGACACGACCACACCGATGACCAGCGTGACACCGAACCCGCGGACCGGCCCCGACGCGAGTCCGAACAGCAGCACGGCGGCGAGCAGCGAGGTCACCGCGACGTCGCCGACCGCGGACAGCGAGTTGGCGTAGCCCATCTCCGAGGCGCGTTCCAGGCGTGGCTTCGCCGCGTACTCCTCGCGGGAGCGTTCGGCGATCAGCACGTTCGCGTCGACGGCCATGCCGACCGCGAGCACGAAGGCGGCCAGGCCGGGCAGCGTGAGCGTCGCGCCGAGCCCGGTCTGCACCGCGTAGGCGACGAGCGCGTACCCGCCGAGCGCGACGACGGCGACGAACCCGACGAGCCGGTACACCACGATGAGGAAGGCCCCGGCCAGCGCGGAGCCGATGATCGCGGCCCAGGCGCTCGCGGAGATCGCGTCGGCGCCCAGGGTCGGGCCGACGGTCCGCTGCTCGATGATCTCCACCGGCAGCGGGAGGGCGCCGCCCTCGATCAGCACGGCCAGCTCGGAGGCCTGCTCGGGGGAGAAGTTGCCGGTGATCTGGGTCTGCCCGCCGAGCATGCCGACGTTGCACGGGATGTCCTCGACGACCTGCGGGGAGGAGATGACCTGCTGGTCGAGCACGATCGCGACCCGACGCTGCGGGTCGCCGGACGGCGCGCAGGCGGCCTGGCCGGTGAGGGCCTGCCAGCGGGCGGGGCCGTCACCGTCGAAGGAGATGTTGACGATGTGCCCGACGCCCTGCGGGTTGGGCGAGGACATCGCCGAGCCGACCATGTCGCCGGTCAGGGCCGGCGGGCCGAGCTGCAGCGGTTGGCCCTGCTCGTCGACGCCGGTCCCCCCGGCGGCGGGGTCACCGACCCCCAGCACCGGGTGCATCGTCAGCTGCGCGGTGCGCCCGAGCGTCTCCGCGGCCTCCGCGGGGTCGGTCAGCCCGGGGAGCTCGACGATGATCCGGTTCTCCCCGGACCGGGCCAGGCTCGGCTCGGCCACACCGAGCCCGTCGATGCGCCCGCGCAGCACCTCCAGCACGCGGTCGGTGGCCTCACCGTCGGCGGCGACCTCGGGGGTGTCGCGGGTCTCCAGGACGATCTGGGTGCCGCCGCGCAGGTCCAGGCCCAGCGTGGGGGCGGTGGTGAGCGCGACGACGGAGGACAGGGCGAGCACGGCGAGCGCGATGAGCGCCCGCCAGAGCACGGGGCGTGGCTTCACAGGGATCCTCGGCGGCGGGCACCCCGGTCAGGACCGGGGCACGGCGGGGGTGCGGGGGAGTCGCGGGCGGCGGCGACCGGTGGGGTCGTCCGGTCAGGCCCGCGGGGGTCCCCGCGACCCGATGTCCGCGCCGGTCCCGGGCTCCGGGGCGGCGGCCGTCGTGCGGTCGTCGACGCGGCCGGGCGCCTCGTGCGGGAGCCCGGCGGCGTCGAGGACCAGCAGGTCCAGGGCCGGGCCGGGGTGGCCGGTCGCGTCGGGTGCGACCGGACCGTCGTGGGCGGAGCGCCCCAGCAGCGCGGGCCGGGGCGCCTCGGCGGGAGCGACGTCCTGCCCGACCGAGGCCGCCGCCGTGGCCGGGACGGCCTCGGCGGTCAGCGACCCGGCGACCGGGGCGAGCGCGGCCACCAGCGACAGCAGCAGCACCGCGACGAGGCGGCGGGCCGGGCTGCGGGTCGTGCGCACGAGGGTGATCCGTCCGGTTCGGGGGTTTCCGCCCGCGACGGTACCGGTCACCGCGCCGCCGACGACGGAGCAGGGGTCGGACTGGGGGGCGCGCGACCGTCCCGGTTCGGCACAATCATGGCCGCACCACCCCGTGAAGACCCGAGAGGACGACTGACGTGAGCACGGATCCGTCGACCAGCCAGAACACCGACTCCGCGGAGACCGGCGGCGGGACGACCGGCGGCGAGACGATCGAGTTCCAGGCCGAGGCCCGGCAGCTGCTGCGGTTGATGATCCACTCGATCTACTCGAACAAGGACGTCTTCCTGCGCGAGCTGATCTCCAACGCCTCCGACGCGCTGGACAAGCTCCGTCTCGCCGCCTACCAGGACAAGGACCTGGGCGCCGACACCGACGACCTGCACGTCGATCTCGTGCCGGACGCCGAGGCGCGCACCCTCACCGTGCGCGACAACGGCATCGGCATGACCCGCGACGAGGTCGTCGACCTGATCGGCACGATCGCGCGGTCGGGCACCGCGGAGCTCCTCGCGAAGCTCCGGGAGGCGGGTGACGACGCCCGCCAGGAGCTGATCGGCCAGTTCGGCGTCGGCTTCTACTCCTCGTTCATGGTGGCCGACCGGGTCGAGCTCGTGACCCGCAAGGCCGGCACGTCCGAGGGCGTGCGCTGGAGCTCCGACGGCGAGGGCACCTACACGATCGAGCCGGTCGCCGACGCCCCGCAGGGCACCGCGGTCACCCTGCACCTCAAGGCGTCCGACGCCGAGGACCAGCTGCACGACTACGCCGACCCCTCGGTCCTGCGGCGCATCGTGAAGACCTACTCCGACTTCATCACCTGGCCGGTCCGCATGCCTGCCGGAACCGGCACGGCGGAGGACACCGACGACGCCGCGCCCGAGACGCTGAACTCGATGAAGGCGCTGTGGGCCCGCCCGCAGAAGGACGTGACCGAGGAGGAGTACGCCGAGTTCTACCGGCACGTCAGCCACGACTGGCAGGAGCCGCTGGAGACGATCCGGCTCGCCGCCGAGGGCACCTTCGAGTACCAGGCGCTGCTGTTCCTGCCGAAGGTCGCACCGATGGACCTCTACATGCGCGACGCCCGCCGTGGGGTGCAGCTCTACGTCCGGCGGGTGTTCATCATGGACGACTGCGAGGCGCTCGTCCCCGAGTACCTGCGGTTCGTCAAGGGCGTCGTCGACGCCGCGGACCTCTCGCTGAACGTGTCGCGGGAGATCCTGCAGCAGGACCGCCAGATCTCGGCGATCCGCAGGCGCCTGGTGAAGAAGGTGCTGTCGGTCCTCGGGTCGATGCGCGACAACGAGCCGGAGAAGTTCGCGATCTTCTGGGAGCAGTGCGGCCGGGCGCTCAAGGAGGGCCTGCTGTCCGACGCCGACAACCGCGACACCATCCTCGGGGTGTCGGTGTTCGAGAGCACCCACGACGCGGAGAAGCCGACCTCGCTCGCCGCCTACAAGGAGCGGATGCGCGAGGGTCAGGACGCGATCTACTACATGACCGGGGACTCGCGGACCGCGATCGAGGCCTCCCCGCACATGGAGGCGTTCCGGGACAAGGGCTACGAGGTCCTGCTGCTGACCGACCCGGTCGACGAGGTGTGGGTCGACGCCGTCGACGGCTTCGACGGCACCCCGCTGCGCTCGATCGCCAAGGGCCAGGTCGACCTGCAGACCGACGAGGAGAAGGAGGAGGCGGCGGCCAAGCAGACCGAGTTCGCCGACCTCTGCACCTGGATGGCCGAGGTCCTGACCGAGGACGTCAAGGAGGTGCGGCTCTCCACCCGGCTCACCACCTCCCCGGCCGTCCTCGTCGGCGACGAGTTCGACATGACCCCGACCCTGGAGAAGATGTACCGGGCGATGGGGCAGGAGCCGCCGAAGGTGAAGCGGATCCTCGAGCTCAACCCGTCGCACCCGCTGGTCACTGGGCTGCGGGACGCGCGCGCGGCCGGCAAGGACGAGAGCGGCACCGTCGAGCTGCTGCACGGCATGGCGCTGCTGGCCGAGGGCGGCGAGCTCGCCGACCCGTCCCGGTTCGTGGGGCTGCTCGCGGAGCGGCTGCAGCACACCCTCTGACGCCGGGCGGCGCGGGGACCGGCCCGTGACGAGAGCCGCACATCTGAAGAGCTAATCAGGTGTCGTGGCTATGCTGTCGCGGTGATCGGGAACCCGCGCCGCTGGGCGCCGCTGCTCGCCGGGCTGCTGCTCCTCGCGGGGTGCGGCGCGGGTGACCCGGCTACGGCGCCCGGCGACCTCGGCGCCGCACCTGCCACGGCGTCGGTGGTGAACTGCGGCGTCGACGTCCCGGTGCAGCGCCCGGAGCGGGTCGTCGCGATGTTCCAGAACGGCATCGAGGCCGTCCTCGCGCTCGGGGCGGGGGACCGGCTCGTCGGAGCGGCCTACCTGGACAACCCGCTGCCGGCGCAGCTCGACGGTGACTTCCGCCCGCAGAGCTACTGGCCCGAGGAGTACCCGTCGCGCGAGGAGGTGCTGCGGGTCGATCCGGACCTCGTCGTCTCCGGCTTCACCGGCGCGTTCACCCGGGAGGGCCTCGGCACCCGCGCCGAGCTCGGCGCCACCGGCACGGAGACCTTCCTGTTCAGCGCCTACTGCCCCACCGCCGACGGCGGCGGTCAGCAGAGCATCGGCGCCAACGACGTGTCCTTCGCCGGCGTCGAGTGCGACCTCACCGACCTCGGTCGGCTGCTCGGCGCCGAGGACCGGGCCGCGCAGGTCGTCGCCGGCATGCGCAGCACCCTCGGCGACGTGGCGGGCCGGCTCGCCGGGGTCGCCGACCGTCCGCGGGTGGCGATGCTGAACTCCCCGGGCAGCTCCGGTGAGCTGCGGGTCTTCGGCACCGGCGACGTCGCGCCGACGATCATCGAGGCCGCGGGCGGGCGGCAGGCGTTCGACACCATCGCCGGCCGGCAGC
Source organism: Pseudonocardia sp. ICBG1142 (assembly GCF_020496255.1). Classification (NCBI taxonomy): domain Bacteria; kingdom Bacillati; phylum Actinomycetota; class Actinomycetes; order Pseudonocardiales; family Pseudonocardiaceae; genus Pseudonocardia; species Pseudonocardia sp. ICBG1142. The sequence goes on along the minus strand of NZ_JAHLJC010000003.1, from coordinate 131,383 downwards.
GCACCGTGTCGCTGGAGGGCATCGTCGCGGCCCGCCCGGACGTGATCGTGATCCCGGCCTGCTGCGGGCGCGATGTCGGACCGGAGGGCGCGGAGCCGCTGGCCGAGCGTCTGCGGAACGACCCGGCCCTGGCCACGGTCCCCGCGGTCCGCGACGGCAAGGTGTTCACCACGACCTTCGCCGAGGTCAGCCCCGGCATCCGCAACGCCGACGCGGTCGCGACGCTCGCCCGCCGGCTGCACCCGGACCGGTTCGGCGGCTGAACCCCGGCGCCGTCGCGCGCGGTCCGGTCGGGCGCCGGGCGGCGTCGCGCGGTCCGTTTCGACGGCCGGTTCCCGGCCCGGCGCGGGGCCCGGCGGCTGCGGTCGGACCGCTGCAGCACCCGGTGCGACGAGGCGGAGGAGTGCGGATCCGCCCGGCGCCGTTGCCGAGCGGACGGCCAGAACCGTATCCGGTCCGCGCCGCCCGCGGGAGCCACCGTGCCCCGATCGTTGCTAGGTCTCCTCCGACCCCGCGGGCAGCGGCGGGTTCCCCGGGCGCAGCCCGTCGAGGAGCAGCGCCAGGTAGCGGGCGCGGTCCTCGCCCGACGCCGTCGCCGCCGCGTCCGACCCCTCGGCGACGGCGAGCGCCATGACCAGCACCGCCGACAGGTCCCGTGGGGTGAGCTCCGGGCGGACCGCGCCCGCCTCGCGCGCCCGCTCCAGCAGCCGGGTCAGCGTCCGGCCGTAGCGCTCGGCGGACTCGACGTCGAACGCACCGGTCTCCCGGGCCAGCTGCAGGAGTGTCCGGCGTCCGGCGATGGCCTCGACCGCCCGGCCCAGCGACCCGGCCAGGTCGGCCCACGGGTCGCCGTCCCCGGCGGCCGCGGTCGGCTCGATCTCGGCGACGAACACCTGGTCCAGCACCGCCCGCACCAGCACGTCGCGGGTCCGGAACCGGCGGTACAGCGTCGCGACGCCGACCCCGGCCCGGCGCGCGATCTCCTCCAGCGGGACGTCCGCTCCGTCCGACTCGAACGCCGCGGCCGCCGTGTCGATGATCCGGCGGTGGTTGCGGGCGGCGTCGGCGCGCAGCGGACGGCCCGCCGGGGAGCCGTCGAGCGACGAGGCGGTCATCGGAGCACGGTATCGCCCTGGCTCACCAGGTCACCGGCAGCGTGTGCATGCCGTAGACGAAGTGGTAGGCCCGGAAGGCCTCGGGCGGCACCGGCCCGGCCGGGGCGAGCGTGGGGAAGCGGCGGAGCAGGGCGGGGAACGCCGTCGCCATCTCCATCCTGGCCAGCGGGGCGCCGAGGCAGTGGTGCACCCCGTGCCCGAACGCGACGTGCCCGGCCGCACCCCGGGTGACGTCGAGCCGGGCGGGGTCGTCGAACCCGGACGCGCTGTCGCGGTTGGCCGCGGGGAGCGAGCACATCACCAGCGACTGCGCCGGGATCGGGGTGTCACGCAGCACGGTGTCGGTCGTCGTCACCCTGACCACCCCGGTGTGCACGATCGACAGCCAGCGCAGCAGCTCCTCCACGGCGGGGCGGGCGAGCTCGGGGTCGCTGCGCAGCAGCGCGGCCTGCTCCGGGTCCTCCAGCAGCGCCAGGGTGCCCAGCGACAGCATGTTCGACGTCGTCTCGTGCCCGGCGATCAGCAGCAGCGACGCGATCCCGACCAGCTCGTCGTGGCTGATCTCCTCGCCGTGCTCGCGGATCAGCATGCCCAGGATGTCCTCGCCCGGGTCGGCCAGCGCCCCGTCGACGAGCCGGCTCATGTAGGCCCGGTTCTCCCGGCTCACGGCGCGCCGCTCCTGCTCCGGCAGCGACACGTCGAGCAGGCGGGTCGAGCGTGCGGTGAACTCGTCGCGGTCGGTGTAGGGCACCCCGAGCAGCTCGCAGATGACCATCGACGGCACCGGCAGGGCGAACAGGGTGACCAGGTCGGCACCCGGCCCGGCGGCCTCCAGCGCGTCGAGGTGCTCGTCGACGATCTCGGTGATCCGCGGCTCCAGGCGGGTCATCCGGCGCTGGGTGAACTCGCGGGTGAGGAAGCGGCGCAGCCTCGTGTGCTCCGGCGGGTCCTGCGCCAGCAGCTGCCCCGCCCGCATCTGCTCCTGCTCCCGCTCCGAGAGCGGCGGGGCGTCCGGGCGGGTCAGCGCGGCGCTCCCGGCGTTGGAGTAGGTGGCGGCGTCGCCGAGCACCTGGCGCACGTCGTCGTAGCGGGTCACGAGGTAGGCGTCGGCGCCGAACGCGGTCCGTACCCGCGGGATCTCGCCGGAGTCCCGGATGCGCTCCAGGTCGGCGTCGGGCCGGAACCGGTCGCGGCGCATGTGCAGCGGGAGCGAGAAGTCCGTGGCGGTGTCGGTCATGGTGCTGGCCTCCGGTGGGTGGGCGGCGCGTCGCACTCCACGGTAGCCGCTCAAACGACAGTGCGCTCTCGTTTTGTGTGCCCTGTCCGGTACGCCCCGGATGGCCGCCGAACCGGTGAAACCGGGCGAAGCGTGACAGGCTGCGACCGTCAACGGCGACGGCACCCCGGGGGGGCGACCTGTGTTCCAGCACGATCCCGAACCGCTCGGCATGTCTGGCTGTCCGCGCTCGTCGCACTGCTCCCGCTGGTGGCGATCTTCGTGACGCTGGGTGCCCTGCGCTGGAAGGCGCACTGGGCCGGGCTGGCCGCGCTCGTCGTCGCGGTGGTGGTCGCGGTGGCGGCCTTCGGAATGCCCGTTCACCTGGCCCTGCTCTCGGCCACCGAGGGAGCGGTGTTCGGTCTCTTCCCGATCATGTGGATCGTCTTCACCGCGATCTGGCTCTACCAGCTCACCGTGGCCGCGGGCCGGTTCGAGGACCTGCGCGCCGCCTTCGGGCTGATCTCCGACGACCCCCGGGTACAGGCGATCATCATCGCGTTCTGCTTCGGCGGGCTGCTCGAGGCGCTGGCCGGGTTCGGCGCCCCGGTGGCGATCACCGGCGTCATGCTGATGGCGCTCGGGTTCTCCCCGGTCCGGGCGGCGGTCGTCGTGCTGCTGGCCAACACCGCACCCGTCGCGTTCGGCGCGGTCGGCACCCCGATCATCACCGCGGGCACCCTCACCGGGATCCCGTACGACGAGATCGGTGCCGTCGTCGGACACCAGACCCCGGTGCTCGCGGTCGTCGTCCCGACGCTGCTGGTGCTGCTCGTCGACGGCAGGCGCGGCGTGCGCCAGGTCTGGCCGGTCGCGCTCGTCATCGGACTCGCGTTCGCCCTCGCCCAGTGGCTGGCCGCCACCTACCTGTCGGTCGAGCTCACCGACATCGTCGCCTCGCTGGCCGGGCTGGCCGCCGGCGTGCTCCTGCTGCGCTTCTGGCAGCCGCGCGGCGGCGCCGAGGCGAGGGAGACACTGCGCATCGAGCGCACCGCCGACGCGCCCGTCGAGGAGCCGGGCGGAGCCAACGGCGGCCGGTCCGTCGCGACCGAGCAGCGCACCCTCGCCGAGCGCTCGCAGGCACTGTCGGCCGGCCGGCTGGTCATGGCCTTCGCCCCATACCTGCTGATCATCGTGGTGTTCTCGGTGGCGAAGCTGGTCGGCCCGGTGACGTCCTTCCTGTCCGGGACCGACGTCAGGATCGGGTGGCCGGGCCTGGACGGGCAGGTCCTCGGCGCGTCCGGGGACCCGGTGTCGACCACGGTCTACAGCCTCCAGTGGCTGTCCTCACCCGGCTCGCTGCTGCTGATCTGCGGCATCGGCGTCGCCGCGCTGTACCGGCTGCCGCCCGCGACGGCCGTCCGCGAGTTCACCGGGACCGCGTACCGGCTGCGGTTCGCCTTCCTGACCGTGGCCACCGTCCTCGCGCTCGCCTACGTGATGAACCTGTCCGGGCAGACGATCTCCATCGGCACCTGGATCGCCGGGACCGGCGCGGCCTTCGCCTTCCTGTCGCCGATCCTCGGCTGGCTCGGCACCGCGGTCACCGGCTCGGACACCTCGGCCAACGCCCTGTTCGCGACGCTGCAGCAGACCGCGGCCGAGCGGGCCGGGCTCGACCCGCACCTGATGGTCGCGGCGAACACCTCCGGCGGCGTCGTCGGGAAGATGATCAGCCCGCAGAACCTGACCATCGCGGCGACGGCCGTGGGCATCGCCGGCCGGGAGTCCGAGCTGTTCCGGCGGACCGTCCTGTGGAGCGTCGGGCTGCTCGCGGTGCTGTGCGTGCTGGTGTTCCTGCAGTCGACCCCGGTGCTCGGATGGATGCTCCCGACCTTCTGAGGCACGGAGTGGGGCCCTGCGGAAGGATCGGCCGGGTGCGCCTGACCGTCCTGCCCACCGCCGATCTCGGGCGCGACGGGCTACAGGGCCTGCGCGCCCTGCTCGACGCCGCGTTCCCCGCCGACGCCGACGGGACCGGCGGGTTCGACGACGCCTCGTTCGACCACGCACTCGGCGGGGTGCACGTGCTCGCCGGGCCGGTGCACGACCCGGTCGGGCACGCGGCCGTCGTGGGGCGGCGGCTGCTGCACGACGGCGTCGCGCTGCGCACCGGCTACGTCGAGGCCGTCGCCGTGCGGCCCGGGCTCCAGGGCGGCGGGCTCGGCGGGCTGCTGATGGCCGAGGTGGACCGGATCGTGCGCGGCGGGTACCGGCTCGGGGCCCTCGGCGCCGCCGCCCGTGCCGCGCGGCTCTACCGCAGGCTCGGGTGGGAACCGTGGCGCGGCCCGCTCGCGGCACTCACCCCGGACGGCATCGTCGACACCCCCGACGAGCGCGGCAGCGTGCACGTCCTGCCCGTCGACGCGCCGCTCGACCCGACCCGCGCCCTCGTCTGCGACTGGCGCGACGGCGAGCTGTGGTGACCGCCGCAACGCCCCGGAGTCCGCCGGCCCCGGAGTGACGCGGCCGGTTCACCCGGAAGTCGACCGGGAGACGGGTGATCGTCATCCGGCGCCGGTGGAGTTCACCCGTGCAACTGGCGGTGCTCGACCTGGCGGGTACGACGATGGCCGACGACGGGCTCGTGCTCGCCGGTCTGCGTGCCGGCCTGCGCGCCGCCGGGGTCCGTGTCGACGGCCCGTGCTACCCGGCGCTGGACCGCCAGGCCCGCGCGACCATGGACCGCCCGGTCATGACGGTGCTCGGCGAACTGCTCGACGGCGACATGTACCGGGCCCGCCGCGCGCACTCCGCGTTCGCCGACCACCTGCACGCCGCGTTGGACGCGGGCCGCGTACGCCCGGTCCCCGGCGCCGCGCAGACCCTCGACGCACTCCGCGACGCCGGCCTGAGCGTGGCTCTGACCTGCGGGTTCGACCCCGAGCTGCGGGACCGCCTGGTGTCGGCGCTCGGGTTCACCGAGCGGGCGGACATGGTCCTGTCGCCCGCCGACGTCGACGGTCGCGGCCTGCCAGAGCCCGACCTGCTCCACGCCGCCGCCCGGCGGGCCGGGACCGAGCCCGCGCAGGTCGCCGTGACCGGTGACGCGACCGCCGACATCGACGCCGCCGTCCGGGCGGGGGCGGGCCTCGCCGTCGGGGTGCGGGGCGGGGCACACGGCGAGCCGCGGCTGCGCGCCGCGGGCGCGGACGCCGTCATCGACTCGGTCGCGGACCTGCCCGCGCTGCTCGGCCTGCCCAGCTGAGCCCCGCGGCGTAGCGTCCGTCCTGATCATGACCGGTCAGCGGTGACGACGGGGGTGGCGGCGTGGCCCGACGCACGGTGGCGGTGGCGTCGCTCGGAACGACGTTGGCCCTGGTCAGCTACACCGCGCCACTGGCCACCCTGGCCCCGATCGCGGCCGACCTGGGCTCCTCGCCGTCGGGGCGCTCCTGGATCCTGAGCTCGATGAGCCTGGGGCTCACCGCGGTGCTGCTGACCGCGGGGACCCTGGCCGATCGGCTGGGGCGGCGCGCGGTGTTCACGACCGGCGCGGTGGTGCTGGCCCTGGCCTCGGCGGGCGGGGCGTTCGCCACCGGCACCGCCGGGTTCGTCGCCGGCCGGATCGGCCAGGGCGTCGGGGCGGCCGCGGTCGTCGCGTGCAGTCTCGCCCTGATCGGGCACGCGCTGCCGCCGGGCCCGCGCCGCTCGGCCGCGACCGGGCTGTGGGGCGCGGCGCTGGCCGCCGGGATCGCCGCCGGGCCGCTGCTCGCCGGGGTGCTGCCGTGGCGGGTGCTCTACCTGGCCGTCGGCGTCGCCGGGCTGGTGCTGGCCGTGGCCGCGCGGGCGCTGTTGACCGAGTCCACCGCCGGCGCCCCGCGGCCGGTCGACGTCAGCGGGATGGTGCTGCTCGCGGCCGGGCTGACGGTGCTGCTCGCAGGCCTCACCGAGGCGCGACGGCTGCCGGTCACCACCGCGACGGTCGTGCTGCTCGTAGTCGGGGCGGCACTGCTGGCCGGGTTCGTCGTGGTCCAGTTCGTCGTGCCGCACCCGATGGCCGGTCCCCGGTCGTCAACGCGACGCTCGGCCGCGAGGCAGTGGCCTCGGTGCCGCCGGACCGCGCGGGTACCGGCAGCGGCATCAACAACACCGCCCGCTACCTGGGCGCCGCCGTCGGTGTCACGGTGACCTCGGTGCTGACCTCGCCGGCCGGGAACGAGCCGGTGGCCCAGCTGCTGGCGGGCTGGCAGGTGGCCGTGCTGGTCGCGACCGGGTTCACCCTGCTCGGCGCGCTCGTGGCGCTCGGCTGCGCCCGCGCCGCCGCCCCGGCCGGGCGGTGACGCGGGCACTGACGCGGGTGGCGCTCAGACGACTGGGGTGATCGCCCGCAGCGCCTCGGAGCCGCGCACCGCGGTGGTCAGGTCGGCCAGTGCCCGCCCGTGCGCCGCCGCGAGCTCCGCGGACTGTTCGGTGAGGGTGTTGCGGTCCAGGTATCCGGAGTGGTCGAGGTAGAGCCCGGGGGAGAGGACCTGCACGGCGAAGAACCCGGCCAGCACCGAGCGCAGCCCGTCGACGGCGAGGAAGTGGTGCCCGCTCGCCCCGGTCAGCACGACCGCGGCCGCCTTGCCCTGGAGCGGGGCGGTCTTCTCGCCCCACTTGCCGCGTTCGGTGGCCTCCAGCAGTGCCCGCAGCGACGCCGTGTGCCCGGCCCGGTAGACCGGGCTGCCGAACACGACGGCGTCGGCCTCGGCGAAGGCCGCGGTGACCTCGGCGACGGGGGTCTGCGACAGCTCGATCAGCGCGGTGTCGGCCCCGGTGCCGGCGAGGATCCCGGCGACGGCGGCCGCGGTGCGCCCGCCCGGCTCGGGCCCGGCGACGACGCCGATGATGCGGCCCGCGCCACCGCTCACGACACCGCTCACGACGCGGCCCGCGGGGTCAGGGAGTAGGTGCCGCGGTGGAACAGCAGCGGCAGCCGCTCCGGGTCCGCGCCGAGCGCGTCGACCCGGGCGGCGACGATCGTGTGGTCGCCGCCGTCGTACTCGTTCCACAGGGTGCAGTCGACCCAGGCGCCGACGCCCTCCAGGACCGGCGAGCCGGACGGCGCCGCCGTCCAGGACACCCCGGCGAACTTGTCGACCCCGGAGCGGGCGAAGCCGGCGCTGTGGTGCTCGTGGTCGGCGGCCAGCACGTTCACGCAGAACCGGCCCACCTGGCGGATGCGCGGCCAGGTGGAGGACCCGCGCGAGGGCGCGAAGCTCACCAGCGGCGGGTCCAGCGACAGCGAGGCGAAGGACTGACAGGTGAACCCCATCGGCCCGTCCGGTCCGACCGCGGTGACGACGACGACGCCGGACGCGAACGCGCCCAGTGCGTCGCGCATGGCCTCCGGGGTCACCGAGGGGGTCACCGGGGCGGAGTGCGCGCCCACGGCCGGTCCGGTGGAGGAGCGGGACATGACTCGACTGTAGGCGCGCCGACCCGGCAGCGACAACGACCGCGGCCGGGGGTGGCACGCGCCACCCCCGGCCCGTCGTCGTGTCGCGCCACCCGCCGCGGAATCGATCCGGTAGAACTCCCCGTGCCGTGCATCCCGAACTCGTGGGGAGCCCCGGGGTGCCCGAGACGGCAACGGCCGGCGGAGCGATCGCTCCGCCGGCCGTCCTTCACCGGAGCCGGGTGGGGGGACGCCCGGCCGATCCGGCTCAGCTCGCGTAGGCGCGCAGCTTGTCGGCGCGCTCGCCGACCCGCAGCTTCGACATGACCTCGCGCTCGATCTGGCGCACCCGCTCGCGGGAGAGCTTGAAGGCGCGCCCGATCTGGTCGAGCGTGTGCGGCTGCCCGTCGTCGAGGCCGAACCGCATCCGGATGACCTTCTGCTCGCGGTCCTCCAGGGTGGCCAGCACCCGGCGGAGGTCGTCGTGCAGCAGGCTCGAGATCACGGTGTTCTCGGCGTCGGTCGCCTCGGCGTCCTCGATGAAGTCACCGAGCGGCGCCTCCTCCTCGGACCCGACCGGCATGTCCAGGCTCACCGGGTCGCGGGCGTGGTCGAGCAGGTCCTGGATCTTGTGCTCCGGGATGCCCGACTCGGCCGCCAGCTCGGCCTCGGTGGGCTCGCGGCCCTGGCGCTGGTGCATGTCGCGCTTGATCCGGGCCAGCTTGTTGACCTGCTCCACCAGGTGCACGGGCAGCCGGATGGTGCGGGCCTGGTCGGCCATGCCACGGGTGATGGCCTGCCGGATCCACCAGGTCGCGTAGGTCGAGAACTTGAAGCCCTTGGTGTAGTCGAACTTCTCCACCGCGCGGATCAGGCCGAGGTTGCCCTCCTGGATCAGGTCCAGCAGCGGCATCCCGCGCCCGGTGTAGCGCTTGGCCAGGCTCACCACGAGGCGCAGGTTCGCCTCCAGGAGGTGGTTCTTGGCCAGCAGCCCGTCGCGGACGACCGCGCGCAGGTCGCGGCGGTACTGCGGGTCCAGCTCGTCGAGCGTGCCGTCGGCGGCGGCGGTGTCCAGCCGGTGCTGGGCGAACACGCCGGCCTCGATGCGCCGGGCCAGCTCGACCTCCTGCTCCGCGGTCAGCAGCGCGGTCTTGCCGATCCCGTTCAGGTAGACGCGCACCAGGTCCGCGGCGGGGCTCTGGGCGTCGAGATCCTCCGCCACGGCGGCCGCGGCACCGGGTACGCTGGTCTCCAGCGCGGTGCCTCCGTCGCCGTCGGTGCGACGGCGGGAGCTGCGGGCGACCGGCGGGGCGGTCCGCTTCGTGTCGGACGACGACACGGTGGCGCGAGCGGGGGCCTCGGTCGTGAGGCGCGGGCCGGGTACGGCCGGAGCGGTCGTGGTCACCGTCATGTGCAATTCCTCCCCTGCGCGGGCTGCGGCGGGCGATTGATGGGCCTCGCCGCTTGCCCTGTACGGAGTCAACGCATCCGTTCCGGGGATCGTTCCCACGACAAGGCCCCGCAGGCCGGGAAAAGTGGCTGCGGGGCCGTGTCGTCGGTCACATGCAGTTGCGGTTCTCTCAGGGTCCTCTTAGTGAGCGACCCGTCCGGGCGGGCCGGTCAGGGTGCGGGCACCCGCGGGGTGTCCCGCGGGTCGGCCACCGCCCGGACACTGCTGCGCCGCCGCGACGCCTTGCCGGCGCCGGTGTTCTTCCGGCCCGGCACCGAGTGGCCGTACACGGTCTCCATCAGCACCGGCCAGTCGTGGCGCAGCGCGTCGCGGCCCATGAACAGGCCCAGGTGACCGGCGCTCGCCGTCCGGTAGGTGACGTCCGCGGCCGGGGTCCCGACCTTCTCCGCCGCGGCGAACAGCTGCGGCGCCGGGGTGATGTGGTCCGACGAGCCCGCCAGGAGCAGCAGCGGGCAGTCGATCGCCCCCATGTCGACGGTCCGGCCGTCGACGGTGAGCGTGCCCTTGATCAGCCGGTTCTTCCAGAACAGGTTCTCCACCAGCCACAGGTAGAACGCGCCGGGGATGTCCTGGGTGTACTTGAACCAGTCCTCGAACACCCGGTAGCGCTCGACGTGGGTGGGGTCGTCGATGTTCTCCAGCAGCTGCAGCTGGCGGGAGATCTCCGACTGCGGCTGGATCGAGATGAAGTTCGACAGCACCGCCGAACCCGGCATGTTGCCGCCGCCCGCGGCGACCAGTGCCTTGTACGGCGCCATCCCCATCGTGCCCGCCATCAGCCGGGTCGAGGCGGCGATGACCGACTCGCCGGCGTGGAAGTCGATCGGCGCCCCGGCCAGGGTCAGGGTGTTGACCCGGTCCGGGTGCAGCGCGGCGTAGATCGTCGCCAGCCAGCCGCCCTGGCAGTCGCCCACCAGGTTGGCCTTGCCGCCCATCCGCCGGATGGACCGGTCGATCACCGCGAGGTAGTCGGTGATCGTGACGTTCTTCGTCGCGGTCGTCGCGGGCCGCCAGTCCAGTGCGTAGACCTTCGTCAGGCTCGAGGCGCGGATCATGGCGATCTGGCTCTGCTGCGGCGAGTAGTCCACGACGGTCGAGGAGTGCCCGGCCTGGGGCGGCAGCACCAGGGTGGGGACCACGTCGTCGTCGCGGTGCTCGGCGGCGGTGAAGTCGCGCAACGACGCGAACGGCGTCGACAGCACCACCTCGTTGGCCAGGTGCCAGGTCGGCTCGCGCCGGTCGGCCATCGCCGAGAGCCACAGCAGCCCGCGCCGGGCGGCGTCGCCGGGCCGGGCCATCCGCTGGACCGCGTCGATCCAGTAGGCGCCGGTGGCGCGACCGACCTCGGTCACGACCTTCGTCAGGTTCCGGGTGTTGTACGACACGAGGTACCGGAGGGGGTCCGGCCGGTCGTCGCTCCCGGTGGCCGCGGCCACGGGGGTCTCGGGAAGGGCACGTGGTCCGTGCTCCCCGGAGGGTGCGGACCGTCGGGTGATCGCCGTGCTCATGGGCCTCTCCCATCAACTCTGATGACCGGGGGCTAACCGGGTTACCGAACGGTAAAGCGCGTTCGGTATCTCAAGCAAGCGCTGGCTACTCCGGAGTAGTGCTTGCTTCCCTTAGCGCAGGTGAGAGGCCTTACAAGTCTCAGGGGCTGCCTACCGGTGAGTACCCGGTCACCATGTGTCCATCCCGTTGCGCGTCCCGACACCCGTGGGAGCCCGGGAACCCAGGCACGGAGACCGAACCGGCCGTCAGGAGTGACGAACAGTGACCACGCAGCCCCTGTCCCAGCCCGAGTCCGAGAACGGCAGCGCCGCCGCGTCGAACCAGGCCGCGGAGGTGCTGCGGCGGCAGGCGGCCGGCCTCGTCCGGGACCTGCGCGAGCTCGCCAGCCCGGAGGGCGTCGCGGCGAAGGTGGACCCGGTGGGCTTCGCCGGGGCCCTCGGCGAGGCCGCCCGCTCGCTCGCCACCCGCCCCGGCGCGCTGCTGCGCACCGGGCTCGGCTTCGGCGTCGACTCGGCCAAGGCGGTGACCGCCGCCGCCGCGCGCGCCGTCGGCGGGACGACCACCGGCCCGGCGTCGCTGCCCGAGAAGGACAAGCGCTACGCCGACCCGGCCTGGGAGGGCAACGCCTGGTACTACCTGGCCCGTCAGGAGCACGCCCTGCTCGCCGACCGGCTGACCGAGCTGTCGCAGGCGGCCCGCGTCTCGCCGACGGCACGCCGCAAGCTGGACTGGCTGGTCGGTCAGATCATCGAGGCGCTGGCCCCGCCGAACGCGATCGTCACCAACCCGGCCTGGCCGAAGAAGATCGTCGAGACCGGCGGGCTGAACATCGTGCGGGGCGCGCGCAACATGCTCCGCGACGCCGTGCAGAACCAGGGGATGCCGCGTCAGGTCACCCCCGGCGCCTTCCAGGTGGGCAAGGACCTCGCGGTCACCCCGGGGCACGTCGTGTTCCGCAACCGGCTGATCGAGCTCATCCAGTACGAGCCGCAGACCGCCGAGGTCCACGAGGTCCCGCTGCTCATGAGCCCGCCGTGGATCAACAAGTACTACATCATGGATCTCGCGCCGCAGAAGTCGCTGGTGGAGTGGGCGGTGCAGCACGGCCACACCGTCTTCATGATCAGCTACCGCAACCCGGACTCATCGCTGGCCGACGTGACGATGAGCGACTACCTGCAGGAGGGGCCGGTCGCGGCCATGGACGTCGTCCGGGAGATCACCGGGCAGGACAAGGTCAACGTCGCCGGGCTCTGCCTGGGTGGCGCACTGTCCGCGGCGATGACGGCGTGGCTGGAGGCCAAGGGCGACCAGCGCGTCAACTCGCTGACCCTGATGAACACGCTGCTCGACTACTCCGGCCCCGGCCAGCTGGGCGTGTTCACCGACGAGAAGACGGTGAACCGGCTCGAGCGGAACATGCGCAAGGACGGGTACCTGCCCGCCACCAGCATGAAGACGACCTTCGACCTGCTGCGGTCCACCGACCTGGTCTGGAACTACGTCGTCAACGACTGGATGCTCGGCGAGGACCCGAAGCCCTTCGACATGCTGACCTGGAACTCCGACTCCACCCGCATGCCGGCCGCGATGCAGACCGAGTACCTGCGGACGCTGTACCTGGAGAACCGCTTCGCCGAGGGCAAGCTGGAGCTGGCGGGGGAGCGGCTCGACGTGGCCGACATCCGGCCCGACAGCTACGTCGTCACCGCGGAGTCCGACCACATCGCGCCCTGGAAGTCGGTCTACACCGGGGCGTCGAAGATCGGGGGCACCGTGCGGTTCGTGCTGTCGAACTCCGGGCACATCGCCGGCGTGGTGAACCCGCCGTCGCCGAAGTCGCGGCACTGGTTCGGCGAGAGCGACGACCTCCCGGCCCGCGCCGAGGACTGGCGCGACGACGCCACCGAGCGCAAGGCCTCCTGGTGGGAGGACTGGACGCCGTGGATCGCCGAGCGTGCGGGCGCGGAGGTCGCGGCGCCGAAGAGGATCGGGTCCGACGTGCACCCGCCGCTGGAGCCCGCTCCCGGCCGTTACGTGCTGCGGGGCTGATCCGGCACCCCGGCCCCGTCGCCGCCCCGATGATGACCGCTGGTCACCCGGGCGGCGCGGTGTCCACGATGGCCGGCGACCGGCACCATCCCTCATGGACACTGCACCGGATGCGTGCACAACCGCGGTCCGGCGGGGAGAATGCGTCGCCATGGACCGCGTACGTTCTGTGCCCGCGCGCCGGCGACTGCCGCGCGGGTCCCTCCGGGCGGGGACGCCGTGAGCCGCGCGGGGGAGGCCCGCGCCCGCGGCGGCCGCCGGAGACCGAGCGCCGGGGGGACCACTGCCGACGAGCTGCGTGAGAACGGCCGCAGGGCCGCCGAGGACGCCTGGAGCGCGCAGGTGAACGCCCTGGGCGGGTTCATCCGGGCGCAGCGGCAGATGGCGAAGCTCTCGCTGCGGGAGATGGCGGCGATGACCCAGGTGTCCAACGCCTACCTCAGCCAGGTCGAGCGGGGGCTGCACCAGCCGTCGCTGAAGGTGCTGCGCTCGATCGCCGACGCGCTGCACCTCAACACCGACCAGATGCTCAGCCGGGCCGGCTGGGCGGTCGGCGACCCGGACACCGCGGGCGACGCCGCCCCGCCCGAGGAGGCCGCGGCCACGTCCCCGCCGGGTGTCGAGGCGGCGATCGAGGCCGACGCACGGCTGTCCGACGAGCAGAAGGCGGCGCTGCTCGGGGTGTACCGGAGCTTCGTGCAGCGGGACTGAGCAGGCGTGCTTGACATACTTAACGGGCGTGCGTAGTTTTCTTGGCATGCCGGGGTGCTCGTCGTGCGCCCCGTCCGCACCCCAGACACGTCTCCCGGGAGGGAAGCACCGATGACCGCCTCCACCGAGCAGTTCGTCGACATCGCCAAGCGTGGCCAGGACCTGGTCACCGAGTCCGTCCGCGGGTGGACCGAGGCCGCGAGCGGCCTGGCCCGCCAGTTCGGTGCCGGGGACCGCCCGCAGCTGCCCGACGCGGGCGCCGCCGTCGAGCGCGTCTTCGACTTCTACGAGCAGGTGCTCGGCCACCAGCGCGAGTTCGCGCGGACCGTCGTCAGCGCCGGTACCTCGGTGTTCGACCAGGTCACCGAGCAGGCGACCAAGGCGGTCGAGGCCGTGACCGAGCACGCTGGGCGCAGCGCCGAGGCCGTCGCGGAGAAGACCGCGCGCGCCACCCGCAGCACCACCAAGTGAGTCCCCGACCTGGGACTCCCTGAACGACCTCGACGGCCCCCGCCCGGTCACCCGGGCGGGGGCCGTCGTCGTGTGACGGGACCGGGGTGTCCCTACCGGCGGGTGGGGGAGAGGCTGGGCCAGCCGTCACCCCGAGGGCGGTCAGAACGGGATCAGCGGCACCACGAGGACCCGGGCGAGCAGCACGACCACGAACACGATCAGGACCGACAGGTCCAGCCCGACCGCTCCCATCCGCACCGGCTGCACCCGGCGGCGGATCGGGGCGACGACCGGTTCGGTGAGCCCGTGGGTGATCCGCCGGGCGGTGTCGAGCACGGCGCCACCCCGCCCGGACCCGAGCACCTCGATCCAGTCCACGACGACCCGCGCGATCAGGACGAGCTGGAACAACCCCAGCAACGACGACAGCAGATACGCGACCATGCCCACATCGTCCCCTTTCCGGCTGAGAGTCCGGTGAGAGGACGCTGTGACGCGATGACGAGACTGCGGCGACGAGAGCCGCGGCGACGAGCTCGGCGTTCAGACCTCGACGAGCACCGTGAACGGCCCGTCGTTGACCGACTCCACGGCCATCCGCGCCCCGAACTCGCCCGTCCGCACCGTCGCGCCGCGCCCGCGCAGTGCGGCCACCACGGCGTCGACGACCGGCTCGGCGTCCTGCGGGCGCGCGGCCGCCGACCAGAACGGCCGGCGGCCCTTCCGGGTCTCGCCGTACAGGGTGAACTGGCTGACGACCAGCAGCGGGGCGCCGGTGTCGGCGCAGGACAGCTCGCCGCCGTCCGCCCCGGTGAGGATCCGCAGCTCGTGCAGCTTGCGGGCCATCGTGTCGACCTTCCGTGCGGTCGCGGCGGGGTCGGAGCCGACGTCGTCGACGTGCACGCCGAGCAGTACCAGCAGCCCGGGCCCGATCTCCCCGGACACCCGCAGCGGTGTGCCGTCGGGCGCCTCGACCGTCACCGACGCCCGCCGCACCCGCGCGACGACGGCCCTCACCCGACCGGCCCCGACGGCGACGCGGCCGCGGTCCGCGCGGGCACCGGGTGCGGCCAGCCGTCCACCGGCTGCAGGAGCCCGTGCCGCACGAACTCGCGCACCGCGGGCAGGGTCGCCGCGACCAGGGCGTCGGTCGGCAGGTCGTGGGCGTAGGACAGCAGCGCCAGCAGCTCCGACAGGGGCAGCTCGCCGCGGCAGCCGGCCAGCAGCGCCGCCGCCGGGCCGTCGACGGGGTGCTCCCAGCCGGGGCCGCCCCAGCGGCGCACGGTCGTGGACAGCTCGGCCCAGCCGCCGTCGGGGTCGACCGACGACGCCGACTCCAGCACGGTCTCCGGGGCGAGCAGCAGCCGTGCGCCCAGCAGGTCGTCGTCGCGGGTGTGGGCGCGCAGCCAGTCGACCCGGTCCAGCCAGCCGGTCATCTCCCGGCCCAGTCCCTCGCCCAGCTCGCCGGGCAGGTCCTCGACCACGACGGTCGGCTCGGCCTCGGGGTCGGAGGTGCGGCGCAGCATCAGGAAGCCGAACCCGACCCCCTCCACCCGCTCGGCGGCCATCCAGTCCAGCCAGGCCCCGGCCTGCTCGCGCGCCGCCCGCGAGCTCGGGACCAGCCCGGCGTCGCGCTGCCAGGTGCCCACGTGCAGGCCAGGGTCGACGACCTCGCGCTGGAGCACCCAGGCGTCGACGCCGGCGGGCAGCCAGGAACGCACCCGGTCCGGCCAGTCCTCGCCGCGCACGTGCAGCCACGACCCCAGCAGCTGCGCGACCCCGCCCGGGTTGAGCAGGTCGGGCAGCTCGCCCAGCAGCGCGGCCAGCGCGGAGTCCCCGGCGGTGCCGGAGTCGCGGTAGACGTAGTCCACCCGCGGCGGGCCCGGCACGAACGGCGGGTTGGACACCACCTGGTCGAAGCGCTCCCCGGCCACCGGGGCGAACCACGGACCCTCCCGCAGGTCGACCTCCACCCCGGACAGCCCCAGCGACAGCCGGGCCAGCGCCAGCGCCCGGGGCAGCACGTCGGTGGCGGTGACCCGCATCGCGTGCCGGGAGCCGTGCAGCGCCTGCACCCCGCAGCCGGTGCCCAGGTCGAGCAGGGTGCCGACCGGGCGGCGGACGGTCGCCGCGGCCAGCGTCAGCGACGCCCCGCCGACGCCGGTGACGTGCTCGCGGTCCTGCCGCGCGGCGGGGGTGTCGATGTCGGACACCACCCACCAGTCGGTGCCCGGCTCGCCCTCGGCGCCGACGCCCTCGCCGTAGGGGCGCACGTCCAGCGCGGCCCGGATGCCGTCGGGGGTGCGACGCAGGATCCGGCCCTCCAGCAGCGGGTCCAGGTCGCCCAGTGCCGCGGTCACCGCCGGCTCGGGCTCGGTGTCCTCGAGCAGGAACAGCCGCACCAGGGTGCCGAGCTCACCGCCGTCGCGGCTGGCACGGGCGGCGGGCTCCGGTTCGCCGCGGGTCAGCGCGTCGTGCGCGGAGCGCCCCAGCAGGGCGCGCACGCCGTCCGGGGTGTAGGCCGCGTCCAGTAGGCAGCCGCGGACGCGTTCGATGGCACCGGCGTCGAGATGGGGGAGCACCCCGCCATTGTCGCGTGCCATCCTGTGCGGCATGAGCGGGATCTGCATCGCCCAGGAACCGGAGGCCGACGCGCTGCTGGAACGCGAGCCCCTCGCGTTGCTGATCGGCATGCTGCTCGACCAGCAGATCCAGATGGAGGTCGCGTTCCGTGGCCCGCTGAAGCTCTACGAACGCCTCGGTGGGCTCGACGTGCGCGTCATCGCCGACCACGACCCCGAGGCCTTCGCGACGCTCGCCACCACCCCGCCCGCCATCCACCGCTACGGCGGCTCGATGGCCAAGCGGGTGCAGGAGATGTGCCGCGTGATCGTGGAGGACTGGGACGGGGACCCGGCCGCGATCTGGACCCGGCCCGGGGCCGACGGCGCCGCGCCCGACGGACGTGAGGTGCTGCGCAGGCTCAAGGCGCTGCCCGGCTACGGCGAGCAGAAGGCGAAGATCTTCCTCGCGATCCTCGGCAAGCAGTACGGGGTCACCCCGGACGGCTGGCGGGAGGCCGCGGGGGACTACGGCGCCGACGGCACCCGGCTCTCCGCGGCCGACGTCGTCGACGGGCAGACCCTCCTCGAGGTGCGCGACACGAAGAAGGCGATCAAGGCCGCGGCGCGCGAGAAGAAGGCCGCTGCGGCGAAGTGATCCGCCGAGAGGGCTAGCATCACAGGCGTGCACAAGGTTCCGGAGGCGCTCGCCGGCGCACGCGTGATCGACCCGGACCAGGTCTGCGACGCCGTCGCGGTGCTCGCCGACTCGGAGAAGGTGGCCGAGGCGGCGACCGTCCTGGACGTCCTGGGCGAGGCCAACCGTCTGTCGCTGCTGCTCGCGCTGCAGCACGCCGGGGACCTCTGCGTCTCCGACCTCGCCGTCGCCGTCGGGATGAGCGACTCGGCCGTCTCGCACGCGCTGCGCCTGCTGCGCGCACACGGCATGGTCACCGCCCACCGCGAGGGACGGCTGGTCCGCTACCGGTTGACCGACGGGCTCGCCCGCCGCGTGCTGGAGATCGTGTCGGCGGTCGCCGTCGCCCCGGGCGCGCTGCACGCGCACGGCGCCGAGGACGGGGAGGCGTCGTGACCCCCGCCATGATCGAGCAGGTTCGCCCACCGGTGCCGGCCGAGAAGCTCGACCACGAGATCGCCCGGCTGCTCGACGCCCTCCAGTCGGTCTACGACGACGGCTGGTACCCCGAGCTCGAGGTCGTGCGCCCCTGGTCGACGCACAACCCGCGGATCTCCGGCGAGTTCGCCCGGCCGTGCGCGATCCGCCGCTACCTGCACCGGGAGCTGCGCGGCCTGCTCGCCGCCGGGGCCACCGTCACCGCCCGCGCCGCCCGACCGGCCCGGGCGTTCACCGACCCGGAGTTCTTCGCCGCGCTCGACGAGGACCGCTTCGACCTGCGCGTGAAGAAGCTGTTCCTGTTCGGCCCGGAACGCATGGCGCTCTCGCTCGACCGGCTCTCGCACTACACCGGCACCCCGGCCGAGTCCTTCCAGCGGCACGTGCTGTTCACCAACTACGCCATGCACGTCGAGTCGTTCCTGGAGCGCTTCCCCGACGCCGAGCGGCCCGACCGCGCCGGTGTCCAGATGCCCGCCTACCACCACCCGGGCGCCGACGGCGACGGCGTGACCCTGGTGAACATCGGCGTCGGCCCGGCCAACGCCAAGACCGTCACCGACCACCTCGCGGTGCTCCGCCCGGACACCATGATCATGATCGGGCACTGTGGCGGCCTGCGGAACCGCCAGGAGCTGGGCGACTTCGTGCTGGCCACGGCCTACCAGCGGGCCGATCACGTGCTCGACGAGGTGCTCCCGGCGGACGTCCCGGTCATCCCGAGCATCCGGCTCAACGGCTACCTGATGGACGCGCTCGGCGCGGCCGAGGCGACCTGGCGACCGGGGGTCGTGCACACCACCGACAACCGCAACTGGGAGTTCAACCAGGCCGCGACGCTGCACCGGATGCGGCTGGCCCGGGCCGTCGCGGTGGACATGGAGTCCGCGACGATCGCGGCCAACGGCTTCCGCTACCGGATCCCGAACGCGACCCTGCTGTGCGTGTCGGACAAGCCGCTGCACGCCGAGCCCAAACTGGCCGGCGGCGCGCGGGCGTTCTACGAGACGAGCAAGCGCAAGCACCTCGGGATCGCGCTGGACGCGCTGGACCGGGTCCGCGCCGAGCACCCCGACGGGCTGCCCGGCTCCGAGGTCCGCTCCGCCGACGAGCCGCTGCTCGGCAACGGGCCCGACGGGGCCTGAGCCGCCCCGCCGGCCGGCAGGGTCAGAGCGGCCGGGTGTACCCGGCCCGGTCGGGCTGGTAGCCGAACCGCGCCAGGAACGGGTGCGGCCCGTCCCCGGCGGTGTCCCCGGCCCGGGCCAGGACGGCGCCGCGGGCGCGCCCGTGCTCGTGCGCCCACTCCAGCAGCGCCGACCCGACCCCGCGCCGCCGCCACCCGACGGCGACCCGCAGCCCCTCGACCTGCAACCGGGTCGTGCCACGCAGGACGGGCCCGGGCAGGATCGTGAGCTGCACGGTCGCGACCACCCGGCCGTCGCCGGCGCGGGCGACCGCGAGGAACCGGCCGGGGTCGCGGTCCAGGGCGTCGAAGGCCTCCTCGTAGGGCGCGAGGTCCGGGTCGTCCGGGTCGTCCGGGTCGGCGGTGTCCCCGGCGCCCGACAGCAGCGCGACGACCGCGGGGACGTCGGCCCGGGTGGCCCGGTCGACGACGAGCCGGCCCCCGGCCAGCACGACGTCCGCACCCGCCGGGTGGGCCGAGGCCCGGACGCCGTCGACGACCCGGTCCAGCCAGGCGCCGACGTTCTCCCTGGCCTCGTCGGTGTCGGGGTAGCGGCAGCGCAGGTGCAGGCCCGCCTCGTCGAGGATGAACCAGAGCATCACGCCGTCGGCGTCGCCCGCGGAGCTGACGTACTGCGCCTCCAGCCCGGCGTGGTCGATGCGCACCGGCAGCCGTCGCAGGTCCAGCCAGGAGATCGCGAACATGCCGGGGGCCTCGGGCATCCCGCCCCAGGGGGCCAGCACGTCGTCGAGCGGCCAGGACCCGAGCCGCACGGCCTCGCGGACGGCGTCGGCGCAGGCCCGCGGGTCCGGGTCGCCCGCGTCGATCACCGCGTTGGTGATGAACCAGCCGACCGAGCCGTGCCACCGGTCGTCGTAGCGGCTGTGCACCGGGAACACCGCGCGCAGCGGGGCGTGCGCCAGCTCCCGGGTGGTGCGGGTCATGACCGAGGTGACCAACGCCAGCGTCGACACCCCGGATGCGCGTGCCCGGCGTTCGAACAGCGCGCAGTCGTCGACGCCGAGCACGTCGCGCACCTCCACGCGCTCCGGGGGAGCGGGGGTGAGCTCCCCGAGCGGCAGCGGGAAGCGGGGCATCACGTCGCCGCCCGCGGCCAGGATCTCCGCCCAGCGCTGCCGGACCTGGTCGGGTGCGGGCTCGCGGCCGGCCAGGGCGGCGGTGTGCTCGGCGAAGGGGCGCACGGTGCCGGCCGGCAGCGTCCCGCCCAGGCCCTGCACGAGGTCGCGCAGGATCACCAGCAGCGACCACATGTCGACGTGGGCGTGGTCGGCGGCCACGACGAGCGTCGGCCGGTCCGCGGTGAGGATCACACAGAGCCGGTGCGAGGGCGCCGCGTAGGGGGTGCAGCGCTCGTCGAGCATCCGCCGGACGGCGTCGTCGACGGCCTGGCCGGGCGCGATGGGGTGGGTGACCCAGCGGCCGGGACGCAGGTCCACCTCGTGCAGCCGGGGACCGGCAGGGCCGGGGGAGAACACCGTGCGCAGCGTCCCGTGCCGGCGCAGCACCGCCAGCCAGGCCTCGGCCAGCGCGTCGAGGTCGACCGCGGGCAGCCGGCAGGTGATCGCCATCCACGAGCCGGGCCGGTCCCCGCGGTCGACGTGGCGGCGCTGGTCGAACGAGACCGGGACCGGGTCGCCCCTGCGGCCGACGGTGACGTCGTAGCCGAGCAGCGTCCCGTAGGGAAGGCGCAGGTGCGTCACGCTCGTCAGCCGCATGGCCATAACCTAGGCCGACGATGATCAGGAGGCGTAGCGCATGGCCACGTTCGGGATCGCCGGGGCGACGCTCGACTTCGACGTACGCGACGAACCCGGCGCTCCGGCGGTGGTGGCGCTGCACGGCCTCACCTCCAGCCGCCGCCGCGAGACCCTGATGCGGCTCGACATCGCCTCCCGGGTCGAGGGCATCCGGCTGCTGCGCTACGACGCGCGCGGCCACGGCCTCTCCGGCGGCACCACCGACCCCGCCGACTACCGGTGGCCCGCGCTGGCCCGGGACCTGCTGGGGCTGCTCGACCACGTCCTGCCCGGTGAGCGGGTGCACGGGGTCGGACCGTCGATGGGCGCCGGAACGCTGCTGCACGCCGCACTGGCCGACCCGGGCCGGTTCGCCAGCCTCACCCTGATGCTGCCGCCGACCGCCTGGGAGACCCGGCGCGCCCGGGCCCGCGACTACGAGCGCTCCGCGCTGGCCGTGGAGGCCGCCGGCATCGCGGCGCTCGACGCCGGCGCCGACGACGCGGATCTCCCCCCCCGGCCGCCCGGGGCCGCCCGCGGACCGAACCCGACGTACGCGCCGACCTGCTCCCGGCCATCCTGCGCGGCGCGGCCGCCACCGACCTCCCCGCACCGGAGGAGCTGGAGCGGATCACGGTGCCGGTGCAGATCCTGGCCTGGACCGGGGACCCGGGGCATCCGGAGTCCACCGCGCAGACCCTGCGGGAGCGGCTGCCCGCGGCCGGGCTGTCGATCGCGGCGACCCCGGACGACGTCGTGTGGTGGTCGCGGCTGCTCGCCGCGCGGCTGCGTCGCTGGGAGTCGCTGGATCCCACCGTCGACGGACCCTCGGATGTGCGCGAGGCGCCCCGCGGGCGCCCGCGCAGAGAACGCACAGGGGTGTCACCATGGAGAGGGAGGTGGTTCGACAGTGGCTGACCAGCGACGCGAGGACCCCGTTCTCATCACGGACGCGCAGATGTCCTACGAAGAGGAACTGGAGATCCGCAAGCGGCGCTACAAGTGGACGATGGGCATGCGGATCCCGTGCATGGTCCTCGCCGGCGTCTTCTACACCTACCCGTGGGTCGCGGTGACCCTGCTCGTGATCTCCGTGCCGCTGCCGTGGATGGCGGTGCTGATCGCGAACGACCGGCTGCCGCGCAAGGCCGAGAAGCCCAACCGGCACCGCCAGGGGCACCGGGCCATCGAGGCCCGCCCGCACCCGGTGATCGACCAGGCGGACGAGCCACCTCCCGGTGACGGGCCCACGACCGACGACGAGCAGCCCACGGGCACGGCGGGCGGCGGCACCACCTCCACGCGTTGAGGCCGTGTTCGGGCATCATGGGCGCCATGTCCACGACGACGCTGCCCGAGGTCGACACCCGGCCGGAGACCACCGACAAGACCGGTGACGACCGGCCGGACATGTTCCACTACGTCAAGAAGGACCGGATCGCCGAGAGCGCCGTCCTGGGGAACATGGTCGTGGCACTGTGCGGCGAGACCTTCCCGGTGACCAAGTCGCCCAAGCCGGGGTCGCCGGTGTGCCCGCAGTGCAAGGAGATCTTCGACGGGCTCCCCCCTGGTGGCGGCGACGGCGAGTGAGACCCGCCCGAGGCGGCGCCGAGAGGGCGCCGCGCCTGCGCTGAGGGCACGCCGGGACCGGCTCAGCCCCGCGCGAGCAGCAGCCGCAGCGGGGTGGAGCACGGGTCACCGGGCACGGCGCGCAGCACGGTCTCGGTGACCATCCCGGCCGACCGGTAGAGCGCCAGCGCCGCGGCGTTGTCCGCGGCCACCTCGAGCCACAGCCGCCCCGTCCCCGCCCACGGTGGCCGCTCGGGGGTCTCCCCGGTCGCACCGGGCACCCCGGCGACGGCGAGGGCGGCACCGAGCAGTGCCCGCCCGGCGCCGGTGCCGCGCCGGTCGGGATGGACCACGAGCCGGTGCAGCTCGACGCCCGGTTCCGGGCCGCGCGGCGCGGCCAGCACGGCGTAGCCCGCCGGGCCGGGCTCGCCGGGGCGTTCGAGGATCAGGTGCATCCGTGCCGGGTCGGCCGCGGCGTCGTCGTGCCACTCCGGTCCGGTGGTGTCGCCGATGCCGGGGGCGCCGTCGTCGAGCGCGGCCAGTGCCGCCGAGTCCGCCGGGCCACCCCACGGCCGCAGGACCGTGTCGCGGGCCGGGCGGGCGGGCGTCGTGCGTACACCGGTCGTGCGTGCACCGGTCGTTCGTGCGGGGGTCACCACCCGGCCATCGTGCGTCCACCCGCGCGGACCCGCTCGGGCGGGGGCCGGGTGGGACCGGGATCAGGACCGCAGGAAGGTGTCGATCTCCGCGGCGAACGGCTCCGGGTCGAGCAGCAGCTCCAGGTGCCCACCGGGGTAGCGGCTGATCCGGGAGCGGCGGATCCCGCGGTGCAGCATCGTGGCGTTGCCGCGCGGGACGATCGGGTCGTCGTCGCCGGCGATGATCAGGGTGTCGGCGGTGATCGCCGGCAGCAGCGGCAGGCTGGTCCAGCCCGAGAGCGCCATCAGCTGGTAGTAGTAGCCGCGCATCGGGCCGCGCCGGGCGCCCGCGCCGAGTGCCTCCGCGGCCCGTTCCGGGTGGTCGCGCAGCGAGCCGCCGTAGATGCGGGCGGCGACGGCGTCGATGTAGGACGGGTCCTGGTGGCGCTTCGGCGAGGTCATGACGGCCATCACCCGCGGCGAGGCGGGGATCATCAGCGCCCCCGGCCCGGTCGCGACGAGCACGAGCTTGCGGACCCGTCGTCGACGGCTGATCGCCAGCTGCTGGGCCAGCATCCCGCCCCAGGAGAACCCCAGGACGTCGGCCTCGCGCACGCCCAGCTTCGTGAGCACCTGGCCGAGCCGGTGCGCCATCCACGTCAGGTGGTACGGCATCCGCGGCACCGCTGACCCGCCGATGCCCGGCGGGTCGAACCGGATGACGTCGAGGTCCGCGGGCAGCGCCGCGACCAGCGGGTCGAGCACGTCGGTGGCGGCGCCGATGCCGTTGCACAGCAGCAGCGGGGTACGGCGGGGGCCCGGGCCGGAGGCGGGGCGACGCACGACGCGCAGGGCCCGACCGCCGACGAGCACGTCGTGCTCCTCGAGGCCTGCCCCGCCCACGGGACGGGAGCTGGAAGTGGTCATCACCGTCGAGCCTAGGCGCCGTGGCCGGGCGGTGGGGTGCCGGAAAGGCCGAGGTGTGACGATCCCGGGCCCGCCCTCAGACGGGGGCGGGTTCGCCCAGGTAGGTGCCCGGCGCGGGGAACAGCGGTCGCAGGCGGCGGCCGCCCAGCTCGGGGGGTGCGTCGCGCACCGTGCCGGACCGCTCGACCAGCCAGCGGGCCAGGTCGTCCCACCAGGAGCCCTCGACGGCCTCGGCCCCGGCCCGCCAGCGCTGCGCCACGCCGTCGCCGGTGGAGCAGGGGGCGGCCCGGAACCCGGTCGCCATCGACGGCGGTGCGATCAGCGCCCCCGCCTGGTCACCGGGGGCCAGCACGAGCCGGCAGCCGCCGCCGAGGCGCTGTGCGGTGCGGTACCCACCCGTCCAGGGCTGTACCGGGTCGTCGTCGGCGGCCACGAGGTAGCTGTCGCGCCGCAGCTCGGCGAACCGGACGGGGGTGCCGAGGACCCGCACGTCGGGCCGGTCGGGGTCCGCGCCGTCGCCGGTGGCCGCGGCGAGCGCGGCGAGGTCGGTGTGCAGCCCGGCGGGCAGCGGCAGCAGGTCGGCCACCCAGGCCCGCATCGCCCGCGCGGCGCGGCCGTCCAGGTCGGCGGTCCCGCCACCGTGTGGCACCGCCCACGGCAGCACCCGGTCCGGGCCGCGCCGCCACGCCCAGGCCCGCACCGCCGTCGCGCCGTCGAGGACGCCGTCGCGGGCGGCCAGGTCGGCGGTCTCCGCGACGGTCGCCGGGTCGGGCGCGAAGCCGGGCAGCGCGTCGGACTGGTCGAGGACGGTGGCGAGGTAGGCGACCGCGGCGACCCGGTCGTCGAGCCCGATCGCGGCCTGGTGGGCCTGCACCGCCGCGGTCAGCAGCCCGCCGGTGCGCACCCCGAGCAGCGACACCCGCGGGGCGCGGGTGATCCGCCCGCAGGCGTCGACGGCGTCGAGGACGGCGGCGGCGTGCGCGTCGAGGTCCCGGTCGGCGTCGGCCGGGCCGGCCGGGCGCCAGGACAGCGCGAACACCTGCAGGCCCTTCTCGAGCAGGTGCTCGACCAGCGAGTACCCCGGCGCGAGATCGGCCAGCCAGTAGCGGTGCACCAGCGGCGGGACGACCAGCACCGGGGTGTCGCGCACCTTCTCGGTCCGCGGCAGGTACTGCAGCAGCTCGAACATCGGGGTGCGCAGGACGACCGCGCCGGGGGTGGCGGCGACGTCGCGGCCGGGGACGGGGCCGCCCCGGGCGTCGCGGGCGCCGGTGTCGAACGGGACCGAGGGGGTGTCGGCGCCGGGGGGTGTGAAGACCCGCTCGGCGGCCTCGGCCGGGGCCGGGCAGGCCTCGTCGGCGGTCGTGGTGTCGGTGGCCACGCTGTCGGTGGTGGCCACGCGGTCGGTGGCCACGGTGTCGGTGGCCGCGGTGGCCGCGGTGGCGTCGGTCACGGCGGCGGCCCGTCCGCGGTCGTCCTGCCGGCCGGGACCGGTCCTGGCCGTGGCAGCGGCGCCGTCCCTGGCACCGGCTCCCGCCGATCCGGTGATCACGAGCGGGCCGGCGCCCGGCAGCAGCAGTGACGTGAGGCCCGCGAGGGTCGCGCGCAGCCGCTCGGCGTCCGCGGCGGGCAGGGGCATGTCGGGGCTCGCGACGGCGTCGTCGAGCAGCCCGGCCACCGCCCCGGTCGTCGCGAGCAGCACCTGGGCCACGCACCGCGCCACCGGTGCGACCGGGCCGGCCGGCACGTCCGGAGCCAGGTCGGAGCGGCCCAGGCCGACCCGGCCCAGCTCGGCGACCCAGCCGCCGCCGCGGCGCAGGAGCAGCAGCGGCCGTGCGGACACGGCGGCCGCCAGCCGCAGCCCCGCCGCGGGCAGGGCGAGGGGGCCGGCGTCGGCTGGGGTGCGGTCGCGCTCGCTCATCGCCTCCATCATCCCCACCGCGACCGGTCGCGGCGCGTTCACCCCGTCGTCGGGCGGCGTTCGGACCGGACCGGCATGGTGGCCCGGTCGCGTCGCACGAGAACCCGGAGCCCGATGAGCACCGTCGCACCGTCCACCCCGTCCCCGGCACCGCAGACGTCACCGCAGACGGCCCCGCTGACGGCAACGCTGACCTCCACCGCCGGGGCGGGTGCGTTCCTACGGGAATTCCTGCGCGACCCGCTGCGCACGGCATCGGCGCTGCCGAGCTCCCGGGCGCTGGCCCTCGCCGCGACGGCGCCGGTCCCCGCGACCGGGGACCCGGTCGTCGTCGAGCTGGGGCCGGGCACCGGGGCGTTCACCGACGTCATCGCCGAGCGGCTCGGCGGCCGCGGCCACCATCTGGCCGTCGAGCTGAACCCGCGCCTGGCCACGCTGCTGCGGGCCCGCCACCCCGGCCTCGACGTCGTCGTCGCCGACGCGGCCGAGCTGCCCGCGCTGCTGGCCGCCCGCGGGCTCGCCCGTGCCGACGTCGTCGTGTCCGGGCTGCCGTGGGCGGCCTACCCGCGCGAGGAGCCGTGGCTGACCGACGTCGTCGCCGGCTGTCTGAACCCCCACGGCGCCCTGACCCAGTTCGGCTACTCGGTGACCCGGGCCCTGCCGCCCGCCCGCCGGCTCCGCCGCCGGCTCGCCGCGGCCTTCGAGGAGGTCGTGCACGGCCGCGCGGTGCTCGCCAACCTCCCGCCCGCGTTCGTCCTCACTGCCCGCCGCCCGCGGCTGCCCCGGGGCTGACCTGGCCCGTCACCGCCGGGGAGGCTCCCTGCCCGCCCACCGGGCGGCGCCGCCACGACGCCCGGCTACCCTGATCCGCGCCCCGCAGCCGTGTCGGCGTCGACGCGCGGACGTGGCGGGGAATCGCCGGTTCCCACCCGGGAACGACCCACGGACCAGGGGAGACGTGTGTCGCAGACCCAGCTCGTGTCGCCCGACACCCGCCCGCTGCGCGCGTGGCAGCGCAGCGCACTCGCCCGCTACCTCGCGACCTCGCCGCGGGACTTCCTCGCGGTCGCGACCCCGGGCGCGGGCAAGACGACCTTCGCCCTGCGCGTCGCGTCGGAGCTGCTGCGCGACCGGGTGGTCGACGCGATCACCGTCGTCACCCCGACCGAGCACCTGAAGTACCAGTGGGCCGAGTCGGCCGCGGCCGCCGGGATCGCGCTCGACCCCGAGTTCCGCAACTCCGCGGGCGGCACCTCGCGGGACTACCAGGGCATCGCGATCACCTACGCCGGCGTCGCCGCGCACCCGATGCTGCACCGCAACCGGACCGAGAACCGCCGGATGCTGGTGATCCTCGACGAGATCCACCACGCCGGCGACGCCAAGAGCTGGGGCGAGGGCGTCTACGAGGCGTTCGAGCCCGCCACCCGCCGCCTGGCCCTGACCGGTACGCCGTTCCGCTCCGACGACAACCCGATCCCGTTCGTCGAGTACGTCCCCGACGCCGAGGGCGCCCCGCGCAGCCGCGCCGACCACCAGTACGGCTACGCCGAGGCGCTCGCCGACAACGTGGTCCGGCCGGTCGTCTTCCTGGCCTACTCCGGCACCTCCAACTGGCGCACCAGTGCCGGCGAGGAGATGTCGGCCCGGCTGGGGGAGCCGCTGACCCGCGAGCAGACCGCGATGGCCTGGCGGACCGCGCTCGACCCCTCGGGGGACTGGATGCCCGCGGTGCTCGCCGCGGCCGACCGCCGCCTGCAGAGCCACCGCGACGGGGGCATGCCCGACGCGGGCGGCCTGGTCATCGCCACCGACCAGACCGCGGCACGGGCCTACGCCGCGTTGCTGACCGGCATCACCGGGGTGCGGCCCGCGGTCGTGCTGTCCGACGAGGCGGGCGGCTCGGAGCGGATCGCGGAGTTCTCCCGCTCCACCGAGCGGTGGATGGTCGCGGTCCGGATGGTGTCCGAGGGCGTCGACGTGCCGCGCCTCGCCGTCGGCGTCTACGCCACCAGCGCCTCGACCCCGCTCTACTTCGCCCAGGCCATCGGCCGCTTCGTGCGGTCGCGGCGGCAGGGCGAGACCGCGTCGGTGTTCGTCCCCAGCGTCCCGGTGCTGCTCGGCCTGGCCAGCGAGCTGGAGGCGCAGCGCGACCACGTCCTCGGCAAGCCGCAGCGGCCCGAGGAGGTCTGGAACGACGCCGAGCTGAACGAGGCCAACAAGGTCAAGGACGAGCCCGGTGAGCAGGAGCAGGCGTTCACCTCCCTCGGCGCCGACGCCGAGCTGGACCAGCTGATCTACGAGGGCGCCACCTACTCCGCCGACGAGGAGGACTACCTCGGGCTGCCCGGTCTGCTGGAGCCCGACCAGGTGCGCACCCTGCTGTCCCAGCGGCAGGCGGAGTGGATCGCGAAGGGGTCACCGCGCACCGGTGCCCAGGCCCGCGCGACGCCGGCGACCGAACCGACCCCGCCGCCGGCCGCCGAACGCGGGCAGAGCGTCCGGGAGCGGCTGCAGACCCTGCGCAAGGAGCTCAACACCCTGGTCGCGCTGCACAACCACAAGACCCGCAAGCCGCACGGGAAGATCCACAACGAGCTGCGGGCGCACTGCGGCGGCCCGCCGGTGGCGATGGCGACCATCGAGCAGCTCGAGGAACGCATCGCGACCCTGCGTTCCTGGCGCTGAGGGCCGCCCTCGCGGGCCGCGACCGCGCGCGAGCCCCGTTCCTGCGCGGGCGGGGCCCGCAGGCAGCACCGTCGTGCTGGGACCACCGCGCAGGCCGGGCCGGAAGGGCACGGCGGCCCGTGCCCGGGCGATGGGGCGGCCTGTCGCCGTCGCGGGGCTGCAGCGCCACCGCAGCGCCACCGCAGCACCACCGGGACGCCGGTGCGGCCGAGCACACGGTGATCCGTTCCGCGCGCGCTGATCCGCTCGACGCGCGCGTCCGGACACGCGCGGACCGCGGATCACCGCGCAGACTGCGGATCACCGCGCGGACTGCGGATCTGCGCGCGCACCGCGGATCACCGTGGGGATGGCGGATCAGCGCGCGGACTCCGGATCAGCGCGGACTGGGGATCAGCGAGCGCCGCGGGTCAGCGTGTGGACTCCGGAGGACCGTGCGCGGACGGATCAGCGTGCGGACTCCGGATCAGCGCGCGGACGGCGGATCACCGTGCGGACCGCGGATCACCGCGCGCGGAACGGATCACCGCGGGCGTCGTGTCGCCGGGCCGGTCAGGGCGGATCGGTCAGGATGGGGCGGCCCGGTCCCGGGCGGACGTGGCGGGCAGGGGGACGGGTTCGTCGCCGTCGCGGGACCGCAGGGCCACGGCGAGGACCACCAGGCCGATCCCGACCGCCTCCAGCGTCCCGGGCAGCTGACCGAGCACCACGAGCCCGACCAGGGTCGCGGTGGCGGGCAGCAGCGCCAGCAGCACCGCGAACCGGGCCTGCCCGACCCGGCGCAGCACGACCTGGTCCAGCACGTAGGGGATCAGCGAGCTGAGCACACCCAGCCCGATGGACAGGGCGAGCACCGCCGGATCGGCGAGCGGTGCGAGGTTCGCGACGCCGAACCCGGTCGCGGCTCCCGGACCCCCGACGAACAACAGCGGGACCAGGACGACGGCGGCCACGGTGAACCCCGTCGCCAGGTCGTCGATGCCGGAACCGGCGCGTGCGACCCGCTTGCCCAGCACGATGTAGGCGGCCCACATCGCCGCCGCGCCCAGTGCCCACAGCACACCGGCCGGGCTGCCGGACCAGCGGACGTCGGCGATCAGGAGCACGCCGACGGCGGCCAGGCCGACCGCGCCGATGTCGCGGAACCGGCGGGAGGCGAGTGCCGCGACCAGGACCGGGCCGGTGAACTCGACCGCCACCGCAGTGCCGAGCGGCAGCCGGGCGATCGCCTCGTAGTAGGCGACGTTCATCAGGGCCGTGGCCAGCCCGAACACCCCCGCGCGGACGAGGCGGACGCCGCGCCAGGCGTCGCGGTCGGGGCGGCGCCAGGCCAGGAGCAGCAGCGCGGCACCGATCAGCCGCAGCTCGGCGACCGCCGACGGCGCCAGCCGGTCGAACAGCCCGACGGCCAGTGCGGCCCCCACGTACATCGAGATCCCACCGGCCAGGAACAGCAGCGGAGCGGGAACACGATCGGGCGACGGGCGGGGACTCACTCGCCCACCGTAGTCCGCGACACACCGTATTTACCGTGGCGCGCTTGCACGTCGGCCGAGTTCCCCGCATGATTCACACGCAGTCAACTTCATACGCAATCGGTCACCGCGGGTACATCGCGGCGCCACCGGACCGTGCGGCCCGCGCCACACGTGACGGACGTCGCGACGCATCCCGGGAACACGTACAGGGGCCTCGAGCGTCTGTACAGGTGTGGGCGAGCCGCTCGTGCGGTCGTCACAGTGATACGGCGGCGAGCGCCCGAAGCCCGCCGCCGCGACGGAGGGAGACCGCTATGCAGCCCGAAACGCTGACCCGGCCCGAACTGACCCTTGCCGACCGTTGCGACCGCTGCGGTGCGGCTGCCAAGGTGCGCGCGATCCTGCCCTCCGGTGGGGAACTCCTGTTCTGCAACCACCACGGTCGTGCCCACGCCGAGAAGCTGCGTGAGTCCGGGGTGCAGGTGCAGACCGGGGAGTGACGCCCGGGGCCGCCGCGGCCCCACACACAGACCCGCGAACGGGGCGGGGATCCGATCGGATCCCCGCCCCGTTCGGCATGTCGGGGGTGTCAGGAGGTCGGGCGCCTCAGGATGCCGGCGCGAACGGCTCCTGTCCGGAGCCCGTGCCCTCGTGCGTCCCGGCCCGCCGCGACGGCGCCGGGTCGGCGGGCAGCGGGGTCGCGCCGGTGACGATGTCGGCGGCCCGCTCTGCCACCGCCACCACGGGGCCGTAGGTGTTGGCGTTGGGCACGTCCGGGAAGATCGACGCGTCGACGACCCGCAGGCCCTCGGTGCCGTGCACCTGCAGCGTCGACGGGTCCACGACGGCGTCGGCGTCGGTGCCCATCCGCGCGGTGCTGGTCGGGT
The DNA here is from genome assembly GCF_020496255.1 of Pseudonocardia sp. ICBG1142. NCBI lineage: Bacteria > Bacillati > Actinomycetota > Actinomycetes > Pseudonocardiales > Pseudonocardiaceae > Pseudonocardia > Pseudonocardia sp. ICBG1142. Next base: position 100,672 of record NZ_JAHLJC010000003.1, on the reverse strand, counting down.
GCAGCCCGTTCTGGGCGCGCCGGGACACCCAGTCGAGGATCTCGGCGTCGGAGCGGACGGCCTCCCCGGGGAAGGTCTCCCCGGCGTCGAGGTCGGCGAACGCCGGCTGGTTCAGGATCTCCCTGGCCAGGCCGACGGCCTCCACCCAGCGACGCCGGTCGCCGTCGGTGACCAGGTAGTTCTGCACCAGGCGCGGCGGGACCGCGGTGTCGCGGGACACCGCGCGCACCGTCCCCCGGACGTCGCCCGCCATCACCGAGACGTGCATCTCGTAGCCGTGCCCGACCGGCGGGACGTCCGGCGCGAAGCGCATCGCGACCGGAGCGAACAGCATCATCACGTCCGGGATGTCCCCGGCCATCGAGGTGGAGGCGAACCCGCCGATCTCGAAGTGGTTGCTCGCCCCGACCCCGGTGCCCGAGACCAGCCAGCGGGCCGCCGCGGCGGGCAGCCGGTGCGGTGCCCGCTGCGGCGCCAGCGAGATCGGCTGGGAGCAGGCGTGCTGCAGGTGCACCGCGAGGTGGTCCTGCAGGTTCGCGCCGACCCCCGGCAGCGCCACCCGGGTCTCGACGCCGATGCCCGCGAGGTGCTCCGGGTCACCGAAACCGGACACCTGGAGCAGCTGCGGTGTCGCGATGGAACCGGCGGCCAGGATCGTCTCGCCGGCGTCGACGTCGCGGATGGTGCCGTCGGAGGCGCGGTAGCGGACCCCGATGACCCGGGTGCCGCGGGCGTCGGTGCGCAGCGCGCGGACCAGGGCGCCAGTGCGCACGGTCAGGTTGGGCCGGGAGCCGGCGACCGGGTGCAGCCACGCGTCGGTGGCCGAGAAGCGGCGCCCGCGCGAGATCGTGCGTTCGGTGCGGGAGAAGCCCTCCTGGACCGGACCGTTCGTCGAGTCGACCAGCGCGTGCCCGGCCTGCTGGGCCGCGGCCAGGAACGCCGCGTTCAGCGGGCCGGCCGCCGGGGCCCGCTCGAGGATCTGCGGGCCGTGGCCGCCGTCGGGCAGCGGGGTGCCGTGCTCGGAGGTCCGACGCTCCAGGCGGCGGAAGTAGGGCAGCAGGTGGGCCGAGCTCCACTGCTCGCAGCCGGGCAGGCGGGACCAGCGGTCGTAGTCGCCCGGGTGGGCCCGCTGGTAGACCATCCCGTTGATGCTGCTGCTGCCGCCCAGGACCTTCCCGCGCGGGACGGCGATCCGGCGCCCGGCCAGACCCGACTCGGGCTCGGTGACGTAGCACCAGTCGTAGCGCGGGTTGCCCCACGCCTTGGACAGCGCGGCGGGCATCCGGATGATCGGGTCCCAGCGGTGGTCGGGGCGGCCCGCCTCGAGCATCAGCACCCGGCGTGTGGGATCCTCCGTGAGCCGCGAGGCCAGCACCGCCCCCGCGGATCCTCCGCCGACGATGACGACGTCGTACCGGCCCATTCGCGTCCTCCACACGTACTGTCGGGATTGCCCTGTTCGAGGGAGCAACCCCCCTTGCGTGGATCACGGTACGCCGCGGCCACCGCCCGTCGTCGCCGCCCCCGTACGCTCGACGGCGTGACGACGACCGAGCGTGGTGCGGACGACGGAGCGGACCTCCGCGACCGGCCCGCGGACGACGCCGACACCGCGTTGGCCGCCCTCGCGGCCCAGCTGGACGCGTCGGTCGCCGCGCTGTCCTCGGCCCGCCTACGGGTGGCCGAGCTGCAGGAACTGCGGGCACAGGGGCTGAGCTGGCGGGAGATCGTCCCGCGCGAGGCACGGCTGCTGATCGTCGAGACCCTCACCCGCACCCTCGACGGCCTGGGCGCCGTGGGTGGCAGGTTCCGCCGTGAGGAGGCCGTCGCGCTGCACGGCGAGGGCGAGTCGATCGCCGGGATCGGCAGGCTGTTCGGGGTCAGCCGCCAGCGCGCGTCGGCCTACCTGCAGGAGCACCAGCAGCTCCTCGAACGGGGCGCGGCCCGCGAGGACCGGCCGGAGACCTGACCCCGGGGATCAGGTCTGGTCGCGCCGGCGGTGCCGGGCCTGCCGCTGGGCGGGCACCCGCGGCGCCACCGGTGCCGCGGGGGAGCGGCGGGCCGCCGGGATCAGCGCGGTGCGGTCGACCGCGTCGGACTGCTCGGGCACCGCGGACGCCGCGGTGCCCAGCTGCAGCCGGGCCAGCTCGCGGACGTCGGTGAGCCGGGCCGCGAGTGCGGTGACCACCGGCGCCAGCGCGACGACCAGCCGCTCGCCCAGCGGGTCGTCGGGCCCGCCCCGGGCGAACAGCTGCAGGGCGCCCGCGGTACGCCCGGCGACCGGGACCGGCACTGACAGCGAGCGGACCAGACCGCAGTCGGCCGCGGCCGCGGCCAGCTCGGGCGGCCCGGTCCGGGTCAGGTCCGGCGTGGTCAGGGTGCGGTCGCCGCGCTCGGCGGCGGGGCCCGGCCCGGCGTCGGCCCGGCGCTGCAGCTCGCCCAGGCGCAGGGCGGCGGTGTCGGACCCGAAGACCCGCCGGGCCTCGGCGTCGCGGGGGTCGGCGGGCTCGCGCAGCAGCAGCGCCGCACCTCCGACCCGGGCGGCGGGCACCAGTGCGACGCAGATCCCGGACAGCATCGCGGCGACGTCCGCGTGCGCGACGGAGACGGAACCGGCCTGCAACGCGACCCGCACCAGGGCGGGTGCCGGGTCGGGCATCGGCCGCCCGGTCGTGCCGGAGGTCCAGAGCGAGGCCGCCATCTCGTCCCTTCCGCGTCAGCTCCCGCGAGCGAGGTCCGTGACACAGCGTCGCGGGTGTGGTGGGTGAGGATAACGATCGTGGTCACCGCCGCGGACGGCGGCTCGCCCGGCGCGTCCGACCGATCACCGCAGGTGACCGAAGTCGCGGCTCCGGTGACGGGGGGTGTCCGAACGGCGCGGTGCGACCGACGTCGCCCCGGCGGGACCGGGCGGGCCGCGTAAGGTCTCCGGACGTACCGCGGGAGCCCGCGCACCGAGGCTGAGAGGGCGGCAGGACCGGCCGCCGACCGTTCGAACCTGATCCGGGTCACACCGGCGTAGGGAGGCCGCTCCGTGCTGTCACGTGCTCTCCGTCCACTGGCCGTCGTGCTGGCGCTCGCGCTCGCCCTGTCCGGCTGCGCCGCGGGCGACGGCTCCGGGGCCGCGGCCGGGGGCGGGCCGATCCGCGTCGCGCTGGACTGGACGCCGAACACCAACCACATCGGGCTGTTCGCCGCCCAGCAGGCGGGCTACTTCCGCGACGCCGGCCTCGACGTCGAGTTCCTGCCCTACAACCAGACCTCGCCGGACACCCTGGTCGGCTCCGGCGCCGCGGACTTCGGCATCGGCTTCCAGGACTCGTTCACCTTCTCCAGGGCCGCGGGTGCCGACATCACCTCGGTCATGGCGATCCTGCAGCACTGGGCCACCGAGATCGCCGTGCGCGCCGACCGGTCCGACCTCACGCGGCCGCGCGACCTGGACGGGAAGGTCTACGCCGGGTTCGGCGGGCCCGGCGAGAACCAGAAGATGCAGGCCGTGATCCGGGCCGACGGCGGGCGCGGAGACTTCCGCACCGAGGTGCTGTCCACCGCCGCCTACGAGGCGCTCTACTCGGGGCAGGCCGACTTCACCGAGCCGTTCGTCAACGTCGAGGGGATCGAGGCACAGCTGCGGGGCGAGCCGATCCGTACCTTCCGCTACACCGACTACGGCTTCCCGGACTCCTACAACGTGCTGCTGCTGGGCAACTCGACCTGGCTGCGGGACAACCCGGACACCGCCCGCAGGTTCGTGCAGGCCGTCCAGAAGGGCTACGCGCTGGCCGCACAGGACCCGGCGACGGCGGCGCGGATGCTGAAGGAGGCCAACCCCGGCGCGTTCACCTCCGACGAGCTGGTCGACCGGGGCGCGCAGATGCTCAGTGAGCGCTTCCTGCGCGACGCGCGGGGCCGCGTGGGGTTCCAGACCCCGCAGCAGTGGGCCGGCTTCTCCGGGTTCCTCTACGACACCGGCACCGTCGCGGGGCCGGACGGGGCCCCGGTGCGGCAGAAGCCGGACTTCTCGACCTGGTTCACCAACGACTACCTGGCACCGTGACCCGTCGGCTGTGGCCGGCCGTCGCGCTGGTGACCGCGTTGCTGCTCACCTGGCAGGTCGCGGTCACCGTCGCCGGCACCCGGCCCCAGGTGCTGCCCTCGCCGCTGCGGGTGGTCGAGCAGGGCTGGGCGTTCCGGGCCGAGCTCTGGGCGAACACCCTCCCGACGGTCCAGGTGACGCTGATCGGGTTCACCGTCTCGATGGCGCTGGCCTGGGCCGCGGCGGGCGCGGTGGACTTCTCGCCCTGGCTGCGGCGGGCGCTGACCCCCCTCCTGGTGGCCTCGCAGACGCTGCCGGTGGTCGCGATCGCCCCGCTGCTCATCATCTGGTTCGGTTTCGGCCTGCTGCCGAAGGTGCTGGTCATCGCGCTGGTGACGTTCTTCCCGGTGGCGGTCGGGCTGATCGAGGGCTTCGCCGCGACCGACCGCGCCGCGACCGCCCTGCTGCGGTCGATGGGTGCCTCGCGCTGGCAGCGGTTCCGCTACGTGCGGTTGCCGGGGGCGCTGCCGTCGTTCTTCACGGCGCTGCGGATCGCGATCACCTACGCGGTGACCGGGGCGATCTTCGCCGAGTACGTCGGCGCCCGGGCCGGCCTGGGGATCTTCATGCAGCTCCAGAAGAACCAGTTCCGCACCGACCTGGTGCTCGCCGCGGTCGGTGTCACCGCCGTGCTGTCGGTGACGTTGTTCGCACTGACCTTCCTGCTCCAGCGCCTGGTCACGCCCTGGTACGTGGCCGACCACGACGGGGGAGGTGCGCGGTGAAGGTCGTGGTGCGCGACCTGTCGGTGTCCTACGGCGACCTGCCGGTGCTGTCCGGGGTGAGCCTGGACGTCGCGCCGGGGGAGTTCGTGTCGCTCGTCGGGCCGTCGGGATGCGGCAAGTCGACGCTGTTCGGGGCCCTGGCGGGCATCCTCGACGGGGCGACGGTGACCGGCGACATCGAGGTCGACGGCGGCCCGGTGCGCGGTGCCCCGTTCGGTCTGATGCCCCAGCAGGACCTGCTGTTCCCGTGGCGCACGGTCCTCGACAACACCGCCCTCGGGCTGGAGGTCGCCCGCGTGCCGCGCCGCGAGGCCCGCGAGCGCGCCCGCGCGCTGTTCGAGCCGTTCGGGCTGGCCGGCTTCGAGGACGCCCGCCCGGGCGAGCTCTCGGGCGGCATGCGTCAGCGCGCGGCGCTGCTGCGCACCGTCGTCGCGGGCCGGCAGGTGCTGCTGCTCGACGAGCCGTTCGGCGCGCTGGATGCACTCACCCGGACCGCGATGCAGGACTGGCTGGAGTCGGTGCGCGCCCGCTACGGCTGGACGACGGTCCTGATCACCCACGACGTGCGGGAGGCGGCCCTGCTCTCGGACCGGGTGCTGGTGTTCTCGCCGCGCCCGGCGACGGTGGTGCGGGAGCTCGTCGTCGACGCCGGGCGTCCGCGCAGCCGTACCGACCCGGCGCTGGCCGCGGTCGAGGCGGACCTGCTGGACACCCTGCGCGGCTGAGGCAGGGCCGGCGTTCCGGCGCTCCGGATCGTGCCCGAGGGCAACAAAGTAGGCGTTCGTGACCGGATCGTGATGACGAAACGGGAACTGTCTCGATTCAGAAGGCTGTTGCGGAGCCGGTTCCGCCCAATACGTTGGCGCTCGCAACATTCACCCGTTCGTGATCATGCGAGCGGTCCACAACGTCGTGGAGGGAGACCCCGATGGGGGCACGGAACACGGGGCGCGGTCCCCGGCTGCGTCGGGCGGTCGCGGCGGCGGGCCTCGGCCTGCTGCTGGCCGTCGCGGGCTGCGGACAGAACAGCGCGGGCGGCGGCGACGACACCGCCGGCGGTGGCTCCGGCGGGTCCGGCGGCGGGGTGAAGGTCGGGGTGATCCTCCCCGAGACCGACTCCTCGGCCCGCTGGGAGGGCTTCGACAAGCCCATGCTGGACGCGGCGCTGCGCGCCGAGGGCATGGACCCCGACATCCAGAACGCCCAGGGCGACGAGCAGAAGTTCTCCACCCTGGCCGACGGCATGATCTCCAGCGGTGTCAAGGTCATGATCATCGCCTCGATCAGCAGCGACGGCGGCACCGCCGTCGCCCAGAAGGCGAAGGCCCAGGGCATCCCGGTCATCGACTACGACCGGCTCAACCTCGGCGGCGTCAGCGACTACTACGTCTCCTTCGACAACGAGAAGGTCGGCGCCCTGCAGGGCGAGGGCCTGGTCCAGGGCATCGGCAACAAGCCGGGCGCCCAGGTCATCGAGATCGAGGGCGCGCCGACCGACAACAACGCGACCCTGTTCTACAACGGCCAGCAGACCGTGCTGAAGCCCAAGTACGAGTCCGGGGCCCTGAAGCTCGTGCAGAGCCAGAAGATCGACAAGTGGGACAACCAGGTCGGCGGCACCACCTTCGAGCAGATCCTCACCGGCAACGGCGGCAAGGTCGACGGCGTCGTCGCCGCCAACGACGGCCTCGCCGGCGCCATCGTCACGGTGCTGGCCAAGTACGGCCTGAACGGCAAGGTCGTGGTCACCGGCCAGGACGCCACCGCCGACGGGCTCGCCGCGATCCTGCGCGGGGACCAGTACATGACGGTGTTCAAGCCGATCGAGCAGGAGGCGCAGGCCGCCGCGAAGCTCGCCGGTGCCCTGGCCAAGGGCGACACCGCGGCCGCCGACGGCGTCGCCACCCAGACGGTCGAGGACCCGAAGGGCAACCGTGACGTCAAGTCGCTGCTGCTCGAGCCGCAGCTGATCACCAAGGACTCGGTCAAGAAGGTCACCGACGCCGGCTACGTCAAGGCCTCGGAGATCTGCAACGCCGAGACCCAGGCCGCCTGCGGCCAGCTCGGCATCAAGTAGGACCCGCAGCCGGTCCGGGCCGCGGCGGTGATCCCGCCGCGGCCCGGCCGGCGCCCACGTGGAAGGTGCCCGAAGTGGCCGACCCCATCCTCTCCCTGCGCGGTGTGTCCAAGAGCTTCGGCGCCGTGCAGGTCCTGCACGACGTCGACCTGACCGTGCGCGCCGGCGAGGTCACCGCGCTCGTCGGCGACAACGGCGCGGGAAAGTCCACCCTGGTCAAGTGCGTCGCGGGGATCCACCCGATCGACTCCGGCGAGGTGCTGTTCGAGGGGGCTCCGGTGACCGTCGCCGGCCCGTCGGACGCCGCCAAGCTCGGCATCGAGGTCGTCTACCAGGACCTCGCGCTCGCCGACAACCTCGACATCGTCCAGAACATGTTCCTCGGCCGCGAGCGCGGGCGCTCCTGGATGCTCGACGAGGGCTCGATGGAGCAGGCCGCCCGCGACACCCTCGCGTCGCTCTCGGTCCGCACCGTCACCTCGGTCCGGACCCCGGTCGCGTCGCTGTCCGGCGGGCAGCGCCAGACCGTCGCGATCGCCAAGGCGGTGCTCTGGGACTCGCGTGTCGTGCTGCTCGACGAGCCGACCGCGGCGCTCGGCGTCGCCCAGACCCGTCAGGTGCTCGACCTCGTGCGACGGCTGGCCGAGCAGGGCCTCGGCGTCGTGCTCATCAGCCACAACATGGCCGACGTCTTCGAGGTGTCCGACCGGATCGCCTGCCTCTACCTCGGCCGGATGGTCGCGCAGGTCCCGACCCGCGAGGTCACCCACTCCGACGTCGTCCAGCTCATCACCGCGGGCCGCTCCGGCGCGCTCGGGCTGCCGCGGCCCGAGCAGGCGGTGTCCTGATGGCCCCCCACCCCGACCCGTCCGGCCCGGCCGGCCCGGGAGGAGACACCGTGACCGAACGGACGCCCGCGCCCGAGCAGGAGCAGAGCGCGGCCCGCCGGGCGAACCCCGCCAACCGGGCCGCCGACTTCGGCATCGACACCACCGCCCGCACCACCCGCGAGGCGATCACGGCCTACCTGCGCGGGCTGCGCGGCGGCGACCTGGGCTCGCTGCCCGCGCTGCTCGGCCTGGCCGCGCTGTTCGTGCTGTTCAGCGTGCTCGACTCGGGCGGCACGTTCCCGAGTCTGCTCAACCTCGCCAACCTGCTCCAGCAGGGCGCCGGTCCGACCATCATCGCGATGGGCCTGATGTTCGTGCTGCTCACCGGGGAGATCGACCTGGCCGCCGGCACGGCGTCCGGGCTGGCCGCGGCGCTGATGGCGCTGCACCTGATGAGCGACGGCAACGTGCTCGGCGCCACCGGCACCACCGTGTTCGTCCTGCTGGCGGCGGTCATGCTGGCCGGTGCCGTGCTCGCGGCGCTGGTCCGGGTGTGGGCCGGGTCGGTGATCAGCCTGCTCACCGCGGTCGTGCTCGTGATCGGGGTCCCGGCGAACGCGTTCACCGTGATGGGGCTCGCCGTCGGCGTCGGGGTGGTGATCGGCTGCCTCACCGGGTTCCTCGTGGCCCGGATCGGGATGCCGTCGTTCGTCGTGACGCTGGCGTTGTTCATCACGTGGCAGGGGGTGATCCTGCAGCTCATCGGGGACGGCGGCACCATCGCGCTGCGCGACCCCTTGATCAACGCGGTGGCGAACGGCAATCTCTCGGTCACGGCGTCGTGGGTGCTGTTCGTGGTCGTCGCCGGTGGCTACGCGCTGGTCCAGACGGTCCGGCTGCGGACCCGGCTGCGCAGCGGGCTGGTCGCGCCGCCGACGGGGCTGGTCGCGTTGAAGATCGGAGCGGTGGTGGTGCTCGGCGGCCTGGTGACGTTCGCGCTGGTCCAGGACCGTTCGCCGGGCGTCATCGCGATCGCCGGGGTGCCCTACGTCGTCCCGATCGTGCTCGTCCTGCTGGTGCTCGGCACCTGGGTGCTCGACCGGACCCGGTTCGGCCGCCACGTCTACGCCGTCGGCGGCAACCGGGTGGCCGCGCGCCGGGCCGGCATCGACGTCGCCCGCATCCGGGCGTCGGTGTTCGTCATCTCCACCGCCTTCGCCGCGATCGGCGCGATCGTCTACTCGTCGAAGATCGGGTCGGTGAACCCGGCGGCCGGTGGCGGCAACACCCTGCTGTTCGCGGTCGGCGCCGCGGTCATCGGCGGCACCTCGCTGTTCGGCGGACGCGGCCGGATCAGCAACGCCGTCATCGGCGGCACGGTGCTGGCCACGGTGCAGAACGGTCTCGGCCTGCTCAAGCAGCCCGCCGCCGTCGTGTTCGTGGTGACCGGCCTGGTGCTGCTGCTCGCGGCCGGTGTCGACGTGGCGTCCCGGCGCCGGGCGGCGGCCACCGGCCGGTGACATGACCCAGCCCGGATCGGGGACCCGACCCGACGACGCGCGCCGGCACAACCGGGCCGTCCTGTTGCGTCGGCTGCACGTCGAGGGACCCTGCACCCGCGCGACGCTGGCCGGCGAGCTCGGCCTCAACCGCAGCACGATCAAGGCGGTGGTGGACGGGCTCGCCGAGGCCGGCGTCGTCACCGAGGCCGTCCCGGCCCGGCGCTCGGGGGCCGGACGGCCGTCGCTGCTGGTGCTGCCAGACCCGCAGGCGGCGGTGGTGCTCGCCGTCGACATCCGGGTCGAGCAGGTGGCGCTGGCGATGGTCGGCATCGGCGGACAGATCCTCGGGCGGCACAGCTGGAACCTGCACCGCACCACCCGGCTGCCCGGCGAGGTGATCACCCACCTCGCCGAGTCCGCCGCCCTGCTCCGCGACGAGCTGGGCGTCGCCGAGCAGGCGGTCGGGGTGTCGGTGCCCGGCGTCGTCCGGCGCTCCGACGGCTTCGTGCACGAAGCACCCAACCTCGGCTGGCGCGACGTCGATCTGGGCACCCGGCTCGCCGCCGTCCTGGCCCGGCCGGTGCAGGTCGCCAACGACGCCGAGGCCGGAGCGCTCGCCGAGCACCTGCGCGGGATCGGCCGCGATGTCGCCGACATGGTCTACCTGTCCGCCGACGTCGGGGTGGGCGGCGGTGTCGTGTCCGGCGGGACGCCGCTGCGCGGCACCGGCGGCTACGTCGGCGAGCTCGGGCACCTCATGCTCCGACCGGACGGGCGGGAGTGCTTCTGCGGCTCGCACGGCTGCTGGGAGACCGAGGTCGGCGAGCCCGCGCTGTGCCGCGCGCTGGGGCTGCCCGAGGACACCCCGCGCGGGGTGCTCGTCGCCGAGCTGCGCGACCTGGCCGCGGTACCGGGGCGGGCCGACCGGCTGCTGGCGGACTACGCCGGATGGATGACCGCCGGGCTCGTCACGGTGGTGAACATGCTGGCCCCGGAGCTCGTCGTGCTGGGGGACCTGTTCGGGGCGCTGCCGCCGTCGGTGGTCGACCGGGTCGGCTCCGAGCTGCGCCGGCGCAGCCTGGTCAGCCGGGCCACGGGCGGGACCCGGCTCGCGGTGTCCCCGCTCGGCCGCGACGGCGCGCTGGTCGGCGCGGCCGAGATCGCGTTCGAGCCGGTACTGGCGGCGGTCTGACGCCGTGCCGGGGCCGGCCCGGCACCACGGCCGGCGGCCCGCGGGCTCAGGCCAGATGGCCGGCCAGCTCCGGCAGCACGCCGACGGTGAAGGTCGGCGGGGTGAGGTACCCGGGCCAGGTGTCGCCGTGGCGGTCCAGCCAGGCCGTCGCCATCCCGACCCGGGCGGCGCCGTGCAGGTCCCACGGGTGCACCGCGACCATCACCGCCTCGCCCGCGTCGACCCCGCAGGCCCGCAGCGCGTACCGGTAGGACTCCGGCGCCGGCTTCCAGATCCCGGCGTCCTCGACCGACAGCACGGCGTCGAACTGCTCCCGCAGGCCGTGCTCGCCGAGCAGTCGCTCGGCCACCGACGCGGCGCCGTTCGACAGCGTCACCAGCCGCAGCCCCGCGGCCCGCAGCGCCGCGACCCCGCCGTGCACGTCGTCGTGCACCGGCAGTTCCAGGAACCCCTCGACGACGTGCCGCGCGCCCGCCTCGGGGTCGGTGACCCCGTGCCGGCGCAGCAGCCCGGTCGCGGTCGCCGTCGCCAGCTCGGCGAAGGTCGTCAGCTCCCCGCCCGCGGCCTGCGCCATGCCCTCGCGCAGGGTCGCGGCGAACCACAGGGGCCCGAGCGACTCCGGTGCGCCCAGCGCGGCGAACCGGGCCCCCATGGGTGTCAGGTCCGACAGGGTCTCGTTGACGTCGAACACCACGGTCGTGATCGCCATCCCCCTACCCTGACGGGTGTGAGTGCTCCCCGCACGGTGCTGGTCCTCGGCGGTACGACCGAGGGCCGTGCCGCGGCCGCCGCGCTGGCCGTCCGTGACGACGTCCGGGTCGTGTCGTCGCTGGCCGGGGCCGTGCGCAGCCCGGCCCTGCCCGACGGCGAGGTCCGGATCGGCGGGTTCGGCGGTGCCGACGGGCTGGCCGCGCACCTGCGTGCCGAGCGGGTGGCGGCGGTGCTCGACGCCACCCATCCGTTCGCGTCGACGATGACCGCGAACGCGGCCGCCGCCTGCGCGGGCACCGGGGTGCCGCTGGTCGTGCTGCGCCGGCCGGGCTGGACGCCCGGGCCGGGGGACCGGTGGCACCGGGTCCCCTCGGCCGCCGCCGCGGCGGCCGCCCTGCCCGACCTGCTCCCCGGCCCCGCCGGGCGGGTCCTGCTCACGACCGGCCGCGGGGGACTGGCGCACTTCGCCGATGTCGACGCGGCGTTCTGGATCCGGGCGGTCGACCCGCCCGACGGCCCGCTGCCCGCCCGGCACGAGCTGCTGCTCGACCGGGGCCCGTTCGCCCTCGACGACGAGCGCGCCCTGTTCGACGCCGTCGTCCCGCACGTGCTGGTCACCAAGGACTCCGGCGGCGCGGCGACCGCGCCGAAGCTCGCCGCGGCCCGGGAACGCGGGGTGGCGGTCCTGCTCGTCGACCGGCCGCCGCTGCCCGGTGGGGTCGCGGTGGAGTCCACGGTGGAGGCGGCTCTGGCCCGGCTGCTCGGGGACTGATCACCAGGGGACCGGCTCGCCCGTCCAGTCGACGAAGGTGCCGGTCGGGCCGCCGTCGGGGGCCAGCAGGAGCCGCACCGCGCCGGCGGCGGCCTCGGCCGGGTCCCCGGCGGACGTGGCCGCGCGGGCGTTGAGGTTGGTCGCCCGCAGCCCCGGGGCCAGCGCGTTCACCGCGATCCCGGCGTCGGCGAGCGACTGGGCGTAGGACACGGTGAGCGCGTTCAGGGCCGTCTTCGACGATCGGTAGGCCGTCGCGCCCCCGCCCGAGCGGTGGTCGAACTGCCGGTTCGGGCCGGTGCTCCAGGTCAGCGACCCGGTCCCGCTGGAGACGTTGAGGATCCGTGGATGAGCCGAGCGCCGCAGCGCGGGCAGGAACGCGTTGGTCACAGTGACGACGCCGAACACGTTCACCTCGTAGACCCGGCGCAGGTCCTCGGCGGTCGACTCCGGGGCCGTCGCGAACGAGTCGCCCACCCCGGCGTTGTTCACCAGCAGGTCCACCCGTTCGACGGCGGCGGCCGCCGCCGCGACCGAGGCCGCATCGGTCACCTCCAGCGCGAGCGGCCGGGCGCCCGCACCGAGTGCGGCGACCGCGTCGGCACCGCGGGCGGCGTCGCGCGCCCCGACGTACACGGTGAGTCCCGCGGCCAGCAGCCCGCGGGCGATCTCGTACCCGATCCCGCTGTTCGCGCCGGTGACGACGGCGACGTCGCCCGCACCCGGTCCGGTCGGCTCGGTCATGACGGCCTCCATCTCGATCTCCAACTCCAACGATGGCGTTGGAGATGAGCGTACGCCCCTTCGCTACCGTGCGGCCATGGCCTGGGACACCGAGGGGACGCGACGCCGGCTGAAGGACGCGGCCACCGCCGAGTTCGCCGAGCGCGGCCGCGAGGGCACGAAGATGAGCCGCATCGCCGCCCGGGCCGGGATCAACAAGGAGCGCCTCTACAGCTACTTCGGCGACAAGCAGGCACTCTGGGACCTCGTGCTGGCCGAGCAGCTCGAGCTGCTCGCCGCCGGCGTCCGCGCGACCGGGACCGGCCTCGACGACGTCGGCGAGTTCGCCGGGGCCACGTTCGACCACCACGCCGACCACCCGGTGCTCGCCCGGCTGCTGCAGTGGGAGGGGCTGGACGCCACCGGACACGTCGCCGGGCGCCCGGGGCGCAGCCGGCACTACCGGGAGAAGGTCGAGCGGTTCGCGGCCGCGCAGCGCGCCGGGACGATCGACGACGGCCTCGACCCGGCCCATCTGGTGTTCGCGCTGATCGCGCTGGCCGCCTGGTGGCACACGGTGCCCCAGCTCGCCTCGATGGTGACCGGTGCCGAGCCCGGTGACCCGGCCGAGCGGGCCGCGCGCCGTGCCTTCGTCGTGGAGGCCGCCCGGCGCCTCGCCGCGCCGCGGCGGTCCCCGGACGAGGTGCCCGGCCCGGATCGGGGGTAGCGGCCGGCCCATCGGTCGCGCGTCGTCCGTCGGGGCATCCGGAACCCGGGGGCTGCCGGAACCCGGGGGAGGCCGGAACGTGGGCACGCCGTACCCGGGGCGGACCGGGCCCCGGAACAGGCCGGGACTCAGGGCAGGCCGACGAGGATCCCGCCCGGTTCCGGGGCCGCGGCCAGCGCCCCGGCGAGCGCCTCCAGCCCGGTCCGCCGGGTCACCAGCCGGCCCGGGTCGAGTCGGCCCTCGGCGACGAGCGCCATCAGCTCCGGGTAGTCCGCGGCGGCCATGCCGTGGCTGCCGGTGACGGTGAGCTCGTGCGCGATCATCAGCGGCACCGGCACCACCGGCTCCCGGGCGAGCAGGCCGACCTGCACCAGCGTCCCCTGCCGGCGCAGCGACCGGACGCCGAGGTCCAGGGCGTCCGCCCGGCCCGCGGCCTCCACCGCGAGGCGGGCGCCGCCGTCGCCGACGGCCTCGCGGACCGCGTCCGGGCCGAGGGCGGTGTCCACCGCCGCCACCGCGCCCAGCTCGACCGCCCGGGCCCGGGCCGCGGGCGAGGGGTCCGCGACGACCGACTCGGCGCCCAGCGCCGCCGCGATCAGCACCGCGGCCAGGCCGACCCCGCCCGCGCCGAGCACGAGGACCCGCTCCCCGGCGACCAGCCCGCCGCGCCCGACCAGCGCCCGGTGCGCGGTGGCGACCCGGCAGCCGAGCAGCGCGGCCCCGGCGGCGTCGGCGTCGTCGGGGACCGGCACCAGGTTGTGGTCGGCATGGTGCAGCGCGACGAGCTCGGCGAAGGAGCCGTCGTGGGTGAAGCCGGGCTGCTGCTGGTGCGGGCAGACCTGTGCGCGGCCCGCCCGGCAGTCCGGGCACACACCGCAGCCGCAGACGAACGGCGCCGTGACCCGGTCACCGGCCCGGAACCGGGTGACCCCGGTGCCGGTCGCGACCACGCGCCCGACCAGCTCGTGGCCGGGGACGTGGGGGAGCGTCACGTCGCCGTCGTGCCCGGCCCAGGCGAAGCGGTCGCTGGCACACAACCCGGTCGCCTCCACCCGCACGACCACCCCGCCCGCGGGCGGCGTGGGGTCCGGCAGGTCGACGACCTCGGGTGGCGCACCGAACGCGGTGATCCGTACTGCTCGCATGGAGGGGATCCTTCCAGGCTCGATATGCTCGCCGTCCGAGGGAAAGAGGTGGTGCGGTGTACGCCGCGATCCTGTTCGACATGGACGGCACCCTGGTGGAGTCCGACGAGGCGGTCGCCCGGTCCTGGGCCGCCTGGGCCCGCGAGTACGGCGTCGCCGAGGCCGACCTGGTCCGCGTCGCGCACGGGGTGCCGAGCGACGGCACGATCCGGCTGCTGCGCCCGGACCTCACCGGTGCCGCGCTCGACGCGGCCGCGGCCCGCCAGCTCGAGCTGCAGTACGACGACCTCGACGACGTCGTCGCGCTGCCCGGCGCGCACGCGCTGCTCGCCGCCCTCGACGCGGCGCGGATCCCGTGGGCCGTCGTGACCAGCGCGGACCGGCGGCTCGCCGAGGCCCGCCTCGGCGCCGCCGGGATCGTCGCACCGGTGCTCGTTGCCCGCGACGACGTGCGGCACGGCAAGCCGGACCCGGAGGGCTACCGCGCCGCGGCGGCCGAGCTCGGGGTGGACCCGGCCACCTGCCTCGTCGTCGAGGACGCGCAGGCCGGGCTCGACGCGGGCCGGGCCGCCGGCGCGGCGACCGCGGCGCTGCGGGGACTCGACGGGGACCTGCGACTCTCCGGGCTGCCCGAGCTCACGGCCCTGCTGGGGCTCGCGGACGCGGTCAGACCGGGCGGCTCATGACGGTCAGCCCCGGACCGGGCACGCCGTCGGCGACGAACCCGGTCCGGAGGTAGAACGCGATCGCGCGGGCGTTGTCCGGCTCCACCTTCAGCGACAGCGTGCGCGACCCGTTCTCGCGAGCGACGGCGGTGACCGCGTCGACCAGCGCGTCGGCCACCCCGGTGCCGCGCAGGTCGGGGTGCACCCACATGCCGTACAGCAGGCCGTCGCCGTCGTCACCGGCCCGCCAGCACGCGGTGCCGACCGGGCGGTCGCCGTCGAAGGCGGCGAAGCGGACGTGCTCGGTCAGGACCACCCGCCAGGCGGCCGGTTCGAGGGCGGCCTGCTCGCGGTAGAAGTCGCTGTCCTCACCGAACCCGTCCCGCACCGACGCGAGGCGGGCCACGCGGGCCTGCTCCCAGTCGTCGGGCCCGAATCGCCACACCCGCAGTTGCACGGCGTGACGCTAGCGCGGAACCGGCATCCGTCAGGATGTCGTCAACGAGCCGATGTGATCAGTCGGTCGTCGTGCCGCCGGGGCCGTAGTGCCGGGGGGTGAACACGACGGTCGTGCCGCCGCGCTCGACCGCCCGGGTCGTCGACGAGCCGACGACCACCAGGGTCCGCATGTCCACCTGCTCCGGGTCCAGCTCGCCCAGCGTGGTGACGACGACCCGCTGCCCGGCGCCGCCGACGTCGCGGCCCAGCACCACCGGCGTGTCCGGGGCGCGGTGCTCCAGCAGTACGTCGCGGGCCGCCCCGACCTGCCACGGCCGGGCCTTCGAGCGCGGGTTGTAGATCGCGATCGCCAGGTCGGCCGCGGCCACGGCACGCAGCCGGTCCGCGACGACGTCCCACGGCTTGAGCCGGTCCGACAGCGAGATCAGGGCGTGGTCGTGCCCCAGCGGGGCGCCGACGGCAGCCGCCACGGCCTGCGCCGCGGACATGCCGGGCAGCACCCGGACCGGGACGTCGTGGTACTTCGGCTCCGCGGCCACCTCCAGCACCGCGGTCGCCATCGCGAACACCCCCGGGTCCCCGGCGGAGACGACGGCGACCCGCCGGCCCGAGGCGGCGAGGTCCAGCGCGTGCGCCGCCCGCTCGGACTCGACCCTGTTGTCCGAGGCGTGCCGGGTCTGACGCGGGTTCGGCGGCACCCGGTCCAGGTAGGGGCCGTAGCCGACGAGGTCGTCCGCCTCGGACAGCGCGCGGGCGACCTGCGGGGTCAGCCAGTCCCGCCCGGCGGGCCCGGTCCCGACGACGACGACCTCACCCGGCCCGCGCACCGACCGCTCCTCGGCCGCCGCGCCCCCGCGCTCCGCGACGGACGCGACGGCCTCCTCGGGCACCGATGCGGCGACCTCGCCGGGCACCAGGGTGATCGCGAAGTAGGGCACGTCCGAGGGGTCCACGTCGGACAGTGCCCCGGTCCGCTGCCCCTCCATCGTCGCCCGCTCGACGTAGCGGGCCCGGTCGAGCACGCCGGCGTCGGCCATCGCCCCGCGGACCGCGGTGAAGGTGCGCCCGAGCTTCATCACCGCCGCCGAGTCGGTCCCCGCGAGCCGCCGGGCCAGCTCCTCACGGGGCAGCGTGCCCGGGAGCACGGTGAGCACCTCGTCGCGCTCCACCAGCGGCTGCCCGATCGCCGCGGCCGCACCGCTGATCGAGGTGACGCCCGGCACGACCTCGGTGGGATAGCGCCCCGCCAGGCGCTTGTGCATGTGCATGTAGGAGCCGTAGAACAGCGGGTCGCCCTCGGCGAGCAGCACGACGTCGCGGCCCGCGTCCAGGTGCGCGGCGAGCCGGGCGGCGGCCTCGGCGTAGAACGCGTCGATCGCGCCCTGGTAGCCGCCGGGGTGGTCGGTGGCCTCGGTGGTGACCGGGTAGACCAGTGCCTCCTCGATCGCGGTCCCCGACAGGTGCGGCTCGGCGATCCGGCGCGCGATGGAGCGGCCGTGCCGCGCGGAGTGGTAGGCGATGACGTCGGCGTCGCGGACGAGCCGGGCGGCCTTGATCGTGGTCAGCTCGGGGTCGCCCGGACCGAGGCCGACGCCGTAGAGGGTGCCCGTCACGCCGTGCTGCGCGTTCACGCGATGATCTCCTGTTCGTGGGCCAGCGCGTTCAGCGCCGCCGCGGTGATCGCCGACCCGCCACGACGGCCGTGGACGACGAGGTGCTCCAGGTCGGTCCGCTCGGACAGAGCCACCTTGGACTCGGCGGCACCGATGAACCCGACCGGGATGCCGATGATCGCGGCCGGGCGGGGTGCGTCGCCCCGGTCGATGAGGTCCAGCACGTGGAACAACGCGGTCGGGGCGTTCCCGATCGCGACCACCGCGCCCTCGAAGCGGTCGGCGAGCAGCTCCAGCGCGGCCGCGGACCGGGTGTTGCCGATCCGGCGCGCGTGGTCGGGGACCCGGGCGTCGCGCAGCAGGCAGAGCACCTCGTTGTCCGCGGGGAGCCGGGCGGCGGTCACCCCGGAGGCGACCATCATCGCGTCGCACAGGATCGGGGCACCGGCCCGCAGCGCGGAGCGGGCGGCCGCGACGACGCCGTCGGAGGCGGCGATGTCGTCGACGAGGTCGACCTGGCCGCAGGCGTGGATCATGCGGACGGCGATGTCGTCGACACCGGGCGGGAGCCCGGAGAGATCGGTCTCCTCGCGGATCGTCGCGAACGAGCGGCGGTAGATCTCGTTGCCGTCGGTGATGTAGTCGTACCCGCTCAGCGGAGCTCCTCGGTCGTGATCGTGCGTCCGTCGATGACGTAGGTGTCGCGCCCGGTGGCGACCGCGTCGCGGTGCGCCGTGTGCGGGGCGCCGCAGCGCCGGCCACAGCCGGCGACGTGCACCGCGTCGGGCCCCGCGCCCGCCCGCGGCCCGCCCCGCGCGATCAGCACGAGCGCGTGCGCGCGGACGTCGGCCAGGGACTTCGCGCATCCCGGAGCGCCCGCGCAGGCACTGACCCGCACTGCCGGGTGGCCGGGGTCGACGACGAGCCCCGCCGCCGCCAGCCGGGCTGCGGCACCGGGTGCGGGGGTGGGCAGGACCAGGGTGCGCCACGGGGTGACCAGCAGCTGCGGGGCCGACTCGGCCAAAAGGTCCAGCTGCCCGGCCGTCAGCTCCCCGAGCACCGGCGCGACCCCCAGCGCACCGCCACCCAGCGCTCCGACGAGCACCGGGCCGGGACCCCCGGGCGTGCTGTCGTCGAGCCCCGGACCGGGGGAGGACACCGACCGGTGTCCGCGCAGCCGGGCCGCCACCCCGGTCGCGGCGCCGGGCAGCTCCGCGGCGCGCCAGGCCCGCGCGGACGGGTCGGCGGCGTGCTCGGCCCGCAGGTCGAGGAACGCCGCGGCCGCGTCGAGCAGCAGCGCGGGCGCCTCGGCGGGGGAGCAGCACCGGCCGGTCGGGACGCCCGCCACGAGGAGCTCGCCCGACTCGGGGCCCCGTGCCCGCCAGCACAGGTCGGCACGCTCGGCGGCGACGTCGCCGCGGCCGTCGTCGAGGGCGAACAGGAACCGGCCGGGCAGCGCCGACAGCGCGGGGCGCGCGCACAGGCCGCGGTCGAGCGCGGTGGCCAGACCCCGGACGTCGGCAAGACCCCCGGCGAGCCCCGAGAGCGGGGAGGTCAGCACGTTGCGGACCCGCTCGTGGGTGGTCGACGGCAGCAGCCCGGCCACGGTCAGCCGCTCCACCGGGCGCGGGTCGGCCGGGTCGAGGCCGCGCAGCTGCAGGTTCCCGCGCGAGGTCAGGTGGACGGCGCCGTCCCCGGCCTCGCGGGCAAGGGCCGCGACCGCCCGCAGCGCCGCCGCGGTGACCGTCCCGCCCGGCAGCCGGATCCGCGCCAGCGCCCCGTCCGCGGCCGCGTGCGGCGAGACGACGCCGGGACAGGCGTCGGTGCGGGTACGGGTGGTCGGCGACGGCACGCCGGACACTGTAGGCATCCGAGACCGCCGAAGGGACCTGCCGGGGCGGCGGTCACACCTCGTCAGGTGTTCAGATCACGGCAGGTACCGGCGGGCCCCGGAGTACGTCGCGTCGAACCGCACCGGGGTGACCCGGACCGGGGTGGCCGCATCGAACGCCTCGATCATCGTGCCGCCGCCGGCGTACATCGCGACGTGCGTCGCGGGGGAGTTCCAGAACAGCAGGTCACCGGGCCGCAGGTCGGCGGGGTCGCCGACCGGCCGTCCACCGCGGGACTGGTCGGAGGCGTCGCGCCCGACGGTGATCCCGTGCAGCGCGTAGGCCAGCCCGGTCAGGCCCGAGCAGTCCGGACCGAACCCGGAGCGCCCGCCCCAGAGGTACGGACGGTCCAGGAACAGCCGCGCTGTCGCGACCAGCCCCTCCCCGGTCGGAGAGGGCGGCGCCCCCGGCCGGAGGGTCTCCGCCGCCGTCCATGCCTGGTCGCCGCCGGGCAGCGCGACCCGGACCGCATCGCCCGCCTCGCCGACGACCGGCAGCCGGGTACCGACGCTGACCTCGCGCAGCCGCTCGGTGCGGGCCGCGTCGCGGTACAGCCAGGTCGTCGCGACGCCGTCGACGGTGCCGGCGGGCGCCCCCGCGGCGAGCGCGCCGAACGCGGGGTCGTCGACGAGCTGGGCCTCGGGGACCCAGCCGGGGTAGCCACGGTGGTCCTTGCCCGACGGCTGGCCGGGCACGACGACCTGCGCCCAGCCGTCGCGACGCGCGGTCACGGTCACCGGGGCGCCGAGCAGCACCTGGGTCTGGGTGCGCGAGGCGGTGGTGAGCTCGCGGCGGTCCGCGCTGCTCATCGACCCCAGCCACCCGGCCGGGTCGGCCGGGGTGGCGACGGCGGCCCGGTCCCGCGGGCGCGGACTGTCCGGTGAGGTCCACACCGTCGCGACCGACACGGCGACGAACGTCCGCCCCGGTCCTTCGGCGGCCGCGGGGACGGCGGCCGCGGGCAGGGCGGCACAACCGAGCACCGCGGCGAACAGGACGGACAGGACACGGGGCACGGCCGGGACTCTCGACGGCGGGAGGCGTCGGGGCAAGCACCCACACCGCCGGGTCACCACGACGAGTGGGGTGGCCCCGCCCGCCGTTCACGACCCGCCTCGCAGGTCGTCGCCGGGTACCGGGAGGTGAAACGCGCGGCCCGAACGCCGTCAGCCTCTTGTCAGGTCCCCCGCTGCTCTTAGTGTATGCGTATGCATCTCACTGAAGCGGACCTGCGGCGCATCGGGTCGCCCGTCACCGTGGCGAAGGCGCCTGCCGTCGTCGACAGCGCGGACCTGCGCGACCCGGCCGTGGTCGCCACCGTCTCGGAGATGCTGCGCACCATCTCCGCCGGCGGGATGGACGCGGTGCTGCGCTACGCCCGGGAGCTCGACGGGTTCACCGGCACCGACCTGCTCGTCGGCCCCGCCGAGCTGGCTCGTGCCGGGGACGAGCTGCCCGCGGGCCTGCGCGAGGCGCTCGAGGCGGGCGCGGACCGGACCCGCCGGTTCGCGCGGATGCAGCGGGACCGGCTGCAGGACTTCGAGGCCGAGGTCCTGCCCGGGGTGGTGTGCGGTCAGCGTCTGATCCCGGTCGGGAACGTCGGCGCCTACCTCCCGGCGGGCCGGTTCCCGCTGCTGGCCGGCGCGTTCATGACGGTCGGGGTGGCCGGGGTGGCGGGCGTGCCGAACATCGTCGCGGCGACCCCGCCCTCGCGCGACGGGCGCCCGCACCCGGCCGTGCTCTACGCGGCGCACATCAGCGGTGCCGACGCGGTGTACGCCGTCGGCGGTGTGCAGGCACTCGCCGCCATGGCGTTCGGGCTGCTCGACGGGACGCCCTCGGACATGATCGTCGGCGCCGGCAACGCCTACGTCGCCGAGGCCAAGCGCCAGCTCTACGGGCAGGTGGGCATCGACGTGCTGGCCGGGCCGTCGGAGGTCGCGGTGATCGCCGACGACACCGCCGACGCCGCGACCGTCGCCGCGGACCTGCTGGCCCAGGCCGAGCACGGGCCGACCTCGCCCGCGTCGCTGGCCACCACCTCCGAGCGGCTGGCCGAGGAGGTCCCGCGGGAGATCGAGAAGCAGCTCGCGGGCCTGGCCACCGCGGAGATCGCTGGCGCGGCCTGGCGCGACCACGGCACGGTCTACCTGGCGCCCGACCGCGAGACCGTCGCCCGGGTCATGGACACCCTCGCTCCCGAGCACCTCGAGGTGATCGCCGAGGACCTCGACTGGTGGCTGGGGCGGCTGCACAACTACGGCTCGCTGTTCCTCGGCCCGCACTCGACGGTGGCCTACGCCGACAAGGGCATGTCCGGCACCAACCACGTGCTGCCGACGACCCGGGGCGCGCGCTACACCGGCGGGCTGTCGGTGGCCGGCTTCCTCAAACAGCTGACCTACCAGCGGGCCACGCGCGAGGCGACCCGGGCCCAGGCCGAGCCGACCGTGACCGTGTCCGACTTCGAGCAGCTCGTCGGACACCGGGACAGCGCCCGCATCCGACTCGACGCGCTCAGGAGCTGAACGCGCATGCGTATGTATACACGGGGCGCGGTCGCCGGCCGCGGCGCCCGCCTGCCGGTGGTCGCGGTGGGGCTCGCCGTCGTCCTGCTGCTCGCGGGGTGCGGCGCCGGGTCGCGGACCCCCGCCGCCACCGCC
This sequence comes from Pseudonocardia sp. ICBG1142, assembly GCF_020496255.1. Classification (NCBI taxonomy): domain Bacteria; kingdom Bacillati; phylum Actinomycetota; class Actinomycetes; order Pseudonocardiales; family Pseudonocardiaceae; genus Pseudonocardia; species Pseudonocardia sp. ICBG1142. The sequence goes on along the minus strand of NZ_JAHLJC010000003.1, from coordinate 78,880 downwards.
ACGCTCGTCCCGTGTGACTTCCCGCCGCCACCGTCGTCGGTGGACGTCAACGTCCTGGCCTACAACTCCTCGGCCATCGACCCGTTCACCAACTCGATGGTGCGCAGCTGCTCCAAGGACGGGGTGACCCTGCACCATGAGCCGGTCGACTACGCGGGCCAGTCGCAGAAGACGACGGCCACCCTGGCCGGGCGCTACGGCACCTACGACATCCTCGAGACCTACGGGTTCGTCGTCCCGCAGCAGGCCTCGACCGGCAAGCTGCACCCGCTCGACGACCTGATGGCCCGCTACGGCGCGGAGCTCGGTCTGGACCGGCTCAACCCCGAGATGCGCGAGGCGCTGTCCTACGACGGGAAGCTCTACGGCCTCCCGATGCAGGCCCAGACCTTCGTCATGGCCTACCGCCGCGACGTGTTCGACCGCCTCGGCATCGCCCCGCCGCGGACCTTCGCCGAGCTGCGCCAGGCCGCCGACCGCATCCAGCGCGAGGGCGGGATCCGCTACCCGCTGGCCCTGCCGCTGCTGGCGAGCTCGGACGTCGCGACCGCCTACGACGCGGCGCTGGGCTCGCTGGGCACCGACTACGTCGACCGCGACACCGGCCGCCCGAACTTCGACACCCCACAGGCCGCGCAGGCCTTCACCGAGCTGCGGTCGCTGCTGCCGTTCATGGACCCGCAGGTGACGACGTTCGCCCAGCCCGCGGTGCAGCAGCAGATGTACAACGGCTCGGCCGCGATCGCGATCATGTTCAGCGGCCGCATGTTGGATCTCACCGACCCCGCCAACAGCCGGTTCGCGACCGACTTCGCGTTCGCCCCGCCGCCGTCGGTCGCCGGCGGGGACGTCCTCTACAACGCCCTGTCGGTGGACGGCTGGGCCATCCCGGAGAACACCGAGGTGGACAAGGACCTGCTGTTCCGGCTGGTCGCCGCCTCGGTGGGCGAGGAGGCGTCGCGGGCCGCGGTGCCGGCGGCCTTCCCGGCCCGCGAGGGCAGCGTGACGCCGGCGAGCAGCCCGTTCGCGCCGGCGCAGCTGACCGCGCTGGGGAAGGCCCCGCCGCCGGAGCCGTCCCCGTGGACCTCCCGGATCAGCAACGAGACCCGCCCGGTCGTCGCCGACGTGCTGGCCGGCCGGACGACGATCCCCGACGGTCAGCGGCAGATGCAGGAGATCGCGACCGCGATCGTCGCCGAGTACCGGCGCTGACCCCCCTTCCCACCACCCACGAGAGCGAGGTGAGGCGATCATGCGCAGGCGCGAGTTCCTGGGGCTGGTCTCCCCGAGCCTGCTGGTGATGCTCGGCCTGCTGCTGTTCCCGCTCTACAAGACGGTGGAGTGGAGCCTGCAGCGGGTCAACTACGGCGAACCCGGCACCTTCCTCGGCCTGGACAACTACGCCCAGGCCCTGTCCGACCCCCGGCTCGGGCGGGCCGTGCTGTTCACCGTCGGCCTGACCGTCGCGGTCGTCGCCGTCCTGCTGGTCGGGGGCTACCTGCTCGCCGTCCTGGTCAACGGGCTCGGCCGGTCCCGCCCCTGGGTCCTCGGCGTGCTGCTGGTCTCCTACGTCGTGCCCAACGTCGTCGGCGCCACGATGTTCTCCTGGCTGTTCGACTCCAACTTCGGCGGCGTCGTCGACTACCTGATCACCGAACTCACCGGGGCCGAGATCCTCTGGTTCACCGAGCCGTGGGCGAACCGGGTCATGATCGGGCTCGACACGGTCTGGTTCATGCTGCCGTTCGCCATGCTGGTGATCCTCGCCGGGCTGCAGGGCGTGCCGGGGGAGATCGTCGAGGCCGCCCGGATCGACGGAGCGACCGGCTGGCGGGTGCACTGGCACGTGATCGTGCCGAGCATCCGGGGCGTCCTCACCTTCGTCTCGATCATCTCGATCATGGACGTGCTGCGGACGTTCGACCAGCTCGTCCCGCTCTCGCCGCAGGCACCGCAGATCGGCAACGAGTCGATCATGCTCTACATCTACAACATCGCCTTCCAGGACGGCGGCCAGCAGCTGGGGCTCGGCAGCGCGATCAACGTGCTGCTCATCGTCCTGATCGTGCTGCTGCTCTCCCCGTTCATCCGGGACATGGCCAAGGAGGCCCGCCAGTGACCAGCGTGCAGACCACCCCGCCGGCCACCACCGCCCCCGGCCCGTCCGACGGTGCCGGCCCCGCCCGGGCCCGCCGCCGCCCGCGGGGGAGGAGCGTGCTGGTCGGCGGCCTGCTGCTGGTGGTCTGCTGGGTGATGCTGAGCCCGGTGCTGTGGACGGCCATGTCGGTCACCAAGCCCACCGACGTCGCCTTCCTCGACCCGCCGGTGTTCACCTGGACCCCGACGTTCACCGCGTTCGTCGACCTGTGGCAGACCACCGAGTTCTACCGGTACCTGCTCAACACCCTGGTCGTCGCGCTGATCAGCACGGTGATCGCGCTGCTCATCGGCATCCCCGCCGCCTACGCGCTGTCGCGCTACCCGGGCTGGGTGTCGGTGGCCCTGCTCATCACGGCGCTGATCTTCCGTGCGCTGCCCCGCTTCGCGGTCGTGCTGCCGATGTACGAGCTGTCGCGCTCGCTGGGGATCTACGACACGACCTTCGCCGTCGCCGCCGCGCTCGTGGCGATCAACCAGCCGTTCTCGATCTGGCTGCTGCGCAACTTCTTCGCCGAGATCCCCAAGGAGCTCGACGAGGCCGCCATGCTCGACGGCTGCAGCCGCTTCCAGATCCTCTGGCGGGTCATGGTGCCGCTGATGGGCCCCGGGATCCTGACCGCGGGGATCTTCATGTTCCTGTTCGCGTTCCAGGAGTACCTGACGGCGAACGTGCTCACCGACGTCGTCGCCCGCACCGTCCCGGTGTTCATCGCCACCCAGCTCGGGCAGACCCTGCCGATGCTCCAGCAGGCGGGCGCCGCCGCGATCCTGCTGACGCTGCCGGTGATCGGGTTCGCCTTCGTCGCCCAGCGCTACCTCGTCGCCGGTCTGGGCGCGGGCTCGGTCAAGGGCTGAGCGGTGCCCGGCGTCCCGTCGTCCCCGCCGCTGGTCCTGCTGCCGGGGATGAACTGCTCGGCCCGGCTGTGGGGCCCGGCGGGGGCCGGGGCGCTGCACCCGGTCCTCGACCGGCCGACCCTCGACGAGCAGGTCGAGGCGTTGCTCGACGGGCTGCCCGCCCGGTTCGCCCTCGGCGGGCTCAGCCTGGGCGGGATCGTCGCGATGGCACTGACCCGGCGGGCCCCGGAGCGGGTCGCCGGGCTGTGCCTGATGGCGACCAACGCCCGGCCGCCGACCCCCGAACAGCGCGCCGGCTGGGACGCGGCGCTCACCCGGCTCGACGACGGCGCCCCCGCCCGGGCCCTGCAGCCGCTGGAGCTGCTGCTGCACGACCGGTCGCTCGATGCCACCGCCCTGCGGATGGCCGACGAGACGGGGGAGCGGCGCCTCGCGGCCCAGCTGCGGCTGCAGGGCACCCGCGTCGACGAGCGCCCGGCCCTGCCCGCCGTCGCGGTGCCGACCCTGGTGCTGGCCGGTGGGCAGGACCGGCTGTGCCCGGTCGAGCGGCACACCGAGATCGCCGAGCTGGTGCCGGACGCCCGGCTGCACGTGCTGCCGGGCGTCGGTCACCTGCTCCCGGTCGAGGCCCAGGACACGGTGGCGGCATTGCTGGGGGAGTGGCTGTCCGAGGTGCACGGGCGCTCCGCCCGCTGATCGCTCGCGTGTGTGATCCGGAGCCCGCGCGGTGATCCCGCGTGCGCGTGCTGATCCGCCGCCCGCGTGGTGATCCGCCGCTCGCGCGGTGATCGGCTGTTCGCGCGTGTCGGGACGCGCGCGACGACCGGCTCTGCGCGCGTACCGCGGATCACCGCGCGGGCGTCGGCACGTGAGGGAGCCGACGCGCCCGGGACAGGGGGACGCGCCGAGCCCTGGCTCCGGGGTGTTGTGCGCCGGACCGCCGCACCCGTCCGCGGGCCCGGCGCCGATCGGGCCGGTCGCACGATCAGCACGAGTGAGGGTTCCGGTGCCACGGACGGCACCGGAACCCTCACTCGCGGCGATCATGGTCGGAGCCGGCCCTGCCGGCGGCGACGCTCAGCCCGTTGCCGCGGCCAGCTCCCGGAACGACGCCATCATCACCGCGGTCAGGTTGTAGACCACCAGCTGCGCCCCACCGTCGAACGACGCCGCGGCCGCGTCCGCCGAACCCGCGAGGTCGGCCCGCGCGGCGCCGCGGAGCGCCGGGTCGGCGCGCACCGCCTCCAGCAGCTCCGCAACGGGCGGGTCGGTGTCGGTGCGGGACGCGCCCAGGTCCGCGACGCCGACGAGCCAGCCGTCGATCCCGTCCACCCCGACGATCTCCCCGGCCCGGGCGAGGGCGCCGGGTGACTCGAGCATCGCCACGACCAGGACGTCCTGCGCCGCCGCCCGGTGCTGCGCCGCGGTGACCTCGCCGAACCGGCCCGCCCGCGGGTACGTCGCGAACCCGCGGGTCCCGTGCGGTGGGTACCGCAGCGCCCGCACCAGCGCCGCGGCCCCCTCCGCGTCCTCCACGTGCGGGGCGACGATCCCGCGGGCGCCCTGGTCGAGCGCGCGCTGGGCCAGGTGGTGCTCGCCCTCCCCGGGCCGGACCAGCACCGGGAGCCCGTGCGCGTCGGCGAACGCGATGTGGGTGCGCAGCGACGACACGTCGGCCGGGCCGTGCTCGCAGTCGATCAGGACGAAGTCCAGACCGGCGACGGCGAGCATCTCCACGATCTCCTCGCACGGCATCCGCACCAGGGCCCCGGCGAGCCGCTCCCCGGCGGCGACCCGCGCCCTCACGCGATCATCCCGGCCGACAGGTCGACGTCGGCGCCCGACAGCCCCGGCATGGCGAGCATCGCGACGACGGCCGCGCCCACCTCGTCGGCGGTGATCATGCGGCCGAGCGCGGCCCGCCCGACGAACGCCGCGCGCGCCGCGGCGACGTCGGTGCCGGTCCGCCGCGCCTCGAGGGCGAAGTTCCGGTCCATCCGGTCACCCTCGACCGGGCCGGGCGACAGGGCGTTGACCCGGACCCCGGCCGGGCCGGCCTCGAACGCGAGCGTCGAGGTCAGCCCCAGCACCGCGGTCTTCGACGCGCAGTACGGCGTGCGCCGGGCGAGCGGCCGCTTCCCCGACACCGAGGCCACGTTGACCACGTCGCCGTCGCCGCGCTCCAGCATCGGCGGCAGGAACGCCCGGCACACCAGGTAGGTGCCGCGCACGTTGACCGCGAACACCTCGTCCCACTCCTGCGGGCTCACCTCGACCAGCGGGGCGACCGGACCGGCGATCCCGGCGTTGTTGACGACGATCGAGACCTCCTCGTCGGTGAGCCGGTCCGCCAGGTCCGCGACGGAGTCCGGGTCGGCGACGTCGCACGTCTCGGCCCGGGCGGCGGGCCCGATCCGGGCCGCGGTCGCGGCGAGGGCGTCGGCGCGCCGTCCGGCGAGCACGACCCGGGCGCCGGCGCGGGCCAGGTGCGACGCGATCGCCGCACCCAGCCCGCTGCCGCCGCCGGTCACCAGCGCGGTGCGCCCCGTGACCGCCGCGTTCACGACCCCGCCACCGTGCTCCCGGCCGGGGCGACCGCGTCCAGCCAGCCGAACCGGTCGCCGCCGTGCCGCCAGGCCCGCAGGTCCCCGGAGCGGGCGTGCCCCTCGAACAGCTCCACCCGCGCCGCCCGCCCGCACACCCGGCCCAGCTCCGCGCTCGCCGCGGGGTCGCGCCCCTCCTGGTAGGTGCAGGTCTTGAGGTACTTCCCGACCCACAGCCCGCCGGTGTAGCGGGCCGCGCCCAAGGTGGGCAGCACGTGGTTGGTGCCGATCACCTTGTCGCCGTAGGAGACGCAGGTGTTCTCCCCCAGGAACAGCGCCCCGTAGTTGCGCATCCGGTCCAGGGCCTCGCGCGGACGGGCGGTGAACACCTGGACGTGCTCGGCGGCGAGGTCGTCGGCGACGCGCCACATCTCGTCGGCGTCGTCGCAGACCACGATCCGGCCGTGGTCGCGCCACGCGGGCCCGGCCAGGTCGTTCGTGGGCAGCCCCGGCAGCAGCCGGTCGACCAGGTCGAGCACCGCCCGTCCCAGTGCGGCGGAGGTGGTGACGAGCACGGCGGGGGAGTCCGGGCCGTGCTCGGCCTGCGACAGCAGGTCGACGGCGACGGTGAGCGGGTCGGCGGTGTCGTCGGCGACGACCAGGATCTCGGTGGGCCCGGCGAACAGGTCGATGCCGACCTCGCCGAACAGCTGCCGCTTGGCCTCGGCGACGTAGGCGTTGCCCGGTCCGGCCAGCATGTCGACCGGGGAGACCGAGTCGGTGCCCAGCGCCATCGCCGCGACCGCCTGGACCCCGCCCAGGACGTGGATCTCGTCCGCGCCGGCCAGGTGCATCGCCGCGACCGTCGCCGCCGGGACCTCGCCGCGGATCGGGGGCGTGCAGGCGACCACGTGCGGCACGCCCGCGGCCTTCGCGGTCACGATCGTCATGTGCGCCGACGCCGTCAGCGGGTACCGCCCGCCCGGCACCTACGCACCCGCCGAGCCGACCGGAACGTGCCGGTGCCCGAGGACCACACCCGGCAGGGTCTCGACCTCGACGTCGTGCAGGGACTCCCGCCGGACCCGCGCGAAGTTGCGGACCTGGTCCTGCACGAACCGGATGTCGTCGACCACCTGCCGCGGCAGCGACGCGACCAGCTCGTCGACCCGCTCGGGGGTCAGGCGCTCCGGGGCGCGGCCGTCGAACCGGTCCGCGTACTCCCGCACCGCCGCGTCGCCGCGCGTACGCACGTCGTCCACGATCGCCCGGACCCGCTCGGCGACGCCCGCGTCGCTGCGGCGCGGGGCCGTCCCCGTCGCACTCTTCAGTTCCTGCGCCATACCGCCCTCTCTTGGTAGCATACGTATGCGCTACGGCTCAGCAGTGAACGGCGGCGACGCGCCGCTGTCAAGGGTGTGTCCGGCGGAGCACTAGGCTCGACGGCCGGTCGGGGGAAGGGCGGACATGGTCACCAGTCGCGACGTGGCGAGGCTCGCCGGGGTCTCGCAGCCGACGGTGTCGCGCGCGCTCACCGACCACCCCCGGGTGTCGGAGGCGACCAAGCGCAAGGTCCGCGAGGCGGCCCTGGCCCTGGGCTACTCGACCAACGCGATCGGGCGGGCGCTGTCGGTGGGTCGCTCGAACCGGATCGGGCTGGTCGTCGCCGACCTGGAGAACCGGTTCTACGCGAACATGATCGGCCCGCTGCACCACGAGCTGGAGGGGTTCGGCCACGAGCTCGTGCTGATCACCGAGTCGGCCGGGACCGCCCCGCTGCCCGAGCGGGTCGCCGCGCACGGCCTGGCCGGGGTGGTGCTGTCCACGACGACGGTGGACTCCATCCAGCCCGCCCGGCTGCGCGACCGCGGCGTGCCGTTCGTCTACCTGAACCGGACCGCACCCAGCGTGGCCGCCGACGCGGTGACCGTCGACCCCGAGCAGGGTGTGCGCGAGGTGCTCGACGAGGCCGTCCGGCTGGGTCACACCCGGATCGGGGCGATCTTCGGGCCGCGCAACACCAGCACCGGTGAGGTGCGCGAGCAGGTCGTGCGCACGGTGCTCGACGAGCACGGCCTGACGCTCGCCCAGCGCGACGTGCTGCACGGCCCGTTCGACTTCGCCACCGGCCGGGAGGGGTTCCGCACCCTGTACGAGCGGGCCGGCGGACCGACCCTGCTGCTGTGCGGCAACGACGTCGTCGCGCTCGGGGTGCTCGACGCCGCCGCCGAGGCCGGCGTCCCGGTGCCCGGTCACACCTCGGTGGTCGGCTTCGACGATCTGCCGACCTCGCGCTGGGCCATGGTCCGTCTCAGCACCGTCGCCTACGACCTCGACGAGGTCGCCCGGGAGTCCGCCCGCCTGGTCGTCGCGCGGCTGACCGACCCCACGGCCGAGCCGCGGCACGTCGTGTACCCGACGCACTACGTCGCCCGCGCGACCGTGGCCGCTCCCCGGGTGTAGCCGGTCCGGTCGCCGGAAATCCCCGCGCGGCACTTGCCCGGCAGATGTGCATACGCATACAGTCGTGGCACGGATCCCGACGAGGAAGGACGACCATGGCGCTCGACCCGGTCGCGTATGAGCCCTACAACGACCCGGACGACTTCATCCGGGAGGTGACCGACCGGATCTGGGTCCAGCGGGACGTGTCCTACATCGTCGACAACTACGAGCCGGACTCGATCGTCCACGGCGGGCTCGGCACCGTGGTCGGCCGCGACGGGGTGATCGAGGGCAGCCTGATGCGCATCGCGGGCACCCCGCAGCACGTCGGGCAGGCGGAGGACGTGGTGTGGGAGGCCCGCGGCGACGATGCGTTCCTCAGCTCGCACCTGGTCTTCTCCGCCGACGAGATCCTCGTCGACGGCGTCGTGAAGCGGATCCGCAAGCGCACCATCGCCAACTGTCTCTACCGCCGCGGGCGGATGGTGGAGGAGTGGGTGGTGCGCGACGAGCTCGCCGACTGCCTGCAGCGGGGCATCGACCCCGCCGAGGCCGCCCGGGAGCTGCGGTTCCGCGGCTACCAGGGCTCGATGACCGAGCAGCCGCCGAAGGACGTGCTCGCGGTCGGCGACAGCGGCCCGCGGCCGGACGACTTCCGGCCCGAGTGCGAGATGGTGCTGGAGTTCCTCGAGGAGGTCTGGAACTCCCGGCGCTACCAGAAGGTCACCGACTACATGCACCGTGACCTGTTCCTGCACACCGTCGGGGACCAGACCGTCGTGCGCCCGGACGGCTACCAGCGCGACCTGCTCGCGCTCGTCGCGCCGTTCCCGGACGCCCGGTTCGAGGTCCGCGACGTCCAGACCAACCACGCCGAGCGCTACGCGGGCCTGCGGATCGCGGTGACCTGGGTGATGCGCGGGACCTACCGCGGGACGCCGGTGTTCGGTCCGCTCACCGGCGGCGAGGTGGAGCTGCTCGGCGTCTCGCAGTTCCTGGTCCAGGGCGGCCGCATCGTCAAGGAGGTCCGGGTCTTCGACGAGATCGCGCTGCGTGCGCAGATCGACGCCGGCCGGACCGAGGCGTTCACCGACACCAACATCTACTGACCGGAGCACCGACATGCACGACACGGTGGTCAGCGCGGGCGAGCTCGCCCGCCGCACCGTCCGGCACGCGGACTGGGTCCCGTGCAAGGCCGCGTTCATCGACTGCCGCACCCCGGGCTCGGACCGCAAGGACAACTACTCCTTCATCGGCCCCGGGGTCACGCAGAACGCGTCCCAGCACGTCAACCTGCGCGAGCCGCACGGCTTCAACCTCGGTGCGGCGGGCATGCCGCACGGCACCACGAACAGCCTGCACCTGCACTTCACCGCCGAGGTCTTCATCAACTTCGACGGCGACTACGAGCTACGCTGGGGCCCGGACGGCACCCAGGGCACCTACCGCAGCGTCGACGGCGACGTCGTCTCGGTCCCGCCGTGGATCTTCCGCGGCTTCACCAACGTCGGCGACGACGACGGCATCCTGCTCACCGTCCTGGGCCGCGACGACACCGGCGGCATCATCTGGGGCCCCACGGTCCTGGCCGAGGCAGCCGGTCACGGCCTGCACCTCACCGCGGACAACCGGCTCGTCGACACCGTCGCCGGGGACGCGCTGCCCGACGACGTCGCGCTGATCCGGCCGATGGAGCAGGCCGAGATCGACCGGCTCGACGTCTACACCCGCGAGCAGTTCCGTGGCCGCGTGGTGCACGCCGCCGACCGGCCGTGGGTCGCCGAGCCCTACCTGTGCTCGCGGCTGCCCGGCGGCGGCGCCGAGCTCGCCCCGGTCATCGGCTGGGGCAGTGTGGAGAGCCGGGCCGCCGTACCGCGGCTGCTCGACCCGCACGGGTTCGCGCTGGCGTGGCTGCGGGCCCTGCCCGGCGACGGCGTGCTCACCCACCGGCACGACGCGACCCAGGTGCTGACGGTGAAGGCCGGGCACTGGGCGGTCACCCTCAACACCGGCGACGACGCGCGCACCGTCGAGCTCGGCCCGCGGGACACCCTGTCGGTGCCGCCCGGCGCCTGGCGCTCGGTGACGGCGCTCGACGCCGAGGGCGGCCGGACCGCCACCCCCGGCACCGCGGAGCTGCTGGTGGTCACCGGCGGCGACGGCCGGGTCCGGCACGAGTGGGCGCGCGAGGTCGTGGCCGGTGCCCGTGACCGGGGCCGGGTACTCGACGCCGACGGCTACCTCGCACCGGCCGCGGTGCTGGCGTTCGCGGCCGAGGACGACTGAGGCGGCCGGGATGTCGGCGACGGACCCCACGGAGGCGGGGCCGGCGGCGGGCCCGCCCGCATCGGCGGCGGGGCCCGTGGCCCCCGCACCGGTGGCGCCCACCGACGGCCGGGTGACGGTGGCGGCGTGCCGGATCCCGGCGCGGATCGACGCCCCGGACCCGGCGATCGCCGAGCGCGCGGTGCGCGCGGCGGTCGCCGGCGGCGCCCGGCTGGTCGTCCTGCCCGAGCTCGCCGTCTGCGGGTACGCCTTCGCCGACGCCGCCGAGGCGCGGGCCGCCGCCGAACCGGCCGACGGGCCCACCGTCGCCCGGTTCGCGGCCCTGTCGGCGGAGCTGCGCTGCGTCGTCGTGGCCGGGTTCGCCGAGCTCGGCGCCGACGGCCGGGTCTACAACAGCGCCGTCGTCGTCGAGGACGGGCTGCGGCGCGCGGTCTACCGCAAGGTCCACCTGTGGGACCGCGAGCACACGCTGTTCACCCCCGGTGACGCCGCACCCCCGGTGGTCGCGACCGCGGCCGGCCGGATCGCCCCGATGGTCTGCTACGACCTGGAGTTCCCCGAGTGGGTGCGCCGGGCCGCGCAGGACGGCGCCGAGATCGTCGCCGCGCCGGTGAACTGGCCGTGGCGCCCGACCCCCGACGGGCAGGACCCGCTGGAGGTCGCCAAGGTCCGCGCCGTCGCCGGGGCGTACCGGGTGCACGTGGTCGCCGCGGACCGCTGCGGCACCGAGCGCGGGGTCGCCTGGTTCGAGGCGCCGGTGATCGCCGACGCCGACGGGAACCTGCTCGCCGGGCCCGGCGGCCCGCCGCCGGGGGAGCCCGGCGTGCTGCTCGCCGCCGTCGACCCGGCCGCCGCCCGCGACAAGCACCTCACCCCGCACAACCACGTCCTGCGCGACCGCAGACCCGACCTGTACCGCGAGCCCGACCCCCCACCGGAAGGACCACCACCATGGCCGGCGTGACCTACGACGCGGTGACACGGCGCTACCCGGGCTCGCCCCGGGCCGCCGTCGACGCCCTCGACCTCGAGATCGCCGACGGCGAGTTCCTCGTCCTGGTCGGGCCCTCGGGCTGCGGCAAGACCACCTCGCTGCGGATGCTCGCCGGGCTGGAGGACGTCGACGGCGGCCACATCCGGATCGGCGAGCGCGATGTCACCGGCGTCGCGCCCAAGGAACGCGACATCGCCATGGTGTTCCAGAACTACGCCCTCTACCCGCACATGTCGGTCGCCGAGAACATGGGCTTCGCGCTGCGGATGGCGGGCACCGCCAGGGCCGAGATCGCCCACCGGGTCGCCGAGGCCGCCCGCATCCTCGACCTGGAGGCCTACCTGGACCGCAAGCCCAAGGCGCTCTCGGGCGGGCAGCGTCAGCGCGTCGCGATGGGCCGCGCGATCGTCCGCCAGCCGCAGGTGTTCCTGATGGACGAGCCGCTGTCCAACCTCGACGCGAAGCTGCGCGTGCAGACCCGCACCCAGATCGCGTCGCTGCAGCGACGGCTGGGGGTCACCACCGTCTACGTCACCCACGACCAGGTCGAGGCGATGACGATGGGCGACCGGGTGGCCGTGCTCAAGGACGGTCTGCTGCAGCAGTGCGCCGCCCCCGGCGAGCTGTACGCCCGGCCGGCCAACGCGTTCGTCGCCGGGTTCATCGGCTCGCCGGCGATGAACCTGCTGAGCCTGCCGGTGACCCCCGACGGGGTCCGGCTGGGCGGCGTCGACGTCGCGGTGCCGCGCGGGGCGGGGGACACGGTCACCGTGGGCGTCCGCCCGGAGGACCTGCGCGTGGCCGAGGACGGGATCCCGCTGGAGATCGACCTCGTGGAGGAGCTCGGCGCGGACGCCTACGTCTACGGCCGCGCCCGCGTCGACGGCGTCGAGCACCCGATGGTCGCCCGGGTGGACGGCCGCCGCCCTCCGGCGCGGGGCACCGGGGTGCACCTCGCGCCGGACCCGGCGCGCACCCACCTGTTCGCCGCGGACGGCGCCCGTCTCGGCTGACCGTGCGGGTGGGCCCGCCGGCCGCCGCTCAGTCCCGGCCCGCGGCGGCGCCCACCCGCGCGTCCCACCCGGCCCGCACGTCGGCCTCGACCGGGCGGGTCGCGAGCGACACCACGACGAAGGCGACCAGGCCCGTCCCGAGCCCGGCGAACACCGGCTCGTTGGCGTAGAGGTCGCCCAGCGCGAGCATCGTCGCGAGGGTGACCACCGTCCCGGTGCCCATCGCGGCGAGCGCCCCGGCCCGGGTGGCGCGCCGCCACAGCAGCCCGCCCAGCACCGGCACGAGCAGCCCGCCGACCAGGATCCCGTAGGCCAGGGTGAGGGCGGCGACGACGTCGCGCAGCAGGCAGGCGATCCCGACCATGACGACGCCGAACGCGGCCACCGCCCAGCGGTTCCCGGACAGCTCGTCGTGCGCCGGGTCCTCGGTCCCCGTGGCCCCCGCGGCCGCGCCCCGCCGGCGGCGCAGCGCGCCGAGCAGGTCCTGGTCGAACACCGTCGCCGTCGCCAGCAGCGCGCCGCTGGAGGTCGACATGACCGCCGAGAGCGCGGCGGCGAGCACCAGCCCCGCCAGCACCGGCGGCATCGCGGCCTCGACGATCGCGGCGAACGCGTCGTCGCGCGAGTCCAGGCCGGGCACGACGACCTGCGCGGCGGTGCCGATCAGCGCGCCGACCACGCCGTAGGCCAGGCAGTACAGCCCGGCGCCGAACCCGGCCCAGCGCGACACCCCGGGGGAGCGGGCGGTGAACACCCGCTGCCAGATGTCCTGGCCGATCAGCAGCCCGAAGCCGTAGGTCACGAAGTAGGTGAGGATCGTGCCGCCGCCGATCGAGGTGAGCGACAGCGCGTCGGCCGGGACCGCGGCGACCAGCCCGTCCCAGCCGCCCGCCCGCCACAGCGCGACCGGCAGCAGCACCAGGAAGATCCCGACGGTCTTGATCAGGAACTGGACGAAGTCGGTGAGCGTCACCGACCACATGCCGCCCAGCGTGGAGTCCACGACGACCACCGCACCGCCGATCAGGATCGACGGCACCCGCGGCAGGTCCAGCAGCACCCCGAAGATGGTCGCGTAGGCGATCGTCGAGGTGACGGCCAGCATCAGCGTGTAGGCCCACATGACGATCCCGGACGGGGCGCCGAGCCCGGTGCCGTAGCGCAGCTCCAGCATCTGCCCGACGGTGAACACCCCGAGCCGCTGGATCCGCCCGGAGAACGCCAGCGACAGCACCAGGATCCCGCAGCCGATCGCGACGACCAGCCACATCCCGGACAGCCCGTACTGGTAGCCGAGCCCGACTCCGCCGATCGTGGAGGCGCCGCCGAGGACGACCGCGGCCATCGTCCCGGAGTAGAGCCACGGCCCGAGCCGGCGCCCGGCCACGAGGAAGTCGGTGCGGTCGGTGGTGCGGCGGCGCCCCCAGAACCCGAAGGCGATCATGGCGGCGAGGTAGAGCACGACGACGGCGACGTCCATGGCGGATCAGCCCTTCCGGTTGGCGGCGAGCACGGACACCAGCTCGTAGGCGACGTGGGCGGCGGCGATCCCGGTGATCTCCGCGTGGTCGTAGGCGGGGGAGACCTCGACGACGTCGGCGCCGACGACGTCGACCCCCACCAGCCCGCGCAGGCAGTGCAGCAGCTCACGGCTGGTCAGCCCGCCGGCCTCCGGGGTGCCGGTGCCGGGGGCGTGCGCGGGGTCGAGCACGTCGATGTCGACCGACACGTACACCGGCCCGGTGCCCAGCCGGCGCCGCATCCGCTCGACGACGGCGGGCACCCCGTCGGTCTGGAAGTCGTCGGTGCCGATCACCTGGAAGCCGAGGACCTCGTCGTCGGCGAGGTCCTGCTCGCTGTAGAGCGGGCCGCGGATGCCGACGTGCACGCAGCGCCGCGGGTCGAGCAACCCCTCCTGCGCGGCGTTGCGGAACGGGGTGCCGTGGGTGATGTCGGCGCCGAAGTAGGTGTCCCAGGTGTCGAGGTGGGCGTCGAAGTGCACGACGCCGACCGGCCCGTGGGTGCGGGCCACCGACCGCAGCAGCGGCAGCGCCACGGTGTGGTCCCCGCCGAGCGCGAGCAGCGTGGTGCCACCGGCGCGCAGCCGGTCCGCGGCCTGTTCGACGGTGGCGATCGCCTCGTCGATCGAGAACGGGTTGATGCCGAGGTCACCGGCGTCGGCCACCTGCTGGGCGGCGAACGGGGAGACGCCCAGCGGCGGGTGGTAGGGCCGCAGCAGCTTCGACGCCGCCCGCACGTGCGCCGGGCCGAACCGGGCGCCGGGCCGGTAGGACACCCCGGCGTCGAACGGGAGCCCCAGCACCGCGACGTCGGCATGCTCCACCTCGTCGAGTCGGGGGAGCCGGGCGAACGTGGTGGGTCCGGCGAAACGGGGGACGACGCTGGCGTCGACCGGGCCGACGGTCACGGTGGGCCTCCTCGGGGCGGCGGTCTCGGGTGCGCCCACGGTCGGGCACCGGGCGCGCGGGGGGGAAGTGACGAAACGTCGAAGTCCGCGCGATGATCCTCGACGTGGTGTCCATCCCGTCGTCCGGTGTCACGCTCGCGACCCTGCTCGCCGACCCCGCGCTGCGGCTCGGGCGCGCCGCCGTCGACGACGCCGACCTCGACGTCGTGGTCGCGGCGGCCGCGGTGTCGGAGCTGACCGAGCCCGGCTCGTGGCTGGAGGGCGGGGAGCTGGTGCTCACCGTGGGGTTCCTGCTGCCGTCGGACCTCGAGGGGCTCACCGCCTACGCCCGGCACCTGCGCGCGCACGGCGTCGTCGCGCTCGGGCTCGGGCTGGGTGCGGACCTGCCGCACCGCCGGGTCCCGGCCGAGCTGGTCACCGCCGCCCGCCGGGCCGGGCTGCCGCTGCTGGGGGTCCCGGACGGGGTGCCGTTCGTCGCGGTGACCCGGGCCGTGTTCGCCCACCGCGACGCCGCCGAGCGGGCCCGGCTGCAGTGGGCGCTGCGCACCCAGCGGGCGCTCACCGCGGCCGCCGTCGTCCCGGGTGGACCGGCGGCGGTGCTCGCGGTGCACGCGCAGGCCACCGGGCGCACCGCGGTGGTCGTCGACCTGCTCGGACGGGTGCTGGCCGCCGCCCCGCCGGACGGCGCCGACGCCCTCGCCGCCGGCCTGGCGGGCACCGTCGCCGCCGTGCGTGCCCAGGGGCTGCTGGGTGCGGCGGTCGAGACCGGCGGCGGGCGCCGCCGCGAGGTGCACCCGCTGGGCTCGCACCGGATCCGGGCGCTGCTGCTGGTGGACGGGCCCGTCGCGGGACCGCACTCCAACCAGGTCACCGGGGACCTGGTGTCGCTGCTGTCGCTGGACCTGGAACGCCGTGCCGGTCTCGACGCCGCGGTGCGCCGTGGCCGGGCCCGGTTGCTCGCGTTCCTGGAACGCGGGGTGGTCGACGACGCCGTCGCCGACCGCAGGCTGGCCGCCGCCGGTCTGTCCGAACAGCCGCTGCGGGCCGCGGTCGTCGCCGCGCCGCGCCCGGACGAGCTGGCCGCCGACCTCGCCGCCGTGCTGCCCGACGCCCTGGTCCGGGTGGTGCGCGACGGCCCGGGGACCGAGCCCGCCGACCCCGCGGGCCGGGTCGAGCTGGCCGTGCCCGCGCCGGTCGACCTGGACACCGTGCTCACCACCCTGGCCGCGGGCCGCCCGGCCGGGATCGGGATCGCGGTGCGCCCCGGCGCGCTGGCGGTGTCGCTGCGCCAGGCCCGCTCGGCACTGCCGGTGGCCCGGCTGACCGGACGGACCGCGCACGCCGAGGACGTGGCGTCGAGCCGGATGCTGCTCGCGCTGCTCGACCACGACCGCCTCGGCGGGTTCGCCGACGCCGTCCTCGGCCCGTTCGACGCCGACCCGCGCGGCGCGCAGCTGCTGCGCGCGGTGGCCGCGTTCGTCGAGCGCAACGGCCACTGGGAGGCCACCGCCGCCGCACTGGGCGTGCACCGGCACACCGTGCGGAACCGGATCGCCGCGGCCGAGCGGCTCAGCGGTCGCCGGTTGTCCTCGGCCCAGGACCGCCACGAGCTGTGGCTGGCGCTGCAGGCCCGCGACCTCGGCCGGGCCGGTGACGACACCCCGCCCGCGGGCGGGGCGGGCGCCGATCGGTTCTGACGGCGGGGTGCCCCCGTTCCGCTCCGCCCCCGGACCGACCCGCCCGCCACGCCGCCGCACGTGCGGATCACCACCCCGGTCCGGCGCACCTTGACGGGACCCCGGGCCGCCACCGAAGGTGACTCACGACAACCGAAGACGGCGAGCGGGATCCAGGAAGCCGGTGCGAGTCCGGCGCGGTCCCGCCACTGTGACCCCCGGCCACGGCCGGGGGGAGCCAGACACTGCGCCCGTTCGCCGCGCCACCCCACCCGGGACGAGGATCCCGAGGAAGGTCCGTCGATGACGCGCGCCCATGCTGTGCCCGGAGCCCTCCGGTGATCCTCCTGCTGTCCACCTCGGACACCGACCTGCTCTCGGCCCGGTCCTCGGGCGCGGACTACCGCCTCGCCAACCCGAACCGGGTCACCCACGACGAGCTGGCCGAGATGGCCGACGCCGCCGACGTCGTCGTCGTCCGCGTCCTCGGCGGGTACCGCTACTTCGAGGAGGGCCTGGACCTGCTGCGGGCCCGCGCGACGCCGCTGGTCTGCCTGGGCGGGGAGATGGCCCCGGCCGCGGAGATGATGGAGCTGTCCTCGGTGCCCGCGGGCGTCGCGGCCCAGGCGCACACCTACCTGGCACAGGGCGGCACCGAGAACCTGGCGCAGCTGCACGCGTTCCTGTCCGACACCGTGCTGCTCACCGGTGAGGGCTTCGCGCCGCCGGTGGAGCTGCCCGAGTGGGGTGAGCTGTCCGTCCCGGCCACCGACGTCGACGGGCCGACGGTCGCGGTGCTGTTCTACCGCGCCCAGTTCCTCGCCGGGAACACCCGCTACATCGAGGCCCTCTGCGAGCAGATCGCCGCGAAGGGCGCCCGCGCGCTGCCGATCTGGTGCGCGTCGCTGCGCCAGGCCCCGGCCGCGCTGCTCGAGCGGCTGCGCGAGGCCGACGCCATGGTCGTCACCGTGCTCGCCGCGGGCGGTACCAAGCCCGCCGGCGCCCAGGCCGGTGGCGAGGACGAGGAGTGGGACGTCACCGAGCTGGCTGCGCTCGACGTCCCGATCCTGCAGGGCCTGTGCCTGACCAGCTCCCGGGCCACCTGGGAGGCCAACGACGACGGGATGTCCCCGCTCGACGTCGCCACCCAGGTCGCGGTGCCGGAGTTCGACGGCCGGCTGATCACCGTCCCGTTCTCGTTCAAGGAGACCGACGCCGACGGCCTCTCGGTCTACGTCCCCGACGACGAGCGGGCCGCCCGGGTCGCCGGGATCGCCGTGAAGCACGCGACGCTGCGCCGGGTCCCGAACGCGGACAAGAAGATCGTGCTGATGCTGTCGGCGTACCCGACCAAGCACGCGCGGATCGGCAACGCGGTCGGGCTGGACACCCCGGCGTCGACGGTGGCGTTGCTGCGCACGATGGCCGCGGCGGGCTACGCGGTGGCGACCGGGGGCGAGGCGGCGTTCCCGGGCGTCGAGGCCGGCGACGGCGACGCGCTCATGCACGCCCTGATCGAGGCCGGCGGGCAGGACCCGGACTGGCTCACCGAGGACAAGCTGGCCGGCAACCCGGTCCGCATCTCCGCCGCGACCTATCGCAGCTGGTTCGACACGCTGCCCGAGGACTTCCGCGACGGGGTCGTCGAGCACTGGGGCGAGGCGCCGGGCGAGCACTACGTCGACCGCTCGCAGAACCCGGACGGCGACATCGTCGTCGCGGCGCTGCGCCGCGGGAACGTCGTGCTGATCGTGCAGCCGCCGCGCGGTTTCGGGGAGAACCCGGTCGCGATCTACCACGACCCGGACCTGCCGCCGTCGCACCACTACCTGGGCGCCTACCGCTGGCTGGCCGCGCCGGAGTCCGAGGGCGGGTTCGGTGCGCACGCGATCGTGCACATCGGCAAGCACGGCAACCTGGAGTGGCTGCCCGGCAAGACACTGGGGATGTCGGCCTCCTGCGGCACCGACGCCGTCCTCGGCGACCTGCCGCTGGTCTACCCCTTCCTGGTGAACGACCCCGGCGAGGGCACGCAGGCCAAGCGCCGTGCGCACGCCACCCTGGTCGACCACCTCATCCCGCCGATGGCGCGCGCCGAGTCCTACGGCGACATCGCCCGCCTGGAGCAGCTACTCGACGAGCACGCCAACATCTCCGCGCTGGACCCGGCGAAGCTGCCCGCGATCCGCCAGCAGATCTGGACGCTGATGACCGCGGCGCAGATGCACCAGGACCTCGGGCTGGAGCAGCGTCCCGACGAGGACGTCTTCGACGACATGCTCATGCACGTCGACGGCTGGCTGTGCGAGATCAAGGACGTCCAGATCCGCGACGGCCTGCACGTGCTCGCCCAGGCCCCGGCCGGGGAGCAGCGCGTCGATCTGGTGCTGGCGGTGCTCCGCGCCCGGCAGATGTGGGGCGGCGAGCAGTCGGTCCCCGGTCTGCGCCAGGCCCTCGGGCTGGTCGAGGACGGCTCGGAGACCAACGCCCGCACCGACGCCGTCGAGCAGGTGGCCCGCGCGCTGGTCGCGGCGATGGAGTCCCGCGGCTGGGACCCGGCCGCCGTCGACGCCGTCGTCGACGAGCACCTGACCCCCGGCCCGGCCGGCTCCGAGGTGCTCCCCGCCCTGGACGCCGACGGGGTGCGTGCGGTGCTGCGGTTCGCCGCCGACGAGGTCGTGCCGCGGCTCGACGCCACCGCGCACGAGCTCGACCGGGTGCTGCACGCCCTCGACGGCGGCTTCATCCCGGCCGGCCCGTCCGGCTCCCCGCTGCGCGGGCTGGTCAACGTGCTCCCGACCGGGCGGAACTTCTACTCGGTCGACCCGAAGGCCGTCCCGTCGAAGCTGGCCTGGGAGACCGGGCAGGCGATGGCCGAGTCGCTGGTCGAGCGCTACCGGGCCGACCACGGCGAGTACCCGCGCAGCGTCGGCCTGTCGGTGTGGGGGACCAGTGCGATGCGGACCTCCGGCGACGACGTCGCCGAGGTGTTCGCCCTGCTCGGCGTCCGCCCGGTGTGGGACGACGCGAGCCGCCGCGTGCGCAGCCTGGAGGTGATCGACCTCGACGAGCTCGGCCGCCCGCGCGTCGACGTCACGGTCCGCATCTCCGGGTTCTTCCGCGACGCGTTCCCGCACGTGCTGGCCCTGCTCGACGACGCGGTGAAGCTGGTCGCCGAGCTGGACGAGACCCCGGAGCAGAACTACGTCCGCGCCCACGTCGAGGCCGACCGCGAGCGCACCGGCGACGACCGCCGCGCCCGCACCCGGATCTTCGGCTCCAAGCCGGGCACCTACGGCGCCGGGCTGCTCCAGCTCGTCGACTCCTGCGACTGGCGCGGCGACGCCGACCTCGCCGAGGTCTACTCCACCTGGGGCGGCTACGCCTACGGCCGCGGCCTCGACGGCGTCCCGGCCCGGGACGACATGGAGAACGCCTACCGGCGGATCGCGGTGGCGGCCAAGAACATCGACACCCGCGAGCACGACATCGCCGACTCCGACGACTACTACCAGTACCACGGCGGCATGGTCGCCACGGTGCGCGCGCTGACCGGCACCGCGCCGGCCGCCTACGTCGGGGACTCGACCCGCCCGGAGGCGGTGCGCACCCGCAGCCTGCACGAGGAGACCGCCCGGGTCTTCCGTGCCCGCGTGGTGAACCCGCGCTGGATCGCCGCGATGCGCCGGCACGGCTACAAGGGCGCGTTCGAGATGGCCGCGACCGTCGACTACCTGTTCGGCTGGGACGCCACCACCGGCGTCATCGCGGACTGGCAGTACGAGACGCTGACCGCCGAGTACGTGCTGGACCCGGACAACCGCAAGTTCCTGTCCGAGTCCAACCCGTGGGCGCTGCACGGCATGGCCGAACGACTGCTGGAGGCCGTCGACCGCGGGCTCTGGGAGAGCCCGGAGCAGGCGACGCTGGACGCGCTGCGCCAGGCCTACCTGGAGTCCGAGGGCGACATCGAGGGGGACTGATCCCGTCGTGCCCCGGCCCGGGCCACGCCCTCTCGCCGAGCAGGTCGTGGCCCGGGCCGTCGGCGGTGGTCAGCGGCCCGTGGTGATCTCGATCCGGTTCACCACGGTGTCCGCGGCGAAGTCGTGCGCCTCGACCACGGTCCGCCCGCCGTCGACGACCAGCCGCAGCCCCTGGTTCATCGCCCGGGTCGGGGCGGCCACCTCGCTGCCGTCCGGCGCGGTCGACCACTGCGTCTGCAGCGAACCGGTGTTGACGGCGGTGAACCCCTCGGGGTGGCCGCCCGGGACGGTGCGGCGGACCGCCCAGTCGTGGAGCCCCAGGTCGTAGTGGGTGTGCCCGGTCAGGAACACGACGTCGGGGTGGTCGCCCATGATCTGCAGCAGCCGGTCGTGCTCGGGTCGCGGGTACTGGCAGCAGTAGTTGTCCGCGCCGGTGGCGCCCCGGGTCCCCGACACGGTGTCGAGCAGCGGGTGGTGGGAGAACACCAGCACCGGACCCGGCCGGGCCGAGGCACGGTCGAGCTCGCGGTCGAACCAGTCGAGCTGCTCGTCGCCGAGGACGGCGTTCGCGTCGTCGCCCGGCGCCGCCAGGCTGCCGAGGAACAGCACCGGCACCCCGCGGACGTCGCTGCGGTGGTAGGGCGCCGGCATCCCGGTGTAGCGCAGGAACCGCTCGGTGAGCACGGCGTCCGGCTCCCCGGTGTAGTACTCGTGGTTGCCGATCGCGGCCAGCGTCCGGGCCCGCGGCGGCCCGGCGGCCAGTGCGGCGGTGAACGCCTCGTACTCGGCGACCGTGCCGGAGGGGACCAGGTCGCCGTTGACGACGAGCGCGTCGGCGGGACCGGGGCCGTCGGCGTCGCGGCCGAGGTCGTCCAGATCCGCGAGGGTGTGTGCGAGGTCGGGCAGATCACCCTGCACGTCGCTGACCACGTCGAGTACGGCCCGCGGCCCGGCCTGCGGCGGAGGAGCGGCGAGGGCGGCCGGGGCGACGGCGAGACAGAGGGCGAGCACCGCTGCGGCGACGAGGCGGATGCGGGGGGACGGGCGGGTCACGGGACCTCCGGGGGGAGTGGGGACGACGACGCCCACCCTCACCCGGCCGGGTGATCACCAGACCGACGGCAGGTGTCGATCCGGACACGGCGGCCCGAACCGGTCGCCTCAGGCGCGGACGCGGGTCCGCCCCGCGGTCACCGCGCCGATCCCGGAGAGGCAGGCCACGACCGCGACGAGCACCGGCAGCGCGACCGCGGGTGAGCCCAGCGCCACCAGCAGTGCCCCGCCCAGCCCGACGAACGCCGCCGTCGCGAGCTGGTCGAGCAGCTGGGCCGCCGAGGAGTGCGCACCGACGTCACCGGCGTCGGAGTGGGCCAGGGTCAGGTAGGCGATCGCGGAGAACGCCACGCCCATCCCGAGCCCGGACACGCCCCAGAACCCGACGGCGAGCCAGCCCGGCAGCAGCCCGGCGGCGACCGGGACCAGCGCGACCTGGCCCGCGGCGATCATCGCGAACCCGGTGCGCAGCATCAGCGCGCGGTCGGCGTCGGGGCGGCGGGCCTGCCAGGCGGCGGCCGCCGACCAGCCGAGCGACGCGACGATCAGCGGCGTCCCGGCGGCGGTCAGCGACCAGCCGTGCGTCGCGGTGAGCACCAGGGGCAGGAACGACACGACCGGGAAGAACGCCCCGGCGACCAGGCCGCGGGCCGCGACGACCGCGGCGATGCCCGGGCGCGCGACGACGGTCCCGCGGGGCAGCAGCCTGCGCAGCGACGGCACCAGCACCGCGAGCGCGACGACGCCGGCCACCGCCCCGCCGACGTCGAGGTTCTCCAGCGCCCAGCTCAGCCCGGCGACGCCGACCGCGGCACCGAGTGCCGCGGGCACCAGGCCCGCCCCACGGTCGCCGGCCGCCGGGCCGGTGGGCGGTCGCAGGACGCGCACCACCGGCGCGATCAGCACCAGGGCCAGCCCCACCACCGGCAGCAGACCGAGGAAGACCCAGTGCCAGGAGAGGCGCTCGGTGACCAGCCCGGCCAGTGGCGGGCCGACGAGCGCGGGCAGCACCCACGCCGAGGAGATCAGCCCGAACACCACCGGGCGCGCCCGCGTGGGGTACACCTCGGCGACGAGCACGTACACCGCGACACCCTGGGCTCCCGCACCCAGCCCCTGCAAGACCCGTCCGGCCAGCAGCCCGGCCATCGTCGTCGCGAACCCGGCGACGATCAGGCCCGCCCCGAACAGGACCGGCGCGGCGACGAGCGGCACCCGCGGGCCCCGGACGTCGCACCAGCGACCGCCGGCGACGGTGCCGAAGACCGCCGCGGCCAGGAACAGCACGAACGGCCAGGCGTACCGGGAGACCCCGCCCAGGTCGGTGACGACGGCGGGCATCGCGGTCCCCACACCCATCGCCTCGAACGCGGTCAGGCTGATCAGCAGCAGGATCCCGACGGTCGTCGGCGCGCGGCCCGGGGACCAGACCCCCGCACCGTCCGTCCGCGCCTCGACCACGGCGCCACCCTGCTCCCTGAACCCCGGTGCAGGTCAAGCCGATTCAGGGAGCGCCTGGTCGGCGACCTGGCCGTGGTGGCGCAGGTCGCCGACCAGGTCGCGGTGCCGGCGCGGCCGTGCGGTCGGTGCCGGGAGCGCTCAGCCCAGCGCCGGGACGATCGCCTCGACCAGGTGCGGGCCCGGCTCGGCCTGCGCCCGCCGCAGCGCGTCGAGCAGGCCCTCGGTGGTGGTGACCCGCTCGTCGGGCACCCCGAGCCCGGTCGCCAGCGCGGTGAAGTCCGGCGTCGGGTCGGAGAGGTCGAGCATCCGTCCCGCCCGCCCCGAGTGGGCCGCCTCCCCGGCACCGGTGCGGGCGAGCTCGACCCGCAGGATCGAGTAGGCCGCGTTGTTGATCAGGACGACGGTGACGTCGAGCCGCTCGCGGGCCATCGTCCACAGTGCCTGCAGCGTGTAGAGCGCGCTGCCGTCGGCCTGCACCGCCACCACCGGACGGTCCGGGGCGGCGACGGCGGCGCCCACCGCGGCGGGCAGCCCCATCCCGATCGCGCCGCCGGTCAGCGCGAGCTGGGTGTGCCGCGGCGCGGTCTGCAACGACATCGCCAGCGACGCCGTCGCCGTCAGCGCCTCGTCGACCACGATCGCGTCCTGCGGCAGCGTCGCGGCGACGGCGGCGCACAGCCCCCGCACGTCGAGCGGCCCCGGCGGGGGCTCTGGTGCCTCGTGCGGGGCGAGCGCGGCGGCCGCGTCCCCGGCGACGACGTCGGCGAGGGCCTCCAGCGCGGCCGTCGCGTCGGTCGTCGCGTCGGCCAGCCCCACCACGGCGGCACCCTCTGGCACCAGGTCCCCGGGCACGCCCGGATAGCCGAAGAACGACACCGGCGACCGCGCCCCGGCCAGCACCAGCGACGACGTGCCGTCCAGCTGCGCGATCGCCTGCTCGGCGAAGTAGGCCAGCTTGTCGATGCGGGTCCGGCCGGCGCCGGTCTCCCAGCGCCGGGGGAAGGTCTCCACCAGCAGCCGTGTCCCGGTCGCCGCGGCGATCCGCCCGGCGGCGTCGACGCCCGCCGCGCTCAGTGCGGGCCCGCCCAGCAGCAGCGTCGCGCCGGGCGCGCGGACGGCGTCGGCGGCCGCGGCGACCCGTGAGGCGTCCGGCGGGACCGGCCCGGTGGCCGGCAGCGGCGGAGCGAGCGACGCGCCCTCGGACCAGGACACGTCGGCGGGCAGCACCAGCGTCGCGACCTGCCCGCCGCGCTCGCCGGTCGCGGCGAGGGCACGCATGGCGTCGGCGGCGACGTCGCGGACGTCGCCGCTGGTGTGCACCCACCCGGACACGGTCCGTGCGACCGCGGTGATGTCGGACTGCAGCGGCGCGTCGAACCGGACGTGGTCGGTCGCGTGCCCGCCGACGACGCACAGCAGCGGGATCCCGGCCCGGCGCGCGTTGTGCAGGTTCGCCAACCCGTTGCCCAGCCCCGGCCCCAGGTGCAGCAGCACCGCCGCGGGCTTCCCGGCGATGCGCGCGTAGGCGTCGGCGGCGCCGGTCGCGACGCCCTCGAACAGGGCCAGCACGCCACGCATCTCCGGCACCGCGTCGAGCGCCTGCACGAAGTGCATCTCCGAGGTGCCCGGGTTCATGAAGCACACGTCGACACCGGCCGCGGTGAGCGACCCGACCAGCGCCTCGGCGCCCCTCACGACCGGTTCCCGATCTGTACGGTCCACATGGTCGGTGAGTCCACACGATGTGACGCGTGCCCGCAGGACCCGGGTTCGAGTTGCGCCCCGCAGCGCCAGGGCGGGGAATGAGGGACTGTGAGCGACGACCGCACCGCCCCCGAGGTGTACACCCCCGACCCCCGACGCTGGCGGGCACTGTCGGTCTGCCTGGTCGCCGGGTTCATGAGCCTGCTCGACGTCAGCATCGTCAACGTCGCGCTGCCCGCCATGCAGACCGCGCTGCGGGCCTCGGCCGCGCAGCTGTCCTGGATCGTGTCCGGCTACGCGCTCACGTTCGGCCTGGTCCTGGTCGCGTCCGGACGGCTGGGCGACGACCGTGGCCGCCGTCGCATGTTCGTCACCGGGCTGGCGCTGTTCACCCTCACCAGCGCCGTCGCCGGGTTCGCGCCGAACCCGGAGGTGCTCGTCGCGGTCCGGCTCGTGCAGGGCGTCGCGGCCGGGCTGCTGTCCCCGCAGGTCGTCGGGTTCATCCAGGACCTGTTCCGCGGTCCGGAGCGGGGCACCGCGTTCGGCATGTTCGGCGCCGTCGTCGGGATCTCCACCGCGGTCGGCCCACTGCTCGGCGGGCTGTTGCTGGCCTGGGCCGGCGACGCCGACGGCTGGCGCTGGGTCTTCTTCGTCAACATCCCGATCGGCGTCGCGGCGCTGGTCGCCGCGTTCCGGCTGTTGCCGGCCGACACCGCGCCGGCGGGGGAACGGCGCCCGCTGGACCTGGGCGGTTCGGCGCTGCTCGGTGTCGCCGTCGTCGCGCTGATGCTGCCGCTGGTGCTCGCCGAGCGGGACCCGGCGTCGGCGCCCTGGTGGCTGCTCGCGGTCTCGGTCGTGGCGCTGGTGGCATTCGTGGCGTGGGAGCGGCGGGCCAAGCGCGTCCACGGCCACCCGCTGGTCGACTTCGCGCTGCTGCGGACCCGCAGCTACGCCGTCGGCGCCTCGCTCGGCGCCGTCTACTTCGCCGGGTTCACCTCGATCTTCTTCGTGCTCACCCTCTACCTGCAGAACGGGCTGGGATACACCCCGTTGCAGACCGGTCTCACGCTGACGGCGTTCGCGCTGGGCTCGGCCGTCACCTCCGCCCTGAGCGGACGCCTGGTGGCGCGCTTCGGGCAGCCGATGATCGTCGTCGGGCTGGCGACGGTGATGGTCGGGCTCGGTGTCACCGACCTCGTCCTCGCCGCGACCGCGCACAGTCCGTGGATCGGGCTCGCGATCGCCGGGCCGCTGCTGCTCGCCGGGGCGGGCGGTGGGCTGGTGATCGCCCCGAACCAGACCCTCGCGCTGTCGGAGATCCCGCACACCTCCGGCGGCACCGCGGGCGGGGTGCTGCAGACCGGGCAGCGGATCGGGACGGCGATCGGGCTGTCCGCGGTCGGTGCGGTGTTCTTCGGCAGGCTCACCGCGTCCGGCGGGGACTGGGCGGACGCCATTTCGCACGGCCTGCTCATCACCGTCGGGCTGGTGGCGCTGGCCCTGGTGCTCGGTGTCGCCGACCTGGTCGCGGCCCGGCGCGCCCGGGGCAGGGGCACGCCGGCGACCGCGACCGGCCGACAGTAGGGGGCAGGGGTCAGGTCCGGGCGACGGCGACGGCGTCGTCGCGCAGCCCCGACCGGAGCGTCTCGGTCATCAGCCAGGAACAGACCAGCGACACCAGCGCGATCCCGACGACGTAGCCGGCGACGGCGTAGAGCGACCCGGTCAGCGCGACGAGCGCGGTGCACAGCAGCGGTGCGAGGCCGCCCAGGATCGACGCGATCTGGTAGGCCAGCGACGCCCCCGAGTACCGCATGCTGGTGGAGAACTGCTCGGCGAAGAACGCCGACTGCGGCCCGTACACCGCCGAGCGCGCCACCTGGACGATCAGCCCGCCCAGCAGGAACAACCAGATGCTGCCGGTGGACACGAGCCAGAAGTACGGCACCGCGAACACGGCCAGCAGCGCCATCCCGCCGACGAACATCGGGCGCCGGCCGATCCGGTCCGACAGCAGACCGAACGCCAGGATCAGTGGGATGTCCGACAGCGACAGCACCGAGTTCGCGGCGAGGATCGTGGTGCGGTCGTAGGACAGCTGCTGGGTGGCGTAGGTGACCAGCCAGACCGAGGAGACGTAGAACGTCGAGTTCGTCGCGAGGAACGAGCCGGCCGCGAGCCCGATCTCCTTCGGGTAGGTGCGCAGCGCCTCCAGCACCGGCATCCGGTTCGCGGCCTTCTCGTCCATCGCCTGCTGGAACACCGGTGACTCGTGGACGCCGAGCCGGATCCACATCCCGACCGCGATCAGCGCGCCGCTGGCGAGGAACGGCATCCGCCAGCCCCAGGCCAGGAACTGCTCGTCGGTCAGCGTCGCCGACAGCACCGCGAACGTCGCCGTCCCCAGCACCAGGCCGAGCGGGACACCGACCTGCGGCCAGCTGCCGTAGAACCCGCGACGGTGCGCCGGGGCGTGCTCGACGGCCATCAGCGCCGCCCCGCCCCACTCGCCGCCGACACCGAAGCCCTGCAGGAACCGCAGGACCACCAGCAGGACCGGTGCCCAGATGCCGAGGGTGTCGTAGCCGGGCAGCAGGCCCATCCCGACGGTCGCCGCGCCCATCAGGAGCAGCGAGTACACGAGCATCGGCTTGCGGCCGACCTTGTCGCCGAAGTGCGCGAACACCGCGCCGCCCAGCGGGCGGGCGATGAACCCGACGGCGAACGCGCCGACCGCGGACAGGGTTCCGGTGACGGGGTCGACCGACGGGAAGAACACCTGGTTGAAGACCAGTGCCGCGGCCGTGCCGAAGATGAAGAAGTCGTACCACTCGATGGTGGTGCCGACGAGACTGGCGGTGGCGACCTTGCGGGACGACCGGAGCGTGGGTCCCGGCGGCGCCGGCGGGACGGTGGGTGACATGCGTCACGACGCTAGGGTGCCGACCGATTCGTGTCGAGACGTACGGATGATCCTGTCGGATCCGGTCGTGATCATGTCGACCGGTGCTCAGCCGGGCCGGCGCCGCCCGGCCAGCACCCCGGCGAGGAGCACCACCACCAGCCCCGCGAGGGGGACGACGAGCAGCCCCACCCGCAGCGACGTCGCGTCGGCGACCAGCCCGACCACCGGCGGCGAGACCAGGAACCCGACCCGCATCAGCCAGGTGACGATCGTCAGCCCGGTGCCCGGTGCCAGTCCCGGCAGGTGGTCGGCGGCGGTCATCGCGGCCGGGACGAGCGTCGCCACCCCGAAACCGGCGAGACCGAACCCGGCGACGGTGCCGGGCACCGTCGGGAACGCCAGCGCGAGGCCCATCCCGGCGAGCACGAGCCCGCCACCGGCGCGGGCCACCGCGCGCTGGCCGAACCGGTCGACCACCCGGTCACCGACCAGCCTGCCGACGAACTGGCAGCCCTGCAGCGCCACGAACCCGAGGCCGGCGACGACCGCACCGGCCCCGAGCCCCTGCAGGTAGACCGCCGCCCAGGTGGCGCCGGAGTCCTCCACCAGGGTGCCGGAGATCGCGACCAGCCCGAACACGGCGAGCAGCGCCACGGTGCGGGTGCCGAGCCCGGTCCACGGCCTGCGCGGCGGTGCACCGTCGGCCGCGCCGGGGGGCCGGCGGTCGTCGCGGTCGTCGCCGCGCAGCAGCAGCGGGTGGACCGCGACCGCGATCACCACCGAGAGCAGCGACGACAACCCCAGGTGCACCGGCAGCGCCAGCCCGGCCCCGGCGGCGGCCGAGCCCATCAGTCCGCCCGCGACCGCCCCGACCGACCAGAGCGCGTGGAACCCGTTGAGGATCGACCGGCCGTAGCGGCGCTGCACCCGCAGCCCGTGCGCGTTCTGCGCGACGTCCACGACGGCGTCGGACGCCCCGACCAGCAGCATCGCCGTGGCGAACAGCCCCCAGGACGGTGCGAACCCGACGAGCACGACGCCGAGGGCGATCACCGCCATCCCGAACGACGCCACCTTCGCCGAGGTGAACCGGGCGATGAGCGGGCCCGCGGTGAGCCCGGCCAGCAGCGCCGCGAACGGCATCGCGGCCACCGCGAGCCCGAGCTGGGTGTTGGACAGGCCGAGGTCGGCCTTGATCTGTGGGAAGCGGGGCAGCAGGTTGGCGTAGACCAGGCCGTTGGTGAGGAAGACCAGGGCCACCGCCAGCCGGGCCCGTCGTTCCGTCCGGCCCGCTCCGACTGCCACCACGGGCCCATCATGCGGGAGTGGGCGGGCGCCTGCGGGTCGCGGGTCAGCCGTGGCGTTCCCGCAGGCGCGGTGCCGGAGTCATCCCCGCAGCGAGTTGAGCTTCACCGCGGTGCGCAGCGCCCCGGACATGCCCTTGTAGGCACTGTTGCGGGCGGTGTCGCGGACGTTGCGCAGCTGCGCGCGACGCTCGCGGCCCGCACTGTTCCACGCCAGCAGCGACCGGCCCCACGAGTCCTTCGCGAGCTCCTTCGTGCCGGCCTCGCGGGCCAGCAGCGCCCACCGGTCGCCGAAGTCGTCCAGCCCGTCGCGGTAGGCGAACACCGCCGGCCGGACGTAGGCCATCCCCGGGTGCTGGCGCCGCATCCGCGGTGCGTAGTCGGCGATGACCTTGTCCAGGCACTCGAACCGGCGCTGCCGGTTGGAGCTGATCGAGCCGGTGCGCATCAGCCGCATGTCGAGCAGCCAGCGGCGGGTGCCCCACATCAGCGGGTAGTTCGACCCGGCGGCGATCCGCAGCCACATCTCGAAGTCCACCGCGGAGGGCAGCGAGCAGTCGAAGCCGCCGACCTGGTCGAAGCAGGCCCGGCGGATCATGAGCGAGCTGCCGTTGTGCGGCGGGTTGTTCTCCACCAGCTGCTTGTCGATGTCGACCTTGCCCGACGGCTGCCAGCGCAGCGCCACGACCTGCCCGGACTCCATCATCACGCGGGTGTGGCAGTAGGCCATCCCGACCCCGGGCGGAGCGGTGTGCAGGGTCTCGAGCATGTGCGACAGGAACTCGGGGTGCCAGCGGTCGTCGCCGTCGAGGAACGCGACGAACGGGGCGGCGCTCTCGGCCAGCGCGCGGTTGCGCGCGGCGCCCGAGCCGCCGTTCTCCACCTGGATCAGCCGCACCCGCGGGTCGCGCTCGGCGCGCGAGCGCACGATGTCGGCGGTGTCGTCGGTCGACCCGTCGTCCACGACGAGGTACTCGAACCGGGACTCGGTCTGCGCGAGCACCGAGTCGATGGCCTCACCGATCCACGGGCCGACGTTGTAGGCCGGCGTGATCACGGTGACGAGAACGTGGGGGTTCCGCACGATCGGCACAGTCGGAGCTCCTTCCGGGGTGCGCCGTCTTCGGCGCCGTCGGCCCCTCAATCACCGTAAGGGGTGACGCAGTGCGTTCGGCACGCCCTCGACCGAGGCCGTGCTGCGGGCATTCCTCGCGAATGGCAACGAGCGTGCCCACTGTTGGTGACGTCCGTGCGGCATCCGGGGTTGCCCCGGGTGGTCGGGCCACCCGGTCCGGGGCCGGTGCGCCGGGCGGTGGGAGAGGGTCGCTATCGTCCGGAGAATGTCGTTCGACGCACGGGTGATGCTGTCCCGACGGCTCCGGTTCCTGCCGCATCGCGCCTTCGCGATGGCCCACCACGCCCTGTTCCAGGGGGAGTTGACGACGTTCCGGCGGCCGCGGACCTGGTCCCAGCTGCTCGCCAAGAAGAACCTCGACGACCAGCCCGAACTGGTGCACGTCACCGCGGACAAGTACACCGTCCGCGAGCACGTCGCCGAGCGCATCGGGGCGGAGCACCTCATCCCGCTCCTCCAGGTGGTCGAGCGCGCCGAGGACCTCGACCTGGAGGCGCCCACCGGCCCGTACGTCGTCAAGGGCACCCACGGCTGCGACATGACGATCCTGGTGCGCCACCCGGCGGCCGCCGACCACGCGAAGATCCGCTCGACGGTCGCCCGCTGGCTGCGCACCGACTTCTTCACCCACGGCTGGCGCGAGCGCCCCTACGAGGGGCTCACGCCGCGCGCCGTCGTCGAGGAGATGATCGGCGACGGCACCACGCCGCCCGCCGACTACAAGTTCTTCGTCTTCCACGGCGAGCCCGCGATGGTCGTCGTCGACCAGGACCGGTTCACCGCCCACACCTCGACGATGCTGCACCCGGACTGGGTGCCGTTCCGGATCTCCGGGCGGTTCTCCCAGGCCGACGCGCTGCCGGAGAAGCCCGCCTCCTACGAGCGGATGCTGGAGATCGCCCGCGCGCTGGGCAAGGACTTCACCTTCTGCCGCGTCGACCTCTACGACGTCGACGGCCACGTCTACTTCGGCGAGATCACCCACAACCCGGGCGGCGGGCTCGTCCGGCTGCGGCCCCGCGCCTTCGACCGGGCCCTGGGGAACCTGTGGCGCAACGGGACACCGATCCCGGAGAAGTTCATCCAGCGTTCCTGACCGGGCCCGCGCGCACCCACCCGGCTCTCACATCCCCCGCTGCCCCGCGGCGACCCGCCGCCCGCCGCCGCTCCCCGCGGCCGGTCGCCGCGCGTCCACACCCCTTCGCGGGCAGCCACACCCGCTGCAACAGGTGTGGCTGCCCGCGAAGGGGTGTGGCGACGGCGCGCCACCCGTCGATCAGTACCCGAGCGTTGTCGACGGCCGATCGGACAGCGCTCAGGTACTGATCGACGGGGCCCCGGGACGCTGCGTGGGCCGCCGGACGGAGCCCCTGATCGCGGAGGGGTCAGTCGCGGACGCGGGGGAACTCGTGGGTCCGCGCCTCCGGCCCGCTGATGGGCCGGGTGTCGTCGTCGCGGTCCAGGAGGTCCTTGTCGTCCGGGCTGGCGGGACCGCCGTCGCCGGGCGGGTGCGGCGGGACCGGCCGGCGCAGCCAGCGCACCACCGACGGCGCGAAGACGACCGCCAGCACCAGCTCGCCCGCGAGCCACGTCCAGCCGACGGCGTCGACCCCGAGCGTCGGGGCGAGCAGCGGGATCCCGCCGAGCACGATCGCGCAGTGCACGAGCTGCTGCGCGGCCAGGGGGAAGGTGCGGTTCGCGAGCCGCGACTTCGTCATCCACATCGTCACGATCACGCGCGGGAACATCGAGGCCATCAGCAGCTGCAGCAGCGTCGTGGAGTTCTCGACGTACTGCGGCCCGTAGAACCACAGCAGCAGCGGTGCGGCCAGCGCGATGACCAGCGAGGCGGGCCACACCAGCAGGCAGATCCGGCGCAGCACAGCGCGGGCGAACACGTGCGCGTGCTCCGGGTTCCGGGAGCCCTCCACGACCAGCGCCGAGGTGATCGCCATCGACAGCATGCTCATCGCGAGGAAGACGGTCTGGGCCGGCAGCAGGTAGGCGCTGGCCGCCTGGCTGATCGTCATGACCACCAGCACCGGCAGGAACGACGACATGGCCTGGTTGAACACCTGGCCCAGGTAGTCGCCGCCCATGTAGCGGGCCAGCGTGGCGCGGTCCGGGGCACCGGCGTCGTCGCGGTCCACGGTCTCCGCGGTGTGCCGGGGGAGCAGCCGCCGCGAGATCAGCAGGGTGAACGGCACCAGCAGGGCGATGACCGGCGCGCTCCAGGAGGTGAACACGCCGTCGGACACCGAGGTGAACGCGACGACGACGAGCAGGCCGAGCTTCACGACGCCGTAGACGCCGTTCTCCAGCACCACCCACATCGCCGAGCGCAGCCCGGTGAGGACCTGGTCCTGCAGGTTGAAGATGGACCACGCGGCGGTCGAGACCACGAACCACGCGGCGAAGCCGGGGGAGACGTGCAGCGGGTCGCCGGGGGCGTAGGCGAAGTGGCAGTAGGTCATGACCGCGGCCGAGCCGACGACGGCCATCCCAGCGCTGACCCCGTAGGCGAGCCGCACCAGCGACCGCGAGTCGCGCCCGGCCGTCGGGAGGAAGCGGATGAGGGCCTGACCGAAGTTCAGCGAGGTCAGGACCGAGATCAGCATCATCAGGTTGACCATGACGTTGCCGCGGCCGGCGTCCTCGGTGCTGAACACCCGCGCGGCGAAGACCCAGTAGAGCAACCCGAAGCCGGAGTTGACGACGGTGTTGAGCATCAGGGCGTACGCGTTGCGGTAGAGCGGATTGCCCATCTCCCGGCGGACCGAGCGGACCCGGACGGCGACCATCTCGCCGACGCTCATCGCGCGCACCGCCGGACGGCGGCGTGGGAGGTCCCGCTGAGTGCGTGCACACCTCCACGCTAACCAGGGGTCGACCAGCCGGGTGCCGGGGGAGGGGCGCCGGACGGTCCGTCACCGGACGGGGTCGGACACTGCGGACATACACACCCCGTCGCGCTCCGCAACCCCTGCGCTACGGTTCATTTCTTCCGGTGACCTGATGAACCGAAGGGGGTCTGCGTGCGTATCGCCTGCGCAGGAGGTGGGCCGGCCGGTCTGTACCTGGCGGTTCTCGCCAGGCTCCGGTCCGGGGGACGCGACGAGGTCGTCGTGTACGAACGCAACGAGGCGGGGCGGACCCACGGGTTCGCCGTCACCTACGGCGAGGACATGCTCGACGACGCGTTCCGCAACGACCCCGAGGGCGGTGAGGCCCTGCGTCGCGCGTCCCGGCTGTGGAACGCCCAGGAGATCCGGGTCGCCGACCACCGCCCGGTGCACGTCGGCGGCAAGTACGGCTACGCGATCGCCCGCGTCGACCTGCTCGACGTGCTGGCGCGCCGGGCCGAGCAGCTGGGCGTGAAGATCGAGTACGGCTCCCCGGTCGAGCGCGAGTCCCTCGACGCCGACCTGGTCGTCGCGGCCGACGGCGTCGGCAGCCGGATCCGCACCGCGCGCGCCGAGCACTTCGGCACCACTGTCGACGAGGGCACGAACCCCTACATCTGGCTCGGCGCCGACAGTGACTCGGACACCTTCGTCTGGGACTTCCAGCCGACCGACGCGGGCTGGATGTGGATCCACCTCTACCCGTCGTCCAACGGGGTCAGCACCTGCATCGTGGAGTGCGAGCCCGACACCTGGGAGGGGCTGGGCCTGGACCACATGTCCGGGGCCGACGCCGTCCGGCTCGTCGAGTCGGTCTTCCACCGCACGCTGGCCGGGCGCCGGCTCATCGAGCCCCTCGGCGGGCTGGGGGAGAAGCCCTGGCTGCGCTTCCGCGAGGTCCGCAACCGGACCTGGCGCGACGGCGACCTCGTGCTGGCCGGCGACGCCGCGCACACCACGCACTTCGGGATCGGCTCGGGCACCGTGCTGGCGATGCAGGACTCGATGGGTCTGGTCGACGCCCTCTACGGCGTCGCGGGCCAGACGGCCGCGGCGGACCTGACCTGCCCGAACGGCCGCGGTGCCGCGCTCTCGGCCTACGACGCCCGGCGGCGCGCGGAGATCGGCCCGATCCAGGACGCCGCCCGGCGGAACATGCAGTGGTTCGAGCAGGCCGGGCGCCAGCTCGAGCAGGTCACCGACCCCGTCGAGTTCGCCTGGTCGCTCACCGACCGCCGGGGCGACATGGGTCGCATCCACCGCACCCTGCACCGGGCCACCCAGGTTCCCGCGCTGCGTCAGGTGCGGCGCGGGCTGACCACCGCCCGCCGCGTCCGGCGGTCGGCCCTGCGCGGGCGGCAGAGCTAGGAGTTCCGGCGCGAAACCGCTCGCCGACGGCACGCGCAGCGTCACCGATCGTGGCGGACCCGGTGTCCACACGGGTCCGCCGCGTTCGTAGGGTCGTTGCGTCCCAGATCGATGACATCCGATGGAGGTCCGGTGTGAAGATCGTGGTCGTCGGTGGTGGGCCGGCCGGTCTGTACTTCTCGATCCTGGCCCGGCTCCGGTCGGGCGGGCAGGACGAGATCGTCCTCGCGGAGCGCAACGCGCCCGGCACCGCCTCCGGCTTCGCGGTCACGCTCGGTGAGGACATCCTCGACGAGCTCTTCCGCACCGACCCCCTCGGGGCCGAGAAGGTGCGGGCCGCGGCGCACGTGTGGGACTCCCAGGTCGTGGAGGTCTCCGGGCGCCCGGTGCACCTCGGCGGTCGCTACGGCTACTCCATCGGCCGCGCGCGGCTGCTGGAGGTGCTGGCCGAGCGGGCCCGCCAGGTCGGCGTGAAGCTCATGTTCGACACGGCCGTCGCCGTGGACGGTGACATCGCGCGCGATCCGCTGACCGCGGACGCGGACGTCGTCGTCGCCGCCGACGGGGTCGGGTCCGCGATCCGCGCCGCGCGGGCCGACACCTTCGGGACCCGGATCTCCCACGGTTCCAACCGCTACGTCTGGTTCGGCACGAGCAAGCCGTTCCGGCCGTTCACCTTCGCGTTCGAGAAGACCCATGCCGGCTGGATCTGGTTCCACGCCTACCCGGCCGCGGACTGCGTCAGCACCTGCATCGTGGAGTGCACGCCGCAGACCTGGGCGGGGCTGGGGCTCGACACGATGGCGCCCGACGAGGCCATGCGGATGCTCGAGGGCGTCTTCTCCCGCTCGCTCGACGGGCACTCGCTGATCGCCCCGCCCGGCATGGGCTCCTCGCCGTGGCTGCAGTTCCGCGAGGTCCGGAACATGTCCTGGCGCGACGGCAACGTCGTCCTCGCCGGCGACGCGGCCCACACCACCCACTTCGCCATCGGCTCGGGCACGGTCCTCGCCGTCGCCGACTCGATCGCGCTGGCCGAGGAGCTGTACCCGCGCGGGACCCGCGGCACCGACGACGTCGAGGCCGCCCTCGCCGGGTACGACGCCCGCCGCCGCGCCGCGATGGCACCGGTCCAGCGGATGGCCCGGGCGAGCATGGAGTGGTTCGAGACCGTCCCCGAGCGTCTCGAGGGCGCCGAGGACGCGCTGGCCTTCTCCTGGTCGCTGCTCGACCGCCGCCACGACCAGGGCCGGCTCAACGAGCGTCTGCACCGTGCGACCCAGGTCGAGCCGGTCCGTCAGGTCCGGCGCAGGCTGACCGCGGCGCGCCGCGTCCGTCGGGCGCTGGCCCGCGGGGAGATCACCCCCCGCGAGGCCCTGCACCGCTGATCCGCGGCCCGGCGGGGCCGGCTCAGTCCCGGTCCCGCCCGGCCCCGGAGCCCTCCTGCTCCTCGCGTGCGAGGAAGGAGTGCCTGCGGCCGTAGAGGGCGTAGACCACCAGGCCGAGCGCCAGCCAGACGGCGAACCGGATCCACGTGTCCAGGTTCAGGTTCAGCATCAGGTAGAGGCACGCGATCGCGGTGATCACCGGCACCACCGGCGAGAACGGCACCGTGAACGGCCGGTCGAGGTCGGGGCGGGTCCGGCGCAGCACCGGCACCGCGACGGCGACGATGATCATCGCCGAGAGCGCGCCGATCGACACCATGTCGGCCAGCGCGGTGATCGGGGTGAACGCCGCGATCACCGCGCAGACGACACCGCCGATGATCGTCATGCGGTGCGGGGTGCCCCACCGGGGGTGCGCGGTGCCGATGGCCTTCGGCAGCAGGCCGTCGCGGCCCATCGCGAAGCCGATCCGGCCGATCGTCACGAGCTCCACCATCATCACCGAGGTCAGACCGGTGACCGCGCCGAGCGCGATGAGCGCGCCCACCCACGGCAGTCCGACGCCGGCGAACGCCGACGCGAGCGGCGCGCCGGTGTCGATCTCGGTGTAGGGCACCATCCCGGTGAGCACGAGCGAGACGCCGACGTAGAGCACCGCGCAGATGGCGAGCGCGCCGAGCAGTCCGACCTTCAGGTCGCGGTTGGGGCGCTCGGCCTCCTCCCCGAGGTTGGCCAGCGCCTCGAACCCGGTGTAGGCGAAGAAGACCACCGCGGCCGCGGTGAGCATGCCGCCGACGCCGAACACGGTCGGGGCGAGCCCGAACACCCCGGAGATGATCGGCTGTGTGAAGACCGAGCCGCCGTCCTCCGGCGCCTGGGCCGGCGGGATGAACGGCTGCAGGTTGGCCGGGTCGATGTAGAACACGCCGACGGCCAGGATCAGCACGCAGACCGCGAGCTTCACCAGGACCAGCAGGTTCGTCAGCCGTGACGACTGCTGGATGCCCGCGACCGCGACGACGGTCAGCACCGCGATGATCAGCACCGCGCCGACGTTGATCGTCGCGTCCTCCCCGAACCACTCCGTCGGCAGCCCGAACAGCGACGCCAGGTAGCCCGACCAGCTGCGGGAGACGACGGCGAGGCCGAGGCCGAACTCCAGCAGCAGGTCCCAGCCGATGATCCAGGCGAAGACCTCGCCGAGGGTGGCGAAGGCGTAGGTGTAGGCCGAGCCCGCCGTCGGGACGGAGGAGGCCAGCTCGGCGTAGCAGACGGCGGCGAGCCCGGCGACGACCGCGCCGATCAGGAACGACAACGTCACCGCGGGGCCCGCGTGCTGCTGGGCCTCGACCCCGGCCAGGGTGAAGATCCCGGTACCGATGATGATGCCGACGCCGAAACCGACCAGGTCACGGGCCTTCAGCGTGCGCTTGAGCGGCGTGCCCCGCCCCTCGCCGCCGGCGTCCTCGGAGCCGTCGCCGGCTCTGCCCCTGGCCAGGATCCGTTCCACCGGCATCGTGCGCGTCCAGCCCACGCCGCCACCCCCACTCGTCGTCGGTCGGTCGATCGTTGCGGCACGGTATGCCGGTACGGGGTGCGGTGCCGGGCGGAGCGCGGGGCGCATCCTGAAAATCCTGTGTGAACCCTCCGTCCTCCGTGTCCGGATCGCCGTTCGGCGGTGCACCATCGAGGCCGGGACGGCCGTCCGGTCGTCCGCGACCGGACGGGTCGTGTCCGGACCTGAGCGACGCCGTGGACGGGATTCCCGTGCCCGTGTGTCGGTGGCCGTGGTCGTCGCGGTGGTGGTGGCGGTGTCCGCGCTGTGGGGCGCCGGCGTGGCCTCGGACGGTCCGGTCCCACGCCCTGGGGGCAGCGCCGTCGTGCCGGCGCAGCACCAGAGCTCGACGACCGGCCCCGACGACGACGCGGCACCCGGCCCGGACACCCTGCGCGGGCTGCTCGCGGCGATGACCGGATCCGCCACCGCCGACCCGCTCGACCTCGCACCCGGATCGCTGCTCGTCGACCGCGAGGGCGAGGACGACCTCACCCTGTCCTGGGCGCTGCTCGACACCGACGACGGCCGGTGGACAGGCTCGGCGGACGCCGCGACCACGCGTTTCGAGGCCGAGTCCACGATCAAGGCATGGCTGGCGGCGGACACCCTGCGCGCCGCCGCGCAGGCGGGCCGCCCGGTGACGGCCGACCAGCGGGCCGACATCTCCGCCGCCGTGCGCGCCTCCGACGACGACGCCGCCGAGCGGCTCTACCGCGCTCTCGGGCGGGACGCGAGCACCGCGCGGCTGGACGAGGAGTGCGGGGTGGAGGTGTCGACGTCGCGGCCGGGGTGGTGGTCCTACACCCAGATCACCGCGCTCGACGCGGCCCGGATCCTGGCCTGCGTGCGCGACCGCGCACCGGAGTGGCCGGGCGGGGACGTCCTGCTGGCCGACCTCGACGCGGTCACCCCGGACGGCCGCTCGGGTGTCCGTCCGGCGCTGCCCGGGGTGGTGGCGGAGAAGAACGGCTGGACGCTGCACGGCGCCGCGGGGTGGAACGTGCACTGCGTCCTGGTCTGGGCGGACCGGGCCCTCGCGGTGCTCACCACCTACCCCGCCGAGCGGGGCGTGGAGTACGGCTGGACGGTGTGCCGCGACGTCGCCGGGGACGTGCTCTCCGCCTCCTGAACGGCTCCGTCGGAGTTTCACATGCGAATACGTGCATGTATGGTGACGGTCATGGGGCACGGACACGGTGGTGGGGCGGGGCACGGGCACGCCGGGGCGGGTACCGACCGCCGCCGGCTGGCGATGGCGCTGGGCGTCACGCTGGTCACGGCGGTCCTCGGTGCGGCGGGCGCGGTGTACACCGGCTCGCTCGCACTGCTGGCCGACCTCGGTCACCTGCTGACCGACGCGGGCGCGCTGGTCGCCGCCCTGATCGCCAGCGTGCTCGCCGCCCGCCCGGCGACGACGTCGCGGACCTACGGGATGGGCCGGGCCGAGGTGCTCGTCGCCGCCCTCAACGCGCTCACCCTCGTCGCGGTCGTGGTGTGGGTCGGGGTGGAGGCGGTGCAGCGGCTGTTCGTCCCGGCCGAGATCCCCGGCCTGCCGCTGCTGGTCATCGGTGTGCTCGGCCTGATCGGGAACCTGGTCTC
Source organism: Pseudonocardia sp. ICBG1142 (assembly GCF_020496255.1). NCBI lineage: Bacteria > Bacillati > Actinomycetota > Actinomycetes > Pseudonocardiales > Pseudonocardiaceae > Pseudonocardia > Pseudonocardia sp. ICBG1142. Next base: position 40,116 of record NZ_JAHLJC010000003.1, on the reverse strand, counting down.
GCTCGCGGTGCTGGCCGGCGGCGACCGCGGCAACATGAACATGCGCGGGGCCATGCTGCACGTCCTCGGCGACGCGCTCGGCTCGGTCGGTGTGCTCGCCGCCGCCGTGGTGCTGCTGACGACCGGCTGGCCCTGGGCCGACACCATCGCCTCGCTGTTCATCGTCGCGCTGATCCTCCCGCGCGCGGTGTCGCTGCTGCGCGAGGCCGCGCACGTCCTGCTGGAGGGTGCGCCCAAGGGGATCGACGCCCAGGAGGTCAAGGCGGCGCTGCTGGCCGTCGAGGGGGTCGCCGACGTCCACGACCTGCACGTGTGGGCGATCAACGACCGCACCCCCGCGATGTCGGCGCACGTCGTCGTCGACGAGGAGGTCTCCGGGCACTGCGGGGACGCCTCGGTGCTCGACCGTGCCGGGCACGTGCTGCGGGAGCGGTTCGGCCTCGACCACTCCACCCTGCAGGTCGAGCACGCCGCGCACACCGGGCACGAGAACCACTGCGGCTGAGCCGCCGTGGCCCGCCGCCGCCCGGGCCGTCGCGCCCGGCCGAACCGGGTGCGCCGTCCGGGCGCCTCACGGCTGGGCCCACCCACGATGTGAGGCGCCCGTTACCGGACGGGAACCGGCAGTCACCCGATGGTGACGAGCCGAGAGCATGGTTGTGCACGACCGAATCTCCCCGAGGAGTGCCCGTGCCGGACCTGTTCAGCCCCTACACGCTCAAGGGCGTGACCCTGCGCAACCGCATCGCGATGTCGCCGATGACGATGTACCGCTCGGTCGACGGCGAGATGAACGACTTCCACCTCATGTACCTCGGCGCGCGCGCCGCCGGCGGGTTCGGGCTGATCTTCCCCGAGCAGGTCGCGATCGCCCCCGAGGGCCGCACCACCCCGCACTGCGCCGGGATCTACGACGACGACCAGATCGAGGGCCACGCCCGGGCCACCGCGATGATCAGTGACATGGGCGCGGTGCCGGCGATCCAGCTCGGCCACACCGGGCGCAACGGCAGCGAGCTCAAGCCGTGGGTGGCGAACGAGCTCGGCCGCCAGCTGCCGCCCGACCACCCCGAGGGCTGGCAGGTCGTCGGACCGTCGGACGTCCCCTACGGCTTCGGCAAGCGCCCGTACCCGGTGCCCGCCCTCACCGTCGAGGAGATCGCGGCGGTGCACCGGCAGTACGCCGACGCCGCCCGGCGCGCTCTCGACGCCGGCTACCGGTGGCTGGAGATGCACTTCGCGCACGGCTACCTCGGCGCCAGCTTCTACTCGCCGCTGGCCAACCGGCGCACCGACGCCTACGGCGGCAGCAAGGCCAACCGGGCCCGGTTCCTGCTGGAGGCGATGGACGCCGTCCGCGAGGTCTGGCCGGAGGAGTACCCGCTGACCTTCCGCCTCGGAGCCGACGACTACCACCCCGACGGCGTGCAGTGGGAGGACTCGATCGAGGTCGTCGGGTGGCTCAAGGAGCACGGCGCCGACATGGCCGACCTGTCGATGGGCGGCAACACCGACGACATGCGCGACCCGCACTTCCCGCACGTCTCGGCCTGGGTCGAACGCGGCGCCCGGGTCCGCCGGGAGATCGGCATCCCGGTCACGGTGAGCTGGAACCTCGGCATCCCGGCCAACGCCGACCGCGCGATCCGGGAGGAGAAGCTCGACCTGGTGATGCTGGGCCGCCCGGCCCTGGCCAACGCGCACTGGCCGGTGTGGGCGGCCCGCGAGCTCGGCCACGGTGACCCGTTCTCGCTGGTCCCCGAGGACTGGGGCTGGTGGCTGTCGAACTTCCGCGGCCACGATCCGAGCATCGGCTGGCCGGCTCCGTCGCCCGCGACCGAGCAGCACCTGCGCTCGGCCTGAGCGGTCACCGGCCGCGGCGACGCCCGCCGCGGCCGGATGACCCGGCTCAGCCCGCCAGGTGCGACCAGCGTGCGGCCAGCTCGTCCCAGGGGCCCTCGTCGGCGACCCGCCCGCGGTCCAGCACGACCACCCGGTCCGCCCGGGCCAGCGCCGCCCGCTTCGTGCTCGCGCCGACCACGGTGCTGCCGCGCCGGCGCAGCGCCGCCCACAGCTCGATCTCGGTGCGGACGTCCAGCGCGGACGACACGTCGTCGGCGACGATCAGCTCGGCGCCGGTCGCCAGCGCCCTGGCCATCGCCACCCGCTGCACCTGTCCGCCGGACAGCCGGATGCCCCGGTGCCCGACGACGGCGTCCGGCCCGCCCGCCGCGGCGACGTCCCGGTCGCGGCGGGCGTCGCCGACGGCGTCCTGCACCGGGCGGTCGTGCCCGAGGGCGATGTTGTCGCCGAAGGTGCCCGACAGCACCCGGGGGACCTGCCCGACGTAGGCGACCTGCCCGGGGCGCAGGAAGGTCTGCGGGTCGGAGACCGCGCGCCCGTTCCACCGGATGACGCCCTCGTGCCCGACCAGCCCGGCCAGACCGGCGAGCAGGCTGGACTTGCCCGATCCGACCTGGCCGGTGACCAGCACCAGCGACCCCGCCTCGATGTCGAGGTCCACGCCTTCGACGCCGACGGTGCCGTCGTCGTGCACGGCGGCGACCTTCTCCAGGCTCAGCCGCTGCAGCGGCTCGCGCTCCACCGGCGCCGGCGCCGGTGACCAGGTCGACGCCCGGCGGCAGCCGCGTCAGGTCCGCGGGGCCCGCGAACGGGGCGACGGCACGCAGCCAACGCCGCGCGATCGGGGCCTCGGTGACCGCGGCCGCGCACACCTGCCCGAGGAACCCGGCCCCGTTCAGCGTGGTCGACACCAACAGCGCCGTCGCCAGCGGCCAGGTCCCGACCAGGTACAGCGACCAGGTGAGCACCACCGCGCCCTGCAGTAGCACCCCGGGGACACCGTCGAGCAGGGTGCGCACCCGGTACTCCCGGACCGTGGCCCGCACCCGGTCGCCGTCGACGTCGGCGAGGTGGGCCCGCAGCGCACCGGTCGCGGCGGCGAGCTTCACCGTGTGCACCGACTCCAGGACCGAGCCCAGCGCCGTGCCGAACCGGGCCCTGGCGTCGGCCGCGATCCGCCCGGAGCGCCCCGCGAACGGCGCCCCGATCGCCGCGACCCCCGCGCAGACCAGCAGGAACCCGCCGATGACGGCGGCCGCGCGCACGTCGGCCGCCACCAGCCCGGCCACCACGACGACGATCACCGAGTTGGTGACGTCGACCCAGCGGTCCACGTAGAGGATCATCCGGTCCGAGTCCAACGCGCGCGCCACGACCTCGCCCGCGGGGGAGCGCGGGCCGCGCCGCTGCATGGTCTGCCCGCGCAGCACCCCCAGCCGCAGCCGCAGCGTCGCCGCGGACCACCAGCGCGGGTAGGTGCGGAACGCGACGGCGATCCACACCGGGAACAGCATCAGCACCACCGTCAGCGCGACGGCGGGCCCCCACGGTGTGCGGCCACCCTCCAGCCCCGCGACGACGAGGCCCCACAGCCAGCCGGTCAGCACACCGGTGGCCGAGCCCAGGGTGGCGAGGGTGAACATCGCCCCGCCGGTCAGACCCCACCGCGGGTGGGCCAGCGCCAGCCGCAGCACGACCCGCCACAGCGGGGGAGCGGGCACCGGGTCCGGGGCCGGCACCGCACGACGGGCGGCCCGGTGCAGCAGCGGCGACCCCGGGTCGGCGACGGCACCGCCGTGCCGCTCCGCGCCCGGCGGGGCCGTCGCGGTGGCGCCCGCGGTCCCGGGCAGGGACCGGTCCGCGGCGAGCAGGTCGGCGTATCGGCCCGGCTCGGCGGCCAGCTGCTCCCGCGCGCCGTGCTGGACCAGACGGCCGTCGGACAGCACCGCGACGGCGTCGGCACGGCGGATCGTCGACAACCGGTGCGCCACGACGATCCCGGTGCGGCCCGCGAGCAGCGCCCGCGACGCGCGGGTCACCCGCTCCTCGGTGCGCGGGTCCATCCGCGCGGTGGCCTCGTCCAGCACGACGACGGCGACGTCGCGCACCAGCAGCCGGGCGAACGCCACCAGCTGTTCCTCACCGGAGGACAGCGCGATCCCGCCGGTGCCGAGACGGGTGTCCAGGCCGTCGGGCAGGGCGTCGACCCACTCGTCGAGCCCCAGCGCGGCCGTCGCGGCCTCGACCGCCGAGCGCGGGACCGCCGGGTCGAACAGCGTGATGTTCTCCGCGAGCGTCGCGGCCAGGATCTCGGTGCGCTGGGTGACCACACCGACCCGGCGGCGCAGGCCCTCCAGGTCCAGGTCGCGCACGTCGACCCCGGCCAGGAACACCTGCCCGCGCGGCGGCTCCACGGCGCGCGAGAGCACCTTGGTGACCGTCGACTTCCCCGAGCCGGTACGGCCGAGCAGCGCACACGTCGTCCCCGCCGGGACGGTCAGGTCGATCCCGCCCAGGCGGAACCCGTCGTCGTACCCGGCGGTCAGCCCGCGCAGCTCCACCGACGCCGGCCCCGGCGGCAGGGGACGGCCGCCCTCGGGCTCCCGCTCGGTCTCCAGCAGTGACGACACCCGGGTGAGCGCGCCCAGACCGGCCTGGATGTCGGGCATCCGGTCGACGATGGCGTCGACCTGGCCGACGAACGCGGTGACCAGTAGCCACAACGTGACCAGCGCGGCGATGCCGCCCGGGTCCCCGGCGACCAGCCACACCCCGCCGAGCGCGAGCACCCCGAGCAGCGCGTGCGCGACGGTGCCCGTCCGCAGACCGAGCCGGGTCGCGATCCGGGACACCTCGTGGGTGCGCGCGACGACCGTCGCGGCCCGGCGGGCGAACCCGGCGACCACGTGCGGCTGGCCCAGCGAGGTGCGCACGTCGTCCTGTCCGGCGACCGACTCCTCCAGCTGCGCCGCGTGGTCCGACCAGGCCGTCTCCTCGGCGACCTTGGCCCGCGCGATCTGCGGCGTCAACGGCCGCGCCACCAGCAAGATTGCGGCGGCGACCAGCGGGAACACGACGAACGCCGGCCAGAACACCAACCCGGCGACGATCCATGCGACGACCGAGCGCAGCAGCGACCGGCCGGTCTCCCAGCCGATCCGCCGGATGAGCTGGGCGAGCTGGCGGCAGTCGTCGTCGACCCGGTCGAGGAGCTCACCGACCGCCTGGTCCTCCAGCGCGGGCAGCGGCTGCGCCAGCGCGGAGCCCACGAGGTCCGCACGCAACCTGCCCTCTGCGCGCCCGACCACCCCGGAGAACAGGACCCGGCCCAGGGTGTCCAGCAGCGCGGCGCCCAGCAGCAGTGCGGCCAGCACGGCGATCAGGGTGGCCGTCGGCCCGCTCACCACCGCCCCGACCACGGTCGCCGCCGTCGCCTCCGCGACCGCGGCCACCACCGCGGCGCCCACGGCCACGAACGACACCGGTCCACCCAGCCGACGCCATGACAGCGCGCGCACCCTCGACACCCCCGACGAGACCGCGCTCCGGGATCTCCGGCGCGATCGGTGATCGACGGTAGCCGTGACCCCCGACGGAATCGCCCGGTTTTCCGGGTCGTGCCCCGGATCGCCCGGTCGAAACCGGATCGGCCCGTGCCCCACCCGAAGCGGTCGACAACACCCCGAGGGGGCGCGGACGGGCCCGTCGTGTCCGCATGCTTGCCCTCCGGCGACACGCGAGCACGAGGGGGAACCGATGGGACTGCGGTCGATCAGGTGGGTCGGGGGCGCGCTCTGCGCGGTGGCGGGACTGGCGCTGACCGCGTCACCCGCGCTGGCCGAGGACGCACCCGTCCCGGAGCCGCCCACGTTCACCAGCACGCTCACCGCGACCCTGACCCCGGACGCGGTCCGCGCCGACGACGGCGCACCGGTACCCGGCCAGCAGGGCGCGACCGGCACCTTCACCCTCCGCCTGAACAGCCAGCAGAACATCGTCTGCTACGACATCCAGGTGACCGGGGTGACCCCGCCGTTCAGCAGCCCCGCGCGGACCGCCACGCACCTGCAGGAGGGGCAGCCGAACGAGTCCGGCAACCCGCGGATGGCCTTCCCGGACCCGCAGGGCCCGCCCGGCGGCCCGATGACCAGCAAGGGCTGCCTGCAGGGACCGTTCACCACCGGTGTGATCGTCGGCGGCGTCGACACCGGCACCGGGTTCGCGGTCACGGACCTGGAGGCCAACCCGGCCGCCTGGTTCGTCGACATCCACACCGAGCAGTACCGGACCGGTGCGCTGCGCGGGCAGCTGTCCAAGACCGGCTGACCGCCCGCACACGACGAGGGCCCCGCCGGATCGCGTCCGGCGGGGCCCTCGTCGTGGAACGGGAAGTGCCCGGTCCAGGTGGTGCTCAGTCCAGGTAGTCGCGCAGCACCTGGGACCGCGACGGGTGCCGCAGCTTCGACATCGTCTTCGACTCGATCTGGCGGATCCGCTCGCGGGTCACGCCGTAGACCTGGCCGATCTCGTCGAGGGTGCGCGGCTGGCCGTCGGTGAGACCGAAGCGCAGCCGGACGACGCCCGCCTCGCGCTCGGACAGCGTCGCCAGCACCGACTGCAGCTGGTCCTGCAGGAGGGTGAAGCTCACCGCGTCGACCGCGACGACCGCCTCGGAGTCCTCGATGAAGTCACCGAGCTGCGAGTCGCCCTCGTCGCCGATGGTCTGGTCCAGGGAGATGGGTTCCCGGGCGTACTGCTGGATCTCCAGCACCTTCTCCGGGGTGATGTCCATCTCCTTGGCGAGCTCCTCGGGAGTGGGCTCGCGCCCGAGATCCTGGAGCAGCTCACGCTGTATGCGGCCGAGCTTGTTGATGACCTCCACCATGTGCACCGGGATGCGGATGGTGCGGGCCTGGTCGGCCATCGCGCGGGTGATGGCCTGCCGGATCCACCACGTCGCGTAGGTCGAGAACTTGTAGCCCTTGGTGTAGTCGAACTTCTCGACCGCACGGATGAGGCCGAGGTTGCCCTCCTGGATCAGGTCCAGGAACGCCATGCCGCGGCCGGTGTAGCGCTTGGCCAGCGAGACCACGAGCCGGAGGTTCGCCTCGAGCAGGTGGTTCTTGGCGCGCTCGCCGTCCCGCACGATCCAGCGCAGGTCGCGCCGCATCTGCGGGGACAGCTTCTCGTTCGACTCGAAGACCTTGCGGATGCGCTCGGCGCCGTAGAGGCCGGCCTCGATGCGCTTCGCGAGCTCGACCTCCTCCTCGGCGTTGAGGAGCGCGACCTTGCCGATCTGCTTCAGGTACGCGCGGACCGAGTCGGCCGAGGCGGTGAGCTCGGCGTCCTTGCGCGCCTGGCGCAGGGCCTCGGACTCCTCCTCGTCCCAGACGAAGTCGGCCGACTTCTGCTGCGACGCCCGGGTGGTCGGCGCCACCCGGTTCTTGCCGGTGTTGGTCTCGTCCTCGGAGTCGTCGTCATCGTCGTCGTCGGACGACTCGTCGACGGTCTCCTCCTTCGCCGCCGCCTCGATGTCGGCCTCGACGTCCGAGGCGTCGATCTCGCCGTCGTCGAGGACGACCTCCTCGCCGTCGGCGTCCGGCTCGTCGCCGTCGGCCTTCTTGGTGGAGGCCTTCTTCGTGGCGGGCTTGCGCGGGCCGGTCTTCGGCGCGGCCTTGGTCGCCGTGCCACCCGCCGCGGCGGGCTTGCGGGTGCGTGCGGCCGGCTTCTTCACCGTGCCGGTCGTCGCCGACGCGGTGCTCGTGGTGCCGGAAGTACGGCGGCTGCGGGATGCGGTACCCGACGTCGGTTCGACGGTCGAGTCGCTGCGTGCTGCGGAGTCTGCGGCTGCCACCTGGGCCCTCTCGCTACGTGCGCTGGAGTCGTTACGCGGCCCGGTCGCGGCGCGCTCGTCGGGGGAGACGAGGCCACGACGGCCGGGATGTCCTGTCCTGCCACCGTCTCGGTCGCCGGCGTCGATGGTGGTCGCCGCGCGTCCCGGAGACGGGGTACGCGTTCCATTGTAACTGCGTACCGGCCGGGGGGACGCACCTCACGCCGCCCCGCGCGTCCCGGCGGCTCCGCACGTGGTCGGATGGGGTGGTGAGCCCGCACGAGAGCAGCGATCCCGCCACCCTGCGCGCCGTCGCCGAGCAGGTCGCGGCCGAGGCCGCGGAGCACCTGCGCGGCCTGCCCGCGCCGCACGACGACGGCGTCACGACGAAGTCCTCGCCGACCGACGTCGTCACCGCCTCCGACGCCTCGGTGGAGCGGTTCGTCCGCGACCGGCTCGCGCAGCTGCGCCCCGGTGAGCCGGTGTACGGCGAGGAGGGCGCCGGCGACCCCGCCGTCGCGCGCTGGGTGGTCGACCCGATCGACGGCACCGTCAACTACCTCTACGGCCTGCCCTGGTACGGGATCTCGATCGCCGCCGTCGTCGACGGGGAGGGCGTGGCCGGTGCGGTGTCCGAGCCCGCCTCCGGGCGGCTCTGGTCGGCCGGGCGCGGTCTCGGCGCGACCCTCGACGGGCGTCCGCTGCGGGCCGCGGCGACCACCGAGCTCGGCCAGTCCCTGGTCGGCACCGGGTTCGCCTACCGCGCCGAGCGGCGCGCCCGGCAGGCCAGGATGGTCGCGGCGATGCTCCCCGAGGTCCGCGACGTCCGCCGGGCCGGCGCGGCGTCGCTGGACCTGTGCGCGGTCGCGGCCGGCTGGCTCGACGGCTACCTCGAGCACGGCTGCAACTGGTGGGACTGGGCGGCCGGTGCGCTCATCGCGACCGAGGCCGGTGCCGTGGTGCACGTCTCGGGCAGCCCGGGCGTCCACGGCCTCGACGACGACGGCGACGCCCTGGGCACCGACGTCACGCTCGCCGCCGCGCCCGGAGTCGCCGCCGCCCTCGCGGAACTGGCCCGCCGCAGCGGCGCCGACACCGTCTGAGCTGCCGGGGCGCTCCGCTCAGCAGGTCGCCGCGCGGGCCTGGGCCAGCAGGCCCGGGTCGGCCCGCGGACCGCCCTCGGTACCCGGCGCGGACAGCTGGTCCAGCACGTCGCGGGCCGCACGGCCCGGTGCGACGTCGGTGAACGCCGACCCGACCACGACGTCGACCACCGCCCCCTGACGATCGTCGCGGATCAGCTCGACGCAGGGCAGCGCCAGCGCGAGCGTCGACGCGGACGCCGCACCCTCCGGGCCGAACCGCATCTGCCCGATGCAGTCCAGGTCGCCCTGTGGGAACGCGGGGTCGTTGCCCGGGGTCCCGGCCTCGCCGAACTGCAGGTCCTTGAGCTCGGCGGACACCAGGTTCGCCTGCCCGCGCTGACCGCCGGCGTTGAGGACGTGGAAGCGGACGTCGTCCGGGGCGGCCGGGGCGACCGAGGCCAGCTCGGCCCGGTCGATCTCGGTTCCGGCCAGGGCCCCCGACGACGGGGCCGGGCAGTTCGTCGACGCCGAGCCGTCCGAGGCGGTGCCGAGCACGACCGCCCACGTGGCGACGGCCAGCACGGCCAGCAACGCGGTGGTCACCAGGATCGGACGGGCCCGGCGCCGCTCGTAGGGGCGGTCGGTGCGGGTGCGGCCGGCCGGCATCAGATCGACCCTCCGTCCAGGACGTGGTGGCCCAGCGCGACGAGCGGGCCGACCGACCCGTCGAGGCCGTCGGCCATCTCCGCCGGCACCGACCCGGCCCGGGCCCGCGCCAGGATCCCCGCGAGCACGACGGCCAGCTTGAACGCGCCGAACCCGACGTACCAGGGCAGCGGTCCGGCGTCGAGGCCGGTGCGCGCGGAGTAGCCCTCGACGAGCTCGCGCCGCGTCGGGAAGCCGGGCAGGCCGGTCGGGCTCGCCAGCGGCTGGGCGGAGGACCAGACGGTGGCGTCGCCGTCCTGCTTCCAGTAGACGAGCAGCAGCCCGAGGTCGGCCAGCGGGTCGCCGAGGGTGGACATCTCCCAGTCCAGGACTGCGCGGATGCGGCCGGGGTCCCCGGCGTCGAAGACGCAGTTGTCGAGTCGGTAGTCGCCGTGCACCACGGTGTGGCGCTGCGCGGCCGGCACGTCGGCGGCCAGCCGCTCGGAGAGCCGGGTGAGCTCGGACTCGACCTCCGCGTCCACCGGGACGGGGTCGTCGCCGTCGCGGGCGGCTGCCCACTGCGTGCCCCAGCGCCGGATCTGGCGCTCCATGAAGCCCTCCGGGCGACCGAAGTCGCCCAGGCCCGCCGCGGCCGGGTCGACGGCGTGCAGCGCGGCCAGCACGTCCACCAGCTCCTCGCCCGCGGCGCGGCGCTGCTGCTCCGTGGCCGCCCAGTCCTCGGGCAGGTCGTCGAGCGGCACGACGCCGTCGACGAGCTCCATCACGAAGCAGGGGGCGCCGAGTACGTCACCGTCGTCGGCGGCCAGCACCGCGGGGACGGGAACGGCGCTCGGCCCCAGCGCGGAGATCACCCGCTGCTCGCGGCCCATGTCGTGGGCGGTCGCGGCGACCTCGCCGACCGGCGGGCGACGCAGCACGACCGCACCGGCGGGGGAGGAGACCTGGTAGGTCAGGTTGGACCGCCCGGCGCCGATCGGGGTGAGCCGCGCCTCGCGCCACCGTTCGTCGCCGAGGGCGGTGGACAGCCACGCGCCGACGGTGGCGGGGTCGGCACCGGGCGTGGGGGTGCGGGCGCTCGTCGTCACACCGGGCGACACTAGTGCGCCCGGCGGCGGTGGCGTCGGGGCGACACCCGGCATCATCGGGGGACTCGCTGCGACGCTCCGCGGACGCTGGGCTACCCTCCCCGCCGCCGGTGACGGACCGGCCGCGACAGGACTCACGACGGACGAGCCACCCGGTCCACCGGGCCAGGTGAGACCGGCGTCACTCATGGGGCCGGGCACAAACCCGCTCCCCGCGACGTTCTCCAGCGGCACGCGACGACCAACCGATGCGAAGTACCGCTGCTCGTGGGCCGGAATCGAGCAGCTCGGACGTAAGGCAAGGGTGAGACCTGATGGCGACCGACTACGACGCCCCGCGTCGCAATGAGGCCGACGAGATGGCCGAGGACTCGCTCGACGAGCTCAAGCAGCGCCGCAACGAGGCGCAGTCCGCGGTCGTCGACGTCGAGGAGACCGACACCGCGGAGAGCTACGAGCTCCCGGGCGCGGACCTGTCGGGCGAGGAACTGACGGTGAACGTCCTGCCGAAGCAGGCGGACGAGTTCACCTGTGCGAGCTGCTTCCTGGTGCACCACCGGAGCCGGCTCGCCAGCTCCTCGGGCGGACAGTTCCTCTGCCGCGATTGTGCCGCTTGATCGGGCAGACCTGATCGGGCAGACCTGATCGGGCAGGCCCGACTGGGCCCGTCCGACGTGAGGACCACGACGGGGCCCCGGCGATCTCGCCGGGGCCCCGTCGTTTCGGCGCTGTCGGCGCTGTCAGCGCTGCTGTCGCTGGGGGTGCGGCGCCTCGGCGGCGATCGCCGCCCGCAGCTCGTCGGGACGGCGCGTGCTGAGCACCCAGTAGGGCTCGTCGCGGCCGATCACCTGGACCCGCACCAGCGGCCCCACCCACGCCCGGTGCAGGACGTAGGCCTGCGGGTCGAGATCGGGGCCCATCGCCTGCTGCTTGTCGGCCCGCGCGACGGTGTCGGTGACGCCCGCAGCGGACAGCGGCAGCTCGCGGCCGTTCGAGACGAGCACGCCGTCGCGGACGGTGGTGCGGCTGCGGCCCATCCACCACAGGACACCGACGCACAGCGGCACCATCGTCAGGTAGCCCAGCCACGCCCGCAGGCCGGGATAGCCCATGTGGATCTGCGCGCCCATCAGGACACCGAGCCCGACGGCGAGCAGGTACCACCACACCGGGACGGACAACCGCTCGTCGAACGCAGCAGGGCCAGCCGTCGCAGAGTCGGTCTCCGGATCCCGTTCGCTCACGAGGCCCAGGGTAGCGTCGCCCGCCGTGCCCGGTTCCGTGCCCGCTCCCCCGGACCAGCCGCCGGCAGCAGCGTCCGTCGACGTCCTGCTGACGCGGCTCGACCCCGACGTCCCCCCGCCCGCGTACGCGCGGCCCGGCGACGCCGGGGCCGACCTCGTGACGACCACCGACGTGGTCCTCCAGCCGGGGCGCCGGGCGCTCGTCGGGACCGGGGTGGCGATCGCGCTGCCCGAGGGCTACGCCGGGTTCGTGCACCCCCGTTCCGGCCTCGCGGCCCGGTGCGGGCTCTCGATCGTCAACGCACCCGGCACGATCGACGCCGGGTACCGCGGCGAGATCAAGGTCTGCCTGGTCAACACCGACCCGGACACGCCGGTGGAGCTGCACCGGGGGACCGCATCGCGCAGCTGGTGGTGCAACGGGTCGAGACGGCCCGGTTCGTGGAGGTCACCGCGCTGCCCGCGTCGGTACGCGGCGCCGCCGGTCACGGCTCGACCGGCGGGAACGCCGCGCTCGTCGCCGGGGGAGGGGACCAGTAGATGCCCGGACGCACACGCGGTCGGATGTTCGACATCCGTCCGGAGGACGGGATCGAGGACACCGGGACGGGTGCCTACCCGGGCTATCCCGGCTACGGCGACTCCGACGTCGACGACTTCGACGACTACGCCGACCACTACGCCGCGCAGGACGCCCGCCGCGGGGCGCCGCCGGCGAACGGCGTGGCCCCGCGCAACGGCTCCGGACCCGGTGCGCCGAGCGGCAGGCCGCCCGCGCCGGGGCGCAACGGCTCCGCCCCCGCCACCGGCTCCCGCCCGGTGCCACCCGGCCCGCGGACCGGCGGCGCCGTCCCCGCACCCGCCGGCCCCGCCGCGGCGACGACGGCGGTGCGCGCGGTCGGCCGGGACACCACCGGCCGTGCCCCTGCCCCCGGCGCCTCCGGACGCCTGCCCGCACCCGCACCCGCGGGGTACGACGACCGGGTCGCACCCGACGGCCGCTGGGACGACGAGGAGCCCCCGCTGCTGTCGCACCGCGTCGAGGACGACGAGCTCGCCTACGCCCGCGACCGCACCCCGCAGGGCTTCGACGGCGGCGACCCCGACGACCCGTCCTGGGGCCGGCGCCCGTCCCGGCCCGCCGACGACGACCACGACGACGACCACGACGACGACCACGACGACGACCTCGACGCCGAGTACGACGGTGACCACGACGCCGAGTACGACGACCAGGACCAGTACGACGACGAGTACGACGAGGACGAGTACGGCGTCGGTGACGCCCCGCTCTCGGTCCCGCCGCCCGGCAGCGGCGGCCGCCCGCTGGGGCCGGCCGACGTCGAGGAGCTCGACCCGTCGATGACCGACGCGCTCGCCCGCGTCGACCTCGGTGCCCTGCAGGTCCCGGTGCCCTACGGCGCCGAGCTGAAGCTGGAGCCCGCCGTCGCCGAGCGTCCCCAGGCGGTGCACCTGCTGCTGGCCGAGGGCCGGATCGCGGTGAGCGCGCTCGCCGCGCCGCGGTCGTCCGGGCTGTGGGCGGACCTGTCCGCGGAGATCGAGCAGTCCCTGCGCACCGGCGGTGCCCGGGTCCGCAACGCCCGCGGCGACTGGGGCCGCGAGCTCCACGCCCGCACCGAGAACGCCGCATCGGTGTTCGTCGGCTGCGACGGCCCGCGCTGGATGGTCTACGGCGTGGCGACGGCGTCCCTGGAGACCGTCGAGGCCCTCGACGTGGAGCTCCGGCGCGTGCTGCGGGGGATCATCGTCGTCCGCGGGAAGTCGCCGTACCCGCCGCGGACCGTCCTCCCCCTGGAGCTGCCCGAGCACCTGCGCGAGCGGCAGCCCGAGGTCGCGCCGCAGAAGCCCAGCATCACCGTGTCCGTCCCGGCCCCCGCCGGGGAGACGGGCGCGACCCCGGCGCCGACCGGCCCCACGACCGGCGCCCGCCCGGTGCCGGCCGCCGCCTCCGCGGAACCGGCGACGCCGGTCGAACCCGCCCGCCCGGCCCGCCCGCGCCGTACCGCGCCCGCCGCGGCGTCGGCGTCCGGGGCCCCGGCCGCGCGGCCCCCCGCGGGGCCGGTGGGCCCCCGCCCGTCCACCGACGACGCCGACTCGCGCACCCGCGCGCTGCCGCAGGTCCGCCGCCCCGCCGCGGCGGCCCCGGCCGATCCGGCCGCGGCGCGCACGCCGCTCGCCCCGGACGTGCGCACCGACGAGTCGCCCGCCGAGCGCACCGCCCTGACCGACGGCCCGCTGATCGCCCCCGGGCCCGAGGCACGGCCCGGTCGCCGACGCGGGCGCCCGGCCCGGCCCGACCGGACCGGCGCGAACCGGCTCGGCGGCGCCCCGGCCGCCGCCACACCACCCGCTGCCACACCCCCCGCCGCCTCACAGCCCGGGGGCACACCGCCCGGGGGCGTCCCCGGCAGCGCGACCCCGACCGGCGCGATCCCGACCGCGGGCGGCGTCGCCCCCGCGGCCGGGCCGGGCCGGTCCGGTCCCGACACCGGCGTGGGCCCGCTGCCCGGGCGCGGGTCGATCCACGCCCCTGCTCCGCTGCACGCCCCGGCGCCGATGCACGCGCCGGACCCGGCGCCGAGCGCGGCCGCCCCGCTCCGGGCCCCGGAGCCCGAACCGGCGGAACCCCCGGCCCGCCGCGACCCGGCAGTGACCGCGCTGTCGGCCGCCGACCTGCTCGCCGGCGTCGAGGACGACCGGTCCGCGACCCCGCTCACCGGCTTCGGCCGGGGCGCGTCGGCCGGCGACATCCTGGACCGCAGCACCCCCGTCCCGGCCTCGGCCCTCGACCCCGGCACCGTGCTCGACGGCCCCGCGCTCGGCGGCCCTGCGCTCGGGGACACCGAGTTCGGCGGCCCTGCGCTCGGGGACACCGTGCTCGACGGCACCGCGTTCGACGGCCGCACCGCCCTGGATCCCGGCACCGCTCCCGACGGCTCTGCCGACGCCGCTGCCGACGGCTCTGTCGACGCTGCCGATGGCGCCGCCCACGGCCGGGACCCGTTCGGCACCCCGACCGCCTCCGGTGCCACGGCGGGGTCGACCCGGCCCGGCACCGGTGGGTCGGCGCGCCGCTCCCGGCGCGACCGCGCCGCCGACGCCGCCCGCGTCGACGCCGCGGACCTGCTCGCCGCGCGCACCCGGGACACCCCGGCCGGGCCGCCGGAGCCTGCGTCGCCGCCGACCGGGGCCATCGAGGACATCCCGTTGTCGGACGTGCCGCTCATGGAGGCCACGCTCGACCGGCTCCCGGCCCCGACCGAGCCCGCCGCACCGGCACCCACCCGTCGTCGGCGGGGAGCCCGGCCCACCGCGGACGCGCCCGGCCACACGGCACCCACCGACCCCACCCCGGACGACGACGGCTGGCTGTCCGCCGAGATCGCCGCCAGCCGCCGGTCCGGCCGGCACGGCGCCGGTGCGGGCACCTCGGTGGCGGACCTGCTCGCCGCCGTCGCCCTCGACGCCCCCGCAGGCGGTGGACGCCGCCGCGAACCCGGCGACGCGCCCTCCACGGGGAGCGGCACCGCCGGTCCCGCGCCCACCGGCTCCACGTCGCGCGGCGCGGACCACGACCCGGAACCGGCCGCGTACCCGGCGGTGCCGGGACCGTACGGCAGCGGGGACGGAGACCGGGCGGCGGACGGGTCGGCGACGGAGGGCCCGGCGACCGGCGACCGGACGCGACCGGGCAGGACGGAACCGGTCCGCGCCGAGCCGGGCACCGACGGTCGCGCCGCGCCGGGCCCGGGCGGGGACGATCTGTTCCGGGCCGCGGCCGATGCGGACCGCCCCTGGCACGGAGGCGGTCCCACCTCGGCCGACGAGGCGCGCAGTGCCCTGCAGGACCTGCTGCGCAGCGCGTCGGCCGACCGCGGGCCGCACGCCGACGGACCGGGTGCCGACCGCACCAACGGGCACGGCGGTGTCACCGGCCTGGCCGACTACCGCGCGAGCCGGGCCGCCGCCGGACGGGCCGCGGCCCGCACCGACGACCCCGCGCCCGCGGACCCGGCCGGCACCGCGGGCCAGCGCACCGACGGCACCGACGACACCGACGACACCTCCGGTGGGCTCGACGCCGGGCGGGCCGCGGGCGGGTCCGGGCTCACCGGCCAGTGGCCGTCCGGTCGGCGCGCGGGCGGCACCGGTCCCCGCGACCTCGGACGGCACCGGCGGGACTGAGCGGCAGCGGGATGGGCACGGGTGTCCGGTACGCCCGGCCCGCACCCGCCCGTCGACCACCGGGCGCGGCCCGCGAGCCGGTCGGCGGGGCGGTGACCGGGAGGTCGGGGCCGCCGCGGGCACAAACCGGGGCATCCGCGCGTTACGCTCTCGGCGCCACCACGACACCCTGTCGTGTTGCCGCGCGAGTGCGGGTCACCGGAGGGTCCGGTGACCCCGGGCCGGTACCGGACACGGCCGAGGAGAGACATGGGCAGCACGGATGGCGGAGCGTTCCGCCGGATGCTCCGCAAACTCACCAGCGATGTCGACGAACTCGACGGGCGCGACCTCGCCGAGGACGTCGAGGAGACCGGTGCACGACCGGCCCGCGACTGTGCCTGCGGCGAAGAGGTCACGATGCTCGGCCGGATCCGCAGCGTCGACCTCTGTCCGCAGAGCGCCGACGCCACCCTGAAGGCCGAGCTGTTCGACGGGACCGACGGCGTCACCCTGGTCTGGATGGGCCGGCGCAGCATCCCCGGTATCGAGGCCGGACGCACCATGCGGGTCCGTGGCCGGATCTCGGTCCGCGACGGCCGCAAGGTGCTCTACAACCCGTACTACGAGATCTGCCAGGCGCAGTGACCCGCGGGACCCTCGCGGCCTGCTCCTGAGCCGACGGATCGGACCGGCTTGAACGACCACCACGACGCCCCGACCACCCGGATCCCGCGTGTCACCGACGTCGACCCGCAGGACCGGACCGCGCCCCTCGGCCGGCCGGTGACGGCACCGGCGCACGCCGCCGCACCGGAACCGGACCGGACCGGGGGACCGGCGGAGTCCACCCCGGAGGCGCCCACCCCGACCCTGCTGGAACAGATGGGCGGGGTGACCGGGATCGTCGCCTCGACCATCCCGGTCGTGGTGTTCGTCCTCGTCAACATCCTGGCCGACCTGACGACCGCGTTGTACGCGGCCGTCGGAACCGGTGTGCTGGTGCTGGTCTGGCGTCTGGTCCGCCGTGACCCGGTCATGCCGGCGATCTCCGGTCTGCTCGGGGTCGGGGTGTGTGCGCTCGTCGCGAGCCGGACCGGGGAGGCCCGCGGCTTCTACCTGCCCGGTCTGCTCTACAGCGGCGCCCTGGGCGTCGTCGCGCTGGTCTCGATCATCGCCCGCTGGCCGCTGGCCGGGGTGATCTGGCACGGCATCAACGGACACGGCACCGAGTGGCGCGCAGACCCCCACCTGGTCCGCGCCTACGGCTGGGCCACCGCGGTGTGGGCGGGGACCTTCCTCGCGAAGGTCGTCGTGCAGGGCGGGCTGTACCTCGCCGACTCCGAGACCTGGTTGGGCGTCGCGCGGCTCGCGATGGGCTACCCGCTCACCGGGGTCGCGATCCTGGCCACGATCCTCATCGTGCGCCGCGCCGAGCGCGCCCGCTCCGCGACCGCCTGAGCGGCACCGGCACGCGGGACACCCCGGGTGCCGGTTCCCGGCGGGGTGGGAGAGGCGGGGTCACAGGAGAGCGGCGCGGATGTCCTCCTCGACCGCCGTCGTCGCCACGAACAGCAGCTCGTCGCCGCCCTCCAGGGCGTCGTCGGGCTGCGGCACGATGACCCGGCCGCCACGCAGGATCGTCACCAGCGCCGAGTCCGTCGGCAGCTCCAGCACCCGCACCGGCCGCCCGGCCAGCGGGGTGTCCTCGGGCAGCGTCACCTCGACGAGGTTCGCCTGCCCCTGACGCAGCGTCAGCAGCCGCACCAGGTCGCCCACGGCGACGGCCTCCTCGACCAGCGCCGCCAGCAGCCGCGGCGTCGACACCGCGACGTCGACGCCCCAGTTCTCCCCGAACAGCCACTCGTTGCGCGGGTCGTTCACCCTGGCCACCACCCGGCGGACCCCGAACTCGGTCTTCGCCAGCAGCGACACCACCAGGTTGACCTTGTCGTCGCCGGTCGCGGCGATCACGACGTCGCAGCCCTCGATGCCGGCGTCCTCCAGCGACGACAGCTCGCAGGCGTCGTCGTGCACCCACTCGGCCTCGGGGACCGAGTTCGGGTCGATGTGGGTCAGCTCGCGCTCGATCAGCATGACCCGGTGGTCGGACTCGACCAGCTCCAGCGCGATGGACCGCCCGACGGCGCCCGCACCCGCGATCGCGACCCGCATCAGTCCTCCTCGGGCGGCGCCGCGGCGGCCGCCGTCACGTCGCTGACCGTGCCCGAGACCGCCGCCACGTAGACGGTGTCCTCGTGCTGCACGGTGGTGTCCTTGGTCGGCAGCACCCCGGTGCCGAACCGCACGATGAACGCGACCCGCGAGCTCGTCGCCCGCTCCAGGTCGCGGATCGGCCGCCCCACCCAGTTCTCGTGCAGCGGCAGCGGCAGGACGGCCACGGTGCCGGTGGGCTCGCGCCAGGCGGTGGCGACGCCGTCGGGCAGCAGCATGCGCAGCAGCCGGTCGGTCGTCCACGGGACGGTCGCAACCGTCGGGATGCCGAGGCGCTCGTACACCGCGGCGCGCTTGGCGTCGTAGATCCGGGCGACGACCTTGCCGACGCCGTAGCTCTCGCGCGCCACCCGGGCGGCGATGATGTTGGAGTTGTCCCCGGAGGAGACGGCGGCGAACGCGTCGGCGGACTCCAGCCCCGCCTCGTCGAGGACGCTGCGGTGGAAGCCGAAGCCGACCACCTGGCGCCCGCGGAAGTCCGGGCCGAGCCGGCGGAAGGCCTGCGGGTCGCGGTCGATCACCGCGACCTCGTGGCCGAGCCGTTCCAGGCCCGAGGCCAGGGACGCGCCGACGCGGCCACATCCCATGATCACGACGTGCATGGCGTCTGGGGTCCTTCCGCCGGGTCGGGAGGCCCGGGATGTACGGTTCGTTCCTTCTGTACCGACGGCGACGGGGACGCCGACGACGCGCGGTGAACGCTATCGCGAAGCGGATCGGACCGGGGGCATAGGCTGCGCCCCGTGTCCAAGCTCGCCGTCGCTCTCAAGCGGCTCGTGGTCGGACGACCGCAGCGCAGCGACCGCCTGACCAGCACCCTGCTCCCGAAGCGGATCGCCCTCCCCGTGTTCGCCTCCGACGCCATGTCGTCGGTCGCCTACGCGCCGGAGGAGATCTTCCTGACCCTGTCGGTCGCCGGCGTCGCCTCCTACGCGATGTCGCCGTGGATCGGTCTCGCCGTCGTCGTCGTGCTGCTCACGGTCGTCGCCAGCTACCGGCAGAACGTCCACGCCTACCCCTCCGGCGGGGGTGACTACGAGGTCGCGACGGTCAACCTCGGCAAGAACGCCGGACTGACCGTCGCCAGCGCGCTGCTCGTCGACTACACCCTCACCGTCGCCGTCTCGATCTCCGCGGCCGCGGCCAACATCGGCGCGCTGGTGCCGTTCGTCGCCGAGCACAAGGTGCTGTTCGCCGTCTCGGCCATCGCCGTGCTCACCGCGATCAACCTGCGCGGCATCCGCGAGTCCGGCGCCGCCTTCGCGGTCCCGGTCTACGCCTTCGTCCTCGGCGTCGCGACGATGATCCTCTGGGGGCTGACCCGGGTGCTGATCCTCGGCGACCCCGTGCGTGCCGAGAGCGCCGACCTGCACCTGGTCGCGGAGGGCGACGCGTTCACCGGCCTCGCCCTGGTGCTGCTCGTGCTGCGCAGCTTCACCCAGGGCGCGGCCGCGCTGACTGGCGTCGAGGCGATCTCGAACGGCGTGCCGGCCTTCCGCAAGCCGAAGTCGAAGAACGCGGCCACCACGCTGCTGCTGCTCGGGGCGATGTCGGTGTCGCTGTTCATGGGGCTGATCGCGCTGGCGCAGCTGACCGGCGTCCAGATCGCCGAGGACCCGGCGCGCCAGTTCCCCGACGCCCCGCCCGGCTACGAGCAGCACACCATGATCGCCCAGCTCGCCGACGCGGTCTTCGACAACTTCCCGCCGGGCTACTTCTTCGTCATCGTGATGACGGCGCTGATCCTGGTCCTGGCCGCGAACACCGCGTTCAACGGCTTCCCGGTGCTCGGCTCGATCCTGTCCCAGGACCGCTACCTGCCCCGCCAGCTGCACACCCGCGGCGACCGGCTCGCGTTCTCCAACGGCATCGTCGCGCTCGCGCTGTTCGCGATCCTGCTGGTCGTCGGCTTCCAGGCCGAGGTCACCCGGCTCATCCCGCTCTACACCGTCGGCGTGTTCGTGTCGTTCACGCTGTCCCAGGCCGGCATGGTCCGGCACTGGAACCGGGAGCTCGCGCTGGGGCCGCCGGTGTCCGAGCGCCGCCGGATCCGCCGCGCGCAGTCGATCAACGGGTTCGGCGCCTGCATGACCGGCGTCGTGCTGATCACGGTGCTGATCACCAAGTTCACCCTCGGCGCCTGGATCGCGATCGTCGCGATGGGCGGGTTCTTCGTGCTCATGCGGCTGATCCAGCTGCACTACGACCGGGTCGCGGCCGCACTCGTCGCCGACGAGACCGACGACGTGCTGCCCTCGCGCAACCACGCCGTCGTGCTCGTCTCCACGCTGCACAAGCCGACGCTGCGGGCGCTGGCCTACGCCCGCGCGACCCGCCCGGACATCCTCGAGGCGGTCACGGTCAACGTCGACGACTCCGAGACCAAGAAGCTCGTCGAGCAGTGGCACAAGCGGAACCTGCCGGTCCCGCTGAAGGTCGTCGAGTCGCCCTACCGGGAGATCACCCGGCCCGTGCTGGACTACGTCAAGCGGATCCGCAGCGACTCGCCGCGCAACGTCGTGACCGTCTACATCCCGGAGTACGTCGTCGGGCACTGGTGGGAGCAGGTGCTGCACAACCAGAGCGCACTGCGGCTCAAGACGAGGCTGCTGTTCCAGCCGGGGGTGATGGTGACCAGCGTGCCGTGGCAGCTGCCGTCGTCCTCGCGCACGCGGGCGCTGTCGCCGCTGCAGGCGCCGGGGGCGTCCCGTCGCGGCTACCCGGGCACGGAGCAGCTGCCCGGCGACCTCCGCGACGGCGCGGGCGTCCGCACCGGTGGCGGTACCTCGCCCGCACCCCGCGTCCCGAAGGAGGAGGACCGGTGAACGCCGACACGGCGACCGACTGGACCGACCGGATGCTGGAGCTGCGGGTCGGCCCCGTCGCGCACGGCGGACACTGCGTGGCCCGCGACGGTGACGGTGGCCGGGTCGTGTTCGTCCGGCACGCGCTGCCCGGTGAGCTGGTCCGTGCCGTGGTCACCGACGACCCGGGTGGGGCGTTCTGCCGCGCCGACGCCGTCGCCGTGCTGGAGGCGTCCCCGGACCGGGTCGAGCCCGCGTGCCCGTGGGCGGGGCCCGGCGGCTGCGGTGGCTGCGACTTCCAGCACACCGACCACGCCACCCAGCGCGTCCTGAAGACGACCGTCCTGCGCGAGCAGCTGGAGCGTCTCGGCGCCGGGGCCGCGGTCGTCGCCACCGCCGACCTCGCCGCGGTCGAGGTCGAGGAGCTCCCCGGCGGTCCGTTCGGCTGGCGCACCCGGGTACGGCTGGCCGTCGACGACGCCGGTGTCCCCGGCCTGCGTGCCCACCGCAGCCACGACGTGTGCGAGATCGGCGACTGCCCGCTCGTCCCGGCGGGCGCGCTGCCCCCGGTGCTGGAGCGCCGCTTCCGGCCCGACTCCGAGCTCGATGTCACCGTCGTCGGCGACGGGGCGGCCCGGGTCGGCTCCGGCGCCACCGTGACCGCGGCGGGCCGCACCTGGGAGCTGTCGGCCGGCACGTTCTGGCAGGTCCACCCGGCGCTGCCGGACACCCTCGCGTCGGTCGTACGCGACTGGGCCGACGCCCCCGTGGGCGGTGTCGCCTGGGACCTCTACGGCGGCGTCGGGCTGCTCGGCTCGGTCCTCGCCGGCCAGGTGGGGGAGTCCGGGACCGTGCTGGTCGTCGAGTCCGCCGCGTCCGCGGTCGCCGACGGCGCCGCCGCGCTGGCCGACCTGCCGCAGGTCCAGTTCGTGCGGGGCCGCGCCGAGCGCGAGATCGCCCGGCTCCGGCCCGACCCCGACGTCGTGGTCACCGACCCGCCGCGGGCCGGGCTCGGGAAGGCCGCGGTGCGCGACCTGGCCGCCCGCGGCCCGCGGCGGATCGTGCACATCGCCTGCGACCCGGCCGCGCTGGCCCGGGACCTGTCCCTGTTCGCCACCGCCGGGTACCGCACCGCCGCGCTGCGGGCGTTCGACGCGTTCCCGATGACCCACCACATGGAGGCGGCCGCCCTGCTGGAGCGGATCCCGCGGTGACCACCGTCGTCCAGCTCTCGGACCTGCACCTCGGGCGTCCGGATCCGGAGGGCCGGGCCGCCCGCGCCGTCGCCGGGGTCCGGGCGCTGGATCCGACGCCGGACGTCATGCTGGTGACCGGGGACCTCGCCGACCACGGCGACCCCGCGGCCTACGCCGGGGCCGCCGCCCTGCTGGCCGGGCTCGACGCGCTGCACGTGCCCGGCAACCACGACGACCGCACCGCGATGGCCGCCGCCGTCGGCCCGGTGGGGGACCGGCTGCACCGCACCGGCGGCTGCACGGTGGCGCTGCTGGACACCCTGGTCCCCGGTGCGCCGCACGGGGCGCTGTCCGAGGGTGCCGTCGCCCTGCTCACCGAGGCCGTCCGGGACCCCGCGCCGCTGCTGGTCGCCCTGCACCACCCGCCGGTCGCGCTCGGGCACCCCTTGCTCGACGGGATGCGGCTGCGCGACCCCGGCCCGCTGGAGATGCTGCTCGCCGCCCGGTCCGACCCGACGCTGGTGGTGTGCGGGCACGTCCACACCCCGCTGGCGACGACGTTCGCCGGGCACCCACTCGTCGTCGCCCCGTCGGTGGCGCCCGCCCTGCGCTGGTCGGACGTGCCCGGTGCCGGAGGCTCCGACCCGGTCCCGGCGCCGGGTGGGGTGCTGCACGTGCTCGGGGACGGGCCGCCGCGCAGCCGGTTCCTGAACTGGCCGGTGTGAGGCGGGTCGGATGTCGCGGGGGACTCGGAACCCGCTAAGCTCGGTTCAGAACTGAATACGCCGAAAGTAGCAAGCCCTCGTAGTCCAATCGGCAGAGACGATGCACTCAAAATGCATACAGTGTGGGTTCGAATCCCACCGAGGGCACCATTGTCCGGAATTGTCGGTGGCGCGTGCGACGGTTTCCGCATGCACCCGCCGCACGTCGTCGACAGGGCCCGGTCGCTGTATCGCGGCGGCATGCCGGTTCGGTCGGTGGCCGCGGCCGTCGGCGTCCCCGAGCGGACCGTGCGCCACTGGTGCACCGGGACCCGTCGCACGGGGGCCCCGCGGCGGACCCGGGCCCGCTGCTTCCGCTGCGTCCCCGGTATCGACGTCCCCGTCGCCGACTACGCCTATCTGCTCGGCATGTACCTCGGTGACGGACACCTCACCGCTGCGCAGCGCACCCACTGTCTCTGGATCTACTGCGGCGACGACTGGCCCGGCGTCATCGACGACGTCCGGGCCGCGACCGCGGCGGTCCTCCCGGGCGCGTCGGTGTCGACGACACCCAGGGCCGGGTCCACGGCGGTGAAATGCTTCTCGCGGCACTGGACCTGCCTGTTCCCCCAGCACGGCCCCGGAATGAAGCACACCCGCCCGATCCGACTCGAACCGTGGCAGCGCGCCGTCGTCGACACCCGTCCCGACCGCTTCCTGCGTGGCCTGTTCCATTCCGACGGCTGTCGCACCACGAACCGGGTCCGCGCCGTCCTCGCCGACGGTTCGGTACGTGAGTACTCCTACCCGCGCTGGTTCTTCGACAACACCTCCGAGGACATCATGCGGCTCGCCGAGGGGGCGCTCGACCTGCTGGGGATCGCGCACCGCCGGGCCCGGCGCACGTGCCTGTCGGTGGCCAGGGCCGACGCCGTCGCCGAGCTCGACGCCGCGATCGGACCGAAGACGTGATCGGGTCGCACCTGCCCGATCGGACGGGTAACGCGGTCGACCGGGCGTGTTTCCGCACACGAAAGGCCGAAGTGGCTCGGCTGCTGCCCCGGACCGCCGGTAGCGTTGGTCGTCCGGACACCCCGGACACCCCACCGACCGATGAAGGAGTTCTCCGGTGACCGACAACGTTCCCGCAGAGACGCCGGCCGAGGACGGCCCGCAGCCCGGGTGGCGGGTGCTGGTCGTCGAGGACGAGGCCCTGATCCGCATGGACCTGGCCGAGATGCTCTCCGAGGAGGGCTACCGCATCGCAGGTGAGGCCGGCGACGGCGAGGCCGCCATCACCCAGGCCCGCGAGCTGAAGCCCGACCTGGTGATCATGGACGTCAAGATGCCCAAGAAGGACGGCATCGAGGCGGCGTCGACCATCGTCGAGGAGAAGATCGCGCCGGTCGTCATGCTGACCGCGTTCAGCCAGCGCGAGCTGATCGAGCGCGCCCGCGACGCCGGCGCCATGGCCTACCTGGTCAAGCCGTTCGCCCGGCACGAGCTGGTCCCGGCCATCGAGCTCGCCGTCTCCCGGTTCGCCGAGAAGAAGGCGCTCGAGGACGAGGTCGCGAGCCTGAACGAGCGCTTCGAGACCCGCAAGGTCGTCGACCGGGCCAAGGGCCTGCTCATGACCGCGCAGAAGATGTCCGAGCCCGAGGCCTTCCGCTGGATCCAGCGGACCGCCATGGACCGCCGCACCACGATGAAGGCCGTGGCCGCGGCCGTCGTCGAGGGACTCGCCCCGGCGAAGTCGTCCTGACCGACGACCACCCGCGACCACGACGAGGGGCCCCGCCGATACCGGTGGGGCCCCTCGTCGTCATGGCACGGCTCAGGCGACGCCGAGGTATGCGTCCTTGATCGCGGGGTCGGCCAGCAGGTCGGCCCCGGTGCCCGACCGGACGATCCGCCCGGACTCCAGCACGTAGGCCCGGTGGGCGCGCGACAGCGCCTGCTGGGCGTTCTGCTCGACCAGCAGCACGGTCACGCCCTGCTGGTTGATCTCGGAGATGATCCGGAAGATCTGCGCGATGAACTGCGGCGCCAGCCCCATCGAGGGCTCGTCGAGCAGCAGCAGCCGCGGCTTGGCCATCAGCGCCCGGCCGATCGCGAGCATCTGCTGTTCACCACCGGACAGGGTCCCGCCGACCTGGGAGCGGCGCTCGGCGAGCCGCGGGAAGAGCTCGAAGACCCGGTCGAACTCCGCCGGCAGCTCCTTGCGGTCCCGACGTGTGTAGGCCCCCATGTCCAGGTTCTCCATGACCGTCATACCCGGGAAGATCCCGCGCCCCTCCGGTGCCTGGCTGATCCCGCGGACGACCCGCAGGTCGGCGCGCAGGGCGCTGATGTCGTCGCCGTCGAAGGTGATCGAGCCGGACGACAGTGGGCGCAGCCCGGACACGACGCGCATGGTGGTGGTCTTCCCGGCACCGTTCGCGCCGATCAGGGTCACCACCTCGCCCTCGTTCACGGTCAGCGAGATCTCGTGCAGGGCCTGGATGCGCCCGTAGTGCGCACCCACCCCGGTCATCTCAAGCAGAGCCATCGTCGGGAACCCCCAGGTAGGCGGCGATCACGGCCGGGTTCTCCCGGATCTCGGCAGGCAGTCCCTCCGCGATCTTGCGGCCGAACTCGAGCACCACGATGCGGTCGGTCACGCCCATGACCAGCCGCATGTCGTGCTCGATGAGCAGGACGGTGTACCCGTCGTCGCGGATGGTGCGGATGAGCCCCATCAGGTCGTCCTTCTCCGCCGGGTTGAAGCCGGCGGCCGGCTCGTCCAGACAGAGCAGCTTCGGCTCGGTGGCGAGCGCGCGGGCGATCTCCAGGCGCCGCTGGTAGCCGTAGGGCAGGTTGCGGGCCTTCTCCGCGGCGCGGTCGGCGATGCCGACGAACTCCAGCAGCGCCATCGCCTTCTCGATCGCCTCCCGCTCCTCGCGCAGGTGGCGGGGGGAACGGACGAGGGCGCCGAGCACGCTCGTCCGGTGCCGGGCGTCGGTGCCGACGACGACGTTCTCCAACGCCGTCATCTCGCCGAACAGGCGGATGTTCTGGAAGGTGCGGGCGATGCCGAGCCGGGTGATCTGGAACCGTTGCCGGCGCCCGAGCGGGGCGCCCTCCAGCAGCACCCGGCCCGAGGTGGGTCGGTAGACCCCGGTGAGCGCGTTGAAGCAGGTGGTCTTCCCCGCGCCGTTCGGGCCGATCAGCCCGAGGATCTCCCCGCGGCGGATGTCGAAGGAGACGCCGTCGAGGGCGACGAGGCCGCCGAAGCGCATCCCCACGTCCTCCATCGACAGCAGCGTGTCCCCGACGTCGACGGCGATGTCCCGATCCGGGGCGACGACCTCGGCGACCGCCGCCTCGTGCTCCGCCCGTTCCTGCGGTGTCATCCGGGCGACCTCGGCGACGATTCCGCCCTCGGCCGGTTCCTGGTCCGGGGCGCTCACCGGACCGGCCCCGAGTTCGCGGTGCCCGCGGTCATGGGGTCGTCGGCGGCCACCTGGTCGGGCCGCCCGACGAGGCGCCGGTAGGCCTCGCGGCCGTAGGTGAGCAGCCGCTGACGGGCACCGAGCAGGCCCTGCGGCCGGAACGCCATGAGCACGATGAGCGCAACTCCGAAGATCAGGTACTTGTAGCCCGCCAGCTCGACGAACCGGTTCGGGATGTAGGACACGATGAACGCGCCGACCACGGCACCGACCTTGTTGCCGGACCCGCCGAGCACCACCGCGGCGAGGAACAGCACCGAGGTCGGGACGTCGAACTTCTGGTTGTTCACGAACCCGACCTGGCCCGCGAACAGGGCCCCGGACAGGCCGCCGATGGCCGCGCCGATGACGAAGGCCCACAGCTTGAACTGCACGGTCGGGACGCCCATGATCTGCGCGGCGTCCTCGTCCTCGCGGATCGCGATCCATGCGCGGCCGACCCGGCTGCGCTCCAGGTTCCCGACCAGCACCAGGATCACGATGGTGATCGTGACGACCAGCCAGTACCAGCTGGTGCCGTTGGAGTTGGAGAACAGCGGCTGGCCCGCGGAGTCGGTGCCCGGCGGGCGCCCGACGCCCTGGAAGCCGACCTGGCCCTTGAGCGGGCCCACGATCGTCGCCAGCAGTCGGATGATCTCGCCGAACCCGAGGGTGACGATCGCGAGGTAGTCCCCGCGCAGCCGGAGCGTCGGCCCGCCGAGCAACAGGCCCGCGAGCATCGTGACGATCATGGCCAGCGGCAGCGTCCACAGGTACGGGATGTGCCAGACGACCGAGTCGGGGCTGGTGAACAGAGCGGCGACGTAGGCGCCGACCGCGAAGAAGCCGACATAGCCGAGGTCGAGCAGACCGGCCTGGCCGACCACGACGTTCAGCCCGATCGCCAGCAGCGCGAAGCGGGCCGCGTCGAACAGGGCGATCGGGAAGTTGGTGCCCGGCTCGGTGGTGATCAGCGGCGGGTTGAGCACCGGCAGCGCGTAGATCAGGGCGACGACCGGGAGCAGCCACAGCCACTGCTGCCAGCGGGGCAAGTCGTTCCAGCGGTCGCGCAGGCCGCGGAGGCCGGACGCGCGTGTCGGAGCGGACGCGGGAGTGGGCGGACTCGTCATACCCGGGCCCTCCCCAGCGACTCGCCGAGAATGCCGGTCGGCCGGATCATGAGGATCCCGACCAGCACGACGAACGCGACGACGTCGGTCCACTGCGCGTTGCCGAGCAAGGTCTGGCCGTAGTTGCCGATCACCCCGAGCAGCAGCCCGCCGAGCAGTGCGCCGCGGATGTTGCCGATCCCGCCGAGCACCGCTGCGGCGAAGGCCTTGATGCCGAGGATGAAGCCGCCGTTGTACTGGACGCCCGCGGGCACCTTCATGACGTAGAACAGCGCCGCCGCGCCGGCCAGGATGCCGCCGATGAGGAAGGTCAGGACGATGACGCGCTCGCGGTTGACCCCCATCAGCGTCGCGGTGTCCGGGTCCTGGGCGACGGCCCGCAGGCCGCGTCCGAGCCGGGACCGGTTCACGAACTGGTCCACGACGACCATCAGGGCGATCGCGGCGACGAAGATGACGATCTGCTGGCTGTCGACCGGGGCCCCGAAGATCGTGAAGACGACCTCGGGCCGGAACATGATCAGTGCGGGCTCCGGGTTGGGCCCGCGCCAGGCGAAGATCAGGTACTGCAGTGCGAAGGACGCGCCGATGGCGGTGATGAGGAACGCGAGCCGGGGGGCGTTCCGACGTCGCAGCGGCCGGTAGGCGATGCGTTCGAGCAGGACCGCCACGATCCCGGCGGCGACCATCGCGACCAGCATCGCGAGTATCAGGTCGGCGACCAGGGCGATCGGTGAGAGGTCGGGGGAGGACGGGCCGAAACCGAGCGCGGCGAGGGTGAAGAACAGGGCGTAGGCCCCGACGATGAACACTTCCGAGTGGGCGAAGTTGATCAGTTGCAGGACGCCGTAGACCATCGTGTAGCCCATGGCGATGAGCGCGTAGATCGCGCCGTAGGCCAGGCCGTCGACGGTGTTGGCCCAGAACTGGTCGGCGAGGGCGCCGACGTCGAAGCGGATCCAGTCCGGGCCCTGGGCGAGCACCGGTCCGATGGATGTCAGGAGCACGGGGGTTCCTCACGTGCGTGGGCGTGCCCGCCTGCCCCGGCCGTCGCGGTGGCGACGGCGGCGGGGCGGGCGGGCACGGTCGGAACTGCGGGATCTGCGCGTCCGGCCGGGGCCCGCGGCCGGTCGGGCCGGCTCAGTTGCCGATCTCTCCCACGTAGACGATCTTTCCGTTCTCGACCTTGTAGCCGTAGACGGCCGTGGTGGCGAGCTCGCCGGTGGAGTCCCACTTGAACTGCTTGGACAGGCCGGCGCCGTCGTAGCCCTTGACGAAGTTCTTCACCGCGGCACGGTCGGTCGCACCGGAGTCGATCGCCTTGAGGAGGATGGTCGCCGAGTCGTAGCCCTCCAGCGAGTAGGTGCCGGGGGCGGCACCGTTGCTGACGGTCTTGTAGGCGTCGGCGAACTCCGGGATCAGCTCACCCGGGGTGCAGGGGCAGGTGAAGAACGCGTTGTTGGACGCGTCGCCCGCGAGCTGGACGAACTGGTCGTCCTTGACGCCGTCCGGGCCGAGGAACACGCCCGTGAAGCCGCGGTTGGACAGCTGCTGGTCCAGCGGGGCGCCCTCGGCGTAGTAGCCGGAGTAGAACACCGCCTGGGGTTGGGCCGAGACGACCTTCGAGACGACGGCCGAGAAGTCCTTCTGGCCGGTGGTGACCTTGTCCTGGCAGCTTGCGTCGATGCCGGTGGCCTGCAGTGCCTGGTTGGTCGCCGCGGCCAGGCCGACGCCGTAGTCGGAGTCGTCCTGGATGACGCAGACCTTCTTCGCGCCCAGCTTGCCGGCCATGAACTTGGCCGCGGCCGGTCCCTGCACGTTGTCGTTGGCCAGCGCCCGGAAGAACGTGGTCCAGCCGTTCTTGGTCAGCGCCGGGTTCGTCGCCGACGGGGTCAGGTGGACCAGGCCCGCCTGCTCGAAGATGCCGCCGGTCGCCTTGGACTCACCGGAGAACGGCAGGCCGATGACGCCGATGATCGGCTGCTCGCTCGCGACCTGGGTGACGATGCCCGGCGCCTTGTCCGGGGTGCCCTCGGTGTCGAACCGCTTGAGCTGCACCTGGCAGCCCGGGTTCGCCTTGTTGTGCTGGTCGATGGCCAGCTGCACGCCGTTGACGATGTTGACGCCCAGCTGTGCGTTGCTACCGGTCAGTGCACCGGCGTACGCGAGCGTGGTGGTCGGTGCGCACTGTGCGCTGCCGTCGCCCGCCGGGTTCGCGGCGTTCGCCGGAACGGGCAGCGTCGCGACGGCGGGAATGTCCGGGCGGTTGCCCTGCTGCTCGCCACCGCCGCCCTGCCCGCCGCCACCTTGACCGGCGGCGCAGCCCGACAGCGTGAGTGCGAGTGCGACACCGCCTGCGACGGCGATGGTGCGCCCCCGCCTACCGGCGCCCTTGAGTCGTGATCCGAACACGTCGGCCCTCCTGCTCGACCGCTCCCCCCGAAAGAGCCGGTCTCCGTACGCCTGCGCCCGTCGGACGAGGTCGGTCGGAAACTAGCCCCCGAATTGCGCGCCAGGAAAGCGGTTGCGCAGTGCTCTTAACCGAAGCGTGACACGCGGAAGAAGTGGCCAGGAAGAAGGGATTCGATTCGCCGGAGGACTTCGTTACGACGGGCGGGGTGTCGCGCTCCCGGCGGGTGGGCGCGTGTCGCGGTGCAGGCAGGTCAGCTTCGCGGTGCAGACGCGGCGGCCCTCGTCGTCGACGAGGACGATCTCGCTGGTCGAGGTGGACCGCCCGATGTGGACCGGCCGGGCGGTGCCGGTGACCCAGCCCGAGGTGGCCGAACGGTGGTGGGTGCAGGCCAGCTCCAGCCCGACCGGGAACCGTTCGGGCAGCGCGTGCATCGCGGACAGGGTGGACCCGAGGGTCTCGGCGAGCACGCCGCTGGCGCCGCCGTGCAGCAGCCCGTAGGGCTGACGGTTGCCCGCGACCGGCATGCGGCCGACGACCTCGTCGAGGCCGACCGCGAGGATCTCGATGCCCATCCGGTCGTTGAGCTGTTCCAGGGCGTACTCGGAGCTCAGCTCCGGCAGCTGGTCGGGGGTGATCGGCACCCGTCGACCTTACGTCGGCCCGTGGCCGCGGACGACGGGGCCGCCGCGGGTGTCCCGGGGTGCGCGGACGGTGCCGCCCGGCCGTGCGGGCCTCGTCACACGGGAGGCGTGCGGCGGCGTGCATGCTTGTCCGTGCGGACCCGTTCACCGATCTTGGTCGGTGAGACGCCGACCGAGGGAGACCCTATGGCGAACGACAGCAGGCCGACCGCGGCCCAGGCGTGGCAGATGATGCTGGAGGGCAACGGCCGTTGGCAGCGCGACGAGCGCGAGGACCCGCGTCGGTCCGCCGAGGAGCGCGCCGCCGCGGTGGCGGGTCAGACCCCGGCCGCGATGATCCTGTCCTGCTCGGACTCGCGGGTGCCCGCCGAGCTGGTGTTCGACCTGGGCCTGGGGGACCTGTTCGTCGTCCGGACCGCGGGCCAGGTCGTCGACGACGCCGTGCTCGGCACGCTGGCGTTCGGCGCCGGGGCGCTGGGCATCCCGCTGCTGGTGGTGCTCGGCCACTCCCAGTGCGGTGCGGTGAAGGCGGCCGTGTCGGTCGCCTCCGGGCAGCCCGCGCCGGCGCCGTCGACGCTGGGCGCCCTGGTCGGCGACATCGTCCCGGTGTGCGAGGGCTCCGGTGAGGCCGCCGTGGCCGGCGCGGTCGACGCGAACGTGCGCCGGGTGGTCGCCCAGCTGACGGCCGACCCGTCGCTGTCGGGGGCGGTCTGCAACCCGCGTTCCGCAGTTGATGGGCACATGAGCGGGGTCCGCGGGGAGTAAGGCCTGGTCAGCGTGCTGCGCCTGCGTGAGAGTGCTCGAAAACGTGGGCACACGTTTTGGCGGGTTGAGGCTTGTGTGAGCTGCCCGGAGTGTGATCGGCTGCGGTCATGTATCTGCGGACGACCGAGCGGCGGAACAAGGACGGCTCGGTCGTGCGCTACCTGGCCCTGGCCCACAACCAACGCGTCGGTGCCACCACGAAGGCGAACGTGCTGCTCAACCTCGGCCGGGAGGACCGCCTGGACCCCGACGGGCTGCGCCGGCTGGTCCGCTCGATCAACCGCTACCTGGGCGAACCCGGCACCGACGCCGGCACGGACGCCGCTGAGTCCGCGGGCGCCGGTACCGCGGCCGAGGGGCTGCGGTTGATCGCCTCCCGCCCGGCCGGGGCGGCGTGGTTGCTGAACGGGCTGTGGAAGGCCCTGGACGTCGAGGCCGCCCTGCGCAAGGTGCTGGGTGGGCGCCGGTTCACCACCGATGTCGAGCGGGTGCTGTTCGCGCTGGTGGCGAACCGGGCGATCGACCCGTCCTCGAAGCTGGCCGCGGCCGAGTGGGTCGGCCACGACGTGGCGATCCCCGGCCTGGACGCGCTCAGCGAGGATCAGGCGTATCGGGCGATGGACCTGCTGATCGAGGCCGACACCGACGCGAAGGTGCAGGAGGCGGTGTTCTTCGCGGTCGCGGACCTGCTCAACCTCGAGGTCGACCTGCTGTTCTTCGACACGACCAGCACCTACTTCGAGCGCGACACCGAGGACCCCGACCCCGCCGAGGGCACCGACAGCAGCACCGACAGCAGCGTCGACGGATCAGACGCAGTGGCAAGCCCAGGCGGCCCGGGCGGGTTCCGGCGCTACGGGCACTCCAAGGACCACCGCCGGGACCTGCCGCAGATCGTCATCGGGCTGGCCGTCACCCGGGAAGGCATCCCGGTCCGGTGCTGGTGCTGGCCCGGCAACACCAACGACCAGGCGATCCTGCCGCAGGTCAAGGACGACCTACGGGGGTGGCGACTGGGCCGCGTGGTCACCGTGGTCGACCGCGGGTTCTCCTCCCGGGACAACCTGGCCTACCTTCAGCGCGCGGGCGGGCACTACATCGCCGGCGAACGGATGCGCGACGGCAGCCCGCACGCCGCCCAGGCACTGTCCCGCCAGGGCCGCTACCAGCAGGTTCGGGACAACCTGCGCGTCAAGGAAGTCCGGATCGACTCCACCCCCGGCGTCCGGTGGATCATCTGCCACAACCCCGACGAGGCCGAACGCGACCAGGCCGCCCGCGAAGCCGCGATCGCCAGGATCTCCGCCGAGCTCGACCGCATCGCGTCCGCCCGCACCCGAGCCCGCGAGGCCGCCCGCACCCGCCGCGCCGCCACCACAACCAGCAAGGCCGCGTGGCGGCACGCCGCCCGGGCCGCCGAACGTGAGGAGGCCGCGCACGTCAAGGCCGAATGCGCGCTGCGTGAACACCCGGCCCTGGGCCGGTGGCTGCGCCAGACACCGTCCGGGCGGCTGCAACTGGACCGGACCAAGATCGCCGCCGAAGCGAAGCTGGACGGGAAGTACCTGCTGTCCACCTCCGACCCGGACCTCTCGGCCGAGGACGTCGCCCTGGGCTACAAGAACCTGCTGGAGGCCGAGCGCGGGTTCCGCGACTTGAAATCCACCATCGAGCTGCGGCCGGTGTTCCACCGCCTCGAACTCCGCATCCGCGCCCACGTCCTGCTCTGCTGGCTGGCGCTGCTGCTGATCCGGGTCGCCGAACGCCGCACCGGCCGCACCTGGCGCACCATCTCCCGCGAGCTGGGCCGGCTGCACACGATCACCCTCACCGGCCCGGCCGGCACCGTCGTGCAGACCACCGAGCTCACCACCACCCAGGCCGGCATTCTTCGGGCCTGCGGGGTCACCCCACCACCCCGGATCACCACCCTCGACCCCGCCTAACCAGCCCAAACAGCGCCAACAGGCACCGCGGCGGGCATGGACACACGCCCACCCCGCTCCCACACCAGCGGTCCTGCAGGTCAACCCCCGAATTCAGCCCTCACATCTGCCCACGAACTGCGGAATCCGGGTGCAACCACCACCTCACGATCGTCGGCGCCCGCTACGACCTGGAGACCGGCGCGGTCCTGGAGGTCTGACGACCCGGCCGACCCTGACGACCGACTTGGCCGACCCGGCCGGCTCAGCCCGGTCGGTGGGTCACGAGGATCGCGGTGCCGGGGAACAGCGCGCCGCGCAGCGGCGACCACTGCCCCCACACCCGCTCGTGGCCCTCCGGCCACTCCGGCTCGACCAGGTCGTCGAGCACCAGCCCGGCGGCGACGACGTCGCGCACCCGGTCGCCGAGGGTGCGGTGGTGCTCGACGTAGGTGGCCCGGCCGTCGCCGTCGACCTCCAGGTACGGGGTCCGGTCGAAGTAGGACTGGACGACGGTGAGCCCCTGCTCGCCGGGGTCGTCGGGGAAGACCCAGCGCATCGGGTGGTTCACCGCGAACACCCAGCGCCCACCGGGTCGCAGCACCCGGGCCACCTCCCGCATGACCCGACCCGGGTCCGCGACGAAGGGGATCGCCCCGAACGCCGAGCAGGCGTGGTCGAAGGTGGCGTCGGCGAACGGCAGGTGCTCGGCGCCGGCCTGCACGAGCGGCACGGGCAGTCCGAGCGCGGCGTTGAGCCGGGCCGCGTGCCGCAGCATCCCGCCGGAGACGTCGAGCGCCACCGGGCGCGCTCCGCGGCGGGCGAGCCACCGGCTGCACGAGGCCGAGCCGGCACCGACCTCCAGCACCCGCTTCCCGACGAGGTCGGCGGGCGGGCCCAGCAGGCCGGCCTCGTCCTCGTGCAGGTTCTCCGGGCACCAGACGAACGCCTCGTCGCCGATGTCGGAACCGTGCTCGGCCAGGTAGTCGTCGGCGTCGGTGTCCCACCAGCGGCGCCCGGCCGCCTCGGACTCGGCGCTGCCGACGCGGCGCCGGGCGACGCCCGTGGTGCCCACGGCGTCCTCGGCGGAGAAGTACTCGTCGCGGCTGCTCATGACCACCCGATCGTCGCAAGCGCGGGTGGTCCCGCAGATGGCGGACCCGCATTGCCGGGGGGTTCACGGGCCGCGTAGCATTCTTTCCGCACCGTGGTCAACGTGTCGGCCGACCGCGCGGCGCCACTCCAGCGCCGGTCTCGCGGACGTCCGTGCACCGATGTTCCCGACCACGGGAATCGACGCCAGAGGGTGACTGTTACAACGTCACAGCTACACGTACCAGAACCGGGGCGCACTGCTGCAGCAGAGCCGACCGGGCCGACCATGCCAGAGAAATCCATCGGAGCACCTCACTACATGTCCACCGACACCACCGCCGCCCCGACCACGCCGCAGGTCGCTATCAACGACATCGGGTCGGAGGAGGACTTCCTCGCCGCCATCGACCAGACGATCAAGTACTTCAACGATGGCGACATCGTCGAGGGCACCATCGTCAAGGTCGACCGCGACGAGGTCCTGCTCGACATCGGCTACAAGACCGAGGGCGTCATCCCCTCGCGCGAGCTGTCGATCAAGCACGACGTCGATCCCGCCGAGGTCGTCGAGGTCGGCGAGTTCGTCGAGGCCCTCGTCCTCCAGAAGGAGGACAAGGAGGGCCGGCTGATCCTGTCCAAGAAGCGCGCGCAGTACGAGCGCGCCTGGGGCACGATCGAGGCGCTCAAGGAGGCCGACGAGCCGGTCGAGGGCACCGTCATCGAGGTCGTCAAGGGCGGCCTGATCCTGGACATCGGGCTCCGCGGCTTCCTCCCGGCCTCGCTGGTCGAGATGCGCCGCGTGCGCGACCTGCAGCCGTACGTCGGCCGCAAGATCGAGGCCAAGATCATCGAGCTGGACAAGAACCGCAACAACGTGGTCCTGTCCCGCCGCGCCTGGCTCGAGCAGACCCAGTCCGAGGTCCGCAGCGAGTTCCTCAACCAGCTGCAGCGCGGTCAGGTCCGCAAGGGCGTCGTCTCCTCGGTGGTCAACTTCGGTGCGTTCGTCGACCTGGGCGGGGTCGACGGTCTGGTGCACGTCTCCGAGCTGTCCTGGAAGCACATCGACCACCCGAGCGAGGTCGTCGAGGTCGGCCAGGAGGTCACCGTCGAGGTTCTCGACGTCGACCTGGACCGCGAGCGCGTCTCCCTGTCGCTGAAGGCGACCCAGGAGGACCCGTGGCGGCTCTACGCCCGGACCCACGCGATCGGCCAGATCGTGCCGGGCAAGGTCACCAAGCTCGTCCCGTTCGGCGCGTTCGTCCGCGTCGAGGAGGGCATCGAGGGCCTGGTCCACATCTCCGAGCTGGCCGAGCGCCACGTCGAGATCCCCGAGCAGGTCGTCCAGGTCGGCGACGACGCGATGGTCAAGGTCATCGACATCGACCTCGACCGCCGTCGCATCTCGCTGTCGCTGAAGCAGGCCAACGAGGGCATGACGGTCGACACCGAGTTCGACCCGACCCGCTACGGCATGGCCGCCGAGTACGACGACCAGGGGAACTACATCTACCCCGAGGGCTTCGACGTCGACTCCGGCGACTGGAAGGAAGGCTTCGACGAGGCCCGCGCGGCCTGGGAGAAGCAGTACGCCGAGGCGCAGGCCCGCTACGAGCAGCACATGGCGCAGATCCGCAAGGCCGCCGAGGCCGAGGCGGAGGGCGGCAACGACATCGCGCCGGCGAACTACTCCTCCGGCGGCGACGACGACCGTCCGGCCGCCGGCAGCAGTGGCGGTGGCCAGGCCGAGTCGGGTGGCTCGCTCGCCAGCGACGAGCAGCTCGCCGCACTGCGCGAGAAGCTCTCCGGCGGGGCCTGACAGCCCCCTGCCGGTCCCACCCCGGACCGGCGCCAGCACCACACCGGGCCCCGGTGACCGTCACGGTCACCGGGGCCCGGCCCGTTTCACGGCGGCCCTACGGCGCGCGGTGGACACCGGTTCATCTCGCTCGGCGTGTCAGGGTGGACACGCATGGTGGAGATCACGGTTCGGCTGCGGTTGATCACGGCGCGCGCACCCGCTCTGAGTCGATCTTCGGGTCGGCCTAGATTGGATGCATGGTCGGCCGTACCGTCCGCCGGACGCGTTCCGGCGAGCTCCTGTCCCACACCCGCCCGTCCCGGCGTCGCGGACGGTCCGCGCTCGCGGGGATCCTGCTGACCGCGGTGCTCGCCGGGTGCGGCACGGCGTCCGGGGACACCGGGATCGCGGTCCCGACGTTCCCGGCCGAGCAGTCCGGCGCCGCCCAGGCCGGGCGGGGACCGGTCCCGATCGCGCTGCCCACCGACTGTGCGCAGCTGATGGACCCCGAGCAGGCCGGCGCGCTGTTCGGCCAGGTACTGGGGTCGGTGTCGGTCCAGTCGGTCCGCGGCGTCCCCGAGGCGGCGGTCAACCGCACCGAGCGCACCGCCTGCACCTACCGGGCGGGCGGCCAGACCCAGGCCTTCGGCGGGGCGCGCAACTCGGGCCCGGTGCTGTTCCAGCTCAACATCGGCCGCTACACCGACGCCGCGTCCGCGGCGCGGCAGTGGCAGCTCAACACCAACGCCGAGCGGGGCTCGGCCACCGCGTCGCGCGACATCACCGTGGGCTCGGTCCCCGGCGTCCTCGTCGAGCGGCCGGACGAGACCACCCTGGCGCTGGTCTACGGCGTCGACACGCTGACGTTCATCCTGCCGGTGGCGGCTCCGGGGCAGACCCGGTCCGCGGCCGAGACCCTGCCCGACCTGGCCCAGCGCATCATCCCGGCGTTGACGCCGACCCAGCCGCCGTCCGCGCGGCCGACCCCCACCACGCGCCGCCCGCGGCGCCCGCCCCGCAGGCCGGCGACGGCGCCGCGGGCAGCGCGCGCGGCACCACCTGAGCGCCACCCGGGGTACCCGGTGCGGCCCGCTACGGTGATCACGTGCTGCGGACAGGGCTGACCGGCGGAATCGGTGCGGGCAAGTCGACGGTCGCGACGCGGCTGGTCGAACGCGGGGCGGTGCTGGTCGACTCCGACGTCATCGCCCGCGAGGTCGTCGAACCGGGCACCGAGGGACTGGCGGCGATCGTCGAGGCGTTCGGGCGGGACGTCCTCGACGCCGACGGCCGCCTCGACCGGCCTGCTCTCGCCGCTCTCGTCTTCGCCGACGCCGCGGCCCGGCGCACCCTCGACGGCATCGTGCACCCGCTCGTGCGGGCCCGGTCCGACGAGATCGTCGCCGCCGCCGCGCCGGACGCGATCGTCGTGCAGGACATCCCGCTGCTCGTCGAGGGCGGGATGGCCCCGGCCTTCCCGCTGGTCGTCGTGGTGGGGGTGGACGCCGAGGAGCGGGTCCGGCGGCTGGTGTCCGCGCGGGGGATGGCCGAGCAGGACGCCCGGGCCCGGATCGCCGCCCAGGCCACCGACGAGCAGCGTCGCGCCGTCGCCGACGTCTGGCTGGACAACTCGGGCGACCCGGAGGACACCCGCCGCCGGGTGGACGCGCTGTGGGACGGGCGGCTCACCGGGTTCGAGGAGAACCTGCGGACCGGCCGCCCGGCCGTGGACGGGTCGCCCCTGCTCGTCGAGCACGGCCCGGACTGGGCGGCCCAGGCCCGCCGGCTCGCCGAGCGGGTCGCGGTCGCCGCGGGCGGTCCCGGCCGCGGGGTGGAGCACATCGGGTCGACGGCCGTCCCGGGGCTCCCGGCCCGCGACGTCCTCGACCTACAGCTCGCGATCGTGTCCCCGGCCGACGCCGACCGGATCACCGATGCCCTGGTCACGGCCGGGTTCCCGGTCGACGCCGCCGCCCCGGGCGGCGACGCGGGCACGGTGCGGGTGCACCGCTCGGCCGACCCGGGACGGGCCGCGGTGCTGGCCGTGCGGGTGCACGGCTCGCCCGCGTGGCAGCACGCGGTCGAGCTGCGGGACCGGCTGCGTGCCGACGCGACCGCCCGTACCGACTACGCCGCGCACAAGCGCGCCGCGGCGGAGCGGCACGCCGACGACGCGGACCCACGTCACTACCGTGCGTGCACGGCGGAGTGGCGCTCTGATCCGGACGAGTGACCAGATCGGGATGCAGATCACGCGGAACGTGACGATCGGATCGCGCCGGGCCGTTTCTGTAACGCCGCACGCTCGTTGGTCGATCAGGCGGGGCAGAGGGTGCTCCTGCCCGGATCGGCGGCGGTACCTGCGGGTACCCGCCGATCGGACAGGGCACCACGGTGATCGGCACCGGGCCGCAGGGCCCGGTGACGGCGACGAGAGGACACGGGGTTGAGCACAGTGGCCCAGCGTTTCGGGGCGGACGGCGAGTTCGCCGAGCCCGAGCGCGCGCCCGCGTTCCCCCACACGGACCAGTACGGCGGTGTGTCGGAACCCGGCGAGCCGGGCGCGGCCGACCGCGACGCATGGACCGGCGCCGACTACGGAGCCGAGTACGGCGCCGAGTACGAGGCCCCGCCGATCAGCGGCGCCGTCGTCCAGCAG
Organism: Pseudonocardia sp. ICBG1142; assembly: GCF_020496255.1. Classification (NCBI taxonomy): domain Bacteria; kingdom Bacillati; phylum Actinomycetota; class Actinomycetes; order Pseudonocardiales; family Pseudonocardiaceae; genus Pseudonocardia; species Pseudonocardia sp. ICBG1142. Next base: position 1,317 of record NZ_JAHLJC010000003.1, on the reverse strand, counting down.
CACCGGACGCTCCCGCACGGCGAGCTCCGCGCGGACTTCGGGGCGCACCTGGAGACCCACTACCCGCGCCTGGTCGCGCAGCTCTACGCGATCACGCTCAACCCGTACGACGCACACGACGCGGTGCAGGACGCCTACTCGCGTGCCTGGCGCCGCTGGGCCGCGCTGCGTGCCGAACCCGCGGGCCCGGACCACGAGGACGCCGCCGTCGGCTGGGTCCGACGGGTCGCGATCCGCACGTCGATGCGGCCGCGGATCCTGCGTCGCCGTCGCAGGCCGGCCCCGGAGGAGACCGACCCGCGCACCGGGGCGCTCCTGGAGGCGCTCGGGCGGCTCGCGCCCGTCGACCGCAGGGCCGTGGTGCTGCACCACATGGCGGGCCTGTCGACCGGCGCGGTCGCCGCGCTCGAGCGGGTCACCGTGCACGAGGTGCGGCGCCGGCTCGTCCGCGGTCGCGAGGTCGTGACCGAGGGCATGGCCGAGGTGCTGGAGGAGATCATCGGACCGGCGGGTGGCGCGGTCGGGGGACCGCCGCCGGGTCACCGGACGCCGCAGTACGACCTGCGTGGCGGATACCCACCCGCCACCGAGGGGGGACGGGCATGAACGGGTTCGCCGACATCGACCGGGAGTTCCACCGGCTCGACGACGTCCTGGCGGCGGCCGTGCCGCTGCCGGCCGTCGACGACGTGATCTCCCGCGCCGCCGGTGCGCGCCGGGCCACGTCGGCCGCGGCCGCGGCGGTGCTCACCGTCGGGTCACTGGGCGGGATCACCGCCGTCGCGACCGCGACCGCGCCCGACGGCAGCTTCGTCGGCCCGCCCTTCGCCATCGCCGCGCCGCAGGCGACCGGCCCGAGTCCGGACCCCGTCGAGACCGGTGCGCCGGGTGGCGCGGCCGCCGGCGGGGACGGCCTCCCGCCGGCGTTCGACCCGACCGTCGCGGCGACCCAGGGTGGCGCGCTGCCCGGTGGTGGCGGCTCGCCCGTCGTCCCCGCGCCCGGTTCGGCGCCCGCGCCCGGAACCCCCGGTGCGCCCGTGGTCCCGCCGCCGTTCACCGGTGGCCAGCCGACCCCGTCGCAGCCCACCACCCCGCCGGAGCCGACCGACGAGGGCTCGCCCGAGCCGACGACGCCTCCGCCGGCCACGACGAAGCCGCCGGTGACGACCACACCTCCGCCGGTCACCACGACGCCGCCGACCTCGACGCCGGAGCCGACCGACGAGGGCACCCCGGAGCCGACGACGACCAACCCGGCCCCGACGACGTCCAACTCGGCCGCGCCGACCACCACCGCGTCGTCCGACCCGACCACGA
>NZ_JAHLJC010000002.1:0-30688 GCF_020496255.1 Pseudonocardia sp. ICBG1142 | reverse complement strand
ACAACGTGTCGACCTGGCCGCGCGCCATGAGATGCGGCCAGCTCTCCACCGCCGAACAGCGACTTGACACTGTTGCGCAGTGGACCCGTCACCGCGTCGAACAGGGCCCTGACCTTGTCGAGCATCCAGTTGTAGCCGGACTCGACCCAGCCCGACACCGTGTCGGCGAGACCTCCGCCCGCGTTGGCCCAATGCACATGGTTCACGTGACCCGCGCGGGTCTGTGGATTATACGTGTGGGGCCGACCGGATTTCAGATTCACCGCGCCTGGCTGTGTGTGAATCAGCTCGTAACTGCTCGGATAATTGCTGGCGATCCACCGGTTGACCGACAGCATAAACGGCATGTCTAGTGGCCGTGGACCTGCAATGTCAATTGCTTTTCCTCTGCCGTGCATGTCGGCAGCGCCCGGCCGCATAGTGTCAGTGATGCGGGCCCGTGGGATTCCCTGCTTAATCGCCGCCGACAGTTCTTGCCACGTCACCGGCCCACCGGTGGCGAAAGCCGGTAATCCGCCGGTCAGCAACCGTTCACGCCATCGAGCAACAGCTCCGTGACCGCCCGCAGCACGTACTTCCCGCGCGGTCAGTACGTGCTCGCCGTGGGACAACCGGGCAATGATGGAATCGCTGGTCGCACTGCCGGGCCCCCGGACAGCACCGCCGACAGCAAACGTCGGCGCGGGCTTGAAGTCCGGTAACGGGATAATCGCTTTCGCCTGGTTCCAGAGGCCGCCGATGCCCTTGTTGTACACAGTGTCGACCACCCACACGACAGGCTTTTTGAAGCCGTCACGCAACCGATCCCACACGCCGACGATGCCGTCGACCAACAACGTGAATGTGTCTTTGAACCAGCGGACGCGGTCCGCGAACGCCTGAAACAACGGGTGCAGATGCGTGCCATACACCGACGTGAACATGTCCGACATCCGCTGCCAGCCAGCTTTGATCAGGTCGAACACCGGCGATAGGGCATTGTTCCACAGCCAGCTGCCGACAGCGGCAAACGCCCGAAACACAGGCGCCACAATCGTGTCGTAGCACCACTGGATCAGAGTACACATGAGCTGCCACGCCAACTTGATGCCGTTACATGCGGGTCTCAACGCGTTCTCGCTCAGCCAGCTAGCCATCTCGGCGAAAGCCTCGAACGTCGGCTTAATCAGCGTGTCGTAGCACCACTGGAACGCGACGCCGAGACCCTTCCAGGCAAGTACCAGCGGACCGATCGCCAGCGCAATGATCGCCTGGCCGACAAAGATGGCGATATCGTGGAATAGGTCGAGAACTGGTTTAATCAGCGTGTTCCAGGTCCACGAGATCGCATCTCCCAGGCCCGTCCAGGCCACAGTGAATACGCTGGATATCCAGTCGCCCACCGATTGCAGCTTCGCCCACAAATTGAGAATGCCTTCGCGGAACCAGTCCACATTGTTCCAAGCCCACACGATGGCTGCGACGAACGCCGCCAGCGCGATCACGACGAGCGCAATCGGATTTGCCGCCATGACCGCGTTGAACGCCGCCTACGTAACCGTGCAGATTTTCATCCACGTATTGACCAGCATTTGCTTCGCAACGGTCCACGCGAGCCCGTTGCGGAACGCTGCGTACGCATTCGTGCACAATTCCACGGACTTCTTGGCGCCGTCCCACGCAATTTTCGAACCCTGCACGACCGGCGTCAACGCAAGCTGCGCAGCCTATACGGATGCCACCGCGATCTTCTGACCGATGAACGCCGCAGACACCGCGCCGATCGCGATACCCAGAGCCGCCGCGACCGACTCGTGCGCCGAGAGCCAGTCGCCGAACTCGCCCAGCACGTTCATGAGCGGCCGTAACGCGACCATCGCGGCACCAAACGCGACGCCGAGCCCTACCATGATGCCCCGGAACACCGGAAGCGCGCCCTGGACGAGTCGCGCGACCGCTGACCGGAAGTCCTCGATCGCAGCCGTGACACCCCAGTCGTCAGCGGTCCTCTTGATCTCCCGGAACGTGCCGGGGATTTGCCGGAGCCCGTCACTGACTCTCGCGCCGAGCTGTGCGATCTGTGGCGCCCACCGGTCGGTCATGGGCTCCAGCATCTCGCCGAGCGTTATGCGCACGTTGTCAGTGGCGATCTTCCACTGGTTCTTCATCGATGTACTGGCGCTCTCGGAGCCAGCAATCGTCATCTGGAATGCTTTACTGCTTCCGCTGCCGATCGTGGTCAGCACGTCGTCGATCTTCACGACGCCTTCGGTGACCATCTTCTTGAGCTGTTCGGTCGTGACGCCCATGTGCTCGGCAAGCGAGGCATAGATCGGGACGCCGGTCTAGGACAGCTGCTGAAGGTCCGAGGCGTACACGCGGCCGGAGTTGACCATCCGCAGCAGCGCGTCGTTGGCGCGTTCCATCGCGGACGAGTCGCCGCCAGCATTCGTGATCGAGGCGCCCACATTGCGGAGGACATCTTCGGCCTGCTGGCCCTTGACGCCCATGTAGGCGAGCTGCTGGCTCGCTTTCGCGTAGGCCTGGTACTCGATCGGTGAGTTCGACGAGAGCCGCTTCAACCGCTCCATCATGTCCCCGGCGTCCTGCGCGGACCCGTAGAGTCCCGTCAGCGTCAGCCGCGTGTTCTAGATGTCCTGTGCGGCCTGTAGTGCGCTGGAGCCGAGGCTTCCGAGTCCCACGGCGGCTGCGAGCCCACCGGCCCTCCGTGCGACACCTCGCAGTGGAGTGTCGATGCCGTTCTGGATCGATGCACCAATCGACTGGGCCGTTGCACGGATAGAGGTTCCCACGCGGGCGAACGTGGAGCCGAGTCCGCCAATCGCGCGGCGACTGACACCGCCGAGTGTGCCCATGCGCCCGGAGAACGCCGATGACGCCGCGCCGAGCTGTGTGAACCCGGCATGGAAGTTCCGCAACGGTTGCGCTGCGGCCTCGAACGCGCGGCGACTGAGCCCACCCAACGAGCCCATGCGACCGGTCAACGCCGATGCGGCACCATCGGCGCTACGGAAGCCCGCGTGGAAGTTCCGTAGCGGCGCCGACGTGCTGTCGAGTGCCCGGCGCGTCGTCGCACCGAACTGGTGCATGCGCGCCGCGACACCGTTCGCCGTCGACTCCACGCGTTGAAAGCCCGCCGCGAACTGCGCTACGGCTGCCGACGCACGTGGCATCTGCGCTGCGAACGCCTGCGCCACGCGCACGGACGCACGCGCCGCATGGCTCTGCACGCTGTCGAACGCGCGACGCATGCCGACGACCATGCGATCGGTCGCGACCCGCATGGGTACACGCACCGGCTGGAGCTTCGCAGCGGTCAGATCACGGCGGACCTGACGTTGGAAGCCGCGCACATCGGGTACCACGCGGACACTGACCTGGGCGGTCGTGAGCGCCACTGTCGTTCACCTTCCTGGTGTAAGCACTGCTGAGAGCGCATCGAGCTGTTGACGTGACCGACGCCGCTCAAGCCGGTCGAACGCGGTCTCCGGTCTCGGCATGAATCGGGTCGACGGCGCCCGACCGCTCTCGGAGTTCACCGCGACCACCGTCGTGCGCAGCGACAGCAACAGGTCCGCGATGTCGGTCAACCGCGCAAGCACCGGGTCATAGCCCCGGTAGCTCGGCGCCACGCGATCAGCACCGGCGTCGCCCTGAACGCCCATGCGTTCGGCGTACTCGTCGTCATCGAGCATCGCGGCTTTGAACGAGCCGTGCTCCGGCAGCCGCGCGCTGAGCCGCACGAGTTTGCTCCACCGGTGTTCGCCGCGGAACCAGTCCAGAAGATCGAGCCCCAGCTCATGGTGCAGGTCGTATTCCAGCTCGGGTCCGTAGCGGTCGATGAGCTCCCAGCAGCGGATCAGTTTCCCATGTCGTCGAGACCCAGATCGCGCATCACGTCGGTGACGAGAGCTTGTAGCGCGGTGATCGGCTCATCCCCGGCGACCCGGCGCAGCTTCGCACCGTTCTCGTCGCCGAAGAGCACGTCGATCTGGGACCACTGGTCGTTCGCGTCCAGCGTCGACAACCGCTCCATCGCCGTCGACGACGGCACATACACGCGCACGACGCCCTCAGCGCCGAGATCGACCTCGGAGTACTTCTCGCGGGACTCGCGGACATAGGCGTCCCACGACCTGCGCTCAGACCTGCTGCTCATCACTTCGTCGGCCCGGGCTTGGCAGCGTCATCATCGGAACCGGAACCGGAACCGTTGCCACCTCGCGGCGGCTTCGGCGCAGGCTCAGGCGACGGCGACGGCGACGGCGAGTCTCCGCTGAAGTCCATGTCGGCGGCCCTCGACTCAAAGCCGGGCCCCGCGAGCACCTGCCGGAAGCTGTACTTGAGGTCCTGGTCCACGGTGGCAGACCACGTCAGTGGATACGTCAGCGCGTCCTCATCCGACCAGGTCAGCTCGCCGTACTCGGAGATCGTCGCGCGCGGCAGCACGTTGATCACGTAGAACGCGTCGCTCCCGGAGCCGTCGATGCCGATCGCGATCAGGCGCCAGTAACGCGTCGACGGCGCGACCTGACGCGTGTAGCTCAGCTCCCCGTCGACAAGTCGGGCCTCCGACAGGTCCACGTTGTTCGACAGCTCCAGCGTCAGCCGCGAGGTCTCCTGCGCGGTCATCGCGAGCCCGGTGACGTCCTTGGTGATGTCACGGCGCGTGGGCTCCACCGAGCCGTGGGACTCGATGTCGCTGCTGTCGGTGTCACGGGACCACTTGTAGCCGTCCTTCTTCGACACCCAGCCGATCGTGCGGTACTCCGGCGGCAGCTCCTGCAGCGCGCCAGCCACGGTGAACGTCTCCGGCACCGGTGCGCTCATCGGCGCCACCGCGACCACCGCGTCGAGAACCTTGCGAATGTTGCCTGCCTTCGCACGCTTGAGCGTGAGAAGGTCCGTGTCAGCCATGTGAGCTGTCCTCCATGTAGGGACTGCGTCTGCGCAGTCCGAATCGGTAGCTGGAACTCACCGCGCGGATGTCCAGCCGTGGGTCCGAGAGCTGCTGAGCGGGCGTGACGGTCGACGCGGTGTCGATCAACACCGTGTCGACGACGGTCGCGGCACACGCGAGTACCCGCTGCCGTACGAGACCGTCGAGCGCCCATGACTCCACGCGCGTGGCGCCGTAGCACGTGGTCTCCACGATCGGAGAATCGGTGAGGCCATCGTCGGAGCCGCCGGTCCGGCTCACGCGCACCATCGGCGGTGTGAATCCCTCCGGTGCCTCGGTCACCGTCGGCGCGATGTCGGCGAACAGTGTCACGAGCACCTGTTCGATGTCCGGGAACGGCTCCATGTCGCTCATGCCGACTGCGCTGTACGCCGGAGCCAGAACGAGCCGCGCATACGGCTCGTGCCGAACTCGACTGATGCCGCGTACGGCGCGCTCACCGTGACGTGTGCGACCACGCGGTCGCGCGTGGTGCCGCTGTTGCGCTCGGTGAAGACGTCTACAGAGCCCGCGAGAGCCCCGGTGCGTCGCGGTGCGCTGGCTTGCGCCGATCGCGCGATTCGCCGAGCGACCGCAGCAAGCTCCCGTTCGAGCCTGTCGCTGTTGAGCACCTGCGACAGGTCCACGGAACCTTCATAACGCACGACCTGTCACCCTTCGTATCGTTTTAGCTGCACTACGTAACCGCCGAGTCGTGACGTGAACGGGGACTCCGCACGGGCCGGAACACCGTCCACGTCGAACCAGCTGCCGTCGATGTTGACTTGATCGCCTGCACGGGCCTCCGTGCTCTGTGCGGGCACATAGCACTCGATCCGAGTGCTCGTGCGGTTCTGGCGGCCGTCGGAGTCGTCATGGCTCGACGCGATCCCGATCACCCACGGACTCGTGTCCCAGAACTCGGCGGCCTCCGCGCGGTCGCCGAACGCATCCGGTGGACCCGGTCGACGAAGTTTCACCCGGCGCCTCATGCGAAGTCCCACCACCAGTCAGGTTTCGAGCCACGGCGAACACCGTCGTCGGCTGCACTGATCACCGGCCGGATCGTGAACGCCCCGGTCGCGAGCCCCAGCAGCGCCCACTCGTCTGCGGTGAGCCAGTCGCCGGAGCCCGTCGACGACTGGTCCCGGATCGAGAACGGCCCGATGACCTCGAAACTGCTGGTACCGCCGGTCGGATTACTGATCCGCCGCGCGACGACACTCGCGATCACGTAGTTGACTCGGTCGGCGAAACCGGCCTCACGCGCCACGCGGTCGTCGAGGTCCGGTATCCGCGCCCGCAAGCGTGCTTCGGTCATGGCGATCATGCGCGCGGCGAACTCGCGCTCGGTGTCGGCGAGCTCCCGCATGAGCAGCGTCTCGACGTCAGCGACCGTCGCGTGCATTCCGTCGGCCTCCCGCAGGTCGATGGCCCCAGATGGAATCCGGGGGTCGTACCGGTCGCGACTCCGGTGGAGTCGACTCCGCTGGTTCCGGGGATTCGGTCACCGGGTCCGACTCGGGCTCCGGTGGGTTCGACTCCACGGGGTCCGTAGCTGATCCCGGTGGAGTCGGCTCCGGCCCGGGCGACCCGGTAGCTGGTCCCGGCTCCGGTGCCGGAGGAGTCGACTCCGCTGGTTCCGGTGTCGGCTCCACCGGGACCGCGATCAGCTCCGGTGTTTAGGCCTGCTCCGGGTCCTTGGCGGGCTTACGACCGCCGCTGGCAGCAGCAGGCTTTGCCTTGTCGCCGCTGGTCGCGAGTTCCCACGCGACGAATGCGGTCGGGTCGTTGACGTACCAGCCGAAGGTGCACTCGGCGAGCACCGCGACCTGGTTCGTCTCCCACATCGAGACTCCGCGCACGACCGCCTGGTCCGAGACCTTGATCCGGATCGCGTCGGCGAAGCCGTAGGCGAACTGGGAGAAGTCCCCGCCGATCAGCTTCACGTCGGTACCGGCGTTGTTCCCGATACGACCGGAGACCGCCTTGCCGAACGCCACCGGTAGGCCCAGGAAGCTTCCGACCTGCGCGGTCAGGTTCACCGGGCCCTTGGACTCGACCCCGGTGGCATATGCCAGGTTCCCGAGCCGGTCGCGTGCTGTGGCGAGCTTCGCACGGAACTGCGGGTGCGCGGCAAAGCCGGTGAAGTCGAAATTCTTCTGCTCCGCCGACACGATCAGGTCGTAGCCGGTGAGAATCTGCTCCACGAGACTGTCGGTCGCGTTGACCTGCAGCTTATGGTCGTCGGGGATCGAGCCGATCACGGAGCCGTTGGCGTCGGTGCCCTGGATCGGCTCACCGGTCAGCGAGTTACGGTTGTGGAACGCCGCGAGCTCCACCGCGCGGGAGATCGCGCCGGACAGCTTACCCGCAAGCTCGCTGTAGAGCCCGTCCGGATTCGCCCGCAGGAACTCCTCCGACACGGGCACGATCGTCGCGAACTTCACCGGCGAGAACGTACGCTCCTCACCGTAGGCGAAACCCGACAGCGGCTTGAGGTGACCCTCACGCTCGACGAGCTTCGTGCCGACGCCGACCTGACCGGCCTCGGGATTCGTCGACGCCCGCCGGATCACGTTCTCTCGGATCGACACCGGGATCTGCTATCCCAGGGACAGCAGCGACGAGTTCTCCGCGACCTTGGTGAAGATGTCGCCCGAGACCTCCTTCGGCAGTAGATGCTCTGGCGTGTCCGGGCGCCCGAGGCGTCCCTGACCGTGCGCGATGTCGTCGGTGAACCGGGGATCGATGGGCGCGCCAGAGGCGACATTCACCGGGGCCATAGTCTTCGTCCTTCGTGTAGTGGTCAGTCCCGCCCTAGCTGCGCCTGAATCAAGTCGCGGAGCTGGTTCGCGGGATCAAGTGGTGCAGCATCGCGACGGTTACCGCGACCCTGCGAGTGGTCGACACCGTGCGCGGTGGACCCAGTCGGCGCCGGACGTGTCTGTGTGAACATCCGTGCGAGTTCCACCGCGTCGGCCGTGATCTCGGCGGCATCGGTGCCGCGCAGTCTCGACGCGAAGTCCTCCACGTTCTCCAGCGGCACGCCTGCGTTCACCGTGGCCCGGTAGCGCAGATGCTCCAGTTGGGCCGTGTTCAGCGCCTCCACGTGCTGCGCGTTCTGCTCGGTGAGCTGCTGGTTCTACGCGGTCAGCGCGTTCTCGGAGCTTCGCCGTCGGGCGCACTCGTCGCGCACCGCGCGGAGCTCCTTACGCCAGTGCTCGGGAAGTTCCTCGAACTTGAGCTCGGCCGTGGCGCCAGTGTCGGTGTCTGTCATGGGTCCTCCTGGGGCCTCATGCGGCTCGCCGGGAGCCGTCGGTAGCCAGTGAGCGCCGGAACGCGGTCACTGCTGAGGCACCCGTGGTGCCTCGTGTGGAATCGATCCACTGCTGCTCTGCGCGCATGAACTCTGCGCGACCTGGAAATGAATGTTTTGTGAACACCGGTACGACGACGCAATCACAGTGATTGTGGAAACTCGTCATGGCTCCCGCGCTGACAGCCGACCGGTACACGGGCCCACGGCTGATCAACATCAGGCAAAACGCACACGACGACGTGCCGCCGCTGGTGCGCGCGAACCCGAGCGCGGACCGATCTGTGTGCGTCAGGTCCATGACTCGCAACCGTGGCGCAGCACGTGTGTGTCGAGTCACGGTCGCTACCGCGTGTGGCAACGACGTGAACCGGTGCCCCGGCCGCAGACCCACACGCGCGAGACCCGACGCGAGCGCCGAAGAGCCATAGCGCCGCTACGGTAAGCTGACATGCGACCGCGCGCCGACGTGAACGTCACGTTGACTCTGGTAGAACTCGTCCGCCAGGTGCTCCAGCACCCGACGGGCGCCGAGCACCGTGGACTCCAACGCCCCCGCGACCGCGACGACATCAGACTCGACCGGCTCCGCATCCAACAGCGGCGTCAACACCGACGCTGCTGCCACACTCACACGAGCCGCGACGACGTTCTGGGACCGCTTGAACTCACTCAACCGCACCGCGTGGAGCTTCCTCGCGCGGTGGCGGCACCAACGACTCAAGTACCTGCTGCAACGGATCACCCGACATTAGCGACCGGTACAAGGCCCGCTTGTCCGCGTCATAGCCGAGTTCCAGCCACGCGCCTTCCACCGGCAGAATCCGCGACTGCACGAGCTTCACGACCGCATCAGCTTTCGCCGCCACCGTGGGCGTCGACGCATCCGACCACGTCGTCGACACCGGTAACTGTGCACCCGCGACCAGCCGCAACGCGATGTCACTGACCTGCGACCACGCGGAGCCGAACCCAGACTGCTTACGTTCAGCACGCTTGACATGCCGCGACTCGCCCGAGCGGATCGCATCGGCAGAACTCGGATTCCCGTTCGGCGAAATCCCCAGATAGTGCACCGGTAGGCCCGTCAACGACGACACGACCTTGCCGTACAGCTCAATCGTCTTCGTGAAGTTCTCAAGGCTTGCCCCGTCGAGCTGCACCACGCGGGCCTCAGCGTTGCTCAGCGCGTTCAACCGGCCGAGATAGCCCTCCCACACCGGGATCGGCTCGCCGGTTTCCGCGTCCACGAAGTCATCGCGCGATGCACCGATCACGTACCTCGACGGCACCGCCAGTGTCTCCGACGCCGCCGACAGATTAGTCGCCGTCCGACACACCGCGTCCACGATGGTCATCACGTCTTTCATCTCGGTCTCACCGAACCAGTCGGTGACCCGAGACCTGTTGACCACCGGCACGACCGGCACGACACCCAACCGGTGTTCGTCCTCGTCCACGAGATGCCAGCGCGCATGACGCTGCTGGTAGCTTCTCGTGACGTTCGGCCCATACAACGTCACGAACAGCTCGCCGGTCTCCGGCTCAATGTAACGGCGCAGAGCCGCCCGCAAGTGACGCCCGAACTGGTCGAACTCCACCGTAAGCGCCTCGGAAGACTCCACCGTATAACGCGGCACCGACGGCTCGTCCGGATCACGGCCGACGACCACAAACGCGATGCCTTGCACGAGAGCTTCCGTGTGCGCCGCATCGGAGGCAACCACCATGTCGTTGCGCTTCCACCACGACCACAGCAGCTCATCGGCGCCCGGATCACCCGTGCGGAAACCGCTGACATCGAGTCGTTCGGCTAACGCGTCCACCGTGGTCCGGCACCAGTTCACCACCGTCTGAAGCGACTGCATTTCCGGCGGCGTCGCAAGACCCAACATCGCCAGGCGCTGCGAGCCTCGATAATAGCGGTCCCGCGTCCGCCGCTTCCACTAGAGGCTGCTGCCCGTCGCGAGCAACCGCTCGATCAGCTCCACATCCGGCATCACCGAAACACCACTACCTTTGAGCCCTGAGATCGCCGTGTGTACGCGTCGGACTCCAACACCGATCGGCGCATGAGTCGTGCGAGTACCAACGACACCGCACCATCGATCTTACGGTCCCGGTGACCGCGCCCCAGCGACACGTATTCTCGATACGGGCGGCGCTGAGCGTTGACCACATGCGTCGTCAACAGCGGGTCCCCGACATGCGGGCACGACTTGTTCGCGATGTCGTCTGCGACGAGTTCTGCGGCCCGCGCGACATCGAGCTTCAACGCGCGCATGTCGAAACCAATCAGGTGCTTCGCCGACGCATCAAGCCACAGCCGATCGCCGTACGCGGTCGGCCAGTCCACCAACACGCGACCTTCCAACGGATGTACGTCCGCAGCGAACGCGCGGACCTGAAACCGATCGAATGCGTCCGCGACAGCCGCGTCGAGCGCCGCCACGTCCAGGTCCCGATGCATCGTCGCTGGGTCCCACGTGAATAGCGGCTGTGCGAGCCCGTCCGACAGTCGACAGCCGATAAGGACCGTGGCGTCTTCGGTGAGCGCCGGGTCTAGAGCCAGCACGATCTCGTCGCCATCGACGATTCGATCGTCACACGCGTTGGCGTCCCAGTCCTGTTTCGAAACCCATGAACTCAGGTCCGACACGATCAGATTCCCGAATTCGCGCATGGAACTCGCCACGGGTTTCATCGGCGCCATGATCTTTGACAGAACCTGCGACTGGTTCACCCACGGACACTCATCGTAAATGTATGCCAGTGTCCGTTCGATCGACGCCGGGTCCGACCAATCGGTGTCTGCGGATGCCTCCCGCGACCAATACAACAGCGGACGCTCGTTCACTGTAGCACCAGTGCGTTCGTTAAGCCAGCTATCGTAGATGTCTTCCGCGACGGAGCCCGAGCCCGGTGACCATGTGTTCATGAGTGCGAGCACCCGGGAACCGTCGACCTTCGTCGCGTTGTCGTCAATGGTCTCCCACAAGCGTCGACCACCGTTGGACACTGTCCACTCGGAACACTCGTCCGCGATGACCAATGTCGGGCGAGAGCCGCGAATCGTGGCAGCCCGCGAGGAGACCACGGTGATTTTGCCACCGGCTACGTTACGGGCCCCCGGCGAGAAGATGTGCTTCTTGCCGGGGTCCAGATCGTAGTTCTTGACGAGTTCTGTGCCGCGCGCGTTCCAGCCCGCAACATAGTTGAACGTGTTCTAAGTCTGGCTCTCCGAGACCGCCGCGATCTGAATCAGTGGCATCGACTGCCGTCGACCCAGGAGCTCACCGCAGCGGTTCCGAGACTGGAACCCATTGAATCGCACGGGCCCCGTGAGTTCCACGGTCGCGAGCCAGGCTCCCAGCGGAGACTTCAGCGAGCCGCGCGCGAGCCTAATCGCGCCGCCACGGTAGTAGAACTCTCCGTCGTCGCGTAGCCGGTACCAGTGGCAAATGAACGCGTACTACGACCGCGTGGGTACGAACAAAGCGCCCGCAGACTTGCCGTCGAGGACCCGGAGACCGTTCTCCAGGGACCACCTCACGATCGCGGGACCCAGTGTCGCAAACATGTCAGGTTCGTACGGTGGCAGCGTGTCGGTTCCGACGAGGGGCTCGGTCATCAGGGTCTCTCCGGTGCGGTAGGGTGCTCTGACCTGGGACTTTGGCAGACGTGTGTGATGACCATCATGATTCGGGAACACGAGCGCCGGGTGCACCCCGTAGAACGCGGCGTCCTCGGTGACGGGGTCGGACTCGATCTCGGCGAGGACGTCCTCGCCGTCCCGCCAGGCGGCGCGGACGCCGCGGAACGCCGGGCCGTAGTCCAGGCCGCCTGCGGCGGCGGTGCCGTCGTAGAACGCGGCGGGGTCGAGCTCCTCGGCCCCGGGCGGCGGCCAGGCCGTGGCGACGGGTGCGGGGACGGTGCCAGTGCGCGGGGTCAGGGTGCCCTCGGCGTGGCCGGTCCAGTCGTCACCGGAGCCGGCCTCGCGGGCCCAGACCGACAGCGGGCGGCGTCCGCCGTCCGGGGCACCGACGCGGACCTGGATCTCGGCCGCCCCGCCGTCCGGGACGACCAGCGGCACGGCGAGGGTCAGCTCGCCGACCCGCTCGCAGCCGACGAGGTCACCGGCCCGCAGCGCCAGCTCGAGGAAGCCGGTGCCGGGGAACAGCACCGACCCGCCGACGACGTGGTCGGCCAGCCACGGCAGGGTCGCGGCCGACACCCGTCCGGTGAGCACGACCTCCTCGGAGCCGGCCATCGCGACCGACGCCCCGAGCAGCGGGTGCCCCGGGGACTCCAGGCCGAGCCCCGAGACGTCGCCGGGCCGGACGGTGGGTGCGGCGGCGGGCCAGTACCGCGCGCGGTCGAACGGGTAGGTCGGGAGCTCCACCGGCCGGGTGGCGCACCCGGCGAACCAGGCGGTCCAGTCGACGTCGGCGCCGGCGGTGTGGAGCCGGGCCAGCGCGGTCGCGGCGGTGCGGAGCTCGTCGTGGTCCCGCCGCAGGAGCGGGACGGCGACGGCGTCCGGCACCGTCGCGGGGACCAGCCCGGACAGCGCGGTGTCCGGACCGAGCTCCAGGAACGCGGTGGCTCCCGCGGCGGCCAGCGTGGCCAGGGCGTCGGAGAACCGGACGGTCCCGCGGGCGTGCCGGGACCAGTGGTCGGGCGCGCCGAGCTCGTCGGGGCCGGCGGGACCACCGGTCAGGGTGGACACCAGACCGATCCGCGGCTCGGTGAGCTCCAGCCCGGCGGCGACCGCGTCGAGGTCGTCGAGCACCGGGTCCATCCGTGCGGAGTGGAAGGCGTGCCCGACCCGCAGCGGGGTGGTCTCCCCCAGCCCGGCGACGACCTCGGCCACGGTGTCGGCGTCCCCGGACAGCACCACGGAGCCGGGCGCGTTCACCGCGGCCAGCGACACGCCGTCGCGCAGCGCGGCGAGGGCGTCGGCCTCGGTCGCCCGGACGGCGACCATCGTGCCACCCTCGGGCAGCGCGTCCATCAGCGCGCCGCGGGCGGTGACCAGGCGGGCGGCGTCGGGCAGCGACAGCATCCCGGCGACGTGGGCGGCGGTGATCTCGCCGACCGAGTGCCCCGCGACGTGCCGGGGCCGCACGCCGAGCGCGGTGACCAGCCGGAACGAGGCCACGCCGACCGCGAACAGGGCGGGCTGGGCGTAGCGGGTGCGTTCGAGCAGCGCGGGGTCCTCGCCCCAGAGCACCTCGCGCAGCGGCCGGTCGAGGTGGCGGTCCAGTTCGGCGGCACAGGCGTCGAAGGCGTCGGCGAAGACGTCGAAGCGGGCGTGCAGCTCGCGGCCCGCACCGAGCCGGACGCTGCCCTGCCCGGAGAACAGGACCGCGGTGCCCGGCTCCCCGGCGACGCCGCTGGCCAGCTCGATGAGACCGTCCGGGCCCGCGGCGAACACGGCGCGGTGCTCGTGCACCGCCCGGGTGGCGGCCAGCGCGGCGCCGATGTCGGACCGGGCGCCGGGGCCGGCCGGGTCGAGGGCGTGCAGCTGCGCGACCCGCTCCTGCAGGGAGCGCGCGCTGCGGGCGGAGACCGGCCACGGGACGAGCGCGTCCTCCGGCCCGGGGCGGGCCGGAGCCGGTTCCCCGGGCGGCGGCTCCTCCAGCACCACGTGGGCGTTGGTGCCGCTGATGCCGAACGAGGAGAGCCCGGCGCGGCGGGTGCGTCCGCCGGCTGGCCACGGGCGCGGCTCGGTGAGCAGCGCGATCCGGTCGGCCCAGTCCACCCGGCCGGTGGGTCGCTCGACGTGCAGGGTGCGGGGCAGCTCCCCGTGCCGCATCGCGAGGACGATCTTGAGCAGCCCGGCCATGCCGGCGGCGGCCTGGGTGTGGCCCATGTTCGACTTCACCGAGCCGAGCCGCAACGGCGCGTCGCGGTCGGCGCGGCCGTAGGTGGCCAGCAGTGCCTGCGCCTCGATCGGGTCGCCGAGTGCGGTGCCGGTGCCGTGCGCCTCGACGACGTCGACGTCGGCGGCGTCGAGCCCGGCCGCGGCGAGCGCGGCCCGGATGACCCGCTGCTGGGACGGCCCGTTCGGGGCGGTGAGCCCGTTGGAGGCGCCGTCGGAGTTGACCGCCGAGCCGCGGAGCACCGCGAGCACGGGATGGCCGTGCCGGCGGGCCTCGGAGAGCCGCTCCACGACGACCACGGCCGCGCCCTCGGACCAGGCGGTGCCGTCGGCGTCGTCGGAGAAGGCCTTCACGCGGCCGTCGGCGGCGAGCCCGCCCTGCCGGGAGAACCCGCCGAACGAGGTCGGGGTGGCCATCACGGTGACCCCGCCGACCAGGGCACGGTCGCACTCGCCGGCCCGCAGCGCCTGGGCGGCGAGGTGCAGCGCGACCAGCGCCGAGGAGCACGCGGTGTCGACGGTGACGGCGGGCCCCTCCAGCCCGAGCGCGTAGGACAGGCGCCCGGAGATGACGCTGGCGGCCAGCCCGGTGCCGGCGTGGCCCTCCAGGTCCTCTCGGGAGCCGAGGACGACGCGCTGGTAGTCCTGCCCGTTGGTGCCCACGAACACCCCGGTCCGGGATCCGCGCAGGCTCGTCGGTTCGGTGCCGGAGCGCTCCAGGGACTCCCAGGACGTCTCCAGCAGCAGCCGCTGCTGGGGGTCCATGGCGAGCGCCTCGCGCGGGGAGATGTCGAAGAACGCGGCGTCGAAGTCGGCGACGCCGTCGAGGAACCCGCCCCGGGCGGTCGCGCTGGCGCCGGGGCCGTCGCCGGCCAGCGCCGCGAGGTCCCAGCCGCGGTCGGTGGGGAACGGGCCGATCACGTCGCGGCCCTCGGTGAGGACGGTCCAGAGGTCCTCGGGCGAGGCGATGCCGCCGGGGAACCGGCAGGCCGCGCCGACGACGACGACCGGGTCGTTCCGGTCGTCCGGGCCGGCCACGGACGTGGTCGGGGCCGCGGCGTCATCGGCAGCGTCACCGGCCGGGTCGAGCTCGTCGAGCAGGTGCCGGGCCACCGCCCGCGGGGTGGGGTGGTCGAACACCAGCGCGGCGGGCACGGCGAGCCCGGTGACGGCGGCGAGCCGGTCGCGCAGCTCCACCGCGGTGAGCGAGTCGATCCCGAGGTCACGGAACGGGCGCTCGGCGGGGATCCGGTCGGTCCCGGTGTGGCCGAGCACGGCGGCGGCGGTGGCGCGCACCAGGTCCAGGACCGGCTCGATCCGGTCGGTGCCGCGCAGCCCGGACAGCCGGGCGCGCATCTCCCCGCCGGCCCGCTCGGTGTCCCGGCGGGCCGCGGCGGCCGCGTCCGCGGCGGCCCGGGCGCCGGGCAGCGCCGACAGCAGCGGCGACGGGCGCAGCGACAGCAGCGAGGTGAGCAGCTGCGGGCGGGCCAGCTCGGCGACCACCGGGGCGGCGGCCGGGCCGTCGGCCGAGCGCCACAGCGCGGACAGGGCCAGCGCCGGGTCGAGCGCGGTGGAGCCGGAGCGGCGACGGGCCCGGTCCGCGTCGTCGCCGGCGGCCATGCCGTCGCCGGCCCATGCCCCCCAGGCCACCGACACCGCCGGCAGGCCGTCGGCGCGGCGGGCCGCCGCGAGCGCGTCCAGGGCGGCGTTGGCTGCGGCGTAGTTGCCCTGGCCGGGGTTGCCGACCGCGCCGGCGACCGAGGAGAACAGGACGAACAGCGCGACCGGGTGGTCCCGGGTCAGCTCGTCGAGCAGCCGCGCGGCGGTGACCTTGGTCCGCCACACCGTGTCGAACCGGTCCGGGGTCAGGGAGTCGAGCGCGCCGTCGTCGAGGACACCCGCGGCGTGCACGACGCCGTCGACGGGGTGTGCGTCGAGCACGCGGGCCAGTGCGTCGCGGTCGGTGACGTCGGCGGCGACCAAGACCGGCTCGGCGCCGAGCGCGGTCAGCTCGGCGGACAGCTCGGCCGCTCCGGCGGCGTCGGGGCCGCGGCGGCCCAGCAGCACCAGCCGGCGGGTGCCGCGACGGGCGAGGTCACGGGCCACATGCGCGCCGAGCGCACCGGTGCCGCCGGTGACCAGGACGCAGCCGGGAGCCGGGGCCTCGGCGGTGGCGCCGACCGGGTAGGTGACCAGCCGCCGCCCCAGCACGCCGTTGTCGCGCACCGCGACCTGGTCCTCCTCACCCGCACCGGTGAGGACGGCGACGAGCCGGCGGGCGGCCCGGCCGTCGAGGTCGGCGGGCAGGTCGGCGAGCCCGGCCCAGCGGGTGGGGTGCTCGAGCGCCGCGACCCGGCCGAGCCCCCAGAGCGCGGCGCGCTCCGGGACCGGAGCGGGGTCGGCGCCACCGGTGCCGACGGCGCCGCGGGTGAGTGTCCACAGCGGCGCGTCGACACCGGCGTCGCCGAGGGCCTGGACGAGGGTGAGGGTGCCGGTGAGCGCGGTGTGCGCGTCGGGGTGCAGACCGAGCAGGGACACGAGGCGGTCCGCGCCGGCCCCGGCCGGGCCGACCAGGGCGGCCAGCGCGCCGCGGTCGGCGAGCGCCACGTCGTCGACGGCGACCGGCCCGGCCACCGTCGCACCGGCGTCGCGCAGCGCCGCGGCCACGGCGGCGGTGTCGGGATCGGTGCCGGGGTCGGCGGTCCGGGCGACCAGCAGGACCCGGCCCGGTCGCGCGGGGGCGGCGGGGGTGACCGGCTCCCAGGTCTCGCGGAACCGGACGGCGTCGACGGCGCCCTCGGCGCGGCGGCGGCGGCGCCAGGCCGACAGCGCCGGGACGACCGCGGAGACCGCGTCGTCGTCCAGGTCGAGGGTGGCGGCCAGCGACTCCAGGTCGCCCTGCTCGACAGCGGCCCAGAACGCGGACTCCCCCGGGTCGGCGCCGCTGGCGCGGGCGGCGGGGTCGAGCCAGTACCGGTCCCGGCGGAACGGGTAGACCGGCAGGTCCACCGGCCGGGCCCCGGTCCCGTCGAACCACGGGCCCCACCGCACGGGCCCGCCCGCCACGTGGAGCCGGGCGAGCGCGGTGGCGAGCGCGGTCTCCTCGTCCCGGTCGCGGCGCAGCGTCGGGACGATCCCGTCGGCCAACGGTGCCAGCACGGCGTCCGGACCGACCTCCAGCAGCGTGTCCGCCCCGGCGGCGCGCGCGGCGTCGACGACGTCGGCGAACCGCACCGTGGCCCGCACGTGCCGCACCCAGTACGCGGGGTCGGTGATCTCGTCCCCGGCGAGGGCACCGGCGGTCCCGGACAGCACCGGGATCCGCGGCGCGGACAGGCGCAGCCCGGCGACGACACCGGCGAACCGCTCCAGCACCGGCTCGACCAGCGGCGAGTGGAACGCGTGCGACACCGGCAGCCGGGTGCCCTCGACGCCGAGCCGGGCGCGGACCGCCTCGACGGCGGCGGCCTCGCCGGAGAGCACCACCGAACGAGGTCCGTTCACGGCGGCGACGTCGGCGAGTGCGGTCCCCTCGGCCGCCAGCGCGGCCCGGGCGGCGTCCTCGGTGACCCGCAGCGCCACCATCACGCCCCCCGCGGGCAGCTCCGCCATGAGCGTGGCGCGGGCGGTGACCAGGGCGGCGGCGTCGGCGAGCGAGAGCACACCCGCGACGTGGGCCGCGGTGATCTCGCCGACCGAGTGGCCGCCGACGGCGACCGGGCGGACCCCGAAGGACTCCAGCTGCCGGTACAGCGCGGTCTCCACCGCGAACAGCGCCGGCTGGGTGACCGCGGTGTCGGCCAGTGCGTCGGCGTCGGTGCCCCACATGACCTCGCGCACCCGGGGGTCGAGGACCGCCAGGGCCTCGTCGAGGGCCGCGGCGAACACCGGGAAGCGGGCGTGGAGCTCGCGACCCATCCCGGCCCGCTGGGCGCCCTGCCCGGAGAACAGCAGCGCCGGGCGCCCGCCGCCCGCGGTGCCGCGGGCGACCTCGACGGGTGCGGCCGCCCCGTCGCGGCCGGCCAGCAGCACGGCGCGCCGGTCCAGGCGGGTGCGGCGGGTGGCGAGGGTCAGGCCGGTGTCCAGCGGGTCGGTGCCCGCGGCGGTCACCCGGGCGGCGAGCGCGTCGAGGGTCTCGTCGTCGACGGCCGACAGCGGCCACGGCACGACCGCGGGCACCACGTCGGGGGCGGGCGCCACCTCGGGCGGTGTCTCCGGCAGCGTCTCCGGCGGGGCCTGCTCGACCAGGACGTGCGCGTTGGTCCCGGACAGCCCGAAGGAGGAGACGCCGATCCGGCGCGGACGCCCGGTCGAGGGCCACGGCGTGTGTCCGGTGAGCAGCGACACCGCGCCGTCGGCCCAGTCGACGTGCCCGGTGGGCGCGGCGACGTGCAGGGTGGCGGGAAGCTCGGCGTGCTGCAGCGCCAGCACCGACTTGATCATCCCGGCGACGCCGGCGGCGCCCTGGGTGTGGCCGAGGTTGGACTTCACGGTGCCGAGCAGCAGCGGGTGCTCGCGGTCCCGACCGTAGGTGGCGATCAGGGCCTGGGCCTCGATCGGGTCCCCGAGCACCGTCCCGGTGCCGTGTGCCTCGACGGCGTCGACCTCGGCCGGGGCGAGCCCGGCGTCGGCCAGGGCGGCGCGGATGACGCGCTGCTGGGCGGGCCTGTTGGGGGCGGTGAGCCCGTTGGAGGCGCCGTCGGAGTTGAGCGCGGTCCCGCGCAGCACGGCGAGCACCGGATGTCCGTGCGCGCGGGCGTCGGACAGCCGCTCCAGGACCAGCATGCCCGCACCCTCGGACCAGCCGGTGCCGGACGCGTCGTCGGAGAAGGCGCGGCAGCGACCGTCCGGGGACAGCCCGCCCTGGGCGTCGAACCCGACGAAGTTCATCGGCGTCGACATCACGGTGACGCCGCCGACGAGGGCGAGGGAGGTCTCGCCGCTGCGCAGCGACCGGACGGCGAGGTGCAGCGCGACCAGCGACGACGAGCAAGCCGTGTCGACGGTCAGCGAGGGCCCCTCCAGGCCGAAGGTGTACGACAGCCGCCCGGACATGACCGCGGCGGCCAGCCCGGTGCTGGCGTGTCCCTCGACGTCCTGGTCGGACTGCACGACCAGGTGCGTGTAGTCCTGGCCGTTGGTGCCGACCCAGACCCCGGTGGCGCTGCCGCGCAGTGAGGCCGCGTCGATGCCGGCCCGCTCCAGGGACTCCCAGGTGACCTCCAGCAGCTGGCGCTGCTGCGGGTCCATCGCGGTCGCCTCGCGCGGGGAGATCCCGAACACCGCGGGGTCGAAGGTGGTGGCGCAGTCGAGGAACCCACCACGGCCCTCGACCCCGGCCAGCGGGCCGTTGGCCCACCCGCGGTCGGTGGGGAACCCGGTGACGACGTCGCGGCCCTGTGCGAGCAGCTCCCACAGCTCCTCGGGCGAACGCACGCCGCCGGGGAAACGGCAGCCCATCCCGACGACGACGATTGGGTCCGCACCGTCCGCGGTACGGGTGACCGCGGCTGGCGTGACGGAGGTGGCGCCGAGGATCTCCTCGAGCAGCAGCGCGGCGACCGCACGTGGGGTCGGGTGGTCGAACACCAGCGTCGCGGGCAGGGTCAGCCCGGTCGCGGCGGCGAGGTGGTTGCGCAGCTCCAGCGCGGTGAGCGAGTCGACGCCCAGGCGGCGGAACTCGGCGTCGTCGGTGATCGCGGCGGGCGAGTCGTAGCCCAGGACCGCCGCGGCGGCGGCGCGGACCAGCGCGGTGAGCCGGTCGGCCCGGTCCTCGGGATCGAGTCCGGCGAGCCGGTCGGCCCAGTCGTGCGCGGTGCCGCCGCGGCCGTCGGCGGCGCGGCGGCGTCCGGTCCCGGCGAGCCCGCGCAGCAGCGCGGGCACCGCCCCGGTCGGTGCCGGCGCGGCGAGGGCGCGCGGCAGGACCGCGAGGACCGGCTCGTCGAGGCGCAGGGCCGCGTCGAACGCGGCGAGGCCCTGTTCGACGCTCAGCATCGGGGCGCCGGCCGCGGTGATCCGGCGGGTGTCGGCGAGTGTGGCGGTCATGCCCGCGTCCTGCGCCCAGGCTCCCCAGGCCAGTGAGACGGCGGGCAGGCCGTGTCCGCGGCGGTGCGCGGCGAGCGCGTCGAGGGCGCTGTTGGCGGCGGCGTAGTTGCCCTGGCCGGGGGCGCCGAGCATGCCCGAGACCGAGGAGTAGAGCACGAACGCGGCCGGGTCGAGGTCGGCGGTGAGCTCGTGCAGGTGCCAGGCGGCGTCGACCTTGGGGGCGAGCGCCGCGTCGAGGCGCTCCGGGGTGAGGGCGGCGACGACACCGTCGTCGAGGACGCCCGCGGCGTGCACCACCGCCGTGAGAGGGCGCTCCAGCCCGCCGATGACCGCGGCGAGCGCGGCCCGGTCGGCGACGTCGCACGCGTGCACGACGATCCGCACGCCCGCCTGCTCCAGCTCGGTGACGAGGTCGGCGGCGCCGGGGGCCCCGGCCCCGCGGCGGCTGAGCAGGGTGAGGTGGCGGGCCCCGCCCGCGACGAGGTGACGGGCGAGCTCGGCGCCGAGCCCGCCGGTGCCGACGGTCAGCAGGACGGTGCCCTCGGGGTCCCACGGCCGTCCGCTGCCGGAGCCCGCGGGAGCGGGTGCGGGGACCAGCCGCGGGGCGCGGACGGCCCCGTCCCGGACGGCGACGGCTGTCTCCCCCGCCGCGAGCAGCGCGGGCAGCCGCGGGAGCAGCGCGGCGGAGGCGGGGCTGTCGTCGGTGTCGACGAGCAGGATGCGGCCGGGGTTCTCGGTCTGGGCCGAGCGCAGGAGTCCGCAGGCAGCTGCGGCGGCCGGGTCGTCGCCGCCGGTGGCACCGTGGGTGCGGACCAGCAGGGCTCCCCCGCCGGCGCGGGTGTCGTCGCCGTCCGCGGCGAGGTGGGCCTGGACCGCCGCCAGCGCCCGCGCGGTGAGCGCGTGCACCCCGGCGGCGCCGGCAGAGGGGTCGCCGGTGAGGTCGAGCACGGTGGGATCGAGCACCGTGGGATCGAGCACCGTGGGATCGGGCACCGTCGGGCCGGCGGCGGGGAGCTCGACCGGCACCCAGTCGGTGCGCAGCAGCAGCCCCGCCGCGTCGTGCGCGGCGGTGGTCGCGGAGTCCGGGCGCGGCGCCGGGCCCAGCGTCACCGGGCCGGTGGTGAGCACCGCCGCGCCGGTGACGTCGGTGGCGGTCAGCCGTACCGCGGTGGCGGCTGTGGCGGTGCCGTCGGTGCCGGCGGCGCCGGCGGTGCGGTCCCGAGTGATGCGGACCCGCAGCACCGACGCGCCCGCGGCGTGCAGCCGCACGTCCCGCCAGGTGACGGGGGCCAGCGCGGTGGGGCCGTCGAGGACGACCGGGTGCAGCGCGGCCTCCAGCAGCGCCGGGTGCAGGCCCCAGGCGTCGCCGTCCTGCTCGGGCAGCGCGACCTCGGCGAACAGGTCGTCGTCGCGGCGCCAGACCGACCGCACACCGGCGAAGACGGGTGCGGCGGGCAGCCCGGCCGCGGCGAGCTCGTCGATGCCCGGGGCGAGGTCGGTGACGACGGTACCGGCCGGAGGCCACGCGGTGTCGGTGGTCGCGGCCGGGCCGGTGGTTCCGGGCGCGGCGAGGGTGCCGGTGGCGTGCCGGGTCCAGGGGCCCTCGGTGCCGTCGTCCGGGCGGGCGTGCAGGTGCAGCGGGCGGTGCCCGTCGGCGTCCGGCGGGCCGACGCGCAGCTGCAGCCGCATCGCGGTGCCCGCGGGCAGGTGCAGCGGCGGGTCGACGGTCAGCTCCGCCACGCCGGCGGCCCCGACGGTGTGCGCGGCGTGCAGCGCGAGCTCCAGCACGGCGGTGGCGGGGAGCAGCCCGGGACCGTCGGCCGAGGCCAGCCACGGGTGGGTGGCGGTCGACAACGACCCGGTGAGCAGCACCTCGTCGGACCCGGCGACGGTGGTGACCGCCCCCAGCAGCGGGTGCCCGGCCGGGGACACGCCGAGGCCGGCGGCGTCGGCGACCCGCACCGACACCTCGGGCCAGAACCGGCTGTGCGCGAACGCGTAGACCGGGAGGTCGACCGGCCGGGCGCCGGTGCCCTCGTGGACCGCCGCCCAGTCGACGGGGACCCCGGCGGTGTGCAGCCGGCCCAGGGCGGCCAGCAGCGCGGGCTCCTCGGCGCCGGTGCGGCGCAGGGTGGGCACCAGCTCGGCGGTGCCCGCGGCGCTCGCGGTGAGCGCACCGCTCGGCCCGGCCTCGACGAACACCCCGGCCCCGGCCGCGGCGAGCGCGGCCAGTCCGTCGGCGAAGCGGACGGTGCCGCGCAGGTGCCGCACCCAGTACTGCGGGTCGCACAGCTCGTCGCCGACGAGGCCACCGGTCAGGTTGGACACCACCGGCAGCGACGGCCGCCGGTAGGTCAGGCTCTCGGCGACCGACCGGAACCGGTCGAGGACCGGGTCCATCAGGGGCGAGTGGAACGCGTGCGAGACCGGCAGGCGGGTGTGCCGGAACCCGCCCGCGATCGCGACGACCTCGTCCTCCGCGCCGGACAGCACGACCGCGGACGGGCCGTTCACCGCGGCGATCGCCACCCCGGGGGTCAGCAGCGGTCGCACCTGGTCCTCGGTGGCCTCGACCGCGATCATGGCGCCGCCGCGCGGGAGCGCGGCCATCAGCGCGGCGCGGGCGGAGACCAGCCGGCAGGCATCGGCGAGCGGGAACACCCCCGCGACGTGTGCGGCGGCGATCTCGCCGACCGAGTGCCCACCGACCATGTCCGGGACGACACCGAGCGAGCCCAGCAGCCGGTACAGGGCCACGTGGAAGGCGAACAGCGCGGGCTGCGCCGACCCGGTGTCGTCGGAGACGGTGTCCAGGGCGTCGGCGGGCAGGCCGAGCTCGTCGAGCACCTCGGCGAGGGCGTCGGCGAAGACGGGGAAGCGCCGGGCCAGACCGGAGCCCATTCCGGCACGCTGCGAGCCCTGCCCGGAGAACAGCAGCGCCGTCCTGGGCCTGCCGGTGACCGTGCCGGTGCAGGTCCCGGGGGTGGGGGCGCCGTCCAGCCAGGCGGCGAGGGCGTCGCGGTCGGCGACGGCGAGCCGGTGCTCGAACGCGGTGCGGGTGGTGGCCAGGGCGCAGGCGACGTCGAGCGGGCGGACACCGGGCCGGGCGTCGAGGTGGTCGAGCAGCCGCCGGGCCTGCCCGGCCAGCGCCTCGGAGCTGCGCGCGGACAGCAGCCACGGCGGGGTGGCCGCGTCCGGGTGGCGGGGTGCGTCCTGCGCGGGGGGCTCGGGCTCGGGAGCCTGTTCGAGGATGAGGTGGGCGTTGGTGCCGCTCACCCCGAACGAGGAGACGGCGGCGCGCCGGGGCCGCCCGGTCTCCGGCCACGGTCGGGCCCGGTCGAGCAGCTGGATCCCCTCGGTCCACTCCACCCGGGTGCTGGGCCGGGTGACGTGCAGGGTCTGCGGGGCGACGCCGTGCCGGACGGCCTGCACCATCTTGATCACGCCGGCGACCCCGGCCGCGGCCTGGGCGTGGCCGAGGTTCGACTTGACCGAGCCGAGCAGCAGCGGGTGCTCGCGGTCGCGGCCGTAGGTGGCCAGCAGCGCGCCGGCCTCGATCGGGTCGCCGAGCACCGTGCCGGTGCCGTGCGCCTCGACGACGTCGACCTCGCCCGGCCCGAGACCGGCCCGCTCCAGCGCCGCGCGGATGACCCGCTGCTGGGCCCGCCCGCTGGGCGCGGTGAAGCCGTTGGAGGCGCCGTCGGAGTTGACCGCGGACCCGCGCAGCACCGCGAGCACCGGGTGCCCGTGCGCGACGGCGTCGGACAGCCGCTCCAGCAGGACGAGTCCGGCGCCCTCGGCCCAGCCGGTGCCGTCGGCGTCGTCGGAGAAGGAGCGGCAGCGTCCGTCGCGGGCCAGCCCGCCCTGGCGGCTGAACTCGACCAGTGAGCCGGGGGTGGCCATCACGTTGACGCCGCCGGCGAGCGCGAGACCGCACTCACCGGCCCGCAGCGCCTGCGCCGCCAGGTGCATCGACACCAGCGACGACGAGCAGGCGGTGTCCACGGTGACCGTGGGGCCC
Organism: Pseudonocardia sp. ICBG1142; assembly: GCF_020496255.1. Taxonomy (NCBI): domain Bacteria; kingdom Bacillati; phylum Actinomycetota; class Actinomycetes; order Pseudonocardiales; family Pseudonocardiaceae; genus Pseudonocardia; species Pseudonocardia sp. ICBG1142. Next base: position 6,483 of record NZ_JAHLJC010000002.1, on the reverse strand, counting down.
TCGAGGCCGAGCTCGTAGGACAGCCGCCCGGAGACGGCGCCGGCGGCGATGCCGGTACCGATGTCGCCGGTGGCGTCGTCCATCGAGCGGATGAGCAGGTGCGCGTAGTCCTGGCCGTTGGTGCCCACGTAGACGCCGGTGCGGCTGCCGCGCAGCGTGGACGGGTCCAGCCCGGCGCGTTCGACGGTCTCCCAGGCCAGCTCCAGCAGCAACCGCTGCTGCGGGTCCATGGTGACCGCCTCGCGCGGGGAGATCCCGAAGAAGCCGGGGTCGAAGTCGGCGACCCCGTCGAGGAACCCGCCCTGCAGGCTGACCTCGGTGCCGCGGTCGTCGACGGTCCCGGCGTGCAGGGCGTCGAGGTCCCAGTTGCGGTCGGTGGGGAACCCGCCCACGGCGTCGCGGCCGGAGTCGACGAGCTGCCAGAGCTCGTCCGGGTCGGTGACACCGCCCGGGAAGCGGCAGCCCATGGCGACGATCGCGACGGGCTCGTTCGACGCCGCCCGCAGGTCCCGGTTCTGCCGGCGGAGCCGCTCGGTCTCCTTGATCGATGCCCGCAGGGCGACGACGACCTTCTCCGAGGGGGTGCTCATCAGGTCAGCTCCATCAGTTCTGCGACGGGTCGGACAGGTCGTCGAGTGCGGCCCGTACCAGGTCGTCCACGGACATCGAGTCGATCTCGGGGTCGGTTCCGGAGCCGTCGGCCCCGGTCGGGGTGTGGCCGTTGCCATCGCCGTTGCCACTGCCGTTGCCATGGCCGTTGCCGTGGCCCCGGGGGTGGCCGTTGCCGTCGCCGTCGCCCGGGGGTCGACGTGACCGGGCGTGCCGTCGGCGGCCAGCGCGAGCAGGGCGTCGAGCAGCCCGGCGTCGCGCAACCGCTCCAGCGGGAGCCCGGTGAGGGCGGCCCGCACCGCCGTCTCGGCCGCGCCGTCGGCGCCCGGCACCGCGGTGCCGGACGTGTCGCCGGTCAGTCCGGCGAGCACGTGCTCGGCGAGTGCCTGCGGTGTCGGGTGGTCGAACACCAGCGTCGCGGGCAGCGTCAGGCCGGTCGCCGCCGAGAGCCGGTTGCGCATCTCGACGGTGGCCAGCGAGTCGAAGCCGAGGTCCCGGAAGGGCCGGTCGGCGCCGACCCCGTCGGCGTCGTCGCGGCCGAGCACGCCGGCCGCGATCTCGCGGACCGTCCGGAGCACCGCGTCGAGCCGGGCCGCCGCGGGCAGCGCCAGCACCTGCTCGCGCAGCGCGTCCACCGGCGGGGCTCCCGGGCCCGTGCCGCGCCCGGGGGCCGTGTCGGCGCCGGGCATGTCCCGCAGCAGCGCCGTGGCCCGGGGGCCGGGCGCCGCCGGCCCCTCCACCGCGACGACGACCGCGTTGTCGGCGCCCTCGGCGACGAGCTGGCGCAGCACGGTGCAGGCCCGGCCGGGGTCGAGCGCACCGAGCCCGGCCCGGCGGGCGTGCTCGGTCGCGTCGGCGCCCTGCGCCATGCCCCCGCCCGCCCAGGCACCCCAGGCGATCGAGGTGCCCGCGGCGCCGCGGGCCCGCCTGCGGGCGGCGAGCGCGTCGAGCACCGCGTTGGCCGCGGCGTAGTTGGCCTGGCCGGGGTTCCCGACCGCCGAGGACGCCGAGGAGAACAGCACGAAGGCGTCCAGGTCGCCGGTGAGCTCGTCGAGCAGCAGCGCCGGGGCGACCTTGGCGTGGAACACCTCGGTGAACCGGTCGGGGGTGAGCCGGTCGAGGACGCCGTCGTCGAGCACACCGGAGGCGTGGACGACCCCGGTGAGCGGGTGCTCGTCCGGGATCGCGGCGAGCACCGCGGCCAGCCGGTCGCGGTCCGCCGCGTCGCCGGCGACGACCTCGGCGTGCGCGCCGAGCCCGGCCAGCTCCGCGGTCAGCTCCGCGGCGCCCGGGGCGTCCGGGCCGCGGCGGCTCAGCAGCACCAGCCGGCGGGCACCGGCCCGGGCCAGGTCGCGGGCCACGTGCCCACCCAGTGCGCCGGTCCCGCCGGTGACCAGCACGGTCCCCCGCGGCTCCCACGTCGTGGCGGGACGCGGCGCGGGTGCGGGCAGCAGCCGCCGCCCGTACAGGCCGTGCGGGCGGACCGCGAGCTGGTCCTCGCCGTCCCGGCCGGTGAGCGCGGCGGCGAGGCCGCGCACGGTCCGGGCGTCGGTGGCGGGCCCGAGGTCGACCAGGCCGCCCCACCGGTCCGGGTACTCCATGGCCGCGACCCGGCCCAGGCCCCAGACGGCGGCGGCACCGAGGTCGTCCCCGACCGGGTCGTCGGCGGCGACCGAGACCGCGCCGCGGGTCAGCACCCACAGCGGTGCGGTGACCCCGGCGTCGCCCAGCCCCTGCAGCAGCGTCGTGACCCGGGCGGCCGCGGCCGGCCCACCGTGCGGGTCGGCCGGGCCGGGCAGGGCGAGGACACCGTGCAGGGTCGCGGCCTCGGTCGCGGCTCCGGTCGCGGCGACCAGCCGGGCCACCTCGGTGCGGTCCGCGTCCGCGGTGACCGAGGTCCACACCGGCTCGATCCCGGTGGCCGCGGCCAGGTCCGCGACCATCCCGGCGTCCGGGCCCGCGGGGTCCCCGACGACGAGCCAGGGCCCGCCGGGGACCGGGTCGCGGCCGGTCACCGGCCGCCAGCCGATCCGGTGCCGGACCGCGTCGAGCGCGTCGGCCTCCCGGCGGCGTTCCCGCCAGCCCAGCAGGCCGGGCAGGACCTCGGCGAGGGCGTCGGCGTCGACGTCGAGCTCGTCCGTGGCGTGGTCGCCGGAGAGCAGGTCCCACAGCTCGTCCCCGGCGCCGTCGTCCGGGCCGGGCCGGGCGGCCGATGCCGGGGTCGCCGCGGTGGTGCTCCAGTAGCGCTCGCGCTGGAACGGGTAGGTGGGCAGGTCGACGCGCCGGGCCGGGACCCCGGCGAAGACACCGGCCCAGTCGACGGCGGCGCCGCGCACGTGCAGCCGGGCGAGCGCGCCGAGCAGGGATTCCTCCTCGTCGTGGTCGCGGCGCAGCGCCGGGACCGCGACCGGGTCGGTGGCCGCGCCGGTGCCGAGCTCGCCGATCAGCGACGACAGCGACGCGTCCGGCCCGAGCTCGAGCACGGTGCGGGCACCGCGCGCGGCGAGGGTCGCGGCGGCGTCGGCGAACCGGACGGTGTCGCGGACGTGGGCCACCCAGTGGGCGGGGGTGTGCACCGGCCCGGTCCCGGTGCCGTCGGCGGTGACGACCGGGATGCGGGGCCGGTTCCAGGTCAGCGACGCGGCGACGGCGCCGAACTCCTCGAGCACCGGGTCCATCAGCGCCGAGTGGAACGCGTGGGACACGACCAGCTCGCGGTGCCGCCAGCGGCCGGCGACGGCGAGGACCGCCTCCCGGGGGCCGGCCAGCACGACCGACTCCGGACCGTTGACCGCGGCGACCGCGACGGTGTCCGCCGGGTCACCGGTGAGGTGCGCGCGCACCTCGTCCTCGCCGGCGCGGACCGCGACCATCGTGCCGCCGCGGGGCAGTGCCTGCATGAGCCGCGCCCGGGCCGAGACCAGGGTGCAGGCGTCGTCGAGGTCGAGCACGCCGGCCACGTGGGCGGCGACGAGCTCGCCGACCGAGTGCCCGGCCAGCAGGTCCGGGATGACCCCCCAGGACTCGACCAGCCGGTACAGCGCCACCCCGACCGCGAACAGCGCGGGCTGGGCGACGCCGGTCTCGGCGAGCGCGTCCGGGTCGTCGCCCCAGAGGGCGTCGCGGACGCCGTCGGGCATCCGGTCGAGGACCGCGTCGAACGCGTCGGCGAAGACCTCGAACCGGGCGTGCAGCTCGCGTCCGGCGCCGGGGCGCAGCGCGCCCTGGCCGGGGAAGACCATCGCGAGCCGGCCGGTGCGGGTGACCTCGCCGGACACGAGGTGCCGGGCCGGGGACCCGGTGGCCAGCGCGTCGAGGCCGGCGAGCAGTGCCCCGCGGTCGGCGGCGAGCACCACCGCGCGGTGCTCGAACGCGGCCCGCCCGGTCGCGGCGGAGAACGCGATGTCGGCCGGGACGGCGCCGTCGTGGGCGGCGACGGCGCGCAGCGCGGACGCGCGGGCCCGCAGCGCCGCGGGTGTGCGGGCCGAGACCGGCACCGGGAGCAGGGTGCGGGCCACCGGCGCCTCCGGGGCGGGTGCGGGAGGCTGTGGCTCGGCCTGTTCCAGCACGACGTGGGCGTTGGTGCCGCTGGCGCCGAACGAGGAGACCGCGGCCCGGCGGGGGCGGCCGGTCTCCGGCCATGCCTGCGGAGCGGGCACCAGCCGGACCGCGCCGGAGGACCAGTCCACCCGCGAGGTCGGGGTGTCCGCGTGCAGCGAGCCGGGCACGGTGCCGTGCTGCATCGCCATGACCGTCGCGATCACCCCGGCGACGCCGGAGGCCGCCTGGGTGTGGCCCAGGTGGGATTTCACCGCGCCGAGCAGCAGGGGATGCTCGCGCTCGCGGCCGTAGGTGGCCAGCAGCGCCTGGGCCTCGATCGGGTCGCCGAGCCGGGTGCCGGTGCCGTGGGTCTCCACGACGTCGACCTCGTGCGCGGCGAGCCCGGCCGCGGCCAGCGCGCGGGTGATCACGCGCTGCTGGGCGGGTCCGCTGGGGGCGGTGAGCCCGTTCGAGGCGCCGTCGGAGTTGATCGCCGAGCCGCGGACGAGGCCGAGCACACGGTGCCCGAGCCGGCGTGCGTCCGACAGCCGCTCGAGCACCAGCACACCGGCGCCCTCGGCCCAGGCGGTGCCGTCGGCCTCCTCGGCGAAGGGCTTGCAGCGCCCGTCCGGGGACAACGCGCCCTGGGTGCTGAACTCGACGAACCCGACCGGGGTCGACATCACGGTGACACCACCGGCCAGCGCCGCGGTGCACTCGCCGGTCCGCAGGGCCTGTGCCGCGAGGTGCAGCGAGACCAGCGACGACGAGCAGGCGGTGTCCACCGACACCGTCGGACCCTGCAGGCCCAGGGTGTAGGCGACCCGCCCGGACAGCAGGCTCGCCGACTGCGCGGTCTGCCACTCCTGGCCGTAGGTGTCGGCGGAGACGCGGTACTCGCCGCTGCCGCCGCCGATGAACACGCCGGTGTCGGAGCCGCGCAGCACCGACGGGTCGATGCCGGCCCGTTCCAGGGCCTCCCAGCAGGTCTCGAGCACGATCCGCTGCTGCGGGTCCATCACCACGGCCTCGCGCGGGGAGACGGAGAAGAAGTCCGCGTCGAACCCGGCGACGTCGTGCAGGAACCCGCCGCGGCGGGTGACACTGGCGAGACCGTCCAGGTCCCAGCCGCGGTCGGTGGGCATGTCGCCGGTCGCGTCGACGCCGTCGCGCACGAGCTCCCACAGGTCCTCCGGCGAGGTGACCCCGCCCGGGTACCGGCAGGCCATGCCGACGATCGCGATCGGCTCCCCCGCCGCCGCGGCGGCCGGTGCGGGCGCCGCCGCGGCGGCGACGGTCGCACCGCCGAGCTCCGCGAGCAGGTGCCGCGCCAGCTCGGCCGGGGTCGGGTGGTCGAACACGAGCGACGCGGGCAGTGCCAGCCCGGTCGCTGCGCCGAGCCGGTCCCGCAGGTCGACGGCGGTGAGCGAGTCGACGCCCAGGTCCCGGAACGGGACGTCACGGTCGACCGCGGCCGGGTCGTCGTGGCCCAGCACGCGGGCGGCGACGGCGCACACCATCTCGGTCAGCTCCGCGGCCCGGGCGCCCTCGGGGAGCTCGGCGAGGCGCGCCCGCAGCGCACCGTCGTCGCCGGCGCCCGGCCGGTCGGCGGGCGCGGCCTCGGGCAGCAGGGCCAGCAGCCCGTCCGGTCCGCCCTGGGCCAGGGTCGGCGCGAGCAGCTCCCAGGCCACGTCGGCGACGACCTCCTCCGGTCCGCCGCCGGCGACGGCGGCCGCCAGCGCGGCGAGCGCGGTGTCCGGCTCCAGCTCGGGCAGCCCGTGCAGCCGCAGGTGCGCGGCCACGTCGGCCGTCGACGAGCCCGTCCACGGCCCGAACGCGACGGCGGTGGCGGGCAGGTCGCGCGCCCGGCGGGCGCGGGCCAGCCCGGCGGCGCGGGCCCCGGCGGCGGCCTCGTCGGCCCGGCCGCGGACGTGCCAGGTGCCGGCGACCGAGCCCAGCATCACGAACGCGGTCAGCTCGTGGTCCGCGACGAGCGCGTCGAGCTCGGCGGGGGTCCAGCGGGCGTCCGGTCCCCCGCCGTGCACGACGGCGGTGACCTCCGCGGGCACACCGTCGCTGTGGCCGAGGACGGTCACCTCGGTCCCGGCGGGGTCGAACCCGGTGCCGGGCGCGTCGGTGAGCAGCAGTGCCCGCGCACCGGCGGCGGCCAGCGCCGTCAGCACCGGGGGTCGGTCCCGTCGGCGAGGACGGTCGCGCCGGTGACCCACCCGGTGGACCCGCCGGGCGCACCGCCCGGGACGCGGACCAGGCGCCGGCGTGCACCCGGCCGTCCCGCGACCGCGAGCTCGCCGGGGCCCGCCGTGCGCGGCAGGT
>NZ_JAHLJC010000001.1:0-17486 GCF_020496255.1 Pseudonocardia sp. ICBG1142 | reverse complement strand
CCCACGACGGTCTTGGAACGTGAACTCGCGGTCGTTGTCGACGAGCTAGACGCTCGTGATCACCGGCTGCTCACCTCCGTTAGGCTCGGGCTGCGAGGAAACTCGCGCGGTTCAACATGTGGTCGATGTCGACGGTCTCCCGCACGTGGATGTCACCGAACTGGATCGTGCGGCGTACACTCTGTCGACCGTCGCGTGCGGTGGCGCGGTCCCGGTGGACCTGACGTAAGGCCGCTGATGCCGTCGACCACTGGTGCGGTGTCAGCACGGCTTCGGGCTCGCCGTGTGTGCGGATCGTCTGGTAGCCGTCGACAGCTGCCAGCCAGCCGCCGTTGCGGTAGCCGCCCTTCCGGTTGAAGCCAGCGGCCAGTGACCCGTAGCGCTTGATCGACCACCGCATGCCCGCGAGAATGTTCGACAGCGGGTCGCGCTGGCCGAAATTGTGCCGGGGATCAGCGTAGGCGCGGTACGTGGACCCGATGACCTGCATAAGCCCAATCGACGGGTCACCCCGGCGTGCGTTGGAGTCCCACAAGTTGATCGCGTTCGGATCGCCGGAGGACTCCTGGTTCATGCGACGCAGAACCACCGGCAGCAGCGACGCCGGTTGACCAAGCATGCCAAGCGCCTACAGCACCAACGGAGCCCACCGCTGAACACCGGTGCCCGGAACATCGCCGCCCGGTGCGCCGCCGGAGTCGCCCGCGATGCCGAACAGCTTGTCCCGTGTGCTGTCGAACAACGTGTCGACCTGGCCGCGCGCCATGAGATGCGGCAGCTCTCCACCGCCGAACAGCGACTTGACACTGTTGCGCAGTGGACCCGTCACCGCGTCGAACAGGGCCCTGACCTTGTCGAGCATCCAGTTGTAGCCGGACTCGACCCAGCCCGACACCGTGTCGGCGAGACCTCCGCCCGCGTTGGCCCAATGCACATGGTTCACGTGACCCGCGCGGGTCTGTGGATTATACGTGTGGGGCCGACCGGATTTCAGATTCACCGCGCCTGGCTGTGTGTGAATCAGCTCGTAACTGCTCGGATAATTGCTGGCGATCCACCGGTTGACCGACAGCATAAACGGCATGTCTAGTGGCCGTGGACCTGCAATGTCAATTGCTTTTCCTCTGCCGTGCATGTCGGCAGCGCCCGGCCGCATAGTGTCAGTGATGCGGGCCCGTGGGATTCCCTGCTTAATCGCCGCCGACAGTTCTTGCCACGTCACCGGCCCACCGGTGGCGAAAGCCGGTAATCCGCCGGTCAGCAACCGTTCACGCCATCGAGCAACAGCTCCGTGACCGCCCGCAGCACGTACTTCCCGCGCGGTCAGTACGTGCTCGCCGTGGGACAACCGGGCAATGATGGAATCGCTGGTCGCACTGCCGGGCCCCCGGACAGCACCGCCGACAGCAAACGTCGGCGCGGGCTTGAAGTCCGGTAACGGGATAATCGCTTTCGCCTGGTTCCAGAGGCCGCCGATGCCCTTGTTGTACACAGTGTCGACCACCCACACGACAGGCTTTTTGAAGCCGTCACGCAACCGATCCCACACGCCGACGATGCCGTCGACCAACAACGTGAATGTGTCTTTGAACCAGCGGACGCGGTCCGCGAACGCCTGAAACAACGGGTGCAGATGCGTGCCATACACCGACGTGAACATGTCCGACATCCGCTGCCAGCCAGCTTTGATCAGGTCGAACACCGGCGATAGGGCATTGTTCCACAGCCAGCTGCCGACAGCGGCAAACGCCCGAAACACAGGCGCCACAATCGTGTCGTAGCACCACTGGATCAGAGTACACATGAGCTGCCACGCCAACTTGATGCCGTTACATGCGGGTCTCAACGCGTTCTCGCTCAGCCAGCTAGCCATCTCGGCGAAAGCCTCGAACGTCGGCTTAATCAGCGTGTCGTAGCACCACTGGAACGCGACGCCGAGACCCTTCCAGGCAAGTACCAGCGGACCGATCGCCAGCGCAATGATCGCCTGGCCGACAAAGATGGCGATATCGTGGAATAGGTCGAGAACTGGTTTAATCAGCGTGTTCCAGGTCCACGAGATCGCATCTCCCAGGCCCGTCCAGGCCACAGTGAATACGCTGGATATCCAGTCGCCCACCGATTGCAGCTTCGCCCACAAATTGAGAATGCCTTCGCGGAACCAGTCCACATTGTTCCAAGCCCACACGATGGCTGCGACGAACGCCGCCAGCGCGATCACGACGAGCGCAATCGGATTTGCCGCCATGACCGCGTTGAACGCCGCCTACGTAACCGTGCAGATTTTCATCCACGTATTGACCAGCATTTGCTTCGCAACGGTCCACGCGAGCCCGTTGCGGAACGCTGCGTACGCATTCGTGCACAATTCCACGGACTTCTTGGCGCCGTCCCACGCAATTTTCGAACCCTGCACGACCGGCGTCAACGCAAGCTGCGCAGCCTATACGGATGCCACCGCGATCTTCTGACCGATGAACGCCGCAGACACCGCGCCGATCGCGATACCCAGAGCCGCCGCGACCGACTCGTGCGCCGAGAGCCAGTCGCCGAACTCGCCCAGCACGTTCATGAGCGGCCGTAACGCGACCATCGCGGCACCAAACGCGACGCCGAGCCCTACCATGATGCCCCGGAACACCGGAAGCGCGCCCTGGACGAGTCGCGCGACCGCTGACCGGAAGTCCTCGATCGCAGCCGTGACACCCCAGTCGTCAGCGGTCCTCTTGATCTCCCGGAACGTGCCGGGGATTTGCCGGAGCCCGTCACTGACTCTCGCGCCGAGCTGTGCGATCTGTGGCGCCCACCGGTCGGTCATGGGCTCCAGCATCTCGCCGAGCGTTATGCGCACGTTGTCAGTGGCGATCTTCCACTGGTTCTTCATCGATGTACTGGCGCTCTCGGAGCCAGCAATCGTCATCTGGAATGCTTTACTGCTTCCGCTGCCGATCGTGGTCAGCACGTCGTCGATCTTCACGACGCCTTCGGTGACCATCTTCTTGAGCTGTTCGGTCGTGACGCCCATGTGCTCGGCAAGCGAGGCATAGATCGGGACGCCGGTCTAGGACAGCTGCTGAAGGTCCGAGGCGTACACGCGGCCGGAGTTGACCATCCGCAGCAGCGCGTCGTTGGCGCGTTCCATCGCGGACGAGTCGCCGCCAGCATTCGTGATCGAGGCGCCCACATTGCGGAGGACATCTTCGGCCTGCTGGCCCTTGACGCCCATGTAGGCGAGCTGCTGGCTCGCTTTCGCGTAGGCCTGGTACTCGATCGGTGAGTTCGACGAGAGCCGCTTCAACCGCTCCATCATGTCCCCGGCGTCCTGCGCGGACCCGTAGAGTCCCGTCAGCGTCAGCCGCGTGTTCTAGATGTCCTGTGCGGCCTGTAGTGCGCTGGAGCCGAGGCTTCCGAGTCCCACGGCGGCTGCGAGCCCACCGGCCCTCCGTGCGACACCTCGCAGTGGAGTGTCGATGCCGTTCTGGATCGATGCACCAATCGACTGGGCCGTTGCACGGATAGAGGTTCCCACGCGGGCGAACGTGGAGCCGAGTCCGCCAATCGCGCGGCGACTGACACCGCCGAGTGTGCCCATGCGCCCGGAGAACGCCGATGACGCCGCGCCGAGCTGTGTGAACCCGGCATGGAAGTTCCGCAACGGTTGCGCTGCGGCCTCGAACGCGCGGCGACTGAGCCCACCCAACGAGCCCATGCGACCGGTCAACGCCGATGCGGCACCATCGGCGCTACGGAAGCCCGCGTGGAAGTTCCGTAGCGGCGCCGACGTGCTGTCGAGTGCCCGGCGCGTCGTCGCACCGAACTGGTGCATGCGCGCCGCGACACCGTTCGCCGTCGACTCCACGCGTTGAAAGCCCGCCGCGAACTGCGCTACGGCTGCCGACGCACGTGGCATCTGCGCTGCGAACGCCTGCGCCACGCGCACGGACGCACGCGCCGCATGGCTCTGCACGCTGTCGAACGCGCGACGCATGCCGACGACCATGCGATCGGTCGCGACCCGCATGGGTACACGCACCGGCTGGAGCTTCGCAGCGGTCAGATCACGGCGGACCTGACGTTGGAAGCCGCGCACATCGGGTACCACGCGGACACTGACCTGGGCGGTCGTGAGCGCCACTGTCGTTCACCTTCCTGGTGTAAGCACTGCTGAGAGCGCATCGAGCTGTTGACGTGACCGACGCCGCTCAAGCCGGTCGAACGCGGTCTCCGGTCTCGGCATGAATCGGGTCGACGGCGCCCGACCGCTCTCGGAGTTCACCGCGACCACCGTCGTGCGCAGCGACAGCAACAGGTCCGCGATGTCGGTCAACCGCGCAAGCACCGGGTCATAGCCCCGGTAGCTCGGCGCCACGCGATCAGCACCGGCGTCGCCCTGAACGCCCATGCGTTCGGCGTACTCGTCGTCATCGAGCATCGCGGCTTTGAACGAGCCGTGCTCCGGCAGCCGCGCGCTGAGCCGCACGAGTTTGCTCCACCGGTGTTCGCCGCGGAACCAGTCCAGAAGATCGAGCCCCAGCTCATGGTGCAGGTCGTATTCCAGCTCGGGTCCGTAGCGGTCGATGAGCTCCCAGCAGCGGATCAGTTTCCCATGTCGTCGAGACCCAGATCGCGCATCACGTCGGTGACGAGAGCTTGTAGCGCGGTGATCGGCTCATCCCCGGCGACCCGGCGCAGCTTCGCACCGTTCTCGTCGCCGAAGAGCACGTCGATCTGGGACCACTGGTCGTTCGCGTCCAGCGTCGACAACCGCTCCATCGCCGTCGACGACGGCACATACACGCGCACGACGCCCTCAGCGCCGAGATCGACCTCGGAGTACTTCTCGCGGGACTCGCGGACATAGGCGTCCCACGACCTGCGCTCAGACCTGCTGCTCATCACTTCGTCGGCCCGGGCTTGGCAGCGTCATCATCGGAACCGGAACCGGAACCGTTGCCACCTCGCGGCGGCTTCGGCGCAGGCTCAGGCGACGGCGACGGCGACGGCGAGTCTCCGCTGAAGTCCATGTCGGCGGCCCTCGACTCAAAGCCGGGCCCCGCGAGCACCTGCCGGAAGCTGTACTTGAGGTCCTGGTCCACGGTGGCAGACCACGTCAGTGGATACGTCAGCGCGTCCTCATCCGACCAGGTCAGCTCGCCGTACTCGGAGATCGTCGCGCGCGGCAGCACGTTGATCACGTAGAACGCGTCGCTCCCGGAGCCGTCGATGCCGATCGCGATCAGGCGCCAGTAACGCGTCGACGGCGCGACCTGACGCGTGTAGCTCAGCTCCCCGTCGACAAGTCGGGCCTCCGACAGGTCCACGTTGTTCGACAGCTCCAGCGTCAGCCGCGAGGTCTCCTGCGCGGTCATCGCGAGCCCGGTGACGTCCTTGGTGATGTCACGGCGCGTGGGCTCCACCGAGCCGTGGGACTCGATGTCGCTGCTGTCGGTGTCACGGGACCACTTGTAGCCGTCCTTCTTCGACACCCAGCCGATCGTGCGGTACTCCGGCGGCAGCTCCTGCAGCGCGCCAGCCACGGTGAACGTCTCCGGCACCGGTGCGCTCATCGGCGCCACCGCGACCACCGCGTCGAGAACCTTGCGAATGTTGCCTGCCTTCGCACGCTTGAGCGTGAGAAGGTCCGTGTCAGCCATGTGAGCTGTCCTCCATGTAGGGACTGCGTCTGCGCAGTCCGAATCGGTAGCTGGAACTCACCGCGCGGATGTCCAGCCGTGGGTCCGAGAGCTGCTGAGCGGGCGTGACGGTCGACGCGGTGTCGATCAACACCGTGTCGACGACGGTCGCGGCACACGCGAGTACCCGCTGCCGTACGAGACCGTCGAGCGCCCATGACTCCACGCGCGTGGCGCCGTAGCACGTGGTCTCCACGATCGGAGAATCGGTGAGGCCATCGTCGGAGCCGCCGGTCCGGCTCACGCGCACCATCGGCGGTGTGAATCCCTCCGGTGCCTCGGTCACCGTCGGCGCGATGTCGGCGAACAGTGTCACGAGCACCTGTTCGATGTCCGGGAACGGCTCCATGTCGCTCATGCCGACTGCGCTGTACGCCGGAGCCAGAACGAGCCGCGCATACGGCTCGTGCCGAACTCGACTGATGCCGCGTACGGCGCGCTCACCGTGACGTGTGCGACCACGCGGTCGCGCGTGGTGCCGCTGTTGCGCTCGGTGAAGACGTCTACAGAGCCCGCGAGAGCCCCGGTGCGTCGCGGTGCGCTGGCTTGCGCCGATCGCGCGATTCGCCGAGCGACCGCAGCAAGCTCCCGTTCGAGCCTGTCGCTGTTGAGCACCTGCGACAGGTCCACGGAACCTTCATAACGCACGACCTGTCACCCTTCGTATCGTTTTAGCTGCACTACGTAACCGCCGAGTCGTGACGTGAACGGGGACTCCGCACGGGCCGGAACACCGTCCACGTCGAACCAGCTGCCGTCGATGTTGACTTGATCGCCTGCACGGGCCTCCGTGCTCTGTGCGGGCACATAGCACTCGATCCGAGTGCTCGTGCGGTTCTGGCGGCCGTCGGAGTCGTCATGGCTCGACGCGATCCCGATCACCCACGGACTCGTGTCCCAGAACTCGGCGGCCTCCGCGCGGTCGCCGAACGCATCCGGTGGACCCGGTCGACGAAGTTTCACCCGGCGCCTCATGCGAAGTCCCACCACCAGTCAGGTTTCGAGCCACGGCGAACACCGTCGTCGGCTGCACTGATCACCGGCCGGATCGTGAACGCCCCGGTCGCGAGCCCCAGCAGCGCCCACTCGTCTGCGGTGAGCCAGTCGCCGGAGCCCGTCGACGACTGGTCCCGGATCGAGAACGGCCCGATGACCTCGAAACTGCTGGTACCGCCGGTCGGATTACTGATCCGCCGCGCGACGACACTCGCGATCACGTAGTTGACTCGGTCGGCGAAACCGGCCTCACGCGCCACGCGGTCGTCGAGGTCCGGTATCCGCGCCCGCAAGCGTGCTTCGGTCATGGCGATCATGCGCGCGGCGAACTCGCGCTCGGTGTCGGCGAGCTCCCGCATGAGCAGCGTCTCGACGTCAGCGACCGTCGCGTGCATTCCGTCGGCCTCCCGCAGGTCGATGGCCCCAGATGGAATCCGGGGGTCGTACCGGTCGCGACTCCGGTGGAGTCGACTCCGCTGGTTCCGGGGATTCGGTCACCGGGTCCGACTCGGGCTCCGGTGGGTTCGACTCCACGGGGTCCGTAGCTGATCCCGGTGGAGTCGGCTCCGGCCCGGGCGACCCGGTAGCTGGTCCCGGCTCCGGTGCCGGAGGAGTCGACTCCGCTGGTTCCGGTGTCGGCTCCACCGGGACCGCGATCAGCTCCGGTGTTTAGGCCTGCTCCGGGTCCTTGGCGGGCTTACGACCGCCGCTGGCAGCAGCAGGCTTTGCCTTGTCGCCGCTGGTCGCGAGTTCCCACGCGACGAATGCGGTCGGGTCGTTGACGTACCAGCCGAAGGTGCACTCGGCGAGCACCGCGACCTGGTTCGTCTCCCACATCGAGACTCCGCGCACGACCGCCTGGTCCGAGACCTTGATCCGGATCGCGTCGGCGAAGCCGTAGGCGAACTGGGAGAAGTCCCCGCCGATCAGCTTCACGTCGGTACCGGCGTTGTTCCCGATACGACCGGAGACCGCCTTGCCGAACGCCACCGGTAGGCCCAGGAAGCTTCCGACCTGCGCGGTCAGGTTCACCGGGCCCTTGGACTCGACCCCGGTGGCATATGCCAGGTTCCCGAGCCGGTCGCGTGCTGTGGCGAGCTTCGCACGGAACTGCGGGTGCGCGGCAAAGCCGGTGAAGTCGAAATTCTTCTGCTCCGCCGACACGATCAGGTCGTAGCCGGTGAGAATCTGCTCCACGAGACTGTCGGTCGCGTTGACCTGCAGCTTATGGTCGTCGGGGATCGAGCCGATCACGGAGCCGTTGGCGTCGGTGCCCTGGATCGGCTCACCGGTCAGCGAGTTACGGTTGTGGAACGCCGCGAGCTCCACCGCGCGGGAGATCGCGCCGGACAGCTTACCCGCAAGCTCGCTGTAGAGCCCGTCCGGATTCGCCCGCAGGAACTCCTCCGACACGGGCACGATCGTCGCGAACTTCACCGGCGAGAACGTACGCTCCTCACCGTAGGCGAAACCCGACAGCGGCTTGAGGTGACCCTCACGCTCGACGAGCTTCGTGCCGACGCCGACCTGACCGGCCTCGGGATTCGTCGACGCCCGCCGGATCACGTTCTCTCGGATCGACACCGGGATCTGCTATCCCAGGGACAGCAGCGACGAGTTCTCCGCGACCTTGGTGAAGATGTCGCCCGAGACCTCCTTCGGCAGTAGATGCTCTGGCGTGTCCGGGCGCCCGAGGCGTCCCTGACCGTGCGCGATGTCGTCGGTGAACCGGGGATCGATGGGCGCGCCAGAGGCGACATTCACCGGGGCCATAGTCTTCGTCCTTCGTGTAGTGGTCAGTCCCGCCCTAGCTGCGCCTGAATCAAGTCGCGGAGCTGGTTCGCGGGATCAAGTGGTGCAGCATCGCGACGGTTACCGCGACCCTGCGAGTGGTCGACACCGTGCGCGGTGGACCCAGTCGGCGCCGGACGTGTCTGTGTGAACATCCGTGCGAGTTCCACCGCGTCGGCCGTGATCTCGGCGGCATCGGTGCCGCGCAGTCTCGACGCGAAGTCCTCCACGTTCTCCAGCGGCACGCCTGCGTTCACCGTGGCCCGGTAGCGCAGATGCTCCAGTTGGGCCGTGTTCAGCGCCTCCACGTGCTGCGCGTTCTGCTCGGTGAGCTGCTGGTTCTACGCGGTCAGCGCGTTCTCGGAGCTTCGCCGTCGGGCGCACTCGTCGCGCACCGCGCGGAGCTCCTTACGCCAGTGCTCGGGAAGTTCCTCGAACTTGAGCTCGGCCGTGGCGCCAGTGTCGGTGTCTGTCATGGGTCCTCCTGGGGCCTCATGCGGCTCGCCGGGAGCCGTCGGTAGCCAGTGAGCGCCGGAACGCGGTCACTGCTGAGGCACCCGTGGTGCCTCGTGTGGAATCGATCCACTGCTGCTCTGCGCGCATGAACTCTGCGCGACCTGGAAATGAATGTTTTGTGAACACCGGTACGACGACGCAATCACAGTGATTGTGGAAACTCGTCATGGCTCCCGCGCTGACAGCCGACCGGTACACGGGCCCACGGCTGATCAACATCAGGCAAAACGCACACGACGACGTGCCGCCGCTGGTGCGCGCGAACCCGAGCGCGGACCGATCTGTGTGCGTCAGGTCCATGACTCGCAACCGTGGCGCAGCACGTGTGTGTCGAGTCACGGTCGCTACCGCGTGTGGCAACGACGTGAACCGGTGCCCCGGCCGCAGACCCACACGCGCGAGACCCGACGCGAGCGCCGAAGAGCCATAGCGCCGCTACGGTAAGCTGACATGCGACCGCGCGCCGACGTGAACGTCACGTTGACTCTGGTAGAACTCGTCCGCCAGGTGCTCCAGCACCCGACGGGCGCCGAGCACCGTGGACTCCAACGCCCCCGCGACCGCGACGACATCAGACTCGACCGGCTCCGCATCCAACAGCGGCGTCAACACCGACGCTGCTGCCACACTCACACGAGCCGCGACGACGTTCTGGGACCGCTTGAACTCACTCAACCGCACCGCGTGGAGCTTCCTCGCGCGGTGGCGGCACCAACGACTCAAGTACCTGCTGCAACGGATCACCCGACATTAGCGACCGGTACAAGGCCCGCTTGTCCGCGTCATAGCCGAGTTCCAGCCACGCGCCTTCCACCGGCAGAATCCGCGACTGCACGAGCTTCACGACCGCATCAGCTTTCGCCGCCACCGTGGGCGTCGACGCATCCGACCACGTCGTCGACACCGGTAACTGTGCACCCGCGACCAGCCGCAACGCGATGTCACTGACCTGCGACCACGCGGAGCCGAACCCAGACTGCTTACGTTCAGCACGCTTGACATGCCGCGACTCGCCCGAGCGGATCGCATCGGCAGAACTCGGATTCCCGTTCGGCGAAATCCCCAGATAGTGCACCGGTAGGCCCGTCAACGACGACACGACCTTGCCGTACAGCTCAATCGTCTTCGTGAAGTTCTCAAGGCTTGCCCCGTCGAGCTGCACCACGCGGGCCTCAGCGTTGCTCAGCGCGTTCAACCGGCCGAGATAGCCCTCCCACACCGGGATCGGCTCGCCGGTTTCCGCGTCCACGAAGTCATCGCGCGATGCACCGATCACGTACCTCGACGGCACCGCCAGTGTCTCCGACGCCGCCGACAGATTAGTCGCCGTCCGACACACCGCGTCCACGATGGTCATCACGTCTTTCATCTCGGTCTCACCGAACCAGTCGGTGACCCGAGACCTGTTGACCACCGGCACGACCGGCACGACACCCAACCGGTGTTCGTCCTCGTCCACGAGATGCCAGCGCGCATGACGCTGCTGGTAGCTTCTCGTGACGTTCGGCCCATACAACGTCACGAACAGCTCGCCGGTCTCCGGCTCAATGTAACGGCGCAGAGCCGCCCGCAAGTGACGCCCGAACTGGTCGAACTCCACCGTAAGCGCCTCGGAAGACTCCACCGTATAACGCGGCACCGACGGCTCGTCCGGATCACGGCCGACGACCACAAACGCGATGCCTTGCACGAGAGCTTCCGTGTGCGCCGCATCGGAGGCAACCACCATGTCGTTGCGCTTCCACCACGACCACAGCAGCTCATCGGCGCCCGGATCACCCGTGCGGAAACCGCTGACATCGAGTCGTTCGGCTAACGCGTCCACCGTGGTCCGGCACCAGTTCACCACCGTCTGAAGCGACTGCATTTCCGGCGGCGTCGCAAGACCCAACATCGCCAGGCGCTGCGAGCCTCGATAATAGCGGTCCCGCGTCCGCCGCTTCCACTAGAGGCTGCTGCCCGTCGCGAGCAACCGCTCGATCAGCTCCACATCCGGCATCACCGAAACACCACTACCTTTGAGCCCTGAGATCGCCGTGTGTACGCGTCGGACTCCAACACCGATCGGCGCATGAGTCGTGCGAGTACCAACGACACCGCACCATCGATCTTACGGTCCCGGTGACCGCGCCCCAGCGACACGTATTCTCGATACGGGCGGCGCTGAGCGTTGACCACATGCGTCGTCAACAGCGGGTCCCCGACATGCGGGCACGACTTGTTCGCGATGTCGTCTGCGACGAGTTCTGCGGCCCGCGCGACATCGAGCTTCAACGCGCGCATGTCGAAACCAATCAGGTGCTTCGCCGACGCATCAAGCCACAGCCGATCGCCGTACGCGGTCGGCCAGTCCACCAACACGCGACCTTCCAACGGATGTACGTCCGCAGCGAACGCGCGGACCTGAAACCGATCGAATGCGTCCGCGACAGCCGCGTCGAGCGCCGCCACGTCCAGGTCCCGATGCATCGTCGCTGGGTCCCACGTGAATAGCGGCTGTGCGAGCCCGTCCGACAGTCGACAGCCGATAAGGACCGTGGCGTCTTCGGTGAGCGCCGGGTCTAGAGCCAGCACGATCTCGTCGCCATCGACGATTCGATCGTCACACGCGTTGGCGTCCCAGTCCTGTTTCGAAACCCATGAACTCAGGTCCGACACGATCAGATTCCCGAATTCGCGCATGGAACTCGCCACGGGTTTCATCGGCGCCATGATCTTTGACAGAACCTGCGACTGGTTCACCCACGGACACTCATCGTAAATGTATGCCAGTGTCCGTTCGATCGACGCCGGGTCCGACCAATCGGTGTCTGCGGATGCCTCCCGCGACCAATACAACAGCGGACGCTCGTTCACTGTAGCACCAGTGCGTTCGTTAAGCCAGCTATCGTAGATGTCTTCCGCGACGGAGCCCGAGCCCGGTGACCATGTGTTCATGAGTGCGAGCACCCGGGAACCGTCGACCTTCGTCGCGTTGTCGTCAATGGTCTCCCACAAGCGTCGACCACCGTTGGACACTGTCCACTCGGAACACTCGTCCGCGATGACCAATGTCGGGCGAGAGCCGCGAATCGTGGCAGCCCGCGAGGAGACCACGGTGATTTTGCCACCGGCTACGTTACGGGCCCCCGGCGAGAAGATGTGCTTCTTGCCGGGGTCCAGATCGTAGTTCTTGACGAGTTCTGTGCCGCGCGCGTTCCAGCCCGCAACATAGTTGAACGTGTTCTAAGTCTGGCTCTCCGAGACCGCCGCGATCTGAATCAGTGGCATCGACTGCCGTCGACCCAGGAGCTCACCGCAGCGGTTCCGAGACTGGAACCCATTGAATCGCACGGGCCCCGTGAGTTCCACGGTCGCGAGCCAGGCTCCCAGCGGAGACTTCAGCGAGCCGCGCGCGAGCCTAATCGCGCCGCCACGGTAGTAGAACTCTCCGTCGTCGCGTAGCCGGTACCAGTGGCAAATGAACGCGTACTACGACCGCGTGGGTACGAACAAAGCGCCCGCAGACTTGCCGTCGAGGACCCGGAGACCGTTCTCCAGGGACCACCTCACGATCGCGGGACCCAGTGTCGCAAACATGTCAGGTTCGTACGGTGGCAGCGTGTCGGTTCCGACGAGGGGCTCGGTCATCAGGGTCTCTCCGGTGCGGTAGGGTGCTCTGACCTGGGACTTTGGCAGACGTGTGTGATGACCATCATGATTCGGGAACACGAGCGCGGACGCGGTGCCGTAGATGACGAAGTCGTACTGCTCCAGGGTGGTGCCTACCAGGCCTGCCCACGCGGCCCTGCGGGTCGCCCGCGGGTCGGCAGGGCGGTCGGCGGCCCTGACCGTGTTGTCCGGTGTGGTTCCGCTCGTGTCCATACGTCCTCGGATGGATCGGGCCCCGCTACGGGGCGGTGGTCGACGGGTGGGGTGGGTCGCTCATCCGCGCGGACGGACGACGACCTTCAGGTGGCGCGGATCGGCACCCGGGGCACGGAGCGCGGCGGGTGCCTCGTCGAGGGCGAACCGGCCGGTGAGCACACCGGCGAGGTCCACCCGGCCGGATGCGGCGAGCCCGACGGCGGTCGGGAACGCGTGCGCCGAGCGGAAGGAGGCGTTCAGGTCGATCTCCCAGCGCTGCATGAGTGCCAGCGGCAGGCCGTCGACGGACGGCGGCGCCTGCCCGACGACGGTCGCCGGCCCGCCGGGGCGAGCGCGTGCATGCCCTGCCACAGCGCGGCGGGCACCGCGGAGCACTCCAGCAGACGGTCGAAGGCGGCGGCCGGCAGGTCGTCGCGGGCGGTGTTGACGACGGCGGTCGCGCCGAGCGCGGCTGCACGGTCGAGCCGGGCGTCGTGCACATCGGTGACGACGACGTCGTGCGCCCCGGCGGCCCGCGCGACCTGCGCGACCAGCACACCGATCGGCCCCGCCCCGGTGACCAGTACCCGGTGCCCGGTCACGACCCCGGCGCGGCGCACCGCGTGCACGGCCACGGCGAGCGGCTCGACCAGGGCAGCGGTCTCGGTGTCGAGGGTGTCGGGCAGCGGGTGCACCGCGCGGGCAGGGACCACCCGGTAGCCCGACATCGCCCCGTGCGTGGGCGGCGAGCCGAGGCAGGTGCCTGCGGGGCACAGGTGGTAGGCACCCGAGCGGCAGGTCGGGCACGTCCCGCACCCGACGGCGGGCTCCACCGCGACCCGGGTCCCGACGGCGGGACCGTCGACGTCGTCGCCCAGCTCGACGACCACACCGGCCGCCTCGTGCCCGAGCACCATCGGGGCGCGCAGCACGTTGCGGCCGTTGCGCCCGTCGGTGAAGTAGTGGACGTCGGAACCGCAGACCCCGACCGCCTCCACGGCGACGAGCACCTCCCCGGGTGCGGGCCGGACGACCGGGATGTCCTCCACCCGGAGGTCGAAGGCGGCATGCAGCACGGCCGCGCGGGTGCGATCCGGGATCACGGGAGCGGTCATGCGGCGGTCCCTCCCACCAGCGGCCTCGGCGACGGCGGCGTCGACGCCGTGCCGGGTCAGGACGATGAACAGGTCGGTGACGCGGTCGGCGAAACCCGGGTCCGGGCTCGCCGCCGAGCAGTGCGCAGGCCGCACGGACGTGGTCCGCGGCCGGGCCGGTCGCCGTGGCGGCGAGCCGCTCGCGGGCCGGCTCGTGCATCGCGGCGGCATGCGGGCCGGGGTCGTACCCCGGCGGCGGCGCGACGCAGGCCAGCCACGCGGCGACGGTGAGCGCCAGGTGATGGGGCATGCGTCCGGCGGCCACGTGCTCGGCCGCCGGGCCCGGGACCCGCTGGGCGAGTTTCAGCGAGCCGTCCGAGCCGACCTGGCGGGTGCGGTGGCCGAGCGCGGTGTTCGACCAGCGCTCCACCAGCCGGGCGGCGTAGGCGTCGATGTCGACGCCCGCGGGCACCGGGACGGTGGGCCGGTACTCGTCGTGCAGGACCCGCTCGGCAGCGGCGCGGACGGCCGGGTGCGCCATGGCACCGGGGATGAGGTCCTGCCCCGCCAGTGCGCCGAGGTAGGCCAGCAGCGAGTGGGTGCCGTTGAGCAGCCGCAGCTTGAGCAGCTCGTAGCCGGCGACGTCGTCGGTGAACACCGCGCCCGGGACACCGCGACCGGCCGACTCCCAGGCCGGGCGGCCCGCGGCGAACCGGTCCTCCAGCGCCCACATGCTGAACGGCTCGGCGGGGACCGGGACGGCGTCGTCGACACCGGTGAGGCGGGCGGCGGCGGCCCGGGTGGCGTCCGTGGTCGCGGGGACGATCCGGTCCACCATGCTGTTCGGGAAGGTCACCCCGGCCAGATAGGCGGTGAGCTCCTCGCGCTCGGCCTGGGCCATGGCGTGGGCGAACCCGTGCACCAGCCGGGCGGTGGTGTCGCCGTTGCCGAGCAGGTTGTCGCAGCTCAGCACGGTGACGGGAGCCGCGCCGGCGCGGGCCCGGTGCAGCAGCCCACGGGCGACCAGGCCGATCGCGGTGCCCGGAGCGGCGTCACCGCGCAGGTCGGCGCGGACACCGGGGTGGTCGAGGTCGAGCCCGCCGGTGACCGGGTCGAGCGTGTAGCCGTGCTCGGTCACCGTGAGCGAGACGATCCGGGTGCCGGGGGCGGACAGCGCGGCCAGCACCGCGTCCGGCTCCCGGGCGGCGACCCGCACCCCGGTGTGCACGGCCGGGACGACGGCGCGCTCCCCCGCCGGGGAGATCTCGACGACGGCGTAGCGCAGGTCCTGGGCGACCATGGCGTCGGCGACGGCGGTGCTGCGCGGCGCCACGCCCAGGACCCCCCAGGGCCCGTCGGCCGCGTCGAGCGCGGCGGCGGTGTGCACGGCCTGGTGGGCGCGGTGGAAGTTGGACAGTCCGAGGTGGACGATTCCGGGGTGCTGCCGGGCCGGCACGGCCCTCACCAGTCCGTCATCGAGCCGTCGCGACGGCGCGCGACCGGCAGCAGGGCGGGCTCGTAGGGGAACCGGGCGGCGAGCGCCTCGTCCACGTCGACACCGAGCCCGGGGGCGTCGCCGGGGTGCAGGTGGCCGTCGACGCAGCTCCAGGCGTGCCGGAACACCTCGTGTGCCGGTCCGGGGTGACCCATGTACTCCTGGATCCCGTGGTTGGGCGTCGCGAGCGCGACGTGCAGGGCCGCGGCCATCGCGACCGGCGACACGTCCGACGGGCCGTGCGGGCTGATCCGGACCTGCCACGGGTCGGCCAGTGCCGCGAGCCGGCGCAGGGAGCTGATCCCGCCGGCGTGGGTGACGGCGGCCCGGGCGTGGTCGATGAGCTGCTCGGTGATCAGCTGCTGGAACTCCCAGATCGTGGAGAACACCTCGCCGATCGCGAGCGGGGTCGTGGTGTGGGCGCGGACCCGGCGCAGGACCTCCTGGTTCTCGCACGGAGTGACGTCCTCGAGCCAGTACAGGTCGACCGGCTCCAGCGCGCGGCCGAGCCGGGCCGCCTCGATCGGGGTGAGCCGGTGGTGGGCGTCGTGCAGGAGCGCCAGCTCCGGCCCGGTGTGCGCCCGGACCTCGGCGAGCGCGGCCGGTGCGTGGCGCAGGTAGGCCGCGGTGTCCCAGGTCTCCTCGGCGGGCACGGTGCCCCGGCCGGCGGGCTCGTAGCCCGGGCCACGACCGACGCCGTAGACGGTGTCGAGGCCGGGCACCCCGGTCTGGACGCGGACCGCGGTGAACCCGCGCTCGACGGCCGCGTCGACGGCGTCGCACAGCTGCGCGGTCTCCCAGCCGGTGGCGTGGGTGTAGGCGCGCACCCGGTCCCGCACCGCGCCGCCGAGCAACCGGTACACCGGCAGCCCCGCGGTCTTGCCGAGGATGTCCCACAGTGCGAGGTCGACGGCGCCGATCGCGGTCATGGTGACCGGGCCGCGCCGCCAGTAGGCGCCCCGGTAGAGGTACTGCCAGGTGTCCTCGATGCGCCCGGGGTCCCGGGCGACGAGCTGCGGGCACAGGTGTTCGCGCAGGTAGGCGGCGACGGCGAGCTCGCGGCCGTTGAGGGTCGCGTCGCCCCAGCCGACGACGCCGTCGGCGGTGGTGAGCTTCAGCGTGACGTAGTTGCGCCCGGGTGAGGTCAGGAGGACCTCGGCCGCGACGATGCGGTCGCTCACCGGGCCACCGCCACCACGTCGCGCAGCTCCTCGCCGGCGACGAGCCGATGCACGTTCGCGCCGATGTCGGCGGCCCGGCCGAGGAAGGTCTGGCGGGTCAGTCCCGACGAGTGCGGGGTCATCAGCACGTTGCCCAGCTCGGCGAAGGGCAGCGACGACGGCGCGGCGTGGGTGCTCCCGGCGGGCGGGTAGCCGTACCAGACGTCGATCGCGGCACCGCCGATGGCGCCGTCGCGCAGGGCCGCGTAGAGCGCGTGCTCGTCGACGAGCGGGCCACGGCCGACGTTGACCAGTACGGCTCCGGGGCGCATCGCGGCGAGCTCGGATGCGCCCAGCAGCCCCTCGGTCTCCGGGGTCAGCGGCGCACTGACCACGACGACGTCGGCGACGGCGAGCAGCTCACCCAGCCGGTCGGCGGTGCTGCCCGCCCAGTCCAGGCCGGTGGCGGTCGCATCGACCGCGCCGCGCCGGGTCACCGCGACACCGCGGGCGCCGAGTGCACGCAACCGGTCCCAGACGCGGGCCCCGATGTGCCCGAAACCGACGAGGCCCACGACGGCACCGGACAGCGAGTCCACCCATGGCGCGGACGGGTCGTAGGCCGGGGTGGGCCACTCCCCCGCCCGCAGTGCGCGGTCCTGGGCGAGGAACCCGCGGCGCAGCAGGATCGTGGACGCGAGGACGTACTCGGCGATCGAGTCCTCGTGGTGGAAGGTGTTCGCGACGACGCACCCGACGGGCAGCGCGTCGACCACGATCCCGTCGGTCCCGGCACCGGCCGCGTGCACCAGCCGCAGGTCCGGCCCGGCCACGCCGACCTCCTTCGGGCACCGCCCGCCGATCAGGACCTCGGCGCCGGCCACCGCCTCGGCGA